>NZ_BMIN01000005.1:0-84628 GCF_014642405.1 Pontibacillus salipaludis
GGGTGAACGGTTTAGTTTACGGGGTCAAGCCCCACGGGCAGAGACGTTCTACCCCGGCTACTGTTATAATAGATCCATATAAAAAATGATCAACCAGTAAAAACTGGTTAACCTTATATTACGAACGGGGCAGGATTGTTTAACAAGCGGCAGTATAGGGAGGGATTTGTGTGAGCAAATGGTGGGGACTGTGGTGGATTTGCATACCTATTTTTACCGTGTCCTATATTTATTCGATGATTATATCAAGTAAAATCGCTTATTTACCTCAATCAGAATGCAAACCAAAGTTTATCTTTACACCTCAAGATGTTCAGTATTGTAGTGATATTTATGCGATTGATGTGTTTTTAATTGCCTTAAAGACTAACCCAATTATTTATATCTCAATATTGACTGGACTTTATATGATGGGATTTTTAGTATTTGTTTTAGTCAATAAAATACGGATAAGGAAATTATCGAACTAACGGGTGCGATTGTTGAAGAAGTTCCTTAAAAGGAGGAAGGAATAGTGGAGATTTTACAAGGTATTTTTATTTGCGGAATCATTTATGGTCTTATTTCGTTCTTTATTACGTTAAAGAAACGTTCAAATGATAAAAATCAGCTTACACTTTCGATTTCTTTAATAATAGTTTGCGCAGCATCTTTTATCATGCTATATGATTAGTACTTCTGGGGGGCGGGGGGAATGAGAAAAAGATGGTTTTTAATCATAAGTGTTGTAATCATAATCTTTTTTTCCGTTAAGTATTTTAATGATAATAGAGAAAAAGGGTTAGACGATGTGATCCGTTACGATGTTTCTGATGTCGAATCGCTTTCCATTAGACTAACAGGGAATCATGAATGGAGGACGGATCAAAAGGTTCATATAGAAGCGTTAAAAGACTTTCTAAGCAACTCCCGTGTCAAAAGGATGAAGGATCATGAGTGGGATAGTGATGTGTCGAAAGAAGAAGGGTTTATGGTTTCGATCTATTCAAAAGGTGAGCAGATACCGATAGACGCTACCATATTTGAAAAGCGTGTTCATGTTTTCAATGGAGGCAAGTACTATCGTATTTTGAATGATCCTATTGATGTCGATTGGATCAAGCAATTCATTAAGGAAAATGAACAACAGGGAGATTAATGTTTTGCTATGTTTGTTGTTCAAGTAAAGGGTGCTTTAATCTAATAAGGTGATCAGCCCAATCTTGTTAAGTAACGAAGTAGTCTTGTTCTATAAGTTTTAATACAGCAATTAGACCACAAGGTGGAAAGAGGATGTATATGATAAAAGCTAAAACATTAAAGCAGGGAGACAGTATAGGTATTATAACTCCTTCAGCTGCTGCACCAGTTAAGTTTAAAGCGAGATATAATAGAGGATTAAACCAGCTAAGAAAAATGGGGTTTCATATCATTGAAGGTAAATGCTCAAATAAAAGCCAAGCATACAGATCTTCTACAATAAAGGAACGCTCGGAAGAAATTAACGAGTTAATCTATAACAAAAAGGTGAAAGCCATTATAAGTACGATTGGTGGAGCTAATTCGAATTCATTATTACCTTACATAGATTATGAGCATTTAAAGAAAGACCCCAAGATCTTTATGGGATATAGCGATGTAACAGCATTACTGTTAGGGATTTATGCTAAAACTGGGCTAACCACCTTTTATGGACCAGCTATCGTACCTTCCTTTGGCGAATTCCCAGAGTTGTTACCAAAAGGAAAAGAATACTTTGAGAATGTTGTCCAGCTTAATAGAAGGGCACCTTATACGATAGAAATACCAGAATATTGGACAGAAGAAATGATTGATTGGAGTACACAGGACAGAGAGAAACAAATGGTCCAAAACGATGGTTGGAAATGTTTAAAGCCTGGTTCTGCCACAGGGAGAATTATAGGGGGAAACTTAAATACCATGTCTGGATTTATTGCCTCTGACTATTTTCCATCCGTAAAAGACTCCATATTGTTTATTGAAGACTCATTTAAGGATATGGCTACACAAGAGCGTTCTTTAAGCATGTTAAAGGTAGCGGGAGTTTTTGATGAAATCAAAGGACTAATTGTGGGAAAGCATGAACATTTTGATGACTTAAATTCACCATTTACAATTGAAGATTTGTTATTAGAAATTTTAGGAGATACAAACATACCGATTATAACGAACGTTGATATTGGGCACACCTTCCCTTCGCATGTCTTTCCAATCGGTATAGGAATAGAATTAGATGCATCAAATGGTTGCATCACTTTTCTTGAAGATGCAGTAATGGAATAAACTTTAGTTATTCTTATTCAATTAACGGGTGCTAATGTTAAAGATCACATAGGGCATTAAAATTGAAGAAACTTTCCATAGGATCTCTTCGTATAGAAGTTGATTAGACGGTATTGGGAGGTTTTATAATGTTGTGGGATAAACCTAAATGCGCTTATTGTCAAAAAGAAATAAAAGATGATGACGTTGTTTATGTGAAAATGCGCTACCCTAAGCGAAAAGGTTTCACTGAAATAAAGGCGTATTTAAGAAATGAAGGCAAGTTTATTTGTGAAGAATGCTTTAATGACAATTTAAAGTAAAACATTTTCAACAAACGGGTGCAATTGCTGAACGAGAGCAGTTGCTTCTTTCATTAACGCGGCAGTTTAATTGAATAAGCTATAAAAGGAGCGTCAGGATGAATAGCTTAAATCAGTTAAAAATTTTTGGATTTTACTTAACGATTTCTATCTTTTTAATAGGTTGTTCGAATAGTGAGGACAGTATTAAGATAGAGGGATATGTTGTAGAAGTTGAAAAAAATAGAATATTAGTTGTCGAAAATATAACAACAGATGAATATGAACAATTGCAGGATAAGAGTAGTGACGAGTTAATGGAACAAGAAGAAGACTTAATTTACTTAGAGACTAAAAGTTCAAATTTCAATATAGGAGATAAAGTTCAAGCGATGGTATCGGGCGTAGATGCATCTTATCCAGCACAAGCTTATCCAGATAAAATTAAAAAAGAATAAAAAAGGCTGCCTTATTAAACAAACAGGTGCGTTAGTTGAATAAGACTATTTTGTTAGACCAAAAAAGGATCAGATTATAATCTGATCCTTCTGTTTTGCTATTTGTATTATTGTTTTGGCTACTAAAACCTATTTATTGGTTATTTAGCATGTGGAATTGCATTTTCTCCCTCTCAACCGAACCCGTTATTATTAAAGGATAGGGGGGGGTTGTTTTCCGAAAGAATACAGGGTTGGTAAAATATACATAAGAGGTGGTTGATGTGAAAAAGATTATCATGAGTCTTCCAGTTATATTTCTTGTACTATTATTGGGTGTATTAGGTTGGTCAAAATACCAAAGTTCGAAAACGGGCCCTGATGTTGAATATTTAATTCCAGATGGAAAAGAAGGGTGTTTTGCTGTTTTATACGAAGTTGAGGGAGCTGAACCTCTGGAGATTAAAGATAACACCGTAACTCATACGTTTTCAGAAGATGGTTTATTCGAAACATCGTCACCTTATAATTTCGGTTGGGAAAGAGAAATCACTTCTGGTTATAGACAAGTTGACTATTATTATGTTGATGGAGAAGAAAAGGTTAAGATACCTCCAGAAAAAATTCATATGAAAACTTCTCCTTCAGGAGCGAAGATTGATGAAGAAGGGGAACGAGTGGTATATGAGAACTTGACGAACTTTTATGTCGGAGAAAGTGAACCTTCTGAAAATATAGACTGCACTGAAGTTGCATTAGAAAAAATAACAAAATAACTCCTTCGAAGAAGTAAGTAGTTCAGTTTTGGAATACAATACTGTAATTTGTACCCCTTAATTGAACTACTTTTTTTATGTGAAATTGTAATCTAAATTGTAGTGTAAACTGCATATTAATCTGCATTACTAATTATGTGATTTTGAGGGTTTTTGTATTAATATGGTAAAATCAGTAGAACATTCCCTCTACCCTTTACAATTAAGAAAGCATAGAAGGAACATGTACCCACTCTGCATTTTTGTCGTTGCGTCATTAAGAATAACAGGAGGTGAATTCTATTTTTATCTTTTTTGAAATCATTGCAAATATTTTCTTAGGTATCTTTCCCTTCTTCTCCCCAAACAAAGAAGAAAGAGAAGAAAAAAAGTTGAAGAAAGCTTACGAGAAACGTTTAAAAGAGGAACAAGAAGAACAGAAGCGAGAAGACAATTAATACATACCCCTAAAACATCCTCCCTTCGTTTAAGCAAGGACGAGTTGCGCTGAATTAGGAAAAAATACTACATCCTTTTAATTAAATTCTCATTTCTAGTAAAGGGTGCTTAAGTGAATAATGCTTGGGCACTTTACAATCCAAGCGTTATTACTGTTTGCAATGTTATTTAAGAATTTCAACATGGTATCGGAACTCCATAAAAAGAAAAGGTTTACGTTTATGTTTTTAATAAATCTTGTAGCGTGAAAGATTTATCACTTTGAAAATAATAAAGGTTAGGAGGAAGTATTATGAATGCTTTTAAGCCTATTGGATTTTTGATACTCTGGCTCTCCGTTTCCACGTTGGTCGCTTGTTCTGGCTCCGAAGAAGGTGCTTCAACACAAAACGATCAACAAGAAAAATCTGAGGTTAACGAAGAAACTGAATCAAAAAGTGATAATGAAAATACAAAATCTAAGTCTGTACAAAAGCCGCGCGTTATCGGCTTAGAGGAAGCTCTTTCTACTTTGCCAAAATCATTCAAACAAAATTTGAAACTACCGAGTAAAGTTCCATTTGATGAAAGTGAAATAGAAAAAGGCGGAAGTGTGGACAAAATAGCAAATATGACTCAATTTACAATGGATTGGAACGCGCCAGATAATGGTCATTTCTCCGTAGAAATAACAGAAGAGGGTAATAGATTAAACGGACCTGATTCTTATCCAGATGACGTAACGATTAAAAATGTTACATTGAAAAACGGATCAAAGGCAACGTTCATTTCGAATAAAGCATCTCAACAACTCCGTTGGCTGGATGAAGAGACTAATTACCTTTATCGCATAACTGCTATCAAAACCAAAGATGATTATTCTAAGAAGTATAGCGTCCAAGATTTAATCGAAATTGCCAATTCAATGGAAAAGAAAAACCTCCCTTAGGAGAAAATAGGGCAAAACGAATTGGGTTCAACACTAACGGGCAGTTTGGTGGAATAAAGAAGAAAATGTATACTTATGGTTTATTTTATAAAGAGTTTGTAATTAGGAGGAAGCTCAATGAAAAAAGAATCTAACACCTTCTTTAAGATGATCTTTGGGGTTATTGTTGGTATAGCCATTTATGAAGCAATAAAGGAACTAATTCAATATTTATCCTGATTGAAAAGAAAACGTTATAGTCACTTACGAGGATAATGGAGAAGAAAAATATTGAAGCTAAAACAGTCGAAAGGAATGGTAAACACTTTTACTTTTTATCAGTACCAGAACCTACAAGCTCAAATTTTTATAAAGTAAAGAATCTCTAATTGTAAATAAGGATGTTAGCCTTATCATATTAAGTAAGTGGCAGGTATCGAAGGAGTTAAGCAATTATGAAAAAGCCGTATAATATTATATTAATTCTAATTTTACTTTCAAATGTAATTATGGGAATTGTGTTGATTCAACAAAGTGCCAAACTGAATGAATTTGAACAGATCCTTTCCAATCTTGAAGTGAATATGGAAGATTTAGATGACTCACACGAAACGGATATTGTTCGTCGTTTAAAAGAGATTTTAAACGAAAACTGAAAGAGAGTGCGATGATTGTTAAAGCTAGGGCATACTCTCTCCTGGCATTTATATGGATAATAGTTACAGTTTAATAGGCGTTTACATAATTAGAACCAAATAACTTATTCACAAAAGGGTGCGCTTCTTAACAAGGAGAACGCACCTTTCTTATTGAAGTAAAAGAGCAGCTCCGTTTACGTATGCAAGGATTTTACGGTGTGATTATAAGAACCTCACAGGGGAGATAGCCAATGACAAAAGGAATATATGAACATATAAGCGAACCACAGTTAAGAAAGTATGCAGAACTTGCTGTACGAGCTGGTGTAAATCTGCAGGAAAATCAATTGTTGATTATTTATAGTGATCTACAAAATGCTCCATTTGCACGTTTAATCCAAGCAGTAGCTTACGAGGCAGGAGCTTCAAATGTATATATAGATTGGAAAGATGAACAGTCTACCAAAGAATTTTACATACATGCAGCAGATCGGTTCATCGATCACTACCCTGATTGGCAGGCTGCCCGTTTTAGAGAGTGGGAGGATGAAGGTGCTGCGTACATCCATATTATTTCTGAGAATCTAGATGTCTTTAAGGAGGTTTCTCCAGACCGGATAAATCGGTTCCAAAAAGCTTCTCGGAGCAAATTAAGAGATTATCATGCGAAAATTAGATCCCATGAGATACGCTGGTGTCTTCTAGCTGTTCCAAACGTTGTATGGGCAACGAACGTATTCCCGAGCCTAAGCAAGGAAGAAGCTTTACACTCATTATGGAACTTGATTTTAAAAGGATCTCGGGCAGATGGAGAAGATCCTATAAAAGATTGGAAGAATCATCATAGAGCCTTCGAATCTCGAAAAGAAATCTTAAACGAGAGCCAATACAAAGCTTTACATTTTACAAATAGCCTGGGAACAGATTTATTAGTGGGTCTACCTCATAATCATCACTATATCGGCGGAGCTGTCAAAGATCAAGATGGGATCCCTTTCTTTCCGAACATTCCTACGGAAGAGATATTTACGGCTCCTCATAAAAATAAGGTGAATGGAAAACTGGTAGGGACTAAACCTCTTATCTATGAAGGAAGTATTATCGATGAATTTTATCTTATTTTTCAAGATGGACGGATTACCGACTATTATGCCGAGAAGGGCCAGGAAGTGTTACAAAATTTGATCGAAACAGACGAAGGTTCCCATTATCTAGGTGAAATCGCTTTGGTCTCTAATCAATCTCCACTTGCTCAGGCAGATACCCTATTCTTCAATACCTTGTTTGATGAAAATACGTCTTGTCACATCGGAATCGGAAATGCATCCCCCTCCAATCTTCAAAATAGCACTGACCAACCTGAGGAAAAGTTGAAGGCAGCGGGGCTGAATACGTCACTATTGGCAGTCAATGTGACCTTTGGGAGCGAAGATATGAAAGTAGTGGGTATTCAAGAAGATGGGACCGAATACGTGGTAATGGAAAATGGGGATTTCCGATTCTAAATCATCTACAGCAAGGGATAGGGGGGACAGGTCCCTTGTCCCGCCGCCCTCTATCTGTGACATTTTCTCATCACATAATAGCCAAAAGGTAAGAGAGGCAATCGGTCTATGACCATTTCATTTGGCTACAGAGTCATAATGTAAGAGATAGCCCTTCTCAATGCCCTTTTCTAGAGAACAAACCAAAAAACGTCAGAGAAACGCATATTCTCTGACGTTTTTACATGAAACAAGATTGAAAAGGTAACTGATCCTCTGACTATTTACATGGAAGCACTAGAACCGAACCCACGCCTCACCCACAGATATTTACGTTTAACTTTACATAGGGGCAAAGAGCGGTTTCATGTTTTCATATGGATAAATAAGGATATTTAATTCCCTAGAAGGGAGCTAAGATGATGAATTTGTTAGCTGTGTTACTTATGTCAGTGGGTTTAGTGTTGGCTCCTGCGGTTGGTTTCTTTTATCCAAGTTGGAGGCGCATTCAAGGAAGAGATTTATCAGAACGGCAATTATATGGTTTTCGTGCTCTAGGAACCGGCATCTTACTCCTAATGTTTGTGCTAAGTCAGCTTTTTATCTAAATCCTAAAGAGGGGGAGGGGGTTCTATGAATAAAAATCAAAACATCATCTTAGGGCTATTGATAGGGGTAATGTTTTTTTTAGGGATATTTGTAGGCAACCTGATTTTTAATAATGGAATTCTAATGGTGATAATAGGATTTGTATTTGGAATTCTTACTAGGTTTATAGGTCAATCTGTTATAAGTAAATCGAAAACTTGATCTATATAGATTGGCTGATTAGTAGCCGCAATCTTTATGTAATAGATCTAGTTAGCTCTTTAACTAGAGGGGGTAGTAAGTTGAAGACAGTCGTTGAGGCTAGTATCGGTGATTTAGAGAAAATAGTACAAATAGACAGTGAAGTTATAGGAAACACAAGTAGAAGAAATTATATTGAGAGGTCAATAGAATCTGGGAAATGTATAGTTGCTAAACCAAACGATGAGATCGTCGGCTTTTTGATATATGATATTAATTTTTTTGAATGTACTTTTATTTCTCTGATTATTGTTTCACCATCCAGCAGAAGAAAAGGATACGCAAGTTTATTGATGGACTATTTGGTTCGTTCATCTCCAACAACTAAAGTATTTTCATCTACTAATCGATCTAATTTTAAAATGCAAAGAGTATTTGAAATAAATGGGTTCATTCAGAGTGGGTTGGTTGAAAACTTAGATGAAGGAGACCCTGAAATCATTTATTTTAAATCAAAATCGAGTGGTTGAACTAAAGATGGGATTGTTGAACAAGTGTGATTGCTTCTTTTATTAACGGTGATTTTCCAAGAACAAAGGGATAGGGGGACAGGTCCCTTGTCCCGCGGCACCTATCTGTGACCTTTATTCATAACATAATAGCAAAAAGGGGAAGAGAGAGAGGAGCCATCTCTGACGACGTCATAAGGTTGCATGGACGTAATGTAAGAGATGGTAGAAAACTCTGACCTTTAATAGAGTAAAAACACAAAAAACGTCAGAGAAACGCTTGATCTCTGACGTTTTTGCATGAAATAGTATGGAAAAGGTAACAGCTCCTCCGTATGTTAATAGGAGGAAGCATCAGAACCGTCCCGCGCTTCCCAGCAAGAGTGTAAAGGATCAACTCATATACCCTTCCACAAGTTCAATGCACCTTTCCTCAGTCAAGTTCGCCAACACACTTACATATTCCAACTGCTCCTGTGTGCCGCCTTTAAACTTTTCCGACGCCTCGAGAGCACTTTGGTCTCTGTAGGTGAGCCACTCTCGTTGCTTGTCCCGCAAACGCTCCATTTCTTCAGAAGGCAATTGTTCCTGAAGGACACGGTATGTATCATTCAATAGATCATCCCAAATCTTCCATCTGTCATTTTCCGTTTTTTTCAGAGCATAGGTCGAGGAATCTGTTGGTTCTAGATTCGCCACTTCGGCTCTGGCCTCCTCGATTTTTTCCACATACATGTCTTTTAGCATCGACTGTTTGTTTGTTGTATCCGAGGTACTTTCTGTGACCGTTGTATCCGAGGTACTTTCTGTGACCGTTGTTTCCTGTTCTGTCTTCTCTGTCTCATCGGATGTCTCTTTCACAGGTGTTTCTGTGTTCGCGCTCTCTGCTTGTGTTTCTTGCTCTTTGTCTTCTTTCTCAGTCTGTTCTAAGGTTTGGTTCTCCTGATGTTCAGTGGAAGTACCATCCGTATTCTTTGTTCCATCGTCACAAGATGTAAGCAAAAGGACGAATGCGATAAGAAGTACCTTAGAAAAAAGACCACCTTTGCGGATCTTGCTCATATTCCTGCCCCCTTCATTCATGCAGGCTTTTCTAGTAATCGTGTTACGATTTCACCCACAACGAGGTTAATTTTACCATATATTCCTATTTTCTTCTTGCTAGATTCATACAAAACTAATCAAAAAAGTTTCAAAGAAATAGACACCAAACTGAACCCTGAAAATGATTATAGTTGTAAAAGGAAAAAGTAGGTGGAGTCGATGAACATCAATCATCTTAAAAAGTACCAAACATTCTCATCCGTTGCGGAATTAGACCAGCACGTAAGAGGTTTTCTTCGCCGGTATAAGTGGGAGCTGTCTGAAGGGAATCTCGAGATCCTAACATACATATGGCGTCATTCGGTTAAATATCCTGGCGTATCTTTTGCCAAAGTGAACACGATTGTCTCAACGACCGGACGCAGCCGCAGCACGGTCATTCGGACGATCAATCGTTTTGAGAACATGAATCTAATTAAAAGAGTGGCGACCATCCGCCCAAACGGAAAGCGTGGTGTGAATCTATTACTCTTTCAACCTCAAGAAGCATTTCTTACACCGCATGATGACACCCTACCTGACACGGCAATTGATACTGTATCGATTGAAGCAGAAGCCACGTCTCCCAACGAATGTACGCCTGAATATCAGGAGGAAGCAGAGAATAAGCAGGGAGAGAAACAACCTGTAAAGACTAAGAAAATCGAAGGAAGACCCGGCTCCCGGTTTGATATGGATTACACCTTTTTGCCTTCATACATTCCTGCATCCTTTGTTGAAGTGGCAAAGCCATTCTTCACCCCTGTGGAAGTGGACCGGGCGTGGGAGTGCATCCATAGAGCTTACAGAAGAGAACAGATGCATCACGGCATTGAAGCGTATCTGGAGGGCGTCACGCGTACATTCAAGCAAGCGATTTTCCTTTACAAACAGGGCAAGATTAAGAAGGAGTTCTGTGGGTATTTATATAGCTGTGTTCTTGAGTCCTTACGTCAAGAGAAGCGGAAGGAAACGATTCAGTGCACGGATTCCGTGTACTACGATTGGTTAGATGAAGCGTAATCCGGGTGAAACGTAAAACGGGAGCGCATCGTAGAGGGAGAGGGAAAGGGGAGAGTTTATGCTTTTTATCATCGGTTCATTCATAGCTTTTATAGCGCTGCTCTTATACGGAAGCTATGTGTTCAACGATTATAAGAACAGTACGAAGGAAGAAAAGATAACGAAGCACAGACATATGATCCGGGTCGTCTTAATGGTTCCAATCGCCGCAATTCTTTTAATCAGTGAGAACTTGAGACGGAACGGATTGACACTTGAGGAACTCAGGCCTTACTTGTTCGTGGCCGTACTTATCTCGTTTTTTATCCCAGGATTCGTATACTTGATCCGCACAGCCTCCCATAAGGAATCAAGAGAGAAGTTTAATGATCGGAGTCACTACAAATTCTCATTTATGTACAAGTATCGAAAGGTGATGGTTCCCTTTGCCGTCCTTGTCCCTGTCGGATTTATACTCGAGATGCTTTATAAGATCTGGGAGATGAGTTTTTAATGGAAAAGAGAAGCGGCACTGGTCTGTTCTCGTGCCGCTTAAGTTGGAAACCATATTTATCTTAATCTATGCTCTCGCACGATTTGTTTAAACTGCTCCTGCTGCTCTTGGTTTTCAAAAAAACGCTTCGGCAAAACAATCGCTTTACGCTTCGATACATACAGGAGGAACAGCTCAGGGGTCTCCTTTAATGAAGAGAAGTCACTCCATTCATAATAATTATTAGAGCGTCTCACTTTCTGATGAACACCCTCCTCGCTGAACGTGTAGGTCATCTCATTGTGCGCGATAGAATCACTCTCGAACTCTTTCTTCGCACGGTGTCGGTTAAATGTCTTCACAGAAAGAAGAAAGAAGCCAGAGGGGACAAGAGCGAATAATGCAGCAAACCAGATGCTTATAAACCATATCGCATCAATCACGCTTACGAACATATATGTAAACAACACCAGAAGCACGAAGAAAAAGGATAAATTGATCCTCCTTACATGATAGGCTTGGTACTTCTTGAATTCATCCAATGTAATAGTACCGGTCACAGTAACGGATTCACGATTCTCCAAACAACCACTCCTTTAGCTAGTAATCTATACCCGAACTCTTCATCGACTATACACCCTTGTAGGTAATAAGCCATAAAAAAGGTTTCTTAGTACAGGTAAGCATGTTGGAAACGAACGCACCTTTTCACAAATACCAAGATTTAACCTTACCCTTTTAATAACCTTCTTTTTACATATTATGGTTGTTATTCTTGTAGGATTACCGTAACGTATTATGTAATTATCATAACAGTTTCTCCTCAGAATTGTTTCATCTACCCTATTCTATACACGTAAGAAAGGAGTATGGAAATATGAAAGACCATTCAACCTCACAGTGGAAGGTCAGCCAAATTGCTGTATATTCTTGCATTGGAGCTGTGGTTAGTACCTCAATCATGATGGGCCCTAACCTTTCCTTTATAATAGGAGCCATAGTTGTTACATTGTTGGTCATTCTAGTTAATGCAATAATTGTATTTGAAAAGAAAGAAAGGGACAAAGGGGGAGATAAGGGTGAGGATCGCGACGTATAGGTGTGTGTACACTCAAGTGAATGGAAAACGAATCAGATTAGGTAGGTGCATAGTAGATGAAGTTCACCATTAGACAAGAACAACCAAACGATTACAAAAAGACGGAAAAGGTAATCGAAGAAGCTTTCAAGGGTGCAGAGCACAGTGATGGAACGGAGCAAGTACTAGTAGAGCGGCTTCGGAAAGCAGAAGGCTATATCCCTGAACTGTCCCTTGTGGCCGTTAGGAATGAAGAAATCATCGGCCATGTCCTGTTAACGCCTATCACGGTTAACGATGAAGACCACAAAGCACTGTCGCTAGCCTTGGCCCCTGTATCTGTTGTGCCAAAAGCGCAGAAACAAGGCGTGGGAAAACAGCTTATTCACCAATCCCTTCAAGCAGCAAAAGAAAAAGGCTTCACATCCGTTATCGTCCTCGGTGACCCTCTTTATTATGGAAAGTTCGGATTTCTGAAAGCCTCTACATGGGGCATTATCGCTCCGTTTGAAGTGCCAGAGGATGCGTTTATGGCTTTAGAACTGGAGGAAGGGGCTCTTCAAAACGTGAGAGGAACGGTCGAATATCCTCAAGCGTTTATAGAGTAAAGCCCCGTATAAGAAAGATCGTCAAAAAGTGAAATAAAGAGAACACGTGTTGGGTGAGCATATTTTTGCTCACCCTTTTTTATATGATGAGGGTAACAAAGAAACAGGAGGAATGAATGATGAAGAAACTATTTTCAGGATGCTTAACGATTATTGGGGCAATTGTGGTGATTGGGATTATTATCGCGGTTGCGACAGGTGGGGATGACTCCACAACCACGTCAACAGAGAGTACATCGAGTGATGAGCCGAAAGAAGAGACGAAAGAAGAACAAACAGAAACGATCGGTATTGGAGAAACGGCAACGATCGATGACATTGGCTTTACGGTAACGAACGCACAATCGAAAACAACGATTGAAGGTAGCGACGAATACACAGAACCTGTCACAACAGACAATCAGTTTATCGTATTAGACGTAACGATTAACAACGGAAAGAGCGAAGCCATTATGACAGACTCAGAATTCTTTACACTTGTCAGTAAAGACGGAACAGAGTATAGCCCTAAGAACGACGGAGACCTCATGATGGTCATTCCAACAGATGAGATGTTGTTCTTTGAAGAGATCAACCCAGGGCTAAAGAAAGAAGGAATGATTGTATTTGAAGTGGGATCAGACGTAGAAATGAGTGACCTGACGCTGAAAGCTGACGCCGGTTTCTGGGGAACGAAGAGTGTGAACATTAACTTGAACTAACGAAAAGCCCGCTCCTCCGAATTGGCGGGAGCGGGCTTATTTAATCAAGCGAACGCGTTATGTTTTATTGATTCGGGTCATGTAAAGCCAGCAAACATATAGAACAACACCGATCCCAGCTGCAGTGACGGATAACCCACCACTCCAATTCGCGGGGGAACCTGTTAGGCGCCAGAAGCTGTAAGGGACCAGGTAAAGAAAGACGAGGGTTAATATTCCTAAACTGATCATCATAAACGTCTTTACCGGGCTCTTCCTCACCTCAGTCTTGACCATCGCCATTCCATTCAGAACAATGGAAAGCCCAATCAGTGACAATACCAGCATCAAACCATTTACCATTATACCCCTCCCTGATCGTTCAAGAGCTAAATGAAAGGTCGACATGTATGTAGGTAGTGCTCTGAGATGAAGAAAACTATTAAACGGAAAGAATCCTTCCAAGTGTATGTGTACATTCGTTATAGGTTAGTACCCTAATCTGGATAAATAAAACAATTGAATAGTAGAATCTCACACGGAAAAAAGAAATGCCTAGCCCAAACGGTGAGAGGAATTCCAAAACAAGGAATCTCCTTCAAAGGGTAGTTCTGGAAGAAATAGAGCATTACAATAGAAATTGGAAAAGGAAAGAGGAGGTCTCACATTTGGAACTAAACAACAATACAAGGTTATTACAGCTTCAAGAGATCCTATCCCAAGAAACCGATGAATATCACGAATTAAGCATAAAAGAAATTAAGGAAAAATTGAAGTTCGTATTTGGATCAGATGTTCAGTTTGATAACCGAACGCTAAAGCGGGACATGGAAGTCCTTGCAGAAGCGGGTGTTGAAGTCATCCAGAACCAGGGCGAATTCGGGAGGATGATGTACAGCTATCAGGATCGTGTGTTTGAAACGTATCATTTGCGTTTATTGATCGATGCTGTCCTGTCAGCGAAGTTCATTACAGAGAAAGAAAAGAAAGACTTAATCCCGCGTATTAAGCAGCTAACAAGTAAACACATCGCCAAGCAATTACCCGATCCGGTGTTGTTCAATCAGTCAGCAGACGATGGCTACCAGCTCGTTAAGCTAAACATCGATCATGTACATAGAGCCATCGCTGAACAGACGGTCCTCCACTATCAATACGGGAAGTACAATATGAAGAAAGAGTTCGAATACAACCGAGAAGGCAGCACGTACGAAGTTGAACCCTATGCCCTCATCTGGCAAAACGATTTCTACTATTTAATAGGCCGTTTCCGCGGCACAGGAGAAATGCGTCACTACAGACTCGATCGTATACGCAATATCCGCCTTTCAGAAGAGCGCTTCAGAAAAGAAGACTTCAACGTCCAAGACTACGTCGACCAAAGCTTCCACATGTTCGCAGGCGAGGACACCTGGATCAAAGTTCAGTTCCACGCCTCCCTCCTAAACGTCGTCCTCGACCGATTCGGCCTAGAAGCCTCTATCCAGCAAGTTGATGAGGAGCATTTTATCCTTTCAACGAAGGCGAAGATGAGTACGGGGCTTGTAGCCTGGATTATGCAATGGGGGCGGAAGGCTAAGGTCGTTTCGCCTGAAGAGTTGAAGGAAGAGGTTCGGGAGGAAGTTCGGGCTATGTGTGAGGGGTATGGTTTGAAATAAGAATTAAATGGTAATGCCTCGATTAAAGGAGAAAGTATTTCGTGCTTACAACGAAGGATGGCAATTTTCCTAAAGTTAAAGATGTATAAATAATAAAAAGAGGTGATTGGATGCCAACCTATAACAAACTAATAAGGGATCTTATTCCACAGGCGCTAGAGGAAACGGGTAAATCATTTGAAATTGATATTCTATCAGACGAAGAGTATCACTCTGAACTTAGAAAGAAATTACAAGAAGAAACAGAAGAATACTTAAATGCGGAAGATGAAGAAAGTGCTGTTGAAGAGCTTGCTGATCTATTGGAATTAGTGAATGTGTTAGCTGAACAACATGGTTATTCAATAGAGGAAGTGGAGAAGGCGCGTAAAGAAAAGTCTGAGAAGCGAGGGTCATTTTACGATAAGCTGTTTTTATTTAATGTAGAAGATTAAAATTCAAAGATATCTATTATGTTTGGTTCTTGATTTCTTTATTTTTAAACAACAATGTTTTAGGTGCAGAAATGATAGAAGTCGCGACATTTTTAGAGGAATGACGTGAAGGCATGTGTTGAATTAATAAAATAAGGCTATTTAAAATGTCCAATGAGACATTTAAATAGCCTTTCCTGTTTTATATAATAACGAATCTACTATCCTCTAAGCTATTCTTTTCTTGTATAGCCTTAGATAATACACGGATTCCTAACTCGATATAATATAGCATGTCATTATGGATTGTCTCTTCTGTAATCTCAGTACCCCTTTTGCTAATAATTAAATGTTTAAATAGCAAAAATTCTTTATCTCTAATAATATTTTCTGGGATCGTCCATTTTGGTTTGGAAGTAGCGTCAAAAGATAGTTCTTCTTCAAAAGTTAGGCCTTTAGCTAAGGCGATATTTATTACCAAGGGTCGATCTAAATCTAGAGAATAAACTAATTCATCTAACAATTCTTTACCGTCTTTTGATAAGCTTAATTTTTTATTCGACATTAGTTAACCTCCACGATATCAAAGTAACCATCACGGATTAACGTGTATTTATGTTCTTCATAATAATCTAGTAAATACTGTTTGGAGCTATGATCTTTCATCATTTCAACATAATCTTTTGTAATTTCAGTATCCGTTGAAAGGATAATAACCTGATCAGACAATTCTTTATAGTAATTTTCTATTAAACGATTTCTGTGAATACTGTCTAGTCTTCCGAGAGGTGTATCAATCACCATTGGTAAATCTAAATCAGAAGCTTTTATTAAAGCCCATATTAAAGCAGAAGAAATCATTTGCATCTCACCAGCAGAGCGATCTAAAATACTAATCTCTTGACCACGCTCATTATAAAGTCTGATAGAATAATTGTTTATATCGAAGACAACTTCTCCAAACTCATCTGTTTTTCGGAATAACTTCTTGAGCATCTTTTCAAACTCATCTCGAATGAGTTCAGCTTTTAATTCTGTCGCTCTTGTTAGGAATTCCTCAGAAAATGCTTTAGTACGGCTAACATAGTCTACTTTTTGATTCAATTCATCAGCAGAAACATCAGTAGATGAAAGTCTAGTTAACTTATTACGTAAATTTGTTTTCTTATCTTTAAGAGGAGTTAGTTTCCTAAATGCTGCTCTTATTCTTGAATTTAAGACACCCTTCTTCTCTTGGAGCTGTGCGATCTTTTGTGTTTCTTCTTCAATATCAACTGACTCAGGAGCAGCTTGGATTTCTACCTCTAATTCTTCGTATTGACTTCTCAACTCAGAAAGTTCTTTCTGAATTTGATGTAGGTAGGTAACATCTTTTTGGGGAAGAGTATGAATAATATTCTCTTCTCTAGAGGATAAGTCATGAATAGCTTCTAAATCAGATGAAGAGCCTTCCTCTTCATTAAGCCAGACTTTTTCCCCAATTTCTTTGATCTGATCAAGTTGTTGATCAGTAAGGGGAGGGTCAATGTCTTTTCCGAGCAAAGTGTTAATAAAACGATTATAGGGTTCCAGTGAATTTTCCCTCATAATCTTTTTGTTCTTCACTTCTTTTTCTGATTTAATTTCTTTTCTTAAAGCTTTAATATCCTTGCTAAGAATAATATAAAGAATATTTTCTTTATATTGTCTATCTAATTCCTCTTTCTTTAAATCAAGTTTTGTACTAATTTGTGACTGTTTTTTCACCAATGTTTCTCTAGATTTGGAATTATTAGCTATTTTCTCATTACGTTGAGTAGTATATGTGGCTATTTCTTCATCTACAGAATGAACCTCTTTCTTGGTTTTGTTGATGTATTTATCATACTTCTCTATCTCGGCTTCAGTCTCTTCTAGTTCTTTCTGGTGTTTATTCACAGTATCTTGGTTTGTTGCACTCGAAAGCTTTCTATAAAGATCTGATTCAAGTGTTTCAAGATTCTTAACAAGTAGCTTATAACTATCTAAGCCAGTAATTTTATGGATAGCTTGTTTCATATCCGAACTATTTTGTTTTGTGATGAGATCTTTAATTTCTTCTCCATCGAAAATGAAAAAGGGAGCTGCTTTATACGGGATAATACGGTCTATAAAACGGTTAAAAGATTCAATATCTGTAATGTTAAGTTCTTTTTCCTTGCGAATTCCTGGTTTCTTAATAAAGATATCTCGGTTTTCGCTCATATTGGTCTTGAACTTATCAAATGTCCAGCGGACTTTTAAACGCCATTCCTCCCCCGAGTCCATTTGAAGGGTTAGGGAAACAGCACAATCGCGTCCACCTTCTTCAAAGTATGTATTATTAATCATGTTAGCTAACAATCTTTCATACTCAGTTTTGGTAATACCTCGGTGTCCAAAAAGTACATAACGAATAGCTTTTAAAATCGTCGTTTTACCAGCGCCGTTTAATCCTCCTAGTAAAATGATGTTGCGGTTTTCTTCTTTATCCTTTTCAGTAATGGATAAATCAATTTCTTGGTGCCCATAATATGTTTTATAGTTTTCAAATACAATTTTTTTAAATCTCAAACTGACTCATCCTTCTGATCTTTTTTTACATAAAAAGAGATCAAATTTTCGATCTCGGCTACTTTTTTAGAATCTTTTTCATTCTCATAAGAACTTCTCTTTGATTCTTGAAGCAATTTATAAACCATTTCAGAACTAATTTCATATTTTTTAACTAACTCATGTATCAAAATCTTCTCGGAATAGTGCATAACTGGTCTCCTTTACAACTCTTTCCTAAATCCATTTTACTAATTTTGCAAAGGATAAAACAAGACTTAATAGTAAGAAGTATTTTACAATTGTTACTTTTGGTTTGATAAAATAGTAGTAGAAATTAGAGGTGATTACATGAACTTTAAAATCCCAGATTTTATAGAATTAAGAGACTATCAGCATCAAGCTATTGATAATTGGCTAGCAAACGAAAAACAAGGGCTCTTAGAAATGGCTACCGGTACAGGGAAAACAATTACTGCTTTGGCTCTTGCACAAGAGCTTTTTAAAGAGAAAAATAGATTAAATATTGTAATAGTCACTCCTTTTAATCAACTCTCATCCCAATGGATGAAAGAATGCAGAAACTTTGGCTTAAAGCCTATTAAGGCCTATGAGCAATCGAAGGTATGGTCACCTCAATTGGATGAATCAATTCGTGCCTTTAAAAAGGGCTATACCGATTTAGTTGTTACAGTTACTACTAATGCAACCTTCTCAATGGATACCTTTCAAAGTAAAGTGAATAAAATGGGGGAAGATACTCTAATCATTGTTGATGAGGCTCACTATTTTGGGGCTGAGAATTTAAATAAAAGCTTACCAGGAATCTTTCGGTATCGATTAGGCTTAACAGCCACTCCAACTCGCTGGATGGATGAGGGTGGCACAAACCAACTGATTAAGTATTTTGGCAATAAAGTTGTTTATTCTTTCTCATTAAAGGAAGCCATTGATCGGGGATTCTTAACCAGGTATTACTACTATCCGCACTTAGTTCATCTTAACGAAGAAGAAAGCGAACAATATATCGAGTTGACGAATAAAATCAAGAAACTCTATTATAGGTCAAAGGAAGATTCTGAAGCTAAAGAGTCGATGGAGAAGTTAGCTTTAAAGAGAGCTAGAATTATTTATTCTGCTGAAAATAAAATTTCAGTTTTAATAAATCTACTCAAAGAATCAGGTATCCACAAACACTCTTTGTTTTATTGTGGCGATGGGTATTACAAAAAGCAAAGACAAGTGGACGCAGTTAGAGAATTATTAAGTAATGATTTCAATGTAATTGCGAATAGATTTACCTCAAGAGAATCAAATCAGGAACGGAGTGAATTATTGAGCTCCTTTGAAAGTGGAAAAACGGAGGCTCTTGTTGCTATCAAATGTTTAGATGAAGGGATTGATGTACCTGCTACGAAGTATGCATATTTAATTGCAAGCTCTGGCAACCCTAAGGAATTTGTGCAAAGAAGGGGAAGGGTATTACGGAAACATCCTGATAAAAAGTTTGCTACAATCCATGACTTTATTGTGATTCCTCCAGACATTCAAGATGTAACTTCTGGTGAAGATGATTATTATAATATGGTAAGGTCCCAGTTAAAAAAAGAGTTCTTACGTTTTAAAGAATTCTCAGGTCTAGCTATAAATGGCCCGGAAGCTGAAAATGTAGTTTGGGAATTGAAAAGAGAGTTTAACTTAATGGATATATAATAAAGGGGTAATATATATGAACGAAAATGACTTATATCGAATATTAGACGAACTGGATGAACATGAACAACAAATATTTATGAAGATTGTAAAGGCGGAAAAGGAATTATTACATCGCAAATCGCTTCAAGGAACTTCTATTAAAAAGGATATTTACAACTTTATTAAAGAGGGGGTGAAATAATGCTAATCCGTAAATTAACACTGAATAACTTCAGACAGTATTTTGGGAAGCAGGAAATGAAGTTCTCTGTTAACGAAGATAATAATATAACAGTGATTCATGGAGAGAACGGAGCTGGTAAAACAGCACTATTAAATGCATTTAACTGGAGTTTATATGGAATAACAGATCTACCAGATCCAGATAAGCTAGTGAACAGTTATGCTGTAGAATCGGCGCCTGATGCTAGAAAAGTTGAAATGTATGTAGAGTTAGAATTTGAATCGCGTGAAGTAGAATACATATTAAAGAGGAGTATAGTTGGAACTAAATATGGTTCTGATTTAAGGAACCCTGAAGAGCAAATCTTACTTCAATATTTTAGCGACGGACAATGGAGAAAGCTAAGCAACCCCACAAATGAAATTAATCGCATATTACCCCAGAATCTCAGGAACTATTTCCTATTTGATGGGGAAAGGATTGATCATTTATCACGTCATGATGACAACGATGAAATTAAAGAAGCTGTAAAGGTAGTAATGGACCTTGAGATCATAGATCGAGGTATTAAGCACACTGAAGATGCAAAGAAAGATTTTCATAAAGAGTGGGCAAATTTCGCGGATGAGGAAACTAAGCAACTATTAGAACAGGAAGAAAGATATAAAGCGGAAAGAGAAGAGCTAATAGGAGAAGAGAGTCAATTAAAGAATAATATAGAGTATCGCAATAAACAAATAAAGGATATAGATGATCAACTTGCACTTGTAAAAGGAATAAGTGAAAAGCAACAAGAGCGGAAGCAGTTAGAAGAATCATTAAAAACGTCAAAAGCTGAATTAGAGACTGTTCAGACCTCTTTGCGTAAATTAGTTAGTAAGCAAGGTTATTTAGCTTCTACACATATACTTGCTGGAAAGATTAAATCTAAATTTGCCTCTGAGACTCCTCAACAAGAAATCTTTCCTGGGCTTACATCTGATTTAGTCCAATCAGTACTAGAGAAAGGGACATGTATATGCGGGGAAGAAGTTTGTAATCATCATAAAGAAAATCTTCAAAAGTTATTAGCATCAGTCTCCAAATATAGTCAAGAAGCAACGCAAAGTAATTTAAATACTCAAATGGAATTGGTTTTAGATAATCGTGATCGATTTATAAGCGAAATTGAAGATAAGCAAAAGTCAGAATACCGATTAAAAGAGCATATAATTGACTTACAAAACAAACTTGAGGAAATTAGCTCTGAATTAAGTAACCGTGAATATGAAAATGTTCCTGATTTGGAGAGTAATAGAAGAAAGTTCTTAGAGGATATCACCAATTATCAAAAGAGTATAGGGGTTATTGAACACAGAACAAAAGAGTTAGATTTAAAGATAAAAGAAATATCGGGGCAAATTAGTAAGCAGCAGCAAAAACAAGATAAAGCTAATTTAGCCAAACGACGTTTAGATACTTGCGAAAAGCTCACTGCAGTAATGCAAAAAATATATAACCTAAAAGAAGAAGAAGTTAAAACAGACTTACAAGAAAAAATTCAAGAAGTATATGGTAACTTCTTGCGCAAAGGATTTAAAATTTCACTAACAGATGACTTCAAGTTAGTGGTACAGAATCACTACGGTGAAAAGGTTGCGCTTTCTCAAGGAGAAAGGCAAATAACAAGTTTATCTTTTATAGGTGCCATTGTAGATATAGCAAGAAAGCACTATCAGAAAAAGTCTTCTAATCTAATTAATGAAGGTGGGATCTATCCACTGGTAATGGATTCACCATTTGGAGCTTTAGATTCTGATCATAGACACAGGGTTGCCCAAGGAATTCACAAATTATCTGAGCAGATCATAGTGATTGTATCTACCTCCCAATGGAAAGGGGAAGTAGAAGAGTCTCTCAAGAACCACGTTGGGCATCAATATATACTAAATTATCATGACCCAAGGCAGGATGTAGAAGAGACACATGAATATACGGAAATAAAAAGGTTGTGAACTAGATGTATAATAGAAGAGTTAGACGTCCAAAGCAACAAGAACACATTTATACAGAATTAACCGATAAAAATGAGTTTGGGATATTTGAAACATATAAAGACTTATTTATGCTCTCTCTTACAGTGGGGTATTTGGAGGGAGAGCGAATCCCTTTCAAGGAATCTTTGGAGTTAATTAATTGGCAAGTGTTTAGTGAACGAACGGATGAACCCGTTATCAATATGATTGCGTATTTGGAAACAGAAGACCTTTCTTTATTATATGATTCTACTGAGGAAAAATTTGAAGAAAAGATAACCATTGCTGAGGAATATGCAGCAAGTGGGGCCGAGAAAGTTTATAATATTATCATGGAAGACGAGAAGAATGGTTTAAGAAATGTTATTGATTATATAGAGGAACTTCACGATATCACAGATCATTCCGAGTTGGAAAGAAGACGTTTGACTCAAGATTTAATCTAATAAGCATTAAAGAGCAAGGTGTTTACACCTTGCTCTTTTTTATAGTTCATTAAAAATTTCTACTTCACTTAATTCAGAGTAAGGAGAAAAAGAGAAGCGAATCGATTCTCTAACAGCTTTAAGATCTAAACCGGTAGCTTGGAGTACATGTGATGGTTTGGCACTACTACAAGCAGAACCAGTGGAAGCGGCAATTATGGGAGCCAACTTTTTTAGCAATACTTCATTATTTAGTCCAATAAATTGAACGTTAACTACACCAGGGAGCTTGTCTTTTGTGTCCGAGTTGTAAGCGATATTATCGTGAAATTTTTCATTTAATATTTCTCTTAGGCGAAGTTCTAACTTGTTTAATTGTTTTCTGTTTTTATCTAAATTCTTTTTAGCGATTCGTGCAGCCTCGCCGAAACCAACGATATTATGGACAGAATAGGTACCGCTTCTTATCCCATCTTCTTGTCCTCCGCCATGAAATAAGGGAGTGAAGGGGATCAGCTTCCCGTATTGATCGCTTCTGATTGCTAGAGCCCCTACACCTTTAGGGCCATGCATCTTGTGCGCAGAACAAGAAAGAAAGCTAATCCCGTCTAGTTCATCCCAATTTATTTCCACTTTACCCAAAGCTTGGGTCGCATCAGTATGGAAAAAGACATTGTGCTCTTTGCAAATTGATGAGATTGCTTCAATATCGTTTAAAGATCCAAGTTCATTATTTCCCCACATGATTGAAACCAGAATTGTATCTTCTCTCATCACTTCTTTAAGATCATCAGGGTTAACTCTCCCATATTGGTCCACATCTAAATAAGTGACTTCATATCCTTTTGTTTCTAAATGCTCACATACATCCATAATCGCGCTGTGTTCGGCTTTAGAGGTAATAATGTGCTTCCCTTTATGGGTGTAATAATCAGCAACGCCTTTGAGAACCATGTTGTTGCTCTCGGTTGCACCACTGGTGAAAATAATCTCTTGCTCTTTCGAGTTCAATAATTTAGATAAGTGTGTTCTAGATTCCTTTATAGCCTGATCAGCATTTACGGCTAATTGATAATATTTCCCTGAAGGGTTTCCATACTCATTAGATAGGTAAGTAAGCATTTTGTCTTTTACCTCAGGTAAAATAGGGGTAGTTGCACTGTTATCTAAATAAAGCAATCTTTTAAGCCTCCTTGAGGTTTTCTTCCGACAACTTCAGAAGATTTCTTAATAATTTATCATAATTCCCTGAGTGCTTATATTCTTCATTTAATAGTTTCACACCTCTAGTTAGGTGAGCGTTAAATAAATTAGGGAAGTATTCTTCTTCTGTTACCTCTCGATTAGCATGTTGTCGAATTATAGCCTTATAGAAATAATCATTGTCGCCAGTGAGTGTATTTCGGTTGAATTCTAAACCATTGCGATCGGAAACAACTTCTCCCGGATTATCATTATTCAAAACAGATAATGATATTGCAATACGAGAGAGTAAATTAGGAGTTAGACCGGTGGAATTATGAAGATTCTTCAAGATTTCTGCTGTTTCAGCCGTTGTTTTTAAACGGAAATTCATATTATTGTTCCACCTTTTCTGTGCGCAAATTAAAGAAATGTTTTTCGATATTTGTCTTACGGTTCAGTGCATCGTAATTTAATGTATACTCGTTTGCAGTAGTTTTCTGTAAAGAGGTATACAGTTTAGGATCAATCTCTGAATCAGTGGACAAGACGATGTTCTGTACACCGAATTTCGGTAGTAATTTGGTGACAATCGAGTGTTTGTGCTCGTTATCGAGTCTCCCGAGTAAGGTATCAAGAATTAACGGCAGTTCTTTTTTAGAAGACATAATGGTTCCCCAAATAATAGATAAAGCTAATAATTCTTTTTCGCCTGCAGAAAGTATATCTTTATTAATAAATTCATTGTTGTGGTCAAGTATACTTAAACTAAAGTTTTTAGGGTCTATTGTAATATGGTTAATAAATTCTTCCTTACGAATCAAATCTTTGAACATTTTAGAAGAGAAATACTCAATATCTTTAATCTTATTTCTAAGTTGTTGTTGTTGAAACTTTTGACTGATTTGAATAATTTTTTGAGATTCTTCAAAAGAGGATTTAGTCTTATGAATTTTATGAAGCTGTTGCTTCACTTTCTCGTATTTGTTGTTTAAATCTTCTACTTCATCACTAGCGCTATGACGTTGATCTTTATAATTTTCTAGCTTGTCTTCCAAATCAGTAATAATTCGGTTATATTCTTCCATACTTTGAATCATATCTGCGAATTCTGGTGATTCTTCATTGTCTTTAAGTTTCTTTTTTAGGTCCTGTGTTTTTAGTAATAAGTTTTTATTTTCCTCAATAAGATTAAATACTTCTTGAAGATTGTTCAAACTCGTTTGAGAATTAAGTCCGTAAACTTGTTGAGCTTCGGTTTTTGAAGCATTATGAATAATTTTTACGTCATCTGTCTTTGCTAAGTGTGTAACAAGAGAGTCTTTTAATTGTTCTTCTTGTTTTTGATTTCCTGGTAAACCAAGTTTTTCGATTATTTGGTTTACAGGAAGGTTTTCTATTTTATCTTTTAATATATTAGATACGTGAAAATCCTCTTCATTTTTTAACTGCTCTACTAATTCATATAAACGAGGATACGCAATGAAGAATGGTAATTCTAAAGCAATAAATTCTTTTAATTTTTCATTAAGATGTTTTCTTTGACCTTCAATCTCATTGATTTCATTCTGTATTCTTGTTCTCTCTTCGTAAGCAATTCCGCCGTGTAAGGAGAAGTCTTTTTTAACATCTTGGTATCGCTGCTTATTAGCTTCTAAATCAGCTTCTGTATCTTCTACTAATTTTGATAGCTGCTGAAGTTGTTGGATTTTTTCGTTAAGCTTAGACTCGTATTCTTCCTTCTCATTTTCCAATTCTGTTTGCTCTTTTGATTTAGAACTCTGATTTAAATAGTTCCCTAAATCTTGTTCTAAGTTCTGGAATAGATCCAGGTTAAAGATTTTGGATGACAAGACTTTAAGGTAATGGGAGAGATTATCTTCATCAGTTAAATGAGATATTTCTTCACCATCAAAGAAACATAGTTCAAGTAGGGAAGGGGGAAAGCTAGTTCTTAAGTGCGTAAAGAACTGGTCTTTCTCCACTTCGCTTACTTCAACCCCGTCTTTAATGACAGAAACTTTTTCTTTAATTGAAGATTCTTCAACAATCCACTTACGGATAATTGATGCATGAATTCGAGTAAAGTTTTCAATCATAGAGAAATCGATTCTAATATTAAATTCGTCTTCATACTCTTTAATTTCACTCCGTTGCCGTTTTAAAGCATTGGAGTTGAGTAAGGAGCTTATTTTTTTTAGATATTCGTTGGACGTGGTCTTAAACCCATAGGCTAATGGGCCATACAATGCTAAGCGAACACTATTTAAGAAGGTGGTTTTACCAGACCCGTTTTTACCACCTATAAGAATTGTATTGTTTTCTTTATCTGTGTTGAAGTTGAAAATATTGATTCCTTCATAGGGACCTACGTTATTAAGAGAGATCTTCTTTAAAATCATAAACTACGTTTCCTTTCAATCAACCATTATAGGTGTAAATAGTCTTGTTGTAATGCTGATGATATTTGATCCATTAATCCTCGACGAACTTTAAAGCCTGTATAGTCTTTTTCAATTAAAAGAAGCTTCTTAACAAGTTTAAAATCAATTCCCTCTTCCTGGCACATCATTTCTAATTGGTGTAGTTCATCTTGGTCAAAGATTAACCGTTCGTCTTTTTCCCAATTAAGATCTTGTCCAAAAATGTTGTTATATAGAGAAGGAAGGCTGTCTTCAAAGTCGCCATGGTTAAACCAAATCTTACGAATCTCTTTTAATTCTTCATCTTTTATAAGATCATATTCTTCGTCGAATGGATGGGTTAAATCCCGTTGAACCTGTAGGAGGTACTCCAGTATTTCTTTACGTGCTTCCAGAGTAAACGGTCCTAAACCAAGTCTGCATAAATTGCCTTTTTCATCTCTGATTAAAACCATTGGATCATCAGAAGAAGAAAGGTCAATGTTGTGTTTGTCGAGGTAACCTTTTAGTTCATGCTTTTCTATTTGGTCAAATTTATCTAATGGAATTAAGTCTTTCTTTCTACTTCCCTTTTTAGGGATAATGACATATTCTGTTCCATCAATTTCTTTAATTTGCATTGGTCTAAAGTATACCTGACCATCCATGCGATACTTCATTCTTCTTGTACGATCATCTCTTATCGATGCTAACCAGTTTCTGAAATCAAGAAGGGGCTTCATCCAGTCATGTCCGCTGTTAATAAATCCACTTAAAGCCTTATCTTCATTAACAACTGTACATACCCAACAACCAAACCTGGAGTTACCACAAGAACCTGCAGACTCTTTTACAGTCTTATCTACAACTAATGGGCACTCACCACTACCTGACTCTTTATATAGACGGTGAAGTTCGTAATTGTCGTCTCCCCAAGGAGATTCAAAGTTTAGAAGATAGTTCCATACTTCATCTAAGTCAAATTTGCGAATAGGAGCATAGACATAAGCATTAGATAGAGTGGAGTGTCTCATCAGTACTTTACCCTCAACAGAGTGCGATTTAATAACATTAGCTCGAGTTGCGCTTTCCGTTTCGCGAACACCTAATACCATTATGACCTCGCCGAAAGAATCAACTTTATCTTTAATAAATTGGTTTGCTGGATCGATTTTGAGACGATCCGTACACCATCTGAATTGTTGGTTTGGAGAAGGATAACCTTTACCAATAATATTCACCCAGAAAGATTGTTCTACCATAGGCTTTACCTTGTGCGTTTCAATTGGTAAATTAAGTTCTACGGCCTTTTCTTCAATTCGGCGTAGTGTTGTATTAATCGATTGTATAATCAGCGGTGTTTCGACTAGAGTGTCAGACGATATTACATAGATTTTTTTAGTTAATTGGTCGGCTGGCATTTCGCTCAACGCTTCAAATACTAATTGCACAACTACAGTGGAATCTTTACCTCCGCTATATCCGATTACCCAAGGTCGGTCGTCCGCTAAATAAGTTCTTTTTACTTCTTCTTTAGCTTGGTCAATAAGAGTTGTTTTTTCATTAAATGCTTGTGAAATAATCCCGGTCATTTTGATGTTCCTTTCTTAAACTGCTCTTCTATAACTCTTTCATTTTCTGAAAGTGGAAGATCTAATAAATTCTTAATTTGTATTGCTGTTAGTTTAATGGTGTGGCCCGTTTTTTGTACGCGACCATTGTTTATGGCTCTGCCTTCCCAATAATCAGAGTTAGTCCTAGACCAGTCAATTGTTTTCAATGCAGAGATATAATCCTTCCACTTATTATGATAATTAGCTCTGAGTTCTTTACCAACAAGGCCAATTGCTTCAAGAAAAACGCCATGACCTACGACGTAATTAATTCGCAACTCCTTTGGGGTAAGGTGTCGTTCCATAACTTGTTCCCATTCTAAAATAGAAGAAGTAAGGGTTTCCCAAAATTCAATAAGGAAGCGCTCATCTTCATCGGAAATAGGGTCACCTTTTGAGATTCCTAGCAATTTTAGGTTAGTATTGAACACATGGTTGAGCGAAAGGATTTTGGGAGAATTCTTTGAAAGAGACACCTTTTCTCGATCTGTATATCTTTTTAAGAAAGGGTTAGTTTCAATAATCGTTCTCGTAGCAATTGCTAACTTATCGCGATGGTCATACAATATACCTATAGAAGAGGTAGTATTTACAGCATGTCTGTTAAGATCAGAGAAAATTTGTTGAGATCGTTTTAAACCTGAATCCACAAAAAATACGACGGAAATCGTTTCGCTACCCAATTCGGGGTTGAGCTTTAAGGCTTCTTCAATAGCAGCTCTTCGATGTTGTCCGTCGTTAATCAGAAATCTGGCATCTAACGAAATCGTTAGCATTCCCATATCGCTAAAAGCGGGTTGTTCTGAGACTGAGTTGAACTCTACGTCTCCATCAATTGATGCAGTTAGGGACGAGAAAACATAGTCTTCTTTATTATCAACTATGTAGTTTGTCATTTCAGGAATTCTATTTTTATTAATAATTCTTTGAGCTCTGTAGTCTGGCGGAACTTCTTCTTCATCAAACAAGAAGATTTTAGGGATTACACGCAATGGACACATTGCAATGTAATATTCCTGTCCTGCTTGGACACCTTTAATGGCAGGGAAATTATAACTGAAACCAAAGTCCATGTAAATCCTCCTGATTACGTACGTAATTTTATAGTTTTATTATAAACCTAAACTATTAAACTCTCAATGATTAAAACTGGAATTTAGCAGAAATTGTCGGTAATTGTATTTGTTATTTTATGTTAAAATTGTATTAAATTTAGTTGAAGTGTTCGGAGGTAGAAAGTAATGTCGGAGAAACATTTTTGTTCTTTCCTAGAAGAATATAGTGAATCACTTTACAATCTCGCTCAAAAAGTAGATGAGCTTGTTTATGTAGATGCTACATCTTCTATTATTCAAGGAAGAAAATTTGCAGAGAATCTTCTAAAAGAAATATATCGAGAAGAGAAAGATGTGAAGGATGAACGTTTCTTCCCAAAACTATATGATATGTTACATGAATTATATAGGGAAGGTATATTCGATAAGAAGCTACAAGAGGAAATTGATTTTCTGCGTCTTAATGGAAATAGAGCAGTACACGATGAGAAAGAGCACTCACAAATCGTTGCATTAAAAGTTCACAAGAAGGTGTTCAAGCTTGCAGGCTGGTATACAGAAGTATACGGTTCTCCTAATTTTGAAACACCGAATTATGTGGAACCCAAAGCTACTCCAAATGTAAATGAAGACTACATCCAAGAGCTTATTCGCCAACATATTAGCCAATACACAGCTCCAAGTGTCGATCAAGGGACTGAGGTAGAGGAGAAGAACGATGGATATCAAATAGCCGAAGATTTAGGCGAAGATCAAAGCTATTTGGTTCGAGAATTAAATAGATTAAAAGCTTCATCTCAAGAAGCTCTAGAAAATGTGGGGAACTTTTCTGAGTTTAAGAATTACCTTCACGTAGAACGTAAAATACAAAAGAATTTAGAAGCTGAGTTAGAAAAGGCTTTAGAACAAGACAAAAAATTAATCCTCCTATCAGGTAGTGTGGGAGACGGGAAATCGCATTTATTATCTTATATTTCAGAAAATATTCCAGAGAAAATCCGCGACTTTACTATAATTAATGATGCTACTGAGAGTAATTCTCCAGATAAGAATAGTATGGATACATTACGTGAAAAGTTAGAGAGATTTAGTGACCAGCGTTTAACAGATGGAAAAGAGAAAGTCATTCTTGCTATTAATTTAGGTGTATTGAATAACTTTGTTTCTTATGATCACACGAACTTGACCTTTAACAAGTTAGAAAAATTCGTGGAAAATAGTGGTCTATTTAGCGAGGAAATTACAGAAGTGTTTGACCGAGATGAGTTTTCAATCATTAATTTCTCTGATTACCAGCCATTCCAGTTAAAGGCTAATAAGGTGTTCTCTAAATACTTCGACGATATCTTTCATAAAGTAACAGAAAGTAATTCTAATAATCCTTTTTACCAAGCTTATCAGAAGGATTTACAACGAAATTTTTATACGGCTGTTCATTTAAATTACGAACTGCTATCAGATGGTAATACTAAAAATATATTAAATAGATTGATATGTCATTTAATTCTAGAAGAAAAAATCGTAATCTCAACTCGTACGTTCTTAAACTTTGTAGCCGACTTACTAATTCCATCTGAGGTTAATTTGAGTGATCTACGTATTGAAAACATGACAGAGTTTGAAAGAATTGAACACTCTTTGCCAGCGCTATTGTTTGACCGACAGGGTAGAAGTGACTTAATAGATAGTATCCAAAAATATGATCCTATTCATAATAGATCAAAAACATTAGACGAGATTATTAATAGTCTGTATAGTACAAAAGATTTTAACAAGGTAATGGGCGATTACATTAAGGATGAGGCTTACAAAAAAATATTTGAGCCTTTTATTAGTCTCTTGCAGAGTAAGGAGAATAATTTAGAGGACGAATCATTCCAATCCCTTACTAAGATCTTTATACGTGCTGCTTACTTTACAGATAGTTACCTTCAAGAGGAACTAGAAGAGAACTCTATGAAACAGTACATTCGTTTCTTGTATGGATATAACAGAGGTGAAGAGAATACGATTATAGACATTTATGAGAGTGTCAGAAAAGCGATTTTCGCTTGGAAAGGTTCACCCAAGAAAGGGTACGTTTATATTAATAATATGGCGGAATCTTATCGAGTTGCTCAGAAAGTGGATTTCAATCCTTTCCCTAATCCGAAAGTTAATTTGAAAGAGGTTTTTGAGTCATTTACCACAACAATGGAGCTAACTTTCGTAGACCAATCTAATACAAAAAGGATTAGTTTAGAGATTGACTATCCTTTATATGAATTGCTTTATAAAGTGTCTAGTGGTTATAGGCCTAATAAAAAAGATTATGAAGATGGATTAGCCTTTACAACATTTATGGATCAGCTAATATCGATGTCTAATAACTCTGATCTTCTTATTCATTTTCATGAAGATGAAGAGTTATTCAGTCTAGAAAAGAATTTCATGAGAGCATTTGCGTTTGAGAAGGTGGAAAATTAAAATGAGCGGATATTTTAACTTCGAAGCTATAGATAATAGCCTAAGCAAAAAGAAAACTGAAAAGGGAATCAGTTCACACGATATAGGAGAGGTGAAATTTTCATTTCCGTTTACTTCACACACGACTAAAGTATTTAGCGAGGGGATCAATGAAGTTATTGGTGAATTAGTTAGATTGACGAACAATTTAGATGATCCAGAAATCACCTATGATGGGGACTATACTTATTCTGATTATCCATTAATCAATAATGTCATTGAAAATGTCAAATTTCCAGGTGATCAGCATCAAGAAAAACTTTCTAAATTTCTTGAGGAGTATCTATTTAAAGGAAGTCAAGAATTAAAGCCTCTTCACCTTTATTTATTTAACTATATAGAAGTAAATAAAGACAAGAATGAAAAGATTAAATATGCAAGGTTTATCTATGATTTTTTATTCTATCCTAATCCTGAAATTTCCTCCATCTTTTCATCGAAAGATACTGATAATTTATTGACTGAACTAATTATTTCATCCTTAAAAGATTTAGAGACTAGAAAGAAAAGTAAACAGATAGACGGAACAAAATACTCCAATACATTACCGTTATTGTCTGAACTATTTGTAGAGGATTTTATGTATTTGAGTAAGCATAAAGATTACTTTATTAATCATTTCTTTAACATGATTCACTTTTATATTTTCCAATATTTATTACAGTTTCTTAAAAAGGCACAAAAATTTGGAGAAGAGCAAGATCTATATTATATGGAGCCTTTCCACTTTACTTTCGATTGGGAGACCGGAGTAGGTGGTTATAGAGATGCCGTAGAAGATTATAAGTTTATTAAAAATAATGCTAATAATTTATTTGTGCACGTACATTGCATGTCTCATATTAGTCATAATGAGGCTTTCTATAACGCAGGTCATGAACTTAAAAATTATACTAGAGTCATAAATGAACTGTCGCATTTATCTACTGAAGAGCGGCTAATGGAAAAAGAAAAACTTTATAATTGGGTAAAAAAGTACTCTGAATTAATTCAAGAAGACTTACCTGAAAGCTTTAATGAAAACATGGAATTCACAGAAATGTTCAAAGTCCTATTCAATCAGCTTCAAAAAGGTATGAGTATGGGAGTGCGAAAAAAATACGGAAGCAATATTGATAGCATTGGAAAAGAACGCTTCCTCAAAGCTCGAGGTAAACATGGTTTTATATTGTCGTTAAAACAGGAAGACTTCTTAATGCTTAGTGCTGTTGCTGTTAAAGATAAGAAAATACCTCTAAAAGAATTTTTTAATCAACTTGAAGTTAGAGGCGTTGCCTTTGACCAATATTCAAAAAAAGAAGCAGTTAAGCTGCTAGACCAACAGAATTATATAGAAAAGAAGAGTGATAGTGGTGATGCCCAATATGTCAAACCAATTCTTTAATTTTGTAACTACAATCATATATGAGTATTTCTCTAAAAATTTACCTACATCTGGCGACCGTTACTATTTAATACTCAATAACTATGAAGATGTTAAAGCATTTAAAGATGCTTTAGAGCAATCTATTGCAACTGAGGCCTTTCACTACCCCTTAGAAAATGGAGAGGTCTATACAACAAAGCAAATTGAGTATTCTGAAGGAGCCGACCTAGTAATTGCAAATACTAGCTCACAAATAACGAATGATTTCCTCGTTACTCTAAGAAATAGGGTGGGGGACCAAGTTAATGATTGGAAAGGAAAAGCTCTATTAAGCATAATAACTGATGATTTAGATTCAATCAGCGGAGGGAGTATTTCTCTTCAAAGTGAAGGAATGCCTCTTCATCCGAAAGAGTTGTCTCAAAATATTAAGCATAAAATTCAGGAAGAGGTACCAGACTCAACTGATTGTATTGTTTTGAATAACTACTTAAATCAGATTGATGAAGATCGAATGTTACAGTTCACTACTTTTTATGATTATAAAGAAGTTATTGAAATTGTGAACGCTGGGCGACTTTCTACAACCGATTACAAGAACCTTGGTATGTTTAAGGATGAAGAACTAGGTAACTCCAAAGGGTCTAATCTAGAAGATCGCTTAAAGAAAAACAAAGAGCTTTATTCAAAGTTAGAGAAATTAAATGAATTAAATCAAGATGATGTAGAATATGAGCGACTGTTTATCGAGAAAGATATCCCTAAATTCAAGAAGGATGACTGGAGAGAACTAGACTTCTCCACAGTTTATCATTCAAATAAGAAGCGTATGGAAACGACTAAGGGAACCAAGGTGACTTTTGATAAAGTAAAAGTACCCACAAATGTGCGCTGTAATTATATTGTTCGGCCGCTATCTGAAAAAGGTGCCGGTAAACGTAAATTTCAGCTATTAATTTATACAGATGAACCTCAAGAAGTGAATTTCTCATTAAACATAGATGTTAAAAATAGTGAAAAAGAGGGTCTGCATCAGGAATTTCTAAAGCAGCATGGTAAAGAATCAACTGTTAAAGTGAGAAAACGTGCCCTAGATGTCACTATTCCTACTAATGAGAATCACCCTGTATTTGAAAGGTTAGTTTATAAGCATGAAGGAAAGGCATCATTAGGGGCGGAGTTTATGATTTGTGTTCTACCTTTTAATGAACAGATCTTTCAAGACTACCATTCTTCATTTGAGGTAAATTTTAAAGAAAAATTATTAAAAGTTCCTTTTGATAGCAATGAGGTGAAAATTGGTTATAATCCTGTGCAAGTTCACTCACTATCAGACAACCAGTCCACAATAGAATTGGTCGATCATGAAGGTGCTGTTTTTGAAGTACCCGACGACATGTTAGATCGAGAAGAACGGTTAACCTTTAATGTGAAATATCAGAATTGGAATATGGAAATTGAACTGGCTGGCGAAAAGCCAGAAACACTGCCGATTAGTGCTGATAAATTAGCTAAGTTAAAAAGGGAAACTCAAGCTACATTTGCACTAAAAGGAAATAAAGTGAGTAGCAATCAAACACCAGACTATTATGTCTACAATGAATACAAGGACTACCTTAACATTGAAGAAGCATGGCTAGAAGACATAGCCTATGCGGGGACAGAAAGTGGAGGGCAGTTTATTCCAAGTGACCAAATAAAATTATCTCCTGAGTTAAAGAATGCCTATAATCGCTTTGTTAACAGCTTTACAAAGCAACCCCCTTCCCTTGTGTATTGGACTGATACGATTAAAGAGCGAGCTCAAGAGTATGTAACAGAATTTATCGAAGCAATTAAGGGGTTTGATCAAGAATCTATCGAAGGAAATAAACGTAAAAGCCTATTTAAATTGGGGACGATTTTTAATGAGAATGGCAACCAGATTAAGCTAACCCCTTTTCACCCTTTAAATGTGGCATTCGAATTAAGGCGCCTTCATGAATTGGATGACGAAGACATTGATATAGGGATCCTTGATCGATTAAAACCAGATGGTTTGTTGCCTTATATATATGGGGATCATGACTCGGCAGTGTTTAATCCTTCATCTCAACAGAATATACCTGGATGGATTGTTTATGAAAAAGTAAATTCAGCAAACGTAATCGACGCTGACTTATATTTAGACAAAGTAGTAAAAGATAAGCTAAAACAATTCGAAGAGCACTTTTCTTATTTGTTTTTAAATCAATCTGTCGCACCGATTAAGGTGAATTTAATTAACATCTTAAATGATTATCAAGCAATTCGAGGTTTAATTAAATGGTATCTTGATAAGAAAAATAAACAAAAAATAAGAAAGATGCCTCCAATTATTGTAAACGTATACCGTGAAGAAAGTGGAAAAAGCTTTTGTGAGACCTTTACGGAAGTAAGTAAAGTAGAGGAATTTGAGCGTGTCTTTGACGTTAAATTGAAATCTCAGGATCAATCGTCTGAAGATCTCCTAGAAGAACTACACAATAATATGCAATTCTACGTTGTCACTGGTTCTAGTAAAACGTTTGAGTATGCCCATATTTCTTTCTATAAGATGGAAGCTCAGAAGCAGTTTGCGTCTCAGCCTATGGAACAGTTAGAGTCTGGTGTATCGATGAACGGGCTTTACACGACAGTACCTTCCAAAAAGTTTGAAGAAGACTATAGAAGCGGCTTTGGTGTGAAAGATTACAGCATTGTAGACAACGACTTATTGTTGAATTGCGCTTACTATACAAATGAACTAGCTTCGAATATGGTCAACCAGGCAAGTGATACGTATAACAAGGGCAGAGGACTTGTTGCCCGTACTACTTTAGATGACTTAAATGTGATCTATAGCATACTACAATCCTCCAATTGGGTTACATTCGTAGATCCTGGTGTAGAACTAGATTTCTTTGAACGAACGATAGAAGGGTTATTAGTTATTCATTATAATGACCAATATTCTTCATCTAGCAGATACGATGCGATTACAGTTACGAGCAGCTCTAATCAGTATTTTGATGTAATTAAGGAATTCTTTGAGTCTCTTCACATCCCAACAGACGATAAGCCTGAAGCAGTTGAGAGAACTATCTCAGCGTTTAATACGATTAATGGAGAATGGCTACTCAAGATCATAGGAAATAGAGGGTATTACACCGAAGAAAAGTTAAGTATTATCGCAGCAATTAAAACAGCCCTAGCTTACTTTGACCATAAAAATATACTTTGGGTTCCAATATCACTCGAAGAAGTCCTTCGAGTGGCTGGAGCAGTGAGCTTAAATAAAACGGGTGGGATCTTCACGGCTAAGAACCTCGGGGCTTCGGGCAAACACAGTGACGATGTTCTCTTAATTGGAATTGAGGAGCTAGATGGTGACTTGAAAGTGCACCTGTATCCTATAGAAGTGAAAATCGGTAATAATAATGAAAGTGTTATTAATAAAGCTAGAGAACAAATTACGAAAACAAGTCATCTATTAGAAGAAAAAACTGTAAGTAACGAGGATTCATTTATGAAATCCTTTTACCAGAATTTCTTTATACAGTTATTTACTTCTAATGCCAAACGTATGACTCAAACCCAATTCTTCTCCAGTAAAGACTATCAACTGTCTAATAATTTGAATGAGAAGCTTAAAAAGGGAGAATATGAGTTTGTTAGTAACTTAAGACCCTATGCTGGTAAGGGAGCGATTGTCTCCTATAAGAAGGGAATTTACGTTCGCACAAATGAGATTGGAGAAGAAACTCTCCTCATTGAATTGTCTAAAGAAGACGATTTAATGCGCTGTTTGACAGATGAAGTAGAAGAACTACAAAACTGGTTAACAAGTGAATCGGCTGACTTTATTAAAGAGAACATCTTTAAGTATGCTTATTCCAACAACAAAGAGTTGGAGAAACCAGATGTCAAAGGGCAGATCTATAAGATATTGAATGATTGATTTTTAAGCCACTAGTCTAACTAGTGGCTTAAATTTTTTGGGGAAATACATTTGTGGTATTCTGGCAATATATACAAGTGACTATAAGAGTAGTTTAAAAGGAGTGGATCTGATGGACGTTAACATCAACGATATAAACGAGGGTCATATAGGAGCCTTGCTTGCTAAAATTACAAATGAGTATTTACTAGAAAAACAGTCTCCATTCAAAGAAAATCAATTAGGTCAATATGTAAGAGCTCAAGCCCCAAGAATTCTTAAATCTCTACCCTTCATAGATGAATCATTCACAGTAAAAGGGTCAGTAGGGCAAGGAAACTGGGCTCAAGTCCCGTGGATCGCTATTCTACATACTAATGTAACTACAAGCACACAGAGAGGCTATTACTTGGGATACCTGTTTAGTGAAGATATGAAAAGGGTGTACCTTACTTTTGCTCAAGGTATTACAGAAACGTCGAAAAAAGAAATGGAAAGAATTAAGCACGGGATCCGAGATATTACAGTCGTTGAGGACTATAATACATCTACCCCTATTCAAAGGGCTAGCGATATTGACTTAGGACAAAGTTCTAAAGGAAAAGGATACCAGGAATCCACTGCCCTTTATATTAAATACGATCGTGATCATCTTCCAGATGAAGAGGCATTAGAGGAAGATCTCCGTGCGATGGTTGAAATTTATAAACGTTTTGTTTCTATCAATCAACCGAATATTAAAGAAAACCAATCAGAAGAATTGGATGAGTGGTCAAATGAGAAAATCGTAGAGCATATTCATTCTTATATTCAGGGGAAGGGCTTCTTTTACAAATTAGATGATATCAAGAACTTATTTCTCTCACTCAGAACAAAGCCCTTTGTAATCTTATCTGGGATTTCAGGTACCGGAAAGACCAAAATTATGGAGTTGTTTGCAGAGAGTGTGGGGGCAACAGATGAAAACGGTCGATTTAGATTAGTACCCGTTCGTCCTGATTGGAGTGATGGATCTGATTTACTTGGCTACACAGATATTAAGGGAGAATTTCAAAAAGGCCCACTATTAACCGTAATAGAAGAGGCAAGTCAAGATCCAAGTCAACCATATTTTGTCGTATTAGATGAAATGAACTTAGCCAGAGTGGAGTATTACTTTAGTGATTTCCTAAGTGTCATTGAGAGTCGGAAATGGCATGACGGGGAGGTAGTGTCTGCTTCCATTATGGATGAAACCCAAATTGGCAGAAAGGTGACAATTCCTTCAAACTTGTACATCGTAGGTACGGTCAATATGGATGAAACGACTCACCCATTTAGTAAGAAAGTTCTCGATCGAGCTAATACAATTGAGTGCAATGATGTTCATCTTGATTGGTTCTTCTTTTTAGAAGAAGAGGAGGTAAGCCACCAACCTCTCGCGTTACCGAATCATCGACTTACTTCAAAGTATTTGCGACTAAAAGACGCTTATTCTACGCATAAAGACCTAATCCAAAACGTTACAACTGAACTAGTTAAACTAAACCAATTGCTTGAGCCGATTCAAGCACACGTGGGGTACCGTGTCAGGGATGAGATTTGCTTTTATGTCATTTATAGTCGTTCGCTATTTTCGCTTGAGGAAGCGTTAGATTATCAATTCTATCAAAAGATCTTGCCAAGACTTACAGCAAGTCATGGACAATCGTTTCAAGTATTGAAGAATCTGTTTACATACTTTACAAATCAGCAATATAATGAGGATCTCACAACTGAACGAGTTCATGAAATGATTAAAACAGCACGTTTTCCACGTAGTGCGGAAAAAGTCCATGACATGCTTGTAAGAGGTGATCTAGATGGATTCACATCTTTCTGGAGCAGTTAATGAGGAAGTGGAGCTAGTTGAAATTGAGACGGAAGCATTTTCCCTCTATATTAAAGGGAAGCCGTATCATCATCGTTATGAAAGTTTAAAGCATTATCAAAAGGTACAATCTGATGAGAATATGCATTTTTCTTACGAGGGGGAAGCTATAGAGTCTGTGCGATTGTTTGATGTCCAAACTGAAGAATTGGTTGAATCTACAAATGTTTCGCCCCTGTTTTTTGAAAATGGGACCTATCAGCTCGTAGTTACTCCGAAAAACGGGTACGAGCTTCATTTCCATCATGAGCACCAATCTTTAAGGAAGGCTATTAGTCGTGTAGGAAAGCCACCTTTTGAATTGCTAATGGGCAATTTAACGTTCACAAATGAAGTTGGATATACTACTTTTTCTATAGGAACGAAAGAAAAGAAGGTATTAGAGGTAACCCTTGAAATCTTTCCTTCGAAATTATCCTATAAAGAAGACTATCAAAAATTACTCGAAGAAGTGAACGAGGAAGTTTACAATCTGGCGTATCATTTTGTGAAGAAAACGTATCTAGGTGCTACAACGTCCTTAACTGTAGAGTCATCTTGGAGCGAGTTTTATCGTCTGCTAATGCAGTATTATAAGCAGTTTACGAAAGCAATTGCTCAAATAGAAAAACAGCCTCATCATCAATTGATAAAGGAGCATGCCTTAGTTAGAGGGGATCAATTAAAGAAACAAGACTCTAAAGGGCGGAAATTTCTTCGTAAACGTCCAGAGCTTTTTACTGAGACTCAATATGGTATACCGATTGGTGAGAAGAAGGTCATGCCAACAAAGGGTCTAAACGTCCAGAAGCGATTATCCTTTGATACACTTGAGAATCAATTTGTGAAATGGATGATGACTCGCATCATTCATAAGGTTGAATCATTAAAAGAGACGCTAAGGAAACAGGCATCGGTCTACCAGACATCAAATCATGACGATAAATTGGATGAAATAGAAGCGATGGAAGCCTATTTAAAAAAGAAAATCCGGTCTTCTTTTTGGAGGGAAATTAGTTCACTAGATCGTTCCGTTATGAGTCTAGTGCTTCAAATGGCTCCTGGGTATCGTGAAGCTTATCAAACCTACCTCATATTATCTCGTGGACTTATTTTACATGGTGAGTTAGCAAGAATGTCTGTTAAAGATGTGGCTACGTTGTATGAATACTGGACATTTCTCAAATTAGGGCAGATTCTCGGTTCTAAATATGAAATGATTAGCCAAGATATTATTAAAGTAAATCGCGAAGGTCTTTTTGTCACGTTAAATCAGTCAGCTTCAGCAAAGCGAGTGTTCCGTCATCCTCATACTAAGGAGAGGATTACACTCTATTTCCAGAAGCACTCCGGGAAAGTGCCAACAGTAAAGCAAAAGCCCGATTCCATGTTGAGTATTGAAAAGTCGGGTAAAGATCGAACGTATGAATATGTGTTTGATGCTAAATATCGGGTCGACTTTGCGGTAGAAGATAGTTATTATCATCGCGCTTATCATACTTCTGGTCCTTTAGAAGAGGATATCAATACCATGCACCGTTACCGTGATTCTCTAGTAGAGGGAAAAGAGGGGGCGTATGAGAGGTATACGTTTGGTGCCTATGTTTTATTTCCTTGGGGCGACGAACATGAATATGAGAAGCACCAGTTTTATAAGAGTATTCAGAAGGTCAATATAGGTGGATTTCCTTTCTTACCCAATTCGACTCTTCTGGTCGAGCGTTTCCTTGATCGGTTGATAGAAGCCTCCCCGCAACAAATCCAGCAAGAAGGAATCTTACCTAAAGGTACACTTGAGGAATGGGAATCTGACCTGGTCGAACGGGTGTGTATCATTAAAGTTACCTCTCAGGAAGAGTTTGTCCGAGTTATACAGCAGGGAAGGTTGAAGGTTGCTGCTGATTGGTTAAATCGAGATTGGCATAAATCTAGTTATGTAGGTCTGTATAAGCCCCGTAATGTGTTTGGTGATCAAGGCGGAGTAAGTCACTACGCTAAAGTTGGAAGTGTTGATGTGGAGGACTCGTCTATTACGTTCACCCTACAAACGTGGCAGTCCACAAGGCAACTCATTAAGCCTGTTGGATACGGCATTCGCACGTCTGCTATGACGGACCTTGAGAGTCTGAAGCATGCTGACGAGTTGCCCCAACTCTTTATGAAATCAAATGATGAAAGACATTTATGGAACTTGATGCGACGATTTACAAAGCAAATCATAGTATCGTTAGACCATGAGGATGTTGGGGAGGCCGAGCGAATCTCAACATTTCAGAGTCAAGATGGAAAGTTAACCTTTGAGATTGATGAGGACTCTGTCTATATCCGTTCAGCCTCTAACCAAGTAATAATTTCTAAAAAAGATTGCGTCTACTATCCAAATAAGGTGTTCCGACAAATTGTGAATATTTTATAGAAGATATTGGTCATATGCGAAATAAACTTGATTTCCTCCCCTACCCCCCATTACAATATTATGTTGTAATAAATGTGTTAGATGAGGCAGGAACAGTCTGCATCACAGGCGCCTTATTACTATATCTGGGAAATATAGCGAAAAGGTGGAATTAAGAATGGAAAATCAAGATTACCGTGTACTACTGTATTACCAGTACGTCACAATCGAAGATCCAGAGCAATTTTCAAAGGATCATTTAAAATTCTGTAACGAGCTAGGCTTAAAAGGTCGTATTCTCGTAGCGGAAGAAGGGATTAATGGTACCGTTTCTGGAACGGTTGAGGCGACTCAAGCGTATATGGATGCGATGCATGCGGATGAGCGTTTTGCGGAGATGCCATTTAAGGTAGACGCAGCAGATGATCATGCGTTTCAGAAGATGCATGTGCGCCATCGTCCGGAGCTTGTGACGCTTCGTTTAGAAGATAACCATAATCCAAATGACATTACAGGCGAGCACTTAGAGCCGAAAGACTGGATGGAACAAATGCAGCGTGAGGACACAATCGTTCTTGACGCGCGCAATGATTATGAATATGACCTCGGACACTTCCGTGGAGCGGTTCGTCCTGATGTCGAGACGTTCAAGGACCTGCCGGATTGGGTTCGAGATAACCAAGAAATGTTTGAAGGCAAGAAAGTTATGATGTACTGCACAGGCGGAATTCGCTGTGAGAAGTTCTCTGGCTGGATGATGAAAGAAGGGTTTGAGGTAGCACAGCTGAAAGGCGGTATTGCTACTTATGGAAAAGACCCTGAGGTGAAAGGTCAGCTATGGGATGGTCAAATGTTTGTGTTTGACGATCGTCTGACTGTACCGGTTAACCAGGTTGAGCACACAATTGTCGGTGAGGATTACTTCACAGGCGAACCAGCTGAACACTTTGCGAACTGTGGGAATCCTGATTGTGACCGTCGTATGATTATGACGGAGGAGAATGAGCACAAATATATGCGCAGCTGTAGTCATGAGTGCCGTACTCATCCACGTAATCGTTATGTGGAGGAGCATGGGCTTAGTGAGGGAGATGTGCAGGCTCGTTTAAATCAAATAGAAGAAGAGGATAGTGTCGAAAAGGCTTAAATAAATATGAGGCTGGGACACACCTCTCTTAAAATGAATAGTACGCAGGAAATCTGATTGGAAAATCATGATTCCCTGCGTTTTTTAATGACTTGAACTGATAACCAGCTATTTTAAACTTGTGTCTAAGCCTCTTTACTTGATATAAGAAAGCGGGACAAGGAACCTGTCCCAATGGTCCGCGTTTAATAATTTTGCTTGGTCTTGTTGATATAAAGAAACACACTCCCCAAAACACTTAATAAGAGTGTAAAATACAATAATATATCAGGTATATATTTGGTTGAAACAATTTCAAGCAAATGGAGTACAACTAATAAAACAATACCTACATACAACGTATTAAATAGCATATTATTTGTTTTGTACTTAATTTCCTTACCTCTTTCATCTTTTGCTTCATCACTCGATTGGAACTTCAATAAATACATCTGACTAAGAAATATTAAAGCAATGAATAGAAACTTTAACATTAGCATTCTACACGTCCTCCTTATAATCAAAAACTTCAGTTAATGGCTTCTCAAAAGCATTTGCTATTTTGAAAGCAAGAATAAGTGAAGGGTTATATTTTTGTTTTTCGAGAGTTGCAATGGTTTGACGACTAACCCCAACCCTCTTTGCAAGTTGTTCTTGTGTCCATCCTTTCTCTGCTCGGTAAACTACTAACTTATTTTGTAACATTTACCCACCTCTGTTTAATATTGTAAAATATTTCTTGCAAATTGTAAATTATTTCTTACAAAGGTATATGGTATGAAGCAAAAAAATTTTCGGAAGACTAGACAGGTCCCTTGTATGAACCAGGTCCTGTGGTGCTACCTCAAGACTAGTTAAAAATATGATGTATAATGGTGACTAGGAATATTTATGCTTAGGGGGGATTTCATGAACATAGAGCGTATCATTAAAGAACTGTCCCAGAAACGACCTCTATTTCATAACGAAGCAGATTTCCAGCATGCATTAGCCTGGGAAATTAAAGAGAGCTATCCTGATGCTAAAATTCGTTTAGAAATGAAGGTACACGGAGTGGGTACGAAAGTGTACTTAGATATATTGGCTGTTATCGATGGGTATAAGTACGCGATTGAACTAAAGTACAAAACAAAACAGTTTGACCACATGCTAGAAGAGGAAGAATTCTCTCTCATTACGCAAGGAGCACAAGATATAGGAAGGTATGACGTGTTAAAAGATCTAGTGCGGTTGGAGAAAATGGTTGCGGAAGGTGTGGTAGATGAAGGATTTCTTATCTTTCTTACCAATGACTCATCCTATTATTCTATTAATGAGAATGTAGAAGCTATTGATCGTAAGTTTAGAATTCATGAAGGAAAAGAGATACATGGAACATTGAGCTGGGGTGAACAAACTGGCAAAGGGACGATGAAGGGAAGAGAAGATGCCCTTTCACTAAAAGGGAATTATACGATGAACTGGCATTCCTATAGTCAATTCCCTAAGCGTAGTGGAGATTTTCAATATATGATTCAGAAGGTATCCAAAGATGAGAAAGAGTGGTTCAACTCGTTCACCCATTTGGAACAGGTACCCACCTCTCAGCAGGATCTTGCGAGTAAATTGGCTGCGCACTTAGAATCGATCGGATACTCTGTAGAAATGAATAAGCAGGTAGAAAATGAAAAGGTGGATCTGTGGGCGGAAAAAGGTCTAGACATCTTAGCAATTGAAGTCCGATATAAAACAGTGAAGCTTAACACCCTTCATAATGATATACATATTGATTTAAAACACCAGGGAGCGCAGGACCAAGGGAGGTACGATTACCTACGTGATCTCAGTAAGTTAGAGAATATAACGACAGCTAGACGTGGTGTGCGTGCCTATGCGCTATTAATCACCAACGATAAATTATATTGGGAGAAACCAGTGAATACGGATACGGTAGATTCTGATTTTCGCATTCATGAAGGGAGAACGCTAACAGGAAATCTTGCTTGGAAGGTGGAAGCTTCTCAGGGAACAATGGTAGCTCGTGAAGGAGTACTGTCATTGGTAGAGAAATATCAGCTAGAGTGGGTTCCGTTTTTGACTCTTTATGACGAAAAGAATAGTGAGTTTAGGGCGTTGCTTGTAAAGGTGTGATTCATTAGGGAAAGTTTGGAGAAGCTCTATAGAAGCGTAGGGATGGTTTTATTTTTTTTGATTAATAGATCAGGGTTGTCTAAGGGAAATTAATTCGGCAAAACACCCCAACTCTTCACGAAAGAGGCTAGAAGGAGATATAAGAATTAAAGGCTGCAACTAACCAAAGTTGTAGCCTGTTTTAGTTTTCCATACGGTAAATCAAATGTTCTAAAACGGAATAAACTAAACCACACAAAAAGAAAATAGTATAAAACGTCCCAATATTAAGGTCATATTCATGTATGAAATCCCCATACCCATATAAATGATTGAAAAACCAATGTGCCATGCTTAAGGATAAGGCTAGGAACAAAACGATTTTTATAATAAACGAATGAAGGTATCGATTAACAAGGAACCCTACTAAGCAGAATAGAAAGTATGCGATGAACCAATAGAAAGCGAAGAAGAGGATCAAGCCAAGGTCGTCCGTTAATCCAACGTATTCTGATGTCGTAATTTTTGTGCCTTCTAGTGTTTCTACTACCATAGTGCCTAGTGAAAAGATGAGTATAAAAGAAATAAGAGTTAAACCAAGATATTTTTCGTTCAACTAGAACCCACCTTTCTGTATAGGGTGAGGGATCCAGGTGCTGAATGGGGTAGATCGTAATTGTAGGTTGTCTTTGAAACTATTGAATTTGGAATACGAGACGATCGACATGTTGGAAGCTCCAATCTTTTTCTAAATATTAGTTCATTTTACCTTATTTTCATAAAACTTCAAATGTGATCTTCTAGTGATGACAGGGTAGATTATTTGCAGCTGGATAACAGGTGCTCATATCGGTGTTATAATGAAACTGCGAGATAATGAAGTTAATACATAAAAGGGGCGAATGAAATGTATTCAATCGAAACACTACAAGAACGAATGGAAGACAATCAGAACGAAGAAAAAGCCCAAAAGATGGCCCAATATATGCGTAACCAATTTTCATTCTACGGAATTCAGGCTGAGCCATTGAAAAGGATTGTGAAGGAGCATATCAAACAAGAAGGAATCCCTTCACCAGATGAGATCCATGCTGTGGTAAAGGCACTTTGGTCAAAAGAAGAACGGGAATACCAAATGGTAGCCTTGAGACTAGTGGATGAATACATAAAGAAATACGGCATCAGAGAACAGGACGCGGCGCTCATTGAGTACATGACTGTCCATAAATCCTGGTGGGACACGGTGGACCACATAGCCGGCAAGCATGCTTCCCGATTGTTTGCGGAGTATCCACACCTTTTGCAAACCGTTGGGAAAGAGTGGAGAGGGTCGACAAATATATGGTTGCGTCGGGTGATGATCTTATTCCAGCTGAAATACAAGGAAAAGACAGACCTTCAATTACTAGAGGATATCATTAGAGAAAATACGGGCTCTGATGAGTTTTTTATCAATAAGGCGATTGGCTGGATTTTAAGAGAATATTCGAAAACAGATGCTGAATGGGTACAGGATTTTATGGATAGGAACGATGCGTTATCAAAATTAAGTAGACGTGAAGGGTTGAAATATATTAAGAAGCACGTTAATTAGGTATAGATACCTTTATCGCTTTAACGAGATTTTGTAGTGGTGGAACGGCAGGACAAGGAACCTGTCCCTATGTCCATGGGAGGTGAATGCAATAGGTATTCTTATTGAAATCCTGTTAAATCTGGGCGCAAGTATCCTTTCCTTCATTTTCCCAAATAAGGAAGAAAGAGAAGAAAAAAAGCTAAAGAAAGCGTACGATAAACGGTTGAGAGAGGAACAAGAAGAGCAGAGACGAAAAGGCAAGTAATGCAACAACCTCAAGCCATCCAATTGTTTGTTCTTTTACACTACTTTGTGATCAGGCTATCTTCAATTAAAAATAAGCAGAAGAGTTGCAGAAGGCATAGGAGTTTCTAAAGGTCCCTGTTTTATAGGAGCCAAATGGAATAAAAGCCCGATAAAGAAGGCGGGGAGATCTTTCTTCATTCATATAACGAATAAAGGAGTATGAAATTATGAAAAATTCTCAATGGTACCCAAGCATTTTTGCAGGGTTGTTCTTTATTGGATTAACGATCGCGGAGTTGCTCATACAGTCGCTCGTACAGGTCAACCTCTATTCCACGTATGCCATACTCGGATCACTAGCTACCGCTTCAGTGATTATTTTCATTAACACTGCTGTGGTTATAGATAGGAAAATAAAAAAGAAAAACAATAACACAAATACCGAATAGTCATACAGTCATCCTACTCACGAATTTCTTGCGAACGATTTACTTTTGTTTGTTACATTAACGGGTGCAATTGTTCAATAATGGACGGATCGCTGTTTACTAACGGAGCATGATGGTTTAATAAGAATTTAGTGGAAAGGGAGATATTATCCATGGAAACTATTATTACTATTATTTTCTTAATTTCAGCAGTGCTAATAGTTGTTGTTGCAAAGTATAAAGACATCAAAAACAAGAAAGAAAACCCACCCCAGCAATGGGAAGGCAAAACACAGAGGGAGATGGAGCAAGAAAGAGAACGGGGAGAAAAACTAACTGAATTTCAAAAAGGAAACGGTAGAGGTGGAGGACCTTTTTAATTACTAATTTAATGGGGGCATATTTTAGAACGAAGTAAGGTGATGTGTACATGAGTAAAGCGAATATGGAAGAGGTCATTGGAAAGTTAGAAAAGGTGCTCTCAGGTGATTTAACTCGTGAAGAAATATCAGAGTGGGCTGAATTGAAAAAGCAAAGGGGTTCCTATGAATCTAAAGGGCACGATTGCTGAACAACAGCAGTCGCTTCTTTAATTTGCTGCGCAAAGAGGTGATTGATTTGGAGAAATATAAAGTCTTTTTATTATTTGTTATAGCCCTTACTTTACTGTACATCGCTTTTATGGTTACTGACTTAGTAATGTATTCTAAATAAAACAAACGTGTGCTTTAGTTGAAGAAGCATAGCTCTGCATTAAATGGTTTGTTGTCATACAGTGGATGATCTGAACGTAGGTTATCGATGGGAGAGTGCAGATCTTATAAAACGTTCTCGTTCTATTTGTGGGTGGCCTTTTGAACTTTATTGCGTGGCTGATCGTGGCTTGTGAAATTGGGTTTTGGATCGTGATTGTACTAGGGTTATTCACAAGGTATGTGCTGAAGAAAGATAAGCTGGGATTATTCCTCTTAGCGTTAACCCCTGTCATTGATTTGCTGTTATTACTCATGACTGGGTTCGATTTATATCGAGGAGCGACCGCCACAACGGCACATGCTGTTGCTGCTGTTTATGTAGGTGTTTCCATTGGTTTTGGGAAAAGTATGATAGAATGGGCCGACAATAGATTTCGTTACTACATAACAAAAGAAGGATCAAAACCAACAAAGCGGACGGGGCATGAGCATTCCGTCCATTATTTGAAAGGGTGGGGGAGGCACGTCCTTTCTTATGTGATTGGTGCTGGTCTTTTATTAGGGATGATCTTCTTCATAGACGACACCTCGAGAACGGAAGTGTTATGGAACGTGCTACGAATATGGACCGTTGCGTTAGGGGTGGACTTCTTGATCGCTATAACGTATTTTGTTTGGCCGAGGAAGGGATGACGGGGACACGGTAATGAGGGTGTGACGGAAGCTTTTGTTTGAATCTGTAAGAATGGTTGAGGCGATACGTGTGTCTACTTTATATAATAAGACGATGATTTTCGCATTAGTTGTGATTTTTATTTTGTGGGTGTTCTTACAACTCTCTCTTGATATGAGTATCTTGAAGAATCCACTCAACTACTTTGTAGGATTTACCATTTTCTTTTTTATAGTAAAATATGCAGTGAATAGAAGAACGAAATAAACGCGAAACCCTACTATTGGAGGGATTCGCGTTTTTATTATGGGACAAGGAACCTGTCCCCCTGTCCAATGTGCTAAACTAATAACCAGGCCATTACAAAGAACAAAAGGAGGGGAAGGAATGGGAGTTGGCATATTTACTCTTGTGTATTTACTATTACCTCAAGTTGTTGTCTTTTCGCTAAGCATCCTATTAAGACTCTACTTCAGAAAGCTTAAAGTCATCCATATTTTGATGATTTCCGTTTTGGTAACAGTGGTTTTCCTTTTATCAATGGAAGGGTTGTTAGCTGCCATAGGCTTTTACATAGGTAGTAATATCTTGGTCTCCATCCTTGGGATCCTTGTAGCTGAGTTTTGTTTTTACATCGTACATAGAGCAGAGCGCAAAGTAGACGAAAAGTATAATCAGTCGTAGCGAAGGGTGTCTACTGAATAAAAAAGTGAACTTCTATAAATTAGAAGTTCATTTTTTATAAGAATAGCAAGATTGAACCTAAAATAAGAAATCCGTACTATCCGACATAATGTCATTAAACGTCTCTACAGTAACCGTTTTGTTGTCACGAGTGGGGTCATCCGAACGTAATTCATCGGCTATGTACTCCATGGATTTCTTCAAATTCTCGATGTTGCTTAATTGAGCATCCGTTGGGGTGCTGTCCTCAATTTTTTGTAACTCTGTTAATCTAGCGAAGTCTTTTGTTGTAATGTTGGAATCAACGTATTGACGACCTGTGTACAACAAGGAATCCAGCTTATTGATCCTCTTGGTTAATTCGTCCAGGCCCTTCTTGAGCTGCTCAGGGTTATCGGTATTCGATAATACATAAGAGGCAGAGCTAGAGGTGAGGACGGCCTGATTATAATACTCATTAATAAACGTTTCCACTTCTTCTTTGTCTTCATAATAGGAGTCCATATAGTTCCCTCCCAATACTGCGATCCCAATGACTAGAATCCCGATTAATTCGTACTTGAGCCACGTTTTCGTAAAAATCTTCATTTCCTTTCCTCCAACCTAATACTAGAATGTTCTCGCTTTACGATACACGATTAGCGTAAGGGCATTTAATAGAATCGTAACGATGAGAAGTAGGGATGAGACAATGGCCACGGCGTACATGGTGTCCATGAGAGCCGCCCAATCTCCAATCGATACCTTATGATAGGTGTAAAGAATCTGACAGACTAGTGAAATTCCGCAAGCACTAAAGCTCATAACGGATAACGCCATCCACTTGTTCGTCGCTTTTGACTGATCCCGCATCAGGTTGACCACGGGAAGGCTCCAAGCAAGGATTCCTAAGAAGAGGCTTGCGAGGTTAAGGTACCCGTACATAGTGAGAATCCTCCTTTGTGTGTTCACCTATTTCATTCCAGGTATTTATGTATGTTGCTGAATAATCTATGTTATATTTTAACACATATATCCAGTTACTGACTTACAAAAAAACGGAGGGGAGAGGCATGGAATATGAAAAGGCGAATTCTGCTTGTTCTTTTTGTATTGCTCGTGACAACAGCTTGTTCGGAGGATTTCGGGGAGCTTACGAGAGTAGATTTTCAAATAGTAACTCCGGGCGAGGACCACACAGGTGAAGAGACGATTACAGATGACGACTCGATCGAAACGATCCGTGACGTTATGAATGAAGTTCAATGGGAGGATAAAAATACTAGTATGGTGAGAAAGAAAGATGTGAGGGCCGTTTTTTCTATCAACAAGAAGAGGGGATGCCAGAGCGATTAGTGGAATATGACATCTGGTTTACCGAGGAATCGGTGTTCGCGGTGATCATGAGTGAGGAGGAAGGACGACGATATGGCGTGTTGCGTCCGGAATATGGGGGCCTTTTAAGAGATGTGTTTGTGAAATGATGGGGGAGGTGAGGGACATGAATCAGGTCTGTTTTCAGGAGATTGATGAAACGAATGAAAGGGCTGTTCGAAGCGTAAGGGTGAAGCGGGGACAGGAACATTTTATCGAAACGGTCGATGAATGCCTGGAGGAAGCGGCTACTTATCCTGAGTGGCATCCGGTTGCTATCTATTCTGATAACAAGGTAGTCGGATTTGCGATGTATGGGTGTGTGGGGCGAAATGGTGAAACGTGGATTGATCGGGTGATCATCGACAAAAACGAGCAGGGAAAAGGGCTGGGGAGATTGGCGGTGACGAAGCTGATCGATGTTGTCACGAGGGAATACGGGGTGAATGTGCTTTACTTAAGTATTATAGAAGAGAACAAAAGAGCGCGGTATTTGTATGAAAGCTTGGGGTTTGAATACATACATGAGCGCGATCCGAATGGGGAGCTTATTTTTGCATATCGCGTGAAGCAGGATGTTAGGACAGGTACCTTGCTTCCACCGTGAATAGCGGTGGGACATGGTACCTGTCCCCTTGTCCCGTTAGATATAAAGCAATACAGCAGCGGGAAACAGTATTAAATTTCTTCATCAAATTCTTTCCATTGACCATCTTTGTAGACCTCAAGGATCTCACCTTCTCCGGAAATGAACGTAATCGTCTTGTTGTCGTCTTTGTAAGTGGTAATAGGAATCTCAACTTTTACCTTTAAATCCTGATGTTCATGTAGATACTGACTGATCGTTGAGGTTTTATCATTGCCATCCCGTACTTTTTCGGCAATAAGAGAGTATTTGGTGGTCGCTTCTAGTTCCTGTGCTAATTCTGTTTGTGTGTAGTACAGATCCCAAAATTCATGAAACGTAACGACTTTTGTTTCGTTTGACACTTGCTTCTCATCTTCGAAAGCATTTAGTTTCATTTGAGCCCTCAAAGTAGGAATGCTGATAACTGTAACAATCAGAATGATCACGCCTATAAGGAAGATACCAATCTTTTTCACGTAAGCTCACCCTTTTTCCTAGTTTGATAGGTTTATTTTAACACTTTAGGGAAGGGATGCGTTATTGTTAAGGCAAGTGAATGGGATTTAGGAAGAGGAGGTGGGACAAGGTACCTGTCCCTTATGATGCATTCTGACGTTTCTTGCGAAAAGCGATCAGAGATGTTTTAAGTGATGCATACCCACCAACAGCTGCATTGCCATAGAAGAACCCCATGAAAAAGCCGGCAACTATATTGTTAGGATGGGCGAAGAAAATGGAGATTACTAAACCAACGATATTGGCCACTGTTGGCACGGCTGCTTTAGGAATTGGAAGTGTCTTTTTCAGTAGTTGTGTGAGAATGATGACTAATGGGACAGCTATAACGGCGTCCCAAAAATTGGTATGAATAACAGGGAAATGTTCCATGAACGGTTCCACCTAACTTTTAAAGGAATAAGGCTATTATGCGCTCATCCTAAAGTGTTATACCTCCCACTTGTGACTCCCGATCCTAATTCTCCGTCGTTACGAATCCTTTACTTGATCAATATAAAACGTTCCATCTTTCTGTACTTCAGCATAGAAGACATCTGATACAGAGTTCACACCTGCTTGTTGAAGCTGCTGGTGCAACCAGCTTTCTGTAACATGTAGTTTATCTAGGTTTTTTTGCACGATCTTACCGTCGGATATCACTTCTGTTGTGGTTGGGAATATGGGGGATGTGATGGAGTTTGACGATAATCCTGATTTGGTTAACGGCTGATTGACTTCTTGCTTTAATACAGAGATCTTGCCATCTGTCTCTAGAATCGCGTAATCAACTTCTGAGATGGAAAATGCATTTTTCTTACGTAACATGGCTTTAAGAACATCCAGGTCAATCCGTGCCTTTTTCATTTCTTGATCCATGACTTTCCCGTCCTTAATAAGGATAATTGGATCACCGTTGAGAATAGTGCGGACTTTTTTTGATTTGATATCTAGATAGCCCAGGATAATTGTAAATAAAGCCCAAGCGAGCAATGCATACAATCCATGAGAGACTTTGAACGTTTGGTCTATCGCAAGGCTTGCACCAATGGTCCCTAACGAAATTGCGGAAACGAAATTAAAGAACGTCATTTGACCGATTTCTTTCCGTCCCATAATTCTGGTAAGAAGAATCAGAACGAAGAAAGCAAGTAGGAGTCTTAGGGTGAGTTCGCTGAAGGACAATGGGAACACTCTTTTTTAATTGTAGTTGTGTGAATCTAGACTTAGCTTTCGTTAATACATCTAGATTATTCTAAGTCCAGGCGTATATGTATTGAAAAGAAAGAGATGAGGGTTCAATTTTGATATTGAGATGTTACTAGAGGAGCGAAAGAAAAAGGATAGAAAAGAGGTGCCGGCCTTCCTATCCAGTCTAGTTTAATAAATATTTGGTGTTTGAGTTTTTTGATGGCGCTTAATAATATGGATCTTTCCGCTACTATCCATTTGTGCGAAGGAAACCTCACTAATGCTTTGAACAGCATGGGTGCGAAGGTGTGTGAGTAACCAATTTTGATCCTTTTGAAGGAATTTTAAATTCTCGTGATTCACTTCTCCATCAATAATGAGTGGGAAGCTTAAAGAAACAGGAGAGGGTGGAATCCCCATGTCAGATGGTTGTAAAGGTCTGGCTTGAGAAGTGGGCACAACAGATAGTTTCCCGCTTGGCTCAATGATGGCATACCTCACATCTCCAATATTTTGATACCCCTTTAGTCTAAGCTCTGATAAAAGTAAAGGGATATTCATTTTTGAATAGCGTAATTCCTGTTCCTGAATAATTCCATCAGCGACAACAATGATAGGCTTTGAATCAATATTATAGAAGAACTTCTTCAATGAAAGATAGCCAAGTAAAATGGTAGCAATCATTAAAACGAACACTCCGGCTGTCGCTTTAGAAGGAATCTTGTACACGAGTGGTTCCGCAGCTACGGTTGTGATCAGCATAATGGCAGCGAGGTCATAAGAAGTCATGTTCGAAATCGATTTCTTTCCAATGATCCTAACGGCTGTCCACGTGACAAGTAACATGATTATACATCGTAAGGCATAAGCGATAACGCCACCCATCAAATTCCCTCCTACGGTTCTGGGATAACACGACTAAAGTTTCTCCATAAGTCTTCTGCCATTTTAGCTCTGCCGAAGACCTCCACCTGATCTTGAGCTTCAGTGCCAGCAAGAATAAAACTCAGAGATTCTTCAAGGAGCGAAAACTCTGCCTCTCCAAAGTTGATAAGGATGACTAATTTCTTCTTCTCCCATTCCTTATGTAGTTCTTGTGCCAACATTTCAGCATCTTTCCATTGATTATGCTGTGCATATTCCTCAATTCGGTTAAGGTTCTCTATCATATGAACGTCTTTCCATACAGCGTTTTTGATCCAAAAATACCCTGTAAAGACCAACAGGACGAGAAAGATCAACAAGATATCAATAGTCTTGTTCTTCATGATGTTCCTCCTAGTAATAGCTTATATTGACTTTTCTTATTATGGTTCTGTACATTCATCCCATACATAAACGGTGGAAAGGGTTACAAGACGATAGCTGAGTGGGGATGCTTACAGATGGAGCGTCTCTCTTACATTTCAATCTATAAAAGTAACCAAAGTGCAGAGATGCGATAGATACATCCCTGCCCTTTTTCTCGATTTTTTTATGGGAAACGTCTCGGATTGTGTGCTCATCCGACGTTTTACATTTTTTGAAGTGGTGGAAGGTCAGAGAGAGCTAAGGACAATAGCCTTACTCAATTTCAGAAAGCACCTTTACTTCTCCGCTGTGAGCATCGACAACATACGAACAGTCTAGCTTCCCATGCAATGTATAGCGTTTATTCGCGGGGTCCCATACGTATACGGGAGTGAGCGTAATTTTGTCCTCTAAAAGAATCAATGCTTCGTGTTTTGTCAAAGTCACTTCTTCCGCTTGTTCAAAATCAGCGGTCATTTCACTAAAGAAATCGTTCTCTATGTAAGTAAGCACACTGGTGCTATTCTGATTAAGAAACACATTTACTTTCCTTTTGTAGAAATCACTTGTTCTCTTTGCGTTCTCAAGTTTTGCTAATACATATCCGTTCTCACGTTCCACGGACTGCCATAACCATTCACCAGAATCAGTTGGGTATACAACTTGCAAGAATCGCTGGAGGGAACTTCGCGTCTCCTTCACCATTTCTTCTGTAATAGGGGTTAGATCTGGATGGGATTCATGCATTTCTGCTTGTTCAACAGTTACTTCATCAGTTAAATCGATCTTCTCTTCTTGGAATGTTTCATCTAACCGGGGCTCATAGGTCATAATTTCACCAATGGGAACAAGATGTACCGAATCTGTCAGGTGAAAAGGGCGAGTCTCTTTGCCATCATTCTTTATGTAGATCTCTTCTAATGCATAGACCGATTCAAAACGTTTGGTTTCCATTATAGGAAAGTTTACAAGCATCAATTGGTTCTTGATTAGATCGGCGATGTCTTCTAGAGATAAAGAAAAAGATTCATCCTGTACGTCATGCACTTCTGGAAAGTACCCGTGAATGGTGAAGAACACGAGCTCATCTTCATCATTCACTTCAACCGAAATGATACCGGATGGGGTGGTTGGGATTCCGTTTACGGCCGAGTAGAACATGTAGGTTCGATCCTGTTTACTTTTTAAAAAGAAATGCTCGCCTTGTGTGAGTCCTGTCTCTTGTTCCACCCAATGGATGACGTCTTGTTCATTAGGCAACGTTGGAGTCTTCGCTTTACTTACACCACTTACAAAAATAAGACTTCTTACTTCTCCCGTATGTACGTCCACATCGATTGATGCTGTCCCTTCTGGGTTCAAGTCGTCTTCAACAGGTCCTGAGCCTTCCGGGAACCATTCCATGTTATATACATAGTGCGTTTGTTCAAACGCTTCGACTTCTCTGTGAAGATGGGTGCGCTCAAGGGTGTAATCCTCAAGTCCAAACTTTCTTTTCATCCGTTCTTCAATCGCTTCTAGTTTTTGTTTCATTATAGTTCCCTCCTACTTACTCTTTCTAATGTACGTATTGTTTTTGGAGAAAGTTTCAATTTAGTAAGCGAGAAGTGGTACCCGTACTTTCTTAGCTTTATAGAGCGGGACAAGGCCATTATGTTAAAATGGTGGTAATTTATGCTAAAAGTTATGCCGGTTCAGAGGTATGAATGTGTTGGCGAAAGAAAGTTTAAAAATAATAGAGCGTAAAGTTTCATGTTAAGAAGGGGGATCGGGGAATGCAAAATCGTGTCATCCAACAGCTAGGGTTACAAGTAGAATCGGCGAATGAGGTAGAAGAATCTTTTAGCTCAACCGTTTATCAATGTGAGTTGTCTACGGGGGAATGTGTCTATTTGAAAATTCCTTATTCGAAATTGAAATACGAGAGAGAGTTAGAAGCTTACGAGATATTAAAAGGGAGCGTTGCCATACCTGCACTATTGGATCATTGGGAGGGGGATGAGGAGTGTCCTGGAGCCTTTGTATTGGCTGAATTAAAAGGGAAGCCCCTAACGACGGCAGCTACACCGAACGTAGCGTATCAGGTCGGGGTCCTTCATGCAGAGATGCATTCTATTCGTCCGCCTGAAGAGTCATTGAAGGGAATAAAAAATGAATTTCCGAACTGGTCCACTTTTCTCGAAAAGCAGTTTTATAGTTTTGCAGAGGATGTTCGCGACGTTCTTGATGAATCGTTATATGGGAAAGCGTTGAAGAAATTTGAACAGATGAAGCACGAGCTCCCGCCACCAGATGGGCCAAGCTTTGTACATATGGATTTTCGGCCGGGCAATATTATAGTGGATGAAGAAACTGTGTCAGGAGTTATTGATTTTGAAAGCGTGCGATTTGGTTCCACCGAGATCGACTTCACGAAGCTTCATCGAGATTTTTTGGCTTACGATGATCGATTATTCCAGGCTTATCAAGATGGTTATAAGTCCGTGAGACCGCTGATTGATTTAGAAAAGGTGTTGCCTTTTTATCAATTTACGGATGCTTTTAATAGTATTGGGTGGTGTCAGCGGAGAGGGGGGGAAGATAATGCTTCATTTTTGGAATTGAATGTAGGGATTTTAAAAGAGTGGTTGTAGTAACACGTGGTAGAGGTCGTTGACTCTGAAGGATTGAACATGTCAAAGATCGAGCGGATCTGTAACATGTTAAATAGGGTTTGTTTGTGAAAAGGTCAGAGATAGAGTTTATCTCTGACCTTTTTATTGGTGTGCGATGTGAAAGCGTCAAAGATGGAGGTGGGACAAGGTACCTGTCCCCATGGTTCAATAATAGTTATTGACACTTAAGGAGAAATCGTTTACATTAATTAATGAAAAGCTTTACATTATTGATTTGGTAATATTGTAAAGCTTTTCATAAACACGGAATGTAAAGCTTTACATAAAAGAGGGGGAATGGGAAATGAAGTACGATATAATCGCAGCGGGCATATTAGAGGCTCTTGGGGGAAAAGAAAACATCTCAGCTGCTGCTCATTGTGCAACTCGATTAAGACTTGTTTTACACGATGAATCAAAAGTGGATCAAAAGAGATTAGATGAAATGGATGAGGTGAAAGGCACGTTCTCAACAGGAGGGCAGTATCAGGTCATACTTGGTTCAGGTGTTGTAAATAACGTTTATGCAGAGTTCACGAAACTAACAGGATCTGAAGAAATGTCGAAGGATGAAGTGAAATCAGCTGCGAATCAAAAATTAAATCCGGTGCAGCGATTTGTGAAGATGCTTTCTGACATCTTTGTTCCCATTATTCCTGCGATTGTTGCTGGTGGTCTCTTAATGGGGTTAAATAACTTGCTGACAGCAAGCGGGTTGTTTATTGAAGATCAGTCGGTAATTGAAGCGTATCCAGGCATGAGTGATTTAGCTGCAATGATTAATACATTCGCAAATGCGCCCTTTACATACTTACCTATTCTAATCGGGTTCTCGGCAGCCAAGCGATTTGGCGGAAATGCCTTTCTCGGGGCAGCACTTGGAATGTTGATGGTGCACCCTGACCTTTTAAATGGCTGGGGTTATGGAGGAGCTTTGGCTGATGGAGAGATTCCGAAGTGGAACATCTTTGGATTTGAAATTGCAAAAGTCGGTTATCAAGGAACGGTCTTACCGGTCTTAGCCGCAACTTATATTCTAGCTAACATTGAGAAATTTTTGCGTAAAAGAATTCCGACGTCACTTGATAACTTATTAACGCCGTTACTTACGATCTTTATTACAGGTGTTTTAACCTTTACCTTTGTAGGACCTTTAACTCGCTCTGGAGGAAATTTATTAACAGATGGAATTGTATGGATGTATGAAACCGTTGGCTTTATTGGCGGTGGTATTCTTGGAGCGCTTTACGCTCCGTTTGTTATAACAGGTATGCACCATAGCTTTATTGCTATTGAGACTCAGCTTTTAGCCAATTTGCGAAGACGGGTGGATCATTTATCTTCCCAACCGCTGCTATGGCTAATGTGGCTCAAGGATCAGCAGCTCTGGCTGTATTATTCATAACAAAGAGCCAGAAGATGAAAGGTGTCGCCTCTGCGGCTGGGATCTCTGCATTATTAGGTATCACAGAACCGGCGATGTTTGGTGTGAATTTGAAGTTGCGCTATCCCTTTATCGCAGCGGTAATCGGTGCTGCTATTGCAACTGCTTATATTACGTTTAACGATGTGTTAGCTGTTGCGCTAGGGGCAGCTGGATTACCTGGTGTGATCTCCATTCGCCCGACATCTGTTGTGCATTACATCATTGGAATGGTCATCTCGTTTGTCATCACATTTGGACTTACGTACGTGTTAGGGAAACGAAAGAAAGAAGATTCTTCCGCGGCATAAGCGGAGTAGAAGGGTGTAGGAATGAAATGGATTGGACAAGAGAAGCGAGATACAAGCCTCTTAAAAATGTATCTGAAGAAGAGTGGATGAGACTTCATGAAGTTGTAAGGAGCTGTCCATGGCGCCAAAGCTATCATATCCAACCCCGCGTGGGACTGTTAAATGATCCGAATGGTTTCTCTTATTACAATGGGGTCTATCACCTCTTCTATCAATGGTTTCCGCTTGGCCCTGTACACGGATTAAAGCACTGGTACCATGTAACGTCGACTGACCTTGTTCATTGGCAGGAGAAAGGTATAGCCATTTCTCCTGATCGTTATTTTGATTCTCACGGAGCTTTCTCAGGTACAGGGATTGTCATTGGCGAGGAATTGCACCTTTATTACACAGGCAATGTAAGAGATGAGGATTGGGTGCGCACACCTTATCAATGTCTGGCGAAAATGGATCAACTTGGTGAAGTTACAAAGGTCGAGGCTCCGCTAGTAACAGGAGTGCCGGAGGGTTATACAGAACATTACAGGGATCCGAAAGTCTTTAGTAAGGATGGGACTTATTTTATGTTGGTAGGAGCTCAGCGGACGGATGAAACGGGGGCCCTTACCGTCTATGAATCCAAAGATACACAAACGTGGGCATTTCGCGGAGAATTGAAAACAGACTTTAGCGGGTTTGGATTTATGTGGGAATGTCCAGATTATTATGAACGTGATGGGAAAGGGGTTTTGCTTTTCTCTCCGCAAGGACTCGAAGAGAAAGGTGATCACTATCAGAATATTTTTCAATCTGGATACGTGGTAGGAAAGCCGTTAGAGATAGAGTCACTCAAGATGGAGCACGGAACGTTTTACGAATTTGATCAAGGCTTTGACTTCTATGCTCCACAAACTACAGAAGATCATGATGGTCGCCGTATCCTCGTGGGTTGGATGGGGCTTCCTGAGATTGCTTATCCAACAGATCGTCATGAATGGGCACACTGCTTAACGATCCCGAGGGAGCTGACGATTCTTGGTGATCGGATCCTACAGCGTCCAGTTCGAGAGATGGAGAAGTTGAGAACAAACCGTTCAGACAAACAAGATGAGCTGAATCGTGCCGTAAAGGTATATGAAGGGTTTGAAGGAACAACGTATGAGCTGCAAGCATCTTTCACTACCTTAGATTGGCGGGATTTTGGGGTCCGCTTTCGCTGCGGGGAAGAAGAGTATACAGAGATTCGAGTCGATCCGAAATGGAAACGGGTGACGGTGGATCGTAGCAAAAGCGGTGAGGCTTTTGCTGAAGAATTTGGAACAATCCGATCGGCTTCTCTTTCTTTTGATCGCTTGATAACGTTGAGGTTATATGTGGATCATTCTTCATTTGAACTCTTCGTGCAAGGAGGGGAAGAAGTCTTCTCAGGCAGGATTTTCCCATCAGAAGGGAGCACTGGAATCGAATTTTTCTCAGATGGAGCAGTAAGCTTAAGAGCGACCAAATGGGATATAGGAAAATAACCAGAAATCCCTTATAATAACGGAAGGAGAACGTTTTCATAGGGAGTGTCTGTCCGTGAATAGGGGCAGGCACTTCGGTGTTTTGCCGAGGAGGAAGTTTATGAGAGAAGATATAAATATTACAGAGGTCGCCCGTAAAGCAGGTGTGTCTATTGCAACCGTTTCGCGGGTATTTAACAATAATGGGCCTGTGAAAGAGAGTACGCGGAAGAAGATTGAACAAGTCATTAAAGAGACCGGATACCGTCCAAACATTTTGGCGCGAGAACTTGCTGAGAAGAAGACGCACTTGATTGGTGTCATTACTCACAGCATTCTCGGTGAGGGGCTTCCTAACAGTATTAAAGGGATTACTCATGTTATTGAGGAAAAAGGGTATAACCTTCTAATCGGCAATACGGATGGACAGATCGAGAAGGAGCAGAAGCACTTTGAGATCTTTCAATCGAAACGAGTTGAAGGTGTCCTCTTTATGACCCGGCATTTTACTCAGGAACATAGAGACGTCATTGAGGCTCTCCCTTTTCCAGTTGTTGTTCTTTTGCAACCAACTGAAGATGAAAAGATTTCCTACGTCGCCTTTGATGAGTATCGCTTTGCTCAAGAAGCGACCCGTTATTTATTGGATAAAGGGCATGAAGATTTTGTTTTCATAGGTGGGCCTGAGACCTCAGCGAACAGCTTAAGGCGAGAGCAAGGATTCAAGAATGCATTAACAAGCGCTGGTTATAGCTTGGACAAAGAGCGAATCATTCATGAGGACTACAGCATTGAAGCCGGCTATGAAGCAACGAAGCGTTTGGTAAAAGAAGGGGTGCCGTTTACTGCGATGATTATTGCCAATGATGGGATGGCGATTGGAGCAATTAATGCTTTACAAGATAGTGGTTATTCCATTCCAAGAGACGTCTCCATCATTGGATTAGACGACACGGCTTTAGCCAAAGCATCACGCCCTTCCCTAACAGCGATTCATTATTCCTATCAGGATTTGGGGAAAGAAGGCGCAAATCTATTATTGGATAAGATCGAATCTGGTAATGTCGATTTTTCTTATAAAGTGCTTCCTTATGAATTAAAGAAAAGAGGGAGTACGGAGGAACGTTACTGATTGGTCCTCTTTATATAAAAGGGTCACAGATTACATCGACTGTACCTCTCTCAAATAATGGTGGCGGGACAAGTTACCTGTCCCCCTGCCCCTTTATTATTATTGAATTACGTTCCTATTTCTCCTTCTTCTACCTCTAGAGTTAAGAAAAATAGCGTATAAACCAATAATTAAACCAGGAATTCCATATAAAAGACTTTGATGAAATGCAGAAACACCATATGAAATGAACATTAAACTATACATAACGTGAACCCACGATAAATGCTTATCTTTCCTTTTAAAGGCTACTATTAGTTCCACAATCGCCAAACCAAGGTTTAACAAACCTATCATCCACCAAAACATCCTTAACCTCCCCCATAAGTATCCTTTTATCTTTTTTCGCAAAACAGCTCCGTTAGTTAGAAGCGTTTCACAAAGTAATTTTAACATAAATAACCAAAAGATTTAGTGAATACATCACCAACACGGATTCATTGACTTCTTGTTACATAGGGGAGGGAGCAGAACTTTTCTTCTCCATATACGTCTGTGCCATAATGAACAGTAATATATGAAATATAAAGGGTGTGGAGCAGATTGATGTCATTCAACGAGGCTTATAGAGAACGAATTGGATTGCCGTTCGAAACAGAACTAACAGTCACGAACCTCCCTGAAGTGCTTGAGAAAACAGCGTGGGCCATTCCGTTTGAGAATTTTCGAATCCTGAACAAGACTAGCTTGGAGATCTCTAAGGAGAATCTCCGTCACAAGATTCTTGATGAACAGGAGGGAGGGCTTTGCTATGAACTGAATCCTCTCTTGTATTACTTTCTCAAAGATAATGGATTTAGCGTTTCTCTCGTGCGTGGTGAGGTGTATAACGCGGCCGAAGATAAGTGGTCTGGCACTGGCAGAACACATGCCGCGGTCATTGTCCATGACGATTCAGGTGATTACTTGATGGATGTCGGGTTTGGAGGCAATCTGCCGTTAACTCTAGTTCCCATGACAGGGGAGCTGGTTACATCGAGTAACGGGGAGTTTAAAGTAACCCGGCTCGATACGGATTATGGAGACCATGTCCTAGAAGTGAAAGTAAAGGATAAAGACGAGAAGAGGCGCATTGGCTATGCGTTTAGCGAAGTGCCTCTGGTTCACGTGGAAGATGAGATGAATGAGATCCGGCACTTGATCGAGACGCATGAGAAATCTAAGTTTAATAAAAGCCCTCTCGCCGTCCAGCTTCTTGTAGGCGGTAGCCAGACGTTAACTTCTTCATCTATGACGACATGGGAGGATGGGGAGAAGACGAAGGAAGAGTTAGAGTATGAAGATTTTGTGAGGCTGGCTAGGGAACGATTTAACCTTCATCATGTGCTTGAAGACAGAGGGGGATAATAAGAAACAAGGGGCTACCTGCTCCCATTAGAAGAAATTAAATGATCAGTGACCTTTTAATGACTATTTGCAGTTAAAAGGTCACTGATCGTTCGTTTCTCTTACCTTTTGGAGTCTCATATCTATAAAAGGGTCACAGATACTGGTTATCTGTGACTTTTTTGTGTTTTAGGAGGTAGAAAGGTCACAGATGGAGCTGATCTCTGACCTTTTCTGCCTCCTCTTCTTATAAAAGGTCACAGATTCAACGCCAGAGGCTGGCACCTCAATTGGCGGTGGGACAAGGAACCCGTCCCCGCGGTCCATTTTTTCTAAAACATAGGCACCTCCCGCTGGCTTCCGAACGATTATAGAAGTGAAAGGAGGTGATCGACATGGCAATCACAAACACATTCCGATCTCAGCTACAAATTGTGTTAGAAGATGGTCTTGATGAGAAAGGCAATATGAAATTCAAGAACAAGAACTTCAACAACGTGAAGACTGAAGCAACGGCTGATCAGTTATTCGCTGTAGCGAATGTTCTTCATCCGCTTCAGCAGCGTAAATTATCTGGCATCGAACGCAATGACTCAAGCCTAATTCTTGGTGCTTAATGAGTAATCAGAAATGAGAGGAGAGGTTAAGATGGCGAAGAAACTTGAAATGAAATTTGAAAATCAGGATGGTCGTACGGTTACGATCTCCCTTGATGATCCGATTGAACCGGTTGATGTGGTGGCGTTAAACGCAGCCATGGATGAGATTGTGACGCAGAACTGCTTCACATCAAGCGGTGGCGACCTTGTTAGTAAGAAAGAGGCTAGAATCGTCGAGCGAAACGTAGCAGATATCGAACTATAATCTAAGAAAGGGAGAGGGCGATCCTCTCCCTTTTTGGGTAAGGCAAGGGGTGAGGAGCGATGGAGGAATGGATGACGTGGGTACCTGAGGTTGGCTTTCCGGTTCTTGTGACGTTTTATCTGTTGCATCGAATGGAAGGGAAACTCGACATGCTTGTGGCGAGCATCCATCATTTAGCTGAACAAATGAAGGTCGGATAAGAAAAAGGACTGAAAGGGAGCGCTCCCTTTCAGTCCTTTTTTCTTTATAAGAGGATCTGTGACCTTTTAGGCTATTTCTATCTTGGAAATGTCAGTGATACCGTGCCTCTCTTACCTTTTAGGGGTGATGATCCGTCAAAAGGTAAGAGATCTGGTGCTTCTCTTACCTTTTTAATTAGGGAGATTGTTGAAAGGTCACAGATAAAGCTGATCTTTGACCTTTTAAAGGGACCGCACAAGAGAAAGGTAAGAGATCTTCTTCTTGAGCGGCGGGACGAGGTACCTGTCCCCCCGGCCCACTTTTAATACTTTTTTAATACTTTTATAAGTGATTGATAAGACCTTCTTGTCATAATGGGTTTAGCTTGAAAGGGAGGTATGGCTATGAGTAAGAAGCCAGTCGTTGAGTTGAATCATGTAACCAAAAGGATCGGCAAGACCACCATAATTGACGATCTCAATCTGCAGGTGTTTCCTGGTGAGGTGTTTGGATTTCTTGGTCCTAATGGGGCGGGGAAGACGACGACGATTCGCATGATGGTCGGGCTGATGGATATCACAGAAGGGGAAATCCTGATTCACAATCATAGTATAGAAGAGAATTTCGAAAAAGCAATCGCTCATGTTGGAGGGATTATTGAGAATCCGGAGATGTACAAATTCCTTTCTGGGTATGACAATTTGGTCCATTACGCGAGGATGGTTCCGAAGAAGATCTCGAAGGACCGGATTCATGAGGTGGTGAAGCTAGTAGGTTTAGAAGAAAGGATTAAACATAAAGTAGGGAACTATTCACTTGGCATGAGGCAACGGCTAGGATTAGCCCAAGCTTTGCTTCATTCACCTTCTTTATTAATTCTCGATGAGCCTACTAATGGCCTCGATCCTGCTGGGATTCGTGAGATTCGAAATTATATCCGTCAGATCGCTCATGAAGAGAACATGGCTGTGTTTGTATCGAGTCACCTTCTGTCTGAGATGCAGTTGATGTGTGACCGTATCGGAATTATTCAAAACGGTAGATTAATTAGTGTAGAATCCGTTAGAGACTTTGTCGGCACTTCTTCGAAACAGAAGATACGTTACCACGTGTCTCCACTAGATCAGGCGGTCGAATTGCTACGGTCTACGTATGGTTCCGTAGTAGAAAGCGTGGGGGATGGTTTCATTGATACGACCGTTTCCTATGAGGGAATTGCCGATCTGACAGAGTTATTCGTTACTCATCACATCAGGGTATATGGCATTGAAAATATTCAATCGACGCTAGAAGAGAAATTCTTAGAAATGACAGGGGGTGAAAAGTAAATGGTCAACATGATGAATTTAATTCAAAATGAACATATGAAGCTGTATAAACGATTAGGGACATGGGTGATGATTGGATTAATTCTCTTCGCTGTTTTGGGGTTAGGGGCCTTCACTGCTTTTATAATGGAATCAAATGAAAACACGAATTGGAAAGAGAACCTGAAAATAGAGAATGCCCAGTTACAAAAGCAGCTAGAAGAAAGTCCTTTAAAAGGAGCGGGTGAAACGTACGTTCAGAAACAAGTCGCGATCAACGAATACCGCATTGACCAAGACATTCGTCCTGTTGAGTCCCAGTCTGTGCTTGGTTTCATGATGGACGCGACGAACTTCACGGGCATTATTGCGCTCTTTACGATAGTGGTCGCGAGTAGTATGGTTGCAAGTGAATTTTCCTGGGGTACGATTAAGTTGTTGCTAATTAGGCCCGTTAGCCGTACGAAGATGATCCTGTCAAAATATATCACAACGGTTTTGTTTGCGTTGTTTAGTCTGGTCTTATTATTCCTATTTTCCTTTTTGGTAGGTAGTATCCTCTATGGGGTTGAAGGTGTGGGTCAACCTTACCTCGTGTATAACAATGGTAGCGTAGAAGAGACTAATATGATTGCTCACATTATTCAATTGTTCGGATTCAATAGCGTTGATTTGCTTATGATGGTGACGCTGGCGTTTATGATTTCGACGGTTTTCAGAAGCAGTTCTCTCGCGATTGGTATTGCGATTTTCTTACTTTTTACAGGGCCGCAGCTTACCCAATTGTTAAGCAGTTATGAATGGGTGAAGTATGTGTTGTTTGCCAATACTAATCTCCAGCAGTATACAAATGGGACTCCATTAGTTGAAGGGATGACAATGACGTTTTCAATCACGGTATTACTCATTTATTTTGTAATCTTTACTACATTAACGTGGGTGGTGTTCAAGAAGCGCGATGTTGCTGCGTAATGTAGTATGTATAAAGGCGGGGTGTTATGAACGGAGATAAAATATTAGTAGTGGAAGATGAGAAGGAACTTGGTGAATTGGTGAGGGATTACTTGTATGTCGAAGGGTACACAACGATCCTCTCCCATGATGGGGAGGAGGGCCTTGCTCAATTCCATAAAGAGAAACCTATTCTGGCAGTGTTGGATATTATGCTACCTAATATGGACGGAATTGAAGTTTGCCGGAGGATTCGAAAGGAATCAACCATCCCGATTTTAATGATGAGTGCCAAGAAAAGTGACACTGATAAAATCATTGGGCTTGGGATCGGGGCGGATGATTATATTACGAAGCCCTTTAGCCCTGGTGAATTAGTGGCGCGTATCAAAGCTCATCTGCGTCGGTATAAACATTTTTCGAATCAAAATGATGAAGAGAATCAAGACATCATGGAGTATAAAGACTTGAAGCTAGATGTGAAGCGGCATGAGTTGTATGTAAAAGGCGAGAAAGTGACCTTAACGGCCAAGGAATTTAAGTTGCTTTATGTGTTGTTATCGAATAAGGGACAGGTATTCTCCAAGGAACAACTCTATGAGAAGGTCTGGGGGTATACAGACTTTGGGGATCTCAATACAGTGACGGTCTATATGAGTAAACTAAGAGACAAGATTGAAAGCGAATCAACGAAGCCGCAATATATAGAAACGGTGTGGGGCGTTGGATATAAATTCAACGATTCAGTATGAAATCTAGTTTAAAAAAGCGGCTTGTCTTTGCTTTTTTGTCAACGATCCTTGTTCCCATTCTTGTAGCGATCTTGACTTTTTACCTTGGGGCCAACCAAATAGCGAAAGATGAGGATGAGCTGGACCAGTTATTCACAGATGTACGAAGAGAGATTCGACTGAATGAGGGAAAGCTTCCGAATCAAGACGCCTTCTACAAAGAAATAGAGTCATTGCTCGATCGTTATCAAATGAATATCACGGTCGAGGGAGAAAGAGATAAAGTCTTGTTTGATTCTAGAGCTTATAGAGAGGTAGAGGAACTGAATACCTTCTTACCTAATCTCAATACGTTTACTATTCAAGTTGCAGCGGAAGAGAATAGAAAATGGGATGTCACCATTCGCGCCAATGCCTCTCGTAGTGAACCTTTTAAAAGAATGACGGAAATTGTTCATATTCTTCTTTTAAGTGTTGGGGTTGGAGTGCTTACGTTGCTTCTGATGGTGGTCATCTGGACGACCTATATTTCTCGGACTGTGCTGACTCCTTTGAAACAGATCTATCAGGCTACAGAAGAAATGCGGAGCGGGAATCTGGATTATCCGATTCAGTATAAGAAAAGGGATGAGATCGGGCGGTTTATCCAAGGGTTTAACGTCATGAGGCAGCATGTGAAGGATTCCTTTACGAAGCAGAAGCAATATGAAGATGCCAGGAAGCAATTGATTGCAAGCATTTCCCATGACTTACGAACACCTTTGTCGTCCATTAAAGGCTATGTCGAAGGGCTTCGGGATGGTGTCGTTCGGAATGAGGAAATGAAACAGCGGTACCTCCAAGTCATTCATGATAAAACCACACATCTCGATCATCTAATAGAAGATTTATTCGAGTTCTCAAAGTCAGAAGCTGATCAGCTCGCAATGGAGAAAGAAGTTGTAAACGTTGCGCATTACTTTGAGAAACAACTCGCAAAATATCAATTTGACCTTCAAAAAGAAGAGGTGGAGCTAAGCTATACAATCGAAGCTCAGCCTAGGAGCATTGTCCTTGATCCTTTCCGTATAGAGCAGGTTATGAGTAACCTGATTGATAATGCGTGTAGGTATGGAAGTAATCGAATTTGGATCGACGTGCGTCCTGATCAGTCAGAACGTAATATAGTTATCCGAGTCGAGGACAATGGTCAAGGGATTGACAAAGAGGATCTTCCTTATATTTTTTCTTCCTTTTACCGTGCTGAAAAGTCCCGTTCGACAAAGTATGGAGGGTCTGGGCTTGGACTTTCCATTGTGAAGTCGATCGTTAAAGCACATGATGGGGAGGTAGATGTGGAGAGCGAATCAGGTCAAGGGAGTGCATTTATAATTACGTTACCGTTGTATGTGAAAGGGGAGACTGTGGATCTGTGACCTTTTAGGTTATTTCTATCTTGGAAATGTCACAGATACGGTGTCTCTATTACCTTTTTGTTGCAATGGTCCGTCAAAAGGTAATAGATACGGGGCTTCTCTTACCTTTTTAAAGAGTAATACTTGGAAATGGTCACACATCATGCTGATCTCTGACCTTTTAAAGGCTTGGCGCAGATGAAAGGTAAGAGATCAACTGCTTGAGCGGGCCAAGGTACCCGTCCCCTTGTCCCAGGTGTAGCCGCCAGAGCGGGCCAAGGGACCTGTCCCCTTGACCCGGCTCAAATAAAGTAAGATGATTGAGCTGAGGTGATATTTTTGAGTATGGAGATGTTTCTTCCTAATACAACTTCTGGAGCACTTATAATAGGGATTATTCTCGCGCTGGTCTATAGCTTATATCTTAAAAAGACCGAGTCAAAGGGATGGGGATTTACTTTACTAACCTTTGTGGTGGGAGTTATATCATGTGGTATTGGTGTCATGATTTTACAGGGAATAGGTACGATTGAATAATAAATAAAAAAGCGACTCTCTTTAGAGTCGCTTTTTTCTATTGCAGTTCATGTCCTAGATATTGAACGTTCTTGTAATAACGACCTAGAGAGTTTGTCAGGCGTTGAGCGATGCTTTCTGCTTCTTCTAATGAAGCTTCCTCTTTTACGATAATGGATTCAAAATCGTTTTTAGCGTTTGTGTTGTGTTTGACGTTTACATAAACATCAAATGCGGAGTCATCGTCTTCTCTTGTTTCTAAATAAGAAATCGTGATCGACTGGATCGCACCTAAGTTATCAAGTTTGCTTTTTATATTGTTAAAATTCATATATACACACCTCTAATTTCAGAATTTCATGAATGCTCATTAGTCTGCCCATTCAGCAGTTCCTTTAACTACTATACAGTAATTCATGTTATAGGCAAGCTCTTGTTTTAAATTTTTCTTTTTTTAGGCTTTAAGGAAAGCTTAAAGCTATTTTTTTACTTAATAATCTGAACTCGTGAAATCGAGCGACCGTCCATTTCAAGAATCTTAAATGTTAAGTTGTTGCGCTCAAGAACGGTTCCTTCTTCAGGGTGATCATCTAACTCATTTAAAATGTATGCAGCGAGTACGTCTTCATCTTCAGGAATATTCGTGTCAAAGATGGAGTTCACTTTATACAATGTGGCTTTCCCGTCACAAATGAGTTCTGTATCAGATAGTTTCTCAACAATCGCGTCATCATCCGGATCTAATTCATCCTCGATTTCGAGTCCGATCATCGCTTCGATAATATCCTCGTGCGTAATGATTCCTTCAGTGCCGCCATATTCATCAAGCACAATCGCCATATGCTGCTTCTCGAGGCTCATCTTCCGCAATACCCACTCGACTTTTTGGAACTCATACACAATTAACGGATCATTGGAACAAAATGATTTCAGCGACTGTTCGCGGTCAGCGTCCCAGTTAAGTAAATACTTTGAATGGAAGACAGCAATGATGTCGTCCATGTCGTCGCGGTAAACAGGGTAACGCGTATAAGGGTGCTGCATCACAATTTCTCTTACTTCTTCAAATGTAGCGGTGTGAGGAATCGCTTCTACATCCACGCGTGGAGTTTGAAGCGCATCTTTCACGTTCAAGTTCTGAAAGTCGAACACGCCTTTAATTCGGTTCGACTCCTCTTCGTTAAATGTTCCTTCAGACCCTGCAATATCAATCATCGTTCGTAGTTCTTCTTTAGAAATGGATGCTTCTTCTTGTTGCCCATTTGAGAGCACATTGTTTAAGTAATCGGTCAGTTTGTTCAATAAGATGGTAACCGGTTTAAATACAATGATGAAAAAGCGAATAATCGGCGCGACCGTTGTCGCAATACGATCAGGATAAGTAGCTGCGACCGATTTCGGTATCACCTCTGCGAAGATAATGATCGTGACGGTTAACACGGCTGAAGCAATTCCGACATTAATGCCGTATTCGACAGCCAAGATGGTCACAAGAGTCGGCAATAGAATATTCGCTATGTTATTCCCGATTAGGATGGTGGTGATAAATTCACTAGGCCTCGAGACAAGGTACAATAATTTCTCGGCCTTTTTATCATGATTATTCGCCCTAGTCTGCAACCTCATCCGATTCGTTGCAGTTAAAGCAGTCTCACTCCCTGAGAAGAAAGCGGAGACGAAGATCAGTATAATAATCGCTATGAGCACGATTTCGTTCCTCCTTATGATGTCCGTTCAAATTCATACTTCTACAACTATATCAAAATTGGTTGTGAAAAGAAATGAAGACGAGTTGTGCGAATATTCTTCTAGAGAAGAAAGGTAGGAGTGATGGTTCTTGTTGGGCTAGAATAGGAGGAAGCTAAACACAAATAACGAAACGGAACCAAGTGTAATCGGATGTTTAATATACGAAAGAAAGTAAGCGGGTAGGCTCTGTACTTCGCCTGTTTCTCTTTCTCTTAAGGTGCCTAAGGAAAAGGCGGAACATACCAAGGAAACAAACAGCAAAACAATAGGAAATTGAAGGTAGTCTGTTCTCACTACTTTACGGACGGTGTACATCAGACCTCTATCTACCATGGCTTGATGGATCACATAGGCAACGCTTATTTCGATTGCGATGGTTAGGAAAACATAGATCCAGAATTTCAACTTCTTTGTTCCTCCTTCTATTTTACGGTGGGGTAAGCTTGTCTTGTTCTATATACGAAGTAAACTCGACAAAAGTTTCAATGGTTAAAAGTCATTTGATGGGCTGCAACTTAGAGTGAAGCCTCTGTAAGCGATGGGACGATGAACCTGTCCCTGTGGCCCTGGTGTTTATGAATTAACAAAGCATGAATGATTTATTTGCGAACACTTTGGTTGTGAATGAATTAGAAAAGGACAAACCGAAAATGGATTTGTCCTTTTTTTGTGGGATATAAACAGAATAAATCCCGTTAACATCCCGTTTTATCCCAGTAATCCCTAACCGACAAAATGTGCTAAACTCGATATACGTCGAAAAATTCAGTCATTTTAAAAGTTGGCATGAAATTTGCATATAAAGTCATAAACAAGCTTAAAAACTTTTGAGGGGGAAAAAGGATGAAACAAAGACCGAGTTTTTTATTAGCGATTACGCCAATTGTATCGATGCTGCTTCTTTTAGGTATCGGGTATGGTGTATTCCATATGGAGGCAGAGCCGCTTCTTATTATTGCAGCAATTATTGCGGCTCTAGTTGGCTTAAAAGTTGGCGTGAAATGGGAAGAAATGCAGCAGGGGATTGTCGAAACAACGGCAAAAGCACTGCCGGCGATATTGATTTTAATTACAGTTGGGATTTTGATTGGGACGTGGATGATTTCAGGGACGATCCCTGTCATGATTTATTACGGAATGAAATTAATTAATCCAGATTTCTTAGTTGTAACGGCATTTGCCGTAACCGCTGTTGTTTCTGTGTTTACGGGAACTTCTTGGGGATCAGCAGGTACGATGGGTGTTGCGATTATGGGAATTGCGCTCGTACAAGGAGTTTCCCTTCCAATGACAGCAGGTGCTGTAGTGGCGGGTTCTTATTTCGGAGATAAGCTGTCTCCATTATCAGATACAACGAATTTAGCTCCAGCAGCTGCTGGGAGTAACTTATATGAACACATTAAGCACATGCTTTACACCACCATACCGGCCGCTCTTGTTGGAATCATCATTTATTTCTTTGCTGGAAGCGGAGCGGCTGATGCGAGTGCAGGAGCAGATGAGAAATTAGCTATGATGACAGAGACGTTAAATGCGTTATATGACTGGAACATTCTTTTAATTCTCCCGGTGATTATTGTTCTGGCCGGATCGATTATGAAATTTCCTACCATTCCTGTTATGTTAGCTTCTGTTATAACGGCCATTATCATTGGGGTTACAATGCAAAGCGTGACGCTCGAGAGTGCTTTTGTAGCGAGTGTAAGTGGATTTGATGTGACGATGATGGGCGGAGCTTCTTCTCTTTCTTCTATATCAGAAGATGTTTCCGGGCTGTTAAACCGTGGCGGAATGGAATCGATGATGGGCACAACGCTTATTGCCTTTTGTGCGTTCTCATTTGCGGGAATCTTGAGTAAAACTGGATCTCTTGAAGTCGTTCTTGAGAAAGTGAATGAAGTAGCGAAATCAACAGGTAGCCTTGTTTTATCTACTGTTCTATCTTGTTTAACGATGGCGATTACAACCGGAAGCTCTTACTTATCGATACTTGTTCCAGGTGAACTGTTCCAAAAAGTGTACCAGGAACGTGGCCTTCATGCGAAGAACTTATCTCGTACATTAGAAGACTCAGGAACCGTGGTTGTGCCAATTGTTCCTTGGTCATTAGCGGGAGTTTATATGTCTACGACACTGGGCGTTCCGGTTATTGAGTACTTACCTTGGGCGGTGATGTGTTACGTTGGATTTATTTTTGCCATACTCTTTGGATTTACAGGGTTCTCTATTGAAAAGATTACACCGTCTACACAACAGACTGCAGAAAATCAAGATCAACCACAATACAAAGCTTAATAGATGCTGGAGGGACTAGAAATTGCTTCGATTACTAAAACATGCACACGTATATACACCACAATCCATCGGCAAGAAGGATATTCTTCTTGCTGGTGGCAAAATAATAGAAATCAAAGATTCCATCGATGTAACAGGCGTGGACGTTGAGGTGTTGGATCGTTCGAACGCGATTGTTATGCCTGGCCTTGTCGATCGCCACGTTCATATAACGGGTGGCGGAGGCGAAGGCGGTTTTGCTACGAGCACGCCAGAGGTACAGCTCAGTCACGTTGTGGAAAGTGGGATTACAACCGTTGTTGGATTGCTTGGTACAAATGACGTCGGGAGAACTCCTAAAAGCCTCTTAGCAAAAGCGAAGGCCCTGCGGGAAGAGGGGTTGAATGCGTATATGCTTACAGGAGGGTATGGCTATCCTTCGAATACGATCACAGGCGAGGTTCGGGAAGATCTTTTATTTATAGAAGAGATTCTTGGGTTAAAACTTGCGATCGAAGACCATCGTTCCTCATATGTAACGACGGAAGAGTTAAAACGGCTCGCCTCTTACGTACGCGTGTCTTCCATGCTTGCGAAGAAGAAAGGCTTTATCCATCTGCATATGGGAAGCGGCAAGGGGCATTACGAACAGCTCTATCAAATTCTTGAAGAAACGGATCTTCCTATTGGTCTATTTAGCCCGACGCATGTGAACCGGACGTTTGATTTGCTAGAGGCTTCTGTTGAATTTTCCAATCGAGGGGGGCTTGTGGATATCACTTCGAATGTTGGAATGAAAGGTAACAACAAGAGCCTAACCCCGGCTGAGAGCCTCCTTTATTTACTGGATCAAGGAGTGGGTATTGATCAAATTACGGTAAGTTCAGATGCAAATGGAAGTTTGCCAGTGTTTGACGAGGGCGGACAGTTAACAGGGATGAAAGTTGCTGGCTTTGAGCCTACACTAGAAGCGCTTCGTTTTCTTATTAGAGATGAACGAATCTCTGTAGAAGATGCGATTAAACCTTTTACAATTAATCCAGCTCAAGGGCTTGGACTCGATCAGCGTGGTCTAATTGAAGAAGGAAGCTATGCGGATTTGTTGGTGTTAAATGAGGAAGATTTGTCGATATCAGATGTGCTCATTAATGGAGACTCTTTTGTCCACCAAGGAGATACGGTTCGAAAAGGGACGTTTGAATAATGGAGAGCCCCTAAGCTTATCTAGGAAACTAGACAAAGGCTAGGGGCTCTTTCATACTAGAAGAAAAAGCGTGGAGGGACAGGCATCTTATGAGAACAGTCAGCGTGATTTCATTAGGGGAGAATACCTTACATAGTGTCGTAGAACAGTTACGCAGATACTTAGGAGAAGAAGTAAACGTTCGTGGTTTCTCAGTTGAGAGAGGGATTGATGAAACGTTTGATGAGGACATCGTCGTGCTAACCGGAGATACCATCTACCGCCTTGTATATGAGAGAGTTCAAACAGCTAAGAAAGTAATTATCGCAAGAAGAGCGCTTCGGTATGAGTTTATCGAGCCCCTATTATCCATAAAAGAGAATGAGCACGTTCTTCTTGTGAACGATACAGAAGACAGTTGTGCTGAAGCGATTGATCAACTGAAAAGGCACGGATTTGATTCGTTCACCTACCATCCTTATTATCCGGGAATGAGCGACTACGCTTCTTGCCCTGTAGCGATTACGCCAGGTGAGCCTCATCTTATCCCAAAGCGTGTTCAAGAAGTCATTGATATTGGCACGAGACAAGTGGATATCACGTCGATTACCGAGGTCCTAGTGGAGTTAGGCATGCTTGAGACGTCTGGTTCGCTCGCTTCTGCTGAATATGTGAAAGATATCATGAACGTGACGAAACAGCTATCATCGTTGAACCAGCGTTTAGACTACTCAAACTTCCTTAACATGACGATTCTCGATAAATTTCCTAAAGCCCTTTTATTCTGTGATGAGGCAGGGCGGATTACCTATTTTAATGAGAAAATGACTCACATCTTTCCTGAACGGGAGATGAAGGAGTTTGGTATACAAGACTTATTCGGGGGAGACTTTAATCTTTCAGAAGCCTATTCAAAAAGGGATCATATTGTACATGTGCGCGACAAGACGTTGATCACATCCGTTGAGAAGATTGAGGACCATGAAGAAGTGATCACCTATTTACTAGAGGTTGAAAACTATGACACCTTTCAACAAGTGGACCGAGAGCTGCGTAAGAAAATGAAGTCCAGTACCTATACAGCGCAATATAATTTCGAGCACCTCCATACAAGGAATGCTTCTATGAAGGAAATGATTGGGCTGGCGAGAAAAATGGCTCGTGGGCAATCAACGATTCTTATTCAAGGAGAGAGCGGAACAGGGAAAGAGATTCTGGCTCAATCCATACATAATGAATCAGCGCGATCGAAGCGGCCTTTTGTAGCTGTGAATCTTGCTGCTTTGTCTTCTTCGATTTTAGAAAGCGAATTGTTTGGGTATGAAAGTGGTGCGTTCACAGGAGCCCATAAAGGAGGCAAGAAAGGGCTGTTTGAAGAAGCTCATACGGGGACGATTTTTATGGATGAGATCGGTGATGCTCCTCTTGCGTTACAGGTGAAATTATTACGCGTGCTTCAGGAAGGGGCGGTGCGTAAAGTAGGGGGCACCGAGCAGATCCCGATTGACGTCAGGATTATCGCCGCAACAAATAAAGATCTTGAACAACAGGTGAGAGATGGAGCCTTTCGGGAGGATCTATACTACCGCCTCAATATCTTGCCGATTGAAACCATACCTATTAGAGAGCGACGGGAAGACATTCCCCCACTTCTTCACTATTATTTGAATCATTATGCGGAAGAAGAAGTGTATGACTTGAGTCAGTACTTAGATGAAGGGGCGATTTCTTTCTTAGAGTATCATCCGTGGCCGGGCAACGTGCGGGAGTTAATGAATGCGGTGGAATACATTGTGAACATGCGCTCTGTAAGCGGTAAACTTAGCTATGGTGAGCTACCTAGATATTTAAAGAGAGAAGGGGCTTCCTCGCAGGGGATGGGGGGAGCTTTGCTTTCTTCAGGTCTTTCGGAAGAAGAGGAAGTACTGTTAATGATTTATCGAAAGTTTGGCATTGGGAGAAGGAAGATCGTGGAGGAGTTAAGACAAAAAGGCATTCTGATCGGGGAAGGGAAAGTGAAGTCGATTATTCATTCCTTGAAAGATAAAGGGTGGGTTGAGGTGAATAAGGGCGTACGTGGTTGTACGATTACGGAAGAAGGGCGTGCTTATGTGAAAGAGGCTGTGAATGGTTGAAGAACGGAGTGCGGAGGAAGATTTGAGCGTACAAGGCATGTTGATCTGTGACATTCTTGTAGCTTAATGACTTGGAAACGTCACAGATACTGGCATTCTTTTACCTTTTTGGTACTATAACGAGTCAAAAGGGAAGAGATAGGTGGTTTCTGTGACTTTTTAACGTGTTCTAACTATGAAAAGGTCACAGATCAAGGTAATCTCTTACCTTTAAGGGCTTTACACACAATAAAAAGTAAGAGATCAACATAAAGAATGAGCTCCGGTCTGCTGCCGTGGCTCATTTTTAGTGAAAGGATAATATTTCGAGAAACGAAGGGACGATGAACCTGTCCCCCTGTCCAAAAAAGTCTTGATTCTATAATTGAAAATGGTTATCATTATCATTATAATAATTTATTACTACATAAGGAGAGTTCACGACATGAAATTAAAATCATACATAATGTTTGCCATGGTTGCTTGCGTATTCCTTCTAGCCGCTTGTTCAGAGACGGAAGGGCAAAAGGAAGAGGGAGCTTCTAAAGAGGAAGAGAAAAAGCAGTCTGAAACGAAAACCATTACGCACTTAAAGGGAGAAACGGAAATTCCTGAGAATGTTGATAAGGTGGTTGCACTTCGTCCTAGTTACTTTGACCACATGCTGACGATTGATGAAAAGCCAGCTGGTGTTACAGCACAGCCTCAATATGGTGGGGACTACATCCCTTATTTATCTGATCAGCTTGAAGGGGCTGAAATAGTTGGTTCTGCAGCAGAAGTAAACCTTGAGAAGATTCTAGAAATTAATCCTGATTTAATTCTTGTTGATGATTATACTGCTTCACAAGTTTATGAAGACCTGGAGAAGATTGCTCCAACGATCGTGCTAGGTGCTGAGTCTGAAGAGGACCGCAATGATCCTGAATTCTGGAAGCAGGACCTTATGAAGATTGCAAAGATCTTTGATAAGGAAGCTCTAGCAGAAGAAAAGATTGCAGAGCTTGAGGAGAAAGTAGCTAAGGCACAAGAAGAAGTGTCTAAGCTTGAGAACAAGAAACTAGCCTTCTTGCGTATTCGTGAGAAAGTGATTCAAATTTATCCTGAGACGACACACCCAATGGTCGATTTCTTATATACGGATCTTGGATTTGAGCCTTCTGACTTAACAGACCCGAAAGAGCGTGGAGATTTGTCTATGGAAGTTATTCCTGAGATGAATGCTGATCATATTTTCTTACAAGTGGATTCTTCTGGTGGACCTGAGAATTACTCTTCCATTCAAGAAAGTAGCCTATGGAAAGATCTCGACGCTGTCGAGAACGGAAATGTTCTAAAGACAGACTTCTGGATTTACAAAGCATGGGGAGCGATTGGTCGCGGCCAAATGGTTGATGAAGCGATGGAGTATATCAATAAGTAATCAAAAAAAGGCTAAACCGTTTCAAATGGTTTAGCCTTTCTTTCAATCAGGAGGAGAACAAGTGTGGACACGTGCCACAGCACTTCGAGTTATCCCCTTTATAGACTAGGTAGGAGAGGCAGCAGTGTTTGCGAATGTAAAACGGATCTCCCTCTTCAGGGGTATGGAGTTCAAATGTAAATTGAAGAGGATTCGTTTCATCCTCTGTAAACAAATAGTCAGATGTAAACAAGTCTAAGTAATGTTGAACCTTCTCTTGATCGGCCCCTTCTTTACGGTTTAGCACAAGGCTCCGTTGATAGAGGTTATGGGAGACAAGCGAATGGAGATGGCTCGACTTGCTTTTAGAGGCTAAAGCCACTTGATCAAAGAACGGCTCAAGATGATCCTTAATAAAGACGCGTATAAGACGTTCAACCTCTTCGGTGGAAAGGTCATGAACATCTTTAACAGCTGTTTCTTCGATATAATAGCGATTCGGCTTACCGGCTTCTAATTTAATACCAACAAGCTCAGGACTTGTGTCAATCAGGAGTCCATAATCTACGAGCAACGTGAAGATTCCCATGCCAAGAACAGAGTAGCGTTTTCCGAATAGGGTTCCAACGATTGTGGGGTTGAGTGTTTCTCTGTGGTCCTTTTGAATGTGAATGAATTCTTGGGCTTGTTCTTCATTGTTGATAATGTCGCTGATGCGATAGTCAATTTTGTCATCAAAGTTTGACTCAATATGTATAAAGGCTTTCTCTGCCAGGAAGGCGTAAAGTTGTTGCCTGTGGTCTGTACTCATGGAATTCCTCCTAAACGAATCTATCGATCTATAACTTTGATTATGATAATCGTTTTCAATTATAAATTAAAGGGATGACGAATACAAATCTAGTCTTACATCGCGGGTATCGTTGACGAATGGTAGAAATCATAATACGCTCATACGAGGTTATAAAGCTAGTTTGGGGTTGAATGTAAAATGTCAGTTGGAGCACAAAAGATAAATAAACAAGAGCAGGAAAAACAGGAAGCCAATGGTCGACCGCTAGTCGCTTCATTGATTATTATAGCAGGTACGATGGCCATGCTTCTTGGAATGGCAGCTTCAGTGTCACTCGGAGCTGCTGATATTGATTTAAAGACCGTGTGGGACGGGGTGTTTCATTATAATGAAGAGCTCACGTCTCATCAAATTATACAAGAACTGCGTATGCCAAGAGCGATCGTAGCTGCCCTAGTTGGTGGTTTCCTGGCCGTATCGGGCTCGATTATGCAGGGGATGACGAGGAATCCTTTAGCGTCCCCTTCTATTATGGGCGTGACAGATGGATCCACCTTTATGATTGCGATTGCGTTCGCTTTCTTCCCAGGAATGACCTACTTAGGGCTTATGTCGTTTTCCTTTGTTGGCGCCGGCATTGGGGCGGGGATTGTTTTCCTTGTTGGGGCGTTCTCAAAAGGAGGGTTATCTCCTGTAAAACTAGCGCTAGCTGGCACAGCGGTTGGGGCTTTACTGAGCGCGCTATCATCAGGTATTGCCATTCATTATGAAGTGGCTCAGGACATGAGCTTTTGGTATGCAGGGGGAGTCGCTGGAACGCAGTGGCTGCAAGTGAAGTTTGTTTTCCCTGTTGCGATCATTGGATTAGCCCTAGCGTTTTTCATTGCTCGGTCTGTAACAATCTTGAGTCTTGGTGAAAGTGTTGCCAAAGGGTTAGGGCAACGGACGGGAATGGTGAAAGTACTTGGAACAGTTGTCGTACTCCTTATGACAGGAGCGGCTGTTTCCGTTGCAGGGAGTGTTGGATTTGTAGGGCTTGTTGTGCCTCACATCACGCGCTTCTTAGTGGGGTTAGATTACAAATGGATTCTTCCGTGCTCAGCTGTGTTAGGAGGGCTTTTGTTAGTCATGGCAGATATCGGAGCGCGCATGATTAACCCTCCATACGAGACGCCGCTTGGAGCGATAACGGCTTTAGTAGGCGTCCCCTTCTTCCTGTATTTAGCGCGTAAAGAAGGGAGAGGGTTGTAATGAACCATACGTTACAAAAGAAGCAAAAGAAAGCGCTGTGGATTATGGCTCTTTTAGGGGCTCTAATCATTGTAAGCCTCCTCGTCAGTTTACACACAGGAGTCATTCAAATAGGCCCTGTTGATGTGATGAAGACGATCTTTGGTGCCGGGACGGATCGCCAGGAGTTAGTGTTATTTGACTTCCGTTTGCCAAGGCTTGTCATTGCCATCTTAGTAGGGGCTGGTTTAGCGGTATCAGGGGCCATTTTACAAGGGGTGTCCCAAAACGGACTGGCAGACCCAGGGATCTTAGGGATAAACGCAGGGGCCGGACTTGCCGTTGTTTTATATATGTATTTTTCTGAAGGTCTGAATTCATCGCTTGGGACGATGTCTATATTCATCATGCCCTTCATGGCCTTAATTGGCGCAACACTCGCTGCTGTGCTCATTTACCTATTGGCTTGGAAAAATGGCGTCTCGCCTATTCGATTAATTTTGGTCGGAATTGGTGTGAATGCGGCCTTTGGAGCTGCGTTAATTATCTTTCAATTAAAGATGAACCCTCGTGACTTTATGCAAGCGACAATTTGGCTATCAGGGAGCATTTGGGGAACGAACTGGAAATATGTCCTCGCGACATTGCCATGGATCGTGATCTTGGTTCCTTTAGCGATGTATAAAGCTCGTTTCTTAAATGTTCTTAACCTCGGAGACCGGTTAGCGACAGGGCTTGGAACTCGCGTTGAATCTGAGAGAAGGATTCTTTTATTTATTGCCGTCTGTTTAGCCGGTTCGAGTGTGGCTGTAGCGGGTGGAATTGCCTTCTTAGGGTTAGTGGCCCCTCACTTAGCTAGAAGGTTAGTAGGCCCAAGGCATCAAATGCTTATTCCTACATCTGCTTTAATGGGAGCGTTGCTGTTACTTGTAGCTGATATGATCGGACGGAATCTTTTAGCACCTTCTGAGATTCCGGTTGGGATTGTCGTGTCAGCACTCGGCGCCCCGTACTTTATCTATTTACTCATGAGAACGAATTAAAGGAGGAACGAACGGATGTCTAGTTTAACAACAGAAGGGCTGCGGATCGGTTACGGGGATGTGACGATCGTTGACGATTTAAACGTTCACATCCCAAACGGGCAAATCACCATGATTATAGGACCAAATGGATGCGGAAAATCTACAATCCTTCAGACGATGGCCCGTCTCCTGCGTCCGAAAAGTGGCGCTGTCTATTTAGATGGGAAAGCCATTCATCAACAGTCTACGAAAGAGATTGCTAAGAAAATGGCGATCTTACCTCAAACGCCAGAAGCGCCGAGTGGGTTAACCGTCTATGAACTTGTCTCCTACGGACGCTCCCCGCATCAACGAGGATTTGGCAAGTTAACCCATGAAGACAAGGATATCGTCGGGTGGGCCCTTGATGTAACAGGTGTCGCTGCATTTGCTAATCGTTCGATTGATGCCTTATCTGGAGGTCAACGTCAAAAAGTATGGATTGCGATGGCATTGGCGCAAGAGACAGAGCTGCTTCTCTTAGATGAGCCTACGACCTACTTAGACCTTGCTCACCAGCTTGAAGTATTGAAGCTCTTAGATCGTTTGAATCGGGAAGAGAATCGAACGATCGTGATGGTGCTTCATGACTTAAATCACGCAGCGCGCTTTGCGGATAATCTACTAGCTTTGAACAGTGGAGAAGTCGTTAAAGAAGGCAGTGCCTCTGAAGTGATGACACCGGATGTACTGAGAGACGTTTTTCAAATTGATGCAGAAGTGGTAGAGGATCCAAGGACCGGACGACCAGCATTGATTACCTATGATCTATTGGATAGTAGGATGAACCAGACTCCTACGTTTGAGGGGACGGGGACGTGAAGGGTGTTCTCTGACCTTTTAGAGCTTCATACACAATAAAACGTAAGTAATGAGTATAAAAAATGAGCCACGGGTTTCTTCCGTGGCTCATTTTTTCGAAAAGAGGATGATGTTTCGGGAAGCGAAGGGACGATGAACCTGTCCCCCTGGCCCTGTAGAAAGCAAAAAAGGCTGGTTGTTTCTTTAACATATTTTTGAAATAATCTTCAGAGAGATATTGATTAGAAAGAGGGTTAGGATGAGGAAAAACATATGGAAGACCGGGTTTTTCGCTATACTCGTCATATGTAGTGTGATGGGGTACGTTTGGTATTCGGAGACCCAACAGGCAGAAACGATGAAAAAAGATATGGTCCTACATATTGTGAATAAGCAAATTGAATTAACAGAGCGTTTAGAATGGGCTTTAGATAAGGTGGACGAAAGGGAAAAGTTCAAGGAAAATTTGATGAAGATTGAATATGAGATAGATAATCTATCTGGGGAAATGGGAAATGCTACGTTTATTGGAAGGCATGTTGATATTCCTTTTGGTTTTGTTGATTTTTATTTCTGGGAATCCGATACTGTTTATCAAGCTGTAGATGAGCTACAAGATCATGATTTATCAGATCAAACGTTGAGGGATCTAAAAGACTATTATAAGAAGCATTCTGATTTGACTTCTCAAATAAAGCTAGAGGAATTTGAGTATATGAGTTTTGATGAATATATGGAAAAGTTAGAAGAAGTGAATCTTTATATGGATAAGTATGAAGATTGGAGACCTACAATGGGGGTATAGTCCACTGTCCCAAGTTCATGAAAGGGAGCCGGTTTAGTTACAATTATGTGTAGAAAGAAAAGGAGTAACGGGGGGAAATGAAAATGAATATTGAACAAAAATTTAATCAAGTAGCAAAAGAACTGCTTGAAAAAAGATACCCGACTGGATGGGGTGCTGCAGCAACGTACACTAACGGAAATGAAATAGTAACGAGTGTTGCAGAGATTCCTTCAAGCAAACCTAGGACGATCCCCCTGAGGTGTTTCGAGACGCGAAGGGAAAAGGAACCTGCTGGAGGGGAAAGATGAAAAAGAAGATCGGGTTTTCTATTGTTGTAGCGATCGTCTTTTTATTATTAGTACGTATCATCAGCATTGAAGAATTTCTGGCACAAACAGAAATAAAAGAACTGGACGAACTAAAAAAATTTGATGACCGAACGATTCTGTTGCCAACATACGCACCCTTTACTATCCATAAAGTTGAATATGATGAACTTTACAAAGGAGAAGTTAAAGTGAACGAAAATAGCGAAATTGTGCATGTTAATGAGGGTAATATAGACTATTTAACACCAAACCTTCGCTACGTATCGGACGGTGCCCCCCGTAGAATAATAGACTTCTACATCAGCAAAGGTTTAGATAGGGACCTGATTAACTATGATGAGATTCATAAATTTGGGAACAGTCTAAAAGGCTATTATCGGGTGTTCGAAACCAAACAATTTTTCATTTGGGAACAGGATGGCGTTATGGTAGATATGGTGATAAAAACGGAAGGCGACAAATCACTGCTGTCGATTGAGGAACTCATCAAAATCGCCGAGTCGTTTGAAGAATGGGACGATCGGTAGAAGTCTATGCGAAACAAAAAAGCTTGGATAAAAGAAGTGAAGATTGGTTTTTTCACGTTTAATATAGGTTCTTGCAGGATTAAAATTGAACGGAAGCTGGATTCCGTTTACAGAACAAGCGTTTATTTTTAAACGGTTTTACCGGAGAGAGAAGAAAAAACCGTCATTGTCCTTTGTTTAGTAATGACGAAAGAGGAGGCTGTCGTATGACAAATGTAGCACTCGTAACGGTAACCCATGATCCAGAGGGGGACCATCATCAGCTATGGAAGAAGTGGAAATCGAGATTAGAGCATCTATATTCGCAGATGTTTATAACCGTAAGTGAGGAAACAAAGCCAGCATTCATTGAAGACCTTAAGGCTAGTACATTCGGGGTAAAAGTGATTCCTAAAAAAGGGGCAGCTCATGCGCGGCGAGAGGTGGTTCGTTTTGGGTTAACGGGTGAGAGTGACCTCTTTCATTATTGTGATCTCGACCGGTTACTAACGTGGCTCGAGAATCACCCAGACGAGCTTATTTCTTTGTTGGAGGGAATGGATGAGAAAGATTACGTCATTTTAGGAAGAACAGAACGAGCATTTGAGACCCACCCAGAAGAGTGGAAGGCAACAGAACGAATTGCGAACAAAATCTTTTCCCTAGAAATAGGCGAAGAGATCGATGTCACAGCAGGTTCTTGTATGTTTTCTAAAAGAAGTGCTCACTACATAAATGAACACTCCCGTGCTGACATGACCGATGCGGAGTGGCCTATGATTGTTCATCGATTCGCCCATCTACCTATCGATCATCGCCTCGTGGAAGGGCTTGAATACCATGAAGATACGAATGGGGTTCTTGGTAATATGACGGAAAGTGAGAAGTGGTTAAGTCGCATGAGGATGACGCTGAAGGTTAGTGAAGCGGCTGTAAGGACAGGGAAAGAAGCGGATGAAATAGGTGGGGGATGAGAGGTGCTTGGCCATTGTTCGTATCCTCATCACCCCGGGTTGTTTCAGGATTATAGAATGTCGCATGATTTATTGCTTGAAGATGGATGGATTCTCAATACGTATGGATTCAACTTCTCCGCACTTTATGCAAAATGTATATATTTTATTTGAGCTTTTGAACGACGATTTGCTTTTCCTGATGGGCATATAATCTGTTCCCTCTGAAAATTTAGTACCCCCGCATTTCAGGCATTTTTTATTTTCCATAAACGTTCTCCTCCTTTTCTAAACTTTGGTACTTATCCATTATTTGTTACGTTCTTACTTCCTTTTAGTTTCAATAATAGAGACTTTAATCCGATATTTAACCTGGATCCTACGTCTTTTGCTTTTTTATGAAACTAGTCGTCTATTAGTCATTGAATAAAAGGAATTCCCTTGGAAGAATCGAATAGTAAGAGTGAAGAAACTTGTGGAAAAGGTGATCGTGATGGAACAATGGGTTGATGCATTATTTAGTGACTCTCTGCTAGAAGAGGCTGCGAATCGTTTTGGGACAACGAGTGCTAAAGCCGAGAAGCGGGGAGATTTCGAGAATTATGTCTTTGAAGTACATAAAGAGGGACAGCCTTATATCTTACGCTTAACGCACAGCTCTCATCGTAAATGGGGGGACATTCAGGCAGAGTTGGAGTGGGTGAATTTTTTACATCAAAACGGAGCCAATGTATCCGTTGCCCATACATCTGTTAATGGAGTGCTTGTGGAGGAGATCCCGGTGGAAGGTTCTTCTTTCTATATCTGTCTTTTCGATAAGGCTCCAGGTTCATTAGTAAAAATGGACGATGAGCGATTTGGGCCTGACCTATTTGAGAGTTGGGGGGAAGCCGTGGGGCATATGCACCAGGTGACGAGGAGCTATCAATCAGGAGAAGATAAGAGAGACAGATGGGAAGAGGAAGACCTTCTGAACTTCTCAAAGTATTTAGATGAAGAAAGAGATGAGGCGATTATCGTTGAAGGAGAGAAAGTTGTCCGCGAGCTAAAAAGCTTGCCTGAAACGGAAGAGAGCTTCGGCCTGATTCATTCTGATATACATCCGGGCAACTTCTTTTATGATGAAGAGGATATCCATATCTTTGATTTTGATGATAGTACGTATCACTTTTATGTAAGTGATGTAGCGATTCCTGTTTACTATCCAGTGTGGTGGAAACATCGCGGCGATTCCCTTTCAGTGCGCTCAGAATACGGGGAGAAGGTGCTGTATCATTTCTTAGTAGGATACCTTCAGGAAAACCATCTGGACCTGGAGTGGATCAAGAGAATTCCATATTTCCTGAAGCTTCGTGATATTGAGCTTTATACCGTTTTTCAAAAGAAATGGGCACCTGAGAATAGAAGTGAGAAAGAGGAAGAATTGGTGAATGGTATTCGTAAGCGAATCGTTCACGATGAGCCGGTTGTGGACTTGGATTATGAGACTATTTATAAGCGAGCAGAACAAGCGGTTGCTAAATTGAATAGATAAGAGCTTTACAGGTGATTCCATAGTGGGGATCACCTCTTTTTTTAGTGGTAAGCGGGTGGATCGTTGGAGCTAGTCTAGACTTGGGCCGTTTTGTTGCTGATTTGATCCCTTCGTCTGCGTGATTAGGCCGTTCTCGCTCGCAATTAAGCCGTGCTCCCGCGTGATTAGGCCGTTCTCGCTCGCAATTAAGCCGTTCGCCTGCGTAATCAGGCCGTGCTCGCTCGTAATTAAGCCGTTCGTCCGCGTGATTAGGCCGTCCTCGCTCGCAATTAAGCCGTGCGCCCGCGTGATTAGGCCGTCCTCGCTCGCAATTAAGCCGTTCGCCTGCGTAATCAGG
>NZ_BMIN01000005.1:84726-214777 GCF_014642405.1 Pontibacillus salipaludis
GTGATTAGGCCGTCCTCGCTCGCAATTAAGCCGTGCGCCCGCGTGATTAGGCCGTCCTCGCTCGCAATTAAGCCGTTCGCCTGCGTAATCAGGCCGTGCTCGCTCGTAATTAAGCCGTTCGTCCGCGTAATTAGGCCGTTCTCGCTCGCAATTAAGCCGTTCGCCTGCGTAATTAGGCCGTCCTCGCTCGCAATTAAGCCGTGCTCCGGCGTGATTAGGCCGTCCTCGCTCGCAATTAAGCCGTGCTCCGGCGTGATTAGGCCGTCCTCGCTCGTAATTAAGCCGTGCGCCCGCGCAATCAGGCCGTGCTCCCGCGTAATTAGGCCATGCGCCAGGGGGAATCAGGCTGTCCCCGCTCTCATTTAGGCCGTCCTCCCAACCCAACCGATCTCCACAAATCTATTTTTTCTCTTTCTTTTCTGAATATTATGTATTGCCACACAACTATAAAGCTCGTATACTCATCATCACATTCTTTTAACGGAATCTTCCTTGTGAGGGATTCCAAATACGTCTTTATACATATTTTTGAAAGTAGGTGGAACGAATGAACGCAGTAGTGGCAAGTTTAATCATGGTTGGCGTTTTAGCCGTTGGAGAGATGGTGTCGTTTAAGACCCGAGCGAAGCTTCCGAGTTTGTTGGTGGCATCGGTTCTCTTCTATATATTAGTTCAATCCGGAGTGGTTCCATCGAATATTATTGAATCCACGACCTTAACCGCAATCGGTACGGTGATGATCCCGATCTTGCTTGTGCACCTTGGCACAACCGTTCCGCTTGAAGGGTTAAAGCAACAATATAAAGCGGTCATTATTTCATTGACAGGCCTTGTATTTTCGGTTCTTTTAATCTTGTTTGTGATCCCGATCTTCTTTGATTTTGAATCAGCCGTAGCAGGCGCGGGGCCTCTGACAGGTGGCTTAATTGCTTATCTTGTTACGTCAGATGCTCTTAAGGAGATGGGCTTTGAGAACCTCGTAACGATCGCAATTTGTGTGTATATTTTACAAAAGATTATGGGTATGCCGGTGACGTCTTACCTACTCAGAAAATACGCGTATTACTTTAAAGAGTCAGGCGCAGCAGAGCGTCACATGGCAGCTTCTGTTGTAGCGGATGCAAGCTATGAAGATGAGGAAGCAGAAGCGACCGATCAGGAATCTTCTAAACGCTATCTGTTACCACAGCACTATTTAGATAGTCCGTTTATCTTGTTATTCATGATTTTAATTGCGGGTACGATCGCGTATGGACTTGGAGAAGTGACTGGGATTCACCAAAGTATTTATGGCTTAATCATTGGTATTGCTGGTTCTTACTTTGGCATCTTCCCGCCAAAAGCACTAGAGCGCGCGAACGCGTTTGGTCTTGCGATGGTGAGCTTACTTTTAATTGTGCTTGGTTCACTGGCAGATGTGACGCCAGCTCAAATCTGGGACGTGCTTCCGGTGATCTTCTCTGTTATTGCAATCGGTACGGCAGGACTTGTTGTTGGTGGCTTGATCGCATCAAAATTCCTGAAATGGCATCCGTACAAAGGGATTTCTGTTGCGCTAACGGCGCTTTACGGATTCCCGGCTGATTATCTTTTAGCTCAAGAGGTCAGTCGTAGTGTTGGCGAAACGGAAGAGGAACAGAATGCAATCTTTGATGATATCTTATCTCCGATGTTGATTGGCGGGTTCGTATCCGTATCATCAGCTTCGATCATCATCGCGAGTTTCTTAGTGAAATTACTGTAAGAGGAGTGTCTTGAAATGGAATTAACGCTAATCAAGAATGGAACAGTCATAGATGGAACGGGCGGAGAACCTGTAAAGAAAGACATTCTCATCCGCGACAATCGCATTGAAGCACTAGGGCAGCCTAGTGAACTTCCAGAACCAAGTGAAGGAACCGTTGTGGATGCTGAAGGGAAATATGTGTTGCCTGGGCTTATCGATACCCACGTTCATTTGATGTTCGAATTAGAGGACGGCAACGACACGGTGGAGGAGCCATTTTCGCTTAAGTTTTATAAAACGGTTCACAATATGAAGAAAACGCTCGATGCTGGTATTACAACCGTGCGGGACTGCGGCTTCACAGATGCTGGGGTGAAAGATGCGGTGCAAAAAGGGCTCGCACAAGGTCCTCGCATGCAGCTAAGCATTGTGCCGATGACGATTACAGGCGGGCACGGAGACAAATGGATGCTATCAGGAATTGATAATTCACAGCGCAGTTATCCAGGTATGCCGGATGGTCGCTGTGACGGTGTTGAAGAAGTCCGGAAGAAATCGCGTGAGATCTTGCGTGCTGGGGCAGATGTGCTAAAAGTACACGCAACAGGTGGCGTGTTCAGTCCGACAGACCATCCTGAATTTACGCAGTACACGGAAGAAGAGCTTCGCGTTATGGTACAAGAAGGGGAATACCGCCGTGGTACAAAAGTGATGGCACACGCTCAAGGGGCAGAAGGAATTAAGAACGCTGTTCGAGCAGGGATTCACTCGATTGAGCACGGGATCTTTTTAGATGATGAGGCGATCAAGCTGATGCTAGAAAACGGAACGTACCTTGTACCGACATTACTCGCTCCGTTATCTGTGATCGAAGCGAGCGAGCGCTCTGATAAGATTCCAGAATATGCAGCTCAAAAAGCAAAAGATGTGTACGAGCAGCATAAAGAGAGTATCGCAAAAGCGTATCAGGCCGGAGTGAAAATCGCGATGGGAACGGATGCTGGCGTGATGCGTCACGGAACAAACCTTCGTGAACTTGGGCTCATGGTCGACGCGGGCATGTCCCCAGAAGACACGATTAAAGCAACAACCAAAGTCGCAGCTGAGTGCATGGGCTGGGGCGATGAGCTTGGTACGTTAGAAGAAGGCAAGCTCGCTGACATAATCGTGACGAAGACAAATCCTTTGAAAAATGTTCGAAACCTTGAGAAGCAAGAGAACATTGCCTTTGTGATGAAAGACGGGAAAGTGGAAAAGGATCGGTTGAAGAAGCCTGTGAGAGTGTAAGATTGAACGTTGAACCCAGATGAGGCTGGTCGCCTTATCTGGGTTTTTACTATGTTATAATGGAAAAAAATGAAAAGTGGGGGGTGAGGAAATGTGGTTCATGGTCTTGTTTACGTTTTTGGTTCTATTTGCTCTAACGTCCTCGTTTAATATTTTATTAAAGACAACGGAAAAGAAGCATTGGGTTATTTCCTTTTTCCTTAGTGTTGGTTTATCCGTTATTTTTACAGTGGGTCTTGCAGGGTAACTCATTCTTGATCACATCCATTTAGGGTGTGATCTGTTTTTGTGAACCGAAGGGAAGAGCTGGTTATAAAGAGGAATTCGGGATCGTTAAGTTGAAATGTGTAGAAGTAACGATATGGAATTTTTAAGGAGGAATCAATTGATGCAGTTTAAAAAGCCAGATGTTGAGCAATTTTTTCAAACGTATGGGATCCAAACGTTTGCTGTCAGTCCGGATGAAACGCAGCTTGTCTTTAGTACGAACTTAAACGGTAAGTATAACGTGTGGGGGATGGATTTACCGAATACATTTCCTTACCCGTTAACGTTTCATAATCAAAGTACGGACGAACTTGTCTATAGTGAAAAGGGTGATTATGTTCTAGCGGTTAGTGATGAGGATGGGGATGAAGATGGGCAAATCTATGCCATTCCCTCACAAGGTGGAGAGCTTAAGCCGGTACGTAAAGTGGAAGGAGCTAAACACTTCGGCCCGATGCTTTCAGAGGACGGCAAGCGTTTGTTCTACACATCGACTAAAGATGATCCTACCTTTATGAAATCGTATGTGTATCATCTTGACACAGATAAGGAAGAAATCATTTTACACGGGGATAAGGGGGCGACCGCTCTTATCGATAAGAGTCCTTCAGAGGAGCGATTTCTTTATTTCAAATTTTTCGCTAACACCTATACCCTTGCCTATGTAAAGTCTGGCGAAGAGGACCTTCTTCTTACCCCGGAAACAGAAGATCAGCATACGGTCTCTGGTGGTGTGTTTGTGTCGGAGTCTGAAATTTATCTGATCACGAATTATAATAGTGACTTCTCTTATTTAAGTAGATATAACATAGATGCGAAGACTTTCGAAAGAGTACTTAAGCTCGAGAAGGAAGATTTAGTGGATGTGAAGTTTGATGAATCAACGGACTCCTTGTATCTTGTTAGTCAAAAAGGTGTCAGAACTTATTTATACAACTACGACTTGAAGGCTCAACGAGTAGAGCGAATTGAAGCACCTGTCAGCATAATAGATGAGATCGTCGTCGCTCGTTCTGGAAGTATTTATGTGCGCGGGAATGATGCAACGGTTCCGATGAACATCTATAAGAGGGAAGGGGAGCGCTGGGTTACGCTTACAAACTTCGGTGTTCCGGGAGTAAAAGAAGAAGAATTGATTGCCCCTGAAGTGGTCACCTATCCGTCCTTTGACGGCCTTCCAATTGAGGCGCTTTTATATCGTCCGAAAAAAGAAGTAGATAATGGGCATACGATTCTATGGCCGCACGGGGGGCCACAGGCAGCAGAGCAAGTCAGGTTCCGCTCTTTATTCTCGTTTCTTGTGTATTCTGGCTACACGTTGTTTGCTCCGAATTTCAGAGGATCAACAGGATATGGGCTTGAGTTTGTGAAGAAAGTTGAAGGAGATTGGGGAGGCGGTCCTCGTCTTGATAACGTGGCTGGATTGGAGTGGCTGCTCGAGCAAGGCTACGCCTCACGCGATAAGATCTTTTTAATGGGCGGTAGCTACGGAGGTTATATGGCGTTATTGCTTCATGGACGAAACGGAGACTATTTTAAAGCTGTAGTTGATATTTTTGGGCCAAGTGATTTATTTAGCTTTATCGATTCTGTTCCTGAACATTGGAAGCCGGCAATGGCTCAAATTGTTGGAGACCCAATTAAGGATAAGGAGAAGTTAACAGAGGATTCTCCTATTCAATATGTGGATTCAATGGCCAAGCCGATGCTTGTCATTCAAGGGGCTAAGGACCCTCGTGTCGTACAGGCAGAATCGGATCAGCTTGTTGCTGCCTTGAAAGAGAAAGGGCGCGATGTGGAGTATATTGTGTTAGAAGATGAGGGCCATGGATTTTCGAAGAAGGAAAATGAGATGATGGTGTACCGAAAAGTGCTGGAGTTTTTGGAGCAGCATGTCGGGGTTGGTGTGGTGAAGAGTTAGGCGCATAATAGTTACTCTGGGGTCTGACACTAGACTTGTAAACTAGGAATCACACAAAAACGCTTCAAACCTATCAATAGGTTTGAAGCGTTTTTCTTCGCTATGACGTTAGTAGATGATAAGCACTAATAGAGCAGTCACAATAGGTAGAGGCAGCCATCCGTAGTCAAGCATCTTGTTGTTGGTGTGACGATCCATGTTATGTTTTTGTGTCAGGTGTTGAATGAGGCTGTATGTTGCAGAGATGAGGAAAAAGTTAAGATAATCTAATGTATTGGTCATTAAAAGAGACAAGATAACCACACAATAGATGATTGCGCGAAGCATCGGTAATTTAATAAGAGACATGGACTCACTCCTGGTCGTATTAGTGAAGCATGGTTTCATTGATTATAGAAAATTATTTTAGTATTTCTAAAATATGTAACAACCTAAGCCCGATGTTCTCAAATTATGAAATGGATTTCAATGTTCTTATTGTCTGCTAAAAGACAAAATTCTTATGTCAGCATACTTGGCTATTAGTATGAAAAGGCTTTCCCTACTATACTTAATAATGGTTCTATTATCTGACTATTTAGCGAAAGAAAATGGATCTTGTCATACAAGATCTTCCTCTTTATAATTTGTATGTACCTTGTTTAATAGAAACGTTCTGTTGAGATGTTTATACATGTCTTTAATCAGACAATAAAAGATAAGGTTGTATCGGTTGGCTAGCTCTCTAATGAAAGGATGAGACCCTCATACATGGGAGTCTGATGGACTTCAAAGGAAGGCTGGTTCTATATTGAGGAGGAACATGCTTATGGCATTACCAATTGAGGGAAATTGGTTCACCAAATTTGTAAACGTATTTATGGGCGTGATCGGAATACTATTTGTATCCGCAGCGCTTGACGGGACGATTAAACTTTCTATCTATGAATGTATTGGGTATCCGCTTGCTGCCATTCTATTTGCGTGGGCAGGACGTAAAGGATCGGAAAGTGAGGCAGGTAAATCTGTAAGTGACTATGCGGTTAGATTGTTACCGATTGTGCTGATTATTGTTACTTATTATACAGACCAGGCACTTGGTGGAACGCTTATAAAGATTGAAGAACCTTGGAGTGCCTTTACGGCTCTCATCATCGGTGTACTGTTAGTTTTATATTTTGCAAGATGGATTGGATTAGCATACAGTGTAATCATCTTAGCTCTAGCGTTTGCGTTTGAGTTGTTTGTAGATGCATTTGAATTCGCGGATGACGACTGGAATGTATATATGTACGTCTTGGCACTCGTGCTCATCTTCTTCCTGTTTGGGAAGACAGATGATCGTAACAATAGTGCTAATATGTAGGAAAACCCTCGTTATGACACTCGTCATAACGAGGGTTTTTTAATGCTTTAGCGCTGTGCAGAGAAGACGGGTGTCAGGCACGCTTTAGTGCTGTGCAGAGAAGCAGGGTGCCAGGCACGCTTTAGCGCTGTGCAGAGAAGCAGGGTGCCAGACACGCTTTAGCGCTGTGCAGAGAAGACGGGTGCCAGACACGCTTTAGTGCTGTGCAGAGAAGCAGGGTGCCAGACACGCTTTAGCGCTGTGCAGAGAAGCAGGGTGCCAGACACGCTTTAGCGCTGTGCAGAGAAGCAGGGTGCCAGACACCCTTTAATACTGTGCAGCGATGAGGTGGGGCGTTTGTGTTGCGGGGAGTAGTCAGAAAGTTTATACTTTTTTCGAATTCATTTGTGAAGGGGTGAGAGTATGGAGAAGTTGTTGAAGACGTTAACGGAACTGCATGGACCTAGTGGTTATGAGCAGGAGGTTTCGTATTACATACAGGAGAAGATGAGGTCTGTGCTTGATGAGGTGACAGTGGACGGCATTGGCAATGTGACGGCTCGTATGAAAGGCAGTAAGCCAGGACCTACCGTTTTAGTGACGGCTCATATGGACGAGGTCGGGTTTATTGTGAAGAAGATTGAGCCCAATGGCCTTCTCAGGTTCGAGAAGCTTGGAGGGCATGATGACCGGATTTTGTTGGCGCAGAAGGTACGAGTTAAAGGTCGTTATGGCTTGAAGCGGGGAGTTATTGGGACAATCCCAGCGCATTATCAAAAGTTTGATGATGCAGGGCGCGTGCGTAAACATCATGAACTGTATATTGACGTTGGTGCTCGTTCGAAAGAAGAAGTCGCAAAGCTTGGAATTGATGTGGGTAGCACGGTGACGTGGGCTTCTGAGCTTGAGTATTTGGGGGACGAAGAGACGGGTAGGTTTGTTGGAAAGTCGCTTGATGACCGCGCTGGCTGTGCCGTCTTAATGAAACTAGTTGAGGAGCTTAAGGATCGTGATTTTGCCGGAGAAGTTGTTGCCCTCTTTACTGTTCAAGAAGAGGTTGGACTTCGGGGAGCTCAAGTCGGTCTAGCACCCGTTGGTTGTGACGTAGCGATTGCCCTTGATGCTACGGTAACAAGTGATACGCTAGAGGCATTGCTCGACGACACACTTCAACTTGGAGGTGGAGCAGGCATTAAAATTCTCGACATGAGCTTAATTGCTCACCCAACTGTAAAAGATCATTTTATACAGCTTGCTGAGAAAGAGAGCATACCTTATCAACCTGAGCTGTTCACAGGTATTGGGACAGATGGAGGGGCAGTTGCCCTTGCGAATAAAGGAGTACCGACTGGTGTTCTATCTATCCCCTCTCGCTACTCTCATGCGCCGGTAGAAGTGATAGATATGGAAGATTTGAGGGCTGTACAGCAGTTGTTAGTGGCTTTTGTGAAAGGGAATGATGAAGAGTCAACGTTTGCGTTTTAAAACATGAGAGGAGGGAGAACATGAACGTTCTCATTATTAATGGGCATGAGTACTATGAGCATTCAAAGGGACGGTTGAATGATACGATGTTTGAAGAGTTAATCCACCTTTTCCAGTCTGACTTTGAAGTGGAAACAAGCGTCCTTAAAGACGGTTTCGATAAAGAGGAAGAACAAAACAAAGTATTCTGGGCTGATCTCATCATTTATCAAACGCCTATTTATAATTACAGCGTACCTGCGCTCTTTAAGAAATACATTGATGTTACACATGAGCACGGAGTGTATTTTAGCGGGGGCACAACTGAGTATGGAATTGGGGGAGGGTTATTAGGCGGAAAGCGTTACATGTTCTCGACAACATGGAACGCACCTGAACGAGCTTTCCACGACAAAGATCAATTTTTTGAAGGGAAAGGTGTGGATGACATCTTGTTTCATCTCCATTTAAGTCATAAGTATGCGGGGATGACGAGGGTGGACACCTTCTCATGTTTTGATGTGAAAAAGCATCCAGACATTGAGCGGTATCGGAATGATTTGGCAGACCATCTGAGGAAACATGTTTTGTCTTAAGTCTTCTCTAAACCGAACAAGGAGCAACAGTTTTTGAACCATACCGATCGAATACGCAACTATTGCCCTAGAATTTTGGAGAAAATAAAAGATAAAAGGTCCATCGTGCCTCGGGCAAGTAGACACCTTCTCTTCCTACCTTTACAATAGAAGCAATACCCTACGTAAAAGGAGAACGGATATGAGATTAAACGACAAACAGGAAGAAGCAGCGGGGCATTTACAAGGACCGATGCTCATTATTGCAGGAGCAGGTAGTGGAAAGACGACCGTTTTATCTCATCGAACGAAGCGTCTGATTGACACAGGAGTAGATCCCCGTTCGATTATGATGTTAACGTTTACGAATAAAGCTGTGCGCGGACTGCAGCAACAAGTGGCAAAGCGTGTAGGAGAAGAAGCGGCAGGTGAGGCGTGGATATCCACATTCCACCGTCTTGGTCTCCATATTACAGGAGAAGCTGACCCAACGCTTGTGACCCTTCACCCTGCTGGATCACGACAAGTTTTAAAGAAGATCGTCGAAGGGATGCACGTTGATGAAGAGGATGAAGACTTTGCGCGTCCAGCTAAGCTTCTCTCTCTGATTTCTTTGTTTAAAAGCGAGCTTGTTTTACCTTCTTATTTATATGATGGGGAAACGCTTGATGAGTATATTGATAGCAGTCGTGTCAAACGTATGATTCGGGACCAGATTGGGACAAGGGGACGCTTTGACTTGTTCCGGAAAGTGTATCATACGTATCAGTACATTTTAGATGAATACGGGCAGATGGATCTTGATGATATTTTGTTAAAAAGCGTCTTGTTCCTGTCGGAGAGTAGAGATTTATTAAGTGATCTTCAAGGGCGTTTTCAGTACTTTATGATCGATGAGTTTCAGGATACGAACCGGGCGCAGTATGTGTTGGCTCAATTGCTTTCTGAACACACGCGCAATTTAGCGATTGTCGGGGATGATTTTCAGTCGATCTATGCGTTTCGTGGGAGCGACATGCGGAACATTTTAGACTTTGACAAGCACTACCCGGATGCCTTTACGGTAAGGCTTGAAGAGAATTATCGCTCGACGCCTGTCATTTTAGAAGCGGCCAATCAGCTCATTGCTCATAACCAAGACCAAAAGGAGAAAACCCTGTTCACTGGTCAGGAAGAAGGGGAGCGGCTCACGGGGTACCGTGGTGAAACCGTTCAAGATGAAGCGAAATGGGTGTCAGGTGAGATTAAGCGTCTTGTAAATGAAGGAGGATACAGCTACCAGGACATTGCGATCTTCTATCGTAGTCATTCTGATGGTAGCCTATTCGAAGTGGTTCTGCCTGAAGAGGAGATTCCATTTACCGTTGTGAAGGAAGGGAGCTTCTTCGAGCGAGAAGAGGTGAAAGATCTTCTTGCCTACGCCTTATTTGTAACCGACCCTCACGATACGTATTCGTTAAGAAGGATCATCAATACTCCAAAACGAGGCATTGGGAAGGCATCTGTTGATCGAATCGTCGAAGCTAAGACAGAAGACGTTGATTTTATTTCGCTCCTTGTAGAGGGTGAATTGCCTGGTGTGAAAGGAAAATCATTAGAGCGGGCTCGTGATTTTGGTAAGATTGCTGCGAGACTCCAGGACGGGGTTTCTAAAGTGGGCGTTGCGAAGTGGCTGAAAGCTTGTCTTCAACTGAGTGGTTATGATGAGATGCTTGAAGGACTTGAAGAAGGACAGCGAAGAGAGAAGCGCATTCACCTTGATAAGTTAGTTGAACTTGCTGGAGAGTTTGAAGCGAGCGAAGAGGCGCTTACGTTAGATGACTTTATTGAACGGGTGAAACGTACCGATGTTGATGCGACATTAACGGAAGATGAAGACTTTGACCGCGTACAGCTACTAACGGTGCACGCGTCTAAAGGACTTGAATTTCCGGTTGTCTTTGTCGTAGGTATGAAAGAAGAAGGATTTCCTTCTCCGTATGCAGCAAGTCCATTCGCAATCGAGGAAGAGCGCCGGATCTGTTACGTGGCCTTTACCCGTGCGAAAGACCGTTTATACCTCAGTTATCCTGCGAAAAAACAAGAAAAGAACGATGAGGGCGAGAAGGTGGAAGTCGAAACAACCCCATCTCGTTTCCTATCCGAATTCGACCCAAGCCTCATTAACTGGATGGAATAAGAGTACTGTATTACGGTAAAGAACAAAAGCGTGCCAGACACCCTTTGCTGCGTTAAAGCAAATATGGATGTCTGGCACGCTTTGTTTGTTACCCGTTTGTTTCAGGCTGGTTTAAGTATTTGGAATCAAAAGCGATGAGGACGACGTCGAGTTCATCTTCAAGTTTCTTCAGTTCCTGTAGCTTTTCCTTTGGCAATTCAGCATAATCAAAATCCATTAGGATCAACTCCTTTACGAGTAGTATGAGTTGATCTAAAGCACCTATACCCGAAGAATACAGCAATTTGAAATCCTTTATTACGATAAAGCGTGCCAGACACGCTTCAGTGCAGTAGAGGAATGCAGGGTGCCAGACACCCTTTAGTACTGTAGCGCTGGAAAGGATGTGGTGGTTGACGGTAATTGGGGCTAAGGGTATAGTAGAGATAGATTTACGAAAACGCTTACGTAAAAGCGGGTGATGGAATGAATCCAACTATTCAAGATGTGGCAAGGTTGGCCAATGTATCGATTGCGACGGTTTCAAGAGTACTTAATAATCAGCCTGGTTACTCAGAGAAAACGAAGCAAAAGGTGCTTGAGACCATTGAAGAGCTCGGGTATCAGCCGAATGCGATTGCACGAGGTCTTGTGAACCGGAAGACGAGTACAATCGGTGTACTATTTCCTAGTGTGTCCGGCTTATTATCAGCTGAGATTTTGCATGGTATTGAAGCAAAAGCGCATCAACACGGGAATAGTGTGATTGTGTGTAACACAGCCGAAAACCGGGAAAAGACGATCAAGTACTTGCAAGTTTTGCGTGAAAAGCGAGTGGATGGACTCATCTTTGTTAGTGAGGAAGTGACGGAAGAGTACTATGAGCTATTCCGTGGGATGGATATTCCCGTCGTGCTTGTATCGACCCAGTCTTATCAGTATCCGCTTCCCTATGTGAAAGTGGATGATCGTCATGCAGCATATGCGGCTACGAGACATCTGATTGAAGAGGGTCACACAAAGATCGGTATGATTGCAGGAAGTCCTGATGATCCGATTGCGGGTTCGCCGCGTATTGAAGGGTACCGGTTAGCTATGCGTGAAGCAGGGCGATCTCTTGAGGATAGCCTTGTTGAGACATGTTCAAGTTTTCAGTATAACGATGGAAAAAGCGGCTTCTCATCCTTAATGAACCGTCATCCTGAACTGACTGCTATTTTCGCAGCTAGTGATGAACTGGCAATAGGGGCCATATCAGCAGCTTACAAGGAATCGATTCGTATCCCGGACGATGTATCGATCGTTGGTTACGATAATTTACTTCTGGCTGAAATGTCCGTACCGCCTCTTACCACGATCGCTCAGCCATTCGGGCGTATGGGAGAACGGGCTGTTCAGATGATCATCGATTTAATGAATGGTGAAGAAGCGGAATCGACGATTTTGCCTCATGAGCTTGTGATTCGTGATTCCGTAAAACGCAGGTGAAAAATTTTGCTAATCAACGTAAACGTTTACGTTAAAGGGGAGGAAAATGTATGGCTAAACAATGGTGGAAAGAAAGTGTCGTCTATCAAATCTATCCGAGAAGTTTCAATGACAGTAATGGTGATGGAATTGGGGACATCCCAGGTATTATTGAGAAGCTTGATTACTTAAAAGAACTAGGTATTGATGTTATTTGGCTATCCCCTGTATATGATTCTCCGAATGATGACAATGGCTATGACATTCGTGATTATCAGGCGATCATGAACGAATTCGGGACAATGGCCGACTTCGACACATTACTCCATGAAGCACATAACCGTGGAATCAAAATTGTGATGGACCTTGTCGTCAATCATACATCTGATGAACATGCTTGGTTTGTCGAATCTAAGTCTTCAAAAGACAACCCGAAGCGCGATTATTATATATGGAAAGAAGGAAAAGGAGACGGGCCTCCAACGAACTGGGAATCGGCATTTAGCGGTTCTGCTTGGAAGTACGACGAAACGACTGGAGAGTACTTCCTGCACATCTTCTCTAAAAAGCAGCCAGACTTAAACTGGGAGAACCAAGACGTTCGTAAAGACGTGTATGACATGATGAAATGGTGGCTTGATAAAGGTATTGATGGGTTCCGGATGGACGTCATTAACTTTATTTCGAAAGACCCACGTTTCCCAGACGGTGAAGTTCATCCTGGCAAGCAGTACGGTGATGGAGGAAAGTACTTTATGAATGGTCCGCGTATTCATGAATTCCTTCATGAAATGAACCAGGAAGTCCTATCGAAGTATGACGTCATGACGGTTGGAGAGATGCCAGGAGCGACGCCGGATGAGGGGAAATTGTACACGGCAGATGACCGTGAGGAATTAAATATGGTCTTTCATTTTGAGCATATGGATATTGGCGGCGGTGAGCTTGGAAAGTGGACCCTTAATCCTTGGAAACTAACAGAATTGAAATCTATTCTTTCAAAATGGCAGTATGCGCTTGAGGAAGAAGGGTGGAACAGTCTGTACTGGAACAACCATGACCAGCCACGAGTCGTTTCTCGCTTCGGTAACGACGGCGAGTACCGTAAGAAGTCTGCGAAAATGCTTGCAACGTGTCTTCATATGATGAAAGGAACACCTTACATTTATCAGGGTGAAGAGATCGGCATGACTAACGTAGCCTTTGATCGGATTGAAGACTATGAGGATCTAGAGTCCTTAAATATGTACGAAGAGCGAGTGAATGATTTCGGGGAAGACCCAGGTTCAGTCCTTGAGCGCATCCACCACAGAGGCCGTGACAACGCTCGTACCCCGTTCCAATGGAATGCTAGTAAGAACGGTGGATTTACAGACGGAACCCCATGGCTTACTGTGAACCCGAACTATACGGAGATTAACGCAGAAGAAGCAGTGAACGATCCGGACTCTGTTTTCCATTTCTATAAAAAACTTATCGAGTTACGCAAATCGAACGACGTTGTCGTGTATGGACGTTACGATCTTCTGCTAGAAGATAATGAAGCGATTTATGCCTTCACCCGCACACTTGAATCTGATCAGCTGCTAGTGTTGTGTAACTTCACAGGTGAGAAGCAAACAGCAGAGCTTGATGACTTTTCTGGTAAGCAAGGTTCTGTGTTCTTAACGAACCGTGAAGGGCAAGTTGTTGACGCTGAAGATCTTAAGGAGGTTGAACTTGAGCCATATGAAGCGATGGTGTTTACAGTAAAATAAACAAGTAAAAGGCGTCGGAAGCTTGTTTGAGCTTCTGACGCTTTTTTTGTGTGGGAGTATAAGAATGCGATCTTACCCGTCTAGTTCTTCATCATGGCGCTGTTTCCGTAAGTAAAAAAGATAAGCGAATGGTGGAACACCACATATAAATATGACCCCACCTATCAAAACACCGGTTGTTACCCCTGAACTTAATGAGATGGCTACTCCGGCTGCTATTGCTATAAAAGTGACAACTATAATGGAAAGTATAAACCCTTTTTTAGGCGATTGTTGAGTTGGGTATTCGTCCACGCTTACGTTCATCGACAATAAGCTTGAGATAATAGCAGTGATCATAAAGACACTCCATAATGGATTGGCCATCATTCGATCCATGCCACCCTGAATAACGTCATACCCCAATATTCCTATAATACCAAGCGTTTGGATCACGTAAGCCGTTCGGATATTCTTCAAATTCTTCAACACTAACCGTTCATCTTTAATCTTTTTCATCACAATCACTCCTCCCTATCAATCCAAAATAATTCATCACAATCACTCCTCCCTATCAATCCAAAATAATTCATCCAATGTCTTCTGAACCGCATAGCAAATCTCAAGGCATAACTTTAACGAAGGATTGTACTTTCCCTTCTCAATCAAACTAATCGTCTGCCGCGTCACACCCACCTGCTCAGCTAACTGCGCTTGCGTTAAATCAACCTGCACACGAGCGACCTTTACATTGTTTTTCAACTTAACATCTCACCCCTTGCGAATAATGTAATGTATATCTTACATTATTCAATTTATATATTACATTATTTTTCTTTTTATTTCCAGTACCTTACATTGGATTTTGAAATTTATACACGGTCTCGTAAGAGTAGGATAAAATCTTAATGATTTAATTAATATGATTTTATATCTCGATAAGGTAACGTTTTGTTTACTCTAATTTAGGCAAAGGATGGCCGAGGAAAATGCGAGACTCCCGTGGAAAAACGGGCTCCCGAGATCCCGCAGAGAGCGGTAGCGAACGAGGAAGCTCGGGGTGAAATAGGGAAGTTCGACTAAGATCGTCACGTCCTGTGACAACGCCGAACGACCCCACATCATGTGGGGCCACAGGAAAGCGAGTGTTTTCCTCGGCCATCCTTATTCTCATCCCATGTAAACAAGACGTTTATATTAACCATAATTTAATAATAATTTTGAAAAAACCTGAAACCAAAGCCCACCCTTTTTCGGTAAATACTACTAAGAAACATACAATTTTTCCAAATGACCGGTCGACTGACTTGGAAAGGATTGCTACACTAATGTAGGAAAAGTAAAAAAATAGGGGGACTTTGATGTTACAAGGAGCAGTAATTTTTATTATTTTAGGCATTTTAGGAGCGCTGTTGTTAATCGGCGGAATCGTGACGTTTATTATTTTCCGTGTGCGTTACAAGACAGCTAGTTCCAATGAAGCACTCATTGTTACCGGACCAAAGCTTGGAGATCCGGAGCAAGAGAAGAACGTATTTGAGGATGACAATGGTCGTTCTGTTAAGATCATTCGCGGTGGCGGATATCGTCTTCGTATGTTCCAAACAGCAACACCGATTGATTTAACGTCATTCCAGCTACAGGTTAATTCTGATAAGGCGTATACGAAGGAAGGTATCCCGGTTCGGGTGCAAAGTACAGCCGTCATCAGTATCGGAAGTGAGCTTGAGATTATGGCAAACTTTGCGGAGAAATTCCTTGGTAAGAAGCAAAACGAACGTGAATCAGAGTTAAAGGACGTATTAAATGGTCACCTTCGCTCCATCATTGCCTCTCTTCCAATTGAGAAGATCTATAATGACTTTAAAGAAGTTAATACACAGGTGAAAAACATAGCAGAAGCCGACCTTAAGGGCATGGGTTTTGAAATCACTTCTTTTGCATTAAATGATGTAGAAGACGTGGATGAAGAGAATGGGTACATCGATGCTCTAGGTCGTCCACATATTGCCGAAGTTCAGAAGAATGCGGATATGGCAGAATCAGATGCTCGTAAGGAAACGCGCATCTACCAGGCGAAGAACGACCAGGAAGCACAAGACGAAGAAAACCGTCGCCTAACGGCCGTTGCGGAGTCAACAAAAGAGAAAGATATTCGCGAGGCTGAGTTCCAAAAAGATACGAACCGCGCTCGTGCTAATGCTGACCAAGCAGGAGAGCTTGAGAAGCAGAAGCTGGCTCAACAGGTGAAGGAAGAAGAGCTGAAAGTTCAGTATATTGAGAAGCAACGTGCCGTTGAGCTTGAAGAAGAAGAGAACAAACGTCGTCGCTCCATTGCGGATGCAGAAGCCTATGAGTTAACAAAACGCGCCCAAGCAGAAGCAGACCAAGAGCGCATTAAAGGTGAATCAGAAGCAGAAGTGATTCGCCAGCGGGGTATTGCAGAAGCTGAGTCCAAAGAACGCATGGCAAAAGCGATGGAATACTACGGCGAAGCAGCAATTATGGAAATGCTTATCTCTGTACTGCCTGAATACGCTGAGAAAGTGTCAGCCCCTCTATCTCAAATTAAAGACATGAAAGTGATCGACATGGGTGGATCGAATTCCCAAGGCGGTTCCTCTCGCGTCGCTAACAGCGTAACGTCAACGATGCTAGGAATCCAGGAATCTTTGAAAGAGACAACAGGAATGGATTTAAAAGCGATGCTTGAGAGCTATGTATCTCGTGGGAACGTGAACAATTTTGACCTGAATCCGGATCAGCACAAGCGGGAAGCATCTGCTACGAAGGAATCAGAAGAAGCACCTCAGTTTGAAGAAAACCAACCTTCCGCAAACGCGCAAGCAGAACCAGATTTAACGAGCGAAGAGGAAGATGAAGAACCGAAATAACAAGATTGAATTGCCTTGCATTCGTGCAGGGCAATTTTTTTGTTGGAGTGGATGTAAGTTGCTTGTGAGATCGGTTGATGTATTGAATGTTGATCCAATTCATGTTTATTGTTGATACTCCCGCAAGTTTTTTCATTCAAACGCATATTTGAATGAAAAATGTTGACGTTTTCTTAATTGGAACATAGACTATAAATACATATTCAAACGATCATTAGAATGAGGTGTCTTCCATTGAGTGAAAAAGTAATAAAAAAAGGGCATAACGATACATGTGACACGTTTTGTTACGATGAGGAACTGGTCCAGCGTGTTCAACCCCAGATCGAGAAAGCATCAGGTGTTGAACAGCTCTTTAAAGCCTTATCTGACAAAACACGTATGAAAATAGCCTATGCGTTAACGCTTGAGAAGGAACTCTGCGTGTGTGATGTGGCCAATATTATCGGTTCGACAACCGCAACGGCCTCTCATCATTTACGATTGCTTCGTGATATGAACCTGGCTAAATCACGAAAAGAAGGAAAACTCGTCTTTTACTCCTTAGCCGATGATCACGTACACCAGCTTGTATCGATTGCATTAATTCACGCGAACGAATAATAAAAACAATTGCTTTGGAAGAGAGGAGGACTTTCAAAAATGGAGGAAAAGAAGAAGCAACAAACAGACAATGCATGCTGTTCTAGTCAAACAGAAGTGGACGAAGAGACTTCTTGTTGCTCAACGAGCGTAATAGAAGCTGTAAAAGATCCTTGCTGTTCTAGTGCGAAGCAAGAGGAACCTGTAGCCTCTTGTTGTTCAACGGAACAAGCAGCTACAGCAGAAGAAACAGCTACAGACTCTTTTTCAACGACAAATGAACATATAGAAGAGTACACCGTCAAAGGGATGGATTGCCCATCTTGTGCTGCCACGATAGAGAAAGGCTTACAGAAAACAGAAGGCATCCATTTCGTAAAAGTTAACTATAGTACAGGGAAGCTTGCGGTTGGAGCTGAGAATGATGAAGTATATGGACAGATTCCAAAGCACGTGCGGAAGCTCGGTTTTGAAGCCGAATCTGTAAAGCAGGATGCAGACTTAGAAACCTATAAGATAGAAGGTATGGATTGCAGTTCTTGTGCCAAAACGATTGAGAAACACCTTGGTAAAAATTCGAATGTGACAGAAGTACATGTAAACTTCTCAACAGGCAAAATGAATATTGCCCATTCCACTACACCAAAAGAGATTGTAAAAGAAGTTCAGCGTGCCGGTTTTGACGCAACCCTACAATCGGGAGAGTCATCTGAAACGAAGAAGAAAGGTTCGATTGCCTTTTCAAGCACGGCTGTTTCAGGTTCTTTATTGGCTTTAGGGTTTGTCGGATCCTTTACAGCCCTACCATCCCTTTGGGTAACGGCTTTTTATGCTTTGGCTATTCTTATTGGTGGATGGAAGCCGGCCAGAAGCGCCTTTTATGCGATTAAGAGTGGATCCCTTGATATGAACGTACTAATGGCTTCAGCGGCAATAGGCGCAGCCATTATTGGAGAGTGGTTTGAAGGAGCCATGGTTGTTTGGTTATTCGCTCTTGGAAACACTCTTCAGAATCGATCCATCGAACGGACCCGCGAATCGATTCGGAGTTTAATGAACCTGGCCCCATCTGAAGCCACGGTTAAAGAGGGAGACCAGCTTGTTCAAAAGGCTGTCGAACATGTGCGAATAGGTGATGTGATTGTCGTTAAACCAGGGGAGAAAGTTCCTCTCGACGGTGAAATTGAATCAGGAGAATCTAGCCTCAATCAAGCTCCGATAACAGGGGAGTCACTCCCGGTTGATAAAACAACAGGCGATACGGTTTACGCCGGAACTGTCAATGAGAGCGGATCACTTGAAGTAAGAGTAACGAAGTACGTGAAAGATACAACGATTGCAAAGATCATTCATCTTGTGGAAGAAGCTCAGGAAAAGAGAGCTCCAACACAAGCCTTTTTCGACAAGTTTGCGAGTATTTACACACCGATTGTCTTCGGTTTAGCGATTGCTGTTATGATTCTGCCTCCACTTGTTGGTCTAGGAGCATGGGGCGAGTGGTTTTATAAAGGCCTGGCCCTATTAGTTGTAGCTTGCCCATGTGCGCTAGTGATCTCGACTCCGGTGGCGATCGTATCAGCTATTGGGAATGCAGCGAAGAACGGTGTCCTGATTAAAGGCGGAACGTTTTTAGAGAAAGCGGGAGCTGTGAAGGCGATGGCTTTTGATAAAACAGGAACCCTGACAGAAGGAAAACCAAAAGTGACCGAAGTGAAAGTGGCAAAGGGGAGTAGAGAAGAGCTTGTTGCGATTGCAACGACCATTGAAGAATACTCCACACACCCGATTGCTCAAGCGATCACGTCGTATGCAGAAGAACGTCAAATTGTTGCGAAAAAAGGGGAAGCCTTTAAATCCATTGCTGGAAAAGGGGCTCAAGCCACCATTGATGGTATTGAATACTATGCTGGTAAACCGAAGTTATTCCAAGAATGGAGCGTTCCATTCGGTGACATGGAAGGGGAACTCGACGCCCTTCAGCAAGAAGGGAAGACGCTTGTTGTAGTGGGAACCCGACATGAAATTTTAGGAATTATAGCTGTGGCCGACACGATACGAGATATTACCGTCCAGTCGATCCAATCGCTTAAGCGAGTTGGGGTCAATGAAGTGGTTATGCTGACTGGCGATAATGAAGGGACAGCAAAGCGAATTGCGGATGAGACAGGAATTGATCGCTATTTCGCTGAGTTATTACCAGAGGATAAAGTAACAGCGATTCAGAAGTTACAAGCAGAAGGAAAACAAGTAGCGATGATCGGAGATGGAATTAACGATGCGCCGGCCCTTGCAACATCTGACCTTGGAATAGCCATGGGCGGTGCCGGTACAGATTCCGCTATGGAAACAGCTGACATTGTGCTTATGGCAGATAACCTTGAAAAATTGCCACACACCATTCGTCTAAGTCGGAAAGCTTTATCGATTATTAAACAGAACATATGGTTCTCACTTATTACGAAGTTTGCGGCTCTTCTGCTTATTTTCCCAGGATTCCTGACGCTATGGATGGCTGTCCTTAGTGACACGGGAGCTGCGCTAATTGTTATTTTGAACAGTATGAGGTTGATGAGACAAAAGTAAGAAAGGGTTGCTCTATTAGTAAGGGAAGCTATGAGGATTGGTGATTATAAAACTCCCTTAAGATATGGTATCGAAGCGCAATAATATAGTCTATTATGATGGGGTCCAACTTCTGTTCCTTCGCTATATTTTCAAGATGATCAAGAAGGTCCATAAGTTCCGTGAGCGGTTGTTGGCTCATTAGGGATCAGATCCTTTTTTAAACTTTTGATAGCATATGTGTCAGATTAAAGACGGTTTGTGCTCTTGTCCTCTTGAATAAAATGTACGTAAAAAGCCTGATTCCTTAAAGGAATCAGGCTTTTTCTATTCAGACAATGAAGATAGTGTTTGTTCTGCAACGTGACGTTGTTCAGTTTCTGTAAGTTGGAGCTGGATGGTTTTTCGGATTTGGTCAACAAAGTCTTGCTGTGTTTCATGTAAGGTTTTGTTCAATGCAGAATTGGAACGTGTTTCGGATTGGTACAAATGAGCGGTTCGTTTAAACAACTCATCTGTTCTCCGATTTAACTTATGTTGCGAGTGACCGGCCTCTTTTTGTTTATATTGAGAGAGGGCGATGGCAATTTGGTGTTTCCAGATTGGCAGCGTTGTTAATACGGAAAATTCGATGCTCTCAGCTAGTGTTTGGTTCGCTCGTTGAATCATTCGAATCTGTGGTGCTGTTTGCATGGCGATTTGCTGACTTATTTGCAGATCATATAAGCGCTGATCTAGCTGTTCTGTGACGTCCTCAAGATCTTGAATTTTTTGAGGTGTCAGGTCATTTGCGGTCTGTTCAAGTTCAGCTTTCAGGCGAGGGAGTGTTTCCTCGAGCCATTCGGCTTTCTTGATTTCGCCTGCAGCAATAAGGGTGCATAAATTCTCATAGTACGTTTCGTTCTGTTGGTAAAGCTGTTCTAGAATCTCATTATCCTGGAGTAAACTTTCCCTGGAGCGTCGCAAACGGACGGTTGTTTTCTCCATTTGTGCACCGATCTTTTGATACTTGGATAGAGTGGCATGGACAGAATCGCTTTTACGAAACCATTTGGAGAAAAAGCCTTTCCGCTCATGCGACAGCTCGTCCGGATCAATATTTTCAAGATTATGGAGCAGTTCATTCATGATCGTTCCAGCTGAAGACATGTTGCTGTCTTTTACTTGCCCCAGGATGGTGTGGGAAAATGTCCGAATTTGTTCTTGTACGTCTTGTCCAAATTCAACCATTCCCTTGTCCAACTTCATTTCTGCTGCTAGCTCATGCGCTCTCTGTTGCTGGTGTTCTGTTAAGCTTTTAAACGTTTCACTCACGTGTTGAAGTGAATGGTTAGTCATGTTGCTTAACCTTCTTTGGTGTACCAGATCCCTGCAAATGAATCGAGTGTTCGGCGATTTCTCGCTCAGCGCTTAAGTCTTCGAAGTCATTAGAAAGAATAGAGGCAAGTTCTTTCTCAACTGCAAATGTTAACTTTCGAATCAGGTCCTCTGTTTCATGTAAGGCTTTCTTCGATTCTTCATCCTTTAGAGAATGTGAGGCAAGAAAGGTGTACTTTTCTGTTAGTTGCACGACCGAATCGAGCTGGTAGAAGAAGAAGTGATCCGCTTCATAAAATCGAGCCGGTTCTTTCTTTACAACTTTAAGGACACGTGAGACAGAACGGTTAAGTTGTCCGATCTCTTTAAGCGCATGAACAGAACGTACGCTAAATAATGCTTTGTTTAGTCGCTTTTTCTTTTCGGTTGCTTCTTTTATATTCTTCATAATGTATTGGTAATCTTTCCGCGTCAATTGGTTGGTTGCTAACTTTCTGCGATTGCCCAGATGCTGAAGGGATAAGTATGTTCCTACTGCGACAAGGGTAGCCCAAAAGCTTGATGCAATGAATCCTTGGTCTCCTAGGAAAAAGATGAACCAGGAGATGACCATTACGTGGAATGCTAAAACGCCATACAGGAATTTCATTAATACAGACTTCATGTTATCGACTCCTTCAAGAAGTTCCTTGTATCTTCTATTATATGACATCTTTACGTATTTTCAGAGGGGTAGGTTTCAAAAACTGAGGAAATTTATCGATTTTGGGGTTGTGGAATAAGGCCGTTACCTTGGGAGGTGCTAGGGGGTGTCTGGGGAACGACTCGCTTTCCGTGGGCGAGCTGTCTAGCCTCCTCGGGCAAAAGGCATGCCCTGTGGGGTCTCGTCGACCTCTTTCTCCCACAGGAGTCTCCCCGTTCCCCAGACACCCCCCCGGCGTTATATTGGTTAACGGCCTCGCTTGGGCAATGTTTCGAGCATCCACTTTTTAATGAAGTGGTGTGAAACCTGAGTGGGTTCTAAAAATATAATAAAAGGTGAACTTTCCTTCTCAATTAATTAGAATCATCCTATCTTAGCTTTTTATCTCAACTATGACGCGTTTCCGCTTCTCTCAATATGGTCAAGGTGGTCCGAGAAATTGCGAGACTCCTGTGGCAGTGGGAGCCAGTCTAGTTCCGGCGTGGAGGACCTAGCGAGACAAGTCATCTTTTTTACAAAGGCTAAACGCCTTTTCCAAAAAGGTGTCTTGTCCGTACGGTCCTACGCACCACGCCCGCGCTTTTAAACTAGGGGAGACCCCGGAGGGAGCGAAGCGACTGAGGAGGCTTCCCAGCTCGCCGCGGAAAGCGAGTGATTTCTCGGACTACCTTCCTCTAGCTTATCGAGAAGGAAACAATCCTCTTTCTCAGGGAAAAACTAAGGGCACCTTGTACAAGGTGCCCTTAGTTTGTTAAGCCGAGTAACTGCTTGATGTTGATTTGTTTTTTTGTTGGTCGAGTTCTTTTTTGTCTTGTTGTAAGGCCTTGTAGAGAGAGAAGACCATTAGGATCATGATGAAGGAGAAGGGTAAGGCTGCTGTGATGAGGGCGTTTTGTAAGGCGGTTAGTCCTCCGGTGTATAAGAGGACGGCTGCGATGGTGGATTGGGAAACGCCCCATGCGAATTTTACGGTTTTGGGTGGGTTTAGGGACCCGTTTGTTGTTTGCATGCCGAGTACGAATGTGGCTGAGTCGGCTGATGTGATAAAGAAAGTGGCAATGAGCATCATAGCGAGTACTGAGAGCACGACGGCAAATGGGAACTGGTCAAACACACCGAAAAGCGCTTGTTCGTCTGGTAGCTTTGCGATATCTGCTCCGTCTTTTTGTGCTTGAATGCCTGAGATCCCAAACGTTGTCATCCATAGGAAACTGACTAGGGACGGAACGAGGAGAACGCCAGATAGGAATTCGCGAATGGTGCGCCCTCTTGATACGCGAGCGATGAAGATTCCTACAAATGGTGCCCAGGCGATCCACCATGCCCAGAAGAATACGGTCCAGTCCATAATCCACTGCCGTTCTTCATCGTTATTTGGTGAAATGCGTAAGCTTTCATCTGGTAGCTTTTGAACATAGTTCCCGAGTGTATCTACAAACGAATTCAAGATATACATAGTAGGTCCAATAATGAGCATGGCAACAAATAATACGGCAGCGATCCCCATATTGGCATTACTTAAATATTTAATTCCTTTGCTCAAGCCAGTATAGGCCGACAGCATAAACAAGACGGTGACGACGGCAATAATAACGAGTTGAATCCAATATTGTTTTTCAATGCCTAGAAGGTATGTAAACCCTCCATTAATTTGTGCTGCGCCAAATCCAAGCGTTGTGGCAACTCCGACGATGGTAGCGAAAACAGCGATTACATCAATTGTTTTGCCAATTGGCCCTTTCATTTTTTCTCCAAAGAGAGGCTCAAGTGTCGCACTTATAAGACCTGGCTTATCGTGCCTGAATTTAAAATAGGCGAGAACGAGCGCTACGACAGCATAAATCGCCCATGCATGTACGCCGTAATGGAAAAAGGTTGTCCTCATCGAATCGCGAATCGCTTCTGTTGTTCCTGCCTCAGCAGTTGGAGGTGTTGAGATATAGTGGGAAACGGGAGAAGCAGCCCCGTAGAATACAAGTCCAATCCCCATACCTGCACTAAATAACATCGCAAACCATGTGGAATAGCTATAATCAGGTTTATCTCCTGGTTTTCCAAGCTTTATTTTGCCAAATGGACTTATAATCATATAAAGGCAAAAGAGGACGAAAATCGATACAAGTAATAAATAATACCAACCGAAGTGAATCGAAATATATGTTTTGACATTTCCAGATATTGTTTCAAAATTTTTAGGTGCTAGTACACCCCATAGGGATGCGGCGAGTGTAATGGCTAATGTAATCCAAAAAACAGATGTGACTTTCTTCATGTGTTTCTCCTTTCGTACTTGAATGATTTAGGAAGGCCGGCCTTTGTCTAATAAACATATACCCATAAGATTCCAGACTAAACAAAAGTTGGTTGAGGAAAGATCGGTTCTATCCGTCGGAGGTGTATCCTGATATAATGGGTTCACATGACTTCGTGATAGGATTTAGAGGAGGAGAACGACATGACGATTACAGATTTTAAAGAATTAAATGAATCAGGACTTTATTTTGATGGCTACGCCCTTGTGAAATCAGCGCAAGAAGCAACAACAAAAGGTGGCGTGCCTTTTTTTAATATTACATTAGGCAAGCAGGAGAAAAGTATTTCAACAAAGCTTTGGGAGAATAAATTTAACAACCATGACCTGGCTCAGCTTAAGAAGGTTTTTGAGAATGGAAATGTGCTTCACATTAAAGGGAAATTGAGTGAATATCGCGAGCAGCTTCAGTTGACGATTGACGAGTTTGGTTTTCCGGAAGAAGGTGTGGTTCAGGTTGAAGATTATTTAGAATCAGCTCCGGAGCCAATTGAAAGCTTAAGAGAAGAGTATGAAAATTATATTGCAAATATTGAGAGCCCGGTTCTGAAGGAGATTTGTCAGCGTTTGTATGATGAGCATAAAGACAAGTTCATTACCTATCCGGCGGCAAAGTCGAATCACCATTGCTTTACAGGTGGATTGCTGTATCATACAGTATCGATGCTACGCCTGGGCGATCATATTTCCGGTCAGTATAAGGAAGTGAAGAAGGACCTCGTTATGGCTGGGATTGCGCTTCACGATATGGGGAAAGTGGTCGAGTATACGAATTACTTCGCGCCTGACTATTCTAAGGTCGGTAATTTCCTGGGACATATTACGATTATTAACATGTTCATCGATCGCAAAGTGCAGGTATTAAAAGATGAGATGCAGTGGACGCGTAAGGAAGCGGATGAGGTGTACGAACTTATGCACGTGATTAATGCTCACCACGGGAAGCTGGAATACGGAAGTCCTGTTGAGAGCAAGATTTTAGAAGCAGAAGTTGTGCATCAGATTGATATGATGGACAGCCGCATTAACATGATTACGTACGGTCTTAAGGATGAGAATTTGCAGGAGAACGAAGCAAAGCGAATTTTCCCAATGGGGCTCTACTACCGTACGTCTCAGGATTAATATAGATTGGTGTAGCACCTCCTCTTTGGACGTGGTACGCTTACAAGGATACATTGAGGAGGAATACTGTGGCTAAAAAAGGACCAACACCAAGAAAGAAAAAGGGACCTCTCTTTACATTTGACGTTCATGAGACAACTGAATTACTACCGTTTTTAATGGATTCTATAAAAAGCAAGAGTCGAAATTCGATCAAATCGTTCCTAACCCGAGGCCAAGTGGTCGTAAATGATGAACCCGTGACAAAGCATAGTACCGTGATCAAAAAAGGACAAACGGTTAAGGTGTTAAAGACACCAGCACCGTCGAAGGTTACGTTTAGTGGATTGAAGATTCTTCATGAAGATGATGATATTATCGTCATTGATAAAGATTCTGGTTTGTTATCGATGGCTTCAGATAAGGAAAAGGAACAAACGGCTTATAAACAATTAACCGAGCATGTGAAACGCGAGCAGCTGAAGAACCGTGTGTTTATCGTTCACCGCTTAGACCGTGATACTTCAGGAATTATGGTGTATGCGAAGAATGAAGAAGCGAAATTGAAGCTTCAGGATAACTGGAAAGACATGGTCAAAGAGCGTACGTACGTTGCATTAGTGGAAGGGTATGTGAAGAAGCCTGAAGGAAAAATCGAGTCCTGGTTAAAGGGAACGAAAACATTTTTAATGTATTCGAGTCAGCGTAAAAATGACGGGAAACATGCGGTAACTCATTATAAGAAGTTAAAGGGAAATAAGTACTTTTCTTTAATGGAACTTGAGCTTGAAACGGGTCGTAAAAATCAGATTCGTGTCCATATGCAAGACATTGGCCATCCAATCGTGGGAGATAAGAAATACGGAGCAACTTCTAATCAGATTGGACGCCTTGGCTTGCATGCCAAAGCGCTTGTTTTTGAGCACCCTACATCGGGGAAAGTATTGAAGTTCGAAACCAAAATCCCTCAGGCTTTTCAGAAGGCGCTGCAGAAATAGTAAGAATCTAAAAAAGCAGGAAGCTCGTTTATTGTTGAACGTGCTTCCTGCTTTTTGTTTATGTTTATTTAAAGACGCGTTTTACGACTTTGCGAATCCCTTTTTCAGCTGCGCGATGTTTCATCCGTTCACCGCCACGTCCATGCTTCACGGCACTCGCATCGTTCTTTAACCTCGTAGCCTTATATGCCTTCGATAACAGTCCCATTCGATCATCAACTCCTTTAAATAGATTAAATGTATTTGTTACTAAACACTTCCCCCTGTATCGCCCTCATAAAACATAAAGATTCAGCTCGCTTCAGCGCCTTAAAGGAGCAACGCGTGCCAGACACCCTTCAGTGCTTTAAAGAAAAGGTGCGTGCCTGGCACGCATCAGTACGTTAAAGGAGAGAAGGGTGTCTGGCAAGCTTTACTTTGCTAAAGGGTCTTCCAAGAAAATGGAGATTGACTTTTAGGGGGGAGGGTGTATAAAATATAGTGTTGTAGTAGTGATTATATGATTGGTTTCATTGTAGCCTAATTTTATATCCTGCAAATATAAATAGAGGTGGAATTAAGATGGAAAAACAACAAAATTACCAGGTGTTATTGTATTACAAATATGTTCAGATTGATGATCCGGAACAAGTAGCAAGCGAGCACTTAGAGTATTGTAAAGAGCTTGGCTTGAAAGGTCGTATCCTGATTGCAAGTGAAGGAATCAATGGTACGGTTTCTGGTACGATCGAACAAACAGAAAAATATATGGAAGATATGAAAAATCATCCACTATTCGAAGGCACTACGTTCAAAGTAGATGCAAGTGAGGGTCATGCATTCAAGAAGATGCACTGCCGCGCTCGTCCTGAGCTAGTAACGCTTCGTTTAGAAGATGATATTAATCCACATGACTTAACCGGTGAGTATTTAGACCCGAAAGAATTCTATAAACGTATGCAAGAAGAAAATACAATTGTTATCGACGCACGTAACGATTACGAATATGACTTAGGACACTTCCGTGGTGCGGTTCGTCCTGATATTGAAACGTTCCGTGAACTTCCGGACTGGGTACGCGAGAACAAAGAAATGCTTGAAGGCAAGCAAATCTTAACGTATTGCACAGGTGGTATCCGCTGTGAGAAGTTCTCTGGTTGGTTGAAGCGTGAAGGCTTTGACAATGTAGGACAACTTCACGGAGGAATTGCCACTTACGGGAAAGACCCTGAAGTACAAGGTCAACTATGGGACGGTCAAATGTATGTCTTTGACGAGCGTATTAGTGTACCGATTAACCAGGTTGAACACAACATTGTAGGGAAAGACTACTTCGACGGAGAGCCTTGTGAGCGCTATGTTAATTGTGCAAACCCTGAATGTAATAAACAAATTATTACTTCAGAAGAGAATGAGCACAAATATGTTCGTGGCTGTAGCCCGGAGTGCCGCTCTCACCACCGTAACCGCTATGTCGTTGAGCACGACTTAACGGAAGAACAGTGGAACGAGCGTCTTCAAGCTCTAGGTGAAGGGAAAACACAAGCATCATAATTTATCCTCAAAGCTACCATCCTTTTGTATGGTAGCTTTTTTATGCCCTTTTTTAATGAAATAGTGTATATAATAGGGGGGAAGGATTAAGTTATGCAACGTTTTATGAACAAATTTATTGTAGCGATTATTTTCCCCCAAGTAATCGGCACCTCTAAGGTAGTAGAGGTTGGTATCGTTGATTTAGCCAGACCATTACCAAATATATAAGATCTTATTTCAATTTATGGAGAAAGGTGATGATCCTGTAGAAATGACATTTAAGGTTCAATAAAGTTGCATCATTTTCCTTATTAGATCATCCACTCCTAAGCTTTAAGTGAAAAATTTCTCTTTCTTTTCGAACCCATAAGAAAAACACCTCCAAATGTAAAGTCATTCTAATATTTGTTAGTTAGGTTTTACTCAAACTATTCTATAGAGGTACTTCCTAATTGTAGGCATAGCACTGCCTCTATGGACTCTCAAACTCCTTCTTAGCAATCCCAATGTTCTTTATGCTCGAAATTACAACCTTGCTTTGGGTTAGTGAGATTGCCTTTTTTATGTGTTACGCAAAGGCATATAACTTTACATACTTTCAATTTACGCTTTCCGGTGAAAAAGACATGAATATCTTCTATAAAAGCCTGGACCTCAAATGAATCGTGACAGTGTTGTTTCCCATCTAATATGATTAATTCACAAAAGGGTATATCAAAATGAAAGTTATGCACAGGCTGGTCTGGTTTATGAGCGGTGTAAATAATTTTTTGTTTTATAACCCCACTTACCAAAAGTTTAGTATCATAGGGGGAATTAATTAATTTAACTTCTTTGATGATGACCGAAGCACTAATGCTGTTGACTTCTTCAATGTTAGGCTTAGACTTAGGTACGTAGGCATTCTCGATAATAGTAAATTGTTTATACGCAAGAGGGCATTCGGGGAACTCGTTATTAGATGCAATGCCGTTGTATGAAATCATGTCGTTATAAGGTATTGAAGGCATGTTAACACTCCTTAATTTTAGACTTAGTATAGTGTATGTGAACTGGAGGGCGGAGTGAGGAGTTAAAGCAAAAAATAGTCTTTCTGCTAGCTAGCAGAAAGACTATTTGTTTAGGCAAGAAAAGGTACTAGAGCTGGGTTCACAGTTGTGTATGCAAACACAATGACACATTTGCTTACAGTCCGCGGATCTAGTAGGTTAATTTCAACATCTTCTATCAAAATATTTACAGGACCGGCTAATACATCATTCAATGAAAGTCCTAGACTAGCAAGAAAGCTTTCCACTGTCTCTCCTTGAGGAACGTTTAGCGGAATATCGATAAAGGTGCAGAACGGATGTTCAAAGTGTGCCGAGTGAACAGATTGTTGTTCAACAAGTGCAGTATAGATTACCTTTTGGCGCAAGAAGCCATCAATCACTACTTTAACACCAGTCGGAGTGAAAATGGTTCTTGTGCCTGTAATCACTGCTTCAATAAGCAATGTATTAATTTGCTCCACATCTGGTTTTACATCCGGAATCGTCAACCTCTCTTGAATTGCCATTTGTGTGCTCGGGTTATCTGCATCAATTACTGGGAATTCACTCGGGTCTGCAATACCAATAATCTGTACGAAATCTCTTAAAATACCGTCAGCCATTTTATTCATCCTTTCTTTATTATATTATGGGCAATCCGTGATAGTAGCCCCACCTAGAGTTGGGAAGGTTACATTTAATACTTCCGTACCTAGAGCAGAAAGGACTAGAGTAGCGGTGTCCGCTGTTGTATCAATAACTAGGGATAGATCCAAGTTTGTACCTAATGCTCCCCCGTTTACGCCTGCTGCTAATACTGTGAGTGTAGTATTATCAGGGCTGCAAGTAATATCTGTAATTAAACTAGAATCAACGTTAATGTCTAAATCTAGCACACCTAGGAGAGCTAAGTTTAGGTTTATTAGACTACCGTCTGGGTCGCAGCCCGGACAGATGCTAGTGTCAAGTGTCGCAGTTACTCCTGTTAGACCTAGGATATCAATTGTTGTAGTCAAACCAGTTGCAGTAAATGAGCAGTCACATGTTAATGGGAATAATGCTGGGTTTAAGTTTGCGTAAGTGAATAAAATAACACACTTGCTAATAGTACGAGGATCAAGAAGGTTAATCTCAACATCTTCAATTAGGATATCAACTTCAGAGGCAAGGATGTCGTTAATCGATAAACCTAGAGAGGCAAGGTATGCAGGGACCGTTTGACCTGCTGGAACATCTAAAGGTATATCAATAAACGTACAGAATGGGTGTTCAAAATGAGCGGAGTGGACAGATTGGTCTTCCACTAAAGCGGTGTAGATTACTTTTTGACGAAGGATTCCTTCAACTACTACTTTTACCCCAATAGGTGTAAATATGTTACGGGTGCTCGTAATTTCAGCTTCAATAAGAAGTGTGTTGATCTGTTCGACATCTGGTTTAACTTCGGGGATTTCTAACCTTTCTAAAACTGAGAACTGGGTGTATCGAGTATCTTCCCCGATAACAGGAAATTCAGAAGGATCTGCAATTCCGATAATTTGTACGAAATCTCTTAAAAATCCATTTGCCATATAATCATCTCCTTTATTAGATTCTGTATATCGTACGTTGCATGAAAAAAAATGTTTGGGCAAAATTTTGATTTATAAAGATTTGATTTACCCACCCAACAAGAGTGAGTTTTGAAAATGATTCTCGTCACAAAAAAACCTCTCCACAATGTGAAGAGGTTGTAAAAGTCGAAGTTATGTAGCCGTCCCGCTCTGCCGTCTTTCTGTTGCCTCAAAACCCGCGTAGGCAGGTGGGTTCTCGCATCATACCATTCAACTTCCCAAAAGAATGGGCTTGTTGGCAAGTATGAAATGTAAAGATCCCTGTGTTCAAGCATCGGTTTGAGACATACTGAAATGACGTACATGGCAGGGCTCGGCTCCCTCATTGAGCGAGGGGATCAATTTGTATTCTCTATATTACAAGGTAAGAGAGAAGATTTCAAGGGGGATGCTTTATTTATTTTTTCTAGACTGTCCATATTCTGTATATATGCTTTAACGTAGAAAAGAGATAAAGGGTGCCAGACACCCTTTAGTGCTTTATTCAAGCAAAGAGTGTCTGGCACGCTTTAGTATGAAAAAGTGACCTTTTACTTAATAAATTATTTAAAAATAGTAATTTTCCTTTTAATTGGGATTTGTTTGGGGTAGAGGATTAGGAACACGTTTACATAGGAGGGTTTATATGAAGCGGAGAAAGTTGATTGATTACAGCATTTTTATTCCTTCATTACTTATTATTGTAGCGATTAGCATTCCATTTGCTCTTTACGAAAAGGAATCACTAAGCATGCTGAATTCGATTTTTTCATTTATTGTGGATATGTTTAGCTGGGGGTATCTTTGGTATGGCATTCTTTTAGTTGGGGCTGGGTTGTATTTCTCGTTTTCAAAGTATGGTCAAGTTGTCTTAGGGGACCCGAAAGAAAAGCCAAGGTTCACACTGTTTGAGTATGCATCGATCTTGATCGCCATGGGAGTGGGGTCAACTATTATGCGTACTGGAATGCTGCAATGGACATCTGTGGCGAATGATCCACCAGCGGGTGTAGAGCCTGGAACGGCTCAAGCAATCCTTTGGGGGAACGCGTATAGCATGTTTTTGTGGGGGTTTCAGGTTTTTGCGATCTTCGTTATGATTGCTCCGGCAATGGGCTACATCTTACATGTGAAAAAGCGTCCGCTTATGCGAATTTCAGAGGCTTGTCGCGTATTATTTGGTGACCGGTTTACGAACGGTTTGGGCGGGAAAATGCTTGATGCCCTTTTCCTCATTAGTATTTTAGCCGGTGCTTCTGTCACATTAGGGCTTGGCGCACCCATTATTACGCATAATTTATCCGCCTTGTTCGATATGGAGGTTACGTTTGGTTTAACAATTGTTGTTACGATCGTATGGGTGTTCCTGTTTTCACTCAGTGCTTATTTAGGAATTGAAAAAGGGATCAAGCGTTTAAGTACCTTTAATATGTATTTAGCAGGCCTTTTTGCTGTGTTCATTATTGTGGCGGGGCCTGGTGTCTTTATACTTAACTACTTCTTTGATAGCGTCTCGTTCTTGCTATCCCATTATCTTAATATATCATTGAACACGAATTCTTTTCAGCAGGGAGAGGCTTCCCACATCCAGAGTAATACTGTTTTTTGGTTTGCTTATAGTGCCACTTGGGCGATGCTTCATAGTGTTTTTGCAGCCAAGATCTCGAAAGGACGCACGATTAAAGAGATGATCTTAACCTACTTATTAGCTCCAACCCTTATATCTTGGTTGGCTACTGGAGTATTAGGAGGACTCGGCATTCATCGCTACTTGAAAGAGAACATGGAAGTTCTGAATCTTGTAAAAGAAGAAGAACGAATGGCTGCGATTCCAGAGATTCTATCAACGCTTCCATTTGGGGAAGTGGCGATTGTGATCTTTATGATTGTAGCGCTTGTTTTCTTAACGACAACACTCGATTCAACGACATATACAGTGGCAGCCTACACAAGTACAAGAGATATGAGTAAATACGAGCCACCAAAAAACCTTCGCATTATTATCGCAGCTGTTATCACGACGTTAGCACTCGTTCTAATGAGAATCGGAGGTTTGGCGCCCCTTGAAGTTGTCTCAGGTCTAATGGGATTGCCGGTCATTATCATACAGTTTGTCTTAATTTATGCAGCGAAAAAGATGATTGATGAAGATCAAGCGTATTCATATAATGTGCGATCTTCATAGGAAAATCAAAGGCCTGAGAGGTCTGGGATTTTTAGTTCAGAAGAAGAGAAAAACTTCGGTTCTTGTCGAAACGGCAACCAATTACTTTCTTATCATTTTGAAGTCAAAGATGTCGTTAAAGTTTGTATAAAAAAATGTGATCCCTTTATTGCACATAGGAAGTAGACCTTTTAGGAATAAGGGGTCTGCTTTTTTGTGGATGTGAAGGAGAAAATGGACTAAAAAAATTCGACAACCTAAATCGAATGAACTCGGAAAATAGTACTTATTTTCGAAATACAATTGTAATGTAAGCGGTACCTTTTGAGGGTGAAGTTTAGTTTGGGATGCTGGGAATAGCGGTGTGAACGGTTTCTTTACAATTAACTAGGAATTTATTCCCTCATGCTGATCCCTGTTACTTTAATACCTATTCAATGATTCGAGAAGTGTGGTAGTCTATTTTTGAATTTTAAGAATATGAAACAGGGATGAACAAGCTCCTTTTATAAGGAAGGAAAAGATACAGAATGAACGTATTTACAGATGATGAGATTGGAGAACATCTTCTGAACGTGATTAATAAAGAGTTCAGGGACGCTGACTTAGTTGAATTACTCGGAACATTTGTGAGTCATAAACAAGAAGAAGGGTTTTCCTTTGGTCGCATGGTTCATCTTCATTATGCCCTTTTCGGCGGGCAGGACCGTTCAGTGGCTCTTCGATCAGTTGCTGCGGTTGAAGCGTTTATATTAGCTCTGGATATACTGGATGACCTAGAGGACCAGGATGGATCAGAGAAGCGTTGGACAAAAGAGCCCATCGCCCTTTCAATGAACGGTTCGACGGCCCTGATCATGCTCGCTACTTCTATGCTTCAAAGAGTGGATTCGTCAGGACAAGCGGTTGCGCGTCTATCTCAATCAGGAATGCGAGCGGTAACAGGCCAGCATCATGACCTACTAGAATCGATTCACTCTGAAGAAACGTATTTCCGGATGATTGAGCACAAGTCAGGTTCTCTCATGGCCCTAGCCTGTATGGTTGGAACGCTTTTGGGAAAAGGGGAAGATGATGAGCTCGTGAAAGCCTACGCGATTGAGTTTGGTTGTGCCGCTCAGCTTGCTAATGATATAGACGATGCTCTAAGACTCGATCCAACGAATGATATCTTGCACCGGAAGCGAACGCTTCCGACCCTTAAGTTGATGGAACATGAGGGAGAGGAAGCAGACTGGCTTCGGCACTATTATAGCGGGGTCATTACAGAAGATGCTTTCTTAGAGAGAAAGAAGGAGGTCTTTGAGTGGGCGTCCAGATCGTCTGCTATAACCTATTCAATGGTGAAAAAACGGGTTTACCAGTTAAGGGCTATTGAAAAGGTACAGGACGTGGATGGACAAGAAGAGATCAAAGGCCAACTGATTAAGGTCATGCAATCTATTTAGGAATACCTCATGAAGAATGCTTCGTGAGTTTAATAAAATATAGGGGAATTAATAGGAGGAATGTGTCATGTTACAAACAGTGGTGGAGAAATTAGTCGGAAATCCGGATCTTCTTAAGCAATGGAAAGATGGAGCGGTTCGCTTTGAAGGTCTATCTCAGACAGAAGAGCTTGCATTAGCGGACGTGTTTGATTCAGAGAACACAGGCGAAATAATGAAAATGTCATTCTGGAAGTAAAAGAAACAATCGATTTTGTAGAAGAAATAGCCAGAGATGCTCTGGCTATTTTTTCTCGTTAAAAAGGTGGTTCTATGCAAATACATCGTCAAAGTACCCGCACTATTCTATTAGTGGGGATGGCCATCGTTGCTATAGCGTTTTATCTCTCCTATGTAACGATAACTGAGCCTTATGTTGGTTTAAATGTAAAGAAAGACGAACAGGGTGATTGGGTTGTAACAAATGTGGATCCGATTGGTTGGGCAAGTGAAGAAGGGATTGAAAAAGGGGATAAAATTGTAGACCTGAATGGAATTCCCCCTGGAGCCCACCGCTCAATCCGAAAGTTTGGAGTCATTGATAACTTCTCAAAAATTAAAGTGATTCAAGATGGAGTTATGGAAAAGTATGATGTGGAAGATCAAGAGCCCATATTATCAAGTACACTTCTGTATCATACGGTCATACCGGCTCTTGTGTTTATTGTTCTCTTTACGTTTAGCGCATTTATTTATATGAAAAAAAGAGATGATCGAGCAGCGTTGATGTTTTCGGCGTTCCTGCTTGTTGTGGGTTATGGGTATATTAGTGCGGGAGCTTCGGCCAGGACGGATGATTTGGCTCGCTTTATTAATGGCTTGTCCTTATTATTGGTGCCAGCTCTATTCTTGCATTTTTTAAGCCATTATTTTAAACGATATGCGATTAAGCTTGTCAGTCGTAGGATGCTTGTATCTCTTTATACGATTAATTTATTTATCGTAGGAATGGATACCTACTCTATTTTTATCCCAATTGGGGATCGGTACTCGCTGATCAGACAGTTACAATTGTTTGGTTTTTCTTTTGGGATCTTTTTATGTTTATATATTTTAATTACTCGATACATTAGTTACCGGAAGACGACCCATAAAGCTGTCTTTCAAAATATGATTTTTGGGATTGTGATTTCTTTTCTTCCTTTTATTTTGTTAACAGCCATGCCGAGTACCATTATTGGAATAGACATTATACCTGCTTCCATTACATCCGTGTTCTTGTTATTTTTACCGTTGTTTTTCTTATATCTCATTTTATCGAATCGGTTATTTGATATTGATTTTATTAATAGTAGAATTCGTTATTATTCCTTTTTGTCTCTTGTCTTTACGGTCCTTATTCTTGGTATACTCGTTGTCGCAACTTCGTTTACAGTCGTGCAGTGGATTCGTATTGCGATCTTGCTCTATGTTTCCTTTGGCTTGTTATTTTATTTAGAGGATAAATTACATATACGCCCTAAGCTGTTTGGGGAGAAGTTCAATTATCAGGTTAGCCTTGATCGATTTTCGAAAGATTTACCGAAGTTGTTAAATCGGGATGAGCTTGATGATCGGTTGATCGAGGAAGTAAAGTCTGTTTTGCCGGTCAACCGGGTGTCGCTTGTGAAATATGGGAAAGACACGTGGGATGTGAAGGAGATCAAAGGGGATGAGACGATCTCTGTTATTGCTTTACGTGAAAATGTGGATAAGCGAATCCGTATGAAAGCACCTGGTGACTACGTGAAGATTCATCAGGGGATGTGTTTTCTTGTAAGTGAGAGTAACGATGCCCTTTACTTACTTTGGGTAGATCAGAAAGTAAACCATACGCCTTTTAACGAAGATGAACGGTACTGGCTTCAAATGCTTGCTCATTATACAAGTATTGTTTATGAGAATTTCCAGCTCATTGAAGGGGTGACAGAGGAATTAAAGCGTTCTATGTACCAAAATACCGATGCCCCCCTCTGGCTATCACGCTTGTTATTCAATTTATCTGAGAAAGAGCGGGCTCGCCTTGCCTCTGACCTGCACGATGAAGCACTTCAGGAACAGCTCGTTTGGTACCGAAAAATAGAAGCCATGATGGATGACAAAGAAATGCCGAACCAGTTTGAGGAAGAATTATCAGAAGTGAAAGAAGGCTTGCTTGGAGTGGTTCAACAGATCAGGGAAACGTGTACATTTTTAAGACCTCCATTTTTACGAGAAACAGGAATAGTAGAGGCATTAAGTCAACTTATGGATTACTACCGTATGAGGTCAGATTACCAAGTTGATTTCCATTCAGAAGGATTTGGAGCATCCCTAGATCACGAACACTCCCTCGCCATCTACCGCGTCGTTCAGGAACTGCTGAATAACGCATCCAAACACTCTGGTGCTAGTTTTGTAGAATTTGAGTTGAAGAGTGATCACGGGATGATTGTGTTGAATTATAAAGACAATGGTGTTGGTTTACCTGACCAAAATAAGCAAGATCTATCGAAAGGTATGGGACTCACCGGAATTCGCCAACGTGTGAGGAGTTTAGAAGGACACGTCGAGTTCCTCTCATCCGATGAAGGTGGGTTAGAACTATCGATGGCTTTGTTTATGGAATAGATAGGTCCGTTGCCAAGTGGAGAGCTTGGACTTGCTGGGGGACAACTCGCTTTCCTGCGGGGGGCTGGGAAGCCTCCTCGTTCGCTATCGCTCACTGTGGGGTCTCCCCTAGGCTCCTTGCCCCGCGGGAGTCTCGCAGTCCCCCAGCAAGTCCTGGCAATAGTGAGAGAAACGGACCCTCTAATTGTAGTGTAGGTGGGGAGCTCAGTTCTCCGAAATCGCATGTTTCCGTTCCCTCTAATATGGAAAAGGTGGGCCTGGAAACTGCGAGACTCCCGTGGGTAGAAGAGCCTAGGTGAGACCCCGGAAAGCGCGTAGCGCTTGAGGAGGCTCACCAGCTCCCCACAGGAAAGCGAGTGGTTTCCAGGCCCGCCTTACTCTCAATAAAAGCTAACGGAAACATCCTATCAATTCCATTAACAGAGTCATATAAAAAATAGACAATTTAAGCTTAACTTGTGGGGAGAGACGTACATGATTCATATATTACTAGTAGACGACCATCCTTCTGTTGGGGAAGGTACAAAAGTAATGATCGAGAAAGAAGAAGATATGCAAGTGACGATTGTGGATGCCGCTGGGAAGGCATTACCACTTGTACAGGAGCAAGATTTTGATGTGATGCTATTTGACCTTCGTATGCGGGGGATGAATGGGATTGAACTGGTGAAAGAAGTTCGCGCTCTTGGGAAAGAGGCGCCCATTTTAATCTATACGGGGTACGATATTGGCCCATACTTTAACACGCTAATTGAAGCAGGGGCTTCTGGGTTCATAAATAAAACAGAACCAAGGGATCAGCTCATTCTTTCTATTCGATCGGTTCTAAAAGGAAAGGTTATATTGCCTATCCAATTGTTCAAGCAGTTACGCCGTATGGAAGTGCAAGTGGACCATGGTGTTAAGGAAGAGCAAGTGGAAGAAGAACAAGAAGAGATTCAGGAAGATGTATCGATCAATTCGAAGGAACAGAAAATATTGATTGAAGTGGCTAAAGGGAAAAGTAACCGAGAAATTGCGAGTGATCATTTTAAGAGTCAGCGCACCATTGAATATAACCTCACTGAGATCTTTAAGAAATTACAGGTGAAATCAAGAGCTGAAGCCGTATTAAAGTCTAAACAACTTGGCATTATTTCTGATGAAGATATAAACGAATAAAGAAAGCCTTAAAAAAGAGGGACAGGCATTCGCACAGCAAAAACCGTGCAGGTGCCTGTCCCTCTTTCTTGCGTTAAAGCAATAGGGCGTGCCAGACACCCGTCAGTGCGTTAAAGCAACGCAGGGTGTCTGGCACGCTTTAGTTGGGTAAAGCTTATGGTTTGGCGGTGGTCCAGTATTTGTAGGAGTGGACGAGTGTGCCGTTGTAGGTTGGGTGATCTTTTAAGTTTGTGTTTAGTTGATCAATTTCTTGTTCCATATAGGCTGCGCCTTCTTCGTAAAATGAAATATGGTTCACGTACGGATTTTCTTTCATTTCAACCGAGAGTAGGATTTCTTTGTTCAATTCAGCTGCGTGCTGAAGTTCTTCCTCTGCCATGTACATAATTCCCCCAGCGCCTTCGGTGAAATCACGAAAGGCCATGACAGACGTGTGATCCATTGTCTCGATGACCCATCGATTAAATGGCATCCCTTTACCTGGAGCGGGTTCTTCGTCAAACCACATCGCAAGATCCATGCTTGCTTCAAGGTTGGAATTTAGTCTCGTTTCTTCAACATAGAACTCTAAGTTGCTAATCCATTGGGATAAGAGGTTTTCCTTATCTTGGTCCCATTCGTCTAAGACATATGGCTCAATATCTAAATGGATGCCTTGGAATGTAGAAGATGCTGATACCTGTTGATTGTAGGCTTTCACGTAGTCAATTAATTTCTTTATTCGAAAGCGTTCGCTCTCCTTGGCCCAAGTTGGGTGACCACCCATTGCGTGAACCTCAATACCTGCCTCACGAGCCTTCTGAACGAATCCACTATAGGAAGAATAGGGTTCGCGTAAATCTAGACGCGCGTAAATGAAGTTGATATCTTGTTCTTTCGCAAACGCTAAAATGTCGTCTCCTTCTTGAATCAAACGTTCGGCTTCCCAAATATAAGTCCCTCGAACAGACTCATGTGCTTCCTCTGATTCACCTGAGTCTATTGGTTCCTCAGGATTGAGGTTCAATTGGTCTTTCACATACTGATAGCTTTGAAAAGCTGTCCCACTGTAACTCGAATAGTCTCCTGCATGCTCTTCAAGGACCCCTAAATGCATATTCATATCCGCAATTCCTTCTTCTGCAAACGAAACGTAATCAAGGCCCGTGTCTTCCATAGTGACCCCAATCAAAAGAGGGCGACCGAGCTCGTCCGCTGTTTCTAGTTCTGTTTCGATGAGCGACATAATGCCATTATCACCTTCAAGCGTTTCCCTAAAGGCTAAAATCGTTGTTTGATCAAATTGATGAATCATCCATTCGTGAAAAGGCTTCCCATCAGAGCCTGGTGTTTCAAGTACATCAAGCCAGAAAGGAATCGTCGCTGTGACTTCTAACTCAGATTCTTTTACCTCAGCAGTAAAAGCCTCAATATTTTTCTTCCACTCCTGTAAAACGCGTTCTTGGTTCACGTCCCATTCAGGTAAGTGATACGCTTTGATATCGATGTTGACGCCTTTGAAACTAGAGGTTTGTCCTGATCGTGAGTTATAGGACTTGACCCAATCTGCAAATTCGGTGACGGCGTCCTGATGAGTCGTAAGTCCCCAAGAAGGATTTCCGCCCCATGCATATACATCGATTCCTTTTTCACTAGCTTGTTCTATAAAGCTTTGATAGAAGGAATCGGACTCGGTTTGATCAAGCTCAACGTAAAGAAGGGTGACTTGTTGATCCACCGCTGCCTTAAGAACTTGGTCACTTTCTCCCGCAAGTTGCTCCTTGTGAACATACATGGCGTGATCTGTATCTGGGGAATGCTTAAATCCAAGTAATATAAAGGCGACCCCTGTTAACAAAAACAAATAAAAAGACTTTCTCATTGTGTTCCTCCATCCCAGAAAATAATGTCGTAAAACAGCTGTTTTTGTTGAAAGCGCTTCAATAATGGAATCGTTCTCCTATTTTCAAAATCCCGCATTTCGGAACCTTTTACACCCCCGCATAATTAGAGAAAAACAGCTATGACAAGGGTTCAAGCTTTTGCGTGGTACCTCCATATTCGAGTACCGAAAGCTGAAACAGGGGGGCAACGCAATCGAAATTCGTGATTCCGAAGTGGGGTTTTCGAAGATGCAGCTGTCGAACCGTGTTACGTTATTAACTGTGCTAAGGCAAGTAGCAATTTTAAGTTAAATGTTTGTCAGATAATTTTCAAGAACAAATCAACAGACAAAGAAAAACAAGAAAATGTAACTACACTTCTTAACAGGAGGGGGGCAAGAGTCATCTCAGGCAAGAAGATCGGGGTGGGTGCTATTCTTCTTGCAGTTGTTTTAACGATCAGCTATACGTTGTTATCAACGAGTAAGCCCGTAGAGAGTAAAACAATGCAAGACGGCACAAAGATGAAGTTTCGTACCCAACAACAAACAATCGAAATCTATCAAAATGAATCCTGGTCGCCTCTTCCTATTAAAGGGGTGAACCTGGGGGCAACTCTTCCGGGCTACTATCCCGGATCACTCCCTCTTGATCAAGAGACGTATAAACGTTGGTTTAGAAGTATGAAAGATATGGGAGTTAATACGGTCCGCATTTATACGATTCACGAGCCGGTGTTTTACGAAGCGCTAGTCGATTTCAACCGTAACCATCCTGAAGATCCTCTTTATTTCATTCAGGGCGTATGGTCTCCGGTAGAACAACTACATGAAACAAATGATGCTCTAGCACCTGAAGTAACATCCGCTTTTAAGAAAGAAATTGAAAGAGCGGTTGGTGCGGTTTACGGAGAAACGACGATTAAAGAAAAAGCGGGGAAAGCAAGCGGAACATTCGACACAAATGCGGCGCCGTATTTACTCGCCTGGCATTTAGGAACAGAGTGGGATCCAAAGATGGTTCAAAACACAAACAACACTCACGAAGGTGAGGCCGTATTTGAGGGGGAGTCTTTCAAAGCATCAGACGAGGCGAACCCATTTGAATCTTGGCTTTCTGAACTCTTAAATTACACAGCTCAACTTGAAAAGGAAAAAGGGTGGCAGCATCCAATGACCTTTACAAATTGGGTGACAACAGACCCACTTAAACACCCTGAAGAACCACTCATTATGGAAGATAAGGTAAGCATTGATGCTACGCATATTAAGAAGAAGGACTGGGACGGAGGCTACTTTGCTTCCTTCCATGCCTACCCTTACTACCCTGATTTTTTGAGGCTGGGTGAAGCTTATGAAGATGTGTTAAACGAAGAAGGCAATCCAGACGCATACAAAGGCTACCTCAAAGAATTGAAAGAGTATCATGCTGAAATGCCTATCATGATTACCGAGTTTGGTTTACCATCTTCGCTCGGTGTCGCCCACTTAGGTCAGTACAATCGGGACCAAGGAGGTCACACAGAAGAGGAGCAAGGGAAGATGAACGCTGAACTGTATGAGCTAATCACTGAAGAAGGCTATGCAGGTGCTGCTCTTTTCACTTGGCAGGATGAATGGTTTAAGAAAACATGGAACACCATGCCATTTGTTGAAGAGGGTCGGCGAGCCTATTGGTTTAACTATCTATCTAGCGAAACGTCATACGGACTCGTTGGCATGTACCCTGGTTTAGAAGATGACATCCGAATTGACGGTAGCAATGAAGAGTGGGATGACCTTAAAGATGTAGAAACACATAACGTAAAGAAGGGTCCTATAGAAACAATTTCTTTCACACATGATGAAGGGTATGTCTATGTTAACGCTCAATTGTCGGAAGCTTATGAAATAAATAGCGAGCCGTTTCGCTTAGGTGTAGATACGCTTCCAGGTGGTTCGGATGTCTCTTCTTCAAAAGAGGGAGTTGAGGCGCTCATTACTCTAAGTGGTAAAGAGGGTGAGGTTAAGCTCTCATCAGATTATGACCCACATCATCGTTTGTATAAAGACGAGCAAGCTACTCAGCCTTCCCTAAATCAAGAGTTTGTTCCGTGGAAATTACCTGTAAGTCTTAAATTTGAACCACCAAACACAAGACATGCCCATCCGTTTGAAGATGTAGGCGTTGGAGGTTTGAAAAGAGGGGACGCAGGAGCATTCCAGAGTAAGGATTACGATCCGCAAGCCCTTTGGGACATGAAAGGGAACGTAATCGAGATGAAGATTCCTTGGGCGTTACTCGGCTTTTCTGATCCTAGTCAACGAAAGGTTGTCAGCTATCCAGATCAAAAGGAGTCATCAAGCATTACGACCGAATCCGTTGAATCGATCAACTTCCTCCCACTTATTGGAAGGTATGCCGAAACATCGTTCTCTTATACATGGGATAAATGGAACAAAGTAAAGTATTCAGAGCGAAAGAAAAGAAGTTTTTATTACATGAAAGAAGCTTATACAAACTAAAGGAGGACTGTGTATGTTTTTCAATTTAGAAGCGGCTTTTTATGTCATTTATGTACTGGCAGGACTCATGACCATTATGTCATCCATTATTATCGGCATTAAAGTTAAGAAGAAACGAACACATAAGAAAACAGAAAAAGTCATGCAAGAACATGAAAGTTACTTCAAGTACGTGACGCAACAATTAGACGCCAAGGAATCGTTGCACGTTCCAAAAGCTGAACTCACAACATTTGAGAAGAAGGTCTTTCAACGTGAGTTAGTTGAACGAATCGAGCGTCTATCAGGAGCTCAACGTGAAAAGCTAATCCAATTATGTAAAGATCTTGGCCTCATTGAATTCAATTTAAAACGATTGAAGAGTGGGCGCCATTACGTTCGCCTTGAAGCAGCTTATAACTTAGGGGCTATGCGATGCGCGGAAGCTGTTCCGACCCTTTGTAAAATGCTTTATAAAAATAAGAAAGACTCAACACGTTTTATCATAGCAAGGTCCATTGCTCAAACTGCAACATCCACAGGGCAAGTCAATGATATGATTCACTATCTAGCTAAGGATCAAGAGAATAACTATCAATTAATTGTAGATATTGCTCAAGAGTCTGACTTGGATTTACACGCACCATTCATTTCTTTATTAAAGGAACCAAACCCAGAACTTACGAAGGTGGGACTGTTTGGGTTAAGAGACCAGCCGGATTCTGAAATGCATTCCATCCTTAGGCCTCACCTCAATTCAAACGACTACGATATTCGTATGAACGCAGCGAAGCTAATGGTTGCCTCTGGAGGTTCATCGTTACAAGAAATGGAACAGTTCATGAAGTTTAAAGATGAAGAAGTTCGCTTGTTTACAGCAGAATGGATTGGCCAGACAGGCGTGAAGAAGTATCAAGAAGTACTTGAACTAGGTGTTCAAGATGAGAATAAACAGGTTGCAAGGAAGAGTGCGAAGAGCCTTTCTCAGCTAGGGGATTCTGGTTTCCGTACCCTTTGTAAGCTTGCAGTAAGCAATTTACGAAACGGAACGATCGCTTTTGAAATGATCCATGAATACTTGAAAGAAAGCGCTGCTGGGTATTCTACGAATCGTAAAGTAGCGGATTACCATCGTAAACTATCGATTTATGAAACCTACTTCGGCAAAGACCAAGAGCTTATTGACGCCATGTAATTGGTAGAAAGGGGAGAGGCATGAGAGAAATATTACTCGGTTACGGCATATTCGCAATGTATTATGTCTTAACCATCAACACGATCTACTTCGGGATTATCTTATTCTCATTTAAAGAAATCTCTAAAATCCTAAAAAGCACGACATTCTCAAAATACAAATCGTTATCGGGATCGAACAACGTACCTCCCATATCGATTCTTGTACCAGCGTTTAACGAGGAGTTAACGATTATAGAAAACGTTCGTTCACTTCTCGCTCTACACTATCCGAAACACGAAGTTATCGTCGTGAATGACGGATCAAGTGACGACACGGTTGGTGTTCTAATTAAGGAATTTGAACTTCAATATTACAAGCCAACATCGATCAAGGATGTCATTAAGACGGCGAAGGTGAGAGGGCTTTACTATAACCCAGATTATCCAAATCTTTATGTCGTGGATAAAGAAAATGGCGGTAAAGCGGACTCATTAAATGCAGGGATTAACTTATCCAGTTATCCACTCATCTCATCTATCGATGCTGACTCGTTATTAGAAGAAGATGCACTTATTCGAATTGCACGTATGTACATGGAAAAGCCTGAGGAGTATGTTGCGATTGGCGGGAATGTCCGCATTGCAAACGGCTGTAAGATTGAAAATGGCGTTGTGAAAAATGTGAAACTACCGAAAAAGCTACTACCAATGTGGCAGCTAGTCGAATATATGAAAGCCTTCTTAGGTGGACGTATTGGCTGGAGTTCTGTAAATGGTTTAATTATCGTCTCTGGCGCGTTCGGTGTATTCCGTAAAGATTATGTGGTTGAAGTAGGGGGCTACCGAGGTGGTTACCCAGGTGAAGATATGAACATTATTATTAAACTTCACCGTCACATGCTTGAGAACAATTTACCGTATAAGGTTGCCTTTTGCCCTGACGCTGTTTGTTGGACGCAGGCACCTGATACATTCAAAATCCTTGGAAGCCAACGTAAGCGCTGGGGTCGCGGTAACTTGAAGAATATGATCGAGGAAGGCCGCTTTATGTTTATGCGACCGAAATATAAGATCATGGGTTGGCTAACAATTCCCTATAACATCATTTTCGAAACGTTAAGTCCTTATTTCAGAATTACAGGATTACTTGCTCTAATTGGGTACGCTCTTATGGATATGTCAGGTTGGAAGATTTTACTCGTCTTCAGCTTAATCAATATTCTTTACGGAACATTACTCGGAATTGGATCCATGCTTCTTGAAGAGATTGCCTTCCAACGTTATCCGAGAATTCGAGATTTCTTTAAGATGTTGATCTATACAGTGCTTATGTTCTTCGGTTATAGACAACTTGGGATTCTGTGGAGATTCTTAGGTCACATCGACTTCTTCCGTAAGAAGACATCTTGGGGAACGATGGTCCGAACAAGTTTCAATGAAGATAAGAAATCAGCCTAATGGAAAGAGGGGGTAGAGAGCTGTGGAACAGCAAGTGGGATCACGGATTATTCAGACGTTTCATCATTTCCTAGAGTATTATCAGGAAAGTAACTTAGCTTGTGGAATGATTATTGCTCGCGCAGATCTTAATGCCAAGGAGCTTGAGAAGCTGAAAGCTCATATGGAACGCCTCGAGCCAGAGGTAGGTGTTCAGTTTAGTCATGATCAGACAGAAGGGTTGGTTGGTATTTTACTAGACAACCGCACCATTGGGTATTCCCACTTTTATTCCTTATATGTAAAAGACTTCTTAGAAGAGAATGGCTTTCTTTCAGGTTCCATATTGGTTGGGAGCTTTCCTGAAAGCAGTCCATATGCAGAGCAGATGCTCTTTGATATGGTTTCTGAAATCATTTCAGAAAACGGGCCTCAAGGTGAGATCCGCGTCTTTAAAAAAGAAAATAACAAAAAGAATGATTCAATTTTAATTGTGGATAGTGATGAAAAAGTGTTGGAACTGGTTACCTCGTATTTTACTCATAAAGGGTACACCGTTCACACCGCAACTGATGGTAAAGAGGGTGTAGCTCAATACGAGAAGCACCATCCGAGCCTTGTTATTACAGAAATTAATTTATCAGCTCTTGGTGGTTATCAGTTCATTCATCATATTCAACATTTAGAGGCTGTGAAGGCTGCGCCTATTATGGTGCTTACGAATAAGCAATTAGAAGAAGATGTTAAGCGAACATTCGAATACGGGGTATCCGACTATGTCACGAAGCCATTTTCCTTAATGGAACTCGAATCACGAATGGTTAAGTTGTTACAAGCGGTTCATTCATAATTTATTTAGGGGGACTTATTCATGAAATATGCAAATCATTTAGCTCAAAAAATTGAAGCGAAGAAAGCAAATATTGGTGTAATCGGTATGGGTTATGTAGGACTTCCGTTAGCGGTTGAAATGGTGAAATCCGGTTTCAACGTAACAGGAATTGACCTTGACCCGAATAAAATCGACGCACTAAAAGCAGGAGATTCTTATATTCAGGACATTACAGATCAAGATCTTAGAGAAGCACTTGAATCAGGGCGTTTCCGTCCTTCAACAGATTATGACCTTGTGAACGAATTAGACGCAATCAGCATCTGTGTTCCAACTCCTTTAAGTGAGAACCAAGATCCTGACACGTCCTATATCACAAGTGTAATCGAGAAAGTGAAGCCAAGCATGAAGAAAGGGACATTGATCACGCTTGAGAGTACGACGTACCCAGGTACAACAGAAGAGCTTATTCTTAGCGAATTTAATAAGTTAGGCTATCAAGCTGGTGAAGACTTCTTCCTATGCTACTCGCCTGAACGTGTAGACCCAGGTAACGACACCTTTAACACGAAGAACATGCCGAAAGTAATTGGCGGAGTAACGCCGAAATGTAGCGAGCTTGGTGCGAGCTTGTATCAAAACTACGTAGGCAATGTTGTTCCTGTTTCATCTCCACGAGTTGCTGAGATGTCTAAGCTTCTTGAAAACACGTTCCGTAGTGTGAATATTGCTTTCGTCAATGAAATTGCGATGATGTGTGAACGAATGGACATCGATGTTTGGGAAGTAATCGATGCAGCAGCGACAAAACCATTCGGCTTCATGAAATTCCAACCGGGACCTGGAATTGGCGGTCACTGCATTCCGCTTGATCCAATGTACCTTTCTTGGAAAGCAAAAGGATTCCGTTTCTACAGCAAGTTTATCGACCTTGCACAATCCATTAATAGCAACATGCCTGACGTTGTTGTGTCTAAGACATCACAAGTTCTTAACGTTTACGGGCGTTCTGTTAATAGCTCAAACATCTTGATTCTAGGAATGGCGTACAAGCCAAATATCAGTGACCTTCGTGAATCTCCAGGTCTTTATCTTTATGAGCTTTACAAAGAGAGTGGGGCTAACGTAGAGTATTGCGATCCACATGCTCATAGCTTCATTGATGATGACGGTGAGATTGTAAGATCGGTTCCTTACAACAAAGAACAGTTGAAGAAATATGATTGCATGGTACTTGTAACGAATCACTCTGACTTTGATTATCAAGAATTGGCTGATCTTGGTGTACCAATTGTTGATACTCGTAACGCATTTGAAGAGTTCGACCGTGATCACATTCACAAGCTTGGAACATCTTCTAAAGTTCACACAAAAGATCATTCTATAGCATTATAAGTAGATTTAGTAACCATTATACAAACACACAGACAAGGGAGATGAGAAACATGTGCGGAATCATGGGGTATATCGGACAGCAGCACACGCAAGAAATTTTAACAAATGGACTTAAGAAGCTTGAGTATCGCGGCTATGACTCTGTTGGGGTGGCGATCCACGACGGAGAAGAGGTTCATGTAACGAAAGCAGAAGGGCGCTTAGATAACCTGGCGTCCCGTCTACAAGACGCACCACTTCAAGGTTCTATTGGGATAGGTCATACACGTTGGGCGACACATGGTCGTCCTTCTGATGAGAACTCTCACCCTCATACAGATGATGAGACAGAATTTGCGGTCGTTCACAACGGAATTATCGAGAACTATATCGAGCTCAAAGATGAACTTGTTGCAGAGGGCGCAACATTCACATCTGAAACTGACTCAGAAGTCATCGCGCATTTACTTACGAAGCTATATGACGGCGATGTTGTCTCAACCATTCAGAAAGTGGTTGAAAAATTAGACGGTGCTTATGCGTTAGGTGTTGTATCTCGTCATACTCCAGGTAAATTATACGCAGTTCGACAAGCAAGTCCGCTTATTATTGGCTCAGGAAACGGGGAGAACTTCATTAGTTCAGATATCCCAGCAGTCTTGGAGCATACGCGTGATGTGTACATCTTAGAAGATGGAGAAATGGCTGTACTAACGGAAGAAAGCATTTCTTTAATGGATGTTACAACAGGGAAATCCATCTCTCGTGATCTATTCCGGGTGGATTGGGATATGGAACAAGCGGAGAAGAACGGCTTCGATCACTTTATGTTAAAAGAAATCTTCGAACAGCCGAAAGCTCTTGAAAAGACAATGGCTGGTCGAGTAGATAAAGAAACAAACGAAGTTGATTTCCCTGAACTTGCTTGGACGGAAGAACAAGTAGCGAAGTGGGATAAAGTTCACATTGTAGCATGTGGAACAGCTTACCACGCTGGACTATTAGGTAAAGCAGCAATTGAAGAATTAACACGCACACCGGTTGATGTAGAAGTGGCGTCAGAATTCCGTTACCGTAACCCAATCGTAAACGAAAATACGCTTGTCATCGCGGTGAGTCAATCGGGTGAAACAGCTGACACATTAGCGGCACTTCGTCAAAGTAAGGAACTGGGCGCAAAAACGTTATCCATTACGAATGTTGTAGGGAGCTCGATCTCTCGTGAAGCCGACAACGTTATTTTAACACTAGCAGGACCAGAGATTGCCGTTGCTTCAACGAAAGCATACACGACTCAAGTATTATCGTTCTATCTACTAGGCATTTACTTAGCTCAGAAGAAGAAGCAAATCACACCAGAACAAAATGCTCAATACATGGCAGCTCTTCAGGAAGTACCGGAGCAAATGGAAGAGATCTTGTTCCATAACGATGAGATTAAAGAGTACGGCGAATCCATTAAAGATGCGAAGAGTGTGTTCTTCTTGGGACGTGGAATCGATACCGCAGTTGCCCTTGAAGGGTCATTGAAATTAAAAGAAATTTCATACATCCATTCTGAAGCCTATGCGGCTGGTGAATTAAAGCATGGTACGCTTGCCTTGATCGAAGAAGGGACACCAATCATCTCTCTACTTACTCAAGAGAAGCTGTACGATAAGATGCTTGGAAACATCAAAGAAGTGAGTGCACGAGGAGCAAATGTTTTAGGGGTAACGATGAGAGGGAATGTGAAAGTAACACAATACGTCGATGAGACATGCTTCATACCAGAAACATATTCTCTATTTACGCCATTATTATCCGTTCTCCCTCTACAGCTGATTTCCTATTACACATCTCTAGCGCTTGGAAACGATGTGGACAAACCACGTAACCTGGCTAAGAGTGTAACGGTAGAATAAATCTAAAAGGAGGTTCCCTCTTGCAAAAGGAACGTCACCAAACAACGCTCGATGAATCAAACTTGAAAACGATTATGCTAGGCATTCAAGAAAAAATTAATGACCAAACCATCTCCGAAGATGGCCAAATCTTAACAAAACTAATCAACGACCTGCGCCCCCATTTCCAACAAGCAGGCAACGAATAACATACTATAACAGACACGCTTTACTCGTTTAGTAAGATAAAGCGTGTCTGACACCCTTTAGTGAAGTGAAGCGTGCCAGACACTCTTCACCTCACTAAAGTACATATGAAAGTGAGGGAGTGAAGGATATGGAACGTACATATGCCGTTGTGTTAGCGGCTGGTAAGGGAACAAGGATGAAATCGGATCTTCCGAAGGTGCTTCATCCTGTTTGCGGAAAGCCGATGGTTGAACATATTACAGATTTACTAAGAGACTTACAGATGAACGAAATTGTGACCGTTGTGGGTCATAAGAGTGAAATGGTTAAGGAGCAGTTGGGAGAGTCTGTTACGTATGCTCATCAGTCTGAGCAATTAGGGACAGCACATGCTGTTCAAATGAGTGCAGACCAGCTAGCTCATCAAGAAGGGACGACTGTCATCATCACAGGAGACACCCCTCTTATTACGAGTAACACCGTTCAGAACTTGCTCGATCATCATCGTGAAACAAATGCAGCAGCGACGATCTTAACGATGCTACCTGAGGATCCAACAGGATACGGGAGAATCGTAAGAAACAGAGACGGAAACGTTGAGCGTATTGTAGAGCAAAAAGATGCCACGCCTGAAGAACAATCCATCGGGGAAGTGAACACAGGAATCTTCTGCTTTGATAATAAGTTATTATTCCAATCTCTTAATCAAGTTGGAACGAACAACAATCAAAGCGAATACTACCTGCCTGATGTAATTGAAATATTAAAAGAGCAAGGATATACGATCTCAGCTACCTCAACAGAGGATGTAGCTGAAGGACTTGGAGTGAACGATCGGGTTCAACTTGCTAAAGCAGAAAAAATCATGCAGCAGCGAATCATTGAGCGTCATATGAAGAATGGTGTTTCTTTCATAGATTCTTCTTCTAGCTACGTTGAGGCTGATGTGAAGATCGGCCAAGATACGCTGATTGAGCCGCGCGCTCATATAAGAGGGAAGTCAGTGATTGGCTCCTACTGTGTGATCGGTCCTGATGTTGACCTGAGAGATCTTGAAGTTCGGGACAAAACTAGAGTTCAGAACTTCTCCATGACGAATGATATTTGTAAAATCCCTATTCATTCATAAAGGGTGTGAAGAGTTTTTGTGAACAAGCTTGGTAGGATCATTAAAACGTACAAGATCTCCGCTATGATCTTGAGTGTGTTCATTATTTTAGGAGTGGGTTACATGGTCTTTAGTGAAGATCAAAATCAAACGAAAAAGGCAACTTGGATTTGGGACGTCTCTAAAATTGAGGAAGACCCTGAACAAGCTGTTTCCTTTTTAAAAGAAGAAAAGGTGAACCTTGTATACATCCATATTGACTTTGAAACCTTTAGGCCAGGTCCGTATCGTTCCTTTATTCAACACGCCAGTAAAGAGGATATTGATGTTTATGCGCTAGGTGGAGACCCAAACTGGGCGCTTATTAAGAACCGGGATAGTCTCGATCATTTTGTGTCGATCGTTCATGATTACAACAATACGGTCGGGGAGGATCAGAAATTCGCTGGCGTTCACGTTGATATTGAGCCATACCTCTTATCGCAATGGAAAGAGGATGCTGATAATGTAATCAATCAGTGGATGATGAATACCGTTCATTTGATTCGAGAAGCAAAAGAACAGGATCATCTGCAAGTCAGTGGGGATTTCCCTTTCTGGATTCATGAGAAAAAAGTTCCTTATAAGGACCAGACATTAAGCGAGTGGATGATCGAGCACTACGATTCCATGACGCTGATGGCCTATCGAAACAAGTCAGAAGGGCCAAACGGTATTCAATCCATTTCAAAGCCGATTGTAAATGAAGCTAGTAAAGAAGGGAAATCCGTTATAGTCGGGGTCAATGTCATAGATAGTGCAGAAGGAGCTCACACCACATTCCACGGTGATGAACCTGGAACCATGAACCAAGAACTAGAAGTTTTAGAAGACGCCTACAAAGGGAATAAAGGCTTTGGAGGCACAGCCATACATGATTATTCGCATTGGATTGACCATGCGGATTAATTATAAATAGATAGACTTTGGAAAAAATGCATCTCCCCCTTATTATAGATGCAAAAAAACGCAATCCACTATGAGTGTGGATTGCGTTTTTTATTTTACACTCTATGGTGCGAAAAAGTTTCCGTTAGCGTATGAGTAGATTAAGGTGGTCCGGGAAACTACTCGCTTTCCGCGGGCGAGCTGTCGAGCCTCCTCGGGCAAAAACCTTGCCCTGCGGGGTCTCGTCGACCTCTTTCTCCCGCAGGAGTCTCGCAGTTTCCCGGACCACCTTTGCCACGAGGGGAGGAACGGAAACATGCCATTTACGGGTGCATAAGAGTTTTATAAAAATTGAAGAGGCCCGTTCGACTTATAATGGTAGGGCTGGCTGGAGGACTGCGAGACTCCCGCGGGAAAAGGAGCCTAGGGGAGACCCCGCAGAGAGCGATAGCGAACGAGGAGGCTCCCCAGCTCCCCGCAGGAAAGCGAGTGGTCCTCCAGCCAGCCAAAGCACTATCCTTGTAACGGGCCATTTCCTACCTACGTTATCACCCTACACATCAGCGTTAATTTGTATGGGCGGTACTGGTGGGATTGGGGCGACTTGTTGGCCGAGGGGTGGGCCTCCTATGATGAAGGCAGGGCCTTTTCCTTCGTTAGGTGGATATCCGTATGGGTATGGGCCTGGGCATTTTGGGGAGTAGGGAAATGTAGTAGAGTAGAAGGGTGGGTAGAAAAATAGAGCGTCGTATACACCCCAAAAGATATCTCCTGTTGCGCCGAATGGAAATCCTCGAAAGGGGTAGCCGTTCCAAAAGGCGTCACCCTCGAATGTTTTCTCTTTGTTTAGGGGGATGAGGGGGCGATTTGGTTGTTTCATAGATGATTACCTCCTACATATATAGGGACCTTGCGTTAGTCTATGCAGCAAAAAGGAAGAAGGGAATGGGACTTAAATATTAAAAGCAGGTGATGAGATGAATGATAAACCATCCATAGAGAAAGCAATGAAGAATGCCAAGGCGTCGATTGAGCTAGAAGGGTACGATCTAACAGAAGAGCATGAACAACTTGTTAGAAAGAGTTTGTTAGGAGAAATCTCGCACGAACAATTTGTAGAAATGGCTTTGGAACTTGTGCAGCAACGGAAAGATCGTAAATAATCGAACTATAAGAAACCTCCCCCTTTGATGGGGAGGTTGTTTTATTTCCTTCTGAGTGGGAGTGTGCAGCACCTGAAGGATCCGCCTGATTTAATAATTTCAGAGAATTCTACAGGGATCACGTTAAATCCTTTAGCTTCTAATTCTTGATTGATTCGTTTATTTTGTGGAAGGCTGATAATGGTTTTGTATCCAATCGATAATACATTCGGCCCCATTTGAAATTGTTCTTCACGTGTCACTCTAATGAGATTGAAGGTCGATGCGATTCTGCCTAGCCCTTCTGGTGTAAAGGCGGGAGGGTAAACGATAGCTGTATTCTCATCTACTATATTAAACACACAGTCCAGGTGAAGAATGGACTCGTGGAGGGATAATGGAACGACGGTATAGGACGGGAGGTGCTCTTGTAATGCGTTTATAGCTTCACGTGAGGTGCGACCGCTCTCTCCTACATAAATTGTAGAACCGTTCACAATGACATCGCCACCCTCGATTGACGACGGAAGTCCATCCTCATAAGGAATGTGGTGGTCTAAGAGCCATTTCTTTAAAGATTCTGTTTCTTGGTTTCGTACACCTTCGCTCATCGATGCGATATACAATCGCTCATCTAATGTGAACGCAATATCTCTTGTGAAGACTTGTTCAGGTAAGGCAGGATCAGCAGGCAACTCTTCTACCTCTACATTTTGCTCCCTTAACACATCAACAAAGTGTTCATGTTGCTCTAAAGCAAGTGGTACGTTAATATTGTGATCTTTATAATATTCCTGTGTTTCGTTAATCACTTCAGTAATCTCCATAAAAGAAGGCTTCACGACAAGGACTTTGTGTAGCGATGTATATTCTGACTTACAATGAATGTGGTTGTCTGTTTCTATTCCTCTCATGCTTGTAACCTCTTTCTTGTAAATTTAACGTTGTTTATGATGAAAAGGACATTTTCCTTCAATAGGCTTGATGTCGTCTCCGATAAATGACTGTTTCCATTCGTTGTGTGTAGGATCTCCGAAGTGACTAATATCCGGATGAGTTGGCAATTGATCCCACTTTTCTACACGCGCTCTAACTTTCTCGCGAGACATAATGCCCCCTTTCTCAGTTCCCTCTAAACCTTGAAAAATAACACGAGGCTGAAACCCTAAAATTAGACTATTCCCTAGATTTCTCGTTTTGCGTTGCTTATATGCAGGAGCATTGCCAAACGTAAAGATCGGCTCTCCCCCAAAGTGAAAGTCCCATAAGTAATGTTCAGGATCTCTCGGTGCTCCTTTAGGCCAAGAAAACCGATCGTGATCGTGAAGGTATTGTAAAATATTCCAGAAATACTCCCTGTAATATTCGACTGATTGCTCCTTGGACTCTGGTTCAACAAAAATAAACAATCCATGTCTTGGTGCATTTGGCTCTTGAAACAAACTTAAGAAACTCTCAACAGCTTCCGGTAAATGACTCCAGTCGTCATGACTTATATAGGAATAACGAAGTTCGCCTTTATTCTGAGCTTTCATTCCAAAAAAGCATGGAAAAGTTGGTTCCGTTACGATCTCACTAAACGTCTTGTATTCTTCTTTAAGCCAACTAGGAAGATGATTAGAAGTTTCAAAGTCCTCTTTATGAAGCAAATATGGGCTACCCGTTTGTAACATGAATATTCTCCTTTATATGTAATGATTCATGATCGATATTCTAGGGGTGTGGTCTATCTGTTTTCTATAACCTAATTTGATAGGGGTGAAACATTCTATCGTGATATAGTTTTTTAGTAGTAGGAGGGAGGATGAAGGGATGGGGTCTATAGAAAAAGCCGCATAAACTTTTGTTTATGCGGCTTACTACTTATTTCTCTTTATTTGGTGAGTTCGTGAGTGGATCCTCTTCTTCGTCTTCTAAGAAACGAAGAAGGTCACCGTATACAAGTTTATCAGATAGATTCAACTCGGTTTGTCCTTTTTGGGCAATAGAATCGCATTCTGAACCTTCTACTTCTTGGCCTGTCGCTTTGTCATAGCATTTTTCTGATTCGCCATCGTAGACGTATTTGTCTGTAATAACAGAACCGTCACGTAAAATAGCTAAGTCTTCGCGATCTTTAGCCAGTAGATCGGTACCAAATTGGATATCATTTTCGTTCTTAACTCCTAAAAGGTTTAGGATAGTTGGCTTTAAGTCAATTTGGCTTCCGACTGTATCCACTGTTTTACCCTCTAAACCAGGGGAGTGGATAATTAGAGGAACACGCTGCAACTGAGTGTGTTCAAATGGTCGGATTTCAGTGCCCATAATTTCGGACATTGCTCGGTTATGGTTTTCAGAGATTCCGTAGTGGTCTCCGTACATAATGAATACCGTATCTTCATACTCACCATTTGCTTTCATGTCTTCAAAGAATTTCTTGAAAGCTTCATCCATATAGCGTGCTGTTTGGAAATAACGGTCTACTGTGCCGTCACCAGTCTGTGTCTGATCAATCATTACATCTTCCTCATCGTTTAGAACGAATGGGTAGTGGTGCGTTAGTGTAATGAATTTCGTGTAATAAGGCTTTTCTAAGCTCTTAATCATTGGCATGGATTGTTCAAAGAACTCAATGTCTTTTAATCCATAGTTTACTGAGTTTTCAGGAGTCACTTCATAATCTTTCTTAGAGAAGAAGCGATCGTACCCTAGAGCTGGATACATGACATCACGGTTCCAGAAGCTATCGTTATTACCGTGGAACACAGCGGATGTATACCCTTTTTCTTTTAGTATTTCAGGTGTTGCATTAAATTCGTTACCAGCATTGGTTGTGAAAACAGCGCCACGTGGTAGTGGGTATAAAGAGTTCGCAAGTAGGAACTCAGAGTCTGATGTCTTCCCTTGACCAGTATTGTGGTAGAAGTTATTGAAGTAAACAGAGTTTTTATCGTCAATTAAGTCGTTTAAGAATGGCGTAACTTCCTTACCATTTACTTTGTAATCAATAGCAAAGTTTTGTAAGGATTCCATTGAGATAAGCACGACGTTCTTGCCTTCTAATGCGCCAAAGTTCTCGCTTTTAGGATCCTTTTGACTAGACAGGTAGTTTCGTACTTCTGTTAGCTCATCGCTTTCTGCGAATACACGGTGTGATTGTGTATTTGCCGTCATAACCGTATCGTATAGGTGGAAGTTGTACACACCCATAAGTTTAACGAACATGGCACGGTCAAATGTACGAGTTAATAGTTCAGAACGCTCTTCGTTGGCTAAGTTCAGGTTCAACGAGATCGCTAAAAGAGATGTAGCAACAATAGCGCCCATTGTGCGTTTTTTCACGCTTAGTGAAAGTTGGCCTTTTTTCATTCGGGCCCAAACAAATAGAGCAACAACATCAATCCAGAACAAGAGGTCTGTGAAACTCATAAGAGACTTTGCACTTCCGCCAAGCTGAGCGAAGTTCTTATACTGCATTAATACCGGAATCGTAATAAAGTCATTAAAGAAACGGTAATACACGACGTTTGCAAACAAAACAAACGACATAATGAAATATAAGGTAAGAAATGCTTTAATGCGCTTCGCCTTTGGAAAGATGAAGCTTAGTGATAAGAAGAACAAAATGGACCCTAGTGGTGTAAGAGCCAGGATATATTCTTGGATTGTATTTTCTAAGTCTAAGGAAAACGAAAATCTAAATGCTAAATAAGATTTGGCCCATAGCAATACGGTAGCTATGAGAAAGAAGAATAGTCCACTTTGTAGCAACCGGTCTACTCTTTTATTCATGTGTGATCCTCCTTTGATCGCCTAGTTCCATGATAGATTGTGATTGAGGATATCGTGCTTTTATCTGTATGTTCAAAGTGCTTGAGATCCTACATTTACAAATTCTTTAGAATTTCATTATAGATTTATTTTGAAAAAGGTCAATGGGAACAGCGCTCAAATTAGCAAAAAAGCCTATGAAATGTACCCTTTATTCATAGAATTGTCACGATTTTAAATCTATGACCTTACAAAAATTTAACATGTTTTTTACGTAATATCAAAGGTTATTTTTACATATTTAGTAAATAACAAGTTTCGCACCGACGGTATCCTCATATATATTCACCAATATCCTCACATTTAAACCACAAATTCACTTCATCATACTAAAGCGTGCCAGGCACGCGTTGACTCTCTGCAGGACTAAAGCGTGCCAGACACGCGTCAGTTCTTTGAAGCGCTAAAGGGTGTCTGGCACGCGGTGGGGATTTACAGTGATAAAGTTGAAGGGGGTTATGGTAGTATATAATAAGGAAAGGGGAGGGGTAGAGTGATTTCTAGTGTGGGGTTGCCTGGGCTTATGATGTTGTTTGTTGTGGGGTTATTGATCGTTATGTTTGTGGTATCTTTTTCATTGTTTATGAAGAAGATCTTGAAGAGACAAGATTACAATCGTGATATTGAGGCGCGCTTAGATCGTTTGGAGAAGAAAGTGGATCAATTATTAGAAGAGTCTAATCGTGAATAAAGCGAGGGGTAGAATGCTTGTAACAGATCAGATTTATGGAACAGTTAGGGTTGAAGGGGTACTTGAAGAGTTAATCAATAGTTCCCTTGTTCAACGTTTAAAAGGAATTTATCAAGGAGGGGCAAGCGTCCTCGTCAATGATTCTTGGAACGTGACAAGGTACGACCACTCCATTGGTGTCATGCTTCTGATCAGGCGTTTAGGTGGGAGCCTTGAGGAACAGATTGCTGGACTACTTCATGATGTGTCTCATACCGCTTTTTCACACGTCATTGACTTTGTTATCGACAATAAGGAAGAGGACTATCATGAGGAAATTTATGAACACATCATTCAACATTCAGAGATTCCTGAGATAGTAGAGAAGCATGGCTTTAAGGCATCCGATCTTCTTCGGAATGTCGATCAGTGGCCGTTACTAGAACAACCTGCTCCTGATCTTTGTGCAGATCGTGTAGACTATACATTAAGAGATATGTATCAGTACGGGCATATTGAAAAGGAAGAAATCAATACGTTTTTGTCCAACTTACAGTGTTTTAACGGTAAAATGTATGTAGCAAATGCCGAAAGTGCGGAATGGTTTGTAGAGGTGTATTATAAGGAAGTCATCGATTTCTTTATGCATCCTTTGAACATATTCGGATATGATCGTCTCGCGCGTGCACTAAAGGCTGCTTTAGACAAAGGTGTTATTACATTAAATGATCTTCAAAAGACAGATCGCGAGGTTTTGGGTCAGCTTCAATCATGTCATAACGATGAAGTCCATAAGTGGTTGGGGCAGCTACATCAATCTGTTTCTGTGATAGAAAATGCTCAAGACTACGATCTACATAGAAAAGGGAAAGTCAGGCTTATTGATCCTTTATTCATGAGCCAGGGTAGTCTTATAAGGATTTCTGGACAATCCGATAAAGTGAAGCGGATGGGACAAGAAGCATATGAAAAGGCCAAAAAAGGCTCTTATGTAAAAATAGTAAATGTGTAGGAGAGAGGTTACGTGCCTCTCTCCTTTTTATATATCAAAAATTAAACATCAAATACTTCAGCAAGATGCTGGCGAAGTTCTGTCATGTACGTATCAATGTCAGGGTTTTTGATGACATCAAAGGCACCAAAGCTTTTCAGTGGTTCCATACCTACATATTTTTGCATGTTATGAAGATGATCAATTGCTTCTTCCAGATCTTGTCCTTTAAAGAACTCATCATGATTACTGAAGGCATCTTTTGGAGCGTTCCATGTTGTTGAGAACATGTACTTTCTACCTGTCATAAGGCCGCTTTCTCCATACTTTTCTCCACCACCGAAGAAAACGCCTGGTTCGTACACAGAATCCATATAGGTCTTCGTTCCACCCGGAAGACTGAACCAGTACATTGGCGTTTGGACAACAATGGTATCTGCCCACTTGAATTTTTCTTGCTCTTCTTTTACATCATAACCTTCACTTACCACCGTTGTTTTCACGTCATATTTTGTGGAGAGCTTTGTTACGATTTCATCGAAAAGGGTTTTATTTAGACGGCCCTCTGCAATTGGGTATGGTTCGTGGCCATTGATAACTAGAATATTGTTCATGATTAACATCCTTTGTTTAATAGTTTTATTGTTCGAAAACCATCGAACTGTTTTAAACTATAGCACCTCGGTTAGGGGAATGCAAACAAAAAAAAAGAGAACCACCAAAAAAGGAGGTTCTCAAGTTACGCTACAAATCCTCTTCATTTACTTTTCCGATCGCATCGAGTAATCCAGGAAACTTTCCTTCGATTTCTTCCGTTCGTATGGAGTAAAAATGCTCCTTTCCTACAATTCGAGCCTGGATTAATCCAGCTTCTCTTAAAACTTTTATATGATGAGATACCGTTGACTTTGGTAGTTGAAGTTGCAGCGTGTAATGGGTGCAATTGTTTTCTTCTGTATCCCGCAGACACCGAATAATCTTTGCACGGTTCGGTTCACTAAGGGCCTGCAAAACTTTTGTAAATGTAACACTTTCTATTGGTGGCTGATAAGGTATTTTCATACATCATATTGTATCGATTATTACAAAGGAAGGCAACATCATCGATTTGAGGAATACATTTCAACAGATTAGGGTATTCCCTTACATAACCAATAGTAGGAGGGAATACCGGTGCCAAAAGCATTATCAGGAAAAATCTCATTATTTATGTTAGCCATATTTGTAGGGCAGTTACTTGCTCTCGCTATAGTAGGTTCTATGGAGGGACTGTTAACGATTGTGACGTTCTCCCATTTAACGCGATATACAGCCATTATCGGACTTATTGTAGGGATTGTAGGAGTGATTCAAGAGAAAGGGAAAGGAAGAATTATTCCTATTTTGACGCTTCTATTAAGTGTAATCTTAGCTGCATTTAATGGGTATCTGATGTTTATTTGGGGGTAGTGAGTTGTGCTTGTAAAGGGATGATAAAATTTTTAACTATTAAATCGTTAAAAATCCTTTGACAATTCTAACCGCTCCTTGTAGTATATGGATTAACGAAAAACACAGTTGAAAACAATCTTCTTATCCAGAGAGGTGGAGGGACTGGCCCTTTGAAACCTCGGCAACGGATTCTATTCAATTAGAACACCGTGCCAATTCCTTTAAGCTTAGGCTTAAAAGATGAGAAGAGACGGATCTACATATACGTAAATCCCCTCTTCTTATTATTTTAAGAAGAGGGGATTTTTTGTTTGCCAGAAAAGAAGAAAAAAGGACATTTTTAGCTTGTAAACCAAGTATTCCGATCTGTTTTTTAAAGATTAAAGGAGGCAGACAGCATGATCGAGTTACATAATATTGAGAAAGTGTACAAGAAGAACGATCAAACCATTCGAGCCGTTGACGGAGTCAATGTATCCATCGATAAAGGAGCGATTTACGGTGTCATTGGCTTTAGTGGGGCAGGGAAGAGTACACTTCTCCGATGCGTAAACCTAATTGAACGCCCAACATCAGGAGAAGTGAAGCTAGACGGAGAGGATTTGACTCAGTTGCCAAAATCCAAGCTACGAAAAGAAAGACGTCGTATTGGGATGATCTTCCAACATTTTAACTTGCTAGAATCAAAGACGGTCTATCAAAACGTAGCTTTTCCACTTTTGTTAGATGGTAAAAAAGGAAAGCAAGTGGAAGGGAAAGTAAAGGAGCTCCTTGAGTTTGTCGGATTAGCAGATCAGGCAGAAAAATATCCCGAAGAGCTTTCAGGAGGACAGAAGCAGCGGGTGGGTATCGCAAGAGCCCTCGTCCGATCTCCTGAAGTACTTCTTTGTGACGAAGCCACCTCTGCTCTTGACCCGCAGACAACCGATTCGATTTTAGACCTTTTGAGACAAATTCGTGAAGAGTACCACATTACAATCCTAATGATCACGCATGAAATGCAGGTCATTCGTGAGATTTGCGACCGGGTGGCTGTTATGGAAGATGGAAAAGTGATTGAGGAAGGGACGGTATTTGATATCTTCTCAAGTCCGACGCATCAGACAACGAAGAATTTCGTCAGCTCGGTAATGAACGATAAGATTCCTGAATCGATTCTACAAGCCTTAGATAGTACGCGGCACGTATACAGGGTGACGTTCCTAAGAGAACAAGCTTCAGAGCCTATTCTTTATCGGGCTGCTACTCAGCATCATGTTGAAGTGAACGTGTTATACGGGCAAATTACCCAACTACAAGGTGAACCATTCGGAAGTCTGATCGTTGAATTTATTGGAGGAGAGAAAGAGATCTTTAAAGCTCTTCATTCCATCCAGCAATCTGTAACAGTGAAAGAGGTGACGCGCGATGCAAGTTGATTTAGCCACATTTTGGCCTAAGATTTTAGAAGCGACACAAGAGACGATCGTTATGGTAGCCATTGCTTTACTGTTTGCGGTCGTGATTGGCTTACCGCTTGGTATTTCTCTTGTCGTAACAAGAAAGAATGGACTTCTTGAAAACGGTCCTTTATTTAAAGTATTAAACGGTATAGTGAACTTCTTTCGTTCGATCCCGTTCATTATCTTATTAGTAGCGATTTTACCGATTACCCGGTTTATCGTCGGCACCTCAATTGGAACTGCAGCAGCCGTTGTCCCTCTAGTGTTCTTTTCGGCGCCCTATATTGCCCGATTAGTTGAAAGTAGTTTGCTAGAGGTGAATCCAGGTGTTGTGGAAGCAGCAGAATCGATGGGGGCAACGCCTTGGCAAATCATTTACCGTGTCTTCTTACCAGAGGCACTAAGTTCTCTAGTTTTAAACATTACGATTGCAACCATTGGCTTAGTCGGTGCATCAGCGATGGCTGGATTTGTTGGAGGTGGTGGTCTTGGTGACTTGGCTATCTCTTATGGATATCAACGATTTGAAACGAACGTGATGATCGTAACTGTCATTTTACTCGTAGTCATTGTTCAAACGGTACAAACGTTAGGAAATTACATTTCAAAAGCTGTACGCAGACGATAAAGGAGGAAATTACATATGAAGAAAAAAATGATTCTATTCATAGCACTAATAGCAACAGTAGGAGCCGCTCTAGCAGGGTGCGGTAGCACGGAGGCTCAAGGAGATGGGGAGACGACGACCGTTAAGATCGGTTTAAATGGATCTGGTGTTCCGTTATGGGAGCCGATTCAAGAAAAAGCAGCAGAAGAGGGAATTAATATTGAACTTGTTGAGTTCTCAGACTACGTTCGACCTAACTTAGCTCTAGCAGATGGTGACATTGATTTAAATGCTTTCCAAACGGTGTCTTATTTCGATTCATTTATTGAAGAACATGACCTTGACCTTGAACCCATTGGAACAACACTCATTGCACCAATGGGCGTATATTCAGAGGAATATGATAACCTCGAGAACATTCCAGAAGGTAGCACCATTGCCATTCCGAAAGAGGCAACCAACATGGGAAGAGCGCTTCTATTACTTGAGAAATCAGGCATCATCACACTTCCTGATGACTTCGACGGGAACGGTTCTTTAGATAAAATCAAAGAAAATCCAAAAAATATAGAATTCACACCAGTTGTAGCGGCTCAAACACCTCGCGTATTACCGGATGTGGCTGCAAGTGTGATTAACAACGGAGTAGCTGTAGAAGCAGGATTTGTACCTGTAGACGATGCGGTCTTCATTGAAGGAGATACCGCAACACCTTATATCAATATTATTGCAGCAAGAGCAGATGAAGCGGATAAAGAAGCTTACCAAAAGATTGTAGAGATTTACCAAACGGAAGAAATTGCAGAGCACATCCGTGAAACCTATAACGATTCTCTAATCCCGACGTTCGTATCTCTAGAGAAAATTGGTTGGTAATTTAAAGAGAAGGAGTGAGTGGCATGAGCACATTGGAAGCTACGTTAGAACAAGAAGTCACGCAGTATGTGGATGACCAAAAGGCGGTCTACCTGGACGCGAGCCACCGGATCCACGAGAATCCTGAGATCGGTAACGAGGAATATTACGCAAGTGAAACGTTGTGCGAACTTTTAGAACGTGAAGGATTTGAAGTGACGAGGGGCATTCCGGAACACGAGACAGCTTTTATTGCCCGTAAAAAAGGACCTGCAAATGGTCCTAAAATAGGATTTCTTGCTGAGTATGATGCATTACCTGGACTCGGACATGCGTGTGGTCATAACATAATCGGTACAACGAGTGTTGCCGCCGCCATCTCCCTTAGCCGAGTTCTTGAAGAGACTGGTGGAGAAGTCGTTGTTCTTGGAACCCCTGCTGAAGAAGGGGGACCAAACGGAAGCGCCAAAGGTACATTTGTCAGGCATGGCCTTGTGCAGGACCTTGATGCTTGTATGATGGTTCACCCTTCGAATCAGACAAACGGAACATCAGAATCTCTGGCTGTTGATCCACTAGACTTCGAGTTCTACGGCCAATCAGCTCATGCTGCCGCTAAGCCAGAATACGGAGTTAACGCTTTAGACGGCGTCATCCAACTCTTTAATGGCGTTAATGCCATCCGTCAGCACGTAACAGACGATGTTCGTCTTCACGGGGTGATTTTAGACGGTGGCGTTGCCCCGAACATAGTACCAGATTACGCAAGAGCTCGCTTCTTCGTACGAGCAGCTACCCGTGAAGCCTGTAATGACGTAACAGCGAAAGTGAAGCGGATAGCAGAAGGAGCAGCCCTCACAACCGGAGCAAGTGTTAAAGTCACACCTATTCAAAACGGAGTCGACAACCTTATTTTAAATGAAACATTTGACGCCGTTTTCCGTGAGAGAATAAAGGCTCTAGGAGAGGACTATGTAGATGAGGGGCGTGAAGGAATTGGCTCTACAGATGCGGGAAATATAAGTCAAGTTATCCCGACGATTCACCCTTATATAAAAATAGGGTCCTCTGACCTCGTTCCCCACACCGATGCCTTTAGAGAAGCCGCAAAATCAGAACGAGGCGACCAAGCACTTATTACCGGAGCGAAGGCACTAGCCTTAACAGGTTTGGATTTATTAACAGACCATACCTTGTTACAAGAAGTTCAAGCAGATTTTCAATCTAAACAACGATAGGAAATCATTGCTTAAAACTCTAGTTGAGATCATATTTCGGATGCGGGGCTGTTTATCTCAATTCCAAGCTTTCTCATATAAGGGATTTACCTGTGAAAAAAAGCCACTTGCATATGCAGGTGGCTTCTTTTCGTCATATTTTGGGCTCAAATAACGTTTTATAACACATATGGTGTCTAATGATGTAGAAATATTTCCGGGGCAATAGTCGAAACGTGCAACCTATGACTCATATTGAACTAGAAGCGTTTAGGGATGGCTATTTGGGTGAAAGGAATAACTAACAAACAAAAGGAGGGACTTCCCATGTTGCATAAACTAGTTGATAAGATCGTTGCCATTGTTACATTTATTCCAAGAGCGCTTGGCCGTCTTATTAAGAAAATTGTCTAAGGAATTGGAATAGGGGGAAAGGAACGGTTTACTATGTGAAGAAGTAAATCGTGCCTTTCCCCCTATTTTTATTGGTTGTTTCTTTTATTTCTTATGAATAGAAGGAGAAAGAGAAAGCTGGGTATAATCATTTGCATCGGAACGTGTACATAAATAGGAACGATGTCCAATCCTTCTTTCATATGTTCGACGAAATTTGGACTAATTAATATAGATAGGATGATGACAAGGATGCCCATAAATCCAATTAATCCTTTACTGTCTCTTCTCGGAAGTCTAAACAAGTATTGAAGCATAGCAACCGCCGCATAAAAGAAAATAGTAATCTTAAAAAAGCCAGTGATCACCATAATAATGATCACAATGGGGTCCAGTCGCTGAATAATTCCTTGTAAGTTTACGAGTGAAATCGTATCAAGGAGCGGTACGGTGGAATTCATTGCAATCATGGGGCCTAATACCATCAAAATCGTTACGCTAATGATTAATAGAGATGTTCCGCTATAGAGTATACCCGTGACCCCATATCGGAAGCTTTTTAACGGATCCTCTAAGTGATGGAAGATGATCGTGAATACGATAAGTTCTCCAAAAGGAAATGTGACTCCCGTTGGGAAAACGAATGAAAGAATTTCTCCAATATCTTGATTGAAGAATGGCTGAAGGTGATGGATCTTAGGGAGGTCCATGATGAATACAAACATCAAGAACAATCCACCCATCAGTAATATAAATGGGAGGAATAATTCACTTGTCCTAGCTATCACTTCAATCCCAAGATAGCAAGCAAAACAAACAACGAGCATAAATAAAAGGGAAACCGCTATTAAAGGGGTCTCATGCAAGATCGTTTGAGCGGTTAACATAGTAAAGTCCCTTAAAACACGTGCTGCTATGTATAAGAAATAGGCAATATAAACCCATATGAATAGATACCCTAAGTAAGGCCCTGCTACTATTTGCAAGACTTGTGGAAAAGGTGTATCAGGATAAGAACTTACGAACCGTGTAAAAAGCCAGTAAAGCAAGATCCCTCCAATCATACTCAACAAGATAACGAGCCAAGCATTTTGCTTCGCTTCTAATCCAAGACCCACGATGATTGAGCTTCCGAATTCGAATAGAATAACAAGCGAAATAAATTGATAGCGTGTAATGGATTCTTTCATCGTGAGACTCCTTTCAGGAACGTTTGAACAACTTTCTAATAAGTGTTGCGATAGCAATAAGCAAAGGATAAAGAACGCCAAATGTTGCTGAGTAATAGATCCAGGTCGTCTGGTTCCACTCAGATGCATAGATGCTACTAGGGTAAACGATTAGTGATAGTACAATGACGAAAATACCTAATGGGAAGGTAAGGGAACGATAACTGTTCACCTTAAGAACTTGAGATAGAGCGGTAACGGCAGCATAAAAGTATAAAGATAACTTAAAAAAGATTGTTAATATCCAAGAAACCGCGATGATGACTTCGATTCTTTGTATTAATCCTTCTATGTTAAGTGTTTTTGCTAATACATAAGTTGGATAGATATGATGGTGTGTGTACTCTACCCCGAGGACGGTGGTGGTAATGAAGGTGGCTGCTAAAATGGTTAACATAGCAAGGATATAAGCGATTGTTACTTTCTTCCCAACACTTTTCTTTTCTTGAACTAGTTTCGGATAGACCATGAATAAGACCATCAGAGGAAATGTCGAGATGCTAAGGTCAAACCACGCCCCTTTAACAATATCTTGTGCTCCTATATCAAAAAAGGGTTTGATCTTATTAAGATTCATACTCGGTATGCTGAAAACAAACACGATCGTTAACAAAAGAACCACATATGGAAATAAAAGCTCACTTGTTCTAGCTATGGTTTCAATTCCTAAGTAGACGCCATATATAACAACGAACATGAACAAGATATGAATAAAGGGCTGAGGCGTTTCGTGTAACATTTGAGTAACCATGAAGTGACCAATCGTCCACAGCACGGTGGCAGCGCTCACGAGTGCAAATACAATGAAGAATAGAGTGAAAATCGTTCCCACCCACTTGCCAAAAAGGAGTCGGTTCAGATCTACAATGTTATGATCCGGATACCATATACTGATGAGCAGGTAGAAGAGAATAATAGCTACACCGATCATCATTCCAACAACAACACTTAACCAAGCGCTCTCTTTTGCTATATTTGCTAAGGAAGAGGGAGAGAGTAAAATCGATGTGCCAATCACAAATAAAAATAGAAACAAAAGGAATTGTCTTAGATTAATCTCTTCTTTACCATGCATTCATACTCTCTCCTTTCCTTGGATGTTTTCTAGAAACCTTTAGGTTCTATTGAAAGAGACTGTGAACGGGATCATATACGATAGAAATTCCATCGAGTGGATTTGGGATAGGAAGCCCAAGTTGAGAAAGGATCAATATCGTTAACGACAAACCCATCGTGAAGATATAAAAAAAGGAGTCTCGTTTGAGGGATTGCTTCCATAGTGCTCGAATCTGAATCCAGCTAATCGATAGAATAACCCCGTAAAGAATTACCCACATCGTTTACTCCTCCTTTTTAAATTCATAAGGGTTAGAAATGGTTCCTGTTCGGTTGATTTTAACAGTGGCCTCTACTGTAACTTCCACTTCAGGGAATTGTTCTTCCCACCCATCTTTAATAGTTCTCCAGTACTTCGGTTTTGTTCGATGAATAAGGTCCCCGAAACCAAAAACGTCACTCTTAAAATCTTCTTGGACATCAGAAACTGTGTCGTTAAAGAGGATGGAGAGTTGTTCACTAAAGTGCTTTTCTAACTGTTTAATCGTATCTAATTTCATCAAGTCTATTTGGCACTCCACATCAGCAATATTCCCTTCAACGGATACCTCCACGTTAAAATGAGGCTCTCCGTCTTTTATCGTTACCGTTTTATTACTTGACGCCTCCATGACCTCGAGAGTGATACTGCCTTCCTTATCTTTACATTCGAAATACTCAGCTGTATTCTTTACATTTCCCATAATGTAGTTATAGCTTGTACTCTGAAGTTGATCCATCCAGCCAATTAACTGATCTCCTTTGAAAACACCAAGAGAATCAACACGGACATCGGTAGGTGCGCCAACATCTTCTACGTTACTGAGGTTACTCCCTCTTTTAATATCACCAACATTGTACACACCGCTTATCACAGGTTCCTTCCCATCTTCAAGAATGGTCGAGATTAATTGCTGTATTTTGATGATGAGAGACGGAGCCCAGTATTCGCTTGACGTTTGCATAGAGAAGTACATCTTATTAGCAGGGATTTTCTCCATAGGAGTCAAGATCGTTAACAAATCGTGAGCTTCCATTCCCTTTGCTACAGCAATATGAAAGTCTGTTCTAAATTCATGGTCCCTTGTCAGGAAATCAAGTGTTTCGCTAATGCCGTCTCGTGCCAATTCTTCTCCAAAAACGACTTTTCTGATGTGAGACAAATATACCTTCCGGGGCGCTTTATCGGTTAGTCCTCTTAGCGCTTCAAACAAGGAACGCCCTTCACTTGTATATGTTGTCACAGCAGTTCTTGTTGAAATCGTCTTCGCTGCGACTTCTGCTGGGTTAATGATTTGGACGGTAAATTTATAACCATTTTCCGTCTTATCAAGGCCAAGTCCAGTGGCGATAGCTATTTCGTCTAATTCTCGCTTACTCCAGCAACCTGTCAAACTGGTTAGTAAGAAAAGGAGGGTAAAGCTTAAGAGAAGTAATCGTCTCTTCATGATGAATCCCCCTTTTTTGGTGATCGAGATGTAGGTTTTGGTTTGTGCATGTTCTCTCGATCTATGTTCTTTTGGTTAATTAAACGTTGGCGTGTAAGTAGCCCCCACCGAGGAAACCGGAGTATAGTATCCTTCTGATCGCTTGTGATGTATGGGGCGAGAGGGCTTAAGTATGGGACGCCAAAGGATCGTAAACTCGCAAGGTGTAGAGCGAGAACAATTAATCCTAGTAAGATTCCAAATAAACCAAACGTCGCAGCTAGGATCATAAACAGGAAGCGGAGCATGCGAATCGAGATCGCGAAATTAAAGCTTGGTGATACAAAGCTTGAGATCGCGGTCAAGCTCACGACAATGATCATGGCACTTGATACGAGTCCTGCTTCTACCGCTGCTTGCCCTAGAACGAGTGCTCCCACAATGGAAATCGCCGATCCTACCGCTTTTGGCAGTCTTACCCCAGCTTCTCGTAAAATCTCAAAGGTAACCTCCATAATGAGCGCTTCAACTAATGCAGGAAAAGGGACGCCTTCTCGTTGGGAAGATAGGTTGATAAGGAGAGACGTTGGAATCATTTCCTGATGATAGGTTGTAAGTGCGATATAAGCAGAAGGGGTAAGAAGAGCCAGAAAGAAAGCAATAAAACGTATGAGGCGTACCAGGGTTGCAAAGTCTGATCGTTGATAATAGTCTTCTGGTGACTGAAAAAATTGCATAAATAAAGCAGGGACAAGTAATACAAAAGGTGATCCATCTACGATGATGGCGACACGACCTTCTAATAGACCGGCTGCAATGCTATCTGGACGTTCTGAATTATAGACAGTTGGGAAAGGGGTATACGTCTCATCCTGGATCAGTTCTTCTACATACCCGCTGTCTAACAAAGAGTCAATATTGATCTGGTTTAACCGTTTATGAACCTCTTTAACGATTTTTTCGTTGGCAATTCCATTCATGTAAACGACGGCAACATCGGTTTTCGTCTTGGTCCCTATGGCTTGAGTCGTAATCCATAGGTTCGGGTCTTTAATCTTACGGCGGAGTAAAGCAGTGTTCGTTCTTAGTGTCTCTGTAAACCCATCTTTAGGTCCTCGAACAACTGCCTGTGTACTTGGTTCTTCCACACCACGGTCCTGCCACCCCCTGGTACTTACACATAGAGCTTTTGTTTCCCCTTCTAAAAATAAAACCGTATCTCCGGATAGAACATGGAGGAGGACGTCGTCTAAGGTTTCAAGTTCATCTAGTTCCCCGGCAGTTAAAACATGATCTCGAACCGTATAGTACATGCCTTTGTTTAAAGCTTGCTTACTTAACTGCGTTTGACGAACGTCGGACATGAGAGTTTCTAAAAGGGATTCATGGACCGTACTTTCATTAACAAGGCCATCTGTATATACGACAGCTATTTTTACGGTTCGCTTTTCTCCGATTTTAAACTTTCGTATGACAATGTCTGTACTCTCCCCTAAAGAATTCTTAATATAAGTAAGGTTTTGAGGGAGATCCGTATCAATCGGTGTCGGCTGATGTTCTGTCTGTTCACTATTCTCTTTTTTCGTAAATAAACGAAATAACTTTTTCATAACCATCCCTCATAAAAGGCTGACTTAGTATGACTTTGCTGCTCTAAAGAGTGAAAGCGTGCCAGGCACCCTTTAGTACAGTGATGTGACATAGGGTGCCAGACACCCTTTAGCGCTATAAAGTGCAACAGGGTGTCTGGAACGCTTTAGTTGGCTGAAGTAGCCACGGCATGTTCTGTCTTATGCGTGTCGAATCTACCCGGGGCGCTTGCGCTTTTCTTGATCTAGCTCCAGCGCCCAGATTCTCGCGACATAAGTCAGACCACTCTGTGGCAAAGATCGCCACGGCGTGTTCTGTCTTATGCGTGTCGAATCTACCCAGGGCGCTTGCGCTTTTCTTGTTAGCTTCTACATTGTTTGGTAATTCATACATATTGTCCGTGATTATCTTTAAATCGAGATAGGGGAGGGGTTTGGGCGTGATTGGGGGAGGGGAATGTGGTAAAGTGGGAGAGGAAAAGATGAAAGGATGATTCGATGTACGGTTTAGAAGAGAAACGCCAACAAGTGTTAGACTATTTAAATAGCCTGTCAAATGAACAAGCGTCACAAAAGCCAGATGAGAATACTTGGTCCGTGCTTGAGATAGCGGAACATCTTTATTTAATGGAAGGGTTCATCATCCAGAAGATTGATAAAACGATCCGTGGTGGTGAGCGTGTTGAGACGACTAAGAAACCGATCCACCATACACCTGATCGTTCCCACAAAGTTGATGCACCTGAAGGCTTGAAGCCGAAGGGAGATTTCAAAACCGTCCAGGATGCGCTTGAAGGATTGAAGCGATCTCGTGAAGCTACGTTATTCCTTCTTCACAATAAAGAAGAGGAAACCCTTCAAAGTTATTCCTTCCCTCATCCTGTATTTGGGGAGATGTCACTTGAGCAATGGGCCGAGTTTATTGGTTGGCATGAGCTACGTCACCTAGATCAAATGAAAGAAACGGTTGAGAAGAATAAATAGAATATTCGGGGAGAAACCCGGGGCTATTAGTCCCGGGTTTCCTAGTGCAATAGATGGATTTTACTGCGTTCTTTTCACCATAAATTGACGAGGAAACCTGATCATTTTTATACTTAACATAGAGGGGAATGAATGTTCATTCCGCTCGGGATGTAATGGAGGGGTACCACCATGGAAACAGCGACTAATAAACGTGAGGATATTTTAGAGGCCGCTCTTGTGCTATTTGCGGAGAGAGGCTTTGATGCGACAACTATCCCGATGATTGCAACTAAGGCTAATGTCGGGGCAGGCACGATTTACCGCTATTTTGTGAACAAAGAAACACTAATGAACCAGCTTTTCAGAGAATACGTGACACGATTCCTCGAAACGTTACGAAGTGGTTATCCAGATAACGGAACATGTAGACAACAGTTCAGTCATATATTTAACAGTATGGTTCGGTTTACATTGGATAATGAACATGCTCTATATTTCATTAAAACGCACAATCGACCTCGTGTGCTCGATGAGGAAAGTCTGGCATTATATCAAGAACTGTTAGATTTTACGCGTGACTTTTTTGAAGCAGGTATAGAGATGGGTAAAATTCGAAGGATGCCAGCGAATGCGCTTATTGCCATAGTATTTGGCGCGTTTATCCAACTACACCAACTCGTTCGTGAAGGTGCGGTGGAGGAAACGATCGAATTGTTACGAGATTATGAAGAAAGTTGCTGGGATGCAGTTAGAGCTCATGAATAGCTCTAGTCTGCTTATACCGGAAGCGGAATGAACGTTCATTCCGCAATAAACCTCAATTACATCTCTTCTATCGCGTTTCCTATTAATTTATATAAGAAGGAATGATCGAGTATGACAAATGCTAGACAGATTCCATCCCCGAAGACGTATGGACCGCTCGGGAGTCTACCTCTAATTGATAAAGAAAAAATGATGCAATCCTTTATGAAACTTGCTGACGAACATGGGCCAATCTTTCAATTTCAATTCCCAGGTCGAGTAAGTACAATCGTTTCGAATCATGCTTTGGTTTCGGAAGTTAGTGATGAAACAAGATTTGATAAAACCGTAGGGCCAGCCTTGCAAAATGTAAAACCTTTTGGTGGGGACGGATTATTCACTAGTGAAACCTCAGAGCCAAACTGGAAGAAAGCACATAACATCTTACTTCCAAGCTTCAGTCAGCAAGCCATGAAAGGCTATCACGATGAGATGGCAGACATAGCTGTGCAGCTCGTGCAGAAATGGTCGCGCCTAAATGATCATGAGAGTATTCAAGTGACAGACGATATGACCCGTCTTACGCTTGATACGATCGGGTTATGTGGCTTTAACTATAGGTTTAATAGTTTTTACAGGGAAGAACTGCATCCCTTCGTTCAAAATATGGTCCGTGGTTTAGATGAGGCTATGAATCAACTCCAGCGTGTAGGATTGCAGGATAAATTAATGCTTCGAAAAAAGCGTCAATTCCAGCAAGATATTCAAGGGATGTTCTCACTGGTCGACCAGCTGATCCAAGATCGTAAAGAACAAGGAGACCAAGGAGAAGATGACCTGCTTTCTCATATGTTAAAAGGTCGCGATCCTGAGACAGGTGAAAAGCTAAGTGATGAGAATATTCGCTTTCAGATTATTACGTTCTTAATTGCAGGACACGAAACGACAAGTGGCCTGTTATCGTTTGCCCTTCATTACTTAATGAAGAATCCGGATGTACTAGAAAAAGCGTATGCTGAAGTGGACGAAGTACTAGGTGACAGTGGCGTACCGTCTTATAAACAGACGAAGCAGCTTAAATATGTTCGCATGATCTTAAATGAAGCGCTTCGCTTATGGCCAACAGCCCCTGCCTTTGGCCTTCATGCGAAAGAAGATACTGTCATTGGAGGGGATATTCCGATTGAACAAGGTCAAACGGTTATGGTACTCCTCCCTCAGCTACACCGAGATCCGGCCGTTTGGGGTGAAGATGTGGAAGCCTTTAAACCAGAGCGCTTCGAGGATATGAAATCCATTCCACAGCATGCATTCAAACCATTCGGGAACGGTCAACGAGCTTGTATCGGTCAGCAATTTGCCATGCACGAGGCGACGCTTGTGTTAGGAATGCTTTTACAAAACTTCAAGTTTATTGATCATGACAACTACCAGTTAGATGTAAAAGAAACCTTAACGTTAAAACCTGAAGGCTTAACAATGAGAGTACAGCCACGTCGTTCTCAAATGGCCTTTCAAATGACAGCACCAAAGCAAGAAAGTGATCAAAAAGAAAGTAAGAAGGAAGCGACTGTTCCAAAACACGGTACCCCACTTCTTCTTTTATACGGTTCAAATTTAGGAACGGCAAAAGGTGTGGCTCGAGAATTAGCTGAGATTGGGGAAGCGAAAGGTTTCTCATCTCATATCGCCTCCCTTGATGAATACGCGGGGCTGATGCCTCTAGAAGGAGCGGTGATCATTGTTTCAGCTTCTTACAACGGGAACCCACCAGATAATGCACACGAATTCGTTGCTTGGCTCGATTCGGCTGGTCATAATGAGCTTGATGGCGTTCATTATGCTGTGTTCGGTTGTGGGGATCGAAACTGGGCGAATACGTATCAAAGCGTTCCAAAGCTAATTGATGAACAAATGGCTGAAAAAGGAGCTACCTCCATTGCTACCCGTGGTGAAGGGGATGCGAGTGATGACTTCGAAGGCCAGTACGAAGCTTGGGAAGAAGAATTATGGATCAAGCTTGCTGAAACATTTGATCTCGATCTTGAAGGGGATACAGGTCAAACGGCCAATGCCTTAACGGTTGAATTTGTAGATGGTGTTACGAGTACCCCACTTGCGAAAGATCATAAGGCTTTCACAGCACGTGTCTCTCAAAATAAAGAGTTGCAAGGGGAAACAAGTGAACGAAGCACTCGTCATTTAGATATCCAGTTGCCAGCAGGCGTTTCTTATAAAGAGGGAGATCATCTTGGTCTAATTCCACAAAACAACCAAGAACTAGTTGACCGCGTACTTCGCCGTTTCTCTCTCGACGGGAAAACGTTTATGGTTCTAAGCGGAAGCAGTGGGAAGACTGCTCACCTTCCATTAGATCACCCCGTAAGCATCTCTGACTTGATGACACACTACGTGGAATTACAAGAACCTGCAACCCGTGCTCAAATTCGTGAACTAGCGGCAAACACAACATGCCCTCCTCACAAAGTGGAGCTTGAAGATCTCTTGCAGGATGAAGTGTATAAAACAGAAGTGCTTGGAAAACGCACAACCATGCTTCAATTATTAGAAAAATATATGGCATGTGAACTGCCATTTGATCGCTTCGTTGCCTTATTGCCACCATTAAAAGCTCGCTATTATTCCATATCGAGCTCACCTAGTGTGCAAGAGTCTACACCGAGCATTACCGTAAGTATTGTACGTGGACCTTCCTGGAGTGGCGATGGGGAATACAAAGGAGTCGCAAGTAATTACCTTGCTTCTTTACAACCAGGTGAAGAGGTAGCTTGCTTCATTAGCACACCTCAGTCGAACTTCCAGCTTCCTGAATCGAGTGAAACGCCAATGATCCTAATCGGACCAGGTACAGGTGTGGCACCGTATCGCGGGTTCTTGCAAGCTCGTAAGGCACTCAACGAGTCAGGTCATAAGCTCGGTGATGCGCATCTTTACTTCGGTTGCCGTCATCCTGAACAAGATTATTTATATCAAAATGAGCTCGAATCTTATCAGGAAGAGGGACTCGTGAATCTTCACACCGCTTTCTCTCGTTTAGCAGGCGAAGAGAAAACGTATGTGCAAGACTTACTTCGTGAAGATCGTGAGCATGTAATTGAACTCTTAGATCGAGGCGCTCGTCTCTATGTGTGCGGTGACGGAAGTCAGATGGCACCAGCTGTTGAAGAAGTATTAATAGAAAGTTACGAAACGATTCATTCTGCCACTCGTGAAGAAGCATCAGAGTGGTTAGATGGTTTACAGCAAAAAGGAATTTATGCAAAAGATGTTTGGGCTGGATAAGGATAGAGAGCGGAACCAATTGAGGTTCCGCTTTTTTTGTGATGGAGAGTTTTTAGAAATGACAAAAGGTGAGGCGGAGTGGCGAAAGGGCGCGTAGGAATGACGAAAGCCTAGTTCAAAATGTTTAAAGGGCAACTGGAATGACGAAAGAGTATCTGTAATGGCGAAAATGGAGGTGGTAGTGACGTAAAAAGAATGGGGAATGACGAAAGAGGATTGCGAAATGTTCAAAGGGCATTCGGTATGACGAAAGAACATCCCCAATGACGTAACAGCAACCTGAATGACCAAAGCCAGCACACCTTAACAAGTACATAAAAAAACGAGCCGCCCCGGCTCGTTTTTTCTGTATTCAAGTCCAGTCTATACGTAGCTACCAGGGCGCTGCCGCTTTAGCTTACATCCAGCTCCAGCGCCCAGCAACTAGTAGACTTCCCTCACCTCCGGTCGATCAGTCAACATCGATTCGCCTGTGGCTCATGGTGTTTCCTTGATCTCACTGTGGTTCAGTCTAGTCTATACGTTGCTAACCGGGCACTTCCGCTTTAGTAGTTTAGTAGACTTTGTCTCCATTAAAGATCGAATTCTTTACAACTACGTAATCTACGTGTTTGATCCCATCAAGGTCTGTTCCGCCAGCGTAAGAGATCGCAGACTGGAGGTCTTGTTGCATTTCAACTAGCGTGTCTTCAAGAGAGCCTTTGTGCTCGACGAACATTTTCTTGCCTTCTACGTTTTTCTTCTCACCTTTTTGGAACTCAGAGGCAGAGCCGAAGTATTCTTTGTAGAGTTTTCCGTCGCGCTCAACTGTTTCACCAGGGGATTCTTCGTGGCCGGCGAATAGGGAACCGATCATCACCATTGTTGCGCCGAAGCGTACAGATTTTGCGATATCGCCATGTGTGCGGATTCCGCCGTCTGCGATGATTGGTTTTGAAGCGGCTTTCGCACACCAGCGAAGCGCTGCTAGTTGCCAGCCACCTGTACCGAAGCCTGTTTTAATCTTTGTAATACATACTTTTCCTGGTCCAATGCCAACTTTTGTGGCATCAGCGCCGGCATTTTCTAATTCGCGAACGGCTTCAGGTGTGCCGACGTTTCCTGCAATAACAAATGTAGCAGGTAGATGGTTCTTGATATGTTGAATCATTTGAATGACTGCATTGGAATGTCCGTGCGCAATGTCAATTGTAATATAATCGGGTACAATTCCTTCTGCTGCAAGTTCTTCGATGAATCCGTACTCTTCTTCTTTTACACCGACACTAATTGAAGAGATAAGCCCTCGTGTTTTCATATCCTGGATGAAAGCACGGCGAGTCTCAGGCTCAAAGCGGTGCATCACATAGAAGTACCCTTTCTCAGCTAAGAATGTTGCGATTGTTTCATCTATAATGGTTTGCATATTAGCAGGTACGACAGGTAGTTGAAAGGTATGGTTGCCTAACGTCACTTTTGTATCACATTCTGAACGGCTGTTAACGACACATTTTGCCGGAATTAATTGAACATCTTCATAATCAAACACATTTTCCATTGTTTACACCCCTAAAAGACGAATATTTAAATTCGTTTAAATCGTTATCGTTCGTACATTATGTAATGTAACGTATTTACGGATAAATGTCAAAAGAAAACCGTATTAAAGTTCGGAAATGAGTAATAAAAAAAGGACCAAAATCTCTGTTGAGACTTGATCCCTCTTTATTTACGAACTTTTATTGTATTCCGCTCGTTTAATAAACGATATTTCTTCTTCGATTACACCACATGCTGCACATTGAACCCGAATGTCTGGACCTCGATATTGCATGTGCATAGGCTGAGAGGATAGATCCTCATATTCTTCAACAATTTCACCTGTCTGAGGATTTTTCTTTACGGGTGTAACTACTTGTTCAATAAGGTTAAAACGTGTTTTGTTCGTTTTGCAGCTCGGACAAAGATAAGGAGAAGAGTGTTCAGTGTTCATGAATGAAAACCTCCTTTGTTGATTTTTTTTAGTATGTACACATTTACATTCTTTACTCGGGACTCACTTGTTTGGGTATAAAGTTCAGGTGTCAATGCACTTTTTGTAGGATTAAGGAATTATGGAATCAATTCCACACACTAAATTTTTCCTTTATAGTGGATTTATTTCCTTTTGAAAGCGCATAGAAAAAATTTCAAATGATAACCACCTTCTGAACCACTAGCAGATGGGTAAATGAACTTATTTCGTAACCAAGCTTATCTAGGTCATTTGTATTTATTTTTATCAAACAAGGCAATCGGTTGCGCTTGTTTTTAGTACCGTTTTCATTGTCGGTCTTATCAGTCGATTAAGTCATAAGAACCAAATCATGTAAGCCTTCCAGCTATTTCTAAAAAGCTTTGACGGGGAGGGTTTTCGTAGCATACCGTTAAGACGCACCACAAAAACAAACCCAAATGGAGGGATATCACTTGAGTAAAAAGAAATCAACTTTTACAAGACTGGCATTAACAACTGCACTTATTAGTACATTATTTGCAACTTCACCGATGCAGTCTGTAAAAGCAGAAACGACGGACACAAATTCAGTAACAACTGCAGAATGGACGCGTCAAATGGCGCAGAACTTTGTGCGCACAAGTGAGAACACAGCACCAGAAATAAGCGCTGACTTTAAAGTGGTCGCAGATGATCTATGGATCTGGGATACATGGCCGCTACGCAACCGCGATGGTTCTTTAGCTGAGATTAATGGTTATAAAGTTCAGTTCGCATTAACAGCTTCTAAAGAATATACGTGGAGCGGACGTCACGATCACGCTGTTATCCGTTACTTCATCTCTGAAGACGGGGAAAACTGGGAAGTCGGCGGCGTAGCGTATGACCCTGAGAAAGCATACGGTTCTCGTCAGTGGGCCGGTTCTGCAATGGTAGACGATTCCGGAAAAGTTACGTTATTCTACACAGCTTCAGGTCGTAAGGAAAACGAAACAGCCCAGAACCACTTCGAACAGCGCCTTGCCAAAACAGAACTATACATGTTTGAAGATGAAGGTGAGTTTACAATTGAGAATACGGGTGACCACCAAATTCTAGCTGAGGCAGATGGTACATATTACGAAACGCAAGATCAGAAAACAGGAAGCATTATTTACTCCTTCCGTGACCCTTGGTTCTTCCAGGACCCAGAAACAGGCGAAGAGTACATCCTGTTTGAAGGAAATACAGCAGGTTACGATAAGGAATTAGATCCAAGTAACATTGGAGATGAAGAATTCCGTGCAACACACGACGTTCCAGAAGGTTCTGAAGACTTCAACGGTAACATTGGTATTGCAAAAGCTACAGATAAGAGCTTGGATAACTTTGAGCTTCTTCCTCCACTTCTTGAAGCAGACGGTGTGAACCAACAATTAGAGCGTCCACATATCGTTGTGAAAGACGGGAACTATCACTTATTCACGATCAGTCACCAGTTTACGTTTGCCCCGGGTCTTGATGACGGAATCGACGGCTTATATGGTTTCGTAAACGACTCTCTTCGCGGCGACTACAAGCCAATGAATGACAATGGTCTTGTTGTAGCAAACCCTGAGAGCGATCCATTCCAAGCGTATTCTTGGGCGGTTCTTCCGAATGAGAACGTGATCAGCTTTATAAACGAATTTTCGGACAATGGCCAAGATATTAAAGGCGGTCAATTCGCACCAACACTTGAAATCAACCTGGACGGAGAAAACTCTGAAATCACAGGCGTTTTAAACGAAGGTGAAATTGATTACCCAGAAACAGAAGAAGATACAACTCCAGCGTGGAGTGCTGAATCTCTTGAAGATTACCAGCTTACTGAAGAAACAACTGCACCAAACTTTGATGTAGAAGAATTAGATCAAATGACAGAAGATTATCATGTATGGGATACGTGGCCTCTACGTAACAAAGACGGCTCGATTGCAAAAGTGAAAGGTCAATACGTTCTATTCTCACTAACGGCTCCATCAGACGTATTACCAGGTAAACGTCATGATATTGCAGAAATTCGCTATTTCACGTCTAAAGACGGTCAAAACTGGGAGCTTGCCGGAGAAGTATTTGAAGGTGACGACGCACTAGGTTCTCGCCAGTGGGCCGGTTCTGCAATGGTTGAGAACAATGAACTTCATATGTTCTACACGGCTACAGGACGTAAAGGAGAAGAAAACCTTTCTTATGAGCAGCGTTTAGCAACAGCTTCTGCAAAGATGACAGGACAAAACGGTGTTACGTTTAAAGATTGGTCTGAACACCAAGTTATTTTAGAGCCTGAAGGTGAACTGTATCAGACACAAGAACAGTCTGAAGCTGGCGACATCGCGTATACGTTCCGTGACCCATGGTTCTTCCAAGATCCACAAACAAACGAAGAGTACATCTTGTTTGAAGCGAACACACCAGGGACACCACTTGAGCGTGCTCGTGAAAACCACAAGCCAAATGAATTCGCAACGATCTTCAACGGTTCAATTGGTATTGCAAAAGCGACAAACGATGATTACACAGAGTTTGAAGCACAAGAGCCACTTCTTGAAGCGGAACGCGTGAACCAAGAGTTAGAGCGCCCGCACATCGTTGTAGAGGACGGGGAGTACTACCTGTTCACAAATACGCACAAGCACAAATTCGGTCCAGGACTTGCTGGTGAAGACGGACTTTACGGTTTCAACGCTGACTCTCTTAAAGGAGATTACCAGCCATTAAACGAAAGTGGTCTTGTCATTGCGAACCCTGAAGAAGACCCGTTCCAAGCTTACTCTTGGATGGTTATGCCGAACATGAACGTTTTAAGCTTTGCGAACTTCGATAACCTAAATGGTCTTGAAATTGGCGACTTAGGCGCTCAATCTGAAGACTATCAGTTCAACCATTTTGGTGGAACTCTAGCACCAACGTTACAACTTGATGTTGATGGAATGGAGACTTCTATTGAAGGAACTCTTGATCAAGGTCAGCTATTTGAAGACACAAACAATGGAAAAGCAAAAGGGAAGAAGTAATCTCTCACTGATCCATTAAATAGAGACGACGAACAAAGAGTAGCTAGTCTGATGGTGGACTAGCTTCCTTTGTTTTTTTAAAGAGGTGAGGACATGACGAAAAAAAGACAACTGCTGGTTAGTAGTATGGTTATAGTAGTATTTATTGTAGTGGTTTCCATCTGGTATGTCCTGCAAAAAGAGGATCCAAAGCAGATAGAGGAAACAACTGAAGCGAGCCAGGCATCATACGACGAAACGTGGCGCCCTCAATTTCACTACACTCCAGCTAAAAACTGGATGAACGACCCGAACGGCATGGTTTACTATAAGGGAAAGTACCATTTGTTCTATCAACACAACCCTAAAGGGGACCAGTTCGGTAACATGAGCTGGGGGCATGCGGTGAGTGAAGATCTCATCCATTGGAAAGAGCTTGACGTAGCGATGGAGCCTGATGAAAATGGAATGATTTTTTCAGGAAGTGTTGTCGTGGATGAAGACAATACAAGCGGTCTCTTCCAAGGCGATGAGGGAGGGTTAATTGCTTATTATACAAGTGCTGGTGATGTCCAAGACCAGCGTCTGGCTTATAGTACAGACGAAGGAAAGACGTGGACGAAGTATGAAGGCAACCCTATTGTACCAAACCCAGGTATAAAAGATTTCCGTGACCCAGTCGTGATGTGGCATGAGGATTCAGAGAAGTGGATTATGCTTCTTGTAGCTGGAGATAAAGTGATGTTTTACGGTTCTGATAATATGGTAGATTGGTCATATCTAAGCGAATTCGGTTCTGATCACGGCGCTCACGGTGGCGTATGGGAGACTCCTGAATTGTTCGAGTTGCCCGTTGATGGTAATCAGGATCAGAAGAAATGGGTGCTTCAGGTCGATATGAACCCAGGGAGCATTGCTGGTGGTTCAGGCGGCCAGTACTTCATTGGTGATTTTGACGGGAAAGAATTTAAACTGGATCGGGGTCAAACGGAAACGAAATGGACCGATTACGGGAAAGACTTTTATGCAACACAAGCTTTTAATAACATGGATAAAGTCATTTGGATTGCATGGATGAGTAATTGGCAATATGCCGCTGACATCCCGACTTCTCCGTGGCGAGGGGCTATGAGTCTCCCGCGTGAAGTCAGCTTAACGACAAACGATCGTGGTGAGATGCTTCTCACTCAGCAACCGGTCAAAGAGTTGGATGATCTTCGCGGTGAAAAGTTGATTGAAATGGAGAACCGGACGCTTGATGGAAGCATGTCGCTTCCTGAATTTGATGAGCGCACGTATGAAATCGTGGCGACCTTCAGAGTAGATGAAGCGGATGAGTTCGGCTTTAAAGTCGCTCAAGGTGAAGGGGAAGAAACGATCGTAGGCTATGATGATCAGAACAACTACCTCTTTACTGATCGCAACAACTCGGGAGTAACAGATTTCCATCCTGAATTTGGTGGCGTCTTCCGTGCACCGATGGAAGCGATGGATGGATACACGATTAAACTTCACATCTATGTGGACGAATCTTCTGTAGAAGTGTTCGGGAATAATGGACAGAAAGTGTTAACAAATCAGATTTTCCCGTCTGAAGGAAGTGATGATCTGTCGATTTATTCTTATGGAGGCAACGTTACGATTGAGTCGCTGGAGGTTTATGATTTAGAGTCTATGCATGAATAAAAAAAGAGCCTGGCTGCTTGGAGTAGCCGGGCTCTTTTTTGTTTGGTGATCGGCGATGGCTGGAAAACTTAGTATCATGGCCGGAATCTTGGGACGCACGGCCAGAAAGCAGCTTGGGACGTCCGGAATCCCGCGCCGCACGGCCAGAAAGCAGCTTAGGACGTCCGGAATCCTGCGCCGCACGGCCAGAAAGCAGCACATCACAGCCAGAATCCCGCGCCGCACGGCCAGAAAGCAGCGCACCACAGCCAGAACCCCGCGCCACACGGCCAGAAAGCAGCTTAGGACGTCCGGAATCCTGCGCCACACGGCCAGAAAGCAGCTTAGGACGTCCGGAATCCCGCGCCGCACGGCCAGAAAGTAGCTTAGGACGTCCGGAATCCTGCGCCGCACGGCCAGAAAGCAGCGCACCACAGCCAGAACCCCGCGCCGCACGGTCAGAATGCGGAACACCACGCCCGAAATCCTACTCCAGATGAACGAAAAAGAACATCTCAATCATCTAAAAGGTGATCCACTACCAGTTGCCCTATGGAAGCAATCAGTTCACGACCTTCCTGGTTTCTAGCAAGATCATCAGTTAAAACAGCAGCGTAGACGGTTTCGCTTCTATATTTAAACACCCCCACGTCATGCTGAGCGCCTTCGAGTTCGCCTGTTTTGTGAAAGATCTCGATTTCTTTTGAGGATGTAAAAGAGCCGAGCATGTCTTTAAATTGTTGGTTATATAAGATCTGTCTCATTGTCTTTTGTTCTTCTTTCGTAAAGAGTGGATGAGGTTCGTTGATGGCTAGAAAACATGTCATCATATCTTGGGCGGTGGTGCGGTTCTCAAAGCCTTTCTCGATTGCGGAATGATCCATAAAGAAACGTTCTAGAGCTGAATCTTGGCAATCAAGTTGTTTCATGAGCGAATTCACACTTTCCATGCCGACAGCTTTTAACACTAGGTTAGCAGCCGTGTTGTCTGATACGATGATCATCAGTTCGATTAGCTGGCGTAATGTGTAGTTTTGCTGTCCGGATAAATAATGAATCACCCCAGCGCCTCCGACTGACTCTGATGGGGAGATCGGGTGAGGATCATCAAGATTTAGTAACCCGTCTCGATCTTGGCGGAAGGCTTCCATCATGATGGGGACCTTAATGATGCTTGCTGCTCGGAACGGATGGTTATGATTGATCGAAACAATGGAACGATTGTTGAAGAGAATGGAGACTGATGCTGAGGCAGTTGTTTTCGTAATAAGGTTATCTATTTTGTTATGTATACTGTTCATTAGCGTTCACCTGCACTTTTTAGGAGAGTTTAATCAAGATGTGATCCTTTTTACCATATCAGATGATCGTAACCTATGGCTAGGTAAGGGAACACAATCGGGTCTTAAAATTGTCAGAATTTGCAGAAATTCGTCGCACGGTTTAGGTTGCTTAGTCATATGGGCTAATATATAATCAAGTCAACAAATTGAAAACGGTTTCAAAAAGTGGTTCAGTACATATGCCTACGTTTTGAATCTTTTATTCTAGTCATTTTTGAAACCGATTTCAAAAAGTCTTCTCCCACAGAAAGGGGGGGTGGTTATGGTTACAATTGATGATGTGGCGAAACGGGCAGGGTTATCTAAATCTACCGTTTCAAGAGTGATTAACGACTACCCGCACGTATCCATTAAGAAAAAAGAGAAAGTGTTTGAAGCGATGAAGGAACTCGGATACGTTCCCAACTCATCGGCGAGGAGCTTGCGAAATAAGAAAACACAAATGATTGCAGTTCTAGTACCCCGAATCATGAACCCATTCTTCGGCCAGTTGGCAGAATCGATGGAAATACAAGCAGCGAAACATGGCTACCAACTATTAATCTGTCAGACGATGTACTCGAAAGAAACTGAGCTTAAGCATTTGGAGCTTTTAAAAATGAGGCAAGTTGATGGCATGATCTTAACGTCAATCGAGAACGAATGGGACGTAGTGAAAGAGTATTTATCCTATGGCCCGATGATTCTTTGTAATGAGTTTGAGGAGGAGGCTACGATCCCTACTGTTAAGTTCGATCAGATTCACGGGGGATACGTTGCGACAAAACACTTGATCAGGCAGGGGCACAAGAAGATTGCCTACTGCACAGGTGGGCAGAAGAGTAACGTGGGCCAGCATCGTCGAAGGGGATTTAATCTTGCGTTACAAGAATATCATTTATCTTTTGATGAGCGGTATGGATTTTATGACGCGTTTTCTATTGAAGATGGCATCCGTATTTTTAAACACATTCATCAGATGCCAGATCCACCTACCGCTGTCTTCACAGGAAGTGATGAAGTAGCAGCAGGGATTATTACAGGAGCAAAGGAATATGGGGTGAGCGTTCCTGAAGCGTTAGCTGTCATCGGTTTTGACAATCAGGTGATTACAAAACTGATGGACCCGAAGATTTCAACGGTAGAACAGCCGATTCCTTTTTTAGCGAAAAGGGCGGTTGAAGTTATGGTAGATCGAATTTCTCATAAAGGGAACGACCAAGAAGTGTATGAGTATCCACTAGAGTTAATTATCAGAGAGTCAACAGTCAGTCCAATCCGGGCTGTTGAATAAATCGCTTTTATGAAAGCGGATTCAAAACTAAGGGGAGGTCTTTTGATGAAAATGAAGCACTGGTTGTTGTCGCTTATGTTGGTGTTTGTGTTGGCCCTTGCAGCTTGTGGTGGAGATGATGATACAACATCGTCTACGGATAATGAAGATGATTCTACAACGGAAGAAACAGACACATCTTCAGACAATAGCGAAGAAGAAGCTGAAGGATCTGATGAAGTTGTAACACTTGTTTATGCACGCGGGCAAGACTCTACAGAAGGCACAAATAAAATCATAGAAGCCTTCAATGAGCAACATCCGAACATTCAAGTGGAATTTCGTGAAATGCCTTCTGATACAGGGCAACAGCACGATCAATATGTAACGATGTTAAACGCTGAGTCATCTGAGATTGATGTTATGGACTTGGATGTTGTATGGCCAGCTGAGTTCGCACAAGCTGGGTACGTGCTTCCGCTTGACCGTTTCTTACAAAAAGACGGCATCAATACAGATGATTACAACCAGGGAGCTCTATCTGCATCGTCCTTTAACGGAAAGCAGTGGGCACTGCCGAAGTTTATCGATACAGGACTATTATTCTATCGTACAGATATTATCTCTGAAGACCAAGTACCAACGACTTGGGATGAGCTAATTGTTTCTGCTAAAGAGAACAAGGGAGCAGAAGGGACAGAGTTTGGATACTTAATGCAAGCGAAACAATACGAAGGACTTGTATGTAACGCGATTGAATTCATTGCTTCATATGGCGGCTCCATCCTGAATGAAGACGGTGAAGTCGTAGTAAACAGCCCGGAAACGATTAAAGGAATTGAGAAAATGGTAGAAGTCGCTTCTTCTGATTTCGTTCCTGGAAACGTAACAACGTTTACGGAAGTTGAATCTCACACAGCCTTTATTGAAGGACAGTCTCCGTTCATTCGTAACTGGCCTTACCAATGGAATCTAGCAAACGATGAAAATGAATCGAACATCGTTGGAAACATCGGAGTGGCACCACTTCCAGCAGGTGATGCAGGTTCTGCAGCAGCACTTGGTGGCTGGATGACTGCGATCAACAAATACTCTGAGCATCCACAAGAAGCTTGGGAATTCGTTAAGTTTATGACAGGTCCAGAAGGTCAGAAGATCTCTGCCATTCATGGTGGCTTAGCGCCAACACTTCCAGCTCTATTTGAAGACGAAGAAGTGCTTGAAGCGAATCCGTTCTTTAAACAAGAAGGTTTCCAGAATGGACTTGAAGCAGCTGTTTCTCGTCCAGTAGCGCCAAACTATCCAGAAGTATCTGAAATCATTCAAATCAACGTATCAAAAGCGATTGCTGGAGAGGTTACTCCAGAAGAAGCAGCAGCCAATATGGAAAAAGAATTAAAAGAAGTGATGCAGTAAGTCCATTCAGAGAGATGAAGATAAGGGCGACTCTTTCTTCCAACTTTATAAATGACAGTCGTTTATATCGTAGGAGGGAGGAGTGCCCTTTTTTACTCTCCTGAACCCTTTAGGGCAATAAAGGAGGAGGTAGTCGTGTCGACTCGGCTGAAAACGTCAAAGCAGGATGTCACCACGAAGGTAAATGATTCAAAGAAGAAAGAGAGAAGAATGGGTTACCTTTTAGTTGCTCCGTCGTTAATTCTTATATTGGCCATAGCGATTTGGCCAGTTATGCAATCCTTTTATTTCAGCTTGTTTGATTATCGATTAAATGACCCAACGAAGTCTAGCATTCATTTAGATTATACGCTTGATCTTGAGAGGTATTTGAATAACCAGCCCTTCTTAGTCAGTGCGCTTGACCAAGAGATTGATGATGCACCACCTGAAGTTCAAACCCAACTCCAGGAAATGAAAGCAGAGTTAACGGAGTTTGATAAGCAGTTAAAAGCTCAGGACGGTGTGGCAGGTCCTTATGAAGAGGTGGATGAACTCCTTTTCAACTTTGAAGTTCCAAGTGAGGATCTTAAGTTTGTGGAGATTGATCGATCATTCGGACAGGAGTTTGATGAAGAGTTTGCTTCTATTAATGAAGAACTAAATACGTTGCAGGATGAAGGCGTCTTGCAGCAAGGAGACAAGCTCACAGGACTCTCGAATGCTTTACTTAAAACGGTCGTGGAGTCAAACTTTATCGGTCTCGACCATTATAAAAATAGCTTAACAGAAAAGCGTATGTGGGTCTCCCTTATGAATACAGGGGTATTCACTGTCATTTCCGTAGGATTTGAGCTTGTCCTAGGTATGGGGATTGCCCTTCTTATTAATAAAGCATTCTTCGGTCGTGGTATGGTGCGGGCCGCGATTCTAATACCATGGGCGATTCCGACGGCTGTATCCGCTAAAATGTGGGGCTTTCTTTACGATGGTCAAAACGGGATTATTGCTAAATTCTTTGCTGATATAGGCCTTATCGATCAAATGAGTACGCTTTTGACTACTCCATTTGGGTCGATGGCGGCGGTTATTTTAACAGACGTTTGGAAGACAACACCTTATATGGCCCTCCTTTTACTAGCTGGGCTACAAACCATTCCTGGTTCCTTGTATGAAGCATCTTCGATTGATGGAGCGAGCAAATGGAAGCAATTCACGCAAATCACCCTCCCGCTTCTTAAATCGAGCATTCTTGTCGCATTGTTGTTCCGTACGCTCGATGCCTTCCGGGTTTTTGATTTAATTTATGTATTAACAGGTGGAGGACCAGCGAATGCGACAGAAACAATCTCCATCTTCTCTTATAAAGTCATGTTTGCTCAAACGAACTTTGGAGAAGGTTCGGCGCTTGCGGTCATCGTGTTTATCTGTGTAGCGATTATCTCAATGATTTACATTAAATTCTTAGGCTCAGACTTACTTGGAGACGGAGCGAAAAAATAAGGAGTGATCAGGATGCAGAAAAAAGCAGGGGTAGGCTTTTACCTATTCTTAGCGGTATTTATTTTCATCATCATGTTCCCGTTTCTGTGGATCTTATTGAGCTCCGTCAAACCGGTAGCTGAATTATTTGGTGATGAAGCGTTCAATTGGTTTACAAGCAATCCAACGGTTGAGAACTATGTGTCTGTTTTTGTGAACTATCCGTTCTTGAAATACTTATGGAACAGTACTGTCGTAGCGACGATTACCACCGTTTATACCGTTTTTGTCGCAGCATTTGCAGCGTACGCGATTGCGCGTCTTGAATTCCCTGGAAAAACCGTCATTCTTGGCGTCGTATTATCTGTCTCGATGTTTCCGCAAATTGCAACGATTTCGCCGATCTATATTTTTATGAAGAATTTGGGTTTAACGAATAGTTACCTCGGGTTAATTATTCCATATACGACCTTTGCATTACCTTTATCGATCTGGTTACTCGTTACGTTTTTCCGTAAGATCCCGTTCGATTTAGAAGAGTCTGCGAAAATGGACGGTGCGTCTATGATGCAGACGTATTTCAAGATTATTTTGCCACTGGCTGTGCCGGGAATTTTTACGACAGCAATCTTAGTGTTCATAGCAGCATGGAACGAGTTTCTGTTTGCTTTAACGATTAATACAGCTGAAAGTCATAAGACAGTGCCGGTTGGTATTGGCATGTTCCAGGGACAGTACACGATTCCTTGGGGAGAGATTACTGCGGCAACGGTTATTGTGACGGTTCCGCTTGTCATTATGGTGCTGTTATTCCAGCGTCGAATCGTATCTGGTCTGACTTCAGGTGCTGTAAAAGAATAAAAGAGGGGGATTTAAGAAATGGAACAATCAACGCAATGGTGGAAGAACTCGGTCGTTTATCAAATCTATCCGAGAAGCTTTAATGACAGCAACGGTGATGGTATTGGAGATTTAGAAGGCATTATTGAAAAGCTTGATTATCTTGTTGAGCTTGGGATTGATGTCATCTGGCTCTCACCGATCTATAAGTCCCCTAATGATGATAACGGCTATGATATTAGTGATTATCAGGACATTATGACAGAGTTCGGTGATCTTGAGACGTGGGATCGCTTAATTACAACGATGCACGAGAAAGGGCTTAAGCTTGTGATGGACCTTGTCGTCAATCACACGTCTGATGAACATCCTTGGTTCCAAGAGGCGAAGAAGTCAAAAGACAATCCGTATCGTGACTTTTATATTTGGCGCCCACCTAATGAAGAGGGGAAAGAGCCGAACAACTGGCTTTCCTTCTTCAGCGGTTCGGCGTGGGAGTATCATGAGCCAACGGGTGAGTACTATCTTCATTTATTTACGAAAAAGCAGCCAGACTTAAACTGGGAGAATCCTGATGTGCGTCAGAAAGTGTACGAAATGATGCGCTGGTGGCTAGATCGCGGTGTCGATGGATTCCGCATGGACGTTATTAACTTAATTTCAAAAGTCGAAGGGCTACCGGATGCGCCAGTCACGAAGCCTGAAGATGAATTCCAGTGGGGCAGCGATTACTTCGCAAATGGCCCTCGCTTCATGGAATTTATGCAGGAGATGAAAGAGGAAGTACTTGATCATTACGATATCCTGACTGTTGGAGAGACTGGATTTGTAACGCCTGAGGAAGGGAAGCAGTTTACGAATGAAGATTCAGGCGTACTATCGATGCTATTCCAGTTCCAGCACATGGATGTTGATGCCCAGCCTGGTGGCCAGATGGGCAAGTGGGAAGAGAAAGATTGGAAGCTCACCGAGTTAAAAGAAATTATGTCGAAATGGCAAGTGGAGCTCTTTAATAAGGGTTGGAACTCTCTATACCTTGAGAACCACGACCAGCCTCGATCGGTTTCTCGCTTTGGTGATGATGGGGAGTATCACGCTGAGAGTGCGAAGATGCTTGCAACGTGGCTTCATATGATGCAAGGCACGCCATATGTCTATCAGGGCCAAGAAATCGGAATGACAAACGTGCACTTCCCATCGATTGATGATTATGAAGACGTCGAGATCCGTAACCTGTGGCAGGATATGGTTGTTGAGAAAGGGCATGACCCGGACAAAATTCTTAAAGCGATTCATGAAAAAGGCCGTGACAATGCGCGTACACCGATGCAGTGGGATTCGTCTGAAAACGCCGGCTTCACATCTGGTACCCCTTGGCTAAAAGTAAATCCGAATTACGACCAGATTAATGTTGAGAAAGAACGCGAGAATTCTGATTCGATCTTTCATTACTATAAGAAGCTAATCGCTCTTCGGAAAGAACATGAGGTCATCGTAAATGGCGATCACAGCCTCATTTGGCAGGAAGATGAGGAAGTGTATGCGTATAAGCGTGAACATGAAGGAGAAACGCTTGTCGTAGTAACGAACTGGACAGGGGAAACAATTGAACGTCCATGGCCAGAAGACGTAAGCTTCGATGGAGCTTCCGTTATGATTCACAACTATAGCGGTGCACCTGATGCATCTAAAGAAGGCATCACCCTTCGCCCATACGAAGCCGTCGTTTACCACCAAAAATAAAGACTCAAAAAGCAAGTAGCTGCTACCAGTTGCTTGCTTTTTTGCTTTAGAGTAGTAAAGGGTGCCAGGCACCTAGTAGTACTTTAGAGCAAGAAAGGGTGTCTGGCACGCATCTTCGCTTTAGAGTGCTAAAGGTTGGGTAATGTTGCCAGGTTTATAGTAGTAGGTCTTTTGGGAAAGTGTAATGGTGTGATACTACTTAAGGAGGTTTTTGAGATGAGTAAAGTTGCAGTAATTACAGGTGCAGGTAGTGGGTTAGGTCGCTCTACAGCTCTTCGTCTAGCAGAAGATGATGTGAATATCTCTGTTGTAGATATAGATGAAGAAGGCGGTAATGAAACGGTCAAGCAGTTAAAAGAAGCTGGTGTTGACGCGATCTTTATTAAAGCTGATGTCTCAAAATTTGATGAAGTAAAGAATTATGTAGATGAGACTGTCAATCACTTTGGTACCATTGATTATTTCTTTAATAACGCCGGTATATCAGGAAGCGGCGGCTATTTCTTAGATACAGAAGTAAGCGAAATCGAAAAGATTGTAGACATTAACTTAATGGGCGCATTATATGGCGTTCGCTATGTGGCTGAAGTAATGGTCAACAATGGCGGAGGAGCGATTGTCAATACATCTTCAAGTGCAGGTGTAATTGGTCAGGATTCCGTTGTGACCTATTCTGCTACAAAACACGCCATGATTGGCTTAACGAAAAGCTTAGTTGCTGAGTACGCAAAAGATGGCCTTCGTGTGAATGCCATTGCACCAGGTCCAACTGAGACCCCGATGGTGAAAGAATTCTTTGAGAATAACCCGAACATGAAAGAAAGTGCTGAAAATGGTATTCCTCAAAAACGACTAGGCACACCAGAAGAAGTAGCTGAATCCGTAGCCTTCTTATTAACATCTAAAGCGCAGTATATTAACGGAGATGTTATTCGAATTGATGGCGGCTTCACAAGTACGAAATCTTAAATACATTCACCTAGATAAAGACTAGGTGCATACGAACCCAAACGTGAGCGCAAAGTAAAAGCGCTCACGTTTTTTTAATCACAATACTTTATCAATGCACAGTGTGAAAGGGTGCCAGACACGCGTTATTGCTTTAGATAACTAAAGGGTGTCAGGCACGCGTTAGTGCTTTAGGGTGGAAAAGTGTGATTTGAATAAAAGGGTTGCTTTTTGGGGGGAGCAGGAGTTAAATAAAGTATAATATAGAGAATATTTTTTGATGTTTTGTTGGAAGGGAAGGGTGAGGATGAAACGGAGAGACAAGCAAATGGAGTGGAATCCGCCCCAGATTTTAATTACCACGTTTCTGAGCCTGATTGTATTAGGTACTTTAATTCTTATGTTGCCGATTTCGACAACAAATGGAATATCTATTATCGATGCACTGTTCACATCTACATCTGCAATGACGGTTACGGGGCTAGTTGTAGTCGATACGGGGACGGCTTTTACTTACTTCGGTGAAATTGTCATTATGGCACTCATTCAGCTCGGCGGATTAGGGATTATGACGTTTGCCGTTTTAATCTATCTCGCATTAGGCAGGAAGATTGGCATTCGCGAGCGTTTATTAATTAAACAAGCACTTAATCAAAATACAATTGGTGGCGTCATCGCTTTGGCTAAGCGATTGTTAATTTTCAGTTTGATCATGGAAGCGATCGCTGTTGTGTTCCTTTCACTTGTTTGGGTTCCAGAACTCGGTTGGGGTCAAGGACTCTATGCAAGTGTGTTTCATGCGATATCTGCGTTTAATAATGCCGGTTTCTCGATTTGGTCCGATAGTTTATCCGGATATGTAGGTGATCCTGTCGTAAACATCGTCATCACCATTTTATTTATCATAGGTGGAATCGGATTTACCGTTGTGTTTGATATGTGGCAAAGCAAAGAATTCCGGCAGCTTTCTTTACATTCGAAGCTCATGATTGTAGGTACCCTTGCGATTAATATTTTTAGCTTTCTCATGATCTTTGTCCTTGAATACAACAATCCAAATACGCTTGCCTCCATGACGACGCCAGATCAGATTCAATCTGCTTACTTCCAGGCCGTAACGCCTAGGACGGCAGGGTTTAATACGTTAGACATTGGTTCAATGGAACACGCCTCTCTTTTTTACATGATTATTCTCATGTTTATTGGTGGAGGAAGTGCGTCAACAGCTGGTGGCATTAAGTTAACGACTGCACTTTTAATTGTGCTAGCCACGTTTACGTTTTATAAACAGAGAGAGGAAGTCGTGACGTTTAAGCGGAGCCTTCCTTATTCACTAGTACTAAGAGCCTTGTCTCTTGCTATGGGAAGTGTGTTCGTTGTCCTTGTGGCTATTTTTGTCTTAAATTTAACCGAAGATGCACCTTTTCTAGATATCGTATTTGAAGGAGTTTCTGCCTTTGGTACAGTGGGACTGTCGATGGGATTAACCGGAAGTTTGACCATCATAGGCAAAGTAACGATTATCTTAACGATGCTCGTTGGAAAATTAGGGCCCCTAACCTTCGCGTTCGCTTTTGCCAAGCATCGGATTGACCGAGTCAAATATCCGAAAGAAGACGTACTAACGGGGTAAGGAAAACATAGTCCTTGACCAACGATACGCATATTGGTACCATTACATTTATTCAAAAGAATAGTGGCCGTGAAGGTTATGGGTAACACTATAACTGGAGCCAATCCTGGAGAGATCGCGTAAAGCGGCGCCGAAGGGTTCATGATCTCAGGCAACCGGACAGGAACGAACTTACATACAGAATACGTGTATGGGTACGTTTGTCTGAGGTCGGCGAGAGCTGATCTCTTTTTTTGTTCACAGAAAATATAGGCAGAGGTGGATCATCATGGAAAAACGTAAAGCAGTAGTAAGCGTCATCGGAAAAGACCAAGTCGGAATCATCGCGAACGTGACAAACGTACTCGCAGAATATAAATTGAACGTGCTCGATATCAGCCAAACGATTGTGGAAGAATACTTCACAATGATTATGATTATCGACGTGAAAGAAGCACATGATCTTGATGCAATCAGAAAAGTACTACAAGAAACTGGCGAGAACTTAGGCGTGCAAATTAGTCTGCAGCTAGAAGAAGTCTTCCAGTCTATGCACCGCATTTAAGGAGGGCTCCCCATGAATATTGCATTTAACGAAATAACAGAAACCATCCGCATGGTTCAAATGGAGAACCTCGATATCCGTACGGTTACAATTGGAATCAGCCTTCGTGACTGTGCCGATTCAGATATTGAGAAGTTAAAAGAAAATGTCTACAACAAAATTACGACATACGCGAAAGACTTAACAACTGTTGCTGAGCAAGTTGAAAAAGAGTACGGTGTACCGATTATCAATAAACGTATATCAATCACTCCCGTATCTGAAATCCTTGGTAATGCGACTGTGGCTGAAGCCGTTGAAGTCGCGAAATCATTAGATCAGGCAGCAAAAGACCTGGGTGTAGATTTCATCGGAGGTTATTCCGCTCTTACTCATAAAGGTGTAACAAAAGGAGACCAGACTCTAATTGATTCTCTACCTGAAGCCCTAAGCGTAACCGAACGCGTCTGTGGATCCGTGTCTGTAGCGACAACTCGTACAGGTATCAATATGGATGTTGTGAAACAAATGGGTCACGTGATCAGTGATGCAGCAGAACGCACAAAGGATCAAAACGGAATTGCTTGTGCGAAGCTTGTTGTATTCAGTAACCCAGTAGAGGACAACCCGTTCATGGCCGGTGCTTTCCACGGAACAGGGGAAGGCGAAGCGGTCCTAAACGTTGGCGTTAGTGGCCCTGGTGTTGTATTGAGCGCACTGAAGCGTTACCCAGAAGCGGATCTTGGTGAAGTATCTGAAGTCATTAAAAATACAGTCTTCAAAATTACCCGCGCCGGAGAACTTGTTGGACGCCAGGTAGCCGAACGAATCGGCGTTCCATTCGGCATTCTAGACCTGTCCCTTGCGCCAACGAACGCGCTAAACGACAGTGTTGCTCGCATATTAGAAGAGATCGGACTTGAACGCGTTGGTACACACGGTACAATCGCGGCGCTCGCTCTTATGAATGACGCTGTGAAAAAAGGCGGCGCCATGGCTAGCTCGTATGTAGGCGGATTAAGCGGTGCATTTATTCCGGTTAGTGAAGACGAAGGTATGATCGAAGGGGTAATGGAAGGATCCCTTTCCCTGTCAAAACTTGAAGCGATGACATGCGTTTGTTCCGTAGGTCTTGATATGATCGCCCTAACCGGTGACGCATCACCAGCTACCTTATCAGGCATCATCGCCGACGAAGCCGCAATCGGCATGATTAATAAGAAAACAACAGCCGTACGCGTCATCCCGGTTCCAGGAAAAGAAGAAGGCGAAATGATCGAATTCGGCGGACTACTTGGCCGCGCTCCTGTTATGGGCGTCAATCCATACAGCAGCGAAGGCTTCGTGAACCGCGGCGGCCGCATTCCAGCTCCGTTGCAGGCTTTGATTAACTAAATTTTTCAAGAGGTGAACTGCCCAAACTTGGTTTGGGCAGTTTTTTTATTTGGGGTGAGTTAGTCAAATATGGGCGGAAGGGCTCAAGCTGGGTGAACCGGTTCAAGTCCGGGTGAAAGTGGCTCAAGCTCCGCGGAACCGGCTCAAGATCAGAGGAAGTGACCCAAGCTAAGCGAAAACTGACTCAAGAAGCCAAAAAAGCGGCTCGAGTCTGAATGCAAAAGGCTCAAGAGGAAGAAAAGTGGCTCGAGTTGATGGAGAGTTGGCTCAAGTTCGTCCTGATTCGGCTCAAGTAGTTGAGAAGTGGCTCAAGCTGGGTGGACCGGTTCAAGTCCGCCCGAAAGCGACTCAAGCTTTCTGGCCTCGCTCAACCTCCCCGGGCCAGAGAGCCGATCCCCCTAAAAAACCACAAAAAAACAGGCTGAACGCTCAGCCTGTATATCGATTATGAATATTATTTTTCTTCTGAGTCGGGAAGTTAAATTCAGTCACCTCAAGAGATAGAGCCAGGTAATGATCTTTGAAGCAGTCGCTAAAGAACGATTCAGCTACTGCAAACAAAGCTTCACTCGTCTCTTTCAAAATTTCCTCACTTCGACCTGCTCCTACTTTTAATTCAATATGAACGAAAGAATCATCTTCTGTTCCGTCAGCCACGACGTAGTCTGTTCGTTTCACAGCTCGAGAGCGGATCCCGCCTGTTGGGAAGTGGGGGGATTCCACTAACACCATGTTCATTTGCTTCAACAAAGAACGAAAGTCAAAATCAACTAAGTTATCGGTGTACTCCACAATAATATGAGGCAATGGGTCATTCCTCCTTTAGGATATTGGAGCGGGCTGTTCTTCGATAATCGTATTCGCTAAACGGCCGATGCCTTCTATTTCTGTAACGACTTCATCGCCGACGTTTACTTTTGTAGGGCCTTTTGGTGTGCCGGTTAGGATCACATCGCCTTCGTTAAGCGTCATGAAGCTACTTAAATATTCAATTAGATACGGAACAGAGAAAATCATATCCTTCGTGCTTCCTTCTTGCTCAAGTGTGCCGTTTACATACGTACGGAGAGCAAGATTCATAGGATCAGAGACATCATCTTTATCCATGATCCAAGGTCCGATTGGCGTACAGTTGTCCCGGTTTTTGACGCGGAAGTTCGGGCGGTAGTAATTTTCTAGGTAATCCCGGAAAGCGTAGTCGTTGGCGATCGTGTAGCCGGCTACATAATCGTAGGCCTCATCTTTTGTGATATTTTTTCCCTGACGTCCTATGACAACGGCCAGCTCACATTCATAGTGCATATGCGTCACATCAGTGGGGCGTGGCGTCTCGCCATGATGGCCGATGAGCGTATTTGGTCCTTTTAAAAAGACCAGTGGTTCCTTAGGTGCGTTGAAAGCGAGTTCTGATGCGTGGTCAGCGAAGTTCAGGCCAAGGGCAAAAATGGTGCCAGTTTCAAGAGGGGGGAGCCAGGTGACTTTTGATTCGTGCACGGTTTGGCCAGACTCTAACAAGAGTTGATCACCCTCAACAATCGCCTCGTATACATTCCCTTTGTAACTTACACGTGCTTTCTTCATCGGTTGCCCTCCTTCACATATGAACGTTCTGAGACAAAATGGTTGGTAAGTGCGCCGATCTCATCGATTTGGATGCGGACTTCATCTCCTGACTGGACGCGTGGTGCACCTGGTGGCAGGCCAACGAGCAGCGTATCGCCTTTATGGAGCGTCATAAATGAGCTCACATCCGCTATAAGTTTTCCAACAGGTCGAACTAATTCGGACGTGGAGTGTTCCTGACGCAGTGCGCCGTTGATATAAATACGGATACCGAGGTCATCTGGATTCACCACTTCATCTGCATTCACAATCCAGGGACCTGCTGCGCAGAAACCGTCTTGAGCCTTCTCTTTAATGGCAGGTCTGTGGATGCTGTCGTGGGGGAGAGAGATATCGTTCACGATTGTGTATCCGCTTACAAAATCGAGAGCGTTTTTTTCATGCACTTTACTAGCTGTGCGACCAAATACGATCGCAAGTGCAGCGCCAACTTCCACTTCCGTTTCACCTTCTGGAATCCTAATCGCTGTTTCTGGGCCTGTAAATGTATTACGTGGCTTCATATATAAAACGGGTGCTTCTGGTGGCTTTTGGTACGGGGCTTCGTGCAGAGATCTACCAAATTGATCTAAATTCCCTTTGTAGTTCATGGCTGTTCCGTAGACGTTGCCGGATAAAGGGAAATCTAGTCGCAACGACCCGTCGCCATCAGAGAGTGTACCTTTAGCTGGATCAATCGTCATTTCTTTTGCTTGTGGAACACCACTTAATTGGACTTTTGCTTTCTTCATCAGGATTTCCTCCTTCAAGCCGAATTCGAATCACGTCTATCATAAACATAAAGATTCTAAAAATTCAAATCTTTTTTACTGGAGACTTTCAACAGGTTCGAATTGGTCAATAAACTTTCGTGCGGCAACAGATAAGAAGCGTTCCTTCATCCATACAATGGCTGGCTCAGCCTGAATCTTCGCATCATGAATCGTAATCACACGGAGGCCTGGGTCATGTCTGTCTTTTAACGATGCTTTGGGAACGATGGTCGCTCCGACTTGAGCCGAGACAAGGGAAAGAAGCATCGTTACGTCGGGGCATTCGCAAATAACAGTTGGTTCAAATCCGTGTTGGCGACATTCTTCTAAAATCATTTCAAATTGCCCAACACCACTCAGTCTATGTAGCAATAAAAGAGGGGTTTCTTCTAGTTCACGCATGGAGACGCTCGTCCGCCCCGCCGCAAATTCCGTCCAACCATCAGGCACGACAAGGACGTAGGGTTCGGTTGGCAAATGGACAACAGAGAAGTCCTCGCTGTCGATAGGGAGCCGAACAATCGCAAGCTCGATCTCTCTGTTCCGTATGCTTTCGGATAAAGAAGATGTATCACCTTCCTGGAGTTTATAACGAAGAAGGGGATGTTCATCACGGAAGGATTTTAGTTTGGATGGGAGATAGGGAAAACAAGATTTCACAGATCCAAGTGAAAGTGTGCCACGAATGCCGACGCCCGTTTCCTTCACTTCAGTAACGAGGTCTTCCATTTCGTGGAGAATCTTCTCAGCTCTTTGATAGAGCACCTTCCCGGCTTCTGTGAGCTCTAGAGTTCGCCCGTTTCGTTCGACTAGGCTTACTTCAAGCTCTGCTTCTAGTTGTTTGAGCTGCTGACTGAGGGGGGGCTGAGCTATATGAAGCCGCTTAGCTGCACGGGTGATTTGACGCTCCTGTGCGATTACATAAAAGTAACGTAACTGACGAATATCCATCGGTTCAACTCCTATTCTATATATCTTTTAAATATGAAAAGAAGACTTTATAGATATTTTAAATCTATCGTAGCACATGGTATCGTTAAAATGACAAATATTTCAGAAAAATATAAAATCTTTTCGGGCAAGAAAGGAGTTTTGTAAATGAATATTCAAGAAGCGAAACAAAGACTACGAGGGTCAATCGCACCGATTGTAACCCCTTTTCAAAAAGACCATTCTATTGATTTTGAAGCCTTCAGAAAGCTGATTCATTGGCATATTGCAAGTGGAACGCACGCGATCTCTGTTACGGGAACAACGGGAGAGCCGAGTTCTTTAACCGTTGAAGAGCGGGTTGACGTAATGAAAGAGGCTCATAAAGCCATTAACGGGCGGGTTCCTTTTGTGCCAGGGACAGGGTCCACAAATCACCAGGAAACCCTGTACCTGACAAAGAAAGCTGAGGAAATCGGAGCAGATGCGGCGCTCGTGATCGTCCCTTACTACAATAAGCCATCCCAACATGCACTGTATAAACACTTCAAAGCAGTGGCAGATTCTGTTGACATCCCTATTATAGTTTATAACATTCCTGGGCGTACAGCGACGAACCTGCACGTCAGCACATTAGCAAAGCTTAGTCAGGATTGTGAAAATATTATTGGAGTAAAAGAGTCAAATAAAGATTTTGAGCATATCAATCGTGTGTTACTACATTGTGGTCGTGATTTCCTTCTTTATTCAGGAATTGAACTTCTTTGCTATCCGATGCTTGCGATTGGTGGAGCCGGTCACATTAGCGCAACCGCGAACGTCGTGCCTGATAAAGTAGCAGAAATTTATGATGCGTGGGTAGAAGGGGATGTGAAGCGAGCACAAGATCTGCACTATGATCTGATGCCTCTGAATGACGTACTCTTTAAAGATACGAACCCAGCTCCACTGAAAGCAGCGCTCGGTATGATGGGCAAGATCAATCCCGATCTTCGTCTGCCGATGGATTTACCAACAGGTACCTTGCAAGATGAGATCCGATCGGTCCTTGCAAATTATGTAGAGATCGCTGATGGAATCGGTTTGAAGTAAATTTTTTTACCAATATAAGAAAGCGTTTACAAAAAAGGAGGTCTAAACGTTGAGTAATCAGTTACAGGATAAAACCCAAATGGTGAAAGACATCTTAGAAAGTGTTCGTGATGTGAATTTATATATAAACGGATCCTTTGTTGCTGCATCAAGCGGGAAAAGTTTCGAGAATATCAATCCATTTACTAATGAGACCATTAATCACATTGCTGAAGGGGATAGCGCAGATATCGATGAGGCTGTGTTAGCTGCAAAGACAGCGTTCAAAGGTGAATGGGGTCAGATGAAAGTAAAGGAGCGTCTTGCCTACATTTACAAAATTGCTGACTTAATCGATGAGCATATCCATGAGATTGCCCCGCTCGAATCATACGACACAGGTCTTCCCATCAGTCAGACGAAAAAAATGGTCGCCCGTGCGGCACAGAATTTCCGTTTCTATGCTGAAATGGTTTCGTCTCGCTTGGTTGGAGACACCTACCCCGTTGATGACGAATTTTTAAACTATACCATTCATAAACCAGTCGGAGTTGCAGGGCTGATCACACCGTGGAACGCCCCATTTATGCTTGAGACGTGGAAGATTGCTCCGGCGCTTGCGACAGGGAATACGGTCATTTTGAAACCTGCTGAATGGTCACCGCTTACGGCGAACCGATTAGCGGAGATTATTGACCAGGCCGGTCTGCCAAAAGGCGTGTTCAATGTTGTGCATGGATTCGGTGAGACTGCTGGAGCATCACTCGTTGCTCATCCTGATGTGCAGCTCATCTCTTTCACAGGCGAAACGACAACAGGGTCTGAAATTATGCGAAACGGAGCCGATACGCTGAAGCGCTTCTCGATGGAACTTGGTGGAAAGTCTCCGATCATTGTCTTTGATGACGCTGATTTCGACCGAGCGCTCGATGCGTGTACGTGGGGAATTTTCTCCTTTAACGGTGAGCGCTGTACGGCGAATTCTCGTCTGTTCATTCACGAGAAGATTTATGACGAATTCGTGGCTGCCTTGAAAGAGCGGGTCGATAATATCATCGTTGGTGATCCATTAGATGAGGGGACTCAAGTCGGACCTCTTGCTCATAAGACGCACTACAACAGAGTGAAGAGTTATCTCGATATTGCCAAAGAAGAAGGTTGCGAAGTTTACAGTGGCCAAGTTCCGGAGAGTTTCAGCACCGGTAACTATGTAGCACCGACCCTCCTTTTAGGAGCCGATAATAAAATGCGCATAGCTCAGGAAGAGATCTTTGGCCCTGTGATGACCGTCATTCCGTTTAAGGATGAAGAAGAAGTGATTGAGAAAGCCAACGACATTCGGTACGGCTTAGCCGGTTATGTTTGGACAAAAGATATTCAGCGAGGTCACCGCGTTGCCCAAGCAGTAGACGCTGGAATGCTTTGGGTGAATTCACAAAACGTTCGCGATCTGCGTACGCCATTTGGCGGTTCGAAACATAGCGGCATTGGTCGTGAAGGTGGCTATTATGCGTTTGAATTTTACACTGAACAGCAAGTCATTCACGTTGCGCTTGGGGAACACCACATTCCACAGTTCGGAAAAAAGAAATAAGGGGGAGACACGATGCCAGCTAAAACAGGTGATCAGTATATTGAGAGAATTCGGAAGGCGAAGAACAATGTCTACATCGGAGGGGAGCGGGTCGAGGATCCGACCACGCACCCTTCATTTAAAAACGTCGTCAAATCAATGGCGCACTTGTACGATCTTCAGTACGAAAACCCGGAAAAAATGCTGTACACATCTCCTACCTCAGGGGACAAAGTCGGCATGACGTTCATGCGTCCTGAATCGATCGAGGATCTCATTAAGCGCCGCGAGGCCATTACGGAATGGGCGAAAGCAACAGGTGGCATGATGGGACGCTCACCTGACTATTTGAACGCTGAAGTCATGGCGATGGGAACAGCATCAGATTTGTTCGCTGAAGCCGATCCGATGTTTGCTGAGAATGCGCGCAATTACTATGAGTATTGCCGTGAGAATGATATTAGCCTAACCCACACACTTATTCATCCGCAGGTAAATAGAGCCAAAGCGCAGCACGAACAGAAGGATGCCAATAACGCCCTTCACCTTGTTGAGAAGCGAAAAGACGGTATTATCGTCGATGGGATTCGCCTCTTGGCAACACAGGGTGGGATCACGGATGAAATCCTAGTTTTCCCTTCAACGGTGAAGAAGTCTGGTGAACTAGATGATCCGTATTCATTAGCTTTCGCTGTACCAAATAACACAGAAGGCTTAAAGTTCATTAGCCGCGAGTCGTTTGATTACGGCAAGAACGAATGGGATCACCCATTATCTTCTAGGTTTGAAGAGGGAGACGCGATCGTTTCTTTTGAAAACGTTTTCGTACCGTGGGAGCGTGTCTTTGTTTGTGAGAATTCTTCGATTTGTAATCGTACGTTTGCTGAAACGGGTGCAGTTGTGCATATGTCTCATCAGGTCGTTTCGAAGAACGTCGTGAAAACCGAGTTCTTGCTTGGTATCATCCTGCAGGTTATGGACGCAATTGGCATCGATCAGTTCCAGCACGTGAAAGACAAGGGCACAGAAGTAATGCTGACTCTTGAGACGATGAAGTCGCATCTTTATAAAGCCGAGCACAACGCCAAGCTAGACAAATGGGGCACGATGACGCCAGACTTTGAAGCGCTAAATGCAGCTCGTAACTGGTATCCGCGTATCTATCCTCGCATCACAGAGATTATCCGCATTCTTGGGGCATCAGGACTTATGGGTATCCCGAGTGAAGCGGACTTCCAGCATGAGGAGATTGGTCCGATTATTAACCGAGCGATGCAAGGAAAGAACCTTGATGGCTTTGAACGAGTGCAGTTGTTCCGTCTTGCCTGGGATGCAACACTTAGTGCATTCGGTTCACGCCAGGCTCACTATGAGTATTACTTCTTCGGGGATCCGATTAAGATGGGCATGACGTACTTTGACCAGTATGACAAAGATCCGTACAAAGACTTTGTGCAGGATTTTCTTAATAAAAGCACGTCGAAAAAGCCAAACGTCACAGGCGTATAAGGAGGATTCCAAATGACATTTGATATTATTCGTTCAGCTCGTGCTGTCTTACACGTAAAAGATTTGGATGCGTCACGTACGTTTTATGAAGCACTCGGTTTTGTGGAGACAGAGTCCGATGATACGCATATCTACTACAGAGGTTTAGAAGAACACAACCATCACAGTCTTCTGTTGAAAAAAGGAGAAGAAGCCTCTGTCGAAGCCATCAGCTACAAGATGATGCGTGAGGAAGACCTTGATACTCTTGCAAGTCTTTTTGACGGTAAAGGGTACAAAGTAAAGTGGATGGAAGCAGGTTCACAAAAAGCGATTGGGCGTTCCTTCCGAGTTCAGGACGTCTCAGGTATACCAGTAGAGTTCTTCGCCAAAATGGATACGGTAGACAGGATGCTACAGCGCTATGATCAGTACCGCGGAGCCCGAGTACAGCGGATTGATCACTTCAACTGCATGGTTTCTGATGTTCAAAAAGCGTATGACTTTTACACAGAAGAGCTTGGCTTCCGGTGTTCGGAGTACACATCTTCAGATGACGAAGCGATCTGGGCCGCCTGGCTCCATCGTAAACCAAGTGTTCACGACGTGGCCTTCATGAACGGAGACGGACCTCGTCTTCACCATATCGGCTTCTGGCTCAGTGACCAGCTAAGTTTGATTCACGCCTGTGACGTCCTCGCCTCAATGGGCTATGTCGATAGCATCGAGCGAGGACCAGGCCGACACGGATTATCGAATGCATTCTTCTTGTATTTAAGAGATCCAGATGGGCACCGGATTGAGCTGTATAACGGTGATTATTTAACAAGTGATCCGGACTTTAAGCCAATCCGCTGGGATATCAATGACCCCATGCGCCAGACCTTCTGGGGACACGAAGCGCCAGACCGCTGGTTCAACGAGGCCTCGCTGGTGCAGAATGTGCACACAGGCAAGACCCTCCCACTCCAGGAGCCAACGCTGAAGAAAAAGAAACCAACGTTCATTATATAGGCGGCTGTGGGGGGAGGTCCGTTGCCACATGAGTGCTTGGGCAGGCTTGGGGACAACTCGCTTTCCTGCGGGGAGCTGGGAAGCCTCCTCGTTCGCTTGCGCTCTCTGTGGGGTCTCCCCTAGGCTCCTTTTCCCGCGGGAGTCTCGCAGTCCCCAAGCCTGCCCTGACGATAAGGTGATGAACGGACCTACGCTCAATGTTTTATAAGCTCCCTTTCTCCAAATTTAGTACGTTTCCGTTACTCCTAATACAGAAAAGATGGTCCGGGAAACTGCGAGACTCCTGCGGGAAGAAGAGGTAGACGAGACCCCGCAGGGCATGATTTTTGCCCGAGGAGGCTCGACATCTCGCCCGCGGAAAGCGAGTGGTTTCCCGGACCATCTTACTCTCCATAAAAGTTAACGGAAACGTTTCTCTAACTATTGCAAAACAACCAACGTGATTCCAAGTCTACATTTAAAGGGACTTATATGAAAGACAAACATTAATTGAACAATTATGTGAAGAATTCAAGGGGGAATGGTTCGTGGGTACTTTGAATACGTATACAAAGAAACATCTTTATATAGGCGGTGAGTGGGTGGAAGGGGAGCGGTATGTTCCCCTTTTTTCTCCTTATAGTGGGGAGAAATTAGCTGATATCCCACAAGGTACAAAAGAGGACGTGGATCGGGCGATTGGGGCGGCTGAGGAGGCGGCTTATTTAATGCGTGCTCTTTCTTCACACGAGAGAGCGGGGGTTCTTGATCGACTTGCTCGTTTACTAGAGGAACGACAGGACGAAGCGGCAGCGATTATTGCAAATGAAGCTGCGAAGCCGATTAAGGCGGCTCGGGTTGAGGTGAAGCGCACGATACAGACGTATAGGTTTGCGGCGATGGAAGCGCGTAACCGTTACGGCGAGACGTTGCCGATGGATGCGGCGCCTGGTGGTGAGAATCGTGTTGGTTACACAGTGCGGGAGCCGATTGGAGTCATTGGGGCCATTACGCCATTTAATTTTCCGATGAATTTGGTTGCTCATAAAGTAGGACCTGCGATTGCAGCAGGAAACTCAGTGGTGCTGAAGCCGGCATCCGCCACGCCACTATCTGCCTTCTTTTTGGCTGAGCTTTTAGAAGAAGCGGGTCTTCCGAAAGGGGCGTGTAACGTCGTAACAGGAAGTGGGCGTGTTGTAGGGGACCGACTTGTTAAGGATACGAGAGTGAAGATGATTACGTTTACGGGTAGTGCTGAGACGGGAATTGGGATTCGTAACCAGGCGGGATTAAAGAAAGTGACGCTTGAGCTTGGTTCAAATGCGGCGCTTATTGTTGATGAAGGGGTGGACTTGGCTGATGTAGCAAAGCGCGCCGTGATGGGGGCGTTTGCCTATCAAGGGCAAGTGTGTATATCCATTCAACGCATTTATGTGCACGACGCTGTCTATCAAGCGTTTTTGCGTGCTTTTGTTGCAGAAACGGAGAAGCTTAAAGCGGGCGACCCGCTTGATTCAGCTACTGACCTCTCCTCTTTAATAACAAAAGAGGACACAGAACGCGCACTTTCTTGGGTACAAGAAGCGGTGGACAGTGGGGCTGTGCTTGAAACAGGTGGAACGGTTGAGGGGAATGTGATGCGCCCGACAGTGTTAACGAATGTGGACCGGGATATGAAGGTGTCTTGTAAAGAAGTGTTCGCTCCAGTTGTGGTCATCAATCGCATTCAATCGATTGATGAAGGAATCAACGCGGTAAATGACTCTCGCTATGGGCTTCAGGCAGGTATCTTTACACCGAATATCCACCACGCTTTTGAAGCGGCGGATCAACTTCATGTAGGTGGTGTACTTATAAATGACATCCCGACGTACCGTGTTGACCACATGCCTTATGGTGGTGTGAAAGAAAGTGGTACGGGAAGGGAAGGAATTCGGTACTCCGTTGACGAAATGACAGAGATGAAGCTAATTATAGTTAATAAAAATAAATGAGGTGTTGTTGATGGACGATCGTATGTTTAAGACTGCAATGAGTAAATTCGCAACAGGAGTCACTGTTGTGACAACAGAAACGGATGATGAAGTGCGTGGCATGACGGCCAATGCATTTATGTCTGTTTCAATGGATCCGAAACTAATCGCTGTATCTGTGGCGAAGAAAGCTAGAATGCATGAGTACATTAAAGAGTCGGGCCAATTTGTAGTGAATATCCTTTCAAATGAACAAGAGGATATGTCGAACTACTTTGCTGGAATGGTAAAAGAAAAGTGGGAGCTTACCTTTGACCGCTTTGAAGAACAACCCGCCATTAAAGATTCGATTGTGAACATTGCGTGTAGCCTTTACGATAGCCACGAAGCAGGAGACCACACGATCTATATCGGTGAAGTGAAGAACTTAAGTATTAAAGACGGGGTTCCGCTCGGATATTATCAGGGAAAGTATTGCAAGATTACAGAATAATAATAAACAGACACGTCACTTTGAGTGGCGTGTTTTTTTGATACATAGGAGGGGTTATGGTGCGGCAGATGATTTTCGCTATGTTATGGGTTTTGTTGGTGGGTGGGACGATTTCTGTCGTAACGTCTACCGATGTAGAATGGACTCCTATTATGGTTATTGTAATGGCAGGGTTTGTGTTCGTGACTATTTTTGGGATTCTAACCTTAAATAAGACTACAAGAATTGCGATTATACCGCTATTGCTGGGAGGATTCTGTTTTTGTGTGTTATGTACATTACTCGAAGTGAGGAATTTGTTCCTTGTAAGTCTCGTGTATTATATCGGGTTAATGATTTACTTCCTAGGTTATGAGGAGTTTCATAGCGAGTAACAAAGTGAGAGGGCTCTGATCTGATTTTTTGCTATTCCACTCCATACTCCACAATACCTTTGATATAGGCAGCTTCACTTTCATCCATTTCATAATACTCTACCTCACTCCAACTCTCTCCATTCCGTTCTCCTATAATCGCCCCGTCACTTGTGAACCAAATACGTGCATCGATTAACCCTACAGATTTTCGAGGGCTCATTACGCTCATATAGAGGTCAGGATTTTCTTCATTTACATTAGCATTCTCTATTGGTTTCTTATGTACATAGATCATCATGACGGTATCTATGATCGTCTGATTCTCTACATCTGTAAACACATATCGGTCATCTACTCGGTTTGGATGTTCGCTGTTTTGGTGTCCAAATCGAATTTCCCTTGAGGCTTCATTAGGCGAGTTGATTCCAACGAAATATCCCCCTAGAAAAAGCATAATACCAAAGGCTGTTACACTGGTTAGTAGGATAAATTTCTTCAAGGTGGTCCTCCATTCTTTATAGACATTCATGCATATAGCATTGAGGCAAGAGGTATTACCATATATTTCATGATGGTACTATCATTATGGAATAAAAATGACAATCATTCAAAATAAATTTCCCATAAAAAAAGGAATTGAAGGTGACATTACCGTAAATGGTAAATTAGGTAATCAGAAAGTTTTGACAAATGTTTATAAAGAGGTGCACAGATAAGGGGGGAGGAAGGGAGCGATTGGATGTAAGATATGACGTATAGGCGCCGATGTTGGATCAGTTTCGTGTGAATTTCCAAAACCAAGAGGAGGAAACGAAATGAATGGATCTGAACTATTAGCCATGCAAGCACGTAGGAGCCCTGATCAGGAAGCGATTGTGTCAAATGGAAATCGAGTGACGTACGAGGAATGGGATGTGAAGGTAAACCAGTTGGCAAATGGACTAGCTTCCTTAGGTGTTGGCGTAGGGGATAAGGTTATTCTTCATATGCCGAATACAGAAGAATTTTTGTATAGCTACTTCGCCGTACAGAGACTCGATGCGGTCATTGTCCCAATCAACGCTAAGCTCGTATATGATGAAATCCTCTATATTGTCGAGCATAGTGATGCCAAAGCCTTTCTCACACATGAACTACTTTTTCCTCAAGTAGCGCCGCTCGCTGACTCCAATCTTGTTTGTTTGAAGACAGGGGGCGCAGATGACGGATGGCGTTCGATGGAAGCGCTCATTAAAGCTTCTCCTAATACACCTCGAACCTCAACGACAAAAGAAGATGATGAAGTCGCACTCCTCTACACATCTGGTACGACCGGTAAACCAAAAGGCGTTTTGTTTACGAACCGAAATATTCAAACTGTTGCCACCATGATGGCGATTGAAATGAAAATGGAGCCCGGAAGTCGCGTACTCCATATGATGCCACTTAGCCACTCTGCTCCTCTCCACTTATTTATGATGTCAACGACTTACGTCGGAGCTACACACATCCTAGCACCAACCTTCACCCCAGACTTACTTCTTAATCTTGTTTCAAAAGAACACGTCACACACTTCTTCGGCGCTCCAGTCGCTTATCTACTAACTGCCAAACATCCAAATGTGAAAGAATACGACTTAAGCTCCATGCAGTATTGGGTTTACGGGGGTGCCCCGCTTGGTACGGAGGAAGTAAAGTTTCTGAAAGAACAGTTTCAAACCGACCGCCTCATGTGCGTATACGGATTAACCGAAGCGGGTCCTAACGGCACACTTTTGTTACCGGAAGAGCATGACCTTAAAGCAGGTAGTATCGGAAGGCGTCCAGCCTTAAATAGTGAAATCGATCTTGTTGATGAAAACGGACAGCCTGCTCCACCTGGTGAAGTCGGCGAGATTGTGCTTAGAGGTGAAGGGGTTATGAAAGGGTACTATAAAGATCCTGAGAAGACGCACGAAGTTTTTCGCAATGGTTGGCTCTATACAGGCGACGTTGGGAAGCGCGATGAGGAAGGGTTCTTCTGGGTCATCGATCGGAAGAAGGATATGATCATATCAGGTGGGGTGAATATTTTTCCAAAAGAAGTTGAAGAAGTGCTTCAGACGCATCCATCTGTTGCAGAAGTTGCTGTCGTTGGCATTCCTCATCCGGACTGGGGCGAGACGGTGAAAGCTTTTGTAGTGCCACAAAAGGGTGAGACTTCTTCAGAAGAATTGTCTTCTTTTCTGAAAGGGAAGGTTGCAGATTATAAGATCCCTCGAGTTTATGATTTTTTGGAAGCGCTACCGCGGAATGCGACGGGTAAGCTTTTGAAGCATCAGTTACGTCAGTCCGAAGTCGTGAAGGAGGTCTAACATGAACTATTTTCGTGAAGATCCGAATCTATCGTTTATTCTTGATCAATATTTAGATGATGATTTTGCCGAGTGGGCGAAGCGGGAGTTGGATGAATACGGGGAGCTTTGTGCAACCGAGATCGATGAGCGCGCAGCACATACCGACCGGGAAGGCCAGCCGAAGTTAATCAAGTACGATAAAATGGGGAACGACACTTCGTATGTGTGGGTAAACGAAGGATATAAGAAGACCATTCAGCAAACGTATGACCGGGGAATCGTTGGATACGTGCATAAACCTATCCCAGAGCTTGGGCGGAAAGGGGATTACATTTATTCGTATGCGCAAGGGTATCTCCTCTCTCATACAGAGCCAGGATTCTATTGTCCGGTTACATTAACAATGGCCACTGCCTACTTAATCGATCATTATGCCAGCGATGAATTGAAGAAGAAATACTTGCCTCATGTACTTTCAACAGGAGATGTGGAATTGTATGAAGGCGCAACGTTTTTGACTGAGCGGCAGGGTGGATCAGATGTTGGAGCGAATGAAACAACAGCGATTAAGGACGGAAAGGTGTACCGGCTTACGGGTGAGAAGTATTTTGCTAGTAATGCAGGAATGTGCGGTGTGGCTATGGTGCTGGCCAGAAGAGAAGGGGATGGGGATGGATCTAAGGGACTTAGTTTGTTCCTCGTTCCTTGGAAAGACGGCGAGCAAACGGCAGAAGGGATATCCATTCGTCGTTTAAAAGACAAATTAGGTGTTAGAGCCGTCCCTTCAGCTGAGGTGGAGTTTAAAGGAGTCAAAGCCTACCTCGTAGGTGAAGCGGAGCGTGGCATCTATTACATGATGGAAGCTTTAAATTTATCACGTGTGTGTAACGCCGTTGCTTCAATCGGTATTATGCAACGAGCTTATCTTGAAGCGAAGCAATATGCCTACGAAAGGGTTACATTCGGAAGTTCATTAAAAGACTTCCCGATGGTTCGGGATACACTTGTCTCATTGAAAGCGAAGCAAGAAGTCGAAATGAGTAGTGTCTTTAAGATGATCTCCCTGTTTGACAACATTGCCAAAGAGCCAGAGAAAGCCTCAAAGCGTGGTATTGCTTTCGAGCGCCTGCTGATTGCTATTTTGAAAAAAGAAACCGCAGAACAGGCCATCCACTTCTGTCACGAAAGCATCGAAATGCATGGGGGGAATGGTTATATCGAAGACTTTGTCATGCCTCGTCTATTACGAGATGCCCAAGTGCTCACCGTGTGGGAAGGGACAGCGAATATCCTTGGGCTTGAGGTCCTGAAGCTGATGAAGAAATTTCAGGTTCACAACCTTTTCATAGAAGAGATGAAGACTTCATTAGACGCCTTACCTGCTAACCTTCAAGTCCAGCGATCACTTGTCTATGAGAAAGTGGATCAGCTAGATCAAGAGATTAGCCAGCTCACTTCATACAGTGAAGAGGAGCAAACATTTTACGCAAAGCACCTAGCAGAGAAAATGGCTGCGATTTTCGAGAGTGTGGTGTCTCTTGAAGATGCGGTCAAAGGAGGAGCACGTAAGACCGCCGTTGCTGAAGTGTTCTTGCAGAAAACATGGAAAAAGAACGAGTTGGACACAAATAGAAAGTCATTGATTTATTATGATTTGATTGTAGAAGGGAAGGAATCAAAAGTTGGGGTGAACTAGTGGGATGGAGGGACATGGGATGGAGGGACAGGTTCCTTGTCCCGTTTCATGAAAGGTAAGGAATAACAAAACGGACAAGATTCTTAAGCATCTTGTCCGTTTTTATATGTGGTGCCTGACCTATACTTTCACTAAAACGTTTTTCTTTCGAGACACGAAGGGACGATGAACCTGTCCCCTTTGTCCCGGAATTTGAAGAGGAATTTAGAGGTATGTGATTTATAGAGTGTTGAAGTATGATATTATTTTATATAGTGAAATTAAATGAGAGAATACATATGCTTTCTTGCAGAAGGGCGTTCTGACTTAAGAATGGACCTATTAATGGACCTATTCTCCATTCAGTTGGATCAGAGTTGTTTAATATGCTTAGAATTCTATATGATTGTGAACAAAGAAAAAGTATGTTCATAATATAAACTAGACGAATGAAACAAAAGGATTGAATAGATATGACAAAATTGAAATGGTACGAAGATCTTTCAAAGTTAATTAACGTGAACCATGTAAAAAAAGATGAACCGTTAAGAACCTACACATTCACTCATACTGGTGGGGAAGCGGATATTTTGGTTTCACCTGAAAGTAACAATGAGGCGGGAGAAGTGCTGGCGTATTGCTATGAGAATGAAGTACCTGTAACGTTCCTTGGGAATGGGTCTAACATGATTATTAAAGATGGTGGCATTAGAGGTGTCGTTCTTTTCTTAGGGAAGATGAAGGATATCAGTCATAATGGAAACAAAATAACAGCTCAAGCTGGTGCTAAGATTATTGATGTTTCTAGATATGCTCTAGAGAAAAAGCTAACGGGATTGGAATTTGCATGCGGAATCCCTGGCACAACAGGCGGAGCCCTCTATATGAACGCAGGTGCATACGGTGGCGAGGTCTCCGATGTGCTTGAAAGCGCGGTCGTCGTGACGGATAAGGGTGAGCTTTTAGCCGTAAGTGCTGAAGATCTTGGGTTAGGATATCGAACTAGTAACATTCCGGATCGGAACTTACTCGTATTAGAAGCTACCTTCGCTTTACAAGAAGGTGAGTATGATGTCATTAAGGAAAAGATGGATGATTTAACATTCAAACGTGAATCGAAGCAGCCTTTAGAATTCCCTTCTTGCGGCAGCGTCTTTAAAAGGCCTCCAGGCTATTTTGCTGGGAAGTTAATTCAAGACAGTGACTTACAAGGCGTTCAAATTGGTGGCGTCATGGTTTCAACGAAGCACGCTGGATTTATGGTCAATGTAGGCGGAGGAACGGCAACCGATTACGTGAACTTAATTAGGCACGTTCAGGAAACCGTTAAAGAGAAGTTCGGTGTAGACCTTGAAACAGAAGTTAGAATTATAGGTGAAGATTAAAAGGTAAAGAGCCACGTGCTCTTTACCTTTTTTATGGTACATCAGTCTCTCATCGATCCAGCCTCGCGAGACGTCATGTCCCCGATTCCAGCGTCTAAATCCTTTTGAATGTCTTGTTTTACTTTCTGAGGATCTGTACCGGCATAGCCTTTTTTCATTGGGGACTTCGAATTTCCTTTAGATGGTTTATTTGGTTTCATACCATCCCTCCTTCTTACATGCATCACCTTTATTGTTGGTTGAAAGCTGAATCCTATACTGTAAGGAATGCCTAAATCGGACTAGTCTATATTTCGCACTATCGTCGATCTAAAGGTATAACACACGGAAAGAGTCGTAATCACCAATCCACAAAGCCCCATAACTGTAGGGATGGAGAGATGTACAAGCAAAGAGAGAGAGACGAATCCGTATGATAACGGAACGAGTCCATTTGATGAGGCGTTCACGATACTCATGACACGACCAATCTTATCTGATCGACTTTGTTCTTGGATGGTTGAGATAAGAGAGACATTAATAACGGATGATAATAAGCCCATCACCCCTAATAAGCCCATCCCTTGCCATAGGTGATGAATCATACCAAGTAGGGACAAACAAATGCCCAGGACGGTCATTAAGCATAAAATCATAATCCCTCTTTTTCGCCTCAGGTTAATTACCCCTATAAGAAGGGCTCCCGTTAGCATTCCCCCTTGATAAGCACTTTGCATGAAGCTTAATTGCAGAGGTTCTCCATCTAGGGCATGATCGACGATGAGGGGGATCCCTATAAGGAGAGGGCCAAAGAAGAAAAAATTAATAAAGATGATAATCATCAGTATGTTCTTTAAAAAGGGAAGATTCCATACGTAGCGGAACCCATCTTTTAATTCTGTCTTGGTTGAGGGTGTTGATTTCTCGATTTGTGCCTCTTCTTTAATGAAGAAGGAGAAGAGGGAGGTGAGGAAAAGAAGAGCAGCGATTGTTGCAAATAATACAGAAAATGAGCTGATTGTTAACACAAAACCACCTAAGATTGGACCTGTGAACATGGCGAATTGATTGGAGCTTTGGATAAAAGAGTTCGCTTGCGTTAGCTTCTCCTTTGATATAAGTGTAGGTACAAGTGATGAGTTGGCAGGGGAGAAGAAGGCGTCGACAACTCCAAAGCATAATGCAAAAGCAATAAGAGGTGCCATTGCCAGCAGACTTAATTGAAAGAAGATCATCATGCCGATCATTAATACCCCTCTTACTAAACTAGATATCACCATGATGCGAGACCTTCTGAACCGGTCGGCAAGTACACCTCCAATCGTCATAAGGAAAATCCGGGGGATCATAGTGACCATTAAGACGACCCCTAGAAGAGCCTCTTGATCAAGGACACGAACGATATACCACTGTTCAGCAAATAGATAGGTAGATAAAGCAAGGAAAGATGTTGTACTTGAGAACCACAAATAGAGAAACTTTTGATTCTTCCATAAGCGTCCTGATATCGAACTGTTTGAGGTAGCTAAAGCGTCATTCATATTTCGCATCCTTTCCTTTCGTTTATTCCTTTTTGAACAGAGGCTCATCTATACGTAAAGCCGTGGTCATTATGTAGTAATCATGTTGATCTCCTTCTGAATTGTCCTCTTCTAACTCTTGCAGTAGGGAGCGGTATTTCTCTGTGAATTTTACGAAAGTCTGTTTACTAACGGATACTTCCTTCTGGAGTGAAAGGCGATCCCACTCTTCTACTTCTTTTGATTCAAGCCGAAAGGATTCTTCTGGAGCGGTTAACACTCGTGTTTTGGCACGGTCTAATACTTCTAAATACGATTGCCTTGTAGCTTCTTGAGATTCTGAATAAGTAAGCAAGTGATCAGCAGGAATAAACCCTTTCGCGATTGCTTGATAATACTTTAGGATATTTCCCCTGCGTTCTTCTTTCTTCACTAGCTGAATGATGTTGTGCTTCTCGAGTTCACGTAGGTGATAAAGGATTTTAGCTCTTGAGAGATTCAGTTCCTGTGACAACATGTGTCCTGTATGTGGCTGCTCGACTAAATACATCAGCATTTTCGTCCGCAATGGATCACTAATAGCCTTTAATTGTTCATACGTTTCGATGATTTCTATTGTCTTTTGGTTCATGGGTAACCTCCTTTAACCGGTTAAGTTTTGTTAACTGGATTATAAAGGAACTTGTAAAAAAAGTAAAATGAAAATTTACGTAAAGACAGGAGCAACCGTTAAGAGATTAGGGAAGGATTTATATACTAATAGACCAATTCTAAAGAAACTCATGTATGAAATAATTTTCACTTTAACAGTTTCAAGCCCTCCCCCTTTGTGATAAACTAGTGAAAATTTACCAAAGGAGAGAGGTCCAAATGAAGCAACATCTAAAACTAGTAGAACCATCAAGCGAGTTACAAGCAGCCTACCACTCTTACTATAACGAATGGGTAGAAAGTGGAGAGAACATGATTCCATTCGTTCTTCAGAAGGACCCGGCAGACTTTGAAGCGATGCTTCTTTACTTACGAAATAATTCAAGAGGCATTGGTCAGCCAGAGGGGTGGCTGCCTGACTCTACCTTTTGGCTGACGAATGAGAACAACCGAATTCTTGGGATCGTAAATATTCGTCACGGGTTAACGGAGTTTCTACGAAAGAGTGGAGGTCACATTGGTTACGGTATTCGTCCGTCCGAACGTCGTAAAGGATACGCCACATCTATCCTTCAACTAGCGCTCGAGAAAGCGAAAGAGCTTGGCATACAAGAAGCATTGGTTGTATGCGATGCGGATAATGAAGGATCTATGAAAACGATCTTGAATAACGGGGGCGTCCAAGACACGGATCACATCGAGGAGAATGGCAATGTTGTGAAGCGGTTTTGGATAGGGGTATAAAAGGATGCCTTGCCATCTACATCACTAAAGGAGGCATACATATGAAATTTCGTGAATTTGGATTAATCGTTTTTACCGAGAACTACGAAGAATGCATAACCTTTTACAAAGATATCCTTAAGCTACCTGTAAGGAATGTAAAAAGCACGCTCGTCTCTTTTGATCTTCCTCATGTTATTTAATGGTCGAACAAGGCGGGGTTGGAAGTAATGAGGAAAAGGCCAGGCATCAAAATCCAACTGTGATCCGATTTGATGTGCAAGACTTAGACGTTGAAGTTCATCAGCTAGAGAGTCGTGGAGCTACTTTCAAAGAGAGAAGGCTTGAATTTGATTGGGGAACGATTGCTGTTTTAACAGATCCTGATGGGAATCGGATCGAGCTTGGAGAGTTGAATGATTCTAGTGCTTCTTTTCGACCATAGCCTTTATAGGGTAATAGAATAGGGATATGATAGAAGTTCTCCCTTTCCCATGTAAATCGATTGAAACGATCATTCACCCCCAATCGTAGATACTATAAAGGAGGGTGCGAAGCATGACGGTTCTTTGGATAGGTCTTTGTTTACTCGTATTTCTAACGATCGTTTACTTCTTTCAAGTGCGTTGGAAAGTAAAAGGTGATGTATTAGAAGTGAAACACCTTTTCTCACGAGTGACCATTCCTCTAAATGATATTATAAAGGTGGAAGAGTCGGAATACTTTGCTGGTCCAGGGGATGCCACTGTAATTGGTATACCAGGTCGGATTAATGACCGGATCGTGCTCACCACCACATCTGAAAAGTACCTGCTGGCTCTTAATGGGTATGGAAAGTTTGTCAGAGATCTAGAGCAGGCGAATTCTGATATACAATTTAATGTTTACTAAACAAAGGGACATGAGCAAACGAGGCTCATGTCCTTTTATATTAGGAAATTTCACTATTTTTTTGGCCTAGATCATTGATTAGCAGTTGTAATAACAGCAAGCGCCAACAATGATTAACAAGATGAACAACACAACAATTAATACAAACGTGTTGTCGTTACGGCACGGCATCATGCCGTAAGAAGGGCCCATATAAGCAGGAGCCACATTCGCAGGGGCATTTACATTTGCAGGTGCGTTAACATTAGCATACATATTCATTCTTCCTTTCAGACTAGTTATTTGTCACTACAGTATACGCACCTATTCCAATTTCGAGCCCGTCAACCCAAAAAATGGGTACATGTCACGGTAGGGGTTACGAATTCCGGCTTCCTTTTGAGAGGTAGTAAATGTGTTGAATAAGCGAGATGGAGATTTTGTTATGGTGAATCGATAACAGTGGAGCAGAAGGTGATAGGGTTCTATACGTATTCGAATAAGGCATGAAACGGTTGACAAGTAATCGCGTGACCGAGCTTGTTAAATAGGCAGATCGATTACTTCCTTCGTACCTCTTACTATTTAGAAATTCAATCATCTCTTCGGTTGTTACGATGTTAATACCATGTCCAAAAAATTTCCCGCTCCCCATAGCAACGGCATTTTCCCCTCTATAATTTGCGTTTACACGGTCATAGTCTGGATTATTAAAATAAACAACATCTCCAGGTAAGAAATCATTCGCATAATACGTGTAAATTCCAAGATCCGGATCTGTATTCCAACTGTATAGGTAAAGGTTTTGGAAGAGGTCATTAAATGAAGATGCACCAATACTTTTTAAAACAGCATGATAGAAAACGATGACACAAGCAGTTGCACATTCATACGCATATAGGGAACTGTTGTTATAAATATCTTGAATGCCTTCAGAAGGAAGGACAGTTGGTTTAATTAAGAATCCGCCAGCTGGCGTCAAATACCAGTAATCGGGATTACAAGTAGCCGAGCGAAACCCTCGAAAGGTCGCTTCTCCTTCACTCATTTCCTCTGCACTTTCGATCGTGTTTTTCCGAACGTTTAGATCAAATAACAATTCATTCATGGAAGAATAGGAGTATAACTCACTCGAATTCTGCATTCCTTTTATAATTTCTTCCTCCAAAGGACCCGTGTTCACTGGAAGGGTGGTTGGATATGGACTTCCTGATACTTGTAGCAAGAAGATTCCCCATTTCGTGCGTGTATTTTTATTAATTCTATTCGGTAGATGGGGTAAAGATGTTTTTTCGATGCATTTCAATAAAGACGGGAGGAGATCATTTTTAGTTCGAGGTTAGCTGTGTGCAGTTTTACAAATCGACAAGTTTGTTTCATTTTTCAAATAAATAGGAACTTTTTCCATTTTGTTCCGTATCTATTGTAAGAGAAATGGAACGAACTTTTTATTGGAGTGTTTTCTACAGTTAATGAAATAGAGGGGAATTTAGAAAGGGTGTGATTGGAATTGACTGGGATCTAGATAAAGTGAAGCGAATGAAAAAGAAGCTATTACTTCAGTCAAATGTAGTTATGTTGCTTATTTTTCTGATGTTTTTCTTTTTGTTTCTTTATTCAAAAGAAGCAGGATCAGCTTTTGTTCTGTTGCTTGGTTTTTGTCTGCTTTCTTGGGGGATCGCGGCCAATTCCCTTTATGGTTTTATGACAGGGAGGCCACTAGGAACAAAAACAGCTCGCTACGTCTTAGCTTTTGACAAAGATCAAAAAGGGGAAAGAAAGTGGATCCGCCAAAAGGGGGTAGAAGCGATCGTCGTAACGGTCTTGAGTATGGGGGTTACGTTGTGTTTGTTTATGTTGGACTTCGACTCTGTAACAAACGACTCTTTCTTCTCACTCCTCCCTTTTTTGGGACCTTGGATTGGATATAATATAGGCGAGATTCATAGGATTAAGAATTTATAAACGGGACTAAGGGACGGGGACTAAGGGACAGGTTCATTGTCCCGTTAAATAGATTCAATGCGGGAGGGAGCAGTTTGAAGAAAAAGGGGGTATTTATAGCTCTATTATATGTGGCGTCGTCTCTGTTAACGGGTTGTGAAGAGAAGGGACAAGATGGTACCGAACCTACAACACTAGAAGACACGGAGGAAGCAGACAACAGTGAACGTTACACCTTAAAACATGCCAAAGAAACCAAGGTCACCATTGCTAATCAAGAATTCGAGATCATACCAGTACTCGAACCAATATTCAACTATGTTCAGATCATTGAACAAGAACCACTGAAGAGTAAAACCGAAGCCTACACATCCACGGTAATCGAGCCCTTCCGTAAAACCGTGTACGGGGAAGAAAACGGACATTTCTTACAAGGTCATCTATCATTTCAACCGCCACGAAATGTGGATAAGCTTAAGGCATCCGTTCAAAAGCTTGATGAGAATTATGAGGATATACTAGATTCATTAAAAACATCATTAAAGCAGTCTGTTCATCTACTGCCACTAGATTCGACTACAAAAATTTATGTATTCCCATTTAATCCAGACCAACTCAGTGTAATAGATGATATGAATGGAGTAACAGGGTTTGCAACTCCAAACACAATCGTATTAAATATAGAACCCGAACAATATACAGAAGAGATGCTTCGATACATTATCGCTCATGAATACCACCATATTGTCCACTTCAACATTAATCCAAGAAAAGAGCAGGATCTAATGGGCTACTCTTTAATGGAGGGCGGCGCGGATTCCTTTGCGCAGATGATTTATCCTGACGTAATCCCGAAATGGAATGACACATTAACTTCAGATGAATGGGATACAGTTTGGAACTTAGTGTTGGACAAACGCTACGATTATGATAGACAAGATATAGAAGAAATTAGAAATGGTAATAATGAATTGCCTATGAGGTCTCATTACAAGCTCGGTTATAGGATTATGCAAGATTTTATTAAGAAGAATCCTAGCGTTTCTGTAGAAGAGTGGACGATGATGATGCCTGATGAAATACTGGAGAAAACGAGCTATGCCGATAAGGTGAAGTGAAGCTCATTCAGACATATAGGGGTAACGTACGAAGAAAAAGTAGCGAAAAAAACCAAAAGCAGCCTATCTCTAGGCTGCTTGTTTACATGTAACCTCTTTACGGTAACTGAGGGTTACTATTTTTGGCTTCTTGTAATTTTGGTTTACGATATCCGCCAGCAATGTCGGCTTTCTTAAATTCTTTAGAATAGATTACTTCTTTTGCTGCTGATGTATCGTTTTCTCCTCCGACAGGCTGGTATTGTGATCTCTTATACATTGATCTCATCCTTTCTGTTGGAATTCGTTGTACAGTTATAGCTTTCCCAGTGTGAATGAGAGTAAAACATAAGATTTAATTTTTAGAATAGAGAGGGGGAAATTTTCATTTTACCATGGAAGAAGTAACAACAGCACGATAAAAATAATAGGGAATACAATGCTTGAAATGATAAGAGTTTGTCTTGGTTTCTTATAAAGGTTCCGAATATATAATGGAATCCCAAATGTAAGCACATCGAATGTTGCCCATCCTAAGTACTTTTTATTTTTGTTCATTCAATTCGCCCCCTTTATATCAACTTGCAAGACACATTCAATCAATCTCTCGACAAGAGTTTATGTACATTGTACCATATTATGTAAGATTGAAATTGCCATATGGAGGTTAGGTATGAAAGTTTCTCTAAGCTTAATAAGTCTATTTATTATTATGTTCATTTCAGCGTACAATGTCTTTACAAGAAGTCTTCCTAGTACACAAGTATCAGCATTCATGGTTATGGTTTTTACTCTAACAGGGATACTCTCTCTTTATATAGGCTATAAGAGGAAGAGGAAAGATCAATAACCTTCTCGAGAACGTCTTTATGCCTATTGATAGAAATAGGAGTTCTACAGTTATATCTCAATCAATGCATCTCATAAATTCCATATATTCGCTCATAACTTAAAGAAGTATGTAATCACTTCTTTTACAACTTTAAAAGGAGTAACCACAATTCCGGTTAATTTTAAGTGTCCTTCTGGCCTAGGATCGTGATCCCTACTCATTTTTCCACCCTTTCACTTGTGTTTTCTTACATGCTTACATATTTATCTCATAATAACGTTTAACCACAGGCCTCACCACAATTCGTATAATCAGTAAAGAAAAGAGTAGCGTTTGAGCTACTGCTGATAATTGTAAGTAAACAGATAGGAGAGCAGCCATTACAATAAAAGCATCCATAATCATGTTCACAGCCTCGCCTGACTTTGCATTGATCAGCACATTCCGTTCATCGTTCTTCTCAATCTCACTTCGTTTCTCCCCACTCGCGGTTGTTGTGTCTCGTTTATTCCTAACGTACATTTCTATCGAGATTCCTGCCAAAGCAACTCCTAACCCAGCTACTCCAAATGGCAGATCCTTAACTAGTCCGTAAATGAATGTTGCTATACCAGTTGTGGCTAACACAATCGTTATGATTAGGTTTCGAATGCTATTCATTGTCATCATCCTCTTCAAAAGTAAATAGATCCTCAATACGCACATGAAAGATCTTCGCAATCTTATAAGCTAGCAGAACAGAAGGATTGTATCGCCCCTTTTCCAATGAAATGATTGTCCTTGAAGAAACAGAAACTAAATCAGCTAGTTCTTGTTGAGTTATGTTGGCTTCTTTCCTAAGACTTCGAATATGGTTTTTCAAACAGTATCACCCTACACAATATGAAGTATCTTTCACGTGAAGTTTATTTCATGTGAAGTTAACTTCATAATATAACAGTTGGTATTTTTAGTCAATCCTTCATTTGTAAAATGATGAAGTTCACCTAGTGAGTTAGTTCGGTTATTGGGTTTGCTTCTTTTTAAAAGAATGGAATTTGGGGAATTCTAACCTACAGAGAAATTCGCGGCATTCAAAATGAAGGGAGGCGGGAACGTGAAAAAACAGGTGTATCGCGGACTTATTCGGTTATTCAACAATAATGTAATTGGCAGCTTCCTTCAGAAAACAAGTCAAACTTCCATAAGCAAATGGTTCATTCCCATATACGCAAAATGGTTTAAGATCAATGAAGTAGAAATAGAGAAGCACCGTAAAGAGTTCACCTCTTTAGAAGATTTCTTTATAAGGAAATTAAAAACTGACTCCAGGCCTGTTAAGGGGAACGAGAACGAATTTGTTAGTCCAGTAGATGCACGGGTAGAGCAATTTGGTCAAGTAATGGATTCTTGTATTAGGGTGAAAGGCCTTACCTATTCTATAGAAGATTTGCTAAAAGACCAGGATATGAGTGCACGATACAAGGATGGGCTATTTGTTGTCTTGTACCTTAGCCCGGCAGATTATCATCCCATTCATGCTCCTGCTCATGCCATAGTTATGAAGCAATACGATCTTGGTGGGAAGTCGACTCCTGTAAACAAACTTGGACTCACATTAGGAAAATCTCCCCTTTCGACAAACTATCGGATCGTCTCTGATCTAAAGCAAGAAGACGGAACTTGGCTTGCGATGGTGAAAGTCGGTGCGATGTGGGTCAACACAATTGAACTCACTCATCCTTCTTCTAACGTTAAGAAAGGGGAAGAAGTAGGCTATTTCTCCTTTGGTTCAACGGTCATTTTATTATTTGAAAAGGGTAAGGTCGAGCTTCATCCTGCCTTGAAACGATCCTCCTCTATTCGAGTGGGAGAACCATTAGCTGTTAAGAAGAACTAGATAGGCTGACAAAGGGTCAAGTACCCGAAGGCACGTTTTAAGTATAATGGTTAAATATGTTAATGTAGAAATAATTAAAAGCAAAATGTAAGGATAAAAGTAGTTTCAACATAGCGGAGCATACTCATAGCTTAATAGAGCTATGAAGACGCTCCTTTTATTTTTGTCTCAAACTATTTCCATTTAATTGAAACGTAATCAATGTCAAATCGTAACGTGATAAGAAGAGAAAATAATGGCTTTGAGGAGCAATCATTAGTTATATGGATAAAGGGAGGAAGTTTCTTTGGAAAGGGCATTTGTGAAAGGGTGTAATTGGCTTGGATTGATTCTCTTACTCCTATCGATCCTGACAGCGTTGTTAGACCTCTCTGTATTAGGCTCAAATTATTTTGTTTTTTACGGTATTAGTATGATCGGTTTCATTATTGGGTTTATGGGATGGGTGCTAGTACGATTTAATACAGTACCGAACGTTACAAAATGGGTAGGGAAGACTGGGTTTTACGGGAACTTAGCCTTGCTAATTTTATTCTTTCCACCAGTGGCTCACATATGGGGAACGTTGTTTTTTGGTCCTTAAATGGAAAGAGTTTAAACCTTGGAGGGTGTTATATTGGGCAAATGGCTGAAGATGATGTTGATCTTTCTCTTGTTCATCGTCCTGTCGACTTTCTTGCTTTATATACTTAATATTCATTTCCCACCTTATACGTATACCTTTTCTGAAGAGACGGGGGATTTGACGGTAGAGCATATCTTTGATGAAGAAGAAACGTATGTGTTAAAGGACGAGAAAAGTAGAATTATTGGTACGAAGGTCATGGTGAATATAAATGAGAGTCGTACTCTAATTAAGATGCTCTTTTCATTTAGTATTCTCATGTTTAATATTCTATGGATTCTCTATTTAACATTGAGGAATAGTCGTTATTTCAAAATGGCGATGTATATTTATGGGGCAGTGGCGTTATTTTTAGTAGGATTTGTGGCCGTTCAGTATGTTGAAGTCTATCAATCTTTTGCGCCTCTTCTTGAAGAGGTTCGAACTATAAGTGGTGATCGTTAAACGAAGAGGGGAATATGTATGCCAAGTATAGCAATAGGTAGTGCACTACATTTGTGCTTACCGCTGCCTGGTGAATTTATGCTTGTTTGTAATCATTCGGATTAGACCGACAACCCCTATAGAACCACAAATTAAAGCCCCTAACACTAGAATACATGAGAGAATCCAGTTATCTAACCATGTTATAATAGCAGTACATAAGCAACTTAAAGCAATAACTAGCGCTCTATACACCTCTCTAAACGTAGATGATGTTGAAGATCCATCAAGACTCATAAAATCCTCTTTTGCATACAACCGAATTATACGTTTTTAAACCAAATTATATCAGAAAGGGAAGATGGATGATGACGAAACATAAAATCTATACAATGAGTTTCGCAAGTGTATATCCTCACTATGTTAAGAAAGCAGAGAAAAAGGGACGCACGAAATCAGAAGTCGATGAAATCATCCTTTGGCTAACCGGATATGATCAGGAAAAATTAGAAGCACAGCTGGAAAAACAAACAGATTTTGAAACCTTCTTTGAAGAAGCACCTGAGCTCAACCCTTCCCGCGCCATGATTAAAGGTGTAATCTGTGGTGTGCGTGTGGAAGAGATTGAAGAACCACTAATGCAGGAAATTCGCTATATGGATAAGCTGGTTGATGAATTAGCGAAGGGAAAAGCGATGGAGAAGATTTTGCGTAATTAGAGTAAAACTTCCCACTGCTTCTAGCAGCCTATATATAAATTTCTAGATTAAAGAAAAAGAAGCACAAGAGCCGTCTTGTGCTTCTTTGTCATCTTAATAGTTCCACGGATCACTTGGACAATCGGTATGGTGCGGTTCACAAGCAGGATATGCCTCTGCATTTGTTGGAACAGAGAACGAACCAGCTAATAAACCTAGTGCAAAAGCTGACACAATTCCAATTTTCTTAGCTTTTTCCATTATGTATAACCTCCATTTCTGTTTTGACTTGTTCCTATCATAACTTGAATATTCAGGAAAATATATTGTGAAAAAGTGATTCCTGCTTTTGTTTTTAACCGCTAACATTTTATTTGTTTTCCCAAGTTTAAACTATTTAAATTTAACTATGCGTAAAGGGAGCGGAGATGTAAGAATTGAGATTAGAGGTCTAAAGAGCTACAAACATGTAATTTGTGAAAGTGAATTTTTTGAAAGAGAACTTAACTATTTTTATGTAATCTCCCTTTCGCAAATTCTTTCAAGCAAAAGACCAAGGGCGTTTTCCCCACTTTGGCAATTCAGAGAAAGGGACAATGAACCTCTCCTTCGGTCCAGCTTGAACAAGGTTGTAACTTTTGAAGGAATGAATGCGACGAATTTAATAAAAGAGGGGGTGCCAAAGTGAGAAAGAGACTAATTCTTATGGGCTGCTTGTTGCTGGCGAATCTATTTATCGCAGGTTGTACTTCTTCTAAGGAACCTGTTAATAAAAACTTGGGTAAACCGTCTTATACAGGCTACGTAATGGATAAGAAGGACTCAAGAATACTGGTCGTTGATCCAAATGCAAAGGATGTCAATAACGATGGGAGTAAAGATTATCACGAAGCCCTATGGGGATCGGGTGAGGTTGATGGTGTTTCCGTCGGTGACCGAGTAAAAGTATGGGTAGAAGGTGGTGTAATGGAATCCTATCCCGGACAAGGTAAGATCGGTGAAGTTGAAGTTATGTCTAAGGAGAAACCAAAAGGGGCTACCCTTAAGGAATCAGAAGCATTAAGAAAAGCGTTAAGTAAAACAGAAGAGGGTGTCAAAGTGGTGCAATCCATCAGTTATAAAGCAGAGCAAAACAAATGGAGCGTTAACCTGCAAAAAAGGAATTCTTTCTTTGAGATAAGTGTTGAAGATGAATAACGTAAGGTTGGAGGTTCTCCGATTCCCTATTAGAATAAAAACAGAAAAGAAAAGCTAGAACGGCTCCAGCGATTCAAGAGATTTCATCGCTTCTTTGTGCTAACAGGAAATTATTGTTAGAATATTCTATAAGAGATGTAATTGTGGAAATAAAGGAGGGCACCCACATGGTTTGGTTAATCATTATCCTCAGTCTTCTCGGCTTCGGAGCACTAGTCGATTATATCGCCAAGAAGAGAAGCCTGAATGTAGGAGCAGATGATGGGATCAAAAACGCCTCGTACTCCGAACAAGTTTATGTAGAAAGTTCATTGCACCAGATGAAGCACGGCAATGATACTGACGGTCCTATATAAAGCAAACGTTCATTTAAATAGTAAAAAAGAGATCAAATCATAGCGATTTGATCTTTTTTAAGTCCTTAAGAGAACTTTCTGGTGGTGGACCTTATACTCTACTTAGATCACCACTCTATATGTGTAAACATAACCGAAAGCAACCAAACTTCCCAAAGTGACAATCAACCACACCGGTGATAAATACACCAACGTAAAAACAATCGTAATAAACGTCATGAAAGGCACACAAATAAAAAGAATGCTTTTCTTCGAGGATAAATTCAGATCCTTCTCTCTCCATCTATACATCTTGAAATAAGAACTGCTTCGGAAATACATCCATAAACTTTTCGCAATGCTCACAAAGGCAAACAACGAGAATCCCCAAAGAAATAGACCGAGCCACACACTGTCTACAATCACTAAGAAAACAGTTAGCAAGACGCATAACTGAATCAATGTCAGGACCATGCCTCCGTCGCGGATCACTGTTTTGAGAAACGTTTCACTTAATACATTGTGCGGAGATCGGTTTTTAAACAATGGCTTTTTGAGTAGCACAACCTTCTTAGATGGCTTTAAGGTCACAAGTTTTGCTTGGCCGTTTTGCCACAATAGAAGCTTGGTCCATTTGTGGTTCGCTGCTCCATCGTAAGCGACGAAAGAAAAGAATTTACGCCCTCTAAAGATCGCCTGTTTGTAAATAAGAACAAACAGAAGAATGGCTAAGAAGAGGAGAGCTAGACACATTCCTTCTAAAGATAAGCTCAAATAGACCTTCCATAAAGATAGGTAACTGAGCAATAGAAGGGAGTAGGTTAGGAGTGTATAAACAAGGGATACCCCATTGATCTTTAGCACTTTTCTAACCATCACAAAGACCATGTTCCAGAGTAGTACATATCCTCCTAAACCGATTATTCCCATCGTGGAAAAGCCATGTCCTATTATAAAAACAGGTAGAAAGGTCACCATCATAACACTGGTGAAGATCAATACCATAAACGTCGTGTAGAATAGGCCAAGAATTGACCCTCTTTTTAAAATGGCTTTGTTTGGGACTAAGAACAGTTGATCTCCATTATGTACAAATGATTTGAGGTCATATAAAAAGGAAGAGAGAAAAATAATCAACAGAACGACTTCAATTGGCAGTTGAGCTAAATACTCAGGCGTATCACTCCATAAAGACCTATAGTAGGCAGTGAAGATCGCAAGGGCTGGTGCAAGTATGTACAACACAACAATCCAGTCTACAACAGATCGAATCGTTCCCCATAAATGCTTGTAGTGTAACCGTAATCTGGTTAAAAATAAGCTTCTCGCTTTAATCATGAGAACTCTCCAGTATTTCATAAAAACAATCGAGTAAAGATGTGCCTTCTGGTTTGTTAGCGTACGAAGTGATCGTCTTCATATCCCCTTGTGTAATAACTGTCCCTTGAGCCATAAGAATAAATCGATCGCATAGTTTCTCAGCACTGTCTAAAACGTGCGTGGACATTAGAATTGCAGCACCATCGTTTCTTTCTGAAACCAGTAAGGAAATCAAATTTTTCGTCGCGATCGGGTCTAATCCAATAAACGGCTCATCGATGATGTAGATATCTGGTTTCACCATAGCGCCTAAAACGATTAGCGTCTTTTGCTTCATTCCTTTTGAGAAATGAATAGGGAGTTGGTTTGTAACGTTCCTTAATTGGAAGGTTTCTAGCAATCTATAAGCATTCTCTTTCCAAGCGGATTCAGGCATGTGGTGAGAAGCTGCCGCAAACTCCAAATGCTCCCACAGCGTCAAATGTTCATAAAGGATCGGTTCTTCTGGAATGTATGAGATTTTATAGCCATCTGGATACGTGACTTCACCCTTAAACTCACCCATCACACCTAAAATCGTTTTGATCGCCGTACTCTTACCAGCGCCATTAGATCCCGTTAGCCCCACAATCTCTCCTTGGTTTACTTCAAATTGAACATCTCTGACATATAAGTTGTTCTTGTTATATCCTGCTTCATGGATTGTGACTGAAAGCAAGCCAATGCACCTCTCTTCATGGTCTATCAAATACAATAACTTACAAAAGTATATCAAATGATACTAGATTTACATAATATAGAAAGAGTCTATTGCAGGTTCAATCTTGTTTTGAAATAATTTGTACCATCAAGAGGCAGATGTTCACTATAAAAAACCTCCTAACATTTAGGGGGATTGTATGGAACTACAAGGATATATTCACTGGATCGCAGCATTTTATCGGAAAGTGTAGGGGGTGTCTATTGCTAAAAATGAATAAAAAGGCATTAGAAACCTTCCATACTTCCACAGATCTATTAAAGAAGGAATGTCCGCCCCCTCCCTCTCATAGACTTAGAGAAGAGGAGGGAGGTGGTCTGAATGCTTGAGTGGAGTGTGGCAATTGGAGCCATTGCGTTTGTTGTTCTCGTCGTTTATTTGGTTTTGACATTACGAAAAGTGATGACAACACTGGCTGAAACAGAGGAGACGCTGTCTGACGTTCGTAAATCCGTAAACGGGATTACAGAAGAGGCAGAAGAACTGCTAAATGAAGCCAATCAAATCTCGGTTGATGTAAAAGGAAAAATGGAAGCCGTTGATCCTTTAATCGAATCCGCACACGATGTGGGGGATATGATTCACGAGGTAACAAGCTCAATGAAAAGGACTGCTTTGGACAAGAACGATAGGAAAACCGTTCGGACACAGGAAAGTCAGCCGGTGCAAATTAAATTGAAGTGATGGGGAAGAGGCTGGGCGATCCGGTCTCTTTTTTTATTGGGCCACCAAAGGGACCATTCTTCTTAAAGATTGTGATTTTAGTAAGTCGTTTGAGTCGTGTATAAAAATATTAATAAAAGTTTGTTAGTTCAAAAAGTGCAGGAAAATTAGAACTAGGTTGACAATTATTTCAAAGGCTAGTAGAGTAATAAAAAAATATTCTTATCCAGAGAGGTGGAGGGACTGGCCCTTTGAAGCCTCAGCAACAGGTCGTATTTCGACACTGTGCTAATTCCAGCGGGTGAACGATCCTGAACGATGAGAGCTTTCGTTATTGTCAGTTAAACGCACTCGCATGAGAGTGCGTTTTTTGTATGTTCACCCTACTAAAGCTAGGTGGAATGAAATTGGAAAATCAATTTAAACGAGAAATGAAAACAAGACATTTGGTTATGCTGTCACTTGGGGGCGTCATCGGAACAGGACTCTTTTTAAGTTCAGGCTATACGATCCAACAAGCTGGTCCCCTAGGGACGATTCTGGCTTATGGAATCGGAGCTCTTGTGGTGTATTTAGTTATGCTTTGTCTTGGTGAGTTATCGGTTCACAACCCGGAGACTGGCGCCTTTCATACATATGCTCACAATTACATAGGGCCAGGGACTGGATTTACAGTGGCTTGGCTGTACTGGCTTACTTGGACTGTTGCGTTAGGTTCCGAGTTTACAGCAGCTGGCTTATTAATGCAGCGATGGTTTCCGGAGGTGAGCGTATGGATATGGAGCGCTTTCTTTGCTGCTTTGATCTTCACTTTGAATGCCTTCAGCGTAAAGTTTTTTGCAGAGGCTGAGTTTTGGTTCTCATCTGTAAAAGTTGTAGCTATTGTGTTGTTTATCCTAATTGGATTTGGGGCGATGTTTGGTTGGATCAATGTCGCGAATAGTGAACCAACTTCTGTCTTATCAAACTTCACAAGTCAAGGGCTCTTCCCTAACGGGGTGACAGCCATTTTAATGACCATGCTAGCTGTTAACTTCGCGTTTTCTGGAACAGAATTGATCGGAATTGCAGCAGGAGAAACGGTCAATCCGTCTAAAACGATTCCGGTAGCGATTAGAACAACGCTTGTACGTTTAATCCTCTTTTTTATCGGAACGATTGTTGTTCTTTCTGCTCTTCTGCCAACGGATGTGGCTGGTGTGGTAGAAAGTCCGTTTGTTGCTGTTCTTGATCGGATCGGTATTCCGTATGCGGCGGATGTGATGAATTTCGTCATTTTAACGGCAATTTTATCCGCTGCGAACTCAGGGCTCTACGCATCTGCCCGCATGCTCTGGTCTCTCGCAGATAAAGAAACGATTTCTCCTGTTTTCTCTAAGTTAACGAGTAATGGAGTGCCTCTTATCGCGATGACCTTTAGTATGATCGGTGGGGGGCTTGCGCTGTTGTCTAGTGTGATTGCACCAGATACGGTATACATTGTTCTGGTATCGATATCAGGTCTGGCTGTCGTGGTGGTGTGGATGAGCATCAGCGCCTCTCATTTCCAGTTCAGAAGAGCGTATCGAATAGCGGGTTACAAGGAAGAGGACTTAGCGTACAAAGCTCCTCTTTATCCTGTGGTACCGATTGTGGCATTTATCCTTTGCTTAGCTTCATGTGTAGGGATTGCCTTTGATCCGACGCAACGAATTGCTCTTTACTGTGGAATTCCGTTTATTGGAATATGCTATGGAAGTTACTATTTAAACCAATCCATTAAGAAAAGGAGAATGAATCATGTCCAAACCTCTCAATCTATTAAATCCCATTGAATCCATATTAAGTCGTCAGGGTGTCCTTGTGCTAGATGGGGCCTTGGCGACGGAATTAGAGCGTTATGGCTGTGACTTGGATGATCCGTTGTGGTCAGCTCGTGTATTACTCGAACAGCCAGAGGCGATTAAACAGGTACACGCTGATTATTACCGTGCAGGTGCGGACTGTTCCATAACCGCGAGTTACCAGGCGACTGTGGAAGGTTTTGGGGGAAGAGGTTTCAAAGAGGAGGAAGCCCTTTCGTTGATTGGAAAAACGGTGACGCTTGCTAAAGAAGCCCGTGATGAGGTCCTAAAAGAAGACCCTGATCGGGAGAAGCCACTAGTGGCAGCGTCTGTTGGTCCTTACGGCGCCTATCTTGCAGATGGTTCAGAGTACGTCGGCCAGTATAGCATTGGTGACGAAGAACTGTTAGCTTTTCATAAACCTCGAATGGAAGCTCTTATTGAAGCGGGAGCAGACCTTTTAGCGATTGAGACCATTCCTTCGTTCAGGGAAGCCCGTGTTCTGGCTTCAATTCTTAAAGAAAGGCCTGACGTCTATGCATGGATGTCCTTTACGCTTACAGATGGGAGAACGATCAGCGATGGAACTTTACTAAAAGACGTGGCCAAAGAGTTTGAAGGAAACGATCAGGTAGCGGCAATTGGAGTAAATTGCGCTCCGTTAGAAGTCGTGACAGAGGCAATAGAAAACCTGCACAACTACACCACAAAACCAATAATCGTCTATCCAAACTCTGGGGAAAGCTATGATCCTGATACGAAAACCTGGCACGGTTCAGAGAGTTGTGAAAGCTTCCCCGCACAATCAGAGGAATGGTACAAAGCAGGAGCACGCCTTATAGGAGGCTGCTGCCGAACGACCCCGCAGCATGTGAAAGAGCTCTCTTTGAAGTGGAAGGATAGAATCTAGTCTTGTGAAGAATTTTATGAGGAGTACATGAACTGCTGCGCTTTAATCCTTTTAAGTGCACTCAAAAACCCAATAATATGAAATTATTGGGTTTTGTTTCTTTCCTCTGGAAAAGGCGAATAGATCATATACAGCATTAATCCTATAAAATACAAATAACTAATTAAAAAGAAGTTCCCGATATCTAAAGTGGTACATAAGAGACACAACAGAAACCCACTTGTTAGTAGTGGAATATGAGCTCTGTCCAAAGATTTAATGACCGTCACAATACCAAAAATAAAATTAAATAGAGAAGCAATCAATACAATGATCATAATAGTAGACCACTCGATTGGGTTGAGCGTTAATAGTGATAGTTCCCCTGCTATAAATGCGATCCATAAGATCGAATAGATGATGCGTTTCATAAGTTTCTCCTGTCTAGAACCATGAGGACGTGTCGCTTTTTCTCATTTTAATGAGTTAAGGGATTCTCCCTCCTGGTACTTTTGTTTACTCATCGTTCTTAAGCGTAAATTGTTCTGTGTTTCCGTTCCATTCCACAATCACTTCAAAATCAGTCCGACCCGTCACTTTTGAGTTTGTCTCATTGCTCTTAGTCATGTTTTGTACTGTTCCTTTTTCATTTAAACTTATACCGTTCTCTCCGAAACCTACGACGTTACTATCCACGCTATATTGAAACTCTCCAATAGAGGTTTGATCCTCACCCTTAAAATGAAGTTCGAAATCTCGGGTTTGTTGCTCATTGAATGTTTCTGAAACCTCTATCGTGGCTCGCCAATTCTTTGATTCCCCAGAGAAGGACATGTCTTCAGAACCGCAAGCTGCCAACAACAGTACACCTAAACCTAACAAAGTTGTTTTCTTCATGGTTCTCTTGACCCCCTTCACTCATCATTTTTGGTAAATTTATACTTATTTTATCATGAACTATGCATATGGGTAATGATGGAATTGTTAGGCTTTCTGTGCTAGCTTATTTCATCGATGATTAGTGGAGTTTCTATCTAAATGTGATAGGGGGTGAGTGATTATTTAATTAATACGATTCTTTCTCCAAAATTGAATCCCTCATAAAAGACTGATACTATAAAAACAAACAAAACCAAAGCACTAAAACAAATGAGGGAAGAAAATGCCAAGAGAGTCAAAGCGGGATAAGATATTAGAAGCGGCTGCGCTGATTGTGAAGGAGCAGGGTAGTGATGCTTTGACGTTGGATGCCGCAGCGAAGAAAGCGGAAGTGAGTAAAGGCGGATTGCTTTATCACTTTTCGACGAAAGAGGCCCTTGTAAAGGGGCTTGTTCAACATATGAATGATCTATACCGCGAGAACGTCGAAGGACTTGTTGAAAACGATCCAGAAGAAGCGGGGAAATGGGCGCGCGCTTTTATCGAGGTAATGCGCGATAAGAGTGAAGAGAACCGTACCATTAGTGCCGGCATGCTAGCCGCGCAGGGGATTAACCCTGAGCTTATGAAGCCACTTCAAGATACATACGAAAACTGGCAAGAGCACATGGAGCATGATGGACTGGATGAAGTCGATGCGACGATCACCCGTCTTGCCATCGATGGCCTGTGGCTTTCTGAGATCTTTGGATTAGCCCCACTAGACCCTGAGCTTCGCGGAAGAGTCCTCGAGCGGCTGAAGAACCAGACGTATAAAAAATAAATCATAAAAAAGTCACCAGCTCTTAAGTAGAGCTGGTGACTTTTTTGGTGTGCCCGGCATGGACGTAAGCTTTAGGGTTAAAGTCCCGAACGGTGAAGGTCGTTGTAGCCGTTAGCCAAAGACAAGGGTGTCTGGGGCGACCCAGAATCTAAAGGAAGTCGGAGGC
>NZ_BMIN01000006.1 GCF_014642405.1 Pontibacillus salipaludis
TAGGGCTTCGTAGTTTATCTCATCGATATAAATTTCTACGTCAAACTTAGGGAAACCGCCGAGTACGGGTCCGTACGCTCGGTGGTGTGAGAGGACGGAGGTTAGTCACCTCCTCCTACTCGATTAATTATGAATATCCTCATATTTATTTTAAAAAAAGAGGAACATTCTTATATCGCACACAGAAACTTCGTTTACTCAACGTAATAGGCTTAAACCATTTTTTGTATGATCCTGCATTAATGGTATAAATATAATACATCAACAAAACAAACCACTTACTTAAATAGATAGTAGCACGATTCCAAGAGTAGCCAAAAATGAATACACTAGATAGTTAAGCAAAGGATTGGAGAGGTGAAGATGCGACACATAAATAAAATCCCTTTTCTTTTATTAGTAATAATAGGAATACTAATCGTGCCTGGTTGCGTAGAAAAAACAGAACAATTAGAAATTAAGGATGGAGATTTAACTAAAGAATCTACTAAAAAAATGTATACAGAGAATGATAATGAAGTAGATATTGAGGAACCCCATGGTAAAGATGCTCTAACTTTTGAAGAATATCAACAGCTATTTATGGACATGTCAAAAGAGCTAGAGTTAAAAGGTTTAGAACTCAAGAAAGCTACTACTGGCAAGGATGTAAAGATTGTTGAAAAGGAAGCCACATTTGGAAAGCGAAAATATTTAACCTTAGATGGAACCTTAGACATGAGTAATGTCCGCTCAACTCAAGAAAGTCTTATCTATGAGGACCGGGAGTCCACTAAACACCTATCCATTACAATAGCCTACAGCAAGTACATGAATGGGAACGACTTACTTATGTGGCCTTCTATCCGAAAATATGAGGGTGTAAACGATAATCTCGTCGAACACGTTGATACAGCCACGTTAGCTTATAAGAATGTAATAATCTTTATATTACAATCTACTGATGGATCTGAAAAAGCTGATACTGTATTGACACATGATGTTATTACATCATTAATAGACTATCTAAATGAGAAAGAGTAAATAGCAATCATTTGCTTTTACTATAAAACACAATTACTAAGGAGGATTTTTCATGAAACTGAAAGGATTAATTTGCTCGACAGCGTTAGCCAGCTCGCTATTAGTTACAGGGATTACTACTGCTCATGCAGAGAGCAATAGCGAAATTCCCCAGCACGTATTAGACAAAGCAAAAAGCAAAGTGAATGAAGTTCAGTTTGAGCCGGAAAAGCAAGGTTTGTACAAGGTAATGCCGGACGGAAGTGAAGTAAAAGTAGATGATAACATTTTAAAAGATGGAAAGAAAACGATGACATTAAAGAAATCAAGTAGTAAGAACGGGGTTTCTACGCAATCAGTCCCAAATGATGGGTATCAATATGTTTATTTCGACTATCAAGCAGATGACGTAGATATTGACTGGAATTATAAAATTGCAGGCAGTGTCCGTGTGGAAAATCCATTGAGTGGTTCTACTGAAGTCACGTACACTCAATCCCAGACTGAGACTACTACTTGGAGTGTGGCAGGAGAGATTTCAGGTACAACAGAAATCGGTAATGATTTTATAGGAAGTGTTGAAGCCACGGCAAGTGCAAGTGCTGGTAGAGATCGAACGTTCTATAGTGGTAATTCATATGGTCTGAAAAAAGATATTACTGGGAAAACGGTAGCCTACTTAACCAATTATGCCGTTGGGGGAAATACTAACGGAGCTATTAGATACAAGAAATACTCTCCGTCTGGAACATCTTATTTAGGCATCTATAAAGACTATCAGGGTGGAACAGCAGTTATGGATACTTTTGATAACGTAGAAATCACATCTACCTCCCCATTGTAAGATGTACTAGAATACTAAAAACAGGCACACCTCATCATTACTATATGAGGTGTGCCTGTTTATATTAACCTAGTATTCTTCCGTAATTGCATTTGTAGTTCAAGTAGAATTAAAACGTCTTCCGTGCTTCTTTCTATATGAATATATTGGTTGTGGGGAAGCACTATAACCGTCCCTATGCTTCTCGTTAGAACCAAACGCTATTTTAAAGTAGATTAAAATATGTAAAATAATTTTTTTACTTATTTTGGTTACTAGAATATCATGAGCCGGTTTGGTTGTTTTGAAGACTTGCTCATATCAATAAACTTCTAGGAGGTAATAAAGTTGAAAAAATTTCTGGTTTCTATGATGACTTTAATTGTAGTTTCTATGGGTGGTCTTTTTACAAGCCAAAGCGTAGAAGCAACAAGAACAGTGGAAGGGCCGTTTTACACTACTTTTACAGGGGCAGAATTGACATCTTCTTATTATGGTACTCTAGCTAGGAGATGTGAATCAGCCGTAGAAGATTACGGTAGCACAATTAGATCCGATTCTAAATATACATGCCAATGGTATAATCGAATAGACAGAGGCAGGTCTTCTACTATAGGGGTAATAATTGATGTGACGTACTCTCCATACTATATCTATTACTAAATGCACATACATTTTTATTGAAAATATCCTTGTGTGGAAACGACCATATCAAAACATAGAATAATAGATTTCTACGACGGGAACGGTCCATTGGCATAAGTTATGAAAGCCAAGGGAGCCTCTAGTAATGTTAGAAGCACGGGGAGAATTCCTGTGCTTTTTTTATTGGTCAGGGGAAGCAGAGAGACGGTTGCTGCGTTTCCGTTTTACATTAAAAGCTTATGAACCATCTTTCTTGAAGCGCAAGAACCGTCCCCGTGCTTCAAAAAGAGAGGCAATAGCGCCCCTGCGGAAGCATTTCTATTCTACGAAGAATTCCGTATCAATATTTCTCTTTTTGACCTTATATGTTTTGTGAAGGGAGCGCTAGAACAGTCGAGTCGCTTTTAAATAACTAAACAGTTAATTAACAAAATATTGGCCATATTTTCCTTTGACTTTTTAACGGGTGAGAATAACAAGACTAATTTCAGGGTGAGGAAGTCCTGAATTTTTTGTCATCTTTATTAATCTAAGTGTTAAAATTACTTTCTATTAGGATGTTTGACTTATTTTTGGTCATGACTTCCATATTAACCTTTACTTTACATCCCCTTAAAATTAAGTTGCTATTATGATTGTGTAAAAAACTTGAAAGGGGATCTATTGATGTTTAAAAAAATGGCTACAGTTGCACTATGTGCAGGAGTGTTACTATCAGGAATGTACGTTAATGTAGGGTTTAATGAAGCTGAAGCAGATCATAAGGAAAAGGCCGGTAACGCTAACAGTAACGAGAAAGTCAAAAATGTAATCTATATGATTCCGGACGGTTACAACGCAGATTATGCAACAAACTATCGTTGGTTTAAAGGAGAAAAGTCTTCTTTCGACCCATACGTTAAGGGATTAATTCAAACCTATTCTGCTAATTCTGAAGTTACAGATTCCGCCGCAGCAGGTACAGCCATGGCAACAGGCGTGAAAACAAACAATGGAATGGTTAGTGTATCACCTGAAAAGGAAGAAGTAGATTCAATCCTCGATGCTGCTGAAGGTTCAAAGAAATCTACTGGATTGGTCGCAACTTCAACTATTACACACGCAACTCCAGCATCTTTTGGGGCAAGCGTGGTAGATCGTGGTGATCAGGCAAAGATTGCTCCACAATATTTTGATAATGATGTTGACGTCATCCTTGGGGGAGGTAGAGATTATTTCTTATCAACATCCGAAGGTGGAAAACAAACAGAAGGTAATTTAATCGAAGAAGCACAAAAGGATGGGTATGAATACGTAACCAATACGGATGAACTTTCTAAAGCTAGAGGAGAGAAAGTTCTTGGTTTATTTTCTGATGGGGCGATGGCCAGTGAACTTGAACGCCCGGAAACATCTCAACCTAGTTTGGCGGATATGACAGATGCTGCAATCAATGCCTTAGACCAAGATAAAGATGGCTTCTTCTTAATGGTTGAGGGTTCTCAAATTGACTGGGCTGGACATGCTAATGATGCAGCGTGGGCCATGCACGATTCAAAAGCTTTTGATGAAGCAGTAGCAGAAGCCATTGAGTTTGCGAAACAAGACGGTAAAACACTAGTTGTTGTAGCTGGAGACCACGAAACTGGCGGTATGTCAGTAGGAGCTAATGGCGAGTATGATGTGAAGACTGAAATTTTACGTGATGTTACGGCATCTGGTGCTTATATGGCTGAACAATTAAACGATAAACGCAGCAATGTAAAAGATGTTGTAAAAGAATACACAGGTCTTGAATTAACAGATAAAGAGGTTAAGCAAATTAAAGATGCTAGTGCTGCTGATAGCGCAATAAATAAAGTGATTAGCGACCGTGCTTTAATCGGCTGGACAAGCGGTGGACATACAGGCGTTGATCTCCCTATATATGCTTATGGTCCTCAATCCGAAAAATTTAATGGATTACTTAATAACGTTGATATTCCAATGATCATGGCAGAAGCAATGAAAATAGAACTTGAAAACTAATAGGAGGAAGTAAAAGGTGAATTCTCGCCTTTCGTGGATGGCGGACTCGATGCTATTTTAGGGGGTTACCATTCCATTATTATTAGTTCTTCTTTTAGTAATATATATCACTTGGCTCTATATATTTTGGTTAATTGTAAGCGTAAAAATAATAGATCTAGATTCATAGAGAGGTTGTTTGTTGCAACCTCTCTATTTTTTGATTATAGACTATTAAATATAGGGAACAGAGCGGTCCTAATATAAACCTTTTAATTCATCCATAATCATGAATTTCTTCGCCAGGAGGGATCTCCTCCAAACTGAGTAAGGTAGCTCAACGTGTGATATAGAGATAGTCGCCTTCTCCCTCGGTACTTTCACCATAATTTGCGCAAACAAACAGAATTTCAGGCGTTTTGGAAAAATGACATCGTTAAAGTACACCCCAGGTATACAAATGTTCCTATTTGAGGGGTGTAAACAGACGTTTTCCCAGTATTTACATAAATTCGCTCTTTTTTTAATAAATGCTAGCTGATTTCTGTCTGTTAATCCTTCAGTATTGCCTCATGTTTCCCAAGTGAGAGGAAGAGGGTTCTAGGGTCTAAGTGTGTAATTTTAACAATAAGTTAGACCGAAACTATGAGGGAGGAATGAGTTAATGAAAATGAAGATGAAAAAGCTTGCTGGTTTATCGTTAGCGGTTACGATGTTGGTGTCACCTGCGCTAGTGGAGGCTGCGCCTAAGGATGACGTTGACCAGCCAAAGCAAATTAAGGAAATCAATGTCCAAAAAGAAAAAGGAGCATTTGTAAAAGGAGAAGTCGTGGTTCAATTCAAGAAGGATACCCCTGGGAAAGCGAAGGACCAACTTTTAAAGGGGATGGGTGCGACTGAAGTTCCTGATACAGATGCTGTGAAATCCAAGTTTAGTGTTTTGAAGGTAGGAAATGTAGAAGCCGTTGTGAAAGCATTAAACAAGAATCCATTAGTTGAGTATGCTGAACCGAACTACCTTTTTGAAGCAACGTGGACACCTAATGATACGTATTATGCTGGTTACCAATACGGTCCTCAGAATACGGATACAGAGGCTGCATGGAATGTTACGAAGGGGAGTGCTTCACAAGAAATAGCTATTATTGACTCTGGCGTTGATTATAATCATCCTGATCTAAATGACAAAACTATCAGAGGATATGACTTTGTGGATAATGATTATTATCCAATGGATTTGAATGATCATGGTACTCACGTAGCCGGTACAGCTGCGGCAGAGACGAATAACTCAGCTGGGGTTGCGGGGATGGCTCCAAATACATCAATCCTTGCTGTCCGTGCATTGAATGCAAATGGAAGTGGTTCTCTAGCGGATATCGCTGATGCTATTACGTATTCTGCGGACTCAGGAGCGGAAGTCATCAACTTATCTCTTGGCTGTGACTGCAGTACGACCACTCTAAAGAATGCTGTGAATTATGCTTGGAATAGTGGTTCTGTTTTAGTTGCAGCGGCTGGAAATGATGGGGTTTCTACTACATTTGAACCTGCTTCTTATAGCAACGTTATTGCTGTAGGTGCAGTCGATCGTTACAACCGTAAAGCCTCCTTCTCAAATTATGGAACGTGGGTCGATGTTACAGCACCAGGCGTAAGTATAGCTTCCACTATGCCGTATAGTGGCTACGCTTATATGTCAGGAACTTCAATGGCTTCGCCTCATGTAGCTGGTTTAGCAGCTTTGTTGGCAAGTCAAGGGCGCAGCAATGCTGAGATTAGAGAAGCGATCGAAGTGACGGCTGATCCGATTTCGGGTACAGGGGTTTATTTTGAGCATGGGGTAATTAACTCGTTGGATGCTGTAAACTATTAATCTATTAAGGAAAGAAAGGGACTTAGGGACAGGTACATTGTCCCGTTTATAGAAGTATGAGAATAGAAATATATGATATAAATGAGTTGAGCAAGCTCTATATATGTCCCTTGTTGTTAGCAACAGATAAAGCAGCAGAGTACTCTTATGAGTACTCTGCTGCTTTTATATTGGGATGCGGGGACAGGTCCCTTGTCCCGCCACGCGTGAAATCCTTTTTTGTTATGAACCACCAAGATAAGAGAGACAACGTACCTGTCCCTTCATTTTCACATTATATCGTTCTAAATAACTATTTTAAGGTATAATATGGTTATGATATAGACAGGGGGAGGAGCTTATGAAGTGTCCGAACTGCCAATCTCAAAATATCCAACAAGCCCGTTTTTGTGTGAATTGTGGGTATTCGCTTACACGTGTTCCGAAACGAAACAACAAAATGTGGTGGGTTTTTGGTAGTATGTTGGTTGTCTTTTGTGTGATTTGGACAGCGGTGATCGTTGTGTATATGCAATCTCAAGAAGAAAAGGAAGTTGTGAAGTCGAGTGTGGAAAAGGCTGCCGTGCAAGAGGAACCTCCTGCTGAAGAGGAGAAGCCGGAAGCAGAACAGCCCCCGCAAGAGGAGGAAAAGGAGACGGTTGTTGCTCCTTCTAAGAAAGAATCCGAAACAAAAGAAGCGGCAGTAGAAGAAGACAAAGTCAATAAGAAAGAACTCATTGATCAGGCGCTTTCCAAAGTGTATACCGTTTTAACGAATGAAGGTCAAGGTTCAGGGTTCTTGTACCGGGATAGTGGCAAGGTTGTGACAAACGCGCATGTTGTTTATGGTTACTCCGACGTTATCGTGCAGGATCGAAGCGGGGTACGATATCCTGCGAGAGTTATAGGGGTATCAGATGAATATGATCTTGCCTTGCTATCTGTCGATGGCTTAAAAGGAGAGAAACCCCTTCCTATTGAATTAGAAAAGTCTATGACTGGAATGGAAGTCATTGCTGTAGGCAGTCCGCGCGGTTTACAGAATACTGCTTCCCCTGGATACCTGACAGGTGTAGGACGTCAATTCGATGATCCTCAGTATACCTACGAGAACCTATACCAAGTTGATGCTCAAATATCTCCCGGAAGCAGCGGTGGTCCGCTACTAAGCGCTGAAAACGGAAATGTGATTGGAATTAACTCGGCGATCCTCACAGATGATCAATCCATCGGGTTCTCCATGCCTATGTATACGATGGTGGACCTTCTGAATCAGTGGTCCCAATCGCCTATGACAGCTGCAGAGGTTAATGGAGTATACGGATATGATCAAGGATACGCTACGTCTGGTTCCTATGATACGTACGAGGGTGGTTATAACGATGAACCAGTGGAGGACGATTATCCCGATATAGGGAGAGAGTTGTCCGATTTCATTATCAGTTTTCGAAATAGCTATGAACAGGCTTTAGATTACCAGGACTTCTCCTATATTGAGGGTTTCTTAGAGTATGAGGGTGAAGCGTATTGGGAGCTTTATGATTATATTGAGGACACGAAAGGAAAGGGAATGAAGTTTGATTTCACTTCCAACGAGGTGACAAACGTCGTGGTCGAGGACGGCTATGCGATTGTTAGCACGTATGAGGTGTTTGATTTTATGAATGCTGCCGGGAATTGGAGTGTTTATGAGCGGGTTAAGGATTATACGGTTGTGGTGGATGAGTATGGGTATTATGTGATTTCTAGTATAGAGATTTATCAGTAGTGGTACAGGGGGACGGGTTCGTTGTCCCAGTGAGTATGACACCTTTACTAGTGGGCACAAAGGGCCTTCTGCTAAAAAAACCTTCTTGAGCGTCTGATCGTTCAAGAAGGTTTTTTATATACCATCAATTTAAGAGAAGTGGGCCAAGGTACCCGTCCCTATGCCCCATTAATTCTTGGTTTTTACAATATCTAAAATTTCCTGACCATAATCCTCGGCCTTTTTTGGTCCAATTCCTTCTATCTCTAAAAGTTCATTAATCGTTTGAGGGTTCTTATTGAGAATAGATTCTAAGGTGTTATTTGTGAAAATGTAAAAAGGTTTCACATTTAACTCTTTTGAACGTTTGGTTCGAAAGTCAGTTAAAGCTGTTTTTATTCCTTCTCTGCTGAGTTTTTGCGACTGGATTTTTGGATCCGGCTTTTTGGCTTCGTGATCATCGGTATGATTATTTTTTATAATAGCCAATAGATCCTCACCAAATTCCTCTACCTTTTTAGGACCAATCCCTTCAATTTCTAACAGTTGATCTTTGGTTAATGGTTTTCTCTCTAGGAGACTATCTAATATTTTATTCGTAAATATATGATAAGGCTTTACGTTAAGCTCTTTTGAACGGGTTAAACGATAAGTTGTTAGGGATGACTTTAAATTTAAATCAACACTACTGTTGTTAGTAACACTTGCATTAGGTTGCTCGTTTGTTAATTCCTTCTGTGGAGTATGCGGTTTATCCAGTATGTAATCCTCAATGTTAAATGGCTTTTCTTTACTATATTTTAAGATTGTATCAGCAATATTATAGACATGGTGATCTGCCATAAATACAGGGGACTTTACATCTAATTCACTTTTTATAAATGACTTAATTTGATCATGTCGAATAACACTTGAGTGTATACTTGCAGGAGCTTTTTTAGAAATGTCTAGAATGGTTTTAGGATTTGCGAACGTAACCGCATATTTGACTGGGCAATTTTGGATTGTTTTTTGATCTTTAAGGATTTTTTCGAGAATGGCTACATGTCTTTCTACTTGGTTGATCGGGCTATACATACCCTCTTTGTTGACGGTTTTATTATTCTTCTTTATCACTCGTTGGAATTCACCTTTATCGGTAATATGTATATTGCCAAATAATTTTTTAACTTCTAGAACCATAATGAATTTATGAGTAATGATAACGAAATCTAACTGAGCCTGGTAATCCTCATATTCAAGATATACATCATGAAGAACCAGCATGGGAAGCATTGAATGTTGTAACTCAAATAGGACGTTTTTCTCACCTGTCTGACCTATGGAAAACAATTTCAAGTGGCTTTCCACTTTCTTTAAGTCGACGTTCGGTGCTTGATCTTCTGCTAATCTAGTTAAGTTTGTAATTAAAGGGGATTTTTCGTTAAATTCTTTATAAATCGCGGGCTCTTTAATTTCTCTTTTATCTGTTAAGACATTGAAAACATTTTTTAAGAAAGACATTCTGTATCCCACTTTCTAGTATTATTATGCGAAATAATATATGTAACATTTTGTAAGTTGTGGTTTAATTATAGCAAAGAATGGGGATTAGTTGTCGACCTTATGATGGGGAATGGTTAAAAGGCATGGAGGTGCGATGTGAAGAAGAGGAATATTGTTGTAACCTATAGCCTCGTGAACATTGCTCTTATTCCCTTGTATTTGCTCTTTTTATTATCGTTTTTTATGGGTGCGATTAACATGGACGAAGACGAACCATTTAGGAACTTATTTAATGTCACCGTTTATGCTTTGATTGTTAACCTCCCTAACGTAGCTATTTATTTCTTCTTGAGGGTTAAGGGTCTAAGGGAAAACGCGCGAGTAAATCAATTTTGTTTGTTTTTCTTTTCTTTTGGAGTTATAGGTGTTTATCTTTATTTGTTTGGAAGGTTTTTGTTTTAGGGTTAAGTGGTGTGAGAAGGATCTTCGATTGATCTTATTCTAAGACGAATGTATACTCCAAGGGTGTAGAAGAGAATTGTAAAAGGAGTATGTTATGGAAGATCATCAAAAGCAAGAAGCGCTGAAAGCTCAAGATGAAATGATGGAAATAGCGGATCGTTTATTCCAGGAAGGGAAGTCAGAAGCGGAAGTAAGGAAAGTTCTTTCTGAATATCTTGACCAAAAACGGGCTGAGGTGCAGAAGAATGAGGGATAGGGGGATTTCGGGCTTTATTGTACTGCCTTATTCATTTCAAATAAAGCAGGATAGCTATGTTATCTACATAGCCCTCTTGCTTTATTTTTTTTATAGATGGACAGAGGAGCGAAGACATAATCCTGTCATTAATACCGATAAACATTTTAGTAATCGTTCGATCTTGATACAAAATATTAATCATTTCTCTTCTTTACAAATGATAAAATTCTTGCACCTGTTATTTGGTGGAAAAGTCCATGTATCTTGTAGGTGGTTCTGTTCTTCTTTGTTTTACAGTGGGATTTGCATTCGAAGCATATAAGTTCTGAAACGACCGAAGGTCATGAAAACAGAAGCGTGCAGATATCCTAAAAGCATACATCATGTTCACTTCATTTGGTGCGGTGCTTTCATCCGTTGGCTTCCTAGAACATGGAGCAACGGAGTCGATGATGTACTTAACTTCTGACTTAGCGGAAACCGCTATGTTCGATATCGTGGCCATAAATGGAACCGTCGTCACGGTCGCGTTAGCTGAGGGGTCCTAAGATACTTCTGGGAAGTGAAAAAGGGAGTAACGGCAAACGAGGTTAATAATGGAGTTTCCAATTTATCGTCCTCCTATTCATTAAGTTTACTGATGTAATTATTAATCAAAGATTTTTGGATAGTTATTCTTTAATTGAACTTCATCAGTGTGACACTGGTGTTTATCTGCAGCACGTATTTCGTCTTCTAGCTTATGATATTCTTTTCCTCTTTCTGTTAGTGATTTAGCAATAATGGATAAATTGTGATGACATTATCAAAAGCCTTCACCTATGAAGGTGACTCACTGGTTTCTAAGGGAAGTAAGGGAAATGTACCCGCTCATTTAAGAAACTTAATTATAATAGAAATCTATTCCACCTTTCATTATAATAATAGTATATGAGTTTTGTTTAAAGTTCTCCTTATATGTTGGATTGAGATTATATTTGGTGGCGAAAAATATGATTTTACTAATGAAAATAAAATGAAACTTATTTTCCAAAAGCAATTATAAAAAATTTATGCCTTTACCGAACCAGGGGTTTATTTTTAGCGCCAAAAGGGATATATTTGACATTCGAGTATCATTTAGGGATTCTATTTATAATATTAGAGAAGGTGGATTAGTTTGAAAGATATACTATATATTGTAGTCCCTTGTTATAACGAGGAAGAAGTCTTATTAGAGACATCTAAACGGCTGGAAGAAAAACTAAATCAGTTAATTAGAATGGATATGATTTCATTAGAGAGCAGGATTGTTTTTGTGAATGATGGTTCAAAGGATAGTACTTGGGATATGATAGAATCCCTTCACGATAGCAATCCGCTGATTTCTGGGATCAATTTATCTAAAAATAGAGGACATCAGAATGCCCTTCTTGCAGGACTATTAACTTCAAAAGAGCATGCAGATTTAGTTATTTCGATGGATGCTGATCTACAAGATGACATTAATGCCGTAGATGAAATGATAGAGAAATATTATCAGGGATGCGATATTGTTTATGGAGTGAGAAGCGCCAGAGAAAAAGATACTATGTTTAAACGATTTACTGCCCAGTCTTTTTATAAAGTAATGAACATGTTAGGTGCAAAGGTTGTATATAATCATGCTGATTATAGGCTGATGAGCAAAAAGGCATTAGAAGGGTTGGAGAATTTTAAAGAGGTGAATCTCTTCTTGCGAGGATTAGTTCCAATGCTTGGCTTTAAAACAGACATTGTGACTTATGAACGCTCAGAAAGATTCGCAGGCGAAAGTAAATATCCCTTAAAAAAAATGTTTGCTTTAGCGTTTGAAGGTATTACGTCACTTTCAACAGTACCCATAAAGATGATTACACGTTTAGGTATAGGCATATTTTTTATTAGTATACTAATGTTAATTTATTCTGTTGGACAGTATTTTAGGGGGGAAACGGTTGTAGGTTGGTCAAGTCTTATTGTTTCAATTTGGGCTATTGGAGGTTTGATCCTCTTCTCTATTGGTATCATTGGAGAGTATATTGGAAAAGTGTACTTAGAAACCAAGAATAGACCGAGGTTTATAATAGATTCATTTATTAATACAACTCAACCTAAAGAACAAACAGAACAAGATCAAACTAGACAACGCGTATGAAAAGAATAGTTTCATTAATCGACGTTAGTGTGATCAAATTTATAGTTGTAGGTGTTATTAATACGCTCGTTGGAACTCTTATTATGTTTAGTTGTTATAATATTATTGGATTAAACTATTGGATTTCAACATCAGCAAACTATATAGTGGGTAGTGTTTTGAGCTATTTTCTAAATAAATATTGGACATTTCAACACAAAGAAAAATCCATCAAGATTATTCTGAAATTTGTAGTTAATATTATAATATGCTATTTTCTTGCCTACAGTTTAGCGAAATATTTGGTTAACTTAGTATTAAGTCAATTCAATAACAACATCCAGGACAATGTATCAATGATAATTGGTCTTATACTTTTTACAGTTTTAAACTATTCTGGTCAAAAATATTTTGCCTTTAAGAAAAACGAAGGGACAGAGGTAGTATGAGTTGAGGGGGCATAGGGTCAGGTCCCTCGGCCCGTTTCATAAGTAAAACCCGTAGCCATGTAGCTACGGGTTTTACTTTTACTAACTTTTTGCAAATACTTTGAAGATCGCTGTTAGTCCAGAAATAGATATTCTGTTCATGTCTTCGTTAACATTTAGGTTATCCTCATGACTTGCCTTAAACTCATCTTGAGTATCTTGAGCGAGTTGAGGTTATAGTTTGTAGCTGCTTTACGCTATCAGAAACTTTTTCATCAGCGCTGGCTATTCCTTCCCTCTCCCAAGAAGAACATACCTTTAAAGATATCTCTAAATCTACTAAGGAAAAAATTTTTTTCAGCTTCTTCATCAACTTCGAAGGGGGATGGGGCTTTGCTATTGATCAAATGTTTTATCAATATTGGTTCGAGTGCTAGGCCAGTATAGGATTTTTCTGTCCCATATATATTTAAATCAAGGTGATCGAACGCTTTACCTTCATGAAGTAACAACAGGGGAAGCCTTCACGCTTACTAGCCTTGAGGGAGAACGAGATCGATACGCTGGGAGAGTGAATAATTGGGAAGCGGCCGTTAGTAAGAGTTGAATGTGAGGGCCATGATGGAACGATCTCGGCCACATTTCAGAATTTTTCTAGTGTTTCTGTTCACGAAGAGAATGAAGGGGAGCTTTCGGTTCAGGATATTACAATTGGGCAGCGGATATTGTATCTTACGGATGAACCTCGTCGTCGATTGGGTGAGAGGGTTGAAGGGACTATTTTTGAGAAGTGGAATAGAAGGGAGCAAAGTGAGATGTTTTGCCCCATCTAGTAGCAAAATGAGCATAAAATAATTAAAAGCAGAAGGATACCTGTTAAACCTGGGAACCTTCTGCTTTTTATTGATCAAACGTTTGATCAATTCTTACAATGACTATTCATTAAACCTTTGCCTCGAACTGATTATTAAGTTCTGCTAACTCATCTTCCAACTGTATTAATTGCCTCTCCAACTTCTCCGTATTCCCACCAACGGATTCCATCTTTTCTAAATCTCCCTGGATTCGTATGTAATCCGATTTCACAACATTAATTTGATCTTGTAGCTCTCTCTTCGTCATACCAGCAAAGCACTCCTTTTCAATTTTAATTACCCTAAAGTATAAATCATAGAGTGTAATTATGGCTACTATAGGGACGAGATACCTGTCCCCCTATGTCCATGAATATGTCGACATAATTTTCTGTGAATCTACTCTCCTATTGAGGAGTCCTCCCTAAATTAGCTCTATTCAATCTAGCAACTCTATAAGTTGTTCTAGTATTTTTACGAGATTTAAGTTCTAGGTATTTTATCCACTAATTCTCCATATCTCTCTAGAATGATGAATGTTTACTCACACTATGATTAGGGAGCGATAGGATGAAACGGTGGATCTAGATTGGGTTACTCGTTGTCTTGATTATTTGGGGAGGAAGAGGTGGTTATGGTTACTTTGGGAACAACACAAATGCAAAACATACGGCACCTCCCGTAGTTTTTAATAAAGAAGAAGCAGAACGAACGGTGCAGACGCCAGAAGCAGAAGTCGTGTATGATGTTGGGATGGACGAAGCTGTGACAATACAGTTTGAAAAAGCTTTGAACAAGGCCACTATTTCCAATCAAGTAATAACTTTAACAAAGAATAATGGAGAAACTGTGCCCTTGTGTGAAGAAGGCGGGGCATATCACATAAAGGTGAGCGAATCGGTTCAGTACCAAAACGGGGACACACTGGAATCAACTATTAAAAGGGATGTATATATTCAACGGGAAGAGGTTGCAAAAGCAAAACGAAACGATCATGACATTGCTTTGCCTTTTCTTGAATTACAATTTACTGAAAAACCTGCAGTTCATTTATGCGCAAGAAATTGAGGTAGTGGCAGAAACAGAAGTAGAAATCTCCGGGTGAGCAAGAAGCATTGCTCTCCTCAGATTGGGTTGTCACAACAGATCACCAGCCATTTTCGGTTGAGAAGAAGTCACATGTATCAGGCCATTTCGAGATAGAAGGGGAATCCTTTAAGCTTAAAGGAGCAGAGCTTTCCTTCGATGCAGATGTGTATCTAAAAGAGCCTGAATTAAAGAGGGTGAGGGAATCTTTGAGGATGTTATGGAACGAGAAGAAAAGAAACTGCCTATCTTAAACGAAGGCAACTCTAGTTCTTTATCGATCTCTTCTCCTGTAACGGGTGATGTGGAGTTGAAAGTATTAGAGGGGGGAGAATATATAGTGAAAGTTCCTATTTTACCAACTGCAATACAAGGGGAACACACCTAGGAGCTTTCATTCAAAGATGAAAACACGGGTAAAACACATCGTAAGACGATTCCTTTCATCATTAAAACCTTTCCACCTTACGACATTGCTCAACTAATAGCAGAACTAAATAATGCATACAGCTTCGATCATTTTCCTACAAATGATGAATGGATTGTACAAAATTACTCTAGTCGCAGCGCGATTTTTGATTCGATGTCCTATATTGCAACCCGTGACTTTTTGGAAGGATACATTGGTTACTTATTTGAAGAAACAGAAAAAGGCATAAGGACGGTCATCACGGAAACACCACCAAGCATTGATTTCTATTCCCCTTATGAGGTAGAAGAAAAAGAAAATGAAATCATCGTCCGTCAAACACTAGCGGAGCTAACAGATTGGAGAAAAGAACGGTGTGAATACTGCAGGAATTATATTCATGATTAGGGTTTTTGAATTATGGATCTTCGTAAGACATATTGTAAACAATAAATCCGGTACTAAAGCGAGGGGCGCACATGCTTATAAAGAAAGTTTTAGTATACATAGGTCTTTTAGTGATGGTGGTTGCCTGTTCACAACTAGACGTATTACATAAGGGTAATGGGATTCCTCATCATAAGGATGTTCAATCTCAATTGGTAGAATCAGTTCATGCTCAGCAAGGTGGATCAGAAGATGACAATACGAGTAACAGTCCTACTGTATTAAATTGAAGAGTTAGTGGACCAACAAATGAAAGAGCTTAAAAGTAGTGAAGCGGATGGGTTTGATATTGAACTTCAACCATTCTACATTACGGGGAATGATATACCTGAAATTCTAGAAATTAAAGCCGAAAAAGTTGCTTATCTTGAGGAGGCTGAGGTACAGGTTTCTATTTATCAATATGATTCTCATAAAGAGGAATGGGCCGTATCCTTACAAAAGGGAATGACTGAAATGGAAGCCACATACCGTCCTATTATTCAACTGGACATATCATGGGAGACAAACGTGAACAGCTTATAATTGGTAGAATACGGGGAGTGGTGGCTACTTAAGTCTATTCGTCCTTGGGAGTAAGGACATAGTGAATGTGGAAGCATAGGGGGGCCGGCGATTCAGGCTGCTTTTAGAGCAGGAGAAAGCTTTAATAGTCTAAAGATACGATTGATCTTATCGAATGACGCCATGTATACTACAAAGATGTAATAAAGAATGTATTTTATGCGCAAAAGGAGTATTTCATGGAAGATCAACAAAAGCAAGTCGCACAAAAAGCTCAAGATGAAATGATGAAATTAGCAGAGAGATTGTTTCAAGAAGGGAAGTCAGAAGATGAAGTAAGGAAAGCCCTCTCTGATTACCTTGATCAAAAACGAGCTGAGGTGCAGCAGAATAAAGGAGTGTAAGCGCGGTGATGGACCGCGCTTTTTTATGTTCTCCTATTAAGATATAATCCTCTTAATCGTCCTAAAGACTATAATGATTATCAATATCAAAACAAAGTAAATTATAGAGTTAAGGAAAAAGGCTCCCATTAATACTTCACCAGCCGCTTCACATTCGAATCCAACGTATGCGGGAGCGGGGCATGAAACGTATCTAGTGAACCTGCTTGGGCACCTTCTGTTTTTTTTAATTAATCAAACGTTTGATTAATTAAAATGTAGCCTGCTAAATGACTTTGTACTATTTCTGCTTTACTGATCTTCTTTCTATGCACCTATTATTATATAAATACAGTTTTTTGATATTTTCCATATTCAGAAAATTTCTAACATGGTAAAAATAGTCCTGACTGTCTTGATCATTAAATTCATATAAATCCTTGCCTGTTTGTCTTCAAAATTTTTAGTTTGTTTAAAACAGTCTCTTGTAGTTTGTAAGAGTATTCTCGTTATCATTTTAGTTAAGAAATTTCATCTTAAACTGTTCTTCGTAAAATTCTGGTGGTTGTACACTCATACTGAATGGTCCCTTCTATATGAGTAATGAGTAATATTTAGTAAATGCCATTGTGTGGGAATTTGTTTATGAAGTCAAAGGTTGAAAGAAAGCATCTGATATGTAAATCATACTATAAATCCCCCACTTAAAGGGAGGTATCATTTTTTTCATGAAGAAATGGTCATGGAGGGGGGATTATAGTGCAAGGAACAAGGGATTTAAAAGAAAAAATGCTAGATTATTTGGATAAGGAAATAGATGCATTAATTAATCAACAGAATAAAGAAATTCAAGGGTTAAAAGAGGTAATTGAAACGAAGGAGAAAAAGATCTTTAAATTAACCGATAAAATGGTCGAGCAACAAAATAGGGAATATAAACACAAGAATGAGGATTCACAATTACGTTTGGAAGCGGATCTGTTGCTTGGTGTCCTATACAATTGTGGCGATCTAGAGTTCATTAAAGCTTACTTAACAAAGTATAGAGAGCAAGTACCAACATGTTGGGTAGAGAAGTATATCACTGTTATGAAAGAATTGATGAAAGCGGGAGATTATCAAAATTCTGCTCTAATCATTCAATTTTTATTAGAAAGCCTGGGAGAAGAGGGGCATGAGTTACAAACCTCAACTTATAATCACTTATTAGAAATGGGTCCGTTTTTCCTCTTAGAAGAACCAGATGTAGACCACCTTGAATATCCATACAACCTAACCAATGTATTATACTTTTATCGCTCAATGGCTACCCTTTCGGGGAGTCGTTCTATCAAACAGTTTCTTAAAGATCATGTGGCAGTCATTAAGAAAAATGTTTTCAGATGTAACTCACCAAAGTCCATTACAGAATTGATTAGATGTTATTTTGCTTATGATTTAATTGATGGATTGGACGCTGTTTTTACTGATCTCGAAGTAGTATGGCCATCTATTAAGGGGAAACTTACAGCAGAACAACTATCTATTATATTGCTCATCGCTCTATACTTAAATAGAGATAGAGTGCTATTGCCAAATGCATATGACGATAAATACCACAACAAATCAAGACCAGAAATGAAACTATATTGGTTATACAAGAAAACCAAAAACAATAAGGCAGATAACTTAGAAAATCGAAAAGATATGGAAATGCTAATACACCAATCTAAGCTGCTCTCGCGATATGAGAAAGAATACTTTACTGAATGCTTTACAAACAGATGGGTGGAGACATCAAAACAGACTTTTAAGATTAAAGATGAAGGCACAAATAACAAACTGACCAGCTTAAAAGTTATTTCTGTTCTTCCTGCTAAACAAAAGAAAAGGCATTCCAAGAAATTCGAACATACTATGATTAGAATAGCTTTATACAAAAGTGGAAAATCCCAGACTGTGCATGAATATTTCAACACACCTGCTATGAAAGTAGTAGGGAAAGAAAAGTATTATCTCACGGATAATCAACTGAATAATATCAAAAAGAAACGAGCTGGATATTGGATGAATGTCGGCCAGGTAGATGAGGGGCTAATTTTAATGAACACTAAACGAACTCAACTTAAATCTCCTCTCGTTACTTCGAATAATAAGCAACCTATCTCGAAGGAAGATCATGTACATATGACAAATGAAACAAAATTAAGCGATAAAAGCCAACTTCGTAAATTAGGTTATCAGATTACGGGGACCACAAGGGTGAAGAGGTGGGAGATCCTTTCGAAGAAGGCTGTACCTCAGATGGGGGTGAAAGAAGTTGCTTCTATCATAGCTTTCCTTATTCGAGGAAGAAAAGCGATGAAAAATGGTGAAAGTAAAAATCGCTACTCTATATCAGAGTGGGAGTATGATTTGAATAGGCTGAAAAGAACCTATTTTAAGAATGATTTCAATTGGCCTTCTACAACTGTAAGAACATATCCCTAATGTGGCAAATTTAGGAAGCGTGGGAACCGTCCCCGCGCTTCCAAGGCAAAAAAGCAGACCGAAATCGGTCTGCTTTTTTATATGATGGATTACCACATAAACATGCTTGTTAATTCATCTATAAACACCATAAGGCGTGTGACGATAATAATATATGAAACTAATATAGAAGCCCCGGCTGCGAGGATTGCCCAGTAGATGGATTGATCGGCTTTATTACTTCTTTGGCAATGATGGTATACGTAAATGGGAGGGAGGAGATTAATAACAATTGATAAAGACAGCATAAGCAAGATAAGGGAAAATATAATAAATCCTCCGAAGCCAGCTACCAGGGAGATCGCATTTAGCATCATGAATGGGGCTAGTATGCCACCGTATCGTGCGATGAATGTCTTAAAGCTATGGCCAACCTGGGTGATCAACTGTATAACAAATAGACATAAGGCCGATCCAGCTATAACGAGAAAAAAGTTACCTGTTAAGGGTGCAACCATACTAAAGAAGGGAAGAGAACCTGTAATTGAATCAGCTCCAGTTGCTCCGTATAAATGATTGAAAATAACATATAGGGTTATTGCGAATAGGACTACATAAACCGCAAGCGATACTACTCCTTTTAAGAATCCTACTTCTGTAGCGGAAAAGGCCTGATTCGGTTGTTTTACAAATCCCATCACTTCTTGGAGGTATCCTTTCGATAAAGCTTTAGCTCTTTCTACATTTTCGTTTGGAGCGGACGGCGCTACTGTTGCAGTAGCACTAGCTGTAGGTTGTGAACTACCTGTTGAAGGTGATGTTTCTCCAGGGTTTAAATCAAATCCACAATTCCCGCAAAATCTTCCGCTCTCTTGCTCGTGGTTACAGTTCGTACAGATCATCGCATTCTTACTTCCTATGTGTTTTATAAGTTTTCTCGAATCGTATCGTTTATCAGGATTTTTTGAATCTTGTAGAATCCATTCTCATACACCACAATGTATCGCTTTGTTCGATCATAGCGAGTTTGTTCACTTAGGTGGTTTGTAAAGATAAACATTTCTTCCATATCCACTTCAAACGTATCGCTAGCAGATTTGTTTGCTTGGATTATCGAGTTTTCTTTAAAGTCATAAGTGTAGACGGAACTGTTTAGCTCGCGGAGATAATCGTATAATTCTTCCTCAGCATGACTTCCATTTTGTAAATAGGGTTCAATCAGATTGAAATTGTGCTCATTCAAAGCCTGTTCATACGCGCTTCTGAAAGCTACGACATGATTGGCTGCTGCTTCTGCTGTTGCGTTTAGGCTACTTGAATGGATGGTGCTTTCCTGTTCTTTTTCCTCTTCTTTAGGTTCAGGCGTTTTCTCGACTACTTTTGGTTTCTCAATCGTTAATTCAACGTGATCTCCTTGAATATAAAGCGTATCAATAACTTCAGATCGGAGAACATCTCCAGAATCTGTTGCCCACTCGGCGTGGACTTTGATCGATTCCTTGACTGGGACGGGGCCAATTTGATTTAGCTCTGATAGAGGAAGACCTGTGCTAGTGCCGTTAATATAAAGAATGGCCGAAGATTCATTGCTCGAGAGGGAGTAGTTTTTATATTCGAAAGGGAAGGAGAATTCTTGTTTTGTTCCAGGTTGATCAATGTGTACTTCTAATTGGTTCTCAAACGTTCCGTACTCATTTTGCGCTTCACCATGAATTTTGAATGTACCTGGATAGGCCTTTGCAAGGTTGTAAGAGGTATCTGTATTTGTAATTTCAACAGAATGTTCACCGGCTGTAATAATGCTTGATGGGGCAAGGGCGGAATGAACGGAAATGGTTGCAGGGAGCGCTTCCATATCGTATGTATAGAAGAGTTTTGGGATGATTGCTCGTTTCTTAGCAAGGAAAACGGGCTCTCCGTAATCATTTACTATTTGTTGCGCAGTCTTGTCATCCTTATTCGCTTCAACAATTTGAGAAAATTGCTCTTTCATCGTCTCCCACCCAGCTTCACTAAGGTAGGTGAGGTATTCCTCTTTGTTTAAGAGCGCTTCTTCTTCTAATGAGAGCTCATCCATTAGTGCTGATGAATCTTTCGTCTTCATCGCTTGGTCCATCGCTTGTATCTTCTTCATAGGATCAAAAATCGAAGACAGGGCCATATGAGTAAAGAATAATACAACGGCAAGAATTCCAATCGAACCGAGCGTCCATTTTCGCTTTTTTGACATGGGTCGGGCAGGTTGATCGTAGTGATCGGTAGGATTGTTGGAAAACTGCGCACCACATGAGGTACAAAAGTCCTGCTCCTCGCTCAATGTATGACCGCATTCCGTACAAAAGCGCATTTTTTCAACTCCTTTCTCGTTAAGGGTTCAAGCGCACAAAACTATACTATTGGTTAATATAGGAAAATATGACTGATCTTTTATGATCGGTCTTCTATTGTTCATAAACCATGTAAATAAAAGTTTTTAGGCCTATTTTATTATTGGATTTATATAATTAGAAAGGACGTTAAGACACTTTGCAAGGGAGAGAGAAGATGAAGAGAAGGGTTTGGTGGGTAGGTGCTATCGTTGTTACTTTAGTCATTAGTGGATGGTACATAGGTGCTCGTGCATTAGGGAAGAAAGAGGTTGTAGTAACAGCGAAGCCAGCAGAAGATTATAAGCATGTTGAAACCGTCTGAAGATAGGAAGGGCATTACGATCTCTCCCTCAAATGGAAAATGGGCAACTGGAGAACAATACGTAGTATTCGGGAATAATAGTATGTAGAAAAGTAAAAACAGCAAAGTACTAATTGGAGTACTTTGCTGTTTTTGTTCTTTTATACGTATCCGCCGAGACAATGAACCTGTCCCCCTGTCCCTTGAAAACTTAGTTCAATTAGCTCAAGATAGAAAGTTATAAGAGATAGTATGACAGATCCATGGTAACGGTTTTCAGGCTCAATGTAGAGTGAGACAGAGGGCTACATCCGTGTTTTTGTGTTAGGAGTGCGAAAATGAAGGAACAAACTCAGTACTTTGAAGTATCAAAAATTATAGAAGTAGGAGAAGGCATGAGGGTGTGTTTAGATTTTACTGATATCTTGGCACCTTTAGAAGGTCTTTTCGTAGGGAACACCGGTCATGGGTATGTGCACGTTCTCTCAGAAAACCGCGAAACAGGCGATTATCCCGCTAGACCGTTTCGTATTAACTGCGGAGCGTTTCATCAGTATTTACATCAAGGGGAGCGAACGCTCTACCTTCATGAGGTAACTCCGGGAGAACCTCTTACGCTTTCTAGCCTTGAGGGGGAGAGAGATCGGTACGTTGGGAGAGTAAAGATTGAGAAGCGGTCGTTTATAAGAGTGGAGTGTGAAGGTCAGGACGGGAAGATCTCGGCCACACTTCAGAATTCTTCTAGTGTTTTTGTTCGGGAAGAGAGCCAAGGAGAGCTTTCTGTTCAGGATCTAGCCGTTGGTCAACGGATCTTGTGTCTGCCGGATCAGCCTGGGCGTCATTTGGGAGAGAGGATTGAGGAGACTATTTTTGAGAAGTAGAGGGACATAGGGACAGGTGGACTATACCCTGAATAATGGACACCAATAACTTGGGACGTTATTCAGGGTTTTCTATGTCATCAAAAAGAAAACCCGTTTATAATAAAAAGAATATTATGAGCGGAGGCTACACATGAATAAAAGAACATGTTCCCAAGAACAAGTGAAAGCATTGAAACAAAATCCGAACGTACTAGAAGTAAAATCAAATGGAGTTACTTACACTCCAGAGTTTAAAGTGAAAGCTGTAGAAGCTAGTCTTAGAGGGAAAAATCCTCTTTAGATCTTTAAGGAACTGGGGTTATTTGACCTGGATATCATCGGCAAAGATGTTCCGAGAAAACGAATCTATAATTGGAAAAAGATCTATGACGAACACGGAGAAGTAGGGTTATATTTCAATAAGAGAAGTTCAGCTGGGCAAGGTGGATCGTCTAACAACAAATCTGCCGAGGAAAAACTAAGAAAAGCAGAGGCTAGAATTAAGTTTCTAGAAACCGAGAATGAATTCTTAAAAAAGTTAGAAGAACAAGAGAGGCAGGCGTTGAGAAAGAAACAAGACTAACCCCTTCTGAAAAATATCAAATCATCTATCAAACCATTAACTGCGGGGATTTGAAGTATATGGTTCGTTACTTATGCAGATTAGCTTGTGTAAGCAGAAGTGGTTTTTATGCATGGCTTAAGGCAGCCCCTAAGCGACAACGACGAGAAGAACAAGACCAAGCCGATCTTGAGCGTATTACATCAATTCTCAACTCCAAAAATCAAAAGGCCGGTATTCGCCAGATTAAAATGGTTTTGGAGAACGAACACGGTTTAGTTGTGAACCTAAAGAAAATCGTGCGGTTAATGAGGAAAGAAGGATTGAAATCAAAAATCAGAAAGGCAAACCCTTATAAACGCCTAGGTAAAGCCACTCAGGAACATCAGACCTGCCCAAATGTGTTAAATCGTAATTTCGATCAAGGAAAGCCTGGGAAAGTGTTTTTAACGAATATCACCTATTTACAGTACGGAAATGGTCAAGTCGCCTATTTATCATGTGTTAAAGATGGAAGTACGAATGAAATCCTGGCGCACAATCTATCAACCACTTTAGGTATGGATATTGTTTATCAAACAATGAGCTGACTCAGACAAGTTCATCCTATAATTGGTGAATCTATTCTTCATTCCGATCAGGGTTTCCATTACACCAACCCTGACTTCCAGAAGAACATCAAAAATCTAGGAATCATTCAATCTATGTCGCGTAAGGGAAATTGTTGGGATAACGCTCCTATGGAAGCTTTCTTCGGAACCTTGAAAGATGAAGTAAACCATAGAGAGTGTAAAAACCTAAAAGAACTGACCAGTTATATAGATTAATTTATAAGTTATTACAACCAAAAAAGGTATCAATGGGGATTAGGGAAGATGAGCCCGGTACAATACCGAACTCACCTCTTAGCAGCATAGTCGTCCCTTATTCAAGTGTCTATTTTAGAGGGTACAGTCCAGAAATGAAATGAGTATTACATACAGAATGAAAAAGCAGAAGGAGCCCCAATTAGATCGGGAGCTCCTTCTGCTTTTTTGTTGATCAAACGTTTGATCAATTGTTGCCAAGACTATTTATTAAACCTTCGCCTGCTCATGATTCAGTTCTGCTAACTCATCTTCTAACTGTTTTAACTGTGTCTCCAACTTCTCCGTATTCCCGCCAACCGATGATTCCATTTTTCTAAATCTCCCTGGATTCGTATGTAGTCTGATTTTACAACGTTAATTTGGTTTTCTAGTTCTCTTTTTGTCATATCAGCAAAAGCACTCATTTTTACTTTTATTACCTTAGAGTATAAATCATGTAAGGGGGTATGGCGAATATAGGGAAATGTAGGGGTACCGTTCCCGCCTCATTTGGCCGGGACAGGCTTGTTTTCACGAAATGAACAGGTAGTTAACGAGTGAATGTTTAAAACAACGCAGGCTGAACTTTAAGTTTGTGTTTATTTGTGATCATTCTTTTTGTTAGCGAGAAGTTACCTAAGGAGTACAATATCCCTGAGCAGTTCGACGTATAGAGAAATTTCTCTTGATCAAAGGATAAAATAAAAAAATAAAGAAATTTCTTAAAAAATCATTGATTTTGAAAGCGGATACAGTATACAATAAATTCAGAAAATTAAAAGGAAGGCGGGATCCAATGGACGCCGTAAAAACGAACATAACAGATTTTAATATGAACTTCTTTAATTTAGAGGGCAAAGTAGCGTTGATTACTGGAGGGAATTCTGGTTTAGGCCAAGGGTTCGCGCTGGCTCTTGCTAAGGCGGGAGCAGATATCTTTGCTGTTAGTATGGCTGAAGACGAAGAAACAAAGCAGCTCATTGAAGCGGAAGGTGTTCAGTATCACTTAATGATTTCTGATATTACTGAAGACGGTGCTTGTAAACAGGTGGTTGAAAAGTGTCTCTCTGTATACGGGAAGATCGACATCCTACTCAATAATGCTGGTATTAACATTAATGAAAAGGATGTAACGAAATTCACACGACTTCAATGGGACAAGATGGTGTCAGTAAACCTTACTGCACCTTTTGATTTAGCGCATGAAGTAGCAAAATATATGATTCCTCAAAAGAGCGGCAAGATTATTAATACATGTTCGTTATTCTCTTACCTTGGTGGACAGTGGTCTCCTGCTTATGCTGCTACTAAGCATGGTTTATCAGGTTTCACAAAAGCTTATTGCGATGAATTAGCTCAATATAACATACAAGTAAATGGAATAGCGCCAGGGTATTTCGCCACAGATGTGACCGAGGTTACGAGAGCCGATCCTGAAAGTAATAAACGTATTTTGGATCATATCCCTGCAAACAGATGGGGAAATATTCAGGATCTAATGGGAACAATGGTTTTCTTGGCTTCTGATGCATCCAATTACGTAAACGGCACGCTGATCAATGTTGATGGCGGATACTTAGTTCGATAGATAGCTAGACTACTTATGAAAATAAAGGGGACGAAGAAATGACTATTAAAACGAATTCGATTGTTGAAGATTTAAAAGGGCTACTTTCCGAGGGTCAGGTTGTCACAGACGATGCTGCTTTATATGATGCATCTGCCGATCGGTATAAGAAATATGCAAAGACGAAGAATGTTCTTGATGTACCTAAACCGTTAGCCATCGTTTATCCTCTTTCCAATGATGAAGTTAAAAGTCTTCTTATGTATTGTAACGAAAAACTCATCAACGTCATTCCACGGAGTGGGAAGACGGGGACAGAAGGTGGGCTAGAGAACTGGAAACAGACAACCGTTGTAATCGATGGATCGAAGATGAATGAGATTACGAATATTGATACCTACAATATGCAGGCAACTGTTCAATCAGGTGTTAAGCTGCAAACGTTAGAAGACGAACTTCGTAAACTAGGGTATACAACAGGACACTCTCCTCAGTCGAAGCCTGTTGCTCAACTTGGTGGGTTAGTTGCTACTCGAAGCATCGGTCAGTTCTCGACCCTTTATGGAGCTATGGAAGATATGCTTGTAGGATTAGAATGTGTATTCCCAGAAGGAAACATTTCTAAGATTAAGAATGTCCCAAGAAGATCAGGAGGACCTGATATTCGTCACATTGCGCTAGGGAATGAGGGGGCGCTTTGTTATATCACAGAAGTAACGGTGAAAATCTTTAAATACACCCCTGAGAATAATGAGTTCCATGGCTATTTAATTGAAGATATGGAGACTGGTATTAGCATTTTAAGAGAGGTCATGGTGAATGGATTCAGACCATCAGTTGCCCGTTGTTATTCAGAAGAAGATGCGAGAAATCATTTCGGCAATTTCTACGAAGGGAAATGCGTACTCCTCTTTATGGCTGAGGGAGCCAAGGGTCTTGTGAAAGCGACGAGTGAGGCGATTACAGAAGCGGTAGAGAAATTCCAGTCAGGCATTGTGAAGCAAGTAGATTCTTCACTTATAGAAGATTGGTTCAACAACTTGAATTGGGATCAGAGTAGGATTGATGCTGAGATCGAAGAAATGATTAAGCATAATTCTCACGATGGCTTTACTACAGAAATTTCTGCTGATTGGGAGAACGTTATTAAGATCTACAACAATGTTATAGAGCGAGTGAGAAATGAATTTAAGCGCGCTGATGAGTTAACGATGCTTGGTGGGCATTCTTCTCATAGTTATTTAAACGGGACGAACATGTATTTCGTCTACAACTATACAATTAATTGCGACCCTGAAGATGAATTACTCGAATATCATCATCCGATTCACGAGATCATCATTGAAGAGACTCTGAAGCTAGGTGGGTCTATGTGTCACCACCACGGCATTGGAAAGTATCGTTCAGAATGGACAAAAGAAGAGCATGGTTCAGCTTATTACATGCTAGAGAAATTAAAAGAAGCCTTCGATCCAAACGGAATCATGAACCATGGGACCATCTTCCCTCAATACAATGAAGTGAAGAAATATATCAGAGGATGATGAGTATGAGTAATCAATATATCATGGGAATTGACAGTGGTTCTCAAAGTACGAAAGTTGTAATTTTTGATATAGAGGGAAATGAATTGGCTTATGGTTCCTCTTCTTTAAAAGAGACCCTTTCTCCTGAGCCAGGAGTCGTCGTTCACCCTGATGATGATTTGTGGGACAGTCTTTACGAAGCGGTGAATCGATGTTTAAACGATTTTGAAGGGGACCGGAAAGAGATTATTGGGATTGGATTATGTACCATTAGGTGCTGTCGTGTTCTTTTAGATGAGCATGGAAATCTGGCCCATCCAGTTATTAGCTGGATGGATACCAGGTTATCCAAGCCATATGAGCATACCGACGATCGTGTTCACTATGTAACTACCACCTCCGGATACCTCGGTCTGAAATTAACGGGACAATACAATGATACAGCTGCAAATTATGAAGTGTTCTGGCCTGTGAATCGAGAAACGCTAGATTGGTCTACAGATGATGAGGAGATAGCAGCCCATGGACTTAGGCGTGATATACTCTTTAATCTTGTGAAACCAGGTGAAGAGCTAGGTACACTACGAGGAGATCTAGCTAAAGAATTTGGATTGAATGAAAACGTCTCAGTTGTGGCTACAGCAAATGATAAAGCTGTAGAAGCGTTAGGATCAGGCATCCATGATGAGCATTCGATTATGATTTCACTTGGAACATTTATCTCATCCATGATGCTCAGGGAAACCTATTTTGAAAACGCTACCAACTTCTTTCCAACCTTTGCATCCATCCCTTATCAGTACGCATACGAATCAAATGGGATTCGAAGAGGATTATGGACAGTGAGTTGGTTTAAGAAACTAATTGGTGAAGAACTTGTGAAAGAAGCGGAGAAGGCAGGCATTTCTGAGGAGGAATTTCTGAATCGTAAAGCGACAGAAATCCCGGCAGGTAGTGATGGATTGTTTACGGTTTTAGACTGGTTAGCCTCACCGGACACTCCTTATCGAAAAGGAATGATGATTGGGTTCGACCAACGCCATACACGCTATCATATCTATCGCTCTATATTAGAAGCGATCGCTTATGAAATGAAGAATAATATCGACACCATGGCTAAAGAAATTGGAGTGGAAGTGAATGACATCGTTGTGATTGGTGGAGGGTCTAAAAGCGATCTTATGATGCAAATTCTTTCAGATGTATTTGGGCTTCCAACCTATAGAAGGACAGGAAGTAGTAGTGCTTGTGTAGGGGCTGCAATTTGTGCATCTCGATCATTAGGTATCTATGAGGACTTCAACTCCGCTATTCATCAAATGGTTAAAACAGAGTCAGAATTTACTCCTGATGCACATGCTCATTCGTTCTACACGAAGGTAAATGAACATGTGGTTAAGCACATACGAAAGCATACTGACGAAGTCGCTAAGCTTATTTATCCTATATTTAATTAAAGGATTGGGTGGTGTCTGTGAAATCAAATAATGTGAAGAGGTATTTCCAGTTTTTCTTGATTGTTATAGCAGCAGGGGCGATTTTCCCCCTCATCTATCTTAGAACCAACTACCAAGGAACGATTCTAGAAGTATACGATATGAGCCTATCACAACTAAATAGCATATTCTCTGTGTTAGGAATCGCCTACATTGTAGGTTACTTTCCAAGTGGTTGGATTGCAGATCGATTTTCAGCGAAGAAATTAATTTCTATTTCCTTACTTTGTGTTGGGTTAGCGGGAATCTGGTTTGCACAGGTACCGAGTTATCCAGTGGTGATTTTGATATTCGTCATATGGGGAATCTTCTCTGTTCTGACATTCTGGTCTGCCCATTTAAAGATTGTTAAAGTTATTTCAAAGAAAGAGGAAGAAGGTCGTTTCTTTGGCATCTTAGATGGCGGGCGAGGAGTTGTTGAAGCTTCTCTAGCTAGTATAGCGGTCTTAATATTCTCCTCTGTACTAGGAGCAAGTGAGGCTGTTGCAGATAAGCAAGATGCTCTGGTAAATGTTATTTATTTATACTCAGGAGTCTTAATCCTTGTATCTGTTTTAATTTACTTCTTTGTAAATGTGGATGAAGAGAATGAAGAGGCTGCAGAAGAGTCGAAAGAGAACGGTAGCAAGCTCAGTATGAAGCTTGTGAAGAAAGTGGTTTTTAATAAGTATGTGTGGCTATTGGGCGGGATTATCTTTATGTCCTATGTAGTCACATGGACTGTGTACTACTTTGGTGGCTTCCTTGGAACAAACATTCAACTTGATGCCTCTACAGTCGGAACGATAACCGTAACGATGTTGTGGATGCGTCCGATTGGCGGAGTAGCTGGAGGCTTTCTTGGCGATAAGTTTGGTAAGAGTAACATATTAATGTTCGCTTTAGGTTTGGCGACGGTATTTCTCTTCCTCATCCCAATCCTTCCAACATCTTTACCGAATATGGTCTTTAGTTCACTCGTGATCTTGAGTGGACTTGCAATATATACAATTCGCGGTCTATATTGGTCCCTTCTTGGTGATTGTAATATTAATAAAGAAGTGCTAGGGCTCTCAATCGGATTCGTTTCATTAATTGGTTATCTCCCTGATGTATTACTGCCGCTTGTGATGAGTAGTATGATCTCAAGTTTTGGTGATGCAGGTGGATACAATGCCTACTTCATATTAAGTGCAATTGCTGGTATTCTAGCGATCGTGATTACATTCATTTTCAAGCAAACGGTTAACAAAAATACGGTTGTGCAAGATCAACAGACCTATTCTGCATAAGTGTAAGAGTTAAATAGGGACAATTATCATTTCTTAAGTTAGAGAATGATAGTTGTTCCTTTTTCACGAGTTGAGTAAACAAGATACATAAAAAAGAGAGGAGGGAGCAAAGGTGTTAAGGTTAAACACGGAGCAGTTGACGAAGTTGGAGAAAGATGTACATGATAAGGTGTCTAAATTAGTAAAGGAAAATGATCGGTTAAAAATTGTAGAAGCGGCAGACATTTGCAACGTAGCTCCTTCTAAAGTGTCTACTTTGGTTCGAAAGTTGGGGTTTGATAATTTCAAACAATACAAGCGTTACTTCAGTGGCCAAGAAATTAATGTTGAGAGTGAAAAGAAGACTGAAGAATTGGAACGATTGATGATGTTCTTAGAACACTTTGATCATAGCTCAGTAGATGAATTTATATCGGTCTATCATAAGTTTGATAAAGTGATTCTATTTGGTTTAGGCCCTTCATTTATTAGCGCGGAATATTTCGCTTATAAGCTGGATATCGTTTCAGATAAAAATATTAAGGTAACTCATAGTGAAGATTACGTGAAGCAGATGGCTGATGAAGATACATTGTTAATTGTTTTTTCGGTGACCGGTAAGTTTTCCACATTCGAGAATCTCTTCCAAGAAGCGAAAAATCAAGGATCAGAAATCATGTTGATTTTAGAAGAGTTCGCAACTATTCAGGATTCACTAGTGGATTATGTCTTCCATCTTTCTAAATACAATCAAAGTGAACAATTACTCCCATTTGAGAAAACCAGAACCATCTTCTTTATTTTTATGGAAGAGATCGCAACTAAACTGAGGGGTACGTAGTGGGATGGGGGGGACAGGTACCTCGTCCCTTCGTTTCACGAAATAAACACTTAATTGACTAGCTAATGTTAATAAACGGGCTGAAATACATGCGATATTGTGTGGGGGGTAAAACACTGCATACTAGGACGATGAACCTGTCCCCTTGGCCCGTCTTTCATGTTTTTGAAGGAATTTTAAAGGGATGGTAGAAATATAAAGAAGAGCACACCCCCCAGCTTTCCCTTCATAGTCTTCCCCTATCTCTCACCCCATCCGCCTCTAACGAAAGGAGGTCCCCCAAAAAATGCCCAGAAAAGCGAGAAAACAAAGCCGTACTGGCATCTACCACATTATGCTGAGAGGCATCAACCAACAAACGATCTTCGAAGACGAAACAGACAAACATCAATTTCTACTAACCTTAAAACGATATAAGGAACTCTGTCATTTTAAGCTTTATAGTTATTGTATTATGGACAATCATGTGCATCTTTTATTAGAAGAAGGAGAGGAGTCAGTTTCCCATTTTCTGAAGCGGATCAGTTCGAGCTATGTGTACTGGTACAACTTGAAGTACGACCGACACGGACACTTGTTTCAGGGACGTTTTAATAGCGAGTGTGTAAACGATATGGAGTATTTCCTAACGGTAGTGAGATATATTCATCAAAATCCATTGAAGGCTGCGGTTGTCCGGAACGTGTGGGATAGTAAATGGACGAGCATCCATGCGTATCTCGGTGGTCGTTCTGATTTAGTCGATACGGAAAAATATCTGGCCTTATTAGCGTTAGATGATGCCTCAGCTTTGAGGCGTTATAAGATCTTTATGGAAGAGGTGAATGAGGACCAGTGCCTCGATATTATTGTGAATAGGAGGGTGCAAGATTGTGAAGTGAGAGAATATTTGATTAACCTGGGCGTTCCGCATAGCAGCGTCCTTCAGCAAATGGACCGGGGGAAGCGGGATGAGATTTTAGCAAGTCTGAAGGCAATCGAAGGGGTGTCATGTAGGCAAATATCGCGTGTCACTGGCATTTCTAAAAGCGTAGTAGGTCGTGTGCTGGGTCGGAGGGACAGGTACGTTGTCCCGTCTGAAACGAACGAACGAGTAAAAAAGCAGAACTAGACGTTCTGCTTTTTTATATGAATAGATAGTTAGGGAAACGATGGGACGAGGAACCTGTCCCTCTGGCCCTGCGGTCTAATCATCAAAGAAAGAGGCTTCTTCTTCCAAGTCACGAAACCACTTTTTCTTGTAGGAATGAAAGGTATGGCCTTTTGCTTCAGGATCGGTTTTCATTTCTTGTTCAATCCATTGATTTTGCTCAAGGATCGCTCTTTCTGTGCGAATTTTACCTTTTCCTTTGCAAACAAAACAAATGCCGTCATCGATATGTTTGTACCGTCTTATTCTTCCTTTTCGTCCTGGTTCACTACTGCAGTGCGGACATTCTATCGTTGGATAGGGATGGGTCGATACATCAAATGGGAACCGAATAGGGATCTCCTCCTGGGTAAATTATGAAAGTTAATCTATTTTATTCCTTTTTTACTTCTCACATTCTACCATATATAGGACAAAAGGACGAGAATCCACCTCGCAGGCTAAGCGGAAATGATGGTACGAGGTACCTGTCCCCCCGGCCCAGCTCAAACGCCCATCAAAGAGAGGACAAACGTGCATACACATACAACTGCTAGTAACCCAAGGCTATAGTAGAGCGTCTTCTGGAAGAGGGCAGATTCTTTACCCGTTTGTTTAACAGCAGCAGTCGCAATGGCGATAGATTGAGGAGAAATGAGTTTTGCCATAACGCCTCCGGCTGTATTTGCTGCCAGTAGTAGTGCTGGATTTGCTGTAATTTGTTCAGCTGTTACGACTTGTAGGTGACCGAATAGGGCGTTGTTACTAACAACAGAACCTGTAATGAAGACACCGAGCCAGCCTAAGATTGGGCTGAAGAGTGGGAACAGGTCGCCTGTTTTAGATAGCGCTAATCCAATCGTAGAGCTGAGGCCTGCAAAGTTTGATAGATTCGCAAAGCCCATAACAAAGCAGATCGTCAGGACGGGTACCCATAATTCTTTTACGGTTATTTTTAAAGAGTTCATTCCTTGCGGTAATGTGATCGCAGAGCTGAATAGTCCTGTTAGGAGTACAGCCACAAGAATCGCGGTCCCTGTTGCAGAGATGATGTCTAATTTAAATAGTGCATCGAGCGCGACGGTTTCTGGAGAGATCGGTGGTGCTTTCATAATAGTCTCATGCAGAAACGGCATCGGAATCATTTTTGTTGTATTCTCTAAAAGTCCATTCTCACTGAATAACGCTTTAAAAGCAGGTAGGCTCCAGATCGTAATCGTTGCGGTTAAGATATAGAACGGAGACCAAGCTTTTACAATTTCCTTAAGAGAATAGGTTTCCATTTGTGTTGTTTCAGGAGCATCGCCTTCACGATAAATCGTTTTTGGCTTCCATTTTCTTAAGAACAGAGCAAGGCCTGCCATGCTAAGAAGTGCGGCTAGTATGTTCGCTAGTTCAGGTCCTAAGAATATAATGGTGAAAGCTTGAGTCCCTGTATAAATTCCGCTTACGACAAGTAGAGCCGGAAGTGTTTCTTTAATTCCCTTCATACCATTCAAAATAAAGACGAGTAAAAATGGAATAGCAAAAGAAATCATAGGTAGCGTGAATGCGAGCATTCTAGAGAGTTCCATCGTTTCCAAGTTGCCCATCTGAGCCCCGACGATGACAGGGATCCCGATGGCTCCGAAAGCGCCAGATGCGGCATTGGCGATCAAGCATAGGGCAGCAGCTTTCAGGGGACGGAAGCCGAGTTCAACAAGTAAGGCTGCACTGATCGCAATCGGAACACCGAAGCCGGCAGCCCCTTCAAGGAATGCGTTAAAACTAAAACCGATTAATAATAGCTGTAAGCGTTGGTCTTCTGAAATATTGGCGATGCTAGCCCGGATCACGGTGAATTTACCTGTCCGGACAGCGATTTTGTAAAGCCAAACGGCCATGATGACGATGTAACCGATCGGCCATAACCCCTTTGCAACGCCTAATACAGAAGCGGATAGGGCCTGGGCAAGCGGCATATCAAAGAATAGGACAGAGACCGCCACACTCAAACAAAGAGTAAGAAAGGCAGCGAGTATGCCTTTCATTCTAAACTTTGTTAAAGCGAGAAAGAAAAACAAGATTGGTAGAAATGCTATAAAGGCACTGATTAATTCGTTTCCAAATGGATCGTACTGTTGTAACCACATCGGATATCATCTCTTTCTAATACAGAATAATCGTTATGCTTCAAAGTTTTGTTCTAAGATGTCTTTCAATACGCGTGCACTATGGTTGAATTGTTCTGTTTCCTCGGCATTCAAGCTCACTTCAACCACATTACGGATCCCGTTACGATTAATCACAGCCGGAACCCCGATATACACCTCTTCTGTGTTGTACTCTCCGTTCAAGTAGGCACTCACTGTCATGATGCTATTCTCATTGTTTAGGATCGCTTTTGTAATTCGAGTCAGTCCCATTGCGATGCCGTAGTAAGTAGCGCCTTTTTTCTCAATGATGTGATAAGCGGCGTCACGAACGTTTGTGAAAATCTCGTCCAAGTCTTCAAGTTTGTAGTCTGGGCGTTGTTTCATCATTTCTAAAACAGGTACGCCTCCTACTGTTGCATGACTCCAGACAGGCAGTTCTGTGTCGCCATGCTCACCGATGATGGTTGCATGGATATTAGATGGTGCTACTTCGAAATATTCGCCAAGCATGTATCGGAAGCGGCCAGAGTCAAGGATTGTCCCACTGCCGATCACGCGCTCTTTTGGCAATCCGCTGAACTTCCATGTTGCGTATGTTAAGATATCGACTGGGTTGGTAGCGACAAGGAAGATTCCATTGAAGCCACTAGCCATTACGTTCGTTACGATAGTGTGGAAGATAGATAGATTCTTCTTCACTAAATCCAATCGAGTTTCACCTGGTTTTTGGTTGGCTCCTGCACAGATGCAAACAATATCGGCATCTTTACAATCGTCGTATTGTCCGTACCATGTTTTTGTTGGGTTAGGGGCGAATACTTTTCCATGATTTAGGTCCATAGCGTCGCCCATCGCTTTGCCCTCGTTTAAGTCAATGATTACTAATTCTTCTGTTACGGCTTGGTTTAACATGGCAAAAGCATAGCTGCTCCCTACGGATCCTGCTCCAATTAGTGCCACGCGGTTTACATTTTTAGTTGTCATTTTAAATTCCTCCGTAGAAAAATGTTTTATGTGAATTACTTCACAATCTTATTATGCAATGCTTTTGATATGGAATCAATACCACATGTGAAACTTTTCACAAAAAGAAACAAAAGTAACTAAAAGAGCGCTTACATGTTCACGGATTGTTCACAAACTGGGGTGGGATGAGGGGACAGGTTCCTTGTCCCAGTTAGTGTGGTGGGCCGGAGGGACAGGTACAGTGTCCCAGCAGTTTATGATTCTCTTTTGTTGGCCATAATGGTTGTAAAAGAGTTGGGGGAGGGAAGTTGGAATGCAGGAAGATGGGAATTTCTTTAAAGGGTTTATGTGGGCGTTGGTGCTTAGTCTACCAATCTGGGCAGTCATTATAGGAGTTATTAGTATAGTAGTGTCTTTTTAAATAGAAGCATATAGGAATCTAAAATATTCATAAGCCTCTCTCGACTTGATCAAACGTTTGATCAAGTCGAGAGAGGCTTATTTTATAGGCGTTGAAAGGGAAGGGGGGGACAATGTACCTGTCCCTCCGTCCCGAAATTAAGGAAAAATTATAAAGATTATAGTAATATGTAGAAATGGGCTATTATGCCTAAATGTGCTTTAGAAGGGACCGTTTTATGGGAGAGGATAAAAAGTTATCGTTACTAAACGATCGTAACAAATTAATCATTAAATTATCATGGTTTTCAATTGTGCTAAGTATTTTAACGAACTTCACAAGTCACGCAGATTGGGTAATCGCAGGAATTATTTTGGGGATTGGAGGTACTTTTACCACAATAGGCACGATTTTAACTTGGAAAGAAATTGGCGTTAAGTATGTGATGTACATAGTTATGTTCAGTCTGACATTAATCACCTACTTTATGGTCGAAAGCAATCCACATATGATCTCTTACTTAATGGTTTATTATAATTTAGCCGTTATATCTGTTTATCAGCTAATGAAACCAATTGCAGTCATCTCATCCTTGCAAATTGTTTTAACCATTCTGTTTTATATACAGTTTGGCACGGTTATGTTCCCGAATTACGGCGTGGAAGGTTTGATTTCACTTATTCTGTACATTGTTTTAGTGACGGCTTTTCTAATGTTCCAGGCAGGGATGAATACTAAACTTCAAGAAGAATCGAGTGCGAACGAAGAAGAAGCTCTATCAGCAAAGCAGCATGCGGAAGAGATGGTTACACAAGTAAAAGGTTCCTTAGAAACGCTTAGTAATTTTAGTGATAGTTTAAAGGGGAATATTGATGTAACAGGTCGTGTTTCTTCTGAAGTGACCAAGACATTTAATGAAATGGCCTCAGCTATTGAGCACCAGGCGGCTGGTGTTATGGATATCACTAGCCTTGTTGATCGAAGTAAGTCAAATGTAGATGATGTGAATGTAAGTTCAACTTCCATGAAGGAAAATACCCAAAAGTCGGTTGAAGTAGCGAATCTAGCATTTGATCAAATGAATCATTTGAATGGAGAGATTGAAAGCGTAAATTCCATCATGATGCAGGCGGAAGATTCTATGAACCAATTAAAACAAGAAGCAGATGAAATTAGCGATATCATAAATGTCATCAATAATGTCTCTGAGCAAACGAATCTTCTCGCTTTAAACGCTGCCATTGAAGCCGCCCGCGCAGGAGAGCATGGTAAAGGCTTCGCAGTTGTAGCGGATGAAGTTAGGAAATTAGCTGAGGAGTCCAAAGCCTCTACTGTTAAAATCGCTTCTATATTAGAAAAGATTCAGCACAACATTAATGGATCAGTAGAGAAGGTTACAGAAGGAAGAGTGGCAGTTACGTCCAGTCAGGCAAACTCATCAGAGATAAAAAATGTGCTAGAAACCATTAAAGAAAATGGCAACAACGTGGTTGTTCAATCTCAGACCGTTGATGAAAACATAAAGCAATTACTAGAATCGTCTCAACTAACGAGTGATCAAATCAACGAGGTCTCTTCGATTACGCAACAGACGGCAGCGGGAGTTGAAGAAGTTCTGGCCAGTGTAGAAGAACAGAATACGAAAGTGAATGAAATCGTTGAGGATTACTCTACATTAGAAGAGTCCATTCAATCGTTTGTAAACATCGTCAACCGCTCATAATGTGGGATGGAGTGGGATGGAGGGACAGGTACCTTGTCCCACCACCGATCCCCGCCTGAACAGAATAGCGCATTAGAAAAAGCAGAACTACTAGTTCTGCTTTTTTCTGTGACCGGAGAGACCAGTCCATATGATTTAGTGAAACGAAGGGACAATGTACCTGTCCCCCAGTCCCGTTTATTTAACCCATTCACCAATCAGGTCTTGATTTTCTTCTACCCATTTGCGGGCGCCGTCGATGGGTTCTTCACTATTTTCTACAACGTTGATCAGTTCGCCGATTTGCTGGTCGTTCATCTTCCAGTTCTTAAACCATTCTTTTACTTCGGGATAGTCTTCTGCAAAGCCTAGTCGTGTTGCGTGGTGGATTTTTTCTATTCCGCCATATACTTTCTTCGGATCCTCTAAGAATTTCAGGTCATATTTTGAAAAGATCCAGTGTGGGCTCCAAAGAGGGGCCACGATTGGTTGTTTATCTTTTATAGCTTCGCCAATTTCAGCTAGCATCGCTGGTTCAGAGCTTGATTGAAGGACATAATTAAGATCGTAGTCCTTAATTAATTGTTCCGTTACTTCCATCGTTCCTGCGCCGGGGTCAAGGCCGACGATGTTGCCTTCAAATTTTTCCTTATGTTCATTCAAGTCTTCGATGCTATTCACATCTTCCATATAGGCTGGGACGACAAGTCCTACTTTCGCGTTGTCATACCAAGTCGCATCTGAGAAATTCACGGTATCCTGATAACTCTCTAAGTAATTGGCATCCTGAACCGGTAACCAGATCTCTAAACTGGCATCCAGGTCACCGCTTTTTAACGCAGCCATCGTACTGCCCATGTTCAGATTAGTCAGCTTCACGTCATACCCTTTATCCTCTAAAATCACTTTCCACATATTCGTAACCGCGATGTTTTCAGCCCAGCTAACTTGGCCAATCGAGATTTTCTTATCCGCTTTCTCCTCGCCACCGGCTTCCTCGGTGCTCCCACAGGCTGTTAGTACCGCCATAATCATGATGACTAACATCATACTCCATGATTTTTTCCACTTGTTCATGTTGTTCAACTCCCCTTTTCTTTGTGATATCTATATCTTAAATACATTTAACGTTAAATGTATTAAGAATTTTTTTAACAAAATTGCAAAACGAAATCCTCTCTTTTATGTAAGAGTGGAACGTGTTGAGTTCGGGGAGTCTGTCCTAAAACAGGCGTCCCCCGAACCTACTATTTCATTTAATCTTTCTGATCTTTTGGTAAGAAATTATAGATCTCACCGCTTCGAATGCTTTCTGCTAATTCACCGAGCCAATGATAATACGTCTTCGATTCTTCCAATTGGTCGTAGTATTCCTTCGCTTTAGCAACAATATCTGGTGTGCTGCTGGAATCTTTCATAACTTCTACAAAATCTTCCTGGGCTGATTCAATCGCCCCGAGATTTGTTTTCACTTCGCGTTCCCACATCTGGCAGTAAAACGCCATAAAGGAATGGAAGAAATCTTTTTCCGCTGCATATGTGTGCTTTCTTGAACCGCGAGTAAATGTTTTTTTCACCATTTCTATTTCCTGAAGCTTGCGGACGCTCGTACTCATGCTTGGCTTACTCATTCCAAGTTCCGTACGCATCTCATCAAGCGTCATCTGACCTTCAAAGTACATGGTCGCATAAAGGTTCGCAGCCGCCGGGGTGACCCCGTATAAATCCATCGTTTCTGCAATCGCACCCATGACTTTATCTTTTGCTTCTTCTATTTTGAGTTGTGGCCTCTCATTTGACTCACTCATAAGGTCGCTCCTTCAACAAAAATATCTTTTATTAAATAATTCTCAAATATTCTTTACGAACTTTATGTTAACGCGTACAGATTAAATGTCAAATGCCAAACGTGATTTTAAGAAAATATGAAGAACCGCGGATCAGTCCCCTGTAGGGTTTTAATCAATTCCTGTTTTTCTACAAATTGTAATCATGAAGTTATTTTGACAGAGATTAAAAGTAGTGTTATCGTTAAAAACGTTAAATAAATATTTAATAAACTTAATATAAATCGAATAAAAAAGTTGAGGAGTTGATTGAATTGGATCTGAAACTAAAGCTGCAACATTATATAAATGGGAAATGGGTTGGCGCGGACTCAAGCGACACGCGTACGATCATTAATCCATATAATCAGGAAGTCATTGCGACGGTTCCAGAAGGGAATGAAACGGAAGCAAAAGAAGCGATCGCTGCGGCGAGAGCAGCTTTTGATAACGGAGAATGGGCCGCAACCCCGGCGACAGAGCGTGGGGCGATTTTGCGTACGATTGCTGAATTCATTGAAAGAGATAAAGAAGAGCTAGCTTACTTAGAGTCACTCGATACGGGCAAAACAGTAGAAGAAAGTCGCGGCGACATGGAGGATATCGCTGGAGTCTTTCGCTATTATGCAGAACTTGCAGATAAAGATGGCGGGGAAATGATTGATTCACCAGTTGCAAACTCCATCAGTAAAGTCGTTCGTGAACCAGTTGGTGTGTGCGGACAGATTACACCTTGGAATTATCCTTTACTTCAAGCGTCGTGGAAATTGGCTCCCGCACTTGCCACGGGCAATACGTTAATTATGAAGCCAAGTGAAATTACGCCGCTTACGACAGTGAAAGTATTCCAACTCATCGAGGAAGCAGGCGTTCCTGCTGGTGTTGCCAACCTCGTCCTTGGTGCAGGCAGCACGATCGGGGCGGAGCTATCTGCGAATGAGGATGTCGATCTTATTTCGTTTACAGGCGGAATTGTGACCGGGAAGAAGATCATGCAAGCAGCAAGTTCGAACGTGAAAAAACTTGCGCTTGAGCTTGGTGGGAAAAATCCGAATATCATATTCGCGGATGCTGATTTTGAAACAGCCGTTGACCAGGCATTAAACGGTGTGTTCTTCCACGCCGGACAAATTTGTTCCGCTGGCACAAGGTTAATTGTAGAAGAAAGCATTCACGATGAATTCGTTCAAGCGCTTGTTGAGCGAGTGAAGAAGTTCAAGCTTGGGAGCGGCTTTGATGAAGATACGCAAATGGGACCACTCATTTCAGCAGAACACCTTCAGAAGGTAGAGCAGTATGTAGAAGCAGGCGTTCAAGAAGGTGCAACGTTAGCCGTAGGCGGCAAACGCCCAGAAGATCCTGAATTGCAAAAAGGGTTCTTCTACCTGCCTACGATCTTCACGGACTGTACTTCAGATATGACGGTTGTTCAAGAAGAAGCGTTCGGACCGATTATTACGGTTGAGAAATTCAGCACCGAAGAGGAAGCCGTTAAGATCTCCAACGACTCGATCTACGGACTTGCTGGCGGTGTTTGGACAAATGACACGAGAAAAGCAGAACGCTGCGCCGCGAAGATGCGCATGGGAACGGTTTGGGTTAACGACTTTAACCTATATTTCCCTCACGCACCGTGGGGAGGCTTTAAGCAGTCTGGTATTGGACGCGAGCTGGGCAAATTAGGTCTTGAAGAATATACGGAAACGAAACATATTTTCCAAAACCTTAATCCAGAACCGATCAACTGGTTCTAAGCCATTTTATAAAACGATTTCAATTATATAGGAAGAAAAAATTCATCAAGGAGGAACACATATGACAGAAGCATACGATATTGTAATTGTTGGAGGCGGGAGTGCAGGCTCAGTGCTTGGTAATCGCCTAAGTGAAGATGGGAAGAAAAGCGTTCTTATTTTAGAAGCGGGACGTAGCGACTATTCATGGGATCTTCTAATCCAGATGCCAGCGGCTTTGCCGTTTCCTGCAGGGAAAAGCTTGTACGATTGGAAGTACGAATCTGACCCTGAACCGCATATGAACGGCCGACGCATCAAGCATGCGAGAGGAAAAGTTCTTGGCGGTTCTAGTTCAATCAACGGTATGATTTATCAGCGTGGAAATCCGTTAGACTATGAGCGCTGGGGAGCAGATGAAGGAATGGATACGTGGGATTTTGCCCATTGTCTTCCGTACTTTAAGCGTTTAGAAAATGCGTTAGCTTCACCGGACGATGAGATGCGTGGCCATGATGGTCCTATCAAATTGGAACGCGGGCCAGCTAAGAATCCTTTATTCCAGGCGTTCTTTGACTCAGGTGTAGAGGCAGGCTACTCAAGAACTCCTGATGTGAACGGGTTCCGCCAAGAAGGATTCGGGCCGTTTGATAAGCACGTATATAAGGGACAGCGCATGTCAGCTTCACGTGCTTACTTGCACCCGGTTATGGACCGTGAAAATTTAACGGTTAAAACACGTGCATTCGTTAAGCATATTGATTTTGACGGGAAGAAGGCTACAGGCTTAACGTATTTCCGAAATGGACAGACTCACCAGGTAAAAGCAGGTGAAGTCATCCTTTCAGGTGGTGCGATTAACACGCCACAGATGCTTCAGCTATCAGGTGTGGGTGATGCGGATCACCTTATGTCCCTTGGCATTAAACCAGTTGTTGATCTTCCGGGAGTAGGGGAGAACCTGCAGGACCACCTTGAAGCCTACATCCAGTACACGTGCCCGGAGCCGGTTTCTGAACAGCCAAACTTAAATAAAGCGCGCATGCCTTGGATTGGGTTGCAGTGGATGTTCGGACGTACAGGACCAGCTGCGACGAACCACTTCGAAGGTGGAGGATTTGTTCGTTCGAATGAAGACGTAGATTATCCGAATCTGATGTATCATTTCCTTCCGGTGGCGGTACGTTACGATGGGCAAAAAGCGGCAACGAAGCACGGCTTCCAGGTACACGTTGGACCGATGTACTCCGATGCTCGCGGGTCATTAAAGATCCGTTCAAAAGATCCGAAAGAGCATCCAAGCATGGTATACAACTATCTTTCTACTGAACAAGACCGACGTGAGTGGATTGAAGCTGTACGAGTAACGCGAAACATTATGGCCCAGCCATCTATGAAAACATACAACGGAGGGGAAATCTCACCAGGGCCTTCTGTGCAAACAGACGAAGAGATCTTAGAGTGGGTAAAAGAAGATGCCGAAACAGCTCTTCACCCGTCCTGTACAGCCAAAATGGGACCAGCAACAGACCCAATGGCCGTAGTAGATCCACATTCAATGAAGGTTCACGGAGTCGAGAACTTACGCGTAGTCGACGCATCCGCTATGCCTTACGTAACAAACGGCAATATCCATGCACCTGTATTGATGCTTGCTGAGAAAGCTGCTGATTTGATTTTAGGACGTAAGCCACTTAAGCCGATCCATGCTGACTTCTATCGTCATGGCGTGCACGACCCGGAAGCGGGTACGGTGGGGAAGTCTAAAACCAAACAAGCTGTTTTGAGATAAATGCCGGGACGTGGGGACACGGGACGTGGGGACAGGTTCATTGTCCCGCTGCAGCGCGGGACGTGGGGACAGGTCCCTTGTCCCGGTGAGTTCCTGTCGTGATTTAGATAAAAAACCCTTTCTTGATCAAACGTTTGATCAAGAAAGGGTTTTTTGCGTTAAAGAAAGCCTTAGCATGTTGTGGGGCTATCTTTTTGAAGGGTTCTGTGACGTTTTTGTGGTGTGGATGGGGCAAAAGGTCATAGATCATGTGGTTCTCTTACGTTTTGGTTCGTTGAAACAATGGAAAGGTCACAGATCGTGCTTGTCTGTGACCCTTTGAAGTCAATACAATGGTAAAGCGTCACAGATCGCTATTATCTCTTACCTTTTGTGTCTATAAATCTTGTGAAATGTAAGAGAGGGACGATGTACCTGTCCCCCTGGCCCAAAAGAAAAAGCCCTGCCATTAATCGCAGGGCTCAAATCTTATTCAAACGCAGAATATACAGTTGTAAGACCATGTCCGAACTCTTTGTCATGTCCTGTGACACCAATGTCTTCCGCTGTTTGCTGAAGCATGACTTTAACATCTTTAGGACTTGCTCCAGAATGTTCATCGAACAATAGCGCTGCGATGGCAGCTACTTTTGGAGCGGCCATTGAAGTTCCGACTTTCCAGCCGTAGGAAGGTTCTACATATCTGTAATTCCTGATAGAACCATCTTTATTATAAGTATACTCAACACTTGGAACTGTACTAAAAGCAAACTCATTAATCTGCAGTTGATTCGATAAATATTCATTTAACTTCCCAGCTCGAAGGTATTCCAAATATAACTCATAATTTCCACCTGGTGCTGCTACATCTACATAACCATTGCCGTAAGTAGAGTAGAGGGCTAGTTCATCTTCAGGACCGGTTGAAGACACTGTCACGACATTTGGAAGGTCACCTGGTGCGTAAACGCTAGCTCCCTGAAACTCATAACCCAGTTCGCCGTATTTTTCATTTGCTAAATCGGTGACTGTTCTAGGGTTACCTGCATTAATTGCGTCATTACCAGCTGAAGTGACAATTAAAGCACCTTTCTTCTCAGCATACTTAGCAGCTTTTTGATAAGCTACATACTCAGCAATATCGCTTCCTAATCGTTCTTTTTCTCCGGTTACAGGGTTGTGGTAGTATACTTGCCCTTTTGAACATATGCCACCTAGGCTCATGTTAATAACGTCTACGCCATCATTTGCAGCGGATACGATTGCGGCCATTATCCAGGCGGACTGAGCACCACCTTCAGCGCCGAATACACGGTAGGCTTTGAAACCGGCGTTTGGTGCTACACCTAACATGGCGCCATTCGCTGCAATGCTTCCGGCTACGTGCGTTCCGTGTCCGTTTCGGTCTTGGACGTCAGTGGGATCAGCCTTCTCTGATTTATCAGCTCCGTATATGCCACCGGCTGGTACAAAATTCTTAGAACCTGGGAGTAAGTTTTTCTGTACATCAGGATGGTTTAAATCGATACCCGTATCAATAATTCCAACTACTACGTCGTGGCTACCGCTATGTTCTTCGAAAGTCGCTCCGTTATTTGTTAGTCGCTTTATGTCCCATTGATACGTTTCCCAAAGTGCTGCGTCTTCTGTTGAAACAGAACTAGACTCAAAAGGGATAGACGCTACTTCTGGCGCTTCAAAGGTGAGGGTAGGGTTGGCCGCTGTCACTCCTTCTAAGTTAACGGCTTTCTTAGCGAAGTCAGATGGAGCTTCGACTTGCGCAAGACCAATCTCGGGTACTTCATAAGTTATAGTACCTCCTAAGTTCTCTATGGATGCCCTATCAATTTGATCATTTTTGAAAACGACCGTAAATGTTGTTTGTTCCTCTTGACCTTTAGCAGAGACCGGACTGACGACTCCAAGTGCAAGAACCAAACTTAACACCAAACCAAAAAGCTTTTTCATGTGCTTCCTCCCCATAATTTAATTAATTTAACCAACTATTATTTCGAGATGGTTTATGTCTTTCCTTCCTTATTTACAAAAGCTCTGAAGATTAGTGATTTCGCGAGTTTCTTCGACAAGGGACAAGGTACCTGTCCCCCTGGCCCATTCAATTTCTGTCAAATCAGTCAAAACCATGCAAGAAAAACTTGATCAAATATTTGGACAAATCCTCCGCTACCACTATCTATGGCGGGGCTTTTTCTCAAAAATTGTTCCAACTGTTCAATTTTGCAAACTTCAATGTGACAGTTGTTATACAGTGAAACCCCTTTCACGTTTAGTGTATAGGGGTTATACTAAGTTTGTATTCAACATCATGATGACTTTGAATAAACATTTTGCAAACTTCATCATCCGGAGGTGAAGAGCAGGACATGGTTTTAGATAAACGACGAACTTATGTATTAACGCAGTTGTACCAGTCAGATACACCCATCTCAACGAAATGGTTGCAGAAGAAAATGGGCGTTTCGGCTCGTACCATATACTATGATATTCAACAAATTAACGATTGGCTCGAAGATCAGGATCTTGAGGGCATTCAGCGGGAGAGAGGCAAGGGATTTTTCCTCACCGCTAAGACAGAAACTCAGATTCCTCAGAAGATCAAGCTTTCTGATCGCTGGGATTACCGGTTATCCAGGGAAGAGAGGAAGGTATTACTCCTCTTATACTTGTTAACCAACACCTCGGTCATTCGTATGAAAGATCTAATCGATCATACGCAAATGAGCCGTGGCAGCATTAGTAAAGACCTTGATCAGATAAAAGAGTACTTCTTGGAACATAGGCTGGATCTTCGGTACTCGAAGACGAAGGGTTACTACCTCGAAGGACAGGAATTGCACAAGCGCCAGCTTCTTTCACACATTTTAGTTTCGGTGAAAACCGATGAGAAATGGCAAGGAATTAGAAGTGAAGCGTATGAGATTTTGTTATCCATGTCACCTGATCAGACGAAGCTGACTCCTTTCTTAAAGAAAGTCTTATACGAGACAGAAAAAGAGCTAGGACTTGTGTTCACCGATGAAATGATTACGATTTTATCCATGCAAATTATCATTTCTTTGGAAAGGCTTACACATGGTCAGAAGATCGAGTTAGATGAAGATGAACGACAAGCATTAGCAAAAACGAAAGCGTTTTCTGCTGCGAAGCGGATTAGTGAACAACTTCACGCTGAAGGATATGCAAAACTTTCAGAGGATGAAATAGGCTTTTTGTCTATGAATCTCTTAAGCTCGAAAGTGCATCAGGAACCGCCTTCATCTCCTTACGAGGATCCAGAGGCGCCTGGTTTAAAACGAGTGATTCGTAGCATGGTTGATGACTTTCAGGTGTATTCCTGCGTATTGTTCGAACATCGCGATCAATTAGAAGCGAATTTACTCTTACATTTGAAGCCGGTTTTTTACCGTTTGAAGTACGATGTTCCTTCTAACAATGAGCTGTCTGAGCACATCCAGGAACATTATCAAGAGATCTTCAAACTGACCAAGCGCTCGATCATTCACTTGGAGCGTTATATGGAAAAGGCAATACCAGATGAAGAAATTGCTTATATCGCAATGCACTTTGGCGGTTGGCTTTCAAAGGAAGACCAAACGATTGAGAAGAAGTACAAAGCAATCATTGTTTGCGAGAACGGCATTGGAACATCAAACATGTTGAAAGCTCAGTTAGAAGCAATGATGACCGGGATTGATGTTGTTGCGACACTTTCCTTCCGGGAATATCAGGACACAGCATTACGAGCGGATGTCATCTTTGCAACAAATTTCTTAAAAGAAAAAGAAACACCTGTCATTCATGTTCCGGCTCTTCTTCAAGACGCAGACAAGGAATACGTTTTGAAGCAATTGAATCATCGGCTTCAGGAAGCACCTGGAGAAATGGATCAGGCAGATGAGCTGATGGCGGTAATCAAGAAGCATGCCACCGTGCACGATGAAGATGCATTAAAGCAACAGCTTCTCTCTTATCAGGCCCATCAGACCTTTTCGATAAAGGAGCATTACAAACCTATGTTAAATGAATTGCTTACCTCAGATACGATTCAATTTGAATCATCCGTATCCACTTGGGAAGATGCGATTACGCAAGCATCCCAGCCTCTTTTAGAGAGTGGAAAGATTGGCCAAGGTTACATCGATGCCATGATTAACAACGTAAATGAATTAGGACCTTACATCGTGATTGCACCAAAAATCGCAATCCCACACGCTCGCCCAGAAGCGGGAGTAGAACAATTAGGGATGAGCTTATTAAAAGTCGATGAACCGGTACCTTTTTCAGACCAGGAAAAACACAAGGCGAACCTAATCATTGTGTTAGCCGCGATTGACAACGAAACGCATTTAACAGCTTTATCTCAGCTCACGACAATGCTGTCAGAGCCAGAGAATATGGAACAGTTATTAAACGCTAAGAATACAGACGATGTATTAAGCTTAGTAAACAATTATTCGCACGTATAAAAAAACTTGGAGGGATTTCAAATGAAAAAAGTATTAGTAGTATGTGGTAATGGACTAGGAAGCAGCATGATTGTGGAGATGAACGTGAAAAGCATTTTGAAAGATCTTAACAAAGAAGCAGAAGTATCTCACACGGACCTTTCTTCTGCAAAATCAGAGCCAGCAGACCTATACCTTGGATCTGAAGATATTGTTGGCGGCTTAGACGATGGAAGCAGAAATGTTGTTCAACTGAAGAATCTAATGGACAAGAACGAACTAAGAGAAGCGTTAGAACAAAACATCTAGAGACAGGTAAACAAGAGGAGGGAATACACTATGATCGATTTAATTATGAAAGATATTCTGGGAACGCCCGCCATCCTGGTTGGGCTGTTCGCCCTCATTGGTCTAGTAGCTCAGCGTAAGAATTTCGCTGACACGTTATCAGGTACGCTTAAGACAATAATGGGTTTTGTGATTCTTGGGGCTGGTGCAGAATTCCTCATTAAATCATTAACGCAATTTAGTGCCATGTTTGATCATGCATTCAGTGTAAATGGAGTCATTCCAAATAATGAAGCGATTGTCGCTATGGCCCAAGAAAGTTTCGGTACAGAGACAGCGATGATCATGTTATTTGGAATGGTAGCGAACATTGTAATCGCTCGTTTCACGCCATTTAAGTACATTTTCCTAACAGGTCACCATACAATGTTTATGTCCTGCCTGATTGCCGTTATCCTTACGACAGGCGGACTATCTGGAGCGACTCTTGTCATTATCGGATCTATTATTCTTGGTTCATTGATGGTGCTATTCCCAGCGATCTTGCAACCTTACACTAGAGAGATCACGGGTTCAGACGATTTTGCTGTTGGCCACTTCGGATCTACAGGATATTTTGTTTCCGCTTTCATCGGAAAGCGCATTGGTAAAAATTCTAAATCAACAGAAGAGATTAAGGTTCCAAAATCCCTTGGTTTCCTTCGTGACACATCTGTATCTGTTTCCTTAACGATGGTCATCTTGTTCTTCGTTGTTGCAGCATTCGCAGGACCTGCGTTTATCGAAACAGAACTAAGTGGAGGACAGAACTTCCTAGTCTTCTCCTTCATGCAAGGTCTTACATTCGCAGCTGGTGTTTATATCATTTTACAAGGTGTGCGTATGTTACTTGCTGAGATTGTTCCAGCCTTTAAAGGTATTGCGGACAAGGTTGTTCCAAACGCGAAGCCAGCCCTTGACGCACCAGCGGTCTTCCCGTTCGCGAGTAACGCTGTTATCATCGGTTTCTTAACGAGTTTCGTAGCAGGACTATTAAGCATGTTCTTCCTGCCGCTATTTGGCCTGAAAGTCATCGTACCAGGTCTAGTGCCGCACTTCTTCACAGGTGCAGCAGCCGGAGTATTCGGTAACGCTACCGGCGGTCGACGCGGAGCAGTGGTCGGATCATTCGCAAACGGTGCGATCATCAGTTTCCTTCCAGCTCTTTTACTACCAGTACTCGGCTCTCTCGGATTTGAAGGAACGACGTTCGGAGATGCTGACTTCGGATTTGTAGGAATCATTTTAGGAAATCTAATTCGCCTATTCGAATCGAACTTCCTCTTCATTGCTAGCGCATTTGTACTTCTTGTTCTTGCCTTCTTCGTAAGTTGGAAAACAAGAGGCTCAAAAGGTGAATCTTCTGAAGCAGCGTAAATTTTAATAGGATTACTGAGAAAGCCTTCTCTTGATGAGGAGGCTTTCTTTTTTGGGGGGAGAGGATGGCTGAATTCGTAGAGCGGACGGCCGGATTCGGATGACTGGGAAAGCCTTCTCTTAATGAGGAGGCTTTCTTTTTTTGGGGGAGAGGATGGCTGAATTCGTGGATCGGACGGCCAGATTCTGTTGAGTGACGGCTGAATTGTGGGATCGGACGGCTAGATTCTGTTGAGTGACGGCTGAATTGTGGGATCGGACGGCCGGATTCGGTTGAGTGATGGCTGAATTCGTAGAGCGGACGGCCAGATTCTGTTGAGTGACGGCTGAATTCGTGGATCGGATGGCCAGATTCGGTTGAGTGACGGCTGAATTCGTAGAGCGGACGACCAGATTCAGTTGAGTGACGGCTGAATTCGTAGAGCGGACGGCCAGATTCTACTTGAAGACGGCTGAATTCATTGAGAGCATGGCTAGATCCGGCGGAGGCACGACGAGATTAAGCGGTAGCATGGCTGAATCTAGTCAGAGCACATCTGAATTCGGAAGAAGTATCACCAAAATCAATCGAAGTTCACTTAATTGTAATCTTATATCATTACAATTCATCTCATTTGTCGTACAATTTATGTGGGTTATAGAATACAAATAATGAGTTAAAACAATTCGTTGATGAAATAAAAGGTGATGACTATTAAACACATAAAAAATCTCGTCTTTGCTATATTAGGGATCCTTTCACTTGGTGTGGGCATTGCAGGTACCATTCTTCCTGTACTACCGGGAGGCCCTTTTTATTTATTTGCGGCTTTTTGTTTTTCGAAAAGTTCTAAGCGTATTGAAAACTGGTTTAAAAGCACCAAGGTCTATCAAAAATATGTCTTAGCATTTCTTCAAAAGAAAGGGTTAACGAAGAGAGAAAAGATTCGAATTAACATTATTGCAGATAGTTTTATTATCGCCTCATTCATTATGGTAGATATTATGATTGCTAGGATTTTTATGGTCGTGCTTGCTCTGTATAAACATTATTACTTTATTTATAAGATTGAAACGATTGAGTAGGGCCAGGGGGACAGGTACCTCGTCCCTTCGCCTCGCGAAATAGCAGAAGGAAATCTGACGCAGAAGCTCTTTTTAAATAAGGGTCTTCTGTGTTTTTTATTGCAATGTTGAAAACTATGAATAAGAGATAACGGTTCTAAGGGGGGAGGAGGGACAATGTACCTGTCCCCCTGACCCACCTAAATGATAGGCCCATAGGTGAATAGGAGAAACATGGCTATGTAAAGGGTTATTTGTAAAACTACAACCAGCATTACTCCGAGCAAAAGTAATCGGAATGCTTGCTTAAATCCTTTGCCAGTTGTCATGTGGATCATGAAGAGGATGATAGCGGGGAATGAGCCTAATACAATATGCATAGGGATGACCCAGTATAAATTAGAGATAATTTCATCAGTACTGTTTGCTTGGCTTATGCTCATAGACATTGCAAATAAAATCGCTGGCTGATATAGCAATCCTATAAGTAGATTTAGATATATGTAACGCTTTTTCATCAGATATTAGACCTCCGATTCGTAAAAAAGAGAGATAAGGGTTACCATTTCTTTCATATTACATTACTAAGGGCCATGGGGATAGGGGATAGGTACTTCTCCCTTCGTCTCTCGTAAATATCAACACAGAAGTCCTTCTTGGAAACGACTTTTGTGTTGATATTTTGTTATAAACGATTAATGTAGCATTGCCCTAATTTGATCAATGACCTTTTTCTACTCGATACCATACAAAGCGTCTTAGAAAGAAAGGGTCAGTGACGTTTTGAGGGTGTTCATATGAAAAAACGTCACTGATCTACGGGTTCTCTGACATTTCTAGGGTATTTATCGAAGGGAAGGTCACAGATCGGCTTCTTCTATGACCTTTTAAAGACTATAAGTTAATAAAACGTCAGAGAAAGAGTCTATAGCCCCCGAGAGCAAGCTACAATTAGATACTTCGTGATTCGAAGGGACAATGTACCTGTCCCCCCGACCCACCCGACCCACGGCCCAGAATCCCAAATAAATGTAAAAATTTCAGAATTCTCAAATATTAACATGGACAGATCGTGAAGTTTCCCTTATAGTGTTATATAACATCATTTAAGGAACATTTAAGGAATATGTCCTTAATTAAGGAGTGTCGGAATGGTTGCTACGTTTCAAGAAATCATAAAACCGATCGAAAACGACATAATAGAGTTTCGACGATATTTACACCAAAATCCTGAATTAAGCACACAGGAATGGAATACATCTCGTTTTATTCAGGAGCAGCTTAAGGAATACGGAATTCCGTTTAAAGCGGGCTACGCGGATACGGGTGTATTGGGCATTATTGAAGGTGAGCGGACTGGGAAAACGGTTGCTTTACGAGCCGATATCGATGCGCTTCCTATTACGGAACAAACGAACCATGATTTTCGGTCAACAAATGAAGGAGTTATGCACGCATGCGGTCACGATGCCCATACGTCCATGTTGCTCGGGGCAGGTTATGCACTGAATCAACGTAAGAGTGAGCTTGCTGGTACTGTCCTACTTGTGTTTCAGCCGGCTGAGGAGAATTCACCAACAGGGGGAGCGGCTCAGATGATGGATGACGGTGTCTTTGATGACTATGAGCCAGATGTGATTTACGGACAACATGTTTGGCCGAGTCTACCTGTAGGTCAAGTTGGAATTCGTGATCAAGAAATGATGGGGGCTTCTGATCGTTTTACAGTTACGGTAAAAGGTAAAGGCGGACATGCGAGCATGCCTCAGGATGGAAATGATGCGATTATTATTGCCAACCAAATCATCACAAGTCTTCAAACCATCGTGAGTCGAAACGTTAACCCAATTGAATCGGCAGTCGTGACAGTCGGAAGTATCCACGGTGGATACGCCCATAATGTGATTGCAGATAAAGTCACGTTAGAAGGGACAGTACGTACCTATCAACCTTCCGTGAAAGAAAAAGTGAAGCAACGTTTTCACTCTATTGTAGAACACGTCACGGAAGCCTTCGAAGGTGAAGTGGACATTACGTATTTAGATGGCTATCCAGCTACGATTAATACACCGAAATGGGCCGAAGTCGCTCGTAAATCCACACAAAAAATTCTAGGTCCAGATTCAACGCCAACCGTCGATCCTGTATTAGCAGGGGAGGACTTCTCCAGATTCTTAAATCGTTACCCTGGCGCTTTCATCTGGTTAGGAACGCAAATTGACTCAAAAGAAGATCAAATGGGGCTTCATAACCCAGGCTTCATGTTAAACGAAAAGGCTCTCTCTTCAGGAAGCGCCATGCTAGCACAAGTAGCTAGTGATACACTCGTTCATCTGCAAGAAGGTGAAACAAGTGAATGAGGAATCATTAACGACCATTCTAAAAAATTGGCGACGCACCTTTCATCAGCATCCTGAACTTGGCTTCCTGGAATACCGAACGACTTTTACAATCGGAAAAGAGCTAGAATCACTTGGCTTTACTCTCCACATTGGACAAGACGCACTACGTTCTGAATCTCGTAAAGGCGTGCCTTCCAAACAAGAGTTAGAGAAGCACGAAGCTGAGGCTATAGAGTGGGGCGTTGAACAGTCGTGGATGGAACTCATGAAAGGCGGACACACAGGAGTCGTCGCTACATGGGATACAGGAAAGCCTGGTAAACATAGTGCTTTTCGTTTTGATATCGATGCCCTTCCGATTCATGAAACCCATGACTCTACGCACCTTCCTTTTCAAGAAGGTTTTCACTCCAGGGTAGATGGTGCTATGCATGCTTGTGGGCATGATGGACATACGGCCATCGGGATCGCGCTGGCTCATTATATCCATAACAATAACGAATCGCTCTCAGGTACATTCACCCTTCTTTTCCAACCAGCAGAAGAGGGAGGAAGAGGGGCCAAGGCGATGACGGACAACGGATGGCTACAACATGTGGATGAGTTTTATACCGGCCATATCGGCATTCACTCCATGCCAGTAGGAACGATTGCTGCTTCTGTCGAGGGATTCCTTGCCTCATCGAAGTTAAACGTAACGTATAAAGGTCGTTCAGCTCATGCCGGGATGAATCCTGAAGAGGGTAAAAATGCGCTCTTAGCTGCAGCGACTGCCTCTACTCAGCTTTATACCATTCCTAGACACAGCGCAGGGGCTTCTAGAATCAACGTTGGAAAACTACAAGCTGGAGCAGGCAGAAATGTGATTGCGGATCGTGGGTATCTAGAACTTGAGACAAGAGGAGAAAACGCGAAGATTCAAGATTTTGTCCACACTGAAGCGACTCGTATGATTCAAGCTGTTGGAGATCTGTACGATGTCTCAACGGAGATCGAGGAAGTTGGGGAAACGTCCTCCTTTGAATGTAGTCAAGAAGCGGTCGATGCCGTTCAAGCGAGGTGTATAGGGAGTTCGACCATACAAGAGATCCTCCCTGTTACAGCGGTATCCGGTTCTGAAGACGCGAGCTTTATGGTGAATGAGGTGCAACAGCAAGGTGGCATTGCTACGTATATGTTATTTGGAACACCTTTAGCCTTCGGTCATCATCATCCGTCTTTTGACTTTGACGAAGAGGTTTTACCTGTAGCTTTAGAGACATACATCAACATTGTAAAAGGGGGTCACACATGTGCAGGCTTGGTTAAGTGATACATTAAAAAAATTGAACACGACAAGTGATATGAACCAACCGAATGGATTTTCAAGGCTTAGTTATAGTCCTGAGGAAGCGAAGGCTCACGAAGCTTTCCGAAATGTTGCTACAGAACTTGGGCTTACCGTAGAGCAAGATGAAGCCGGGAATCAATGGGCAACGTGGGAAGTAGGAGACGATGCCCCGACGATTGCAGTAGGCTCACACCTTGATACCGTCCATGGCGGCGGAGGATACGATGGGGTCGCTGGCGTGCTAACAGGGTTAGCGGCCGTGAAGCAATTGAAAGATCAGGGCATCGCACCGAAGAAAAACATTGCGGTCATCTGCTTTGCCTCTGAAGAATCCGCTCGATTTGGTGTATCTACAATAGGAAGTAAAGCGGTATCCGGGCTACTTGATAAGGCTGACTTAGCTGATGTACCCGATCAAGATGGGCATACAGTCAAAGAAGTTTGCGAGTCGTTTGGATTGAACTGGGATACGATTGATGGAGCCGAGAAGCCATCCTCCTATCTAGAGAGCTTCTTAGAACTCCACATTGAACAAGGAACACAGGTGGAAGATCATGAAGCGGATATTGGGATTGTCGAAGGTGTGGCTTGTCCGATCAGGTTAAAGATCACCGCTCAAGGCATGGCGAACCATACGGGTACAACCCCGATGCACAAACGCCAAGATGCTCTTGCGGCAGTAGCTCCTCTCATTACTTTTGTAGAAGAAGAGGCTTTGAAACGAAACGACACTCTCCAGAAACAACTCGTTGCAACGGTTAGTACATTAAATGTAGAGCCAAATGCAATGAACGTCATTCCAGGAGAAGTCCAGGTCGGCATTGATATTAGAAGTGTAGACGACGCGGCAAAGCGAAATCTCGCAGAAGATATCGGGGAGTATTGTAAACACATTGAAGCTCAACGCAACGTGAAATTCCGTGTAGAAGTTGCTGTCGATAACGATTCTGTTACGTTAGACGAATCGATGCAACACCAACTTCATTCGATTTGTCAGTCCCTGGACTATAAGGCAATGAGCATGGACAGCGGGGCAGGACACGATGTCATGAACATGGCATTAAGATGGCCTTCAGCACTCTTGTTCATTCCGTGTAAAGAAGGGATTAGTCATCATCCTGCAGAATATGCCACTATGGCCGATTTAGAAAAAGGAAGCCATATTATAGCAGAATACTTAAAGGTAGAGACAGGTGATGAATATGAAAACCAAGATCGGAGTCATCGCGCCATCGGACTCTCTTGAGCAAATCTTATATGTAACAGATGAATTTGAAGGAATCGAAGTCGTTTCCTATACGTACGAACAACTATCTGATGTGGAAGATATTTTATCGGCTCATCGATATGAAGTGGATCAATGGTTTTTCTCCGGAATACTCAATTACACGTATGCTTATGAGAAAAACTTAATTACGCCAGAAGAGGGGAGTTATCCACCTCTACATGGTTCTAGCTTTTTCGGAATCTTACTAGAAGCGCAGCTTACGAGTAAGAAAGTCTTTGAGAGAGTGAGCATCGATACGATTACGGATGAAGAAATTGATAAGATTCTATCGTATTATGACCTTCAATCGCTGACGTATTACAACCATCCATTTGAGGGGTATCAATACTCCGATGAGCTTGTAGAATTCCACGCCAAACGATATCAAGAAGGCAAAACAGAAGTTGCGATCACGTCCATTAAGACCGTCTACAGGCAGCTAAAAGAGTTAGGGGTTCCGGTGTTCAGAGTAACGCCTTCCTATTTATCTATAAAACTCATTCTTCAATTTTTAGAAGAGCGGGCTCAGTCGAAGCGCTTGCGTAATGCACAGGTAGCAACGATTGGGTGTCGGATTGATTTCGAATTGAATAAGCTTGAAGAACTTCATTATTCGTTTCGGATGAAACACCAGGAACTAGATTTACGACGGTTCTTGCTTAGTATCGCTGAGAAAACAAGCGGTTCACTTATGCAGCTTGGCGACGGTTTGTTCTTTATTTTCACCACTCGTGGACAAATGGGAGTGGAAGTAGAAGAGGAACTATTTACTCTTATTCAAAACGTTGAAATGCAAACCTCTAGTCAGGTGAACATCGCGATTGGAATCGGGGAAACCGTGTCACAGGCGGAGCAAAATGTGCGTCTAGGCTTTAGAAATTATAAATCTTTTGATGAGCCGACGCTTTTAATTGTAGATGAATATCAAGAAATCACACTCAAACAACAGGATAAGAAAATTTCTTATCAAACGGTAGGTGCTGGCGAAGAGTGGGCCGAGAAATTAAAAGATGCACACCTTAGTCCTGGTGTTGTTTCAAAAATTATTTCTTATGTGCATCACTACCAACGATCGACCTTTACATCGCAAGACCTTTCTCGTTGGCTACAAAGCACAGAACGAAATGGTCGGAGAATTCTTAATGAGATGGAGAAAGTCGGACTAGTTGAACAAAGTGGTGAAGCGCAATCTGGCGAACGGGGGAGACCTAGAAAAGTCTTTTCCCTTGTCCTGAATGAATAAGTACGGGGGAACTTTCCCCCTTCTTTCTCTTCCTATTTACGGAAGAATAAAGGAATATAACCATTAAAAGTGAGAAAGGGTGGGTTTATGGCATTACCAGAAACAAATGTATCACAAGCGGAGGAAAAGGAGTCAAAGTTCTTATCTAAGTTTTTGAATGGTATTGAAAAAGCAGGGAATAAGCTTCCGGATCCATTTATGTTATTTGTGTATCTCGCTCTCTTTATGATTTTACTTTCTTGGGTCGTTTCTTCATTTGGGGTTTCCGTGGTTCAGCCAGGTTCTGGTGAAGAAGTAGCGATCAAGAGCTTGTTGTCTGCTGAAGGTATTCAGTACATGTTAACTTCGATGCTTGAGAACTTTACAGGCTTCAAACCTTTAGGTCTTGTTTTGGCGATGATGTTAGGAATTGGTTTAGCTGAGAAGGTAGGTCTTATTGAGACGGCTATTAAGAGCACCATCCTCAAGGCACCAGCCAGCCTAACGACTTATGCAGTTATATTTGTCGGAATATTGGGGAATTTAGCCTCTGATGCAGCGTTTGTCATTGTTCCACCTCTTGCGGCTATGGTCTTTTACACAGTTGGCAGACACCCGCTTGCTGGACTTGCAGCCGGTTTTGCTGGTGTAGGTTCTGGTTTTACAGCGAATATTGTAATTGCGGGTACAGACGCATTGTTATCAGGAATTTCCACTGAAGTTATGCAGAGCCTTGATTCTAGTGTTGTAGTAACACCTGTTGATAACTGGTACTTTATGGTCGTTTCTGTTTTTGTTCTATCCATTACAGGTGCTCTAGTAACGGAGAAAATCGTTGAGCCACGTCTTGGTAAATACGATGGGGATCTGAAGAAAGAAATGAAAGCTTCCACTCCTTTAGAGAAGAAGGGGTTAAAGAATGCAGCCATCGCTTTAGTTACTTACATTGGTTTGTTACTAGTTGCTTTATTCTGGCCGAACTCTCCATTACGTAACGAAACGGGCGGGATTATTCCATCCACATTCTTAGATGGTATTATTCCAATTATCCTCTTTATGTTTATCGCAGTTTCGGTGACATACGGGATTACCGTTAATAAGATTGAGAAGACGAAAGATATCTCCACATTTATGGGAGATGCGATTAAAGATATGTCAGGATTCATTGTTTTAATTTTCGCTGCAGCTCAGTTCATTGCGTACTTCGATTGGACAAACATTGGGACATGGATTGCTGTAAGTGGAGCAGGATTCCTAGAATCATTAGGGTTAACAGGTATCCCTGTTATTATCGGCTTCGTATTCTTAACAGCCCTTATGAACCTTCTAGTCTTCAGTGGTTCAGCACAGTGGGCGTTAGAAGCACCGATCTTTATTAAAATGTTCTATATCTTAGACTATCATCCCGCTTTCATTCAAGCGGCTTACCGTATCGCGGATTCATCTACCAATATCATTACACCGATGAACCCGTATATCATTATCGTGTTAGCGTTTATGAGAGAATACGATAAGAAAGCAGGACTTGGTACACTCATTTCCTTAATGCTACCGTACAGCATTATCTTCTTATCCGTCTGGATCGTACTACTACTAGCCTTTGCATTACTAGGCATTCCGTTTGGACCTGGCGTGCATATGTATCTATAGTGGGCCATGGGGACAGGTACCTCGTCCCTTCGCTTTTCGAAATAAAGAGTAATTAGAATCACAGAAGTCTTTATCTACAAAAGACTTCTGTGTTTTTTTATTTGTAACCTTTTAAACTATGAAAAAGGACTAACGCTCTGCTATTCATTGACTTTTTTCTCCCCATTTGCATAGAAAACGTCACAGAGAAAAGGCCTCTGTGACGTTTTGGGATGGTAAATCTACTAAAAGGTAACAGTTCGGTTTCTTCTCTGACCTTTTTGGGGGAGACATGAGTTTGAAACGTTTTAGAAAGACTCCGCTTGTGACTAGAGTGGCTCTGAAAGGGGATGTTCCGGAAATCAAAGGGACGAGGTACCTGTCCCTCCGGTCCAGCACCCCTCCGGCCACCGTTAGATAGCGGATCGGATCTTGGACCAGGTCCATTTCATATTTGGGATTGCATGCTTAATAAACAACACTAGAATTGAGACTTCGACTCCTATAATGATACTTCCGCTAAGAATTTGTAGGAACTGGCTATTCGCAAAACCAGTTTCTATTTCTTTGACTGAACTATAGATTAGTTCTAGGAAGATAGGTAATCCGTAAAATATCCCAATCGAGAGTGAAATGCTGACGCCTAGCACTAGGAAGAGGCTGTAGTATTTCACTACTCTTATTTCGTTGAATGTTTCTTGTGTTTTACTAAAGATTCGAGCGAACACGTAAGTTACCCATTGAATACTTCGCTCGTATAAATTCTTAGTGGTAAACTCCATCGTAACAAAATATAAGTCTGTACGAAGGAAGACTTGAAGTTGGGAAATCATTAATAAAAAGGATGTCAAAATCACGTATTCGAGTAAAGAATGAAAGAATGAGTTCTGGACTACTAACAACAAAAGGGATGCGGTGCCGCCGATTGTGGCATCAGATTTCATGCCAGCTAAGTAGACTTTGACACGTTCCTTTTTCTTCCTTGCCCAAATACCTGTCACATCAGTCTGGAGGACAAGAAGGTAAAGACGAGTACTAATATTAATGTTGGCTTTTATATTTAAGTTTCTAGCGCTGATTAGGTGGGCAAATTCATGTAATAGCAGTATGCTCCAAAAGATCACTAAGTTAAGAATGACGTTTATTCCTAAGTACTCAGACCAGAAAAAGTCTTGATGGCTAGGTATTGTTCCTTCTATTAAGAACTGCTTCCCCCAGCCTAATGTGATGATCAGTAGGGCTAGTATGGTTAGCCATTTAGAGCTTAACCATTTAAAGTTACTCGACCGAATAAATGAGAAGTTTTCTTTGATTTCTGGCTCTGATTCAATCGTCTGGTGATCAATCTGACGGATAAAATTCAGAGGCAGTAAATCTTCCACAAATTCATCCACATCTACTTCTGTGTCATAACGTTCGATAAGTTCTTGTTCACATTGCTTAATAGTAATCCCTTTTTGCAACAGTTGAATCACGGTAAGGCCGATTTCTGGTAATTCAACAAATTTTGCTGTATCCTCTCTTCCTACAATGACACTCCCGTTCTGGTCGTTCTCCCTGTTAATGAAAAGGGGGAAGAACTCCACAGTACTGTTCTTCGTTATGATTACGTTGTCCACATTTCCTCCTCCATCTCCTTAGAGGTTTGGCACACGTCACATCCATCATAGTGTTCGCGCTTAATATGTTCCGTATCAAAAGTGTATAAGTTAATTTGATAAACAAAGTCAGTTGTTCGCGGTTTAAGCCCGATTAAGTGATACATTGCTTCTAAAGAGGCAAGGTGGCCTGCTAATGCAGCAACAGGGGCAGTCACAGCGTGTGTGAATCCAAAAATTGATTCAGAAACTTCGATTTGGCTGTGACCTTGGATTTCATTGTTTTGACGAAGATCAATACAATTGAAACAAGGTGTTTCTCCAGGAATAAATGCCATGCAATTAACGGCTGTACTTGCATAGGCGCCCATGATCCAAGGTGTTTTAATACGATAGGAAACACGGTTTACCATTTTCTCAATCGAATATCTTGGCTCATCAGCTGCCAGAATGATTAAGTCTACACCTTTACATACCTTTTCAATATCTTCTTCATTGTTTAACTTCATCTGGACAGCCTCAATATCAATGTGAGGATTCTTCTTTAGCAACTGTTCCTGTAGAGCTTCTACCTTGAGTTTGCCTACATCATCCATCGAGTAATACATCTGTCTATTTAAGTTGGATTCTTCAACTTTGTCGTAATCCACAATGCGAATTTTTCCAACCCCAAGGCCAGCCAGAGATGCCGCAATATTCACGCCGACACCACCTGAACCAAGTACAACAGCACTTGAAGTTTTTAATTTATACTGAAGTTCCCAGGGGTTCAGTCGAGGGGACTTATCAATCCAAGAGAATAAGTTTACATTCCTTGAGTATAAGTCTGCTTCTCGCTCGGTAAACATATCACCTGCATAAGGGTCTTGCTCCTCAAGTACGCCGTGCTGTGTTAATACGTGAAGAAGTCCTTCGGTTTCTTCATGATCGAGCTCATATTTACTTGAAATTCGAGCGAGCTGCTCCTCACGAGGATAATCACCATTTAACTCTTGCAATATGTTAAAAACAAGTTCTGTTTCGTTCGTCGTAATATTACGCGCAATACCGTGCTGATATCCACCAACACGTATGTTATTCTCATCATAGATAAAGGGGATTAAATTAGGTTTTGTACGAATATATGCCATATGTGCCACTCCATTCAAAGATTTAATCATAAACAAAACCTCTGGAGGCCAGAGGTTTTGTCGTCGTTCTTAAGTAATTTTAGAAACCAGCGCTACGTACCTGAGCTGGAGTTTCTAGCTTTTCTAATTCTTTTACATTGATTTTAATTTTTGACATTTTTTCCACCCCTTTCTAGTTGCTTACAATAGAAAGGTTATCACAAATGTCAGAATTGTCTATAAAATAAAAGAGTTTTCGTCCTTTGTAACTATCAGAATTTTCGAATAAATATTTGTGTGTGAGTAGCATGAACTAGATTAGTAAATAAATTAGGTCTATGGGGGTCCTTCGTCTCTCGAACTAAATAGGGGTTACGAGCAAAGAAGTTCTTTGTCTTTAAGGGGTTCCTGTTTTTTTTATTTTATATCTTTTAGTTAGGAGAATGAGTAACGGAACGCTGTGCTGGTCATTGACCTTTTTCCACTCATCTTCATAAAAAATGTCACAGAGAGAAGGTCTCTGTGACATTTTGGAGAATTAGGGGACGGGGGACCTGTCCCCATGGATCGCGTTTAAAACGTCTACCCCTGTGGCTGCATCCTTAGCGAAACCATCAATGTTATCTTGTGAGATCTCACTGATGTGAGGGCCACCTACTAGTATCTTTACAGAAGGGAGCGCTTTTCTTATAAACTGAATGGAAGATTCAAGCAGTGGGATATTTTCCTTCATGATGACAGAAAAGCCGATTACAGAGATTTTGTTTGTCTTAACGAAATAGATGAGTTCATTAAGTGGGATTGAAGGATGGAAGTTGTACGTCTCCCATTCATTTAATTTCAGTGTTTCAGAGAAGAGTTCCAATGGTAAGCTGTGCTCTTCGTCACCTATCGTAGTTAAGAGGACTTTTCCATGTCTCTTTCCTAAATCTTTGTCTTCTTTGGAGAAAGTTTTCATTAATTCTTTTGTCATATAGGTGGCAACATGTTCTTCCGCAACCGAGATTTCCCCAGCTTCATACATTTCTCCAATTTCTCTCATAGATTCAGCGAATACTTCGGTAAAGATGTTCTCTATTCTCATATTATCAATGATCTTATTTAATTTATGTTCGGCTAATTGTTTGTCCGCGTTCAATAGACTACTTAAGTATAGATCCCAATTCGACCTTTTCTTCTCCAATACGTAGTCTTCTTCCCACCCCATAAATCTAGAGATGGATATAGAAAAATCATTTGGAATCTGGGTTACTTCTTCACTATCCTCAAGTTTAATAATTGGAGTTAAGGGTTGGTTATCAGAAATATAAATGATATGAGCAATGTTATTATTAGATGTTAATACTCTAGTATTAAGCGGATAAATCTTGAGCATGTCCATAAAGCTACACACCAGATGATAGTTATACAGATCGTTTGAATCTAGTAATATTTCTAAAGCTTCAACGGAAGGCTTAGCTGAACGATAGACTCGATCTAGTGAAAGGGCAGAATACACGTCAATAATACTTAGCAGCATGGTTTCACGTGATAGATCTCCTTCTAATAGGCCGTCTGGATAGCCGGATCCATCGAGTCTTTCGTGGTGAGATCGAGCCATGTTTTGCGTTAATAATGGCGCGGCATTCTCGTATAACATCTTTTCCCCATTGATCGTATGCTCTTGAATAATCTCAAATTCTTTAAAGGTCAGTTTCTGCTCTTTTAGAAGCACATGTTCAGGGACTTCTAGCTTTCCAATATCATGAAAGAGGCAAGCGGTGGCGAACTCTATGACAGAATCGAGTTTTAAATAGTTACTGAATAATGCCCCGAGCATGAAAACGTCAAATGAATGATTAAAAGAGTAGGGGTCCTTTTCCTTTAAGTTGAGTAGTTTAGCACTTACTGCGGACTCCATCATAATGGTTACAAACAATTCTTCCAGCCAGTCAATTACCTTTCTTTTATGTAGAGCGATACCATAACGCTTCTCTTCGTACACTTCAGATAATGTTTCCTGAAATAATGATTCATAAAAACTTCTATCTAGAAGATGTGCGTGAATTGTATTCTTTTCGTTGATTGCGGGTGGGTCTTTTGGATCAACTGAAACTTCTAGGATTCCCCATTTTTTTAACTTTTCTTGAATAGTAACCGTAATCATTGTGCCTTTTTTTAATATTAATGTTTCCCCAATTGTAACATCTGAAGAAACCTGATCCCCTTCAAGCAAATTTTTTATTAACTTCTGCAAGTGTAAAACCCCCTCATGATGTGAATGGAATACTTTTCTTGGTAAATACTTTAAATTATTACTATTTAACCATGGAAATGGGATTACAACAATGGGGACATTAAAATTTTAATATACTTTTTCAGTATATAAATTCATCAGTTCATAGGCATAAAGTCTTATTCGTTTGTTGGTGGGATGGAGGGACAGTGGACTATACCCTGAATAATGGACACCAATAACTTGGGACGTTATTCAGGGTTTTCTGTGTCATGAGAAAGAAAACCCGTTTATAATAAAAGAACATTATGAGCGGAGGCTACACATGAATAAAAGAACATTTTCCCAAGAACAAGTGAAAGCATTGAAACAAAATCCGAATGTGCTAGAAGTAAAATCAAATGGAGTTACTTACACTCCAGAGTTTAAAGTGAAAGCTGTAGAAGCTAGTCTTAGAGGGCAAAATCCCCTCCAGATCTTTAAGGAACTGGGGTTATTTGATCTAGATATCATCGGCAAAGATGTTCCGAGGAAACGAATTTATAATTGGAAAAAGATCTATGACGAACACGGAGAAGTAGGCTTATATCTTAATAAGAGAAATTCAGCTCGGCAAGGTGGATCATCTAACGATGAATCTGCCGAGGAAAAACTCAAAAAGGCCGAGGCTAGAATAAAGTTTCTAGAAACCGAGAATGAATTCTTAAAAAAGTTAGAAGAACAAGAGAGGCAGGCGTTGAGAAAGAAACAAGACTAACACCTTCTGAAAAATATCAAATCATCTACCAAACCATTAACTACGAGAATCTGAAGTATATGGTTCGTTACTTATGCGGGTTAGCTTGTGTAAGTAGAAGTGGCTTTTACGCATGGCTTAAGGCAGCACCTAAGCGAAAACAACGAGAAGAACAGGACCGGGCCGATCTTGAACATATTACATCTATTTTCAATTCCAAGAATCAAAAGGCAGGTATTCGCCAGATTAAAATGGTTTTGGAGAACGAACACGGTTTAGTTTTGAACCTTAAGAAAATCGTGCGGTTAATGAGGAAAGAAGGGTTGAAATCAAAAATCAGAAAGGCAAATCCTTATAAACGCCTAGGTAAAGCCACTCAGGAACATCAGACCTGCCCGAATGTGTTAAATCGTAATTTCGATCAAGGAAAGCCTGGGAAAGTGTTCTTAACGGATATGACCTATTTACAGTACGGAAATGGTCAAGTCGCCTATTTATCATGTGTTAAAGATGGAAGTACGAACGAAATCCTGGCGCACAATCTATCAACCACTTTAGGTATGGATATTGTTTATCAAACAATGAGCCGACTCAGACAAGTTCATCCTATAATGCCTGAATCTATTCTTCATTCCGATCAGGGTTTCCATTACACCAACCCTGACTTCCAGAAGAACATCAGGAATCTAGGAATCATTCAATCTATGTCACGTAAGGGAAATTGTTGGGATAACGCACCCATGGAAGCTTTCTTCGGAACCTTGAAAGATGAAGTAAACCATCGAGAGTGTAAAAATCTAAAAGAGCTGACCAGTAATATTGATCGATTTATAAGTTACTACAATCAAAAAAGGTATCAATGGGGGTTAGGAAAGATGAGCCCGGTACAATACCGAACTCATCTCTTAGCAGCATAGTCCCTTATTCAAGTGTCTATTTTATAGGGTACAGTCCACAGGTACCACGTCCCTTCGCCCCTCGAAATAGTTAGGTGTGAATACCAACACAGCAACTCCTTCTATCATTAGGAACTGCTTTTAAAGAAGCTTAAAGTTGAACTGGTGTTTTCCTTTCATTTACTATTTTCATAAAAAATCTCACAGAGGGAAGGTCTCTGTGAGATGTTACAGAAGTAACTGTGTAGATAGTTTTTGATTTAATGATTGTATGACGCTTTCTAGGGTTGCATCTAGTAGGAGATGTTTTGGGACAAGGAACCTGTCCCCCTGTACCAAAGAAAAAAGGATTCCGGCGTGTAACTTATGCTCGAAATGTCAATCATATTCCTAACTACATTGATCCTGTTAGGAAGAGGGGTGATGGAGATATTAAGTGCGGTGTTGTTGGTGTTATGTATAGGAATAGCGATTTATATCTACAAGTTTGAGGATCCAGATGAGCTTTCGGTCGTGTTTCGAACAAAAGAATCTGGTGTAGGTTTGGCCCAAGAACTGTACTGGTTATTAGAAACGAATCAATTAAAGCCCCACTATTCCATCCCGTATAATAAACGAAATCTCTTCGAATTTGGCTATCATGAATGTGATGTCATCATTGAAGTCCCTTCAGAGCACTATCGTATAGCTGTCCAATTAGTTGAGAGGTATAAGAGGGATGCGGGGGCAAATAGCTCAACCCTTAGTTTTTCGAAATAAATTGGTGCATAGCAAATAGAGCCATTCCGCTCAAAACATGAGCAAAATGCCTGATTTCTAAGTGGATATTTCGGGAAACGAAGGGACAAGGAACCTGTCCCCATGACCCATGCCCCAAATTATAAAAGCCCAAAGCAAACCATGCTTTGGGCTTTTACATAATAGGGCTATAACTGCGCTTTTGGATCTCTGTAATATATCGATCTAATTTTTGGCTAAGTTCAATTGTCTTATCATGATTTAAACCATGAGTGAGTCCTGTTTCAATCATTGTGGAACGCAAATTTGTTATTCTCATTTTTAGTTCCTCGGTTGACGTATGTTCCTCTATAAAATACTGGAATTCCATATTGAATCTCCCCAATATCTGTGTTGGTAGGATGTCTGACATGTCGACATGAGTTCTAAATGAATTATAACACGTTAGGATATAAATGGTAATAAATAATTACAAAAAAATACTTAATTCCATACTTTTCCCTAATTTATCGCTGAATTTGTTGTTTGGTCCCGGGTTTAAGATCCATTTTATTGTTATTCCCTTATCTATGATACAGTTATGACAGAGAACAGTTTAGACAGGTAGGGGGGAGAGGATGGATTTTAATACATATATTAATCAATCGAAAAGAAGATGCAGAGAAGATTATAGGTTAGAACCGACAGAGGTCCCAACCTTGGAAATAGAACTTACAGATATAGAAGTTGAAAGACGCAAACAAAGGTTAGAAAATGCTCTTCCTGTTATTCAGCACTTTATGGAGAAAGTGATCTATTATATGGATGGAACTCCAATCATTGTGTCCACAACTGATGACGAGGGGTACATGATTCATAAGTTTGGAGACCAGAGTATGATGGAAATGATCGATGCATTCGGTATCCATAACGGTGTCCAATTCCGCGAAAGAGTTGCCGGGACAAATTCCATTGCGCTCTCCTTGTTTCATGATGAGCCCATCGGACTTGTTGGAAAAGACCACTACCATGAAGCTTTACACGACATTGCCTGCTATTCAGCTCCTTTTCACTACGGAGAGGACAATCGAATCTCAGGAACGATTTCAATTATGACAACCGTGGAATACGCAAGTCAGTTTCATTTAGGACTCCTTTCGTCAGCGGTCGATTCCATTGAACGGGAGCTTCGTCTTCAGGGGAAGAACAATAAACTTGAAATCTTAAATCAAATTATGATTAACTCAACGCCTCTTGGTATGATTATGACAGATCAAGAAGGGTGTATCACCGACTACAATGCTGCTTTGGAAAAGTTAGTAGAATATAGTATGGAAGATAGACTCAAAAACGGGGATACCAAAACATACGTCATCAAACCATATGTGGATCATGTTTTGTTAACGGGGGAAAAGCTCGAGAATAAGGAAGTCACCCTTTCGTTTGATGATGGGCAAAGGGAGAAAATTTGTCAGCTAGATGTCCTTCCTATATACGACGGGGACGAAGTAATTGGCACATGTGCTCAATTTCGTGATATGACGAACTATTACGAACTTCAGGAGAAACTCATAGAATCTGAGAAGCTATCAACTCTTGGGAAATTTAGTGCAGGACTTGCCCATGAGATCAGGAACCCTCTCACATCCATTATCGGACTAACGCAGCTATTGAAAGAAACCAATGCTCAGAATAAATATTTAGAGATCATCACATCGGAACTCGATCGAATGAAGAATCTTGTTAACCAATTTGTTCTGCTTGGAAAACCAGCATCGGTTCAACCATCGCCTTGCCATCTCCATAACCTTATAGAGGAGACGATTGAACTCATGAAAAGCAGTGCTCGGCTTCAAAACGTAAGGATCGAATTTGAATCCGATCACAAAGACCTTGTCATGAAAATTGATGAGGCCAAGATGAAGCAAGTGTTCATCAACTTCCTCAAGAATGCCTATGAATCTATGGAAGATGGCGGAGTGGTTCAGGTTCGTTTAGTTCACCATCCAGACAGTAATGAGGTAGAGGTGATCATTGAAGACGAAGGAGAAGGGATGACCCCGGATCAAATATCGAATATAGGTACACTTTTTAATACCTCTAAGGAAAACGGTCTTGGAATGGGTCTCTCCATCTCGCTTGAAATCATAAAGGCTCATCATGGAAAGGTTGAATTTGATTCTGAGAAGGGACAAGGAACGAAGGTTGAGCTTCGTTTTCCGATGTAATCAAGAAGCAAACGTTTAAATAAAAGTTGGAGGTCGTAAGCGTGACAGAGAAACTATTTTATAAGGATGTCTATCAAACAGAATTTACAACAAAGCTCGTTAAAGCAGATCAAGATGAAGGTGGTCGCCCCTTTGTCGTATTAGAGGAAACGGCTTTTTATCCAACTGGTGGGGGCCAGCCCCATGATAAGGGTAGCTTGAATAACGTTAGAGTGATCGACGTAGAAGAAGTAGAAGGAGAGATTCGTCACTATGTCACGCTCCCGATTGAAGAAGCTAGTCCGGTAAATGGAGTAGTCGATTGGTCAAGGCGGTTTGACCATATGCAACAACATACGGGCCAGCATATCCTGTCTGCTATTATGCAAGACGAGTTCGATATGGCGACCGTAAGCTTTCATCTCGGGAAAGATACCGTCTCGATTGATCTTGACGTGGAATCTCTCTCGGAGGAGACGCTACATAAAGTGGAACAACGTGTGAACGAAGTCATTCGAGAAAATCGGTTTGTTGAAACGAGGTGGATGACGGTAGATGAGGCGAATCAATATCCGCTTCGTAAGTCCCTTTCTGTTGATGAAGCTGTAAGACTCGTTATTATTCCCGATATTGACTACAACGGTTGCGGAGGGACGCACCCACGTTCAACGGGTGAAGTGCAGATGGTTAAAGTGCTCGGTTGGACGCGTCAGAAGAGAAACGTTCGTCTCGAGTTTGTATGCGGGAATCGTGTCCTTGAGCAGTTGGAAAAGAAACACAGCGTCCTAAGCGGAATTAAAACGCAGATGAAGCGTCCAGAAGAAGAATTAGAGCACGAAGTATCTTCATTAATTAAGGAAAATAAGGCAAAAGATAAACAACTAGCTGAACAAACAGCTCAACTTCTAGATTACGAAGCGCGTGATTTGGCAGCATCTCCTCAAGAAACTGGCGAAGTGTCGATAATTAAACGAGTCTTTGAAAACCGAACGATTAAGATGTTGCAGGACCTTGGGAAAAAGATTGTTGAACAAGCTCCTAACGGGATCGTCGTTCTTGTCAGTGAGCAGGAAGAACAGCTTCAATTCGTGCTCGCACAAGGATCCGATATTCCAGGGAATATGAAAGAAGCCGCTCAACAAGCTATGCCTCTCATTGAAGCCAAAGGCGGCGGCAAGCCCGGTTTCGTTCAAGGCGGCGGAACAAAAGCTCTAAAAGCCGAAGAATTTGCAAATCGATTAAAGGAAGCAGCACTAGAAACAATAAAATAATTCAAGAATTAAGGGCCCCTCTTCTAATAGAAGAGGGGCCCTTTTTAGGGACGGAGGGACAGGTTCGTTGTCCCTTCACCTTCAAGTATTTCGAGGCGCGAAGGGACGAGGTACCTGTCCCCATGCCCCGTTATTCTGTTATGCAGCCTTTTAATGATTTAATCGTACCGGTATGCACCCCTTCATGGTACAGCGAGAAGTTAAGAATTTCCCCTACCGTTTGTAGAGATAAGAAGTCTCCGGTTGCCTCATCGTCAAGCTGTCCAGTGAGCACTTCCTTCAATTTAGCCGGCTGTTCTTCAAGCTGCTGCTTTAGTTCAGCAAGAGAAGGGACGTCACCTTGCCAATCTGAAGGTGCTGTTCCTGGTGCGAAAAGTTCCAGGTACCGGGATGGCGTTTCGAGTGATTTGCCTCCATACTTAGCAATCAAAGCGTTTTGCACAACATAGATGTGGCCAAGATTCCAGCGAATCGTGTTTTTAAACCCCTCTGGCTGCGTATCCGCCTGCTCTTCTGTAACACGATCTAATTCCTTTAACGTACCTTTTCTTACTAGATTTATTTGTTGAAAAATTTGTTCTTCATTCATGTAATCCTCTCCCTTTCTATCTACAATTCTATCTTTTCATATGAGCCGCCACAACCATGGACAGGTCCATTGTCCCTTCGAAGCACGAAATAAAAGGGGACTCCGACTTCATAGATTCCTATTCAAATCGAACTGTATACTTAAGTATTTTGAGACGCGAAGGGACGAGGTACCTGTCCCTCCGTCCCGAGAAATTTCTCTTTTAAACAGAAATAAAACACATTAAACGAGAAATTTCTGTTCAAAATGGTTGCTTTTTACGTGAGGATCGTTTTACAATGAGTTCAGAAAAATCAACCAAAAAGAATGGCGGGATAGAATGAGCGCCGAAAAAATGAATATTACGGATTTTACAATGCAGTTCTTTCACCTACACGGAAAAGTGGCGCTGGTCACGGGTGGAAATTCTGGTTTAGGTCAAGGATTCGCCCTTGCCCTTGCGAAAGCTGGAGCAGATGTCTTCGTTGTGAGCATGATGGAAGACGAAGAAACTAAGCAATTAATCGAAGCTGAAGGCGTTCGTTATCACTTAATGATTTCAGACATCACGGAAGACGGTGCTTGTAAGAGAGTAGTAGAAGAGTGTGTCCGCGTATTTGGTAAGGTAGATATTCTTCTCAATAATGCTGGCATTGGTTTAAACGAGCCGGATGTAACGAAGTTCACTCGGCTTCAGTGGGACAAAATGGTCTCTGTGAATCTAACGGCTCCTTTTGAATTAGCTCATGAAGCGGCCAAATATATGATTCCTAACCGGAGCGGCAAGATTATTAATACGTGTTCCTTATTTTCTTACCTCGGAGGTCAATGGTCACCTGCCTATGCCGCAACGAAGCATGGCTTAGCTGGATTCACGAAGGCATATTGTGATGAATTAGCTCAGTACAATATCCAAGTTAACGGGATTGCACCAGGCTATTTCGCCACAGATGTGACAAAAGCAACCGGGGCTGATGAGGAGAAAAACAAGCGAGTTCTCGATCACATACCGGCTAACCGGTGGGGGAATATCGTTGATTTAATGGGAGCCATCGTGTTCCTAGCCTCAGACGCATCCAATTATGTAAATGGAACGTTATTAAATGTTGATGGTGGTTACTTAGTTCGATAGAAACATAACATTATAGAATTTATTTAAAGGAGATGGATTGTATGACAATGAAAACAAATCAAACCGTTGAAGAATTAAAGGATCTATTATCAGAGGATCAAATCGTTACAGACGATGAAGCGTTATACAATGCTTCCGCTGATCGCTATAAAAAATATCCGAAGTCGAAAAATGTACTCGATGTTCCAAAGCCACTAGCGATTGTGTACCCACATTCTCCAGAAGAAGTGAAGTCCTTGCTTATGTATTGTAACGAACATCTGATTAACGTTATCCCTAGAAGCGGTAAAACAGGAACAGAAGGCGGCTTAGAGAATTGGAAGCAGAAAACGATCGTCATTGATGGTTCCAAAATGAATAACATCATCGACATCGACACGTATAACATGCAAGCAACCGTTCAATCTGGTGTGAAACTGCAAACTCTTGAAGACGAGCTGCGTAAAGTAGGGTACACAACTGGCCACTCCCCTCAGTCTAAGCCAGTCGCTCAACTTGGCGGACTTGTGGCAACTAGAAGTATCGGTCAGTTCTCTACTTTATACGGCGCTATGGAAGATATGCTAGTTGGATTAGAGTGTGTCTTCCCGGAAGGCAACATTTCGAAGATCAAAAACGTTCCAAGAAGATCTGGAGGACCTGATATTCGCCATATCGCTCTTGGAAATGAAGGGGCGCTGTGCTATATCACTGAAGTAACGGTGAAGATCTTTAAGTACACACCAGAGAACAATGAGTTCCATGGTTATTTAATAGAAGATATGGAAACAGGCATTAGCATCCTGAGAGAAGTGATGGTAAATGGATACCGTCCATCTGTTGCTCGCTGTTATTCTGAAGAGGATGCGCGTAACCACTTTGGGCACTTTTATGAAGGAAAATGCGTGCTCATTTTTATGGCAGAAGGTGCAAAAGGCATTGTAAAAGCAACGAGTGAGGCAATCGATGAAGCAGTAGAGAAATTCCAATCCGGAATTGTTAAACAGGTGGATTCTTCTCTTATTGAGGACTGGTTTAATAACTTGAATTGGGATCAGAGTAAGATTGATGCTGAAATCGAAGAAATGGTGAAACACGACAAGCATGACGGCTTCACGACAGAAATTTCGGCTGATTGGGAAAATGTTATTAAGATTTATAACAACGTGATGGCTCGTGTGAAGGATGAGTTTGACCGCGTTGAAGACTTAACGATGCTTGGAGGCCACTCTTCCCATAGTTATTTGAACGGAACGAACATGTACTTTGTGTACAATTATGAGATTAACTGTGCTCCTGAAGATGAGTTGCTCACTTATCATCACCCGATCCACCAAATCATTATTGAAGAGACGTTGAAGCAAGGCGGCTCCATGTGTCACCACCACGGCATCGGTAAGTATCGTTCCGAGTGGACAAAAGAAGAGCACGGTTCTGCTTACTATATGCTTGAGAAACTGAAAGAAGCGTTCGATCCAAACGGGATTATGAACCATGGAACGATCTTCCCTCAACCAAACGAAGTGAAAAAGTACATTAGAGGGTAATGGCGATGAGCGCTCAGTATATTATGGGAATCGACAGCGGTTCACAGAGTACAAAAGTCGTCATCTTCGACTTAGAGGGAAACGAAATGGCCTACGGTTCATGCGCTCTTAGAGAAACGTTATCCCCTGAACCTGACGTTGTCATCCACCCTGATGACGACTTGTGGGACAGCTTGTATCACGCCGTTCAACAGTGTCTGGATAACTTCGAAGGGGACAAAAGCGCCATTACTGGAATCGGACTTTGTACTATTCGGTGCTGTCGCGTTCTTTTAGACAAAAACGGCGAACTAGCCTACCCCGTTATTAGCTGGATGGACGCCAGAATGTCGAAACCATATGAGCATAAAGATGATGGAGTTCATTATGTTACGACGACTTCAGGGTATCTTGGCTTGCGCTTAACTGGTGAATACAACGATACAGCTGCGAATTGTGAAGTGTTTTGGCCCGTCGACCGTGAAACGCTAGACTGGTCAACGGATGATGGGGACATTAGAGCTCAAGGACTAACGAGGGATATGTTATTTAACCTTGTAAAGCCTGGCGAGAAGTTAGGAGTGCTCCGAGGAGATCTTGCAAGTGATCTTGGATTAAATGAGGATATCCCGGTTGTGGCAACCGCGAATGATAAAGCGGTGGAAGCACTAGGATCAGGCATTAATGAAGAGCGCTCCATTATGATTTCTCTTGGCACGTTTATTTCATCCATGCTCATCCGCGATCAGTATGTAGAAAACGCTCAGAACTTCTTCCCAACATTCGCTTCGATTCCATTTAAATATGCCTATGAATCGAACGGAATTCGAAGAGGACTGTGGACAGTAAGCTGGTTTAAAAATCTGATAGGAGAAGAACTAACGACAGAAGCGAACAAAAAAGGCGTATCTGAAGAGGCGTTCTTAAATGAGAAAGCTAAAGAAGTCCCGGTCGGAAGCGATGGCTTGTTCACGATCTTAGACTGGTTAGCTTCTCCTGATCAGCCTTATCGAAAAGGGATGATGATCGGATTTGACCAACGCCACACGCGCTATCACATGTATCGTTCCATATTAGAAGCGATTGCTTTTAATATGAAGAACAATATCGATGATATGCTAGAGGAAATGAAGATCGGACTCGATGAACTGGTTGTCATCGGGGGAGGGTCAAAGAGTGATGTTATGATGCAAATTCTTGCTGACCTATTTGGGTTACCCGTCCACCGACGAGTAGGCAGTAGCAGTGCGTGTTTAGGAGCAGCAATCTGCACGACTCAGTATTTGGGCGTGTACCATGATTTTGAATCGGCAGCACAGGAAATGGTAGAAACCGAAACTACATTCACGCCAAATGATGCGAACCATGAGTTCTATATGAAGGTAAATGAAGAAGTCGTGAAACATATACGTCCTCATACGGATGAGATCAACAAGCGCATCTATCCACTATTTAATTGAAGTTGTAGAACCATTGCCATTTTGGATAAGCAGTCGAAATGGTAATGGTTCTTTTCTTTACAAGTTCGGGCCTTCTTGCGTATAAAGGGGATGTATGGTTAATTAAGAAGTGTTGACTAGTGGAAAAAAAGAAAGGGGTGGAAAGTAGATGTTGAAGTTAGATACGGATAAATTAACAAAGCTCGAGAAAGAAGTGCATCAGAAAGTATCTGAACTTGTCGCAGAAAATGATAAGTTAAAGATCATTGAGGCTGCGGAGATATGTGAAGTAGCCCCTTCTAAAGTATCCACGCTCGTTCGGAAGTTAGGCTTTGATAACTTTAAGCAGTACAAGCTCTATTTCAGCGGTCATCAGATCAAGTGGGAAAGCAATCAGAGAACAGAAGAAATACAACGCTTAATGCTTTTCTTAGAAAACTTTGATGAAAAAATCGTGGATGATTTCGTATCGATTTATCACAAATATAAAAAAATTATTATATATGGCTTAGGCCCGTCCTTTATTAGTGCGGAGTACTTTGCATACAAGCTTGATATCGTTTCGGATAAAAATATAAAGGTGACCCATAGCGAAGATTACGCAGAACAAATGGTAGATGATGAAACGTTATTAATCGTTTTATCTGTAACCGGTAAATTCTCTTCCTTTGAAGGTCTGTTTCAAAAGTCCAAGGACAAAGGCGCTGAAATTATGCTGGTTTTAGAAGAGTATGTGAATACACAAAACTCCCTGGCTGATTACGTCTTCCATTTGTCTAAGTTTAATCAAAGTGACGAATTGCTCCCTTTTGAAAAAACAAGAACGATTTTCTTTATATTTATGGAAGAAATTGCGACGAAATTGAAATATGGCTGAGTGCACTCCTGGTTTTTGTACCAGGGGTGTTTTTTGACTAAACGAACCATCTTCAGTCATATGGCATAAGCCTCCTCCATATAATAAGGGGTACTTATTTTCCATCAGGAGGCGACAGTATGCAGGTGATGTTAAAGAACGATGCGGGTTTGGTGAAAGAAGTGAAGTTGGGGTTTAGTTGGACAACGTTTTTCTTTGGATTTATTCCTGCTTTAATTCGAGGAGATCTGAAGTGGGCGGTCATTATGTTCGCTCTTGCTGCGGTTGCCGGGGTCTTTACGTTTGGTTTGGGTGCCTGGGTTCCGGGTATTATTTTCTCGTTCGTCTACAACAAGATCTTTATTAAAGAACTGTTAGAAAAGGGATACCGACCTGCTACAGTTGAAGAAGAAGCCAAGCTACAAGCAGAGGGAATTGTAACTCCTGGGCCTAGTTCTGTAGGAGCGTAACGTGCAGTCTCCTTTTCTGTTTTATTTACAGAAGAGGAGACTTTTTTATATAGGCGTTCCATTTAATCATTGATCAAACGTTTGATCAATTCGGGAGCTGAAAAAAGTGACCCCCGAAGCTTACTTCATAATAAATAAATGCGTAATAGGGGATGATCGTTTTGTTGTTTCAAAAAGCGCCACGAGTCGTCTCTCTGAATTAAGAGGGTAAGCGATGGTATAGTGTCATGAATTTATCTTCTAATCCATCTCACCCCATGGTTTACTAATATTAATAATATTTACTAATTTATACCCTGTAGTGGTCTGAACAAATATCAACTCATATCTTTCAGAGAATCGGTCGCCAGCAAAATAAACAGTACTCTCATTTATATGAGTGAAGGTACTGTTGACGGATTCAGTAAATGCTCTCTTTTCTTCATCGGTAAACTCAATGTCTGGAGAGATTCTATGAACGACCTTTTCATTCCCTTCCCTCATAGCTTGAACTAGAATGCGTGCTGCTTCGAAAGCAGTGATGTGAAAGATTTTGATGCTAGGATTCTCTTCCTTGTAAAAAAGATCTTCAGCTTGTTTCTCCTTATTAACATAATAAATAAAAGCGATGTTACATAATAAGGTGAACGATAGTAGTGATATTATGAGCGTTTTTGCTTTAAGGCTCATAAAAGAGTCCCTCCAAGTTGCTTTTCCTCTAATCTATTCTACCATTTACACTATATGCTTATTATGTGAATATAAAATACCAATCTAAAAAAGCATAGATTGTGATGGGTTGTAAAGAATAAACCGATATAGATGAGGAACAATCAGTTGAAAAGAAGTGAGGAGCCTTTTGAGAAAGTTAGACAGATGTACTGGTAAGATTTCATGACATGTGAATTAGTTTATTAAGAACATTCATCGATTTAATTAAAGTCCAAGTGCCTGTAATAGGCACTTGGATTTGAAACGTATTTAAGCAACGCCAAATGAACGCTGGTTCAAATCGAAATTGAATTGCTAGAGGATTTTAATTCCTATATTCTTGAAACCAATTCACAATGTGATTTAATCGCTCCACTCTTAGGCTTGGTAGGCCTGTGCGTGAAAGGTTGTGATCGGAGTCAGGGAAGCGAACAAATTTTGTCGTTTTATTTTTATTTTTTAGGGCGACAAATAATTGTTCACCTTGTTCAATTGGGCAACGGTAATCCTTCTCACTGTGAATGATAAGGAGAGGAGTGTTGATTTGATTTACATATTTAATGGGGGAGTGGTCCCACAGTTTGGTTGGGTTCTCGGTAAAGTGGTTGCCAATTTCCCATTTGGTGAAGAAGTGACCGATATCACTCACTCCGTAAAAGCTTTGCCAGTTAGAAATGGAACGTTGCGTAACGGCTGCTTTGAATCGGTCGTTTCTTCCAACGATCCAGTTTGTCATGAATCCTCCGTAACTACCACCCGTTACGAAGAGTTGGTTCTCATCAATGAACGAGTATTTCTCTAAAACTGCATCAACTCCGGCTATGATATCCTCATAATCACCACCACCATAGTCGCCTCGGCAGGCGTTTACAAATGTCTGACCATACCCGTGGCTTCCGCGAGGGTTTGTATAAAGAACGGCATATCCTTTAGATGCTAATAGCTGAAACTCATGCATGAATGAATTTCCGTACATCATGTGTGGGCCTCCGTGTATCTCGAGTAGAAGGGGGTACGTTTTGGAAGAGTCAAAATGGGCTGGCTTCATTAACCATCCTTCAACTTTTGTTCCATCCATGCTCTTATATTTAAATCCTTCTGGTTCTATGAGCTCATGCTGCTTTTCAAATAAATCGTTGCTTGTAGTAAGCTGTACTTTACGTTTGTCTGGAAGCGATACACTAAACAAGTCACCAATGTGAGTGGGGGAGCTCATGCCAAGAATAGCTTCATCTGAAGTAGCGTGGTAATTAAAAGCGTAAACATGGCGATTTCCACCAACAACTTTTGAAACCTCACCGTCTAAGCATGCATAGTAGATACCTGTATTTCCTTGCTTACTTGCTTGAAAATACACACCCTGTCCGTCCAGCTTCCAAACCGCTCCAGGAGAAGGGTTTGCCCAATGTAAATCAGAGATTAATACGTCACTACATTCAAGATCACTGGATGCAGTTAGGCATATGGAATGGTTAGTATCGAGTGTCATCACCCAAACATTTGTTTGAGTTGCTCCTTCATATTCGTATAAGTGACCGAAATAGGATAATGATTTCCCATCTGGAGACCATGTCGGTTTCGCAAATCCACCACTTTTCTTGTTAATTCTGTAAGGATCTTCTCCAATACGTTGGATATATAAATCAGAAAGCATATAGCTTCCAGGATGATCGCTTTGTGGACGAATGAAAGCTATCGCTAAACCATCAGGAGACCAGGCAGGATCAGTATGATCAAATGGACCTGACGTGATTTGATCGATCGTTTCATTTTCGAGGTTTACTAGTGCCAGTTGGGTTCGTTTTGTGTCGAGTAGTCCTTTGCCATCTGCTTTGTAATGAAGCTGATCCACTACATACGGCTTAGGGCTTTCATCTTTCTCAACTTGATCACTAGCATAAAGGTCCTGTCCTTCCTCGAGAGATGTCTGGAATAGAAGCTTATTTTCCAAAGGATGCCAGACAGGGTTTGATGCGCCATTCGGAACATCTGTAACTTGGAAAGATTCTCCGCCTCCTGCTCCAATAGTCCAAATTTGATTTTCCCCTGACCTATCTGATACAAATGCAATCGTATTCCCGTCTGGTGCCCAACGCGGAGATCGATGACGCCCCTCTCCGTGAGTCCACTGAGTTGATTGACCAGTTTGTCGATCAAACATAAATACGTGAGAGTCATATTTCTTCTTAGCGTTAATGCTAGTTATGATATAAACTATTCTTTTTCCGTCGGGTGAAATCTGAGGATCTCCAACAAACTTAAGATCATAAAGTGTTTCTGAATCTATTGTTTGTGTCGAATTTTTCAAATTGAAAACACTCCTTCATATTTTTAGGTGGTAAGACGAAATGAGTAACTTATGTACGGTATTCTCCCCGTAAGTATGAATTTTCTGTTAATTATTTGCAAGTAATTTGTATGCTGAATGCTTCCATGCTAAATTCCCTTTAGAGAAAAGTATAAGTGAAAAATATTTTTATCTTGTTAATGGTACATTAACTTTATTAATTGAGGTTTGGGGAAATCGATGACTTTAGCATTTTTAAATTAAAATTCTCCTTTCTACTATTGTAAATTTGTGCTTGTTGTTATAATAAATAGGGCAAAAAGCTAGTTAATTGCTCATAATATGGTAAGGATGATTTTTTGAGAATTATTTACTATTCTTATACGACGCATAATGAAGAATTGTCTCTTCCCTTTCCTCGTAATTTGGGGTAAGAAGGATATAGGTAACTTCTGTTTATTAGACCGTCGCTGTGTAGAAGCACTAAGAAGCTCATAGAATATCACGATATAAGAAAGGGATGTTTCGTTGGGCGGCTATAATATGAAAGAGCTATTATATGATCGTGACACACGTATATCAGGGGATATGAAGTGGAACTATCAAAAAGTTAGTAAATCTTGCTATCGAAGGGATGACCTCCTTTTGACGGCGCCTCTTAGCCTCTCGTCATTTTTGCATTTATTTACAAGATATGGGATGTTGCTAAAACTTCTATATGGAGAGCATGTAGCAGGATATTCTTCTTTTATGAGAGCCATCTTGTTCTTTTGAGGAATTCAACTCATCGTTCATGATATTATTGGTGAATATTTAGGATGATTGTTCAACGAAACAAAGGTACAACCTTTATGCTTTCTGGAAGAGTGTAACCACTAGAAAGTTATGAATCGCTAGATTTATCTGATCATCTTTTAGATCAGAATGCTAGAAAGGGGCAATATTAGATCAGTGGGACAAAAGTAAGTGCTGTTTCTATTATTTGGCGTTTTAACTACTCTACTAAATATAGTTGTCTATGCTTTACTGTTTAAATGCTTCAAATTTAAACAATAGTGCGTGAATTCGTTTCTTTTATCATTTTCCGTTTGTTATCATATGGACTGGATATTAGTTCAATGATTGTATTGATTGATTTCTGCATCAGGGTGACTTAATAGCTAAGATTATCGCCAATGCGTTAATTGTTATCTTCAATTTCTTTGCAAGTAAGTATCTTATCTTTATAAACAAACAGGAATATTAAGCAAATGGGGGTAACAACGTGGTGAAATTAGCAGCCGCATTTCAGCGGTTTTCAATTATAGTCATTATGGCCTTTGGGATAGTCTTCTTCATTGCAGGAGTTCTATCAAACTTCCAAATGAGTGAAGAGCTTTATTCATTAGATGTATTCACTCTGTATTTAATTGGTGGATTGATTGGGGTACTTTTCGTAACTTTTGTTTTAAACAATTTTTTTTCAACTAAGTGGTTTGTGATCACTCTCCTTTCAGGGGCATTTATTGCTAGATTTATATGGATTTTTAACGCAGATACTCAGATATATTCAGATTTCTCAATGCTTTACAACGGAGCTGTTATGGCTTCAAATGGTGATTTCTCCTTTACGGAGAATTCGTATTTCACAAAATGGGTTTATCAAATGGGATTTGTCATATATGAAGCTTTTGTCATTTCTTTGTTGGGTGACCATCCTTTTGTACTGAAATTTATTAACGTGTTGGTCGGTACTGGAACGGTTGGGATCATCTATCTTATCGGTAAGTCTGTCTTTAATGAACTTGTTGGCCGTGTTGCCGGAGTGTTGTATGCAATCTATATTCCGGCTATAGTCATGACGTCTGTGCTGACTAATCAATATCTTGCTACGTTCCTCATATTATCGGGAATATATTTATTAGTAGAACGATTTGAGAAAGGGAAAATTAGCTGGCTATGGATTGGTATTCTCTTCGCATTAGGGCATATCATTCGTCCAATTGGACCTCTTGTTATTCTTGCTGTCGGGATTTTCATAATGGTTGTTTACGTATTAAAAGGAAATAACAAGTTTACATCCTCAGGAAAGTTGTTAGGGATATTAGGTACGTTCTTTTTCGTACAAATGATTATAAGTCAAGCTTTTATAGGGGCAGGTATCACAGACTATCCTTTAGAAAACCGAGATCCACTTTGGAAATTTGTTGTAGGATTGAATCATGAAACTACCGGAACCTATTCTCGGAAAGATGCTAGAATTCTATCTTCTTTAGAAGGCGATGCAAAAGAAGAGAAGCAAAAGGAAATGATTGAGCAAAGATTATCTGACAAGAAGGAAGTATTTATACTAGCCAAAGATAAATTTAAATTAATGTGGGGAGATCTCGATGCAGCGGTAAACTGGAGCTTATACGGCATTGAAGCTCCTGACACCAAGCCTTTACTCTTTAAGATTGAAAAGGCAATGTTCACCATTTTCTTCTTATTTGGAACGGTAGCACTGTTTGCTTTGTTCAAATTTAAGGAGAGTGAAGTGAATCCTGGATACCTCTTCCTCTTGTTGTTAATAATTGGTTATGCCATGATTCACCTCATTATAGAAATTCAGACAAGGTACCGTTTTTTCATTATGCCAAGTTTGATCATTGTTCAAAGCTATGGGATCTACGTAATATGGCAACAATCCAAGTTAATAAAGAGCGGGAAAAAACAAGAAGTACACGAAGAGGTAAGATCTTCATAAACCTGATTTGTAGCAAAATTGAACTTCCATTTAGAAAAAAGCAGTCAGCTTAGAGCTGCCTGCTTTTTTCTGAATATGGTTTTACTGTTTTCTGTTCAACCAGCTCTTCCATGAACTTTAATAATTCTGGATTGAGTTCACTTTGTTCTAAGGCTAGTTCGATTGTAGTCTTTATAAACCCAAGCTTTTCTCCGACATCATAACGACGCCCTTCAAATTCATAAGCGAATACACGTTGTATCTCGTTTAATTGCTGGATTGCGTCAGTTAATTGAACCTCATTACCTGCACCAAGCTCTTGCTTTTCTAGGAACCTCATGATTTCAGGTGTTAAGATATAACGCCCCATAATGGCTAAATTGGAAGGTGCTTCGCCTTGCACGGGCTTTTCAACAAAGCGACGAACGTGATGAAGGTTATTTGTCTTACCTTCTGGATCAATTATTCCGTAACGATGAGTTTCCTCATTCGGTACAGATTGGACACCTACAATAGAAGAACGTGTTTCTTCATATTGGTTAATCATTTGTTTTAAGCATGGTGTTTCCGCACGAACGATGTCATCACCAAGTAAGACGGCAAAAGGCTCATCACCAATAAATTTACGGGCACACCACACTGCATGTCCTAATCCCTTAGGTTCTTTTTGACGAATATAATGAATTTCTACTTTGGAAGATTGCTTTACCTTCTCAAGAAGTTCAAGCTTCCCTTTACTCATTAAATTGTCCTCAAGCTCTACCGCATGATCAAAGTGGTCTTCAATCGCGCGCTTGCCTTTACCAGTTACGATGATAATATCTTCAATTCCGGATTCAATTGCTTCTTCTACTATGTATTGAATGGTAGGTTTATCGACAATTGGTAGCATTTCTTTAGGCATCGCTTTTGTAGCGGGTAAAAAGCGCGTCCCTAGTCCGGCTGCAGGAATAATGGCTTTCTTAATAGTCATTTTCTCTCTCCTTTGGTCGCTAATTATTGGTCTATTATACTATGAAAAGACCAGCAACACCAATAATTACCTTACTTAATTCATGAAATGTTTACACTTCTTTCTTAACTTTAAGGAATAAAAAGGTAGGTAGCAAAGAACTAGCTATCATGATCATCTGGTGGGCTCATGGTCGACAAAATGTATCAGAGAATAAATAAATTCTGGTTAATTTATACTAAAAATTTCAAAGAAACTAAAATCTGTGTTATATTAATACATATTATGTAAAACGTAAGGGGATATTAAAGGTGAATGAGCAATCACAGTGGATTGAATTGATGAAAGAAGTGATTCGAACAACGGAAGGATCATCGGACGCGGATATGTTTGAGGTTATTGAACTTATGAAAGAACGTTTGCAAGGGTCAATCGTTACGAGTAGATAAAGTTGATCAAACGTTTGATCAATACATATGGGAGATAGAAAGGGGAGAGATGCAGGGGTGCATCTCTTCTTTTTTTATGATACATCATGATAGGCTGATTTTAATGAGATCTGGCTGATAAAGGTAAAGGCTATTAGGTTGAACTCAGCTGCTTTTTCCATATTACATACGTGACCGCATTTTTTGATAATGTGAAGCTGTGCGAGGGATTCCTTATTAACGTGATTGGTAATCCCTCTAATAAACATGTGGTCTTCGGAACCCGAGATATAGAGCTTTGGAATATAATTGGTTTTAGACCTAAGTTGCTCGTAGACCTTGTAAGAATCTCGGATAATACCAGCCCAATTAAGATAGGCAGATCTTCCAAGTTTTTGCCCCTCGCGAATAAATATATTCCGCGATTTACTGTGATTTTTCTTAGGTAAAATGAGGTGGGCAAAGGCTTTAAACGAGATCATATAAGGGAGTAGGTAGCCTAAAGGGAAAGAGATTGTTGCCTTACCTAATAGCTCTCCCCATTTGAGCCACTTTCCTGCTGCTCCTGCTAACGTCATTGACATGATCCGCTGTGGCTGCTCAATCGCAATGGATTGCATCACAATTGTTCCTAGTGATACTCCAAGGAAGTGAGCTGAAGCAATTGAGAGATCATCCATAAGGGTTAAAACTTGTTGTTTTGTTTCAATCAGAATATTCTTTCCTCGCCTTATAAAAGGGCTCTTTCCGTGACCGGGTAGGTCGATAAAGAGTAAGTTGAAATGATCTTTAAAATAGTCAATTTGCTTGTGGAAGATGTTCCAGTTTCCACCCAGGCCGTGTAAAAACACGACCCAATCTTTTGAAGAATCGGTTATGAAGGTCTTGTAGCTTAAACTTGAATCGTGGAGTATCCCCATAAGTTCCTCTTTTCTTCTTATCTATTTCCATAAAGGATGCGTTCAATCATATCGATGTTCATATCTAGGTGGGCCATCCCATTTTTGCGAAGTAGGCTTTGCGTATTTGTGTCATCAAACGTAAGCAACTTATTCCAATAAGGGCGGAATACCTTCATTGGTTCGTTAAATTTTAATTCTTCTTTTGATAACTCTCCTTCGTAATCAGAAGGAACCATTTCGATGTTCGGAAAATCTAATTTTTCTTTGACCATGTCAAATAGCAATCGGTTGGTTGGTGGGTTTGGATTTGTAATGTGGTAAATTTGGTTTGGTTCAGGCGTTTTAAGTGCTGCCATTAGGACATCTACAACATAATCAACCGGAATGAAGTTTTGTGACGTCTCTTCCGTGCATAGAAATTTGTATACTTTCTCCTGTTGATCCTTCTTGCGATCGGTACGTTTCTTAAGGATCTCGAGTCCTCTGATTACCCCGTATAAGGCAAAGCTTGTGTCTGCCTCGCCCGTTTCTGAGTCGCCAATGATGATAGATGGGCGAAATATATTGACGTTGAGGGCATCTTTATACTCCCAGACAAGATGCTCGGCGTGGCATTTGCTTTCTTCGTACGGGTTCACAAATTCCTGATCTACAGGGTGAAGCTCTTCTTTTGCGTACAGTTTCGTGCCAAGTGTGTAGGCTGTACTAATATAGGAAAAGTGTTGAGCATTAATCTCCTGAGCTAATTCAAGCATATTTTTGGTTCCGCTTACATTTATATGAAACGTTTTATCCCTTTCGCTATCATCAAATGATAGGTAGGCTGCACTGTGGTAGATGGTATCAATTTTGTTCATTAAGAAGGATAGATCTTTAGAACTGACGCCAGCTTTATCTTGAGTGAGGTCGCCTTCAATAATGGAAAGGTTGGCTTGGACCTCTTCTGGAACGGCTTGTATGAGGCTGCCTGCTTTTCGTGGATTGCGTGCAATCGCATAAACCGAATGTCCTTCATCAAGTAATCGTAGGGTAAGTTGTTTACCTAAAAAACCAGTCGCCCCTGTTAATAAGATATTCATGTTGGCTTAACTCCTTCGTTGCTCTTCTTTGTATTATTATGGTTCATTCAATTTATAAATATTTTATAATTTTCACTCCTCCTTTAACCATAACATAGATGTCGGTAGAGATTTGTGAAAAAAATGTGTACGACCAGTGTTTTGCTACCACTATAGTTAAAATGTGGTGGTTTAGTATTGAACCTTGTAGGAGATTGGTCATATTGCCATAGAAGTGCCTTCACCAAGGGCATCTTTTATCAAAATGAGGGTAATACTCATTGAATGAGGGAAAGATAGATACAAATTGGGAAGGGACTGAAGCAAATGAATTCACTAACGGATAACATTAAGAACTGGGCGAAAGATACGGCTGGAAAGGTGAAACAAAGGCTTGAGGATCACGCTGCCTACAGTAAAATGAAAGTAGAAGAGGTCGCGGAGATGGTGCTTAATCATGAGAGTACAGAGCATAAGCGTCATGAATATGTGGGAGTTGTTCTTCATGATTACCACTTGCGTTTGGGTGATACAGATCTCATTTTAGAGACCAAGGGAGACGCAGCATTATACATATTAGAGTGTAAGGTTATACAACGAGGCCATCTTATTGGAGAGTTCCAGTCTTGGGATAAGAGGAAAAACGTTCTTGATTCAATGCGGGTTCCAGCTTTTATTAAAGAGCTTGATTGATCACCATATAGGTATAAAAGCTACGAGTCTCATGGATGAGGCTCGTAGCTTTTTTATTTCGAAATAAGGAAGAGCGAACGCATGTTTTCTTCTTTTTGAATGCCAACCTTTTTCCTTAGAATTAAAATCTTGCGACAAATTTCTGGTTCTTTCGTCATGTTTTCGAAAATGACACTGCAACATACGGACTGAATTTCGGTTTTTCTTCTTCGTTTTCTCAAAGATTTTAATAGAGTCGTCCGATACAATAAAGGTAGATTCTATAGAAAAGGGAGATGAAGGAACGATGAAACAACACTGGAAAACAGTCGCAGGAGCGGTCACATTAAGTGCAGGATTACTTATAGGTAGTGGAGCTTCAGTGAATGCCGAAGCGGATCCGGCTTGGAAACTGAAGCCAGAAGCGAATATTCAAATGGATCAGTCGGTTTTAGAGCAAGCACCCTCTTTTATCTCTGGTAAACTATCAACACAAAAAATTAATAGTAAACAAGATGTAGATAAATTTTTCAAAGAAAATAAAGATGTGTTCAAGAAAAATCCTAAGTCTCAACTTGAACTTAAAGATGTCAAAACAGATGAACTTGGTATGACACATTATGTTTATCAGCCGGTTGTACATAATGTACCCATTGATCAATCTCGCGTGATTGTACACGTGGATCAACAAGGTGAGATTGCGGCGATTAACGGGGAGTTTCACCCTGATGCTCCTGAGAAGATTAAACAGCAGCGTGAATTGAATAAGAAGGAAGCGCTTGATGCAGCGTGGAGTCAAATTGATGTAGAACGTTCTGAAGCAGATGTGAAGAAAACATCTCCAGAAGGAAAGTCCTTTAACAATTTAACGGAAAAGTCAGAGCTTGTTGTTCTTCCGCAAGATGGTGAGTATACATTGGCTTACCATGTACAACTTCAATTTGCTGAGCCAACTCCAGGAAACTGGCAAATCTGGGTGAATGCAGAGGACGGTTCAATTGAAAAGGCTATGAACAAAGTTCATGAAGCTACAGGTAGCGGAACTGGCGTGTTAGGTGATCAGAAATCTCTTAATACGTATTACGCAAACAGCACGTATTACTTGTATAATGTAACGAAGCCAATGAGCGGTGTCATTGCCACATATGACAATAATAACGGAGGTCAATATAGTTTACCGGGTTATTATGTAACAGATTCAGGTAACACATTCTACAGCGAGCGCCAGAAAGCAGCCGTAGATGCGCACTATTATGCAGGGGAAGTATTTGATTATTACTATAATAATTTCAATCGTGAGAGTTACGACGGTAATGGCGCTGATATTGTGTCTTCTGTCCACTTTGGGAGCAACTACAATAATGCAGCGTGGGTTGGAAACCAGATGATCTACGGTGATGGAGATGGGTCAACATTTACGTATCTTTCTGGAGCGGACGATATTGTCGCTCACGAATTAACGCATGCCGTGACGGATACAACAGCTGAGCTTGTCTATGAAAATCAGTCAGGTGCACTAAATGAATCCTTCTCAGACGTATTTGGTTACTTCGTCGATAATGAAGATTGGTTAATGGGTGAAGATGTCTATACTCCAGGTGTCCCAGGAGATGCGCTACGCAGTATGTCCAATCCAACCCAATATGACCAACCGGCTCATATGGATGATTATCAAGACTTGCCAAACACCGAGCAAGGAGACTGGGGCGGGGTTCATATCAATAGTGGAATCCCGAACAAAGCTGCTTACTATACAATCAATTCTATTGGGCAGTCAAAAGCTGAGGAGATCTACTATCGTGCTCTTACGGTTTACTTAACACCAAACAGCACATTCTCCGATGCTCGCCAGGCTCTGATTCAATCAGCACAAGATCTATATGGCTCAACAACAGCCAACTCTGTCGCTTCCGCATGGAATAACATAGGAGTCTACTAAACAACCAAACGAACGGACTCGCTGATTGCGAGTCCGTTTTTTTAACGAAGTAAAGGAGTGAAGCGTGCCAGACACGCTTTAGTACTTTATAGGGACGCAGGGTGTCTGGCACGCTGTTGTTCTTTAGTGAGATAAAGGGTGCCTGGCACCCTGCGTTGCTTTAAAGGGGTGATGCACTCTTGGTATGGTGTAGTTCTTTAGAGGGGGCGAAGGGGGAATTTTGTGTAAGGATTTTGTCTTATTTTGCAAGAATTTAGTGGTTTTTTACATTAGGTTAAAGTTTTGCTGTTAAATTGTGGTTAGGATCAATTATTTGATAAGGGAGATGGGGATGTGAAGAACCGTAGTGTGAAGAAGGTACTGAGTGTTGCTTCAGCTATGACGTTGATGGTAGGTGGACTTGCTCCTACGAGTACTGTGAGTGGGGAAGAGGTGAGTGCCCCTGATGGTTTGATTATTTCTGAGTATGTCGAGGGTGGCGGTTATAACAAGGCCATTGAGATCTTTAATGGGACAGGCCAGCAGGTTGACTTAAGTGAATTTGATTTACAACTTTTCTCTAATGAAAGCAGTACGGGGACATCTGTTGCGATGTCTGGAGTGGTGGAAGCAGGTGCTGCTCATACGATTATAAACAATCAGGCTGCGGCTCATTTCTTGAGTGTTGCAGATGAGACGAGCGGTGGTATTAACCATAATGGTAATGATCGTTATGTTCTTTATTATAACGGCGAAATCGTTGATGCTTTCGGCCAAAAGGGAAATAGTAGTGATTTTGCGAAAGATGTAACGTTGGTCCGAAAATCTTCTGTTACTTCAGGGGATCAGAATTTTGAAGACACCTTTGATCCTGCTGAAGAGTGGATTTCTTTTGCTAAAGATACAGCTGAATACTTAGGAACTCATGAGATGGATGGAACTGATTCAACTGGGGATAAACCTGAGGATAACGAGGAGCCTGTATCCCTTACTTCCATAGCTGACGTGCGTGCTGGAGGGGCTGGCCAAGCTGGTGTAAGTATTGAAGGAGTTGTTACGACAGATGTAGGATCCTGGGGGAGAAAAGGGTTCTATCTGCAAGACGACACTTCTGGTATCTATGTGTTTCAAGACCTATATAGTGACGAGATCCAAAAAGGGGACATCGTTCAGATTACGGGGGATACCACTGAATATGACGGTGTGTTTGAACTAGTAAATGTATCAAATCTAAATGTGCAAGGTGCGGGAGAATTACCTGAACCACAAGTTGTTTCTCCAAGTGGCGTAACGGAAGAGAATCAAGGAAGCCTTATTCAATTAAAGGATGTAACAATTAGTCAGGTAGAGGAAGTAAACTCTTATGGGACTTTTGAATTTTTGGCGACTAAGGAAGGCGAAAGTGTAACCGTTCGAATCGACAATCGGACAGGCTTATCTTATGCAGATTTCCTTTATAAAGAAGGGATGGTCTTAAATGTAACAGGGATCTCCTCTGAATATAATGGAACAGCTCAAGTAAAGCCACGTGGTGGCGATGACTTTTCTTTTGTATCTGCAGGGACAGCAGATTCCATTCAAGCGATGCCGGCATCAGGTGGAGTTCAGGAAGGATCAACGGTTAGTCTGTCTTCATTCGGTGAAGGAGATATTTATTACACAACAGATGGTTCAGAACCAACTATCAACAGTACGAAATATACACAACCCATTACCATTACAGAAGATACAACGATAAAGGCTATTCAAGTGGGGGACGAAGAAACATCCTCCGTTGTAACCTTTACTTATCAGGTTCTAAAAGCCTTCGACGATCTTCGCATTCACGATATTCAAGGCGAGACCCATCAGTCCTTATATAACGGTGAAAATGTATCGGGCGTTGAAGGAATTGTAACGAGAACAGTTGGCTCTAGAGGCTTTTACATGCAAGAGCTACCTGGACAGTATGATGACAATGTGAAAACGTCAGAAGGCATTTACGTGTATAGCACCGGGGATGCTGGCGTTACTGTAGGGGATAGGGTCCAAGTATCAGGAGAGGTAAAAGAATATACGCAGTCTAACTTCCTGTGGTTCGACTTTTCCGATGACCTGACGCTAACTGAAATTACCGGAGCAAGTGTAAGTGTAGAAGAGAGTGGGGTTGAGCTTCCTGAGCCAGTTACATTAGGTGAACAGGGACGTGTGATTCCTTCTGAAGTGATTGATAACGATCAGTTCTCTGTTTTCGATCCTGAGGAGGATGCCATTGATTTTTACGAAAGCTTAGAAGGAATGCGTGTGTCAGCACCGGATGCTACGGTCGTTATGCCTAGAGCGGAATACACGAACTATGATGAGACCGCGGTCACAGTTCCGAATGGATCGTCTAAAACGCGTACGCCTGCAGGGGGCATTATCGTTGAGCCGAGCCTTAACCCTGAGCGAATTATTATCGATGATTACAGCCAGGACATGGCACCTGTAAAAGTTGGCGATACATTTACAAGCGCGGTGACAGGTGTACTTGGTTATGAATTCAGTAACTTCAAGCTTGAAGTTGATGGACTGCCGACTGTCGTACCAGGTGAGTTTGAACGAGAAACAACGACCCTTCAACAAGGCGAAGAGGAATTGTCTGTTGCAACGTATAATATGGAAAATTATTATGCGACTGACTCGGATCATCCGGATAAAACGGAGGAAATCGCTCAATCCATTGTGAATCGGTTAGATGCCCCTGATATTGTAGGGCTTGTAGAGGTTCAGGATAACAATGGTGCAAGTGAAGGTGGAACCGATGCTGCTGAGAACTATAAAGCTTTGATTGATGCCATTGCGGAGAACGGTGGACCAGAGTATGCCTACACTGACATTGCACCTGTAAACAATGAAGATGGCGGTGAGCCTGACGGGAATATTCGTGTTGGATTTATTTATAACCCAGACCGAGTGTCGCTTGCTGAACAGCCAAAAGGAGGTGCGACAACGAGTGTTGGGGTAACAGAAGAAGGTAGCTTGACGCTAAACCCTGGACGTATTGATCCTACGAATGAAGCGTTTGAAGATTCTCGTAAACCGCTCGCGGCTGAATTTGAATTTAATGGAGAGAACGTCATCGTTGTAGCTAACCATTTCAATTCTAAAGGTGGCGACGATGCTCCATTTGGTGGTATTCAGCCTGCTCAACTTGGAAGTGAAGAACAACGGATTGAGCAAGCGAAAGTTGTGAATGGTTTCGTACAAGAGGTAATGGAGCGGGATGAGGACGCAAACGTGGTCGTGTTAGGCGACTTGAATGACTTTGAGTACTCAGCTCCGCTTGAAACGCTTGAGGGAGATATCTTAGCGAACATGATTGAAGAGCTTCCTGAAAATGAGCGTTATACGTACAACTATCAAGGAAATTCACAAACTCTCGATCATATTTTAGTTGCAGATCACTTAAAGGACCAAACAAAAGTGGATATCGTACACTTAAACGCAGACTTTACGGAAGAACAAGGGCGAGTCAGTGACCACGACCCTGTGTTGATTCATATGGATCTTATTGAACCTAAGTTTCACCAGGATTGGCGGGTAATGAAAGAGCCAGTCGGATACGTGACAAACAAGGGTGAATTAGGTACAAGGAAACAAGGTGTTGCTCAGGTGACCTTCACAGATGAAGAAGGCCACAAGGATAAGCAGACCGTTTTAATTGCATTTGGTGATGATAAGAACTGGGGTAAACAAAAAGGGAAGTCCAAAGGCAAACAAAAGATGATGGAACAACAAAATGTTCAAATTTTGAATGAAAAAGGAGAAGTGGTTCCAGTAGAAGTAACGGTGAGCGGGAACAAAATGATCATCCCTTCTTGGGAAACCGTTGAACCAGGTACCTACTCCATCTCCATTAAAGACGCCCAAAAAAGGGGCTCCATGACATTCCATATTCAATAAACACAAAGCGGAGAGCCTCTTTAGGCCCTCCGTTTTTTTAACACATTAAAGCAATGATGCGTGCCAGACACCCTGTAGTGCTTTAGCAGAGTGACGGGTGTCTGGCACGCTTTAGTGCTTTGTATTGGTAAAGGGAGAGGTTTTGCACATGAAAGGTTTGTTGCTGATCCATACTAGTGTTAGGAGGGTATGGATATGAAAATGGCTTTGTTGGGTTTGTCTATTCTGGTGAGTGGGGCTTCGGCACAGAATGGTCAGGATTCGCTTTCGATCTTTTATAAAGGGGATGAGGTGAAAAGGATTCAAGTTGAGAGTTTCTTTCATCAGGTGGGGGAGCCGTTTCTTGATTTAGAGGAGGTAAAGGAACTTAGTAATGAACTTAATAAGCAATTAAGAGAGGAGCCGATTAATGCTAAGATCGGAGCTTCAGGGGAAATCGTACCAGGGGAACCTGGTTCAAAGGTGTATGAAGACAAGTTTCAAACTAAACTTATAGAAGGCTTATATAATACTCAGCACAAAGACATACGTGTTCCTCTTATGACAGTCCACCCAAAAGTAGACGCTGAGTTAATTGCGCATATCCGTACACAGCAGATTGGACAGTATGTAACCTATTTTAATAAGAACAATGTGGAACGCACACACAATATACAGTTATCATCAGATGCCATTGATAACCACGTGGTTTTCCCGAATGAAGTTTTCTCGTTCAATGAAGTGGTGGGGAAACGAACGAAAGAAAGAGGGTATAAGCCTGCACCTGTGATCGTAAAAGGAGAAGTAACGGAAGGAATAGGAGGGGGGATTTGTCAGGTTTCCTCGACCCTTTTTAATGCGGTAGACCATGCACGGATTAAGATTGTAGAGCGCTATTCCCATAGTAAACAAGTTCCATACGTTCCTCCAGGTAGAGACGCAACGGTAAGCTGGTGGGGACCTGATTTTACATTTAAAAATAACTATAACGAGCCTTTATTAATTCGATCAAATGTAGTTGGAGGAACGTTACGTGTGGCTATTTATTCCGCTAATGGAGTTGAAGTGAAGCAACGTGATATACCTGATGCATCTAAAGAGCTGCCTGATGAAACCCATATTGATGATATTGAGAAATGGACTGATTAAGCAGTCCATTTTTGTTTGTCTTTGCAAGGCAGATTAACTTCATTGCCTTGTATAAAACAGGCTAAGTTTATGATAAAATGTGGAAGAAGAACTTTTGTGCCATTTTTTACATAATAGAGTTAAAAGGATGAGATGAATGTATCAAGTGCGTGTGGCACCATTATTTTTTAGGCGGGAACACACCTTTTCCCGAATATGTTCAGCAGAGAAGATGGACAATCTATGGCGTCGTGTCTTCCTTTTATTATTTCTTAGTATTATTGTTTACGGTGTCACTGCATGGTTTGGGCTAGGTATGGATATCATCTCAAACCGCGCAACATCTTTCACATTCGAAGACTATGAAATTAGAAAGTTATTCTTTTTAATAGGGAGGTCTACTTTCGGATTAGTGTTTGCGCTGTTAATATTATTCGGAAGTCCATTTCTTCTATGGATGTTCACAGGAATTCATTACCGGAAATTAGTTGCTCTCCATCTTCCTATATTGATGGTTTTATTACTAGAGAGAGCATTATGGATCGTTTTACTTGTGAATACTGGTCTTGATTGGTATGTTTCTCCACTATCGTTTGGGATTATTGCTTCTTACATAACAGATATTCCGTGGATTATTTATTTCTTTGGAACGATCTCACTCGTCCAACTGTGGATAGTTTGGTTCCAAATCAAAATGATCCATTACTTCTCGGCTTGGAAAAGATGGCAAGCGTGGATTCTTGTCCTTGTTTTACATATGATTTACTGGTCTGGTGCAGCAGCAATCGCTCATGTAGATGTGTACTTTTTATAAATAGGAATCGCGAGGTTTTGACATGAATAAGAAATTAAAGCGGTGGGTTTTCATGGGAGTTCCGATTCTTTTGGTCATTGCCAATATTATTCTCTTATTCTTATCAGAGAATGAGGTAGAACGGAAGTCTTACATATCTAAATGGGATACTCCATTTCGTGCTAACTTAGAGAATGTGATTGAAGAAGAAGGCGTATTTCAACCTTCAACAGAAGAATATGTTTATTTCGATGACGACTTAGGTTCGTTCCAGCAATTCGTAGTTGAAGAAGGGGATCAGGTTGATGTCGGAGAACCGCTTTATGAATATGTTGTACGGGACTATTACGAAGCGGTAGATCAATTGGAGAATCAGATAGAAGGGCTTGAAGAGGAAGTTGAAGCTCTAGAAGACTACGTAAATGAAATAGAAGATATTGAGGTCCCTGAGCCTGAGTTCAATGTTGATGAGGAAGAAGAGCCAAGTCCATTTGCGGAAGCTGAAGTTATTAAAAGTCAGTCAGAAGCTGAGGCTAGGAAAGAATTAGCCCTCAAAGAAGCTCAGCTGACTGCCTTAGAGGATCAATTAGATGAAGTCGAGGACAGAGGCGAGGTCATTGAGGTAGTTAGTCTCTTTAGTGGAACCGTCAAAAAGATCGATCATTCCTTGAAGAACCCTACTGTCACCATATCGAGGTCGGATGAGCTTGTTATTGCGGGGAAGATTGATGAACGGCATCGGCAAAACCTTCAAGAAGGCATGCTTGCTCGTGGAACGATTGATAAATTAGAACAGTCATGGGAAGGGCAGGTTCAATCAGCTGATGACTTCCCAGTAGAAGGTTCAAGTGAAGATGGTAATAGTGACTATTCATACGTAGTAGAATTAAATGAGTCGGTGGATGAAGCGTTGCCTGGGTATCATAGCAGCATTTATTTCACAATTGAAGAAGTGAAGAATGCTGTGACCGTTTACCAAAATTGGATCCACATTCCTATTGATGGATTTGATGATTATGTGGCTGACTATGAGCCAGAAGATGAAGTGTTAAGTGAAGAGGAAGAAGAAGTCCAAGAAACAGACTCTTCAGAGAAAGAAGAAGGAATCGAAGTTGAAGGGCCGCTTGTTGAAGGTCCATATGCTTGGGTGATGAATGGGAAAGGGGAAGTAGAGAAACGATCCCTAAATCTTGGTATGGATGAGTACAACTTGCAGGAAGTTAAAGAAGGTTTAGCTGTTGAGGACTGGGTAGCTGATGAACCTAGTAAAGAATTTCGTGATTCAACCACCTTCCTTACCTCACTCAATCTGGAATATTTAGATTGGAGAGGCATTACGACTCTAAAAAAAGACGTCATGTGGGAGTACGCCAAAATGGGTCTTCTTATGCGCTAATGAACAAAAGTCCGCCATTCGCTTATGATTGGCGGACTTCTTCTGTATCTAAATGACATTTTCTTTGTTGGTTTCTTGATCAAACGTTTGATCAAGATCTATAATCATGCCTCAATGTTCGTTTGTTTTTATTTTGCTAATTTGATTTTCCATGAAGGTGACCAGTTCTGGTCTCAAGTCATCTCGTTCTAATGCCAGTTCAATTGTGGTTTGAATAAACCCAAGCTTTTCACCTACATCGAAGCGACGGCCTTCAAATTCATAGGCAAATACTCGCTGTATTTCATTCAGCTTCTCAATTGCATCCGTCAACTGAATCTCATTGCCGGCTCCGATTTCTTGTTTATCGAGGTACATCATAATTTCAGGTGTCAAGATATAACGCCCGATAATAGCAAGGTTAGAGGGAGCCTGGCCTTTTGGAGGCTTCTCAATGAATTGACGAACGTTGTAGCGTTTGCCTTTCTGTGAGGATGGGTCAATGATTCCGTAACGATGCGTGTCATCTCTAGGGACTCTTTGGACTCCTATAATGGAAGAACGCGTATCCTCGTATTCTTCAATCATTTGCTTAAGGCATGGTTTGTCAGATTGGACGATATCATCTCCAAGAAGGACAGCGAATGGCTCATTGCCAATAAATTTTCGTGCGCACCATATAGCGTGCCCAAGTCCTTTTGGTTCTTTTTGGCGAATGTAATGAATTTCGACTTTGGAGGGGTGCTTCACCTTTTCAAGCAGATCGAATTTGCCCTTATTGACCAGGTTGTCTTCTAGTTCAATAGAATGATCAAAATGGTCTTCAATTGCCCGTTTGCCTTTACCTGTTACAATAATAATGTCTTCAATGCCAGAGTCAATGGCTTCTTCTACTATGTATTGAATCGTAGGCTTGTCTACAATTGGAAGCATCTCTTTAGGCATCGCTTTAGTGGCGGGGAGAAAGCGAGTCCCCAACCCTGCTGCTGGGATAATCGCTTTTTTAATCGTCATATTCCTTTCCTCCTCAACATTAGTCCTAATTGTATTATACTTGGAATGGGTTTGGAAACCAAACTAGACACGAAATTAAAGGAGTAAACTTATAGATGAAAAGAATCTTTTATTGGCTGTATCCACTTAGTTGGATGGGGATGATTTTCTACTCCTCATCTACCCCGTATCAAGAGCAGGATGTGAAACCCTTCATGAATGATTATCTAGACCTTTCTTTCATGAAACCCTATCTCGACTGGATTGTATTTACTTATCATCATCAAGAAGTTAGCGTCAGAAATTTGGGAGTTGAGGGATTCATTGAATTCTTCCTAAGAAAGGGCGCACATGTAACCGTTTTTTTGATATTATTCTTTTTCCTTTATATCGCTATAAGCCGGACCACTTCACTAACGTTAAAAGGAAATTTGCTTACTAGTTTAATCATTACTGGTCTTTATGCTGCATTTGATGAAATTCATCAAGGATTCACACCAAATCGAACCCCTTACATAGGAGATGTTGGCATGGATCTGTTCGGGGCACTATTGGGCGTTTGTATTATTTTGATCTATAAAAAGAAGAAAAAGACTCCCGAATAACCATGAAGATGCGTACTATATTGTGATAAATCTTATGGTTCACATACACTGGTGCATCGGGGTGATTACATTGAAACGATTAAACTCTGAGCAACTCTTAGAGATCCTTGAACATTTAAAGAATGAAGCGGACAATCTCAATTTTGAGACGGCTGAGGATATTATGAATTACCTAAGCAAGCAATTAACTCGACTTGAATGATAGAGGGAGAAGGGCGCAGGAGGTTCTTGCGTCTTTTTTAGGAAATATGCGAGAGTAGTAGAAAAATTGAAATCATCCTAGCTATCGCCCAATTATGATTGTTTATGGTAAAATGTGGAGAGATAGTTGTTTTAAGAAGGGGCGAGCAAAAGAGTGAGTAGCAGGCAAGATCGAAAGAAAAAGAAGAAAAAAAGCCGTTTATTTAAAATTAGTATGATTATTTTAGCTGTCCTCATTGTAGGGGGATTGGTTTATGCTTATTCAATCTATCAATCTTTTCAAACTACGATGGATCAGGTGTACGAACCTCTAGAGGGGGACACGGACAAGCGTGTTGATGTGGTTTCAAAGAAAGATGATGTGAAAGATGCACCTCCATTTTCTCTTTTATTACTAGGAGTTGATGAGAGAGAGAATGATTCAGGTCGATCGGATACGATGATCGTGTTGACGGTGAATCCGGCTAAAGAGTCTATTAAGATGTTAAGCATTCCTCGTGATACAAGGACAGAACTTGTCGGTCGAGGTACGACTGAAAAGATTAATCACGCCTATGCGTATGGGCAAGTATCAATGGCTGTCGATACAGTCGAACAGTTTCTTGATATCCCGATTGACTATTATGTAAAAGTGAACATGCAAGGATTTCAGAAGATCGTAGATGCTGTAGGTGGTGTTACGGTGGACAACCCTTATGAACTTTCGGAGAATGGGAATACCTTCCCTGAAGGAGAAATTACGCTAAATGGTGAAGAAGCGCTGACCTACACGCGTATTCGTTATGCAGATCCTCGTGGTGACTTTGGTCGACAAGATCGCCAAAAGCAAATCATTCAGGCGGTTATTGATAAAGGTGCCCGCGTTCAATCGATGTGGAAGTTCGATAGTCTATTTGATGCTGTAGGTGAGACGATTAAGACGAACCTAACTTTTGAAGAGATGGTAAGCATCCAAAAACGTTATAAAGGAATGCAGCATAATATCGATCAAATGAGATTTGAGCAAGGGACAGGTGAGTATATTGGAGACCTATGGTACTACTTGCCATCTGAGCAAGAATTAAATGACCATATCAGTACACTTCAAGATCACCTCGGAGTAGACGGACAAGAGGATAATTAAATCAAAAAAGTGATGCCGAATGAACTAGGCATCACTTTTTTTAGTCAGTTTTTCTGGTGCGAGAAGAAGGGAGTGCTTTTTCGCTGTGATGTAGTGCAGGGTGCCAGACACCATATGTTGCTTTAAAGCTATAAAGGGTGTCTGGCACCCATTGGTTCTATACAGTGCTAAAGGGATGCCAATAGGATGGTTCTTTTTAGTTTAGTTAAAATTAAATTTCTTCATTTCATAGTCTAGTTGTTGAGATAGATCTTGTAAGCCTGTTGCGTGTCTTGCGAACTCTTCCATCGTAGCTGATATTTCTTCTGATGAAGCGGACACTTCTTCTGATGAGGAAGCGGTTTGCTGTGATAGAGCTGATATGTTTTGTATTTCGCCAAGTACTGCTTCTTTATTCTCCTGGCTTATGACTACGGACTCTTTTACGGTACGTGCTTGATTAGCGACTCCGTTTAAGGCAGTAACAATATCGGAAAAGATTGTTTTCGTTTGTTTGACTGCTTCTTCTTGGTCCTCGACGATACCGTTTGTCTCTCCTACTGCTTGAACTGCTTGGTTCACAACGGTTTGAATCTTTTCAATTATACTAGTTACTTGATTTGCAGAGGCTTTAGATTCTTCTGCTAATTTACGTACTTCTTCCGCTACGACCGCGAAACCTTTGCCATGTTCACCAGCTCGGGCAGCTTCTATTGAAGCGTTTAAAGCTAGCAAATTCGTTTGTTCTGTGATGTTTGAAATAGTGGTGACAAATGCATTTATCTCTTGCATATTTGTATCAATCTCTTGGACAATTGATCCTACTGTTTGAGAGGAATCTTTTGTTTCTTGAGATTTTTGAGTCAAAATTTCAACTTGTTTAAGTCCACTTGTTCCAAGATCGGCGGAGTGTTTGCTGACTTGATTCATTTCCTCTGTTGCGTCAGCGATTTGGTCCAACTGGTTGGAAAGCTCACTCATTTCTTCAGAGCTCTTTTGAGAATTCTCAGCTTGAGATGACGCTCCTTCAGCGACATCCCCAATGGCTGAAGCCACCTGTGTAATGGAGGCTGACGTCTCTGTGGTTATGGTAGAGAGGTACGTAGCAGTTTCCAGGGTTGTATTAGAAGAGCTTTCTACTGAACGTAATGCACTAGATAAATCGTCCATCATTTCATTAAAACTATGTTCTAAATCTTTAAATTCGTCATTTGCTTTAAGGGATACACGAGTAGTTAAATCCCCATGAGCTGCTTGATTAAAGGAACTTCGCACTTTGTTAATATTTTTAGAGATTTTTTGACTAACGATCCAGGCTGTGAGTAATGCAACGATGACAAACACGATGCACATGACAAGCGTAATGGTTTTAATGCTACTCGTTCGTTGTGCAAATTCGCTATTTTCTAGCGTGGATAGAACTTTCCAACCTGTCACTTCATTGGTTGTGAAGACAGAAGCCTTTGTTTCTTCGTTATACGTATACTCTTTTGTTCCTTCTTCATTTTGACTGAGGTGATCCCAAATCCCGATCTCTTTGAGCGTATCAGTTCCAATCAATGATGTGTCAGGATGGGTGATTAATTGCCCGTTGTTGCCCACAAGGACCACATAGCCTTCATGCCCAATTACGATATCATTTGTCATTTTTGCGATATCGGTAAGGTTAATATCGATGCCGATTACTCCGGCGACCTTGCCTTCTTTTTCAACAGATTTGGAAAGGGTTACGATTGTATTTCCGGATGACTCATCTTGATAGGGCTCCCCAATAATGAGCTCTCCTTGCTGTCCGACAGCATTTTTGTACCAGGGGCGACTGGTTGGATCAAAGTTATCTGGTAGGGAAGAGGAAGCTTCTTTAGGTGCCATGAGCAATTCCCCGCGTTCTGTTGCAAAATAAACATGCTTATAATCTTCTCTGGTATCACGTGTCCCATCTAATAGATAGGAAGCGTAAGTACGATTATTTTCATTGCTATAATAATCGGTGAAATTTATATTGTTAGCCATTAAATTCATTTGCCCTTCAATTCCTTCAAAAAGGTTTGTCAGACCATTATCTACTTCTCTAACAACCTGGAGAGATGATTCCTTCACCTCGTCCTTAATGATTGCTTCTGTTTTCATAATAGAGAAAACCCCTAACGTAAGAAGAGGGACAATGGCTAAAAGGGACATTACGATAATCATCTTTGATTTTACGGTGTTCAGTTTAAAATTTCTTGCTTTTTTTGATTTCTTCAAGTTTGGCCTCCTGATGGTGTGTATGTAACGACGCTACGATGATCCTGGTTCTATATTGACTAATTCATCTGTTGTACATAACTCTCGTAGCAATTGTTCAATTTCCTCTTTGGTAAGTGGTTCTAAATCTGAATTGTAGTTGATGCTTGTCCTCCTATTATTCAAAGAAGTGATTAGCTGTGTTAATGGTAAGGTGAATACTCATACCTAGGAACAATGACCGACTTACTGTTTATCGGAACGTATCAGGAATGTTTTAACATAAACGATAAAAATTTTAATAAATGATAGAATTTGTACATCACTCTGATAGAGAAGTGAAGGGTGCCAGGGACGCTTTAATGCTTTAGCGCGAGGGAGGGTGCCAGGCACCCTTTAATGCTTTAGAGCGAAACATGGTGTCTGGCACCCTTTAGTGTGGTAAAGCGAGAGGGCGTGAAAAAACCGGCTTCTTTTTAGGGAAGCCGGTTTTTTGTTTAGCGGATGTTTACTTTCATGCCGCCTTTTGTGTCGTTGATTGGGGTTTTGTCTTCGATCTCCTCGTTGTAGAGGTGGCAGGCCACGTAGTGGTTCTTCGTGACTTGTTGCCATTTTGGTACGGTTTCAGCGCAAGCTTCCATGGCCATCGGGCAGCGGGTACGGAACACGCAGCCGCTTGGTGGGTTAATGGGGCTTGGTAGTTCGCCCTCTATCACGATCTGCTCTCGTTCGTCCTCGATATCAGGGTCTGGTATCGGTACAGCGGAGAGGAGGGCTTTCGTGTATGGGTGAAGCGGATTTTTATACAGTTCCTCGGCATCTGTTAGTTCTACCATATTGCCAAGGTACATGACGCCGATGCGGTCGGAGATGTGCTGAACCATCGACAGATCATGGGCAATAAAGAGATACGTTAATCCTTTTTCTTTTTGAAGCTTTTCTAATAGATTTACAACCTGAGCCTGAACGGAAACATCGAGTGCTGAAATGGGTTCATCGGCGATGATAATTTCAGGGTCTAGTGCAAGCGCTCGTGCGATTCCGATACGTTGTCGTTGTCCGCCACTAAATTCATGAGGGTAACGATTGGCGTGGTCGCGTGTTAACCCGACTTCTTCAAGAAGCTCATAGATGCGCTTCATTTTTTCTTTCTGGTCCTTATAAATACCGTGAACTTCTAGTGGTTCTGCGATAATTTCAGCCACCGTTGAACGGGGGTTTAAAGACGCATACGGATCCTGGAAGATCATCTGCATGTTGCGCTTAAGTTCAAATTCTTCTTTACCTTGCAGTTCGTGAACGTTTTTTCCATTATAGAGAACTTCACCGTCCGTGCTATTGTAGAGCCCCATAATGGTTCGTCCTGCCGTTGATTTTCCGCAACCTGATTCTCCAACAAGACCAAATGTTTCCCCGTTGTAAATGTCAAAACTAATGCCATCTACCGCTTTCAGTACTTGTCCGCGCCCAAGATCAAAGTGCTTTTTAATATCTTTTACTTGTAAGATTGCTTCGTTTTTCATACGTCTTCTTCTTTCTCCTCCCAATAGCGGCGCGCGCTGCACAGTTCTTTTTCATAGATCGTGTCTTTAAGGTCAATGATCTCAATGTTTTTGCCTGTGTTAGGGGAGTGAAGCATTTTGCCATCTCCGTAGTAAAGGCCTACGTGGTGTAACTTGCCTTTGCCTTCCTCATAGGCAAAGAACAACAAGTCACCTGGCTGTAAGTGATCAAGATCTACTTTTTGACCACTTTCGGCTTGGTCGTGTGCGTCACGAGGGATTTCGTACCCTTGTGCTTTGTGCATATTGTAGGTGAACCCTGAACAGTCATACCCAAACGAACTCATGCCGCCCCAGAAGTACGGAAGGTCGACAAATACTTCGCCAGATTTCAAGATATCTTCACCTGTCCCTTTTGGAATATCTTCGAGGGAAGGGTAGACCGCGACCTCCTCAACAGAGAAATAGCCACCTCCGTGTGGACTTAAAACGCCAACGAAATCTTCTTCTTTCGTTTGTACCGGAAGTGTCGTTAAATAACTCACATCAAGGAATGGTTTCTTATAAGGATCGTATAAAGTAGCTTGTCTTGTTTTAACAACGGCTACTCCATTACCTGTCCATGATTCACTTGGGAGTTCTCTCAATTGGGTGAGTGGAACCCAGCCAGGATAGCCTCGTTCATCTTTTCTAGAGGGTTGGGTCGGAACGATAATGTGCGCCCATTCACCTTGGATATCTACTAGCAAAACTTCTTCGCCGTATAAAAGTTGGGATTGAATTAAGTTTTCGTCACTTAAGGCAAGCCTAGGCTCGTACGTTAAACTGGTATGCCATTGTTGCAGGTCGATCGGGTTTGAAATGCCTGGTGCATCAATTTCACGTGGGGATTCTGGTGATGTCCACACTGTTGCTACGGGTACTTGGACGACCCAGGTCGTACTCGTTACTGTCTCTTGACTCATTTGGATTGCCTCCTTTTGGGGTTAGGAAAGAACTTGATCAAGGTGTACGGATGTGATGCCAAGACCAGCGCCTTCTGAAAATATTATATGGCGACCGTTATACGTAACGCCGCCTTCAATCGAATCGTTCAAAAGCATGAGTGGCGCATCAAAGTCTACGAAACGAACATTCTTTTGACTGGCAGCAAAATGAGCTGCAGCTGTAATGCCGATCTTCGTTTCAATCATGCTACCAACCATACAAGGAACGCCGTAACTTTCTGCTAGTTTGTTAATCTGCATGGCCTGGTGTATGCCGCCTGATTTCATAAGTTTAATATTAATAAGATCAGTACTTCTCGTTTCTAGCACTTGTTTCGCTTGATGGGGGGAGAAGACGCTCTCATCAGCCATGATCGGTGTTTGAGTAGCATCGGTTACTCTCTTCAGGCCTTCGATATCGTGTGCTTTTACAGGTTGCTCAACAAGCTCAATTCGTAAGTCTAACTCTTCCATTCGTTGAATCGCATAAATCGCTTCTTTAACCGTCCATCCTTGATTCGCATCAAGGCGAATGGTTGGTTCATGACCGATCTTTTCTCGGATCTTTCTGATACGCTCGATATCTTTTTCAATTTCATCTTTGCCCACTTTAACCTTTAGAACGTTAAAGCCTTCTTGAATATATTGCGTGGCATCAGCAGCCATTTCCTCCGGGTCATTCACGCTAACTGTATAGTCTGTCTCAAGTTCTGATTTGTATCCACCGAGCAACTGATAAAGAGGAAGTCCACAAGCTTGAGCGAAGCAGTCATGAAGCGCCATATCAACAGCGGCTTTTGCACTCGTATTACCAACCATTGATTGAGCTAGGGATTCGAATAGCGCTTCTCTGTTCAAGAGTGATTTCTCAAGAAGTAAAGGTTTTATAATATGACTAATTGCATATTCGATGCTTGCGATACTTTCGCCCGTAATGACATGAGTTGGTGGTGCTTCACCCCAGCCAGTGATTCCATTATCGCACGTTACTTTTACATATATACTTTCTGCAACCGTTACTGTACGAAGGGCAGTCTTAAACGGCTTCTTCAGGGGTTCAGCAACAGGGTACGTTTCGATCGATTTGATCTGCATGGCGTTCATCCTCTCGAAGTGTTAATACACACCTGGTTCAATAGTAAGGGTCTTACTCGGAGTAGACAGGGTCCCCTTCGTCCCAAGAGGGATCGCGAAATGGGGGAGGCAGTGTCCAATTTTAAATCCTGATAGAACAGGTTTGTTTAGATTAGCAAAATAAAAATGCAACACTTCATCTAAGGAGAGGGAGGCTTCTTTCTTCGGGTCTGATTCTGAAAAATCCCCTACAATCACTCCAGCAGCATCTTCAAATTTACCTGCTTGTCTTAATTGGTTTAAAAAAGAGTCAATCCGATACGGCTCTTCACCAATATCCTCGATAAGTAACAGTTTCCCTTTTGTGTCAATCTCAAACGAAGTCCCGATGGAGGTAACGAGTAATGAAAGGTTACCACCGACGATTTCACCAGAAGCTTCTCCTTTTGAAATCATATGTAAAGGGGAGAAGGATTCATCGTATGTTAGATTTTGAGGAGAGAAAAGTTGGTCAAACATCGCTCTTGATTGGTCGTCGAAGGTTTCCTTCCCAATGTCAGATCCAAGCATAGGGCCATGGAACGTTGTGAGTCCGGTTTGTTGCCTGATGGCTGTATGTAAAAATGTAATATCGCTGTATCCCCAAAAGATCTTAGGGTTGTTTCGTATTAAATCATAATCAATGTAATCTGCGATGCGGGCTGTACCGTATCCACCGCCTGCACAGATGATGCCATCAATGGTTGGGTCTTGAAAAAAATCATGGAGATCTTTTAATCGTTCTTCGTCTGTACCCGCTAAATGGCCGTATGTACGGGATACGTTTGGTCCTATTTTGACGTGTAGTCCTTTTTGTTCGAAAAAGGGGATTGCCTTATTCATATTATCTAAGTTCGGAGGGCTGGCTGGTGCAATGACGCCAATGGTGTCGCCCTTCTTCAAGCGTTTTGGTATAAGCACAAGCGTTCTTCCTTCCTTATGTAGGATGAAAAGAGGCTTGCCCGGAATGGGAGCCTCTTTTCGATCCAAGTATATTCATGTTTATGTGCGTTATTCTTTAGAAGCCCACTTCAGTTCTAAATAACCAACTGGGTGGCGGATAATATCTGATACGTTGTCTTTGTTAAGGAACACGTGGTTATAGAAGTGAACCGGGAAGATAGGCATTTCTTCAAATAAAATTTTCTCAGCCTCATACATGAGTTCCCAGCGCTTCTCATCGCTTGATTCTGCTTTAGCATCTGCAATCAGTTGGTCATACTCATCATTAGACCAGCCTGTACGGTTCATAACAGAGTCAGATGTGAAGCTTTCTAAGAAGTTAATAGGATCACCGTAGTCTGCTAGGAATGAACTACGAGATAGTTGGTGTTTCAAGTCTTTCTGGTCTTGAAGGAATACGTTCCACTCTGTATTTTCAAGGCCGATTTCTACATCTAGAACAGTCTTGAACTTCTGTTGAAGCGCCTCAGCGATCGCTTTATGTGATTCGCTAGTGTTATACGTAAGGGTAACTTCAGGAAGCTCATCATAGCCTTCCTCTTTCATACCTTCTTCTAGTAGCTGTTTTGCTTTTTCTGGATCGGTTTCAAGCATGTTACCGTTTTGTTCACGGAAGTCATTTCCAGATGGGTCTTGGAATCCGTAAGATACGAAACCATAAGCTGGCTGCTCTTTATTCTTCGTGACATATTCAACAATTTCCTGCTGGTCTACAGCAAGAGCGAATGCTTTACGGATTTTTTCGTTTTGGAACGGTTCTTCTGTTACGTTAAAGCGATAGAAGTACGTACCAGCTTGTTCTGTAATGGAAACCGCATCGCTATCAATTAATTCCTCAGACATTTCAGAAGGGATCTCAGAAACATCTAGGTCACCACTTTCAAATAGCTGGTATTCTGTATTGGTGTCGTCTACCATAGCGAAGTGAACTTGCTCTAGAGTAACCGTTTCAGCATCCCAATAGTTTTCGTTTTTCTTAAGAAGCATGTCTTTATCTTTATTGTATTCAGCAAGGTTGAATGGACCATTTCCTACGAATGAGTCAGCTTCAGCAAACCACTCAGGGTTCTCTGTAGCAACACTTTCGTTAATTGGGAAGAAGGCTGGGTTTGAAATCACATGAGTAAAGAAACCAGTTGGTGCTTCAAGCGTAACTTTTAATTCTTTTTCACTCACAGCTTCAACCATGACGTCTTCTTTTGAACCTTCTCCTTTGTTGAATGCTTCGCCGCCTTTAATAAAGTAACCAAGGAATGCTGCTGGAGAAGCTGTTTCAGGATCTAGAAGTCGTTTCCAAGCATACACGAAATCGCCTGCAGTCACATCGTCGCCATTCGACCATTTCGCGTTGTCGCGGATCATGAACGTGTAAACAGTACCGTCTTCAGAAACCTTCCAGTCTTCAGCTGTTGCAGCTTCTGGAGTGTGTTCTTTACCAAGACGAGTAAGACCTTCCATTAAGTTGTTCAATACGTTCCAAGAAGCAGAGTCAAAACCTTTTGGAGGATCAAGCGATGTTGGGTTCTGCCCGTTGTTTAAATTGAGCGTTGTTACGTCATCGCCGCTCGTGTCCTCGTTTGTTTCACCGCTGTTGTCTTCGTTTTCTGTTTCTGTCTCGTCACTGTCTCCGTCACCAGAGCTGTCTGTTGCTGTACAAGCAGCCAGGGTAAAAGCGAATAGAACCGTGAGGAGAAGCATCAACCATTTCTTCATACTAATTTCCCCTTTCGAATTTTATGTAGCTATATATTTTTTTGCTCGTTCATCCTGAAGCCAGCAATCCACTTCTTGCGTATCGCTAAGCTTCGTATGAACGGGGTACACGTTTTCGCACACTTCCATGGCTTTTGGACATCGTGCTGTAAAAGGACACCCTTTTGGGGGCGAGAATAGGTCTGGTGGTGTACCGTTGATTGGAATCAATTGATCACCGCGCTGATCAAGGCGAGGTACTGAATTCAATAATCCTTGTGTATAGGGATGCTGCGGATTATAAAAGATTTCTCTTCTGGTACCGACTTCGATGACCTTACCGGCATACATAACGGCGATTCGGTCAGCGATTTTGGCAACAACTCCAAGGTCATGGGTAATTAATATAATGGAAACGCCCGTTTGCTCCTGAATTTTATTAAAAAGCTGGAGAATTTGGGCTTGAATCGTCACATCGAGAGCTGTAGTTGGTTCGTCTGCAATTAATAGCTCTGGCTCACAAATAAGCGCCATGGCAATCACGATACGTTGCCTCATACCACCACTAAATTGGTGTGGGTGTTGCTTCATTCGTTCTTTTGGATTTGGAATGCCAACTAGATTTAGCATCTCAATGGCTTGTTCATTCGCATCATGTGATGAAATCTTTTTGTGTTGCTTCAATCCCTCTGTCAGTTGATCGCCGACAGTGAGGGTAGGATTAAGCGCGGTCATAGGATCTTGGAAGATCATCGAGATGTCTACGCCGCGAATTTTTCTGATGTCTTTATTGGACATCTTGGTCAGGTCCTGATCCTTAAAGTGAATCGAACCTTTTGTGATTTTCCCGGGTGGGGAAGGGATGAGCTTCATAATGCTGCTAGCCGTTACGCTTTTCCCGCACCCTGATTCTCCAACGATGGCGAGTGTTTCGCCTTTATGAAGGTCCAAGTTGACACCACGAACGGCTTGGACTTCACCTCCATAGGTCGTAAACGAAACGTGGAGGTCTTTAATATCGAGTATTTTTTCCACTTGAGGTTACCTCCTTAACTTCGGATCGAGTGCGTCCTGTAATCCGTCACCTAGTACGTTGAACGCAAACATTGTGGCTGAAATAAAGAATGCTGGGAAGAAAAGTCGCCACCAATCTCCTGATAAAATTACCCCTAATGCATCGTTTGCCATAACACCCCAGCTTGCGAATGGCGACTGAATGCCAAGGCCTAAGAAGCTAAGGAAGGCTTCTGCGAAAATGGCTGTTGGAACGGTAAGCGTCATTTGAACAATAATTGGCCCCATCGTATTAGGGAGTAAATTTTTTCGAATAATACGGCTCGTCTTTGTTCCAAACGATTGCGAGGCGAGTACGAATTCATTTTGTTTGATTTGTAGGACTTGTCCCCGGACAATCCTGGCCATTCCGACCCATCCTGTTACGGTAAGGGCGACAATGATGGTAAATAAACTTGGGCCTAATACGACTAGTAGTAAAATGACAACGAGTAGGTACGGAAGGCCGTACAAGATTTCAATGATACGCATCATCACGTTGTCCGTGCGCCCGCCTTTGTAGCCGGCGATTCCTCCGTATGTAACTCCAATAAAGAAGTCTATGATAGCAGCCATAAGGCCTACAAATAAGGAAATGCGTGCCCCGTACCATGTTCTTGTAAATACGTCGCGACCCAGGTTATCGGTTCCGAACCAGTGATCGGCAGATGGGGGAAGATTTTGTTCTGGTAGATTCCCATCGCTTACCGTATAAGGTGAAAAGATTGGACCGAAAATCGCCATAAGGCCAAGTACTATTAGAAAAATAAGGCCTCCCATAGCGAGCGTGTTTCCTCTCAGGCGTCGCCATGCGTCTTGCCAATAGGAAAGAGAGGGGCGGACCACGGTCTCAGCGCTTTCGGCATCTTTCTCTTTCGGTTTAAACCATTCATCTGGAATTTCCGACGAGGTGGAGGGTGTGTGTTGGTCTTTGGTTTCTTTCGTTTCTGTGAGCACCCTATTCTCCTCCTTTTTTATGCAATTTGATACGTGGGTCTAGCACGCCGTACATGATATCGACTAGGAATAACATCATAACGAGAAATGTACTGTAAAAGACGGTTGTACCCATGATGACAGGGTAGTCGCGTTGGTTAATCCCTTGGACGAAATATTTCCCCATGCCCGGGATGGCGAAGATTTTTTCAATAACGAATGTTCCTGTTAAAACCCCAGCGAGTAAGGTTCCAAGGATTGTTACGACAGGCATCAGCGCATTTCGAAGTGCATGCTTGACGACAATTTTAAATGGAGATAATCCTTTGGCGCGTGCTGTTTTTATGTAGTCTTGTGTCAATGTTTCCAGCATACTTGAGCGTGTGAGCCTTGCAATGATGGCCATCGGTCCTGTTGCGAGCGCGATAATAGGCAAAATCATGTGCTGCGGGCTGTTCCACGTGGCAGCTGGTAGTAGCTTAAGATCTACTGCAATGACTTGGATTACAAGCGTTGCTAATACAAAGTTCGGTATGGAAATCCCGAGAACTGCTATGGTCATGGCGGTATAATCGATTAATTTGTTATGCCGCAGTGCAGCGACGACGCCTAGAGTAATCCCTGATATGAGGGCTACTAGGATGGTCCATATTCCGAGTTCAGCTGAAATCGGAAATCCACGGCCAAGCAGGGAGTTTACCGTTTCAGTTGGTTGTTTAATAGATGGTCCGAAATCAAAAGTAATGATGGATTTAAGGTAGAGTACATATTGGACTGGGAGTGGTTTGTCTAGGTTGAAGTGTTTCTCTAAGTTTTGTTGAACGACGGCATTGCTCGTTTTCTCTTCATTAAAAGGTGACCCGGGTATGGCGTTCATGAGAAAGAAAGTTAAGGTTGCAATGATAAAGATCGTTAGGATCATGAGGAAAAAACGTTTCACAATGTACTTAAGCATAGTTGTTTTCCTCCTAACGGAATTTGGTTTGCATCGCGAGTTCTGTCATGACAAGCATAGCTTGATAGGCTTCAAGCATGTCTTTCGCTTGAAACTTCACGGTCGTTGAATTCGGTTCTAGTTCTGTGCCTGGCATTAGATTCGCCCATTCGGCTTCTCCGTAGTTGGTGAACTCAATTCGTAATGTAGGTTGCTTAGGTGGAACGAGTGGTTCTACGTTGTGACGGTTTTGAAGTGCTTCAGCTGTTTTTTGTTGAAGTAGTTCGCCTGCTTTTTTAGGTGTTAGGCTCTTTACAGAAGAGCGGGAGATCGTTTCTTTCACGGGAGCAGTCGTTATGTTTGGAATAAGGGCCTCTGCTTCCTGCGCAGCCTGGTCATCGCCCGCTACCATGAGAACGGGAACGCCGTAATAGCCTGCTAGATATGCGTTTAGTCCAAGTTCCCCTACAGCAACATCGTTTATGTAGAAATTACGTACTCCAAAGATCATGGAATGGGACATCACGCCTTTTTGTGCAGCTCTGGCGTGGTAACCTACAAACATGGCTCCTTCGAAGGATTCATCAAGACCTTGCATCATCGAGAACGGTTTAACATCTCCTGTAATGAGCTGGGCCTCAGGGTGTAGTTCTTCAATGAGAAGGTTGTCCATTTTGGAGTGGCTGTCATTAACGAGTACTTCTTTTGCGTTCTTGTTGAACGCTGACTGAATGACGTAATTTGTCTCTTCGGTCATAATTCTTCGTCCGCGCTCATAATTATGCTTTGCCGAGTCTATGTAAGTAATATTCGGCAAACCTGTGATTCCTTCCATATCCACTGATAGGTAGAGCTTCATAGGTGTAATCCCCCTCTAGTAATCTAGACTTAAAAAATTTGTGAATTTTCGTATAATTCTATCAATATTTAGCAGAAAAGGCAAGCAAACACCTATAATGGGAATATTGTCATGCTTTAAAGGAGAGAAGGGTGCCAGGCACGCGGGAGTGCGTTAGAGTGTTGAAGGGTGCCAGACACCCTTCAATGCGGTGCAGTGTTGCAGAGTGCCAGGCACGCTGTGGGGCTGTAATGTATTAAAGCGCCCTCTCCTTTGTGGGGAGAGGGCGCTTTGGTTAGGCGGATTTTGTTAGGTTTTGTTTGGTATCGCTTTTTTCTTTTTGCTTTCGGTAAAGGGTAGCGATAATAGGTCCTGAGATGTTGTGCCATACGCTGAAGATGGCGCTTGGTACAGCGGCAAGAGGGCTGAAGTGTGCAGCTGCTAGTGAGGCACCTAGACCTGAATTTTGCATCCCAACTTCAATAGACACAGCGCGTTGTTTAGACGGATCCATCCCCATAAGCTTGGCGATTCCGTAACCTACACCGTAACCAAGTACATTGTGTAGAACGACAATCGCGAAGATCAGCGCTCCTGTTTCGGCGATTTTTTCCTGATTCACACTTACCACTGCTGCTACAATCGCAACAATGGCAACGACTGATACGATAGGCATTGCCTTTATACCGGCTTCGCTCTTTTTACCCAGCGCGGCTTTCACGATAAGACCAAGAACGATAGGTACGATGACGATTTTGACGATGGACAGGAATAAAGAACCTGCTGATACTGGGAGCCACTGGCTTGCGAATAACAAGACAAGGACAGGAGTTAATAGTGGTGCTAATAAAGTAGAGACAGCTGTAATCGCGACAGATAGTGCAGTATCTCCTTTTGATAAATAGGTCATTACGTTTGAAGATGTCCCACCTGGACAACATCCAACAAGGATCACCCCTGCAGCTACTTCTGGAGAAACAGGAAGTAACATCGCTAGTGCAAAGGCAAGTAACGGCATGATGGTAAATTGAGCAACCACACCTGCTGCTACATCTTTAGGCCTCTTAAACACTTCGGCGAAATCGGATTTCGACAGGGTTAGCCCCATGCCGAACATGATAATTCCGAGAAGCGGTACTATGTAAGGAGCGATCCAAGTAAAACCTCCAGGGAAAATAAATGATAAGACCGCGAATAATATAACCCAAATGGCAAAAGAACTCCCCATAAAACTACTAATTTTCTCTAACATCTTCATTCTGTTTCACTCCTCACAAATCGATAATAAGAGAATTCTACACCCGCTACCTTAAAATCGGAACCTTTTATTCATTCTTTTCTCAAAATTTTGTGATTTAGTGGAGTAAAGGGTGTCAGACACCGTTTAGTGCTTTAGAGCAGTAACGGGTGTCTGGCACGATGTATTACGGTGAAGTGATAAAGACTACCTTCAATGAGGGAAGAAATGATAGAATGAGTGAAATCTTATTAAAGGAAGGGATTCTGATGAAGTTTGTAACGTTTGAATTAAATGGTTCGGATACTTGGGGTGTAGAATTGGATCAGCGATTCTATTTTTCAGGTGAATGGACTGCGCAATACACTAGTTTATTAGATTTTATTCGCTCTGGCGCTAAGATTGATAGGGAAGAGGTATCAGATTGGGAGAGTGTGGGGGAGGAGGATGTACAAGTAAAGGCGCCTTATCTACCACCAAAAAACATTATTTGCGTAGGGAAGAATTATAAGGAACATGCGCTAGAAATGACGCAGCAAGACCCTGGCTCTATACCATCGGATCCTATTTTATTTACGAAACCAGCTACATCAGTGGTAGGATATGGTGAAGTTGTAGAGGCGCATGAGAAGGTTACGAGTCAACTTGATTATGAAGGAGAGCTAGCTGTTATCATTGGCAAGCGTGGGCGTGACATTACGCAAGAAGAAGCGAAAGATTACATATTTGGTTACTCAATCGTAAACGATTTAACAGCTAGGGATTTGCAGAAGAAGCATAAGCAGTTCTTTAAAGGGAAATCTCTTGATACTTCAGCTCCTTTTGGACCTGTAATTGTGTCGGCCGCAGATATAGATGACCCACAACGTTTATCTATAAAAACATATATAAATGAAGAGATTCGTCAAGATGGAAACACGGAGGATATGATCTTCTCAATTGCTGAGCTTATTGAAATCATTTCAGCAGGCATGACTTTAGAGCCGGGGGATGTGATTGCCACTGGTACACCAAGTGGTGTAGGAAAAGGGATGAACCCACCTCAATTCCTAAAGTCTGGTGACACAATGACTATAAGTATTGAAGGAATTGGAACATTGGAAAACAGAGTTAAATAAAAAACTGGCACCCTTTAGTTAAATAAAGGGTGCCAGACACCATGTGGTTCTTTACAGTGATAAAGGGTGCCAGACACCCTTTATCGCTGTGAAGTGTTATTGTGCTGCTTCTTGTAGGGTTTCGTGTGCTTCGTCGATTACGTCGGATAGAGCGGTGGTCATATCGCGGTATTTTGCTGAGATGCTTGTACCGGATGTGCCGTATTGAGCTGCTGCGTCTTTTTGAGAAATGGGTGTCCATTCATTAAGGTGAGAACGCAATGTATACTCAAGAGCGCCAGCATAGATTTCTGGTTTACGGATTGTTGGTTCTTGACGTTTGCAGTATAGGTACCAGAAGAATGTTGCTGTTTCTTCTTCTTCTTCAGTGATTTCTTTCATAACTTCTGACTTCAAGAATAGATCAAGAACTTCTTTTTGCTTTTCGTCTTGCCAGCTAATACGTTCAGATGCGTCCACTGTATTATATAATCCTGCAGTTAGTTTAATCACTTCAGGGAAGGATTCTTTCAGTGCTTCAGGGTTAGCCTTGAATGTTTCTACATCCACTTCTGACATGAATTTATCTTCAAGCTGAGGCTGTACAATAAACGTAACAAGGAAGAATTCATAGTAATCACCCGTTAAGATTGGAAGACCTAATACAAGGCTGTCCTCATCAGGTGTACTGTCTTCTTCAAATAAAACGCTGTAGGTTTCGTTTGTGAACACGTCTGTTACTGTAGTTACTTCACTTGAGACAGGCTCTCCAACTTTAAATACAGAAGGCGGGTTTTCACCCCACGTACTTAATAGATCACGTGTCTTCTGGCGTTTTAATTTATTCCCGTTTTTCTCTACATACCACTGAAGGGCTGTTTTCTCTTCCTTGATAGGGGAGTAGATCATTACCCAGGATAAGTAAAGGTTCGTAAGGGTTTCTTTTAAGTCCTCTACATCTTCCATTTCGGCCTGGAAGTCAGCCATTAAAATCTGCAATTCTGAAGAGAACCGATCTACAGAGAACTGCATGATTTGATTTTGAACGGTATTTAATTCTTGGCGAATTAAGTTCGCATTTAGCTCATTCGCATTTTCTTTCCCGCAACATTTTTTATATTTTTTACCGCTGCCACATGTACATGGGTCATTTCGATTAATTTTCATGATGTATACCTCCGATGAATATTTCCTATATTTCCGTCATACCAAAACACTATTATAAAAGATTTAAACCCCTTCTGTCACCCCTTTCGCGTACTATAGTACCAAATGTAGTCATAAACGCTTTAGTGGGTTGCAGAGTTAAAGGGTGTCTGGCACCGTTTAGTGCTGTGAAGGAACAGAGGGTGCCAGACACCCTTTAGTCTAGTGATGGAGTGAAGAAATTGAAAAGGCAAGCCTTTTTGAGGCTTGCCTTTTTCGTGTTATTGGACGTTGATGGTTTTTTCTTTGTGGTCGTGCAGATCGCCCTTCTGGTAGTGGAGCTTGACGTGATAAGTAGCGGTTTCATCGAATGTATAAGATGCATGGTATTCACCGTCTTTTGGCTCAGTAGCATCGACATAGTTGTGTTTCTCACTGTCTTTTTTCCAAATCTCAAACTGCACTTCGGCATCTTTAAATGGTGCTTCGTCTTGCTGCAAATGACCTTTAATGGTTACTTCTTCGCCTGCTTTCACTGTTTGCGGAAGCATAATGTGGGCCATGACATTTGTTCCATGACCATGCTCATGCCCAGTTGATTCTTCGCTCTCGTCATGCTCATGTCCTTCTTCAGACTCTGAATGGGAATCCTCTCCCTCAGCATTTTCTTCTATTTCATCTGGATTCACATCACCTACAACAATTTCTTTCTGAGGCATGTTATGCATACCGCGAGCAGTGACGTGTGAAATGACGTAATATACTCCTGGTTCTTCTACCGTTTTCTCCAGGATATAGTTTCCGTTTTCGGTGAAATCAGCATCAACTTCTTCGTGTTCTTCACCTTTTTTCCAGAATTCAAAACGAACTTCTTCGGCGTCGTTCACTTCTTCTTCACCGAAAGTAACGGCAGCTTGAATGGTGAACGGCTCTCCTGGTTCTATATTTTCACTTGTCGGATCGGTGGTTAGATCAACATTTAGCATTTTAATTTCTTCATCATCAGAGGAGGATTGGCTATCGTTATCCCCATTGCTTTGTCCCCCGCATGCTGCAAGAAGCAAGATGGAGAACGTAAGGAAAATAAGTCCAAAATGTCGTCTTCTCATATAAATGCATCTCCTTAAAATAGTTATAAGACAGGCTTAATGGCAACTGCCCATTTTGACGTGTATCATTTGCAGTGCTTCATCAAATGAACACAGCTTGCCTCCAAATCCTTTTTTGAATTTTAGAGCATGTTCCTTTGTTTCAAATGGTAAGACTTGTGGTTGGCAACATCGCAAAGGTAACTCGGAATCTACAATGTAAGTAGCTTTAATGGCACTAATTGTAGTTTGAAGCAGAGTATCTTTGCAAAGAATTTGTGTTACCTCGCCTCGTGCATGTTCATATCTTAAAAGCCCGCAATGCATACAGCACGTTTTTTCCATTGGTTGATCTCTCATGAAAAGTTGTACGGATTGTTGCTGTCCATTATGTTTGTGACAGAACGAGCAGTAATTCGTGTCTGTATGGGATGGCGACGGAGGAGCTAGTGCGAAACCATTTGAAGTTTTCACAACTTCTTTACGATCGAGTAAAGGCTTCAAATCACGGTATATGGTCATCTCAGAAACTCCGAGTCTCGTGCTCACATCGCTAACCCTAAGTGATTCTTCTTTATCTAGCCATTCTTTGATTTTCTTCAATCGATCAACAGGTAGCATAGCGATCCTCCTTCTTTAGCATCTACGTTAAATCATAGTCATGTAAGGAATGAATTACAACCTACCTAATGATAAAAAATGTGACAAAATGATGATGATTAACAAAGTTATCACATTTGCTGCTGTGACCTTGTAAAGCAATGAAGCGTGCCAGGCACCCTTTAGCGCAATGCAGTGAAAGAGCGTGCCAGACACCCTTTAGTGCAATGCAGTGAAAGAGCGTGCCAGGCACCCTTTAGTGCAATGCTGTAACAAAGGGTGCCTGGCACGCTTCAGGCTTTTAGTGTCATAAAGTGTTTGTGTTTTTTTAGGGGGAGGGAGGATTTTTCTTTATGAATGGTTAATGTAGTTAGGTGTGAATAGAAGGGAGGTGAGAGTATGGGACGTAATAATCGAACGTGGCATCCTGGGGCGATGTATCACATAACTGCTAGGGGAAATCGAAAGCAGAAGGTATTCAGGGATGAGCGTGACCTTAAACAATACATGCGCTATGTGGCGGTGGCGAAGGAATCGTATCCGTTTCATTTATATGCCTACTGTTTAATGAACAATCATGTTCATCTTTTGATTGAGCTAATAGATGTTCCACCTGGTGTGATCATGCAGTCAATCCAAAGTAGATATGCCCGTTATTTTAATGATCGGCATGACGTAAGCGGTCATTTATTTCAAGGACGGTACAGAGCGGAGTTTATCGATTCAATTTTTTACTTCCTCTTCTGCAGCCGCTACATTCATAGAAATCCTGTAGAGGCGAACCTCGTAAGTTCCCCTGAAGACTACCGATGGAGCAGTTATAATGCTTACATCACGCAGCATAACCCCTATCAAATTAACACTTCTAAAACGCTAAAGTATTTCCAAACCCCGCATTTGACTTATCATCAGTATGTAACACACAAGCCATCCAAAACCCTTTAGCAGAGTAAAGCGTGCCAGGCACCCTTTAGTGCGTAGCCGTGGTAAAGTCACCAGCTTTTGCCTAGTTTTGGTTTACGGAGTGAGGGGAATGTTTCACAATAGGTAAAAAAGGAGGTAGAGGTATGGTTCAACATTCTGGTGAACGTATAAAAGATACAAAAAAATATTTACGCAAGCAGACGTTGCATACGATTTTGGAGCAGTTTGATGGCTATTTAATGAACTTGAGTAAAACGGATCGTAAGGTGAAGTATAACAAGATGAAGCAGGATCCTTATAGCTTTTTCAGAGGTAGTGCGTACTTGTTTTACTATGATGTAACAAACATTCCGTTTAGCTACCATACGCCGGATGATAAGCCTACGTGGATTATGGGGGACCTTCATTTTGACAATTTTAGTGCTTTCCAAAATGAGAGCGGTGAAATTGTTTTTGACGTAGATGATTTTGACGAAGGGTACCTTGGTTCCTACCTCTACGATGTATTACGCATGGTGGTCAGTATCCGGTTGTTTGCTGAACAGCAAGGTTTCGACAAGGAAGCTCAAGATGATCTCGTGGAGAAATACTTGAAAGCTTATTACAAACAAATGAACAAGTTCGTAAAAGGTGATGAAGATCCTGTTACGACTCGTTTCACTGTAGATCATACGAAAGGGCCGATCAAGAAGGCTCTTAAGAAGCTTGAGGAACGCCAGGCTACCCATGAATTAGATAAACAAACAACATTTGATGCTGAGGGAAATCGTGTTTTCGACCGGGAAAAAACGAAGCTCGACTCAGTTTCTAATAACGAGTATAAAGAAATTGTGAAGATATGGAATATGTACTTGGAGAGTTTGGCAGAAGAGAGCTTTCAGAGTAATGAACACTATGATATTAAAGATATCGTCAAGAAAAAGGGCGCAGGCATTGGCTCAACTGGATTGAAGCGTTTCTATATATTGATTGAAGGCCAGCATGATAATGAGCATCATGATGACATTATTTTAGAGGCAAAAGAAGCGCGTGCGCCGATTCCAGCTTACTTCTTCCCGTATGATGAAGATTTTTGGCAATCCAATAAACAACAAGGGAAGCGGGTCATCACTACTCAACAAGCGATGCATCACATGTCTGACCCGTATTTAGGTTACTTTACGATGCAAAACCGCGACTTTTATGTGCGTGAGCGCTCCCCTTATGAGAAAGATCTAAAGGAAAAGCACTTACAAGAGCACAAAGAAGTGAAGAGAACGGTTAAGACAATGGGTAAAATTTCAGCAAAAATTCACGCTAGAGCAGATACGGACCTTAAGCACGGGTTCTTAGATTATCACAGTGAAAAAGCTATAGTGAATGCAATTGGTGAAGATTTTGATGGCTTTGCTAAAGAACTCAACATTTGGTCTGAGTTCTACAAAAACCGTGTCTACGATGACTTTGAATACTTCAAAGAATGGTTAGACGAATACTTCTATAAAAAATAAAACAAAAGGCCTGTCGCACTCATCAACGAGAGCGGCAGGCCTTTTCTAATTCACCGTATTGAAGGGTGCCAGACACCAAGCATTGCTTTAGAGCGCTAAAGGGTGCCAGACACCAAGCATTGCTTTAGAGCGATAAAGGGTGCCAGACACCAAGCATTGCTTTAGAGCACTGAAGGGTGCCAGACACCAAGCATTGCTTTAGAGCAATAAAGAGCCGGTGGCTTAGATGGATAGGATTTCGCGGATGTCGTCTTCGGATAGGGCGGTGAGGTTGCCTTCTCCGGACTGGATCAGCGTGTCGAATAGGTCTTGTTTTTTCTCTTGCAGGGACTGGATTTTCTCTTCAATGGTCCCTTGAGCGATCATTTTGACGACTTGGACAGATTTTTTCTGCCCTATGCGGTGGGCGCGGTCTGCTGCTTGTTGCTCAACAGCTGGGTTCCACCATAAGTCATAGAGGACAACTGTATCTGCCCCTGTCAGGTTTAGTCCGGTTCCTCCGGCTTTTAGCGAGATAAGAAACACATCGTGTTCCCCTTCGTTGAAGCGGGTGGCCATTTTCACACGATCTTGTGATGGTGTGGAACCGTCTAGGTAAAAGTAGGTGAGATTCTCTTCCTCAACCACTTTAGCAATTAAGCCAAGCATCGATGTGAACTGAGAGAAAATGAGCATTCGTTGGCCGTTGGCGTGAGCTTCTTGAATGAACGTTCGGAGCTCTTCAAGCTTCCCTGAGTCCCCTTGATAGTTTTCCATGAATAAGGATGGGTGACAGCAAATCTGGCGCAAACGCGTTAAGTTGCTTAAGATTTGCATGCGATTTGCTTGGAAACCATCGCCTTGTAACTGGGACTTCGTCTGACGCTGCACCTCGTTCAGATACCCTACATAAAGTTGACGCTGTTCTTTTGTTAACTCTGTATAGCGGACCGTTTGAATCTTATCTGGAAGTTCTTTCAGGACTTCCTTCTTCGTTCGGCGTAGCACGAATGGTGTGATCTTCTTCTGTACCATACCTTGATGAAGGTTCTTGAACGTCTTTCGATCATACAATAACCCAGGCATAACGACAGAGAAGAGGGACCATAGCTCCTCAGCGCGGTTCTCAACAGGAGTACCTGTTAGGGCAAAAGCTGTTTCGGCACGAACCCCTTGGATCGCTTTATACGTTAAGGACGTGTGGTTTTTAAATGACTGAGCCTCATCAAGAAGCATCCCTTGAAAGTAATACGGCTTGTATTGCTCCACATCCCGACGGATCATCGAGTACGATGTAATGATCAAATCGACACCGCTCAAGTCCTCAATAATGGCATTACGCTCCTGCTTAGAGCCTGCCACGACGCGGATGTTAAGGTCTGGTGTGAACTTCTTCGCTTCTTGTTCCCAGTTATAAATGAGAGAAGCCGGAGCGACAACAAGGAATGGATGAGCGTCAGGGCGCTCTTCCCGGCCGGCTACGATATACGCTAGACCTTGAAGCGTCTTCCCAAGTCCCATTTCATCTGCTAGTACGCCGCCGAAACCATGTCGGGATAAGGCGCGAAGCCATTGAAAGCCTCGTAGCTGATAGTCGCGGAGGTTCGCCTGTAACTTGTCTGGTGGCGTTTCATTTAACGTTTCCGGACTTTTTACGGTCTCAATTAATTTTTGGAACGCTTCACTTTGTTTCACACCTGTTGACGTGTCCACCTGGAGTGCACGGTAATTCGGTAAATGCATCACGCCATCGTGAATATCATTCCCATCGAGGTCTAGGTCTTCGAAAAGATTACGAGTGTTATCCCAGGCATCGTCCTCAAGCGATAAGATCTTCCCGTTACTAAGCTGGTGATAATCTTCTTTTGCTTTCAATGAACGGAATAACTGCTGAATATCATCGTCGGTTAAGTCGTCTGTTGGAAAACGTACTTCGAACCACCCGTAGTTCTCGTCAACATCGAGAGAAACGGGTACCTCTTCAGGGAGGCTGCTGTACATTTCATCGACTTCAGGTGCTTTGTACACATCTGCGCGCTTTTCTAGCTCGGGTAAGATCCGGTAGAAAAAGCGACCCAGGTTTTGACTGCCACTTAAGGAAAGAACAGACCCATTCCAGTGGAAATTTGCTTGCTCGATTAGGTTCATAATCTGCCGTTCTTTTTTCATATTACGGGACAGAAGTTGTTCGGATTCCTCTCTACCGCCTGTAAATGGGTTGATCGTTTCATCACCATAATGGAACTCAAGATCCGCCCGCAAGCTTCCGTCCTGCTCATTTAGATACATAACAGGTGCCAGGTCATAGCGTTTGATCTGACTCGTTATTCCGTTGTCCACTTGGAGGAGATTATGAGCTTCTAAAATAGGAAACACCGTTCCTGCGAGTTGCTCAATATGCTCCCGGTCAAAAAGCTGGCGATTGGAGCTTTGTTCTCGTAAATGGTGGAAAAGCGGAAGAACCGTTGGCCGTAAGGAGTCGCTAATTTTATAAACGAGCTCATCTTTATATAGGTAAGGAGCCGTTCCGATCGGTTGTGCTAAGAATCCATTATCTGCAATGGAAAGTGAGAAATAATCGCCTTCTTTTGATAAGAGAAAGCTTTCAGGAAATGTATTGTGCGCAACTTTAAATGGAATCTCTGATTTATGGTGCTTCAGCACAACGGAGTCACAGTTTTCAAAAAGACTCAGTAGCTCTGTCAGAAATTGATCTGGAATTCGGATTGTTTTCTTAGAGCTGCTTGAACGGTAGAAATCATTCTCAGCGTATATTTGCTGGCTTTTTACTAGAGGATAAAGCTTCTCTAAAACGGCTGCATCCTCAGGGGCCATAATCTGCTGTTCCGGATCGTACGTATAATATTGTGTGAAGTAAAGGGGTTCCTGTTCGTACCATGCATCAATGAACTCAGCGAGGTCTTTGACGACGTAAAGTCTTGAGGTTCCTGCTTTCATGGAAAGCTCAACGCTGTCTCGCTGTGCGAAGCGGGAAGCGATATTCTCAAGCTCAAATTGCAAGTAGAGGGGTTCTTTAGAAGACTGGAAGAGACCAGCTTCGTCCTCTTCATTCGCCATATAATCCATGAGTTCATCGACAAAAGATGAAGCAAGGTTCAACTGCTTCGTCGTGTCTGTTGCAGATGGCTGAGCAAAAATGCCACGGTCTGTGAGAGAATCATTCTGTTTGTTCCACACGGTGGTGTTATTCGTGTAACGATCGATTGTCTCAAGCAAAGCTGCGACCATATGTTTACACATTGCCTGTCCATCTGCGTAGGCAGGACAAGTACAGCGGCCACGCTCGTAATTTCCATATTGAGTGGAAAACGTAAGATGAACTTCATAATCCTCTATACGGCTACCTTCTACAGTCGCATGTACGAATGTGCGATTTGGGTCCGTTCCTACATAACGATTGATATTCTTTACCAATCCATCCTGATAATAATTCGCACCACGCTGATAGGTTAACCAACCGCTTAGTTCCAACACTTCCGTCGATGTAATATCAATCATCAAAAAGACTCCCTTTCTAACCATGAACGTACTTATACAATACTGCCATTGTACCGCACAACCCACCCCCAACACAAAACTCCTCTCCTCCCTTTTGTGCAGTAAAGCAATGAACCGTGCCAGACACCCATTAATGCTGTGCAGAACTAAAGCGTGCCAGGCACCCATCAATGCTGTAGAGCGCTAAAGGGTGTCTGGCACGCTTTGGTTGTTTAGTGTGGTAACGTGTCATAATTTTGTCATATTATTTTTGAGAAATATGAGAAAAAGGTCGAATGGGGTTTAATGTTCGCTATAATAAGCAACATAAGTTTTCAATAATTTCTGAATTTACTGATTTTTTTCCTTTTCCGAATAGGAGGGATTGCGATGGAACAGGAACCTATACTTTCGGTTAGCAATTTGCATACACAATTTCATACAAAGTCCGGCATTGTTAAGGCTGTGGATGGTGTGAGTTTTGACATCAGACCTGGCGAGACACTTGGTATTGTTGGAGAGTCTGGGTCTGGTAAGAGTATTACCGCCATGTCGATTATGCGACTGATCAAAGACCCAGGGAAGATCGCCAAAGGTGACATTATGTTTAAGGGAGAAAGTCTTCTTTCAAAGTCTAATAGGGAAATGCGCGCGATCAGAGGGGACCGCATCTCGATGGTGTTCCAGGATCCGATGACTTCACTGAATCCTGTGTTCACAGTTGAGAAGCAGATGGTTGAAACGATACGGGCTCACCGAAACGTTTCGAAAAAGCAAGCGGTCGATCGTGCAGTAGAGCTCCTAGATCTTGTTGGGATTCCTTCTGCTAGAAGTCGATTAAAAAGTTATCCACACGAGTTCAGTGGGGGTATGAGGCAACGGGTTATGATCGCTCTTGCGTTATCGTGTGATCCTGAAGTCTTAATTGCCGACGAGCCAACGACAGCGCTTGATGTAACGATTCAGGCCCAGATCTTAGAGTTGCTTCAGCGACTACAGAAAGAGCTCGGAATGGCGATTATTATGATCACCCATGACCTTGGTGTAGTGGCTGAGGTGTGTGAGCGAGTGATGGTGATGTACGCCGGCAAGCCAGTTGAGTTTGCCCACGTTCATGAGCTGTTTGATCATCCTAAGCACCCTTACACATGGGGGTTAATCGGATCGATCCCGAAGATCGTGAAAGAAAAAGTCCGACTCGAACCGATTCAAGGACTTCCACCGGATCTAAGAGCATTACCTAAGGGATGTAGTTTCGCACCTCGTTGCAAACACGCGATGGATCAATGCCTCGAGGTCGACCCAGCGCTTCTTGAAGAATCCGATAACCACCACGTACGCTGCTTGTTATATGAAGAGAAAGAAAAGGTGGTGACGTCATGACAACACTTTTGGAAGTTAACAATTTAAAAAAGCACTTCCCAATCAAAGGGGGCGGCATCATCCCTCGTAAAGTGGGTGCTGTTAAGGCCGTAGATGGTGTTTCTTTTAAAGTTCGTAAGGGTGAAACGCTTGGTCTTGTTGGGGAGAGCGGATGTGGAAAGTCAACGACAGGTCGCTCCATTCTTAATCTTATCAACCCTTCAGAAGGAGAAGTGTTGTACAAGGGTCAGGATATATCAAAGCTTAAGGGAGAGAAACTCCGTAAGCTTCGTCAGGATATCCAAATTATTTTCCAGGACCCATACGCATCACTGAACCCGCGCATGACGGTTGAACAAATTATTGAAGAGCCTATGAAGGCCTTTAACATTCCGAAAAAAGAGCGTGCCGAAAAGGTGGAGTATTTCCTTAATAAAGTTGGACTCAGTTCTTACCATAAACATCGTTATCCACACCAGTTTAGTGGTGGACAAAGACAGCGTATCGGAATTGCGAGGGCATTGACGGTGAATCCGGAGCTCATTATTTGTGACGAACCCGTCTCAGCGCTTGATGTGTCGATTCAAGCACAAGTTGTTAATTTAATGGAAGATCTGCAGAAAGAGTTTGACTTAACCTACATATTTATCGCTCACGATTTAAGTGTCGTGCATCACATTAGTGACCGTGTCGCTGTGATGTATCTTGGTGAAATTGTTGAGGTTGGGGAAGTGGACGAGCTGTACTCAAATCCGAAACATCCTTATACACAAGCCCTATTATCAGCAATACCAGAGGCGAATCCTCATAAGAAGAAAGAGCGCATTATGCTAGAAGGGGATTTACCTAGCCCTTCTAATCCGCCAGAAGGGTGCAAATTCCACACACGCTGTCCGTTTGCAGAAGAGCAGTGTCGGGTGAAGCATCCTGATTTGAAGTCAGTTGCAGCGGGGGATCACCAAGCTGCTTGTCATTTGGTGAAAGAAGTTGTGGAAGAGCCTGTTTAAGGCTTAAAGCATACATTTTTTATATTAAATAAGGGGGTACCATGGATGAAACAACATTTACTTAGGACGCTTCTAGGCGTAGCACTGTTAACTCTATTAGTAGTAGCAGGGTGTAGTGGAGACGATCAGGCGTCCACGGACAATGAAGAAAGTGGCGATGATACAGAAAGTTCCGAGAACGAGGACAACACACTTGTATTTGCTAGAGGAGCTGATTCTCAGCAGTTAGACCCTTCAAAGGTAACCGATGGTGAGTCTCTATATGTTACGCAGCAGATTTATGACACGTTAGTCACTTACAAAGAAGACGGTACAGAAGTGAAACCTGGTCTTGCTACCGAGTGGGAAGTAAGTGATGACGGGAAAAAGTATACGTTCCAGCTTCGTGAAGACGTGAAGTTCCATGATGGTACAGACTTCACAGCAGAAGATGTTGTGTATAACTTTGACCGTTGGGTAGAAACGGATGATTCGATTTACTTTGGGTATATGTTTGGTGGTTCTGAAGAAGACCCGAACGGATTCCTAAAGTCTGTTGAAGCAACAGGCGATTATGAAGTAACGTTCACGCTAGATAAACCAAATGCGCCGTTCATTTATACGCTAGCGATGCCTCCATTTGGAATCGCAAGTCCTGATGCTGTAGATGAGCATGGTGAGAACTACTTTAAAAATCCGGTTGGAACAGGACCTTTCACGTTTAACTCATGGTCTAAAGGTGACAAGATTACTCTTGATAAAAACGAGGACTATTTTGGTGATGTAGCCCAAGTTGACCAAGTTGTATTCCGTGTTATTCCTGATAACGGTGCTCGTTACTTAGAGCTTCAATCTGGTTCGATCGATATGATGAAAGGGTTAAATCCACAGGATATTTCAGGTGCAGAAGGCAATGAAGATCTTCAAGTATTCCGTCGTCCATCCATGAACGTTGGGTACATGGCGATGAACACAGATCAGGATGGCCCAATGGCAGATCCTAAAGTGCGAAAAGCGATCAACCTAGGTGTTGATAAGAAAGAACTACTTACTCTTTTTGAAGGACTTGGAAAAGACGCGAAGAACCCAATGCCGCCAAGCTTATGGGGATACAACGATGATGTAGAACCATATGGCTATGATCCTGAAGAAGCGAAGAAGCTACTTGCTGAAGCGGGCTACGGTGACGGCTTAGACGTTACGCTTTACGCGATGTCTAACCCACGCCCTTACTTGCCACAGCCAAAACTAACGGCTCAAGCGATTCAGCAAATGCTTAAGAAGGTTAATGTAAATGTTGAGATCGTTGAGAATGAATGGGAAACACACCAGACGAAAACGCAAAACGGCGAGCATGACATGGCTTTCTTAGGTTGGACTGGTGATAACGGCGATCCTGATAACTTCTTATATGTATTGCTAGATAAAGATAATGCTAAAAAAGGTTCTGCAGGAAATATCGCTTTCTATAAAAATGATGAAATCCATGACCTGTTAACACAGGCGCAAGTGGAACAAGATCAAGAAAAGCGCGCGGAACTATATAAAGAAGCTCAGAAAATTATCCATGATGATGCACCTTGGCTGCCAATCGCTCACACCACACCACCGATTGCAGCGAAGAACAACATCGAAGGATATGTACCACACCCTACAGGTACTGAGAAATTCAATCACATTACATTACCTTAAAAAGAAGCAATGGCCTGTTCCTCGTGTTTAGAGGGACAGGCACCTTTTACTAAATAAGAAGAGGAGGGGTGTAGGATGGTTAGTTACATTGTTCGAAGATTTTTGATGACCATTCCTGTTTTACTTGGCGTCTCGATCCTGGCGTTTTCACTTATTCATATGATACCAGGGGATCCAGCGCGAAGTATGCTAGGAAGCAAGGCGAACGAAGAGCAGTTGATGCAGCTTCGTGAAGAACTACGGTTAAACGATCCGTACATCGCTCAATATGGTAGTTTCCTAGGTGATCTTACAACTGGAGATCTTGGAACTTCCGTTAAATCAAAAGAACCCGTAGCTGAAGAGTTGCAAAATCGTTTGCCAGCCACCGTTGAGCTCAGTTTATTCGCGATGCTTCTTGCTACTGTTATTGGGGTTCTAGCAGGTGTCATTGCTGCTGTTAAACAATATTCATGGTTTGATAACTTAAGTATGACGGGGGCCTTGCTTGGGGTCTCGATTCCGATTTTTTGGCTTGGACTTATGATGATCTGGTTGTTCTCGGTTAAATTGCAGTGGCTGCCTGCTTCTGGTCGCCTTTCTACTGGAACAGAGCTTGAAACGATTACGAATTTCTTTTTACTAGATAGCATTCTAACGTTGAACTGGGAAGCTTTCAGTGATGCTTTTGTTCACTTGTTAATGCCTGGCATTGCACTTGGTACGATTCCGATGGCGATAATTGCTCGTATGACTCGTTCAAGTATGCTTGAAGTGATGAATCAAGATTACATACGAACTGCTGATGCAAAAGGGTTAGCAAGTTACCTGGTTGTTTTCCAACATGCGCTAAAGAACGCGTTCTTACCTGTTCTGACGGTTATTGGATTACAGTTTGGTTTCCTTTTAGGAGGGGCTGTCCTTACGGAAACAATCTTCTCCTGGCCTGGTGTTGGCCGTTATGTGTTGCAATCGATTCTCGGGCGTGACTACCCGGTTGTTCAAGGTACGATTCTGGTGATCGCGATCATGTTTGTATTCGTGAACCTGTTAACAGACATTATGTACAAATTCATCGATCCGAGAATCTCATTTGACTAAGAAAGGATGTGACCCTTATGCCAGTAGCAGAAGTGCAATCGGAAGAAGAAAGCCGGATGGAGCAGGCAGATCCTAAAGAGATAAGTTTATGGAAAGATGCCTTCTCCCGTATTGTAAAAAGCAAAACGTCGTTGCTTGGTTTAATCATTATTACATTACTTATTATCATTGCGATATTTGCTCCTCTCATTGCGCCGTATCATCCGATCGACGATGGAAGTGTCATTGACCGGTACCAACCTCCTTCTGGGGAGCACTGGTTAGGTACGGATGCCCTTGGGCGAGATATTTTCAGTCGTATTGTACACGGGGCTCGAATATCGATCCAAATCGGTGTCATTGCAGTTGGGATCTCAGCCGTGGTGGGTATTCTTCTTGGTGGAATTTCTGGTTACCTCGGACGCTGGGTGGATATGATTGTGATGCGATTTATTGATATCTTAATGGCATTTCCAAGTATTCTTCTTGCGATTGCCATGGTTGCAGTGATGGGGAGAAGTCTTACGAATGCTATGATTGCAGTCGGAATTGTCGGTGTTCCGCAATTTGCCCGTATTGTGCGTTCGACGGTGCTTTCTGTTAAGGAAAAAGAATTTGTGGAAGCGGCCAGAGCGACAGGTGTGAAGAATGGTCGTATTCTATTCCGTCATGTACTGCCGAACTGTATGGCGCCGATTATTGTCCAAACCACGTTAAGTATCGGTACAGCTATTTTGGATGCAGCGGGTCTTAGTTTCCTTGGACTTGGTGCTCAAGGAGCAACGCCTGAGTGGGGAGCAATGTTGAAAGCCGGAGTCGATGCACTCCAGACGGCTCCATGGGTCGTAATGTTTCCTGGGCTTGCGATTCTATTAGTTGTATTAGGTTTTAACCTTCTTGGCGACGGACTTCGGGATGCCCTTGACCCGCGCCTGAGGCAATAGTGGCAAATTTCAAAAAATACATTTAATAACCACATGGATTCATGTACACTTTAGGATAAAGTTTGGCGAACTTTATCCTTTTTTATATGCGAAATAATGATACAGGGGGGGATCAGATGAAAAAGTACTCCATCGTCATCGCGCTCATCGTAGGATGTGTGGTGTTGATTTTGGTTCGATACCAAGACAGTTCCGAGGAAACATGGAATTCTTGGCCGAACCTCCCCGCACCGATTGGGAAAGAACCCATCCTCATAACGTCAGCAGGTCAAGCGATTGAAGGGAAAGTGTTCTCCTACATAGCTGAGGAATTAAATTTAGATGGAGATTATCGCCCTCGCGCATTAGCTACTGACTTATACGAATACAAGACGATGATTGTAGTGGTCGGATATAGTCCTCACGGCGTCCGCCAAACGTACAGGTCTTATAAGGAAGAGAAAGAGCGTGTAGAGAGCTTGTATGAAGAAGCAGAGGCGAGAGATACGCCGATTATCGTTGTCCAATTGAGTGGAGCTTCAAGGGAAGATGCTTACACATGGGAACTTTACAAAACTTCCATTCCCCATGCCGATTACGTCATTGGCCTGCAAGAATTAGAATACAATGAAGCCTTATTAGAACAAGCGCAACAATACTCCGTACCCGTAACACTCGTCGAAGACATAGAAGACATCAAAACCCCATTCAACTTAGCCTTCCGCTAAAACGCTTTCGTACAGTAAAGCGCTAATTGGTGTCTGGCACCGTTTCGTGCGGTGAAGCAATAAAGGAGGTGGGAAGATGGTTGGTTATGTGGTTGGTGGTGTGGTGTTGTTGGTGATAGGGATTTTGTTTCCGAGTTTAACGAAGGATTGGACGTCTTGGATTTATAATAATATTGAAGAGAGCTTGACGATGAGTGATAGCGGGAGTCTTTTAGTAACGGCATTGTCCTATGCATCCTGGTATTTTTTGATCTTTTATTGTATTTATCTTGGGAGTATGTTCGTTGCTTATGCGTTGTCTAAAAATCGTAGTTCACTTCTGTATCAAGGGTTGCTCGTTGTCTTTGTAATGGGAAGTGTGCATCTGTTTAATGTCATTCATCATGAACATTACTCCTATTCGATTCACTTAGGGCTGCTTGCGATTCTTTTGTTTTTACATAACTTTATCCCTGAGCAACGATACTTCTATAGCATGTTTAGCGTCATTCTTTTATTTTTGTTCTTCGCGGTCCAGTGGTTGAATATGGTGCCAGAGCTAACGGTCTTTGGCATAGGTACAGATGATTTTGCCGTCAGTATTAAGCTCGCTGACGAGTATTTAACAGACAATACGTTGTTTAGCACCCTTTCCGTTATTTTATTCGCAGGCTTCTTCCTCATTGCTGTGATTGTGACCACGATTCTTCATTTATTTAGTAAGCAAGTTACGATGACACGGAAGTACCAAAAGCAAACCGAGGAGCTTCAGCGTACACGTGGGGAACTATTTGAAACCAATGTTTATAAAGAGATTCATTCATTGGTTCACGATATGAAGACACCTCTTGTGACGGTCGAAGGGCTCGTGTCATTGATTGAGTTGAAGAATGAAGACAAGAAGGTGGAAGGATACTTCGATCGAATCTATGGATCGGTAGACAAGATGAAGGATATGGTATCTGAGATTTTGCATGAGGACACGAAGCGTGAGATGGAAGTTTCGGAAGTCATTCATTATGTAAGAAGTCACATTTCCATTGATGACGATTCTATCGATGTTTCAGTCGATGTAGAAGAAGAGCTGCCACCGATTCATGTGAATAAAATTCGGTTTTCACGGGCGCTATCCAACATGGTGGAAAACGCGATTCGATCGTTAAAAGAAACAGGAGGCACGCTCTCTGTTCAAGCGTATTCTTATGAAGATGGTGTGGCGTTCTCCATTCAAGACGATGGTCCAGGTGTAGACCCGAAGATTCTAGAGGAGATTTGGGAAGAAGGGTTTAGCACCAAACGTTCATCAGGGATTGGCTTGCCTTTTGTCAAAAGCGTGGTCGACCAGCATGGTGGCTCGATTGATATGAAGAGTACACCTTATGTGAAGACCCTTGTGACGGTTTATTTACCTGTTTATGTAGAGGAGGAAGCTTATGATTTTAGTCATTGATGATAATGAAGATATTCGTTTTACTGTACAGGAAATTTGCGAATTTGGAGGCTGGGAATCCGAAACAGCGATAAATGGGAAAGAGGGCGCCGAAGCGTTTGCGGCAGGGCGCCATCAGCTCGTTTTGGTTGATTATCACATGCCCGAATGGGACGGTATTCAAACGGTAAAAGCCATCCGTAAACAAGATCCCCATGTTCCGATTATAGTGCTTACTGTTGATGAGCGAATTGAATTATCAGAGTCCTTTATGAAAGAAGGGGCGAACGACTTTGCCCTGAAACCGATTAAAGCGGCTGATTTGTTATCGCGTATTAAGCTGAATTTGAAAATGGCTAAGCTCCAAGATGGAACTCAGACAGCCTTCATAGAAAAAGGGATAAACGAAGATACATTACGCCAGGTAAAATCATATCTCTACAATCAAAGCGAACCTCAGACAATCAATGAAATTCAGAAACATCTTCCCGTTTCCTATCAAACGGTTCACAGATACCTGAATTACCTCGTTGAAATGGGGGAGGTCGAGATTCAATCCCATTACGGATCTAAAGGACGCCCCAAAAACAAATACACACTACTTTAAACCAAGAGGGACAGATGACCTGTCCCTCTTTTATATGGTAAAGCACAGAAGCGTGCCAGACACCCTTTAACGGAGCACAAAGCTAAAGGGTGCCTGGCACGCTTCTGTGATGTGAAGTAGTAAAGGGTGTCTGGCACCCTGCGATGATCTAAAGGACTAAAGCTCGTCTTTCTTGTTGGGCTGTTAGGTATGAGGGTTAGGGAGTTTGGCTAGAATGGGTGGTAAAAAGGTAAAGGATCGATGTGTATGAGGCCGCGATTTGGGAGGTCCCTGTTTAGTCTTGCGCTACTGTTGTTTTTGGCAGGTATTACGATAAATGAAGATTTTTGGACTAGTTCTTCTACAGATGAAGACGAAACCGTAGCAGAAGAGGAAGCGAATGAGAGTCAAACGCGCTCATATAGTCATGATTTTCCTAAAGTGAGTCCGTTAGATCTAGAGGATGATCCAGGGATGGAATCGGACGCTTTGTCAGTCGTAGTGATTCAAGATATTAATGAACAGAAAGCGAACCTTGCGCTTTTGTCTTATAAACCGAACCAGCATACTGTGTTTGTCTCTAACGTAGAAGAGGTTGCTGCACAGAAATCCACGTCGAAAATGATTCAAAGCTTTGAAGACCAATTAGGCGGAAGTGTGGATTACTATGTTCGCGTCGATCAAGAATCTATGAAGGATATGATGGATCAAACGATGGAAAATCCGGCGATTCAAGAGGTTATGGCCAAAATGGCTGATGAAGGTGTCTCGTTAGAAAATCCAGAGAGTGTAGATGTAGCAGGGGTGATGAAGGATATGACCCAAATGTCTTTCCTTACGCTTCTTTCCTTAAAGCAACTCGCCACCGATTTGTCTAAACAAATGGATACGAACCTTTCGTTAGCAGAACTCCTAACTCTTCGTGATGAAATAGGGATGGATAACTTATTAAAGCCATTGCAAATCAAAGAAGGACCTTCCCTTGAATCCATTCCAACATTCAACCAGCACTTATAAAAAACGGTGCCTGACTCCCTTTAGTATGATAAAGGGTGCCAGACACCGTTTCTTGCGTTAACGCTGTAAAGCAACACCGGGTGCCAGGCACGCTTCATTGCTTTAGAGTGTTGTTGTACTAGTTGTATTCGAGGACGATCATGTCCCAGTATTTGATTTTGGGTATGGTGAGGGTTAGTTCGCCGTCTTCTTGGGTGAAGTTGAGTTTGGTTGGAAGGCCTTCATTCCAGTCTGGGGAGGCAATCCATACTTCGTCTACTTCTTTCTCTTCCTGAATGGTGACGGTTAGGTCGCCTTTTACGGAAGGTTCGGACTGGGTTCCGTTTGTATCGCGCCAATTCATATGAGTCGCATCAAAGTAATTCAAGAAATGGACGATCTTACGGTTTTCCTGCTTCTTCGCGAATGTGTAAATTTGTCCCTTTTCAGGTTGAGAAGTTAAGCGAACCCAATTCTCCGTTGTAATCTTTAACGGAGCTGATGTAACGCCATCACGTAAGACATTTTCGTATCCTACCATGAAGTCATAATAATGGACCATTTTGTCTTTTAGTTCATCAGACATCTCCAACTTATTATGAGGGAAGTATTCTTTCGAAAGCATGTGCTCTCCTAACTCCAGATGAGCACCGCCCTGAGCGAAAATCAGTGCATCGGTGTATAGAATACCAGGTGTATTAAACGTTCCTTCCTGGTCAGACTTGTCGTAGTTCATATAAGCTGCTAACACAGTGTTCTTCTTACCTTCAGAAAGCTTTTCGTTTTCTTTTAATACCTCGTTCAACTCTTCGTACGATTTAAACGGATTCCACAACTCTGTATACAAAAATGGGGCAGAGGAGTTGGCGATTTGTTTCTGGCCAAACTGATTGACAGCGTTCATGACAAGCTGTTTATCTTCGAATGTTTCATCAGCATTCGCCAAGAAGCCCTTAAACTCTTCGTCAAGAGCAACCGGGTCCCCATTGTAATCATACACATCGCCTCGATCTCCGAGCTGATCAATGTGCCATCCATCAAATGTTAAATGATCAAATACGGTTTGTTGCTGATCAAAAATGTAATTTTGCCAACTGCCATTAGCCGGGTTCGTTAAGTAAATGTCGCTTTTCCAGTCATCAGGAAGTTCATGAACAGCGTAGTTCTCTTGTTCCTGATCTTTGTATAAACGCCATTCTTTTTTTACCCCATCTTCTTCAGCTTCAGAGAGGGCGCCGTATAACAAATTGTACGACATCGCCATCATATTCTTGTTATGAGCTAAATCAATATAAGATTGAACCGTTCCATATGAGACGGGTTGGTTCGCAATATTTTCCCATGAGGAAAGGGGTTTGTCGTCTTCTAGCTTAAGTGGCTGGTGATGCTCGTCATGCCAATCATAAAACTGCAATCCATTAATATGATATCGGTTGAGCTGGTTGATGATCGACTTTTGCTCTTCTTCAGGTTTCTCGGAGAAATCAGACAAGAAACCGTAGCGAGGAAACTTATCCCATGAAGAAGAAACATCAAGTGCAATGGTTGAATTGCCTTCTTGGTTATGAAGAGGACTCACTTCAACATAATAACCTGTAAAATCTTCTTTAGGAGCTGTCCACTCCCAGCTGATCTCTTTTTCATCAACTTGGATGATCTTTTCATGAATAACGTCATTCAGATGATAATACGTAATCTTCATGTCTAAACTGTTCTTAGGTTTCTTAGAGAGTACAGCATCGAATTTGATCGGTTGGCCAGGTTTATACCTTGCTAGATTGGTTTCAATCGTGTCTACTGTAATGTCCGTAACGGGGGATTTTTCATTAGGGGGTTCAAATGTTTCGTCTTCGGACCATAGGAATCTTGCCGGTATAAGTAAAAGGATAAGAACACCTAGAAAAATAAGCGGCAAATAAAGTTTCTTTTTCATCCCATTCCCTCCTTTGTGTTCAAATTTTTTGAAAGAAAAAGACTAACAGGAAGGCCTGTTAGTCTTAAGATGGCTTTTACATTAGCATGATATGCTCCCTATAACACTTTACCATTTTTCAGATGTGAGTGGTACAGGCAATCCCTATACAATTCGCAAATCGTTCTAAGGGTAAGGGGGTGCCGGTACTTATTATCTGTTAAAAATGTTAAAGAAAGATAAGGGTGTTGTCCTTCTTATTTGCCACTAAAGATTTTAACTTTGTGACGCGTATCAGCAGGCACATTTACATAAAGTGTGCTTGTTTCCTCATCATAGAAGTACGTTTCTTGCTGTGCTTTTACTTCTTCTACAGAAGAAACTTCAGCGTATTTCGCTCGAGCTGCTTTGATTTTCTTCGGTGCTTTTTCATTGTTTAACTTAAGTGTGTAAGAGTCTAGTTCACTATCGTAACCCGTTGCTTCTTTCTCTTGGGTGAACTCAATGTGCTTCCCTTTACGGACCACATTTAAGTTCGTGATGTTGTACTCGCCGTCTTTGTAATCGATCGTAGCACCATCATCTTCATAGAAGGAGTAGCTCGCTTCTTCTGCTAGGTACGTATCAAGTACAAGGTTTTCAAGAGGCAACTCATCCGTGTACTGTTGTACTTCGCGAGTAGGGATCATAGCGTCCTTCTTCACGTAAATTGGCAGGTGATCAAGTTCAGCTGCTGTATGAATCGTTTGGCCGCCTTGATACTCATCTCCAGTCCAATAATCTACCCATGTTTCACCTTTAGGAAGGTAAACATCGCGCTCTGTCTGTCCTTCTTTCACGACAGGAGCAAGCATCATTTCCTCACCGAACATGAACTGATCGCTAATGTCGTACGTGTTCTCATCTTCTTGGAACTGGTACACAAGCGGCTGTTGAACAGGGGAGCCTGTTTCAGCTGCTTCTACGAATGTGTTGTATAGGTAAGGCATTAGCTTATAGCGCATTTCGATGTACTTCTTACTGATGTCTTCTACTTCTTGACCGAAAGCCCAAGGCTCTTGTCCTTGTTTTACCGCTGCTTTCGAATCACTATCGTAGTGGACGCGAGAGAATGGAAGGAACGCGCCGACTTCGATCCAACGAGCGTACATTTCAGCGTCTGGACGATCTGCGAAACCACCAATATCATTACCAACGAATGGCTGACCAGAAAGCCCAACGTTTGCGTTCATTGGAATCGACATTTGCAGGTGATCCCACTGACTTACGTTGTCTCCTGTCCAAAGAGCTGCATAACGCTGAGTACCTGCATACATATCACGAGTTAAAACGAACGGACGCTCTTCAGGATTGTGCTGCAGCGCGCCTTCGTACGTTGCTTCTGCTTCGTCATGACCATAAAGGTTGTGATACTCTGCGTGTGTACGCTTGGTCTCACCTTCACCGAATGTTACATCTAGTGGAGCTGTGTGATATGGACCATCAAATACAGCCGGTTCGTTCATGTCGTTCCATATTCCGTCGATTCCTTGATCGTAAAGGATTTCAGAGTGATCTGCCCACCAGTTACGAACTTCTTCTTTAGAGAAGTCAGGGAACACAGAATCTCCAGGCCAAACTTCACCTACGAAATTGGTCCCGTCTGGATTTTTCGCCCAATAATCGTTCGCTGTTCCTTCGTCGTACATGAAGTAACCTGGATCTTTTTTAACGGCTGGATCATTGATCGCAATTTTGTGGAAGTTCATACTATCTAGATTGTTATGAAGTTCTTCACTCGCGTAATCGTCAGCCCATGTATAGACGCGGTACTCATCCATGTAGTCGATGTCAAAGTGCATTGTATCTAATGGAATTTCTTTCTCACGGTATGTTTTAGCTACGCTTTCGATCTCTTCAGCTGTGTAACCCCATTTACTTTGGTGAAGCCCAAGTGTCCACTTAGCTGGTTTCTCCATTTTTCCTGTAAGTTCTGTGTAACGATCTAACACATCTTGAATTTCAGGTCCGTACATGAAGTAGTACGTTAACTTCCCGTCATCTGCGTAGAAGTAGTAGTAATCGTCACTTTCTGAAGCCATTTCAAAATAAGAACGGTTGGTGTTATCGAAAAAGATTCCGTACGCTTTATCATTTTTCAGACCCATGAAGAATGGGATGGACGTGTAAAGATACTTCGTGTCTGTCTGATACGCGTAAGCATCTGTGTTGAACATACCAATGCTCTCACCGCGTTGGTTCACGTTAAGGCCAGCTTGTTCACCGAAACCGTAGAATGCTTCGTCTTTATTTGTCTTCTTGTAAACGTATGGCTTGTCTTCATCGTACCCAGCACCGTTTTGCATGTAATCTTCGTTAATAACGTTGCCTTCTTTATCAAGGAACTTTACGCCAAACGGCTGCTTTTTAATCTTAACTGTAATTTCATCAGTAGAAAGGGTTACAACATTTTCATCCTCTTCTACGTCAAAAGAGGGAGCGTCCCATTCTTTCTTCGCAATTCCTTCAGAGAAGTACTCTTCTTCTCCTTGCTCAAGGATTGAAACCTTCGCCATATCTTCGGCGAATAAACGTATGTAGGCTTCTTTCTGGTCCGTTAGGGTTAATTTCACACCGTCTTCTAGTTGCTCAACGGATTGAACTTCCATTTGCTTCTTAACATTTTCTTGATTCAGTTCTTGGTCGGGATGTGGTTGTGTCACGGCTAGAACATTAGGTGCCGCTGCAGTGAATACCGTTGCAGCAATTGCCGTTGTAGCGAATAAGCGGGTCAGGCGCTTAGATGGTTTGTACATGTGATCTGTCACCTCTTAATAGTAGAATTTTTTGTGTAGATTCGTTCTGTGCAATCGATTGCCTTACTAATATATAGGGGTTTTACAAGTGTTGCAACATCTGTAATCGTTCTGAAACATAGGGGCATAAAGGACTACTAGCTTGTACTGACAGCAATGGAACCGATTGCACTGTAAGAATAGTGATCACAACATAAAATACAAAATCATCCTAAAGACTTAAATGTAAACCCGCCTTAACAAAACTAAGGACTAAAGCAACACTGCAGTGAAAGAAAGCGTGCCAGACACCCTGCAGTCTTCTAAAGCACTGCAGGGTGTCTGGCACGCTGTGATTCTCTAAAGAGTTGAAGGGTGTCTGGCACCCTTTAACTCTGTAAAGGGATAAAAAGAGCCAACCGCTGGGCGGTTGGCTCGTGGGTTTTACTTATTCTGTGGAATTTCTTCTTTCTCTGTAATTAAATAGTTCAATTCTTTGCGTGGTATAGCATTGTATTCTTTCTGTTTAAAGAGATAGAAGAGAAGTCCTAGTCCTGCCCATACAGCTAATGCGATGTAGGATGGTGCAGATAGAGAAGAATCTAAGAACCACATTGTAAGTAAGAAGAAGAATGTGGCCGCACTGATAATCCCTAAAGTAGCAAAGGTTTTCTGAACTTTTGAGTTCGACATACGGAATGCTGTAGCACAGCAATAGAAGTATGCAATGGTTACACCAATGGATGACATATCAACGATCCATAGCAGCACTTCACGTCCAAACCAAGGAGCAATTAAGCACAAGAGCGATGTGAAGATAATTCCAACGTATGGTGTATTGTATTTCGGGTGTAGACGGTGGAACATTTGTGGTAAAACACGAGCACGTCCCATCGCAAACATTAAGCGGCTTGAAGATAGATAGAATCCGTTTAAGCCTGTGAAAATACCCATGATTAATGCAGTCGCGATAATAAATATGCCAAGGCGACCGAATATACTATCAATAGCATCACCAGTTGCCCATGCAGAAGCAGATCCGGCTAGCTCTTGCCATGGAGCTAAACTAGAAACGGTAAGCACCATAACAGAATAAGCAAGGCCAGCAGCAAGCAATGCGTAGACGATTAATTTAAATGCCTTGTTAGGAGGAAAATCGAATTCCTCTGCAGCCTGCGGAATATTATCAAATCCAAGATAGGCCCAAGGAGTTATAGCTACAATGGCCAAGATCGATGCGATAGCTGGTTTACTTGGATCAATAAGTGGCTGCATATTAGATGCAGTCGCTTGATCGCTTACAATCGCTCCGATCGCAAGTAAAATGACTCCAGATAGTAAGACCATTGTGAAAATAAATTGAGAACGACCAGAAAAGCTGGCGCCTCGGATATTTAAGAAAGCAAAAACAATTAATGTAACAGTAGAAATGATGATCTCACCGAGATAAACGTCCCAACCTGCAATCGTATATAGGGGAACGATCTTTACAACACTCGGGAATAAGAACTTACCTAGTAAGGCAAGAGCCGAGGAATTTAATGCAACTGTACATATGTAACCAAGCGTTAAGAACCACCCTGCAACGAAAGCATGGGTTCTGCCAAAACCAATATAAGCATAAGCAAATTCTCCCCCTGATACAGGGAATTGTTTAATGAGAAATCCGTAGCTTACACCGATTACTGTCATTAGTATAGCTCCCAACAAGAAACCAATGACTACTGGTAATGGTCCATTGCCCGCAAGCCAATCTGTCGGTAGTACAAAAGCACCCCACCCAACGGCGGAACCAAATGCAATTGCCCAAACCCAGTGGGGCTTCAGGGTCTTATCTAATTTCTTCCTCTGTGGTTGTCCCATTTTCTAATAAAAGCCTCCTAATAAAATAGCGTGCTTAATATTATACTCGAATCATTCCGATGTGTGTCAATCAATGTATAGGCTGTTCTAAACGAAATACATTCGGTATAGTCCCTTCCCTACCATTAACCTAGTTTTTTCTTAAATAAACTAAAATATTTATAAAATCCAGTGCATTTTTGGTGAATAGTAATAGTTAAGATTGATTTTATTATAAAAAAATAAAGTGCACACAAATAATTTTCTTTTTATGCTTAAATTTAGGTTTAATGTAAAGTTTTTTTGGAAATAAACAAATTTGGATTCTACTCTGAGGAGGGCTCTTATATAATAAGGTATTTTGAGGAAATTCACACTAAAAGTATACGATTCAGAAACGTCTCAAAATGAAACGGTGAATACGAGTTGGATGCCGGGGGAAATTCTACATTTTTCCCTTTTTTTTCAGAAAGCATAGAATTTCTTTAACCACTCATGGTAGTATTAATTCTAGTTAATATCGGTAGAATTTTATGAAATTTAAATTAAAATAGTTTCTTGATATGCTAGATCTATACGGCGTTGAGCCAGTCACATTATGGAAAGGAATAGTCTGTTGTAAGTTCTGGTTAAAGATATAACGCTAGAAAGAGAGTATTATATTTCTACGTAGTGAAAAATATTGTACTTAAACAGTCATAAAAGTGTCTTGGATCATGAATTTTATACATAAATGAAAAATTAATGAAACTATGAAGGGTTGTATACGTCTACCTTATAAGAACAAATTTCCTCATAATTTTGCATTTTTATCTCATTTTGAAGAGAAACGTCGTTTGATTTTCAAGAAAATAAGGAAAGAAATATATACATTCGATATTCTAGCTATAACGCAGATGTGTTATAATCCTAAAGGTAGTTTTAAACGGAAATGTGAATGATATTCATTAATTTGGAAAGTAAGTATTGCTGTGTGGTTTTATAAAAATGGACATACTAGAACCGAGGAGGGTCTTTAAATGGAATATAAGGCCTTAATATTATGCTTTATTGCTTCAATCCTCATCACACCATTGGTGAAGAAGTTAGCTGTTAAAATTGGAGCGACGGATAAACCTAATGAACGAAAAGTACACCAAAAATTGATGCCGCGATTAGGTGGATTAGCTATATTCTTAAGCTTCGTTGCTGGTGTTCTTATCTTTTTCCCGGATTCAGGTTATACTTGGCCACTTGTTATAGGGAGCACTATAATAATTGTGACTGGTGTACTCGATGATATGAAAGAACTTTCCCCTAAGTGGAAAATTGCGGGGCAACTTGCAGCTGCAATTATTGTAGTTCAGGTCGGTAATGTAAAAGTTGAATACATCAACTTGCCATTTGGAGATACGCTCCAGTTCGGCTGGATGAGTATACCGATTACAATTGTTTGGATTGTAGGGATTACCAATGCCATCAATTTAATTGATGGACTTGATGGACTTGCAGCTGGTGTTTCCTCTATAGCCTTGTTAACCATATCAGGTATGGCGATTGTCATGGGGGACTTCTTTGTATCAATGATCGGACTAATTACACTTGGAAGCACATTAGGTTTCCTGATATACAACTTTTATCCAGCAAAGATCTTTATGGGCGATACTGGTGCCTTATTCTTAGGTTTTATTATCAGTGTCCTCTCCTTACTCGGGTTTAAGAACATTACCTTATTCTCGTTCATTATCCCAGTTATTATTCTAGGCGTTCCAATTTCCGATACGATTTTCGCTATAGTGAGAAGGTTTGTACAGCGCAAACCGCTATCCTCACCGGATAAATCTCACTTGCACCATTGCTTACTGCGATTAGGGTACAGTCATCCAGAAACGGTACTGATGATTTATGCAATGGCTGCGCTCTTTAGTTTAGCGGCAGTTATTTTCTCGCAGGCGACGATGTTTGGATCATTATTTGTTCTATTCACCTTGCTCATCTTAATTGAGCTGGTAGTAGAGTTGACTGGATTGATTAGTCAAAATTACCGTCCAATCTTAAACTTAATTCGTGATTATCGTACTAAACGATAATGGTTAAAAGCATCACCTTTGCTTCATGTAAAGGTGATGCTTTTTTTGTTATGGGATTGGCGGGCGGAATGTGCTAAAGAGCGTTTGTCTTCTTTGACAAGTGGTACTGTTAAAAATCATCTTAGGACAGTGAGTGATCAGGATGATATGGAGAACGAAGATGCAATTGTTACCGGTAGTGGCCATAACGGATTAGTGTCAGCCATTTCTTAGGGAGATGCCGATTCTTGAGTGCGTCAAACTGCCCCCCCATTTCATTTCCCATGTGCAAATGGAGCTTCCTTATTTTGACGCAAGAAAGCAGATCTTTAAAATGTACCGCCATTTTAAAGTAAGTGGTCTGCTTGAACTTTGGAGTCAGTTGCTGAAGTACCCCGGGTAAGTTTTTAGATAGTTGGTTCACTGAGAAGGAAGTGAAATCTCTAATTGTCCCATGGGGATTTCCCTTGATTTTGCTCCAGGTGTATCAAACGGAGTGGTATTTCCTATCTTAGAATCGTTCATGAATCAGCACAATCGTATGGGCTTCTCTAAAGGTGGGAGCGGAAAGCTCATCGAGAGTTTGATTGGGGGGGATTGAAGAAAGAGGAGGAGCGAACAGAGGCGGACGTGGATGAAATCCTTGTTGCGAACGGGAAAGCAGTTATCGGGAATGGCAGGCCTACGCAACTTATTACACGTTAAATGTACGTGAAGTGATTTCCGGTAAGCACGTTATTCCATCAAATGACTTAGAAGCGGACAACCACAATTTAGTTGGAAGGGACGGCGGGAGCGGTGGCCATCACCTTCATCAAAACTATGCAATTCGTCCTGTTCCTGGTTATTTGAAATACCATACACCAATCGATCAATCGATCAACTGTATATGGTAGGAGCTGCTTGGCTGGAGCAGGACTTAATGCAACCTTTGGTTATTTATTAGATGAAAGTTATTGAAATAGGGCGGGATTTTGAGTTTTCCCGGGAAATAATCTGTCTAACGATGAGAAATATTCGCGTATGTTGTCTTTGTAATGTATGAAGTAGATTTAACATTCGCGGTTTTGCATATTTGTGTCGATATTTAAAGAGGTAGCGGGAGTGGTCTCCTCGCTACCTTTTCTCTGTGAAAATATATTCATTAATAATTCTCATTATTCTCTTCTGAATCGGAAGGAGAATTCCGTGCATAAGAGTTGTCCTCTTCTTTCTTCTCATCAATTGTGTCTGGAGTTTGATCTAGATCCAAGTGTGTCTGTAGTTCGTTTTTAATCGAAGCTAGGCTGTCATCATATACCTTGAAGTAATACAGATCGTCAATAAACGTCCCCTCACCATCTAACTGCATGGTTTCGAATGAAATATTCCTGTTTAGTACATATTCATGTAAAGCGCTCATTTCATCAAAGCTCATATTTGTTTTCATGTTCGCGCCAATTGAATCGATTAAAGAACCATATTTTGTGATGGACTTTACGTCTGCGGCTTCATCTACAATCGATTTTAAAATCCTCATTTGACGCTTGCCGCGAGCCTGGTCACTGTCATATTGTCGGGAGCGTGCAAGGGCCAGTGCTTCTTCACCGTTTATTTCTTGCGTTCCTTCATCAAGTTTAATTGCTCCTTGAATATCCTCGCTATTCTTCTCTGAGAATGCAAAGGGTACATCATATTCAATTCCGCCCAGCGCGTCTACAGTCTCAACAAAAGCATTAAAGTTTAGACGGACATAGTAATCTACAGGTACATTGAACATATCCTCAACGGTTGATACCGCGTAATCAACTCCACCAAAAGCGTGTGCGTGCGTGATTTTATCCATCTTGTCCATTTGAGGGATATATGCGTATGAGTCTCTAGGGATGCTTACGAGTTTAATAGATTTCTCTTCCTCATTTAATGTGGCAAGGACCATAGCGTCTGAGCGGGCGTTGCTATCAAAGTCTCGCTTTTCGCTATCATCGACGCCCAACAATAATATTGAGATGTTATCCTGGTATGGATCAACCATTTCATCGCGCTTAGCGGACATATCGCCACGCTTCAGTTCTAACTGAGCACTATTGGTAGCGTTTTTGGCTTTGTCGGTTAAGTAAGCTCCGTATCCGGAAGCTACTCCAACTCCTAGTAACAAAAGAACAATAAAGGACCAAAGAAAAACCTTTTTCTTGGATGTTCTTTTACGCTTCATGACTTTAGTCTCCTTTTTCAGTCGTGACATCCGTCTCCATATAGGAAACTTCCTCTTGAGTAATCTTAGCCTGGCCACTTGTTAAGTCAACCATCCAAGATGTAAACGCATCTTCTTCGCCTTCGACTACATATACTTCTAATTCCACGTGTTCAAGGTAATTAATCCCCTTCAGAGCATATTGGCTATTGCGCAGCTCATTTTCAACCTTGCCAAGAAGTGTATAGTCTACAGTTACTTTCATTGTGCGCATTAACTGGCGTCTTACAATACCAGTCGTTTCAAGAGCTTGAGATGTCGCGCCTGAGTAAGCGCGAATGAGTCCTCCTGCACCTAGTTTAATTCCCCCGAAGTAACGGGTAACGACTACGGCAGTGTCTTTTAATTCTTTCTTCTTTAAAACATCTAAAATAGGTACACCCGCAGTGCCGCTTGGTTCGCCGTCATCGTGAGCTTTTTGTATCTGATCGTGTTCTCCTACCATATAAGCGGAGCAGTTATGAGTGGCATTACTATGCTTTTTCTTAATTTCTTGTACAAATGCTTTAGCTTCTTCTTCCGTTTCGACACGCTTTACATACCCAATAAAACGAGATTTCTGAATAACAATTTCTTCAAATCCTTCACCATTTACTGTAAGATAATTGTTTAGCATCTTGCATTTAACCTCCTAAAACTTCATTATAAAGATGTAGATGTCGAACGACAAATTATTTTGACCGTTCTTACCAAAATATAGATGAATTTCAACTTTTTTAAGAATTACCCCCAAAAATAGACATGGGCCAAACGAATGAGTATGTGAACATAGATGGAGGAGACGTTTTATGCCGGAGAGTAAAATTGGTGAAAAAGCACTTGATTCCATCATCCAAGAGATGATCGATACTGTGACGAATAGTAAAGATGAAATATTTCAAATCGGCGAGCAGTCCCGAAATGAGTTCGAACAGCTTGATCGTGAACTAAATGATACGAAAAAGCAAGTTGTTGAAATTATAGATGCGGGAGATTCGCTTGAGCGACAAGTGCGTTTCTCAAGGATGCGATTGTCAGAAGTTAGTAAGCACTTCGACCGTTACTCAGAACAGGAAATTCGCGAAGTGTATGAACAGACGCATCAACTCCAAATGCAACTTTCCGTTAAGCGTGAGCAGGAAAAACAACTAAGAGAACGAAGAGATGAATTAGAACGTCGCTTAAGAAAACTTGAAGATACGGTCGAACGTGCCGATGCATTAGGTGGGAAGATATCAGTTGTTCTTAACTACTTAAATGACGACTTTAGACAAGTGTCAGAGGCATTGGAGGATGCGAAAGAAAAGCAAGCGTTTGGTCTTCAAATTATTGAAGCTCAAGAAGAAGAGCGTCGTCGTTTGTCGAGGGAAATCCACGACGGACCTGCTCAGATGCTCGCAAACGTTATGCTTCGTTCTGACTTAATCGATCGTACTTTCAGGCAAAGAGGCGTTAATGAGGCTCTTAAAGAAATTAAGGAAGTGCGTGGCATGGTTCGGTCTGCGCTCTATGAAGTGCGTCGCATCATTTATGATTTGAGACCGATGGCCTTAGATGATTTAGGGTTAGTGCCAACGCTAAAAAAATACTTAGCCACAATTGAAGAATACAATAATATGGACATTCCATTCACAGCTTATGGAGAAGACAAACGTCTAGATCCTAAATATGAAGTAGCACTATTTCGACTCGTACAAGAAGCAGTCCAGAACGCTGTGAAGCACGCAGAGGCTTCTAAAATCGAAGTGAAATTCGAACTGAAGCGTTCTCTTGTCAATATTATTGTTAAAGATGATGGGCGAGGATTCGACACAAGCCAAAAGAAAGAGAAGTCATTTGGGCTTGTGGGCATGAAAGAAAGGGTAGAGATGCTAGACGGAGAGATATCAATTGATTCCAAGCTAGGATCCGGAACAATCATTATGATTCAAGTTCCCTTAAACTAAATAGAAAACTATATTCTACCAATCTTTTGTATTATAATAGAAAAAAAGTAATGGTTACGAATAAGTGATTAGTATTCCCATCCGAGACGATTGTGCGACGCGACAGGTAATGTTTAAGGATCATAGTTTAATAGAATAGTAAAATAAATGGATAATGGACACGGGAGGCTCGAGCCATGAATACGAATATAGTATTAATTGACGACCATAAATTATTTCGTGAAGGTGTAAAGCGAATTTTAGAATTTGAACCATCTTTTAATGTAGTTGCTGAAGGAGACGATGGTGAATCTGCGGGAAGTCTAGTAGCAGAGCATCGTCCAGACGTTGTACTAATGGACATTAATATGCCGCAAATGAATGGTGTACAAGCAACGGCTGAATTAATTGCAAAATACCCAGATATGAAAGTCATCATTCTATCGATTCACGATGATGAGAACTATGTAACGCATGCTTTAAAGACAGGTGCTCAAGGTTATCTTCTAAAAGAGATGGATTCTGATGCCCTAATTGAAGCGATTAAAGTGGTCAGTGAAGGTGGTTCTTACCTACACCCACGAGTAACGCACAACCTAGTCAAAGAATACCGTCGTTTATCAGAAGAAGGCGGACGTGGCAGCACGAGCGGCGGTCAACAAAGCCGTACGATCGAATATCGCAAGCCTCTTCATCTGTTAACACGCCGTGAGTGTGAAGTTCTTCAATTGCTAGCAGATGGTAAGAGTAACCGTGGCGTAGCCGAGTCCCTATATATTAGCGAAAAAACGGTTAAAAACCACGTAAGTAATATCTTGCAGAAGATGAACGTAAACGACCGTACTCAGGCTGTTGTGACAGCTATTAAGAATGGTTGGGTTGAGGTACTTTAAATATTAGAAGTGCATGGAGGGCTCTGGAACCTGATTGGTTCTGGAGCCTTTTTTGTTTCCGTTTATTTTAATTTTATTCGGAGGAAGGCGGGCTGGGAAACTACTCGCTTTCCTGTGGGGAGCTGGGGAGCCTCCTCAATCGCTACGCGCTTTCCGGGGTCTCCCCTAGTTTTAAAGTGCAGGCGTGGTGCTTAGGAACGTACGGATAAGGAAGCTTTTTGGAAAAGGCGATTAGCCTTTGTAAAAAAGCTTCCTTATCTCGCTAGGTCCTCCACGCCGGGACTGGATAGGCTCTTCTGCCCACGGGAGTCTCGCAGTTTCCCAGCCCGCCTTAGCGGTAGTTGGGTTAACGGAAACATTGGGATGGGGAGGATACCAATCAAGTTCCGTTCCCATCTTTATTGCGTTGGGATGATCTTACGGGCAGCTCTCACGCTATTTAGTGGAAAGGGATTGATTACATCGATTTAAAGCTTTAGTGTATTGCAGGGTGTCTGGCACGCTGTGGTTCTGTGCTGTGGTAAAGGGAGCGAGAGTCTTTAATTTAGAGGGTGCAATGGGTGTTGAGTTAAGGTAGAATGAGGGTAGTTATACCGTTTTTTCATAACGACAAGACAACCTTCATAGGGTATACATAATTGATATTATTTGAATAAAAAGGGAGTACGATAAGATGAAAACAGCGATCTTAACCGATAGTACGGCTTACATCCCTCAGGAACTTCGTGACCGCTGGAACATCCATATGGTTCCCCTGAGTGTGACGATTGGTGGTGAAACGTACCGGGAGGAAGTTGATCTATCTACTGGTGATTTCTACGAGATGGTACGTGGTGCTCAGGAGTTACCGAAAACGTCTCAGCCTTCTATTGGTGTTGTGACGAATAAATTAGAAGAGTTATCTACGGAGTATGATGCGGTTGTGGCAATCACGCTTTCAAGTGGCATCAGTGGAACGTACCAGGCGATTGCGAGTGCGGATGATATGGTTGATTCTATTGATCTTCACGTATTCGATTCTGAAATAAGCTGTATGGTTCAGGGCTTTTACGTATTAGAAGCTGCCGAAATGGCTGATAATGGTGCGACACCAGAACAAATTCTAACGCGAATGAACGAGATGAAATCTTCTATACGCGCTTACTTTATGGTAGATGATTTATCACACCTGCATCGCGGTGGGCGTCTGAATGGTGCTCAAGCGATTGTGGGTAGTTTGCTTCAGGTGAAGCCTGTTCTTCATTTTGTGGATAAGGTTATTGTTCCCTTTGAGAAGATTCGTACGCGTAAGAAGGCAGTGAAGCGTGTGAAGGGCTTGTTTGAAGAGGTTGCTGACAAGGGTGAGCCGATGAAGGCTACGATTATTCATGCGAACCGGGAAGAGGATGCTCAGGAGATTTTGGATGAGCTTCAGAAGAAGTATCCGCATGTTGAGTTTGTGCTTAGTTATTTTGGGCCTGTTATTGGGACGCATCTGGGTGAGGGTGCGCTTGGTATTGGGTGGTTTGAGAAATAGATCTAGCCGTTACTTTTGTTGAGTGTTTGGGGTGGCTGGGGAACGACTCGCTTTCCGCGGGCGAGCTGTCGAGCCTCCTCGGGCAAACAACATGCCCTGCGGGGTCTCGTCGACCTCTTTCTCCCGCAGGAGTCTCCTCGTTCCCAAGCCACCCCTGGCTTTAAATGGGTTAACGGCTCCTCTTTTATTATCAAAACCCCATTTAGATTATATCCTTCATAAAACTAAGTTAAATACAATTACCATTTGCTCCCTCTTGTTAGAGCTAATTCCACTAAAACCTCTGTAAGAACGTTTTATCTTCTACTTAAATCCATTTTGTAACCACATTCTATTCATTTATAAGGAGGAATTCTCTTGATCAAACGTTTGATCAATTGGTGGGATGGACGGTATGAGAGACAATTCTCTACTATTTTTCCACCGAACTTCAGTAATCCCCATCATGAAACATCCCCTCATGCTTTATCCCTCTCTGGTAAACTTCTGCTTGAGCATCAGCTTCCTGATGATTATCGTACTCTTCTTGAAAATAAGTACTTAATAAAAATTCCTGCTATTACAAAGAAACATTTCGATTATGCGTGTAACCGTTGTGGAAATAGGGTTCAGCGTTTTTTTGCTTCGTGGCCTTGTGGGTGTGGTGCGTCTTGTGTGTATTGTCGGAAGTGTGTGCAGATGGGGCGGGTGGCTTTTTGTTCGTCGCTTTATATTTGGACGGGTACTGGGGCTTTTTTTCCTCGAATAAGTGAGGCTTGTGCTTGGGAGGGGGAGCTTTCGCGGTATCAGGGTGTTGCTTCTGATCGGATTATGGAGGCTGTTGATGGGCGATCTCGTCTCCTTGTTTGGGCGGTTTGTGGGGCGGGGAAGACGGAGATGTTGTTTGCTGGGCTTGAGAAGGCGTTTGCTGATGGGAAGCGGGTGTGTCTTGCTACTCCGAGGGCTGATGTGGTGAGGGAGTTGAAGCCTCGGTTTGAGAGTGCGTTTCCTGATGTTACGATAGTTGCTCGGTATGGGGGGAGTGAGGAGGTGGATGAGGGGGCTCAGTTCCTCTTAGCTACGACTCACCAACTGCTCTATTATGCTCGAGCTTTTGATGTGATGATCATTGATGAAGTGGATGCTTTTCCGTACCACGCTGATCCTATGTTACCTTACTCCACCGCAAGGGCTTTGAAAACTGATTCTACCCTCATTTATCTCACTGCTACGCCTCGTTTAGACCTCAAAATTCGTTCTCACCTTAAACTACTTCCCACCGTTTTTGTTCCTCAACGATTTCATGGTCATCCTTTGCCTGTTCCAGTCTTTCTTGCCAGCTTTGATCTTAAGAAACGAGTCGTTCCGAAGGCGTTGAAAGTTTGGCTTGATGAGAAGAAGAGAACTGGGCGTCGTGTGCTTCTTTTTGCTCCGACGATTGAAAAAGCAGAGAAATTGAAAGGTGAGTTACCTGGTAGTATATCTGCTCACAGTGAGGATCCGGATCGGGAGGACAAAATCGGGCGCTTTCGACAAAAAGAAGTGGATTTTCTTATTACCACGACGATCCTTGAGCGGGGTGTTACGTTTCCGTCTATTGATGTGGCTGTGCTTGATGCTAGTCATGACGTTTTTGATGAAGCGGCACTTGTTCAAATTGCAGGGCGAGCTGGGAGGAGTCCGGAAGATCCGGATGGAGATGTGGTTTTCTTTCATGATGGGGCATCTGATGCGATGGTGAATGCTCGTGATTCGATACGGAAGATGAATAAGCTGGCTGAGAAGGGACTGAAATAGATGCACTGCTTGTGGTGTGACCAGGAAATCATTAAGGATCTGAACTGGAACAATCTTTTTCAACTTCCGAGGGATGAGGTGCTATGCGAGGGTTGTAAGAAAGAGATGCACCTCCTTAAGGGGCCTTATTGTCCGAAGTGTTCGCGTGAGACGGATGGAGGAGAGGTCTGTCATGACTGCACGCGCTGGGGCGAAGCGCCTCTTGAGAAGAATACGTCCCTTTATCGATATAACACATTTTTGAAAGAAATGATCGCTAAATGGAAATATCGTGGTGATTATATTCTAGTCGATATATTTAAAGAGGATTTCAGGAAGTGGTTCAAGGCTTTGAAGATCTCTAAGGGTGCGGTACTTGTTCCGATTCCTCTATCTGAAGAACGGTTTACGGAAAGGGGCTTTAATCAGTCAGAATCTCTAGCTAGATTGTTACCTCTGGAAACAGCAAATCCTTTGCACCGCGTTCACTCTGAAAAGCAATCAAAGAAATCTCGTTTTGATAGGATGACGACAGAAAATCCTTTCACGATCACAACCTCCATTACTCAACCAGTAGTACTTATAGACGATATCTATACAACTGGACGAACGCTTCAGCATGCGGCAAAGCTTCTAAAAGAAGCGGGAGCACCAAGTGTAGTTTCTTTCACGTTAATCCGTAGTTAACTAAAAAACCCCTTTCGAATCTCAAGAAATTGTCGATATAAAAACTAGACAGAGAGAAAAAGGGAGGACTACGGTTATGGGAGAGTTATCAAATTGCACGCGCTGTAACGCGTTATTTGTAAAAAATGTGAAGGATATTTGCCAGGATTGCTATAAAGAAGAAGGGGCACAGTTTGATCTGGTGTATAAGTATGTACGGAAGCAAAAGAACCGGTCGGCCACGCTTGATCAAGTTTCAAATGCAACTGGGGTGGAGAAGGACCTTATTATGAAGTTTGTGAAAGAGCAGCGATTACGGACATCAATGTTTCCGAATTTGGCATATCCGTGTGAGCGGTGTCAAACGTTGATCTCAGATGGTAAAATATGTGGTGAATGCTCAGAGGATATTCGAAGTGACCTCGAGCAGGAAGAAAAGGTTGAAAGTCTTAAGAGAGAAGATAAAAAAGCAACGACATATTACAATTTTGAGAAATAAGACTCACTTAACAAATCCGTTTTTATACCGATATAAAGGGTAGACTCTTTACACGGATCGAAAAAAAAAAGAGGTGAGCGGAATGAAAATTAATGGACCAAATCATTCAAACTTTAACCCTTACAAAAAGAACATTCAAAATCAACTACAAGCAACGGAGACGACCGCTAAAAAGGATAAAATAGAGATTTCAAACGAAGCGAAGCAAATGCAGGAACACCAGAAAGCGCAGGAGGCTCGCCAAAAGCATATAGAAGCTTTGAAGCAAAAAGTAGATTCAGGGGAATATCAGGTTGATGCGAAACAAACGGCTGAGAAGATGATCAACTTTTGGAAGCATCGCTAAAGGAGGGGTATGATACGTGTCCGTACAACCTATTTTGGAAGTGATGAAAAAGCATTACGCTTTACATGAGAGTTTATTAAATCTCTCAAAAAAGAAAACAGAAGCGCTGAAATCAGACGATATCGACACTCTTCAAGGATTGCTTGTAGAAGAGCGAAAACATATACAAGGCATTAATGGGATTGAGAATAAGCGTGCTCAATTAGTGAAGGAGTGGTTTCGGATCCACTCTCCACAAGCTGAAGAAGAAACTGTCTCTACTGTATTGGCAGTGTTACCGGATGGAAACGAGAAAGATGAGTTAGAGAATCAATTTGAGTCATTCGTAACGGTTCTTGCTCAGTTAAAAGAACAAGAACAGCTTAATACTGAACTGACTAAGCAGTCGCTTCAGTTTGTAGACCTCACACTTAATATGATTCAGCCTCAAGCAAAGGATATGAACTACGGTAATCCAAAGGGACAACAAGCGAAAAGCGGATCAAACCGTTCGATGTTTGATTCGAAAGCATAAGAGGAGAGGAGAAAGGCAATGGGTTCGACTTTTAATGGAATAGAGGTCGCCAAGCGCGCCATGTACGCGCAGCAGTCGGCTTTATATACAACAGGTCACAACATCTCAAACGCGAACACGCCAGGATACTCCAGGCAGCGTGTTAATTTCGAACAAACAGCTCCGTACCCACCAGCATCACGGAACCGTCCTGAAATTCCAGGTCAGGTTGGATCTGGTGTTGAAGCAGGTACGATCGAGCGTGTTCGGGAAAGTTTTCTAGACGCACAATTCCGTGGGGAGAATACTAAAGCTGGGTATTGGTCGACGAAGGCAGAAGCGCTTCAGAAGATGGAAGAGATTATGAATGAGCCTTCTAAGAACGGGCTTTCGAAGACGATGGATCAATTTTGGCAGTCGCTTCAGGATCTTGCGGTGAATCCGGAAGATTCGGGTGCACGTTCTGTCGTGCGTCAGCGCGGGGTAGCGGTGGCTGAGACATTTAACTACTTATCTAGCTCCTTAAAAGGGATACAGAGTGATTTTAAAAATCAGATTAATGTAACGACTAAAGAGATTAACTCCATTGCAACGCAGATTAATAATATTAACAATCAGATTGGTGAAATTGAGCCTCATGGATATCTTCCTAATGATCTATACGATGAACGAGACCGTTTAGTGGACGAGCTTTCAACATTAGCTGATATTAAAGTCACGTCTGTAAGCAGTGGAGAGTCTTCTCTTAAAATAGCTGAAGGCAAGTACAAAATCCATATTGTAGGAAATGATGGGAAAGATTTATTTAGCGGTACGTCTTTAGTAGACCCAAGTTCGGGTTCGGTTAATGCGTTGAGCTTAACGGAAGATGGTGTGAAAGATTCTGTAGACACGATCTCTCTTGGTGGAACTACTATAGATGCAGATAAATTCACTTCAACCGGGAAGTTTCAAAGTTTGGTAGAGGCTCACGGATATGAGGATGAGAATGGGAATGGGAATGAAGCAGGCTTGTATCCTGGTATGTTAACAGAACTAGATAACATGGCTTATACATTTGCTGAAGAATTTAACAAAGTACATAAAAGCGGGGAAAGCCTTCACGAAATTGATAATTCAGGCTCACCTGATATTGCATTCTTTAAAGAAGGAATTGCTCGGGATGGCTTTGCGAGTAATATGGAAGTTTCCCAAAAAATTATGAACAGCGTAAGTAACATTGCTGCAGCCAGTACAGAAGCTAAAGGTGACGGAGATAATGCTCTAAATCTTGCTGCTGTAGGATCAACGAATCTCGACTATGACAATACAGGCAGTGCCTCTGACTTTACGAGCTATTACGAAGGTGTAATAGGAGAGATGGCGGTACAATCTCAGGAAGCTCGTCGTTTAGAAGGAAACTCTGAAACGTTGAAACAATCAGTGGAAGAGCGCCGTCAGTCAGTAAGCGGCGTTTCTTTAGATGAAGAGATGTCTAACATGATCAAGTATCAGCACGCTTATAATGCAGCTGCGCGTAACTTAACAACGATTGATGAAATGCTAGATAAAGTCATTAACGGCATGGGCCGAGTCGGAAGGTAGGTGAGTGATGAATGGCAATTCGTGTGACGCAAAGTATGTTAACGAACAACATGCTGAGCAATATGAGTAAGAGTTATGAGCAGATGGGGAAGTACCAGGAGCAGCTTTCTACTGGTAAGAAGATCAGTCGCCCTTCAGATGATCCGGTTGTAGCCATGAAAGGCATGAACTACCGTACGCAATTGACGGAGATTGAGCAGTTTCAACGTAATATCGGAGAGGTTCATAATTGGATGGAGAACTCGGATGCTGCCCTTGATAAAACGACTAAGGCACTGCAACGGTTGCGTGAGTTAGCAGTACAATCGAGTAATGGTACTTACGAAACAGGGCAACGAGAGAACATAGCTGAAGAAGTAAAACAGTTGAAGGATCACTTAAAAGACTTGGCTAATACAAAGGTGAATAACAAATACATTTTTAACGGGAAGAACACTACGGAAGCTCCGGTATCAGTTAATCAGACTGATGGTAGCTTGGTCAAAAACTTCAATACTGAATCGGTGAATATTGAGGTCTCAAAAGCTACTAAGCTAAATGTTAATATAGACGGTAACGAAGTTTTCGGTAAAGATCTTTTCTCTGATATTGATCAATTTGTTTCCAACCTAAACTCTGGAAAAGACCTTGGTGATTCAATTACAGCTATGGATGATAACATAAATAATGTTGTTAATACTCGAGCTGATCTTGGAGCTCGTATGAACCGAGTCGAGCTTGTTGAAGATCGTCTTTCTAGCCAAGAAGTAATGGCGAACAGAATTCTATCAGATAACGAAGATGCTGAACTTGAAAAGGTTATTACGAAATTAAAGACACAGGAAAGCATTCATCGTGCAGCATTAAGTGTAGGAGCTCGTGTTATTCAACCTACATTAATGGATTTTCTAAGATAAGCTATCTGATCATCAGATAGCTTTTTTACTCTATTCAGAGGTGACCTATATGAAAACTCCTCAAATACGAATTCAATCCACTCCTGCTAAGCTAGGGTTAACAATCCAAAATGCTAAGCATACCTACAATCAACCTAAAACAGAACAACACATCGAGCAGCCAAAAGCAGGTGTTTCGATTAAGCGAGAGCCTCCTAAGTTATCTATTGATCAAACAAAGGCATGGCAAAACATTGGACTTAAAAGTGTCTTTGTCCGTGCCGAAGAATATGCAAACCATGCTAAACAAAAAGGGTTAGAACATATTGCAACTATGGCGCAAGAAGGTGATGAGTTGATGAGAATTGAAAGCGGGGGTAACTCAATTGCATCTCAAGCCAAAAGGATGATTGATGGGCTATGGGAGTTCAATATCCAGCCTGGTGGTCTTCCAGCTTATGACTTGGTTGACGTCTCGTTTGAGACTGGCGGAGCAAATATAGATGTTCAACGGAAGGAACCAATACTAAAAGCAACAAAGCGTGGCCCTGAATTTAAATATGAGCGTGGTCAAGTGACACCTCAAATAGAACAATATTCAGATGTGAAAATTGATTTTGACATTCTTAAATTTAAGGGAGACCGATTTGAAACGAATATATAAGAAGTGGTGAGTTATGAATATTCAAACGAAATATTTTGGAGAAGTAGAAGTTAATCGTGATAAAGTTATTCATTTTCCTAATGGGTTACCTGGGTTTGAGCAAGAACAAGAGTTTGTGGTAATTCCTATAGATGAAGCGGGAATCTATCAGTCTATACAATCAATTATATCGGAAGAGGTTTCATTAGTGATTACCAATCCTTATGTCTTCTTTAAAGAGTATGAGTTTTCTTTAGACGACAAAACTCTAGAAACACTTGATATCCAGAATCCGTCTGACCTAGCTGTATTCACTGTTCTTACACTGCGAGAACCTTTTAGGGATACTACAGCAAACCTTCAGGCTCCTATTATTGTGAACACACGTAACCGAAAAGGGAAGCAGCTCATTTTAACAAACACTCCATACAAAACAAGGCATCTTATAGCTGAAGGCGGTGACACGGATGCTCATACTTAATAGGAAGAAAGATGAATCGATACAAATCGGGGACGATATTGAAATTAAGGTAGTTGCCGTAGAAGGTGATCAAGTGAAAATTGGTATAGAAGCTCCTCGCTCTGTAGATGTGTATCGTAAGGAGATATACATAAAGATTCAAGAAGAGAATCAGGAAGCGAGTACCGCGTCAGATGAACTTATAAATCTACTGAAAAATTTCAAAAAAGAGTAAACCTTTGTCGACACCTGCCGATAATAGATATAGAAGGTTAAGGAATTAAGGCGGCCGACTTTAGACTTTAGCCAAAATACTTAGTTAGTTTCACAGGGACGTGAAACTTTACATTCAAGGAGGAAATTAAAAATGAGAATTAATCACAATATTGCGGCGTTGAATACTTATCGTCAGCTTTCAAATGCTAACAATGCTTCTTCTAATTCAATGGAAAAGCTATCTTCTGGTCTACGTATCAATCGTGCAGGTGACGATGCTGCTGGTTTAAGTATTTCTGAAAAAATGAGAGGCCAAATTCGCGGATTAGATCAAGCGTCCCGTAACTCTCAAGATGGAATTTCGATGATTCAAACAGCTGAAGGTGCATTAAATGAAACACACTCTATTCTTCAGCGTATGAGAGAACTAGCAGTACAAGGTGGTAACGATACAAATGGAACTAAGGATCGTGCTGCCATTGAGTCAGAGTTAGATCAATTAGCGGATGAAATCACACGAATCTCTAATCAAACAGAGTTTAATAAGAAGAACCTACTAGATGGGAGTATGGATGCAACTCTACAAATAGGAGCAAATGATGGGCAGACTATAAATATTAGTATTGCTACTATGAGCGCTTCCGCACTAACAGTAGATGCGGGTAGTATATCAGTTGATACGGCTGCAAATGCAAGTGCTGCTCTTGATAAAATTGATACAGCAATTGAAGCAGTTTCATCAGAGCGTTCATCTCTAGGAGCATACCAAAACCGCCTAGAGCACACTATTAATAATCTTGATACATCTTCAGAGAACTTAACAGCCTCAGAGTCAAGAATCCGTGACGTTGATATGGCAAAAGAAATGATGAACCAAACCAAATCTTCTATCTTGTCTCAAGCATCACAAGCAATGTTGGCTAAAGCAAATCAACAGCCACAAGGAGTTCTGCAACTATTACGTTAAGTCTTATAAAATTGTATATTTAAAAAATAGTATCGCATTAGGATTGACTTTAATGCGATACTATTTTAATTCAACAAACATGAGGTGCATTGACATGTCGGAATCATTATTATCACTTTGTATGATCGTTAAAGATGAAGAATCTACATTGAATAGGTGTCTCCAAACTGTCCAGGGAATTGTGGATGAAATCGTAATAGTCGACACAGGTTCTTCGGATAGTACAAAAAGTATTGCTAATTTATATACAGAAAAGGTTCATAACTTTACTTGGAACAACAACTTTTCTCAAGCCAGGAATTATGCTGCATCAAAAGCTAAGGGGCAGTGGATTCTTGTAATAGATGCTGATGAATATGTGGATAGCCAAAACCTATTAGAATTGAAAGAAGAGCTATATCAAGCCTCAGCTGACAATTACATATATAAGGTTAATATTGTGAATTTCGCTGGAAATAATGGAGAAGAACTTATACAGCACCAGCATGGAAGAATTTATAGGAACATCGATTCAATAAAATTTGATAGGCCTATCCATGAGCAGCTAACCTTAAATGGAGAAGTAATTAATGGTAAAGAGTCTTCCTTGGTTATTTATCATTCAGGTTACATAAGTGATGTGGTGAAAAAGAAAAAAAAAGGAGTTAGAAATAAAGAGTTAATACAAAGAGAGTTAAAAAAGCAAAATGTTAATGCTTTTGATTATTTTAACTTGGGAAACGAATATAACATGATTGGTGAACATGAAGAAGCGTTAGCTTGCTATAGGAAAGCTTTTATTATGAAGAAAGATTTCTCTTATACATGGGTCCCATTTAACGTAGTACAACTTATTCATACTCTTATTTCTTTAAAAAGGTTCTCTGAAGCTCTAGATGTAATAATTGATGCTGAAGCTATCTGGGAGGATGCAATAGACTTCCAATATTTAAAAGGGCTGATCTATTTCCAACAGAATAGATATGAAGATTCGAAGAGCGTTCTTAAGCCTCTTTTAGAAAAAGAGGGTAAATATAATAAAGTATTAGTAAGCTTGAATTATAAGAATATTTATCCTTTAAATATTCTAGGTAACATAGCTGTAATAGAAGGTGAAGACAAAAAGGCTGTGAAATATTTTTCTGAGTCCTTACAACATAACAAGCATCAAAAAAATGTGCTAGTTGACTTAATTAGAATCCTCCTTATTTACCATAATGAGGAAGAGGTTGAAGGGTATATTGAAAAATTAAACATTAATGGAGACAAAAATCAATTATTGGAGACTATTAGATTACTATATTTGATACCGGCTCCTTCAATTGCTTACGACTTTTTTAAAAGGATAGAATTCCCTTTAGAAATAAATAAAGGGCTTAAAATAAAACAAAATCTTTTATCACAAAATATTAAGGCGTTAAAAGGCTCACTTTTACAACTATCTATAGAAGAATTGCAATTACTCATAAAAAAACAAGTTGTCGATATTTATGACATTTCTATTATTCTATATCAAATCCCCTCACTATATGAAGACATCACTAGTATGTTAGTTGGTGAACAAAGGTTTTTTGTAGATAAGATGCTATCGAGTTACATAGTCAAAAATGTATATATTCCCAACTATCTTGAATTGCTAGAGAGATGTATAAAATATAAATACTTCGATACGTTTGAACAATTATTAAAGAAACGAGATGATGAGAATTCAGCTCTGACTTTACATATTGGTCATTATTTATATCGTAATGACTTTAAACAACTAGCATTAGATTACTACTTACTAGTTCGAGATGAAGATAAGTTGGATGAGATTTCTATCATAAGGATTTGTGAGCGACTTATTGAGGGAGATCAGGTAGATAATGCTCTGCGCTTATTATTCTCTTTCTTAGAGAATGGTAGATCCGAATTTCTATTATATAAAAAATCAGTAGAATTGTTAGAATTAATTGGAGCAAATGAAGATAAAGGTAAAGTTGCTAGGGAAGGGTTAAAGGTTTATCCCCGAAGCAACTGGTTATTAAAGAATTCTTAAAGATTATCATCACACAGTAGGAAGGAAAACGAATGTTATGTTTGATTCAACTACAAAAAAACCGTTAGTTTCGATCGTTATACAAACATATAATCAAAAAGAGTACTTAGAACAGGCTATATTAAGCTGTCTTAGTCAAAACTATAATAATATAGAAATATTGGTGGCGGATGATTGTTCAACAGATGGAACAGATATTATGATGAACAAGTATAAAGATATGCATAATATTAGGTACATCCAAAGTGAAGTTAACTTAGGGGCAGGGGGGAATACGAAAGATTTATTGTATAATAAAGTAGACTCCAAATATGCGCTAATATTAAATCATGATGACTATCTGTTGAATGATGATTTCATTTCATTAGCTGTCGAACGTTTCTCTTCTAATCCTAACTTATCTTTTGTTTGGGCTAACTGTAAAGTCCTATACGAGAAGAGTGGAGAAACGAGAGATACTGACTTTGACATAAAAGAAGTCAGTAAAGGTGAAGATTATTTCCTAGGGTATGAATCCCCCTCATACCCCCACGTTACTGGGATACTAACTACCGTTTTTGATGTTGAGAAATTACGGGACTCTGGATTTGGAAACGAAAAAACTAAAAGTCAGGACACGTTTATACATCTAAATTTAATGCTACAAGGTGATGTGGGTTTCATTTCTGATGTTGCTGCTACTTACCGTGTGCATTCTCAAAGCCTTTCTTTTAATATGCCATTAGATCATGATAAAACAACTTTAGAAGAATTTAAGAACCTAAAAACGAAGGCAATGAGATACAAGAATATAGATGTTACTAAATTGGATATCTGGTTAAGTAATAGGGTGTTTTCGTACGTGTTTTGGAGGTTTACGACTTTGTGGAACCAAAATAACAAAAAAGAATCATTAAAGTTACTCATGGAGATAGCTGATGATTATCCGGAGGCTTATGAAAAAATCCTCAATAGTATATAGATTATATTTTTTAGGTACTTACAATATTAAAACTATTACAGTATACTAGAAAATTTATAATATTTATTAATACTATAATTAACAAGTGTCTGTATAGTGGGTTTATATAGCAACATCTTTTCTTTATACATACTAGTACATAGAAATAATCTAATTAACTTAATATATAAGTCAAAACGTAATAAAATTTTTGTCCTTGTTAACAAAGGAGATTATAAATGCCTGAGAAAAAGATAAATGTAACTAAACCATATCTCCCTCCTAAAAGAGAGTATGAAGAGTTACTAAATATAATTTGGGAAAACAATTGGCTAACTAATAATGGACCATTGGAAAATGAGTTAGAAGCAAGTTTAGCGGATTTCCTAGAGGTTAAAAATGTATCCCTTTTTTCAAATGGACATTCAGCTTTAGATATAGCGATTAAAGCACTTAGTTTATCTGGTGAGGTAATTACTACTCCATTTACTTTCCCATCCACTACACACGCCATAACATCAAATGGTCTTAAACCAGTTTTCTGTGATATTGAATTGACCTCTTTTAATATAGATATAACAAAGATAGAGGAATTAATTACAGAAAACACTTCAGCTATTATCCCTGTTCATGTATTTGGAAACCCTTGTGATGTGAACGCGATATATAATTTGGCGAAAAAATATGAATTAAAGGTTATTTATGATGCAGCACATGCATTTGGTGTCCGTGCCAATAATCAGAGTATTGCAAAATACGGTGATATAGCTATGTTTAGTTTACATGCTACCAAAGCGTTCCACTCTGTTGAAGGAGGGGTATTAACATATAAAGATAACAAATTAAAAAAACGTTTTGAGCAATTAAGAAATTTTGGGTTATCTAATGATGGCGATGCAGAGATGGTCGCGGGAAATGCAAAATTAAGTGAATTTCATGCTGCGATGGGAATTCTGAACCTAAAATATCTTGATAAGCAAATTAAATGCAGGAAAGAGATTGCTGATTACTATAATGATCATTTACAAGATTTAAAGGGCATAAGGTTAATACAGCCACATCAAAATCAACAAAACTATGCTTATTTCCCAATAATAGTAGACAGTTCTGAGTTCGGACTTACCAGAGATCAACTTAAAAGAAAACTAGAGAAGAACGGAATTAATGTAAGAAGATACTTTTATCCGTTAACTCCTAACTTAAGTTGTTATAACTATCACTCTAATCACTTAATCAATGCAACCTATGTTTCAAACAACATATTAACGCTACCTATTTATCCGAATATGAACATAAATGATGCGAAATATATTGTAGAAGTAATTAGAAGTGAAGAGCAAGGTGAATAAATATGAAGGGGATTATCTTAGCAGGTGGCTTAGGAACAAGGTTATACCCTCTGACTAAGTCAATATCTAAACAATTGTTACCGATATATGATAAACCGATGATCTATTACTCTTTATCAGTGTTAATGTTGGCAGGAATAAGAGAGGTGCTAATTATAACAACCTCAAGAGACATACAAATATATCGGGACTTATTGGGAGATGGGAGCCACTTAGGTATGTCATTTGATTATAAGGTTCAAGAAGAGCCAAATGGATTAGCCCAAGCATTTATTATTGGAGAGGACTTTATTGGTTCATCTTCAGTTGCATTAATATTAGGCGATAACTTATTTTACGGATCAGATTTTGGCAACAAGGTATATAATAGCGCGAAGCTTACAACAGGCTGTAAAATTTTTGGATGCTTTGTCAATGATCCAAAGAATTATGGTGTAGTCGAAGTGGATGATTCTAACAATGTTACTTCAATAGAAGAAAAACCAGAAGAACCTAAATCTTCCTTAGCGGTTCCTGGGTTATACTTCTTTGATAATAAGGTAGTGAAGATTGCTAAGCAAGTTCAACCTTCTAAAAGAGGGGAACTGGAAATAACATCAATAATTGAGGCATATATGAACTCAAGGGACTTAAAAATTGAGGTTTTAGGAAGAGGGCTGACTTGGCTGGATACTGGAACACATGAATCTTTATTAGAGGCATCAAATTTTGTGGAAACCGTTCAAAAACGACAAGGTTTATTCATCGCATGTTTAGAGGAGATCGCTTACAGACGTGGATATATAAATGAGAGAGATCTATACCACATTGCTCAACCAATATGCAGTACTGCCTATGGCCAATATTTACTGGATATCGTCCGAAAAGGTGGGAGACTTTGAAAATATTAATAACAGGTGGCGCAGGTTTTATAGGGACGAATTTTATAAGGTACTTAATTAGTAAATATAATTATACAATAGTTAACCTGGATAAATTAACTTACGCTGGTAATTTGAATAACCTGAAGGAAATTAAGGAAAATCTAAATTACAACTTCGTTGAAGGAGATATCACAGATCGTGGATTATTGCATGAGATATTCGAAAAATACTCTATAGAAGTTGTTATTAACTTTGCTGCCGAGTCACATGTAGATCGAAGCATTGAAGACCCCTCAAAATTTTTAAATACAAATACTTTAGGGACACAAGCCTTATTAGATACCTCTTTAAAGTTTTGGGGTGACCATCAAGGTGTTAATGGTTTTGGGAATCCTAATGTTAAATTTATTCAAATATCTACAGATGAGGTATATGGCACATTAGGTCGCGAGGGATTCTTTTCTGAAAACTCTCTTATTCAACCAAGCAGTCCTTATTCTGCATCTAAAGCTTCTGCTGATTTGTTAGTAAGCGCATATAATAAAACCTATGGTCTACCTATAAATATCACCAGATGTTCTAACAACTACGGCCCATATCAACTACCTGAAAAGCTAATTCCAATGATAATCCAACAAGCTCAAACTAAAAATAAAATCCCTATATACGGGGATGGGAAGCAAATTAGAGATTGGCTCCATGTAGATGACCATTGCCGAGCAATTGATAGAGTTTTACATAATGGGAGAATCGGAGAAACCTATAATATTGGTGGGAATAATGAAGAAAAAAATATTAATCTAGTTTATAAAATTTTAGATGAACTGAGAATAAAGGAAGACCTAGTAGAGTTTGTTAGTGATAGACCCGGGCACGATTATAGGTATGCAATTGATAATACTAAAATTAATCGTGAGCTAGGGTGGGAGCCTTCTTTTACATTTCAAGAAGGTCTAAAACATACAATAAATTGGTATCTTAATAATCAGGATTGGACTAAAGAACTTAAGTTTGATTAATTTTCTACTGAAATGTGTTAATGATCGAGAAATGAATTTAAAGTAAATGGAGTGGTTTACATGAGCTTTTATTCAAAAATAGAACTAGAAGAATTGGGCCTCAAGGAATTTGGGGAGAATGTACAAATCAGTAAAAAAGCAAGTATTTATAATGCAGAAAATATATCTATTGGTTCTAACGTAAGAATAGATGATTTCTGTCTTCTTTCAGGCAGTGGGGGGAGTATTAGCTTAGGTTCCTATATTCACGTTGCAGCGTACAGTGCGATATATGGAGGAGGGGGTGTAGTATTAAAAGATTTTTCAGGTTTAGCTTCACGTTGTGTGATTTACAGTACCAGTGATGACTACTCAGGGGCCTGTTTAACTAATCCAACCGTTCCAGATAAATACCTGAATATTCAAAGGGGCATTGTAATTTTAAATAAGCATGTACTAATCGGAACTAATTCAACTATATTCCCGGGTGTGGAAATAGGAGAAGGTTCAGCAGTAGGTGCACATAGTTTAGTAACGAAAAAACTAGAAGAGTGGGGCATATATTTCGGTTCACCTGCCAGAAAGCTAAAAAATAGAAAAAAGGATTTACTAGAGATGGAGAATGCTTTGTATCAAGGTTCTTAATGTTTCTATTCTCAGGTTATAAAATTAAACATCATAAACTTTACATTTCTCTTTTAAAGTCCGATATATCTAAAAAAGATGTTTGGAAGGAGCTGGCTGGAATTGAAAGTGGATGCCATTGCAAATGCAACCCTACTTTTTCAACGAGCTGAGTACACCAATGTGAACACTTTGACAAAGGATATAGTTAGAGTTAATGAATTCAAATCCTCCTATATTAATACAGAGGAATACTTAAAAAAGGATTGGACTAGAGAAGTTGTGCAAGAAATGAATGACTTCATAATGCCAATGCAAACAGAACTTAAATTTGTATTCCACGATAAGTTAGAGGAGTATTATGTAACGCTTATTAACCCAGAAACAAAAGAAGTTATTCAAGAAATTCCTCCTAAGAGATTATTAGATGTATATGCATCTATGGCGGAGTTTTTAGGATTTATAGTTGATCGTAAAATATAAGGTGGTGAATTTAGATGAGTGATATGCGTATTGGTGGATTAGCGACTGGAATGGATATCGATAAAATTGTCGGTGATTTAATGAAAGCTGAGCGAATCCCCCTTAATAAAATGGAACAAGAAAAGACCTGGCTTACTTGGCAAAGGGATGCATATAGGGACATGAATAGGAGTTTTGACCAGTTGGAAAGTATGGCTTCTGATATGAAGTTTTCAGACGTTTATAATACCAAAACAACATCTTCAAATATGGCAGATGCAGTTATTGCAACGGCAGATCCTTCAGCTAGCGGTGGAAGTTATACTATTAAGGTGAATAAATTGGCTTCGTCTGCAATTAATACTAGTCGTTCTTCTATTACAAATGATGGTGAAACGCTAGATTTGAACGCCTCCCTTGAAAGCCAACAATCTAAATTTAAGAACGGTATCAATTTAACGAATTTAAACTTCACACTTACTACATATAAAGAAGATGGTTCATCTAGTCCGATAGACTTTACAATTACTAAGGATATGTCAATAAATGATATTTTTGATAAAATTAACAATTCAGATGTAGGTGTGCGAGCCTTTTATGACAGACAAGCAGATAAAGTTGTTCTAGAACGTACCAAGACAGGAAACTTTAATACATCAGGGGAATACTTAGGGGCTGAAATTGGTTTTGATAGTGGTAATGCTGAAATCATTACGAACACATTCGGTATCCAAAATAAAGTAGATGATGGCAATGGAAACTGGATAAAAGCAGAATTAGGAGGAGAAGATGCAGAATTCACTTATAACAATGCTCTGACTATCAATTCCCACGAGAATTCTTATAAACTAAATGGGGTAAATTTCCAATTTAATGATACCACTAATGGCAAGAACGCTTCTATTAGTGTAAACAATAATATAGATCACGCTGTTGATAAAATTACTAAGTTTGTGGCTAAATATAACGAAATTGTAGAAAGCGCAAATATGCAAGTGAGCGAAAGGAAAAATCGCGACTATAAGCCCTTAACGGATAAAGAAAAGGAAGCGATGGAAGAAAAGGAGATAGAGCTTTGGGAAGCGCAAGCGAAAAAGGGGTTGCTCAGTAATGATTCAGCGATAGAGAGCACCTTGTTTTCGATGAGAAACGAGTGGTATGAAACCGTTGAAACTAGTGGAGCGTATAATAGAATTACTGATATCGGAATTGATACTTCTTCTAACTACCGTGATGGTGGAAAACTATTAATTAAAGAAAGCGATTTGAGAGCAGCTTTAAAAAATGATTCAGAATCTGTATACAAGCTATTTACTGGTGAAGGGAATACTAAAGGGATTACTCAAAAGCTTGAAGAGTCTCTTAGTAATGGAATAAAGCAGATTGAAGCAAAAGCTGGTAAATCTACAAGTATCAGCAACAATTTCAGAATTGGAAAAGAGCTTGATACGATAAAGGACGAGATGAGAGATTTTGAAAACCGCCTAAATCAAATAGAAGACCGCTATTGGTCACAATTCACAGCGATGGAGAAGGCGATACAAAAGATGAACTCACAATCTGCTCAATTAATGAGTCAGTTAGGCTAATAATAGGGAGGTGTATACTGAGATGTCTACACAAGCATATCAAGCATATCAAAACAATTCTGTGGAAACAGCGTCACCTGGTGAGCTAACGTTGATGCTGTATAATGGATCTTTAAAATTCATGAAACTCGCAAGAAAGGGCATTGAAGAAGAAAATATAGAGCTTCGCAATACAAATATCCAAAAAGCCCAAAAGATTGTGCAGGAACTTATGGTAACGATGAACCCTGACTATTCGATTACACGGGAAGTTATGCCACTATATGACTATGTGAACCGTCGTTTGATGGATGCGAATCTGATGAATGATGCTAATATTTTAGAAGAGGCATTTGAGATTATGACAGATTTCCGTGATACATGGAAAGAGGTTATAAAACAAACACGTCAGCAGCAGTTCGGTGCTGGTGGGAATGCTTAATGAGTCAACTTGACCAACTCCATGAGGTTACAGCAGAGCTCTATGAACACGTTCAGCAGCCCCCTAAATCGATAGAGCGTGAAGAGTTTATTAAGAAGTTATCCGAATTACTTGATAAAAGAGAGCAACTTATAAGCGATTTAGAAGGTCCCTATACAGATGAAGGACGTGAAAAGGGGCAGGAAATCATTAGAATGAACGACGTTGTGGACAAGCGCGTTTCTTTCCATATGAAGCAACTAAAAACAGAAATTGCTCATATGAAAAAGAGAAAAACATCAAATCAGAGATATATAAACCCTTATCAAAGTGTTTCCACATACGATGGTACATTTCTAGATAAGAAGAAGTAGATGATATTATGCCAGAACTAACAGAAGAAAAAGTACAATTCTTACAACAGTACGACCAGCTCCTTCACACCATGAGTGAAGGATTCGACTACATAGAAGAGAACCTGGACGAAGAAGCACCACCCGAAGTCAATCAAGTCTTCAGTGACCTCGTCCAAGCCATGCAACAGCTCCACCAAGGGAACCAACAACTCCCAGCCTTCATTGGCGACACAGAACAGCTGAAATACCAGATCGTCGACTTTCAAGAAATCGTCGAAATGATGTCAGAATGGTTCGAGAAACCAACAAACCTCGACAAGAAATCACTCATTAGTGGTAAAGTCGCCCCGAATTTTGAAAGCTGGAGACTATGTATGCACCAGCTATTGAAACCGTATATTCAACACTAAGATCCGTTACCTGCTTAGGTAGCGGGTTTCTTTTGTTAATAACTATTATAACGGCGGTTCCACTTAGTGTTTTATACGAATATAAGAGGAGAGTTTTCTGGCCGATTAACCTCTTCTACTATCGCGACGTTTCCTTTTAGATTAAATTTGGCAAGGTGGACCGGGAAACTGCGAGACTCCCGTGGGCAGAAGAGCCTAGGTGAGACCCCGGAGGACGGCTTGCTGGCTGAGGAGGCTCACCAGCTCCCCACAGGAAAGCGAGTGGTTTCCCGGTCCACCTTACACTCAATAATAGTAAAAGGAAAAGTTACTCCCCATATTATCGAGTGTCATAATATCTCCACAAAACGTTCACCAATTCGCCAAGCATAATACGTCTCAATCAAAATACTTCTGATGTATAATAAAAGTAAGGGAAGCCCTTACAAAAGCTGTTGTCGATTAAAGGTAAAAAAGTAAGAATCGGCGGTTTAACTAGCTCACATAAAGGGGAAGTATCCCTAATAAACCATCCTTATCCTATTTTCCAACAATTACTGACACAAAGTATTCGAAAAACTCTAAAAATTATAGCAGGTATTCTAGTAGTTGTGGTAGAATAAGTACACATAAGGATGAAAGGAGGACACTTTCTATGAAGTACAACATTCGTGGTGAAAATCTTGAGGTAACGGCGGCGATTAATGATTACGTCGAGAAGAAGATTGGTAAGTTAGGCCGTTACTTTGATGAGGAGCCTACATCAGAGGTACATGTCAATTTAAGTGTCTATAATGATGAGCAGCAAATCGAGGTTACGATTCCAATGAAAAATCTCTTACTCCGTGCTGAAGAACGGCACGTGGACTTATACGCTGCCATTGACCTTGTGGTAGGGAAGTTAGAAAGACAAATCCGCAAGCACAAAACAAAAATTAACCGTAAATTCCGCAACGAAGGCGCACCAAAATACGTTTTCGCGGAAATGGAAAAGAGCTCACAGCAAGCTGATCCTTATGATGATGAAGATATTGAAATTGTTAAAAACAAGAGATTTGATCTAAAACCAATGGACTCTGAAGAAGCCGTTCTCCAAATGGATATGCTAGGCCACAGCTTCTTCGTCTTCACAAACGCAGACACGAACAACACGAACGTAGTGTATCGTCGTCGCGACGGCAAATACGGTCTTATCGAACCAAATTAATAAAGAGTAAGAAAGAGCTGTCTCCTGACTAGGAGGCAGCTCTTTTTGTTTAAGGTTGGGTTAACGCCGGCCTTGTGGTGGGAAGTTTGGAATAATGTTAATTACAGCGTTTCCGTTCCTCTCATTAGGCGAAGGTGGTCCTGGAAATTGCGAGACTCCTGCGGGAGAGAGAGCTAGACGAGATCCCGCAGAGAGCGCAGCGAACGAGGAAGCTCGGCAGCTCGCCCGCGGAAAGCGAGTGATTTCCAGGACCACCTTACCCTCAATTTAAATAAACGGAAACATCGCACTTATCCTTTTTAAAAATTTCCTCACATTTCCTCGAAAAAGAACAGTTTTTAGCCCGCAGCTTACCAAAATTAAAAAACTGCAACCAGAAACCCTAATTTACCGGGATTCTTCCTTGCAGTTTTTCAATTTCTGTAGTTGGCCCTCTTAAAAGCTATCATGGTATAAATTAGGTAACGATGAAAGGAGGCGTGCCTATGAAGAAAGATGAGCTTTCCTATACTGAACTGTATCACAAAGTTAAAAAGCAGGAAGAGCTGATCACGCAGCTATTAGAGATCCTCGCTGTAACCAATCGAAAAGTCAGCGAACTGGATCAACGACAGCGTCGCGTCGAGCTTCATCACCTTCAAGTCTAAAACCCCGTTTTTGCCTACTCACCTCACTCGCACGATTCCTCGCAAGTTCCTCACTTAAAAGGACAGCTCATCCCCGGGCTGTTCTTTTCTTCATTATAGGGTATAGTAGTCCAGCTCCGGCGCCTACCACCTCGAGGTCTTAAGGCAAAATGGGCTATAAGTGAAAAGCAACTTATAGCCCGTTTCGCCTTAAGCTTATCGGTGGTGAGCAAGGCGCCTGCGCTTCCTGATAGTAAGTTGTCACTTCCTACCTAAAAGTGTTATGATTATTGTCAGATCTAACTAATAATTAAGTAACGGATTTCTATAAATAGGGGAGCGTTATACATGCGTGCTTTGCTGAAAAAAGTATTTGGAGACGATAACTCACGACAGCTGAAGAAGATGCAGCGAGTTGTTGATCAGATTGAATCTTTAGAACCTCAATATGAAAAGTATTCAGATGAGGATCTTCGTGCGAAAACAGAAGAATTTAAAGAGCGTTATCAAAAAGGTGAAGATCTTGATGATATTTTACCAGATGCCTACGCGGTCGTTCGTGAAGGAGCGAAACGTGTATTAGGATTGCGCCCTTACCCAGTTCAGTTATCAGGTGCAGTGGCCCTTCATGAAGGGAACATTGCAGAAATGAAAACGGGTGAAGGTAAAACGCTAGCCTCTGCACTACCAGCCTATTTAAACGCCATCACAGGAAAAGGCGTTCACATTATCACCGTCAACGATTACTTGGCGACACGTGACTCTAGTGAAATGGGTCAACTCCACGAATTCCTTGGTCTAACGGTCGGATTAAATTTAAACGGCATGTCGAAGGAAGAGAAGAAAGAAGCTTATCTTGCCGATATTACGTATGGTACGAACAACGAATTTGGTTTCGATTACCTGCGTGACAATATGGTGTTATATAAAGAACAAATGGTCCAGCGCCCGCTTCACTTCGCGATCATTGACGAAGTGGACTCCATCTTAATTGATGAAGCGCGTACGCCACTTATTATCTCAGGTTCTGCGCAAAAGTCTGCGAACCTTTATCATCAGGCAGACCAATACGTGCGTACCCTTACTCAAGAAGAGGACTATACGTATGACGAGAAGACAAAAGGCGTTCAGCTAACAGAACAAGGGATTAACAAGGCAGAACGATTCTTTAATATCGAAAACTTGTATGACCTTCCGAACGTTTCGATTACTCACCACATTAACCAGGCTTTAAAAGCTCATACGTCTATGCTTCGTGACCAGGACTACGTGGTGCAGGAAGAAGAAGTTGTGATCGTTGACCAATTTACGGGTCGCTTAATGAAAGGTCGTAGCTACAGCGATGGTTTACACCAGGCGATTGAGGCGAAAGAAGGCCTTCAAATCCGTAATGAAAGCCAGACACTTGCAACGATTACGTTCCAGAACTACTTCCGTATGTACGATAAGATCTCTGGTATGACAGGTACAGCGAAAACGGAAGAAGAAGAGTTCCGCAACATTTATAATATGAACGTTGTTGTCATCCCTACGAACAAGCCAATTGCTCGTGACGACAAAGCAGACATGATTTATAAATCAACCGATGCGAAGTTCTTAGCTGTCGTTGAAGATATTAAAGAGCGCTATGATAAAGGACAGCCTGTTCTAGTCGGTACCGTTGCGGTTGAAACGTCTGAGCTTATCTCAAATTACTTGAAGAAAGCGAAGATTCCGCACAACGTCCTAAACGCGAAGAACCACTTCCGTGAGGCTGAAATTATTGAGAACGCAGGTCAAAAAGGCGCCATCACGATTGCGACGAATATGGCCGGACGTGGTACAGACATCAAGCTTGGCGATGGTGTTCGTGAGCTTGGTGGATTAGCTGTAATGGGTACAGAACGTCACGAATCACGTCGTATTGATAACCAGCTTCGTGGTCGTTCCGGACGTCAGGGTGATCCTGGTGTATCTCAGTTCTACTTAGCGATGGAAGACGAACTGATGCGTCGCTTTGGTTCTGATAACATGCGCAGTATGATGGATCGTCTCGGCATGGATGACTCTCAGCCAATTGAGAGTAAAATGGTTTCTCGTGCGGTTGAATCGGCGCAAAAACGCGTTGAGGGTAATAACTTCGATGCTCGTAAAACGCTTCTTGCTTATGACGATGTGCTTCGCCAGCAGCGTGAAGTTATTTACAAGCAGCGCTTTGACGTTTTAACATCTGATAACTTGCGTGAGATCATTGAAGAAATGATGAAATCAACAGTTGAGCGTCAAGTCGGCCTCCATACTCAAGATGAGATGGATGAAAACTGGGAGCTTGATGCGCTTGTCACGTATCTTAACGCCAATATCCTTGAAGAAGGCGATGTTTCAGCGGCTGACCTGAATGGGAAAGATCCTGAAGAGATGATCGAACTCATTATGGAAAAAGTGAAGGAACGTTATGATAAGAAAGAAGAAGAATTAACGCCTGAACAAATGCGTGAGTTTGAGAAAGTTATCCTTCTTCGTACAGTTGATACGAAGTGGATGGATCACATCGATCAGATGGATCAGCTGCGCCAGGGTATTCACCTGCGTGCTTATGGTCAGAACGATCCGTTACGCGAGTATCAGTTCGAAGGATTTGCGATGTTTGAGAAGATGATCGCGGCTATTGAAGAAGAAGTTTCAAAATACGTGATGAAAGCTCAAATTCGTGAGAACCTGCAGCGTCAGGAAGTAGCTAAAGGAGCACAGGCTGTTTCAGGCGGCCAGGACGAACAACAACAAAAAGAGAAGAAACGTAAACCTGTTGTGAAAACGGACCATGTGAAGCGCAATGACCCTTGTCCTTGCGGTAGCGGTAAGAAATACAAGAACTGTCACGGTCAGTAATAGGTGAGGGCACGCTCTTTTCGAAGAGGGTGTCTTCCCTATTTATAGTGGTTTTTAAAATTAGATGAGGTGATGTCATGGAACTAGTAGATATTAAGCAAGAGATTGACAAAATGGCTAATCGTTTAGCGGACTTCAGGGGGTCTCTTTGACCTCGATACAAAGAAAGAGCGCATTGCTGAACTAGAAGAGCAAATGTCTGACCCGAGCTTCTGGGATGACCAAGATACGGCTCAAAAGGTAATCGGCGAAGTAAACGGCTTAAAAGGCTATGTTCACACGTTTGAAGAACACGTTGAATCCTTAGAAAACCTTGAGGTATCCTACGAGCTTGTCAAAGAAGAAAACGACGAAGAGCTTGCTGAAGAGCTTGAGGAAGACATGAAAAAGCTAGTTGAAGCGCTCAATGAATTTGAACTGCAAATGCTTCTTAGTGAACCATATGATAAGAACAACGCGATCCTTGAACTGCACCCTGGTGCTGGTGGTACAGAGTCTCAGGACTGGGCAAGCATGCTCCTTCGCATGTACACACGCTGGGCTGAAGAGCGTGGCTTTAAGGTTGAAACAATGGACTATCTTCCAGGTGAAGAAGCTGGTGTGAAAAGCGTAACGCTAAATATCCAAGGTCATAACGCTTATGGCTACCTGAAAGCGGAAAAAGGGGTTCACCGTCTTGTCCGTATTTCCCCGTTCGACTCAGGAGGCCGGCGTCACACATCCTTCACGTCTTGTGAAGTGATGCCAGAGTTTAATGATGAGATTGATATTGAAGTGCGCTCAGAAGACCTTAAAGTAGATACGTACCGTGCAAGTGGTGCCGGCGGTCAGCACGTTAACACTACAGACTCCGCTGTCCGTATTACACACACGCCAACGAATACGATCGTTACGTGTCAGTCTGAACGTTCTCAGATCAAAAACCGCGAACAAGCTATGAAGATGCTGAAGTCGAAATTGTATCAACAAGAAATCGAACGTCAGCAACGTGAGCTTGACGAGATCCGCGGAGAACAAAAAGAAATCGGTTGGGGAAGTCAGATTCGTTCCTACGTCTTCCACCCATATTCTATGGTAAAAGACCACCGAACAAATAAAGAAGTCGGAAACGTACAAGGTGTGATGGACGGAGACCTAGACCCATTCATCGACGCCTACCTGCGCTCCCTCATCAACTAATAAACAAAAAGCCTGCCCACCCGGCAGGCTTTTTTGCGCTTTAGAGCATAGAAGCGTGCCAGACACCGAGTGATGCACTAAAGCACTAAAGCGTGCCAGACACCGAGTGATGCACTAAAGCACCAAAGCGTGCCAGACACCAAGCGTTGCTCTAAAGCATTAAAGAGTGCCTGGCACCCTGCATTCCTTTACCGCGCTAATACGTTATTTCGGTGTCGTTTACACCTTTAGGGTTTGGTGCTATACTCCATAACGGACTTTTACGAAAATAAATACATATGTGAGTGAACTAGTCCTTAAATGCACACAATCAAAGAAAGGACGATTAGGTTCGCTTTCACACTTTACTGTAACAGCGAGTGCCAGACACTCTTTACTCTGTTAAAGGGTGTCTGGCACTGTGTGGTGTGCTAAAGGAAAGGGGTTTTTGGGGATATGATGAAGAAGTATCGAAGAGAGCCGATGCCAGCGTGGCTACGGCATATTATTGAGTATACGTTAGTGATTGTGGGGTCAGCCTTTGTGGCGACCGCGTTTAATATTTTCCTACTACCGAATGAAATCGCTTCTGGTGGTGTGGCTGGAATCAGTACCATAACGAAAGGGTTATTTGGCTGGGATCCGGCTTATGTGCAGTGGGCCCTTAATATTCCGTTATTTATATTAGGCGTCATTATTCTTGGTAAGAACTTTGGGGCTAAATCATTGGTTGGGACCCTTGCGTTGCCGTTTTTCGTTAAGCTGACAAGTGGAATTGACCCAGCTACAGAGAATGCACTCCTTGCCGCAATATTCGGAGGTATGGGTGTTGGAATCGGATTAGGTATTGTGTTCAGAGGCCGTGCTTCCACTGGTGGAATAGACCTTATTGCTCAAGTCATTCATAAGTACACCCACATTCCGCTAGGACTTTGTGTAGCCATGGTAGATGGGTTAATTGTTACAACCGCAGCCATTGTGTTCGACATTGAAAAAGGTCTATTTGCTCTTATCGGGTTATTTGCTACTTCCCGCACAATCGACCTTGTCCAGGTGGGGTTAAATCGTTCAAAAAATGTCATGATTATTTCGAATGAATTAGAAGAAGTGAGGCAAGCTATTATCAAGGAAATTGATCGTGGTGTAACCGTGTTAAACGGTAAGGGCGGTTATACGAATGAAGATCGCCATATCATCATGGTCGTGGTGGAGCAGAGTGAATTCACCAAATTGACACAAACCGTTAAGAGTATTGACCCCTCAGCTTTTGTGATTGCAATGGATGCGGCTGAGGTACTTGGGGAGGGTTTTAAAACTTCCTGAATTGGTTATAATATCCTTGATGGAAACTACACTACTTCGTTAGGGGGAAGTAACATGAAAAGTAAACTGTTAGCCCTGTTATTCGGATCCGCTCTTGTACTTAGTGCATGTGGTGGCGGTGGAGATGATGGTGGAGAAGATGCCACTACTGACAATGGCGAAGACACACAAACAGAAGAAGGTACAAACGGTGACACAGGTACAGATGGTGGCGAAAGCACTGAAGGCGAAGGTGGCGGTGAAGGCGCAGTAGATACTGCAGCTGCTGAGAAGATTTATAAGCAAACATGTGCTGGATGTCATGCAAACGACCTATCTGGTCAAGTAGGACCATCTCTTCAAACGATTGGATCGAAGCTAGACAAGAGCCAGATCGCAGATATTATTAAGAATGGTCAAGGCGGTATGCCAGCTCAGAACCTGAGTGAGGAAGAGACAAATACCGTTTCAGCTTGGTTAGCGTCTAAGAAATAAGGACTCATTTACCCGAACATATGTAATGAAAAAGCCCAAAGTACACAGTACTTTGGGCTTTTTTCTTGTGGATCTTCCAATATGGTGACAAATTTCTTGCACTTCCCTAACAGATTTCAAAATATGACAACATTTGAAATGAAAATGTAATAAAAATATGTCTAAAAAAATAGAAAATAGATGTTATAATGATTAGGACAAAAGACGAAGTGAATTTTAGAAGTTTAGACAGAATATGGACAAACAGACAATCAAGATTAATCATACATGTACAGGTGGTTTGCTAATGATTGAAATGAAAGACGTGTCGAAAACATATCCGAATGGGGTTTCTGCTCTTAATGAAGTGAACCTCTCAATTGAACAAGGTGAGTTCGTTTATGTCGTTGGACCAAGTGGTGCAGGAAAATCAACACTTGTCGGCATGATGTATAGAGAAGAAAAGGCTACTGGCGGCTCCATTTCGATTAATGGAGTTTATTTAAATAAAATGAAAGAACGTAAGATTCCACACTTAAGAAGAGATATCGGCGTTGTATACCAAGACTTTAAATTGCTTCCGAGATTAACAGTCTATGAAAATATTGCTTTTGCATTAGAAGTAATTGAAGAAACACCAAAGAATATCCGTCGCCGTGTTATGGAAGTCCTCGATCTTGTAAATCTCAAACACAAAGCTCGTCATATTCCTGATGAGTTATCCGGTGGTGAACAACAGCGAGTTTCTATTGCGAGAGCCATTGTGAATCATCCAAAGACGGTAATTGCAGATGAGCCAACAGGAAACCTGGACCCGGAAACGTCTTGGGAGATTATGAGGATTTTCGAAGAAATCAATGCACGTGGAACAACCGTTATTATGGCAACACACAGCAAAGACATCGTAAATACCATGAAGAAGCGTGTAATAGCAGTCGAAAATGGTCGAATTGTGCGCGATGAGCATCGAGGTGAATACGGTTATGAAGCTTAGAACGGTAGGTAGGCATATACGTGAAGGCGGAAAGAACATCTACCGAAATGGATGGATGACAGTAGCGTCCATTGGTGCTGTAACGACGACTCTACTATTAGTCGGGATCTTCGTTGCACTGATGTTGAACTTAAATCAGATGGCGAATAATGTTGAAGACGACGTAGAAATTAGAGTTCTTGTTGATTTAACAGCCCAAGAAGATGACATTCAAAAAATTGAAGCAAAGATTAGAGATATCACTGAAATATCAAGTCTCGACTTCTCTTCTAAGGAAGAAGAGCTTGAGAGCCTGATGGAGACTATGGGCGAAGACGGCAAGCAATGGGAGTTATTTGAACAAGATAACCCTCTTAATGATGTCTTTGTAGTAAAGACAGCTGATCCTATTGATACATTTGATGTTGCAGACGAAATTGCTACGTTTGATAACGTCGACGAAGTTACATACGGGCAACAAGTAGTTGAGAAATTGTTGAAATTCACCAAATACGCGCGTTACATTGGGATCGGACTTATTGTAGGTTTAGTATTTACAGCTATATTCCTCATCTCAAACACGATTAAACTTACCATTACAGCAAGAAGTAAAGAAATAGGCATTATGAAACTCGTTGGAGCAACGAACAGCTTTATTCGTTGGCCGTTCTTTATAGAAGGCATGTTACTCGGAATCCTAGGATCACTCATTCCGATTGGAGTAACCTTAGGAGCCTATTATTATGTCTATAACAACTTAAGAGAGAAGATAAACTTCTCATTTGTGGAGATTATTCCATTCGATCCACTAGCATGGCAATTAGCATTAATCTTACTTGCGATCGGAGCGTTCATTGGCGTATGGGGAAGCGTAATGAGTGTTCGCAAGTTCCTAAAAGTATAAATTAGCACTTAGACAGGGAAGGGGAAAGGCGGAATATGAGAAAGATAGTAAGCATGTTTTCGATCTTTGCACTTTTATTAGCAGGAACGTTTGCAGGTTCTGCTGAGAAAGTGATGGCGAAATCTTCTGCAGAATTACAACAAGAAATCAATGAGTTGAAAAAGAAGCAAGATGAGTTAGATAAAGAACGAGCAAACGCGCTTGAAAATAAAGATGAAACAGAATCCGAGCTTAGTGAAAATATTGAGAAACAAGAAAAAATCGATGCACAAATGAAAGATCTTGACCAAAAAGTTTCTAATACGGCAAGTGACATTAGCTCAAAAGAAGAACAAATCTCTAAAACAAATAACGAAATCGAACAAACTGAAAAAGAAATTAAACAGCTTAAAAAAGAGATTAAAGAATTAATTGCAAGCATTGCACAACGTGAGCAGCTTTTAAAAGATCGCCTTCGTACCCTTCAAAAAAATGGTGGAGACATCAGTTATTTAGAAGTGATTATGGAATCAAAAGACTTCGGTGATTTCTTAAATCGAACATCAGCTGTAAATAAGATCATGGGCCAGGACCAAAAGATCTTAGATACGCATCAGTCTGAGAAAAAGGCTTTAGAAGAAAAGAAAGTCGAAGTAGAAGACAAGAAGAAGCAGCTTGAAACGAAGAAGTCCAACTTAGAAGATCAGAAGAAGCAGTTAGAATCTCTTAAAGCTCAGCTAGACGAGCAGTTATCACAAAAGCGTGAGCTAATGGAAAGTTTAGAGCAAAAAGAACAAGAGCTTCACGATAAGAAAATGGAATTCTCAGAGCAAGCTGAAATCCTTCAAGGCCAAGCAGCAGCGATTAAAGCTGAACGCCAACGCACTCAACAGTCTAAGCAAGAAGCAGAAGAGCGTGAAGCAGCGGCAGCACTTGCAGCAAAGAAGAAGAGAGAAGCAGAACAAAAAGCAGAACGTGAAGCACAAAGCAACAACTCTTCTAGCAATAACTCAAGTAGCTCTGGCAGCTCATCAAGCAGCAGTAACAATGTGAGCCCAGCACCGGCACCATCTGCTCCAAGTACAAGCGGATTTATTCGCCCGGCAGCTGGACCTGTTACATCTACTTTCGGTCCGCGTTGGGGAACCCAACACCCTGGTATTGACTTAGGTAGCGCAGGAGCTTCAAACCCAATTAAAGCAGTAGCTTCAGGGACGGTTATTAAATCCTACTATTCTTCAAGTTACGGAAACGTTGTATTCCTTTCGCACTTAAAAGGAGGACAGGTTTACACAACGGTATATGCACACATGCAAAACCGTACCGTTTCAAGTGGACAATCTGTTCAACAAGGTCAAGTTCTTGGTGAAATGGGGAACACTGGGTACTCAACCGGGAAACACCTACACTTTGAACTCCACGTTGGTCCATGGAACGCTTCGAAGACCAATGCTGTAAATCCATCAAGCTACATTAACTTTTAATTAAACAAAAAGTTCAAGTAAGAGCTACACCTCACGAGGTGTGGCTCTTATTTTTATATGGCTATATATAATCCAGTTTCCTAATCCTAAAGCTAGCTTTATAAATCTTCTATCAAAGGTTTGTAAAACATTACGAAAAGGTTATGAGGTTCAGGTAAAGGGTAATGAGTGGGAGGAGACTTTTATTGGAGAGATTACAAGGCGCGAGATAATCCAATACTTATAAACAGGAACGTCTAACACTAGCACCAGAAAGGATGAAGCCACAATGACGACACCGATTAAAGCTTTTATATTTGATGTATACGGCACCCTCTTTGACGTACATACCGTGAAGGAGAAATGTGAAGAATTTTTCCCGGAAAAAGGTGAAGCAATAAGTCAGTCCTGGAGGCAGAAGCAGCTTGAATATTTCTTCTTATATCAGGTCATGGGTAAATATCGCCGATTTCCTGTTGTTACGATGAATGCTCTTCATTATGCGGTGAAGAAACATGGTGAGGAGATCACGCAAGAACAAAGCGACGCACTTATGGATGCCTACTTGCATCTAGATCATTATGAAGAGGTGGAAGAGGTGCTTGGAAAACTTGAGAACTATGAGCGCGTAGTTTTCTCAAACGGCACCCCTGAAACGCTTACTCCTCTACTTGAACATGCAGGCTTAACGGATTATATTGATGATGTATTAAGTGTAGATGGAATTAAACAGTTTAAGCCTTCTCAGGATTCATACTTGTATGCTTTAGATCAACTTGGCGTGAAGCGAGAAGAAGTCCTTTTCATGTCTTCTAATGGGTGGGATATTTCAGGTGCGAAAAACTTCGGTTTCCAAACCGCTTGGATTAATCGCAACCGTTTACCAGTCGAAGAGCTTAACCTAGAACCAGATAAGATTTATGAGGACTTAAACGGCATCTTGGAATGGACAGAAAATAATTAAGACGTAAGGACCGACATTCACCTTTATAGGAATGTCGGTCCTATTATGTAGGCTCTGTTAATGTTTAGTGTTGATTGTGTTCCATATAAGCCCCCTTATATGGAAGACTCGAAGTTGAGAGAATGCCTCCGTTTTCCCAAATTGAGAATGAGGTGGTTCGGGAAATCACTCGCGTTCCCCAGACACCCCACCCACTCAATAAACGTAACCTCCCAACTCACAATAAAGCGTCTCAGCTTCGAGCCTTCAACAATCCTGACCTATTCTTGAACAAGATTGTTATAAAGAATAACAACAGCAAACTTTAACAGAGCCATTATGTAAAAGGTGTATCATTCATATTATATTTAGGTTACATCTTTTGTGGCTCCAAAAAATGGTGTACACTAGTAGGTAAGGAATTAGGAGAAAGCTTTTCTTTTTTTATCGTGGACATGTCGGGTTTGTTTCTGGCATATAGTAGAAATATAAGGCATCTCACAAGGCGGTGTGATGCCCATTTGTGTAACATTTTCGGTGCGAAAATCGATTTATTCGAGGTGAAAAGGTATGAACCTAAGAAAACGGTATCTGGCCGTCTTGCTCGTTGCTTCTATGGTGATAGGGGCCATCATAACGTATGCAGGCGTCCAACTCGTTGAGCCTGGTGAAGGACAGGCTAAGAGCGAGGTGACAAACAGCGAGAGTCAGGCTTCTACAGACGAAAATCAAGGTTCAAAGGAGTCGCTCGGGGATATCCTCGATGGATTGAAAGAAGATAATAATGGTGAGCTATCAAAAGTGAACCGGGCCTATTCTTTAATCCAGGACAAGTATGTTCAGGACATCGACTCTCAAGAGTTAGTTGAAGGCGCGATTCAAGGAATGCTTGATACGTTAGAAGATCCATACAGTGTGTACATGGATCAAGAAACGATGGAGCAATTCAACAATTCTATTTCTTCCTCATTTGAAGGAATCGGAACAGAAGTGAGTATGGTTGATGGAAAAGTAACGATTGTCTCTCCGTTTAAAGGTTCTCCTGCTGAAAAAGCAGGCCTGAAGCCAAAAGACCAAATTTTAAGTGTAGACGGAGAAAACATCGAAGGCTTAGATTTATATGATGCCGTTCTAAAAATACGCGGAGAAAAAGGGACCACGGTTACCTTAGAAATTGAGCGTCCAGGAGTTCAAGAACCATTAACAATTGATGTCGTGCGTGACACGATTCCAATTGAAACGGTCTATTCTAGCGTAAAAGAAGTGGACGGCAAAAAAGCAGGTGTCATTGAAATTACGTCTTTCTCTGAAAACACAGCGAAAGATTTTAATACACAGCTTAAAGAGCTAGAAGACAAAGGAATTGAAGGACTTGTCATCGATGTTCGAGGAAACCCAGGTGGTTTATTCACATCGGTTCAAGAGATATTAAAGAACTTCATTCCGAAAGATAAGCCTATGGTGCAAGTAGAGAACAGTGAAGGTCAAAAAGAACGTTACTTCACAGAACGTGAAGGCAAGAAAGAGTATCCTATTACGGTCTTAATTGATGAAGGCAGTGCATCTGCATCTGAAATTCTAGCAGGCGCAATGAAAGAAGCGGGTGACTACGAACTGGTCGGAAATAAAACGTTTGGTAAAGGTACTGTTCAACAGCCGCTTCCAATGGGCGATGGCAGTAGTATGAAGCTAACCGTTTATAAATGGCTTACTCCTGATGGCAACTGGATCCATAAAGATGGAATTGAGCCAACGGTTAAAGCAGATTTACCTGACTACTTCTATACCAACCCAGTTCAAATTAAAGAAGAACCACTAGCGTTTGATCAAAATAGTGAAAAGATCTCTAACGTTCAGAAAATGTTAGAAGGACTTGGTTATAAGCCAGGACGTAAAGATGGTTACTTTAGTCAAGAAACCGTTCAAGCGGTGAAAGCCTTCCAAAAGGCGAATGACCTTAAAGCAACGGGTGAAGTGAACGAAGAAACAGCTTCTCAAATTCAGGCTAAAGTCATTGAGAAAGTCCAAAACAAAGAGAACGACACCCAGATGAAAAAAGCTCTAAACGTATTGTTTAGTGAATAAGGTAGCAGGAATTTAACGATTCGTATCGAATTAAATCCGTAGCATATCGCTACGGATTTTTTTCATGAATAGATGTTAGAGTTGGGGGAGAATTTGTCCTCAGCATTTCGTTTGTCCAGCTCCGGCGGGTAGGGCCTAGCGTGATAAGCAATCTGACTGCAGTGGGACAAGCCCACTTCCGTCATTTTGCTTATCCGGCCCCACACGACGTGGGGTCGTTCGACGTTGGCGATTAACGTGGCGGTTTTAGTCGAGCTTCTACTAATGGTTCCCCCGCCTGCGCATTTCATTTGTCTAGCTTCGGACCGCAGACACTCGGTACATAAGTCAATCAGCTACGTGAGGAAAAAGCGCCTCACTGCGCTGCTTGACTTATGACTGCCGTGTCTAAGCGCGGGCCTCGGCATTTCGTTTGTCCAGCTCCGGCGGGTAGGGCCTAGCGCGATAAGCAATCTGACTGCAGTGGGGCAAGCCCACTTCCGTCATTTTGCTTATCCGTACGGCCCTGGGCGACCCGCCTGCGCATTTCGATTTGTCCAGCTCCGGCGGGTAGGGCCTAGCGTGATAAGCAATCTGACTGCAGTGGGACAAGCCCACTTCCGTCATTTTGCTTATCCGTACGGCCCTAAGCACCCGCCTGCGCATTTCATTTTAGGAGGTTTACATCATGATTTCTGATTGGTTTTTGGAACTTGGGAGAGGGTTTGGGCGGTTGTTTTTGCAGCCGATTGTTTATTGGACCGTGTTGCTTTTGTTTATGGCTTCTGTGAAGCGGATTAAGCGGGAGAGGCGGGATTTTGGGAGTAAGATTTTTAATATATTTGCGGAGTTGCGTAAGACGATTGGGTTAAGTTTATTATTTGGACTTATAGTATCGATTGTTTCTATAGCAGTTGGTTTTTCCCTTCCTTATCCTGTTGTCTTATTGTGGTCGGCTGTTGTTATTCTTCTTACTTTGTCTCTTCGGTTTTACTGGATTTCCCCGGCTTATACGTTAGCACTAACTGCAGTGCTTTTATTATGGATCCCGGAGTTTAGTGGTTCGTTCCTTCCTGACTCATGGGTAAGTGTTTTAGAAGACACGAGTTTATCAGCTTTAGCGCTATTACTTGGGGTATTATTAATGGTTGAAGCGATTATGTATCAACGATTTCAGAATAATGATTCCTTCCCGCAATATGTAAAAGGGGGACGGGGAAAGTTAATTGGTCAGCATCGTTTGAAACGACTTGGTTTTCTTCCTGTTTTCTTCTTAATTCCAGGAGGAGCGATTGAGCCTTTTGTAGAGTGGTGGCCAATGCTTGCTGTTGGGGATGAAACATATGGCTTAATGCTAGCGCCGATTCTACTAGGATTTGAACATGTGGTTCGTGGTGTGTCTCCAAGGCATGCAGCTCTAACGATGCGAGCATCAATGGTTGTACTATCAATCGTTGTGCTTGGTTTGGCCGTCGCAAGCTTCTACTATCCGGTTCTGTCGTTGGCTGCTATACTTGTAGCACCTGTTGGACGAGAGATTAGTGCATTTTTATTAAGATGGCGAGATCACGGGAAAAACCCTTATTTCACGCCACGTTATGATGGGCTGCCCATTTTAGGTGTTATCCCTGGATCTCCTGCGGATGATATGAATTTGATTGTAGGGGAAACGATTGAGAAGGTTAATGGGTTACATGTTACGAATGAGCGAGATTTTTACCATGCTGTTCAGTCCAACCTCGCCTATTGCAAAATTGCCGTTCGGGATACAGCGGGGGAAATTCGCTTTGCTAAACGTGCGATGTATGAAGATGATCATTATGAGCTTGGGTTAGTTTTTGTTAAGGATCAGTATGCGAAGCAGAAAAAAGCAAAATAGATTGTATTTAAAAGGAGAGCGTATAGCTCTTCTTTTTTTATTGCATCTTGTGGTGTGGGCGGTTTTGCGAGTGTTGTTAGTTTCAGGATGCCAGCGCGAAGCGTCGATACGAACGTCTAAAGTGTCTGGATGTGTGCGCCAAGTATCGAGACAAGCACTAGAAGTGTCTGGGCTTCAGCACTGAGTGTCGGGACGAGCGCCAAAAGTGTCGAGACGTCAGCGCCAAGTGGCGGGAAAATCGCCAAAAGTGTCTGGACGTAAGCGCCAAGTGTCGAGACGATCGCCGAAAATGTCCGGACACATGCCCAAAGTGTCACATAAAGCCCCCAAAGCATCCTGACAACTCGCGAACATATTATAGTTAGATTTCGCTCACACTATTACTGGTATAGACAACTAGATAACTAGGTGGTATTCTATACGTAATAAAAAGCGTTTTCATTGTTATTATGATCTTTAGGAGGGAGCTTATGCTCAACTTTTTGCAACGTATTGGAAAGTCTTTGATGTTTCCAATTGCGACCCTTCCGGCTGCTGCGTTACTTGTGCGGCTTGGGAAGGAAGATATGCTTGATATTCCGTTTATTACCGCTGCGGGGAACGGAATTCTAGGGAACCTTGCTATTATTTTTGCTATAGGAATTGCGATGGGGTTATCTCACGATGGAAGCGGGGGCGCGGCCCTTGCTGGTGCGATTGGGTACCTTGTTTTAACAGAGGGAGCTCAGTCGATTGACCCTGATATAGATATGAAAGTGTTTGGCGGTGTGATCGCCGGTATTGCTGGTGGTTTGCTGTACAACAAGTATTACAATGTGAAGTTTCCGGATTGGCTTGCTTTCTTTGGTGGGAAGCGGTTTGTCCCCATTATTACGTCACTTGTGATGGTCGCGACAGCGTTTGTGCTAGGGTTTGTGTGGCCGCCTGTACAAGATGGACTTGATGCGCTAGGAAACTGGATTTTAAATGCCGGGACAGCTGGTGTGGGGATCTATGGAGTGTTAAACCGCCTCTTAATTCCTGTGGGCTTGCACCACGTTATGAACGCAGTGATTTGGTTTGATTTTGGAACATTTACGACAGCTTCAGGTGAGGTATTCCACGGGGAGATTAATCGCTTCTTAAACGGGGACCCAGAGGCGGGTTATTTCTTAGCTGGATTCTTCCCAGTCATGATGTTTGGTTTACCGGCAGCTTGTGCAGCCATGTATGTGGCAGCGAAGAAGGAGCGTAAAGCCGCAGTTGGAGGCTTGCTCTTTAGTATTGCATTTACATCATTCTTAACAGGTGTGACAGAACCGATTGAATTCTCTTTCATGTTCTTATCCCCTTTACTGTACGTCGTTCATGCACTCTTAACGGGTGTATCTATGATTGCAGCATACTTACTTGATATTCGACACGGATTTGGATTCTCGGCAGGTTTAATTGATTATCTGTTGAACTTTACATTAGCTCAGAATCCGTTGTTACTAGCTGGTTTAGGAATCGTCATGGGTGCTATTTACTTCGTGATCTTCTACTTCCTCATTATAAAATTAGATCTCAAGACGCCTGGGCGTGAGGATGAAGACATGGAGGAAGACGAAATCCAGACAGAGAAGGGCGACTATGATGCGGTCGCTTATCATTATATTGAAGCTCTAGGTGGTATGAACAATATCGAAAGTCTTGATTACTGTACGACGCGTTTACGAATGCAGATTACGGATCAAGACAAGGTTGATGAGAAAAAGCTTAAACGACTCGGTGCTCGAGGAGTCATGAAAATGAGCAAGAAGAATCTTCAGGTTATTGTAGGAACAACCGTTGAATTCGTTGCCGATGCGATGCGGAAGCGAATGGATCGTGGGGATACAGAATCTCCAGACGAAACGGTTGATGGAGCAGCTCCGTGTGAAGATCCGACCTCCGAAAAAGCGTTAGGTGGAGAAGATTTTGCGCTGCCGATTGAAGGTCGTGTGATGGAGCTAAGGGAAGTTCCGGATGAAGTATTTGCTCAAGGAATGATGGGGCAGGGCTTTGCTATTGATCCGAGCGGCGATACATTTACATCTCCTGTAGAAGGGAAAGTTGTGAACGTGTTCCCGACAAAACATGCGATTGGACTTGAAACAGAGACTGGCATTGAGATTCTCATTCATATTGGACTCGACACAGTGAAACTTCAAGGAGAAGGATTCGAGCTTCTTGTTGAAGATGGGCAAGCGGTGACGAAAGGGACGCCTCTGATTAAAGTTGACTTTGATAAAATCCGTGACAAGGTGCCTTCTATCGTAACGCCGATTGTGTTCACGAACTTGAATGGTGAATCCTTAACTCTTCATAAGACGGGGAATCAGGATTCACAAACCACTAACATCGTAACGATACAAAAGTAAACCAAGAAAAAGGAGGGTCCCGGCTCTCCTTTTCTTATGAGGAGGGCTGATATGTCTAAGATTTATGCGATTAAAGACGTGGAACTGGTTTTAGAAGACGGAACGGTTCAGGCCGGTCACGTCTTCATTCAGGACGGAAAGATTCAAAAGATAGGAACTGATATGCGTGACGAAGCTGAGGTGATGATCGACGGGCAGGGGCACCAACTCACCCTTTACCCTGGCTTTATTGATGTGCATATTCATGGAGCGAATGGCTGTGATGTGATGGACGGAACGGAAGAAGCGTTAGAGGAAATGAGTCGCGTGCTACCAAGAGAAGGAACAACAAGTTTTCTTGGGACGACGATGACGCAGTCTCATGATGCAATAGAACGGGCCGTTGAAAATGGAGGTCGCTATGTTGGCCGACAGAAGCCAGATGGAAGCGCAGAAATGCTTGGCATCCATTTAGAAGGTCCTTTCATTTCAAAAGATAAAGCAGGAGCTCAGCCGCTTGAGCACATCGTGCCGCCGCAATTGGATCTGTTCCAGAAATGGCAAACGAAGAGCGGGGGACATATTAAGCTTGTCACGCTTGCCCCTGAACTAGATGGAGCACTTGATTTTATTACGTATTTGTCAGATGAAGGTGTGGTGCCTTCGATTGGGCATTCGAACGCAACGTTTGATCAAGTGAAAGAAGCTGTTGCCCATGGAGCGAAGCATGTGACTCATTTATTTAACCAGATGAGCGGTCTTCACCACAGGGAGCCTGGAGTGGTGGGTGGAGCGCTGTTACATGATGAGCTGATGACGGAGATGATCGTAGACGGCATTCACGTTCACCTTGATGCGGTCCGTCTTGCCTATGCACAAAAAGGTTCGGATCATACCATTTTAATTACGGATGCGATGCGTGCTAAATGTTTGCCAGAAGGGGTGTATGATCTTGGTGGTCAAGATGTCCATGTAGAAGGCGGAGAGGCCAGGCTTCGAGACGGGACATTAGCCGGAAGTATCTTAACCCTTCAAGAAGCGGCCCAGCGTATGAAATCCATTAGTCATTTGACGAAGCACGAACTGGTTCAAATAACGTCTGAGAATGCCGCGAAACAGCTTGGTGTTTTTGACCGAAAAGGAAGCATAGCAGTCGGAAAAGACGCCGATCTTGTCCTGATGGATGATGCGCTGAACGTGGTGGCGACGATCTGTAGAGGAGTTATTAGTTACCGTAAAGGAGAGGAACTTTCATGAAGATCATTGTAACGAAAGACGATCAAGAAATGTCTCAAAAAGCAGCTGATCTGTTACAACAGTGCATGGAAGAGAATGAAGAGAGCGTGCTTGGGCTTGCGACAGGTGGAACGCCTAGAGGGACGTATCAGGAGTTAATCCGACGCTACAAAGCAGGTGAGCTAGACTTCTCTCATGTGACAGCTTTAAACCTGGATGAGTATGTTGGGGTTGATAAAGACCACCCACAAAGTTACCACACTTTTATGAAGGAACAGCTTTTCCAACATGTTAATATAGATATAGAAAAAGCTCATATCCCAAATGGTCAGGCGCCGAATTTACAAGAAGAATGTGAACGTTATGAAGCGTTAATAGAGCAGGTTGGGCCGCCTCACATTCAGCTACTCGGGATTGGCCATAATGGTCATATCGGGTTTAATGAGCCTGGAAGTTCGTTTACGAGTGAAACGCATGTCGTGGAGTTAGCGGAATCTACTAGAGTGGCCAATGCGCGTTTTTTTGAATCGAAGAGTGATGTGCCGAGTCAAGCGATTACGATGGGGATTCAATCCATTATGAAGAGTGAAAGAATCGTTCTTATTGCGAGCGGTGAGAAGAAAGCGGATGCGATCAGGAGGCTTCTTTCTCAGGAAGTGAGTGAGGATTTCCCAGCTTCAGCTCTTCATTCCCATCCTGATGTGACGCTGATTGTCGACTTGTCTGCCTATCAGAAGATCTAAGATTAAGAGGAGGGGTTATCATGCTGGATAAACGTTCCCCGATGCCGATGTACTACCAGATTGAAGAGCATATGAAGCAAAAAATTCAACAAGGTGAATTTGTACCTGGTGATATGATTCCGTCTGAGAGAGAATTGTCTGAGACGTATGAAGTGAGTCGGATGACCGTTCGTCAGTCGATTACGAATATGGTTAATGACGGCATTTTGTATCGGGAAAAGGGTCGTGGAACTTTTGTGGCCGAGCAAAAGATTGAACAAACGTTACAAGGAATGACGAGCTTCACGGAAGATATGAAAGCACGGGGAATGGTTCCAAGCAGCCGTTTGCTTCATTTTGACGTCGTTCCCGCCCAAGCCGAGATGGCTGAGAAGCTTGGGATCAATCAAGAAGAGGAGCTATTTTTAATTCAACGTATCCGTTTTGCGGATCAAGAACCGATGGCCGTTGAAACGACGTTTATTCCGGCAAAATTGGTTCCAGGATTGAATCAGGAAATTGTGCAAGGTTCTCTCTATGAATACATGGAGGCGACTCACGGATACCAAATTGGAAGAGCAACACAGCTAATCGAAGCGACCATAGTGGATCAGCAGGAAGCTGAGTTGCTTCAGGTTCCACTCTCTTCACCAGTGCTTGTGATCGAGCGGAATTCAGTATTAACAGATGGAACTCCTTTTGAAGTAGTGAAATCCGCTTATCGTGCAGATCGCTACAAATTTAGCAGTGACATCACTAGAAAGTAGAGGTGGAACGGTGAGCACGACGTATCTGACACAACTCATAGAACATTTAACTGAACTTCAAGAAAAACGTTCCGATCATCTTCACACGATTTCAAAAGCAGTTGCCCATCGTTTGGAGCTTGGAGGGATTATTCAACTTTTCGGAAGCGGACACTCGAGCTTGTTGGCGCAAGAACCGTATTACCGAGCCGGAGGCCTTGTTCCAGTCAAACCTGTGCTAGTGGACGCCCTTATGCTTCACAATGGCGGACTTCAAGCATCGGAAAAGGAGCGGGATCCGTCATTTGGGGAAACGTTTGTAGGTGACTTGGATATTCAAAAGGAAGACGTCGTCATTGTGATTTCTACGTCCGGACGTAACCCGGTTCCGGTAGATGTTGCTTTAGAAGCGAAACGCCGCGGCGCTCTAACGATTGGTCTTCAGTCCCTAGCTTATCAAGGAACTCAGCCTTCCCGTCATCCGAGCGGGAAACGCCTAGAGCATGTAGTAGATGATGTTATCGACACCGCCGTCCCAATTGGGGATGCCATTTTAGAAGCGGAGGACATTGATCAGCCCTTTGGCCCCTCATCCACCGTGGTCGGAGCCGCCCTTATTCATGACGTATTTACAAGAGTCATCCTCGAGATGAAACGACGAGGCAACCCCCCTCCTATTTTCAAGAGTGGCAATGTTGAAGGAGCAAGCGACCATAACGATCAACTGATCGCAGCTTATCGGGATCGGATTGATTATTAATAGTGGAGGACTAGTATCCGTTTAGGGTGCTGGTCTTTTTTTGTGAATGGTGTGGAGGCGCAATTGTGGGCTCACGGCTAGAAAGTAGTAGAGCACGGCTGGAAAGAGCGGATGCACGGCTAGAAAGCGCTGGAGCACGGCCAGAAAGAACGGATGCACGGCTAAAAAGCGTGGACGCACGGAGAGAAAGCCCGGACGCACGGCCAGAAAGTTAGGGAGCACGGCCGAAAAGAGCGGAGGCACGGCCAGAAAGCGCGGGAGCACGGCCAGAAAGAGCGGATGCATGGCCGGAAAGCGTTGGAGCACGGCCAGAAAGTGAGGGGGCACGGCAGAAAGCCATGGGGCACGGCCAGAAAGAGCGGATGCACGGCCAGAAAGCGAGGAGACACGCCAAGAAAGTTAGGGAGCACGGCCAAAAAGCACGATCGCATGGCCAGAACCCCCCCCCACCTCATCAGAAAACGACAAGCTCGCCATTCAAATGTGCAAATGCCAAGTCCAAATTTTTGTAATCATTATTCTAATGGTGGTACGCTAAAATAGCTGAGCACAAAAGCTCAAGAACTACCCGAGGGGAGTAATAATCATGAACAGTTTACAAGATACAATCAAGCTAAATAATGGCGTAGACATGCCTCGTTTGGGGTTAGGCGTATTTAAAGTAGAAGATGGCCAAGAAGTCATTAATTCTGTTAAATGGGCATTAGAACATGGATACCGTAGCATTGATACAGCTGCGGCTTACAAAAACGAAGAAGGCGTGGGTCAAGCGCTTAAGGATTCAGGTTTAAATCGTGATGAGATCTTTGTAACGTCAAAACTTTGGAACTCCGACCAGGGGTATGAGGAAACATTACAAGCATTTGAGGCGAGCCTTGAGAAGCTGGGTCTTGAATATTTAGATCTATATTTAATTCACTGGCCTGTTGAAGGAAAGTATAAAGAGTCTTGGAAGGCAATGGAGAAGCTTTATCATGACGGTAAGATCCGTGCGATTGGCGTAAGTAACTTCCACCCTCATCATTTAGATGATTTATTGAAGGATGCGGAAGTAACACCTGTCATTAACCAAGTTGAACTTCATCCGAAGCTTGCTCAACAAGAAGTACGCGACTACTGCGAGAAGCATGACATTGTAGTGGAAGCATGGAGTCCACTTATGCAAGGACAAATTCTAGAAGAGCCTGTTATTCAAGAGCTCGCTGAAAAATATAACAAAACAGCTGCGCAAATCGTCATTCGTTGGGATCTTCAAATCGGTATCGTAACGATTCCAAAATCTACGAAACAACATCGCATACAAGAAAATGCCGATGTATTCGACTTTGAACTAACAGACGAAGAAGTGGTGAAAATCACACAACTTAACGAAAACCACCGCGTAGGTCCAGACCCAGACAACTTTGATTTCTAAATAATAGACCAATCCAGAAGGTACCTGTCCCACTCGGACAGGTACCTTCTTTACGTTAATACAGTAAAGGGTGCCAGACACGCGTCTATGCGGTAATGTGATAAAGGGTGCCAGGCACCCTTCACTTCTTTAAAGCGTGAACGGGTGTCTGGCACCCTTTAGTGCTTTAGTGTGTTAGTCTTCGGGGAAGTCGTAGAAGATTGTTTCGTAGTGGGTTTCTGGTTGTTCTTTGTTTTGATTGTGTAGGTAGTGAACGATTCCCCATTCGAATAGACATAGGAGGGTGAGGGTTAGAATTCCGATTATCATAGTAAATCTTCCTTTCTTTTTGATTGGTTTAAATTTACTATAGGGTATGAAACGCGTTTCATAGCAAGGGTTTTTTACATATAGATGAGGTGAGGGTATGGCGAATATAAGAGATGTAGCGAAACAGGCTGGGGTGTCGGTGACGACGGTGTCGCGTGTGTTGAATGATCATCCTTATGTCACGGAAGAGAAGCGGCTTGCAGTAGAGAAGGCGATGGAGGAGCTTGGGTATTACCAAAATATCAATGCAATCCATTTATCTAAAGGGGAAACGAGGTTAATAGGTGTTGCGGTTCCTTTCATTAACCATTCCTACTTTTCTACGTTGCTTAACGGAATTGCAGACCAGGCGCTTGTGCGTGATTACAACCTTGTATTTTATCAGACCAATTATCAAGAACAAGAAGAGAGAAAGGCATTAGAAGCGTTGAAGCGAAAGCAAGTAGACGGCTTACTTATCCTTTCTCGTGCTAGTGGATGGGAAGCGGTTGATGAATACCAAGAGTTCGGGCCGATTGTGGTGTGTGAATCATCGAACCATACCCGTATCCCTTGTGTATCGGTTGATCATTATGAAGCTTTCCGATTTGGCATGCGCTATATGATTCAAAAAGGTCATCGACACATCGGATATTGTATTGGACGAATGAATGGGACAAATAGTAATCTAAGAGAAATGGCTTATTGTGAAGAATTGGAATTTATAGAGGAGCCTTATCGGAAGGATTGGGTATTTAACAATTGCTTAACGATTGAAGATGGGAAGCGCGTGGCCAATGAGTACATGTCACTTGAAGAGAGACCATCGGCGTTGCTCATAACGAGTGATCAAGTAGCTGCAGGATTCAGGATGGAAGCCGAGAAGCAGGGAATTCGTGTTCCAGCTGATGTTGCGATTCTTGGATTTGATAATCATCCCATTGCAGAAGCGCTTGATCTGACGACAATTGAACTCCCTCTTCATGAAGTGGGGATGTCCCTTGTGGAGAAAGTTAGTAGTAAGAACCCTACTTCAGCTATCTATCCGTTTGAACTAGTCGAGCGCGGAAGTGTGTAAAGTTCTTAGGGGATCCGCCATATACTGCCATGTACATTATTCATTTTAGGAAGGACGTATCATTGATGAATTTTTCTATCATTTGGGTCGCGCTTTTTGTCCTTATGTTAGCGCTTGTACTTGTGGGGTTTCTCATGTTTCTACTCTTTCAAAAGAGCAGAACCATTCGATATGAAAGAAGGAAAGAATCTTATAGAGAGAAACTAAAACCGGTCGTTCAACAAGTAGTTTTGTCAGGAGAAGAAGGGCATCCAAGACTTATCCAAAATGAACGAATCGTTTATGAAGTTCTGTCTGAACTGCTTGAAGAGCTGACTGCGACGTTAAAGGATCCTTTTGTAAAAATGCGAGTGAATTCGTTTGCTCAGTGGACGATGACAGATTACTATACACGCTTGCTTCACCATCGGCGATTTAGTTTACGTATGAACGCTCTTTATCAAATAGAAGATTTTCAGGTGCAAAGCTTTCAGCAAGAGTTATGGCACCGCTATAAACATAAAAAGTACAAAAATATAGCAGAACACTATCAGCTGATGCGCACACTTAGCGCGCTCGGTTCGGAAGAGCTTATCTATGATCTTTTAGATACCCACGAACCTTACCCTAAATTTTTGTACAAGGAAGTACTGCGCAGGCTTTCCAAAACAGACACTGACCGCTTTATTGATCAGTGTGATTCCCTGCCTCTGTCGTTGCAACAGGCTGTTGTGGAATGGATCGGAGAGACGAAAGATTACAGCAGAATTCCTTTTTTAGAGGAGCGCCTTGAAAGTGACTCTTTCGAACTTCGGATAAGCTTGTTAAAGGTCATGGAAACATTCGGTTATGTGTCGCGTCATGACGCTGTTCTGGCTCTTGCCACCTCAGACTACTTCCAGGAACGGATGATGGTTGCCAGAATTGCTAAAGTGACCGAGAAGGAAAGGTATAAGTCTGTACTCGTAAACTTGTTGTCAGACGCTAATTGGTTTGTTCGACAGGCAGCTGGAGGGGCGTTAACCGTTTATCAGGATGGCGATATGATTTTAGCTCATGTATATGAAACGAGTGAAGATCCTTATGCCCGGGATATGGCGCATCAGTGGTTAGAAAGTGAGGGGGCTGTATGGAAATCATAGGAGCAGTGATACACGTTTTATTTCAGCTATTTACCTATCTATTTATTGCCTATATGATCGTCGTCATTGGGTTTTATTCCGTCATGCTCGTTATTTCGTCAAGACAGCTCCGGGAGCAGTATGGCCTGAATCAAAAAGAACCTTATGAAGATTATTTGGATAATATTGATGCGAAGCCTGTGTCTGTTATTGTACCTGCTTATAACGAAGAAATTGGTATATATAATAGTGTCCGAGCGCTCTTAAGTATGAATTATAGTGAGTATGAAATTATTGTTGTGAACGATGGATCTAAAGATCAAACGGTAGATATTATGATTGATAAATTTGATATGAAAAAGATTCCTCGCGTCGTGCGAAAACAACTAGATACAGAATCGATACGAGGGATCTACCAATCTTCTATTCACAGCAATGTATTCATGGTTGATAAAGAAAATGGCGGGAAGGCTGATGCGTTAAACGCTGGTATTAACGTGTCACGATACCCATATGTCTGCTCATTAGACGGAGATTCAATATTAGAACGGGATGCTTTCTTGAAAGTCATGAAGCCCATTATTGAATCAGATGGGGAAGTTATAGCAGCCGGGGGAAGTATACGAATTGCGAATGGGTGTCGAATTGAACGGGGCGAAGTGATGGAGATTGGGTTATCGAAGTCTCCTCTTGTCGTGATGCAAGTGATTGAGTATTTGAGGGCCTTCCTTATGGGAAGAATCGGACTTAGTCGCCACAACCTGTTGCTGATCATATCAGGTGCGTTTGGCATATTCCATAAAGAATCCGTCATACGCGCTGGCGGCTACCGGAGGGAAACGGTAGGTGAGGATATGGAGCTCGTTGTCCGTCTTCATCGTTTAATGAAAGAAGAAAAAGAGAAGAGCCAAATTGTTTATTTGCCTGATCCCGTTTGCTGGACAGAGGCACCTGAGGATACCACGATGTTAAAAAGACAGCGAAGCCGGTGGCACCGGGGGTTATTCGAATCCCTTTGGCATCATAAGCGCATGTTGTTTAATCCGCGATATGGAAGCATTGGAATGATTTCTGTTCCTTATTTCGTCTTCATTGAACTCATAGGACCTGTAATTGAGTTGCTTGGCTATATTCTAGTACCTATAGGTGTTTTAACAGGGCTCATTAACGTACAAGTTGCGATCCTTATGTTTTTACTAGCACTTCTATACGGTTCGATTCTTTCTATGGGGGCTGTTCTTTTAGAGGAGTGGAGCCTGAGGCGTTATCCGAAAGAGAGTCATATCGTTCGGTTGTTTTTCTATGCCTTATCGGAGACGTTTTGGTATCGTCCGTTGACTGTTTTCTGGCGTATGCTTGGGCTTATTCAGGTTGTGAGGAAGCAGCAAGGCTGGGGTGAGATGAAACGAAAGGGGATATCACAATAAACATCTGTAAATGTTTGTTGAGTGGGTAGGGGTGGCTGGGGAACGACTCGCTTTCCGCGGGCGAGCTGTCGAGCCTCCTCGGGCGAAGTTGAACTTGAACCATAAAGTTGGACACAAATTCTTAAGCTGCTTCTATAGTTTGTTGGCGATAATTGGCAGGGCTCTTCCCATTTAATCTCGCTTTAATTCTTCTTGTATTGTAATAATGAATGTAC
>NZ_BMIN01000007.1 GCF_014642405.1 Pontibacillus salipaludis
TAGGGCTTCGTAGTTTATCTCATCGATATAAATTTCTACGTCAAACTTAGGGAAACCGCCGAGTACGGGTCCGTACGCTCGGTGGTGTGAGAGGACGGAGGTTAGTCACCTCCTCCTACTCGATTATCACATGTGATTTTTCACACAATATTATAAACAAGCAAGAAAGAGGTGCAACAACATGAATATAAACAAAGGGAATCCAATCGCCCTGTTACCCTTGTTCATTTTCTTAGTTATCTTTGTAGGGTCTGGTATAGTAACAGGTGATTTCTATTATATTTCAATTTTAATCCCAGCCCTAATTGCAGCCATTGTAGCAATCCTACAAAATCGAAAGAAGCCAACCTTCGAAAAAGTTGAGCAATTTGCGAAAGGTGCAGGCCACCCTGACATTATGATTATGGTCTTCATTTTCATATTGGCCGGTGCGTTCTCATCGGTGGCAAGCAGTATTGGTGCAGTAGAGTCTACAGTAAACTTGGCATTAACCTATCTTCCTGAGAATTTAATAATTGTTGGAGTCTTCATTATTGCTGGCTTTATCTCACTTTCTATGGGAACATCAGTTGGAACAATTAGTGCACTAGCACCAATTGCTGTCGGAATTAGTGCTGAAACAGATTTCTCTGCGGCATTATCGCTCGCAGCAGTTGTTGGCGGCGCAATGTTTGGTGACAACCTTTCCATTATTTCTGATACGACAATTGCAGCTGTGCGAACACAGAAAACGGAAATGAAAGACAAGTTTAAAGCGAACTTCTTTATCGTTCTTCCTGCAGCGATTGCGACTATTATAGTATTAATTGTGATCACTTCAGGTGGAACATCTTCTATTGATGCAGAAAATTTCAATTGGTTAAAGGTGATTCCTTATATTGGCGTTTTAGTGGGTGCGTTAGCAGGTTTGAATGTTATGGCCGTGCTCATTGGCGGAATTCTGCTATCTGGAATTATTGGAGGAGTTAGTGGAAATTACTCTCTTGATGCTTTTATGTCGAACATAACATCAGGTATTAACTCGATGTCGGAATTAATTTTCCTTACTATTATTATTGGTGGAATTGTAGCCATGATTCAACACAATGGCGGAATTCAATTTCTTCTTCACACACTTACAAAAGGAATTCGTTCTAAAAAAGGTGCTGAAGGCAGTATCGCTGGTCTGGTAGCAACTACAAACCTAGCTACAGCAAATAATACAATCGCTATTATTACTACAGGACAATTAGCGAAGAACATTGCTGACGAATATGAGATTGATTCCAGAAAGTCAGCAAGTTTACTTGATATCTTCTCTTGTACGGTTCAAGGTTTAATTCCATATGGAGCACAGTTATTAACTGCAGCCCAAATCGGAAGCCTATCACCAATAGAATTACTGCCGTATTCTTTCTATCCTATATTAATAGCTATATCCGGAATCATTGCAATCGCAATTGGATTTCCACGTTTCAAAAAAGCAGCATAACTAAAAAAAGACGGGATCCTCGATCCCGTCTTTTTTTTAGGCTCTGTTAATGTCTAATGTTAATCTTATTTCATAGAAGCCCTCTTATATGGAATACACAAAACTGAGACACTTTTTTTGTAAATGGACCGTTTCGTTTGTTGAGTGCTTGGGGGTGTCGCTGGAACGACTCGCTATCCGAACCCCCTTATGCTCTATCTCCTATAACGGAAATATCCTCTCAATATCAATTGTCGCGTATAAACGCTAAAAGGAGGCTTACATGAAATTCTCTACAACGATGATTTGCCTTGCAAATGTCTCCCTTTTTGTGAAAACAAATAATAGAAATAAAAAGAAAATCGTAAATAATGGAATGCTCATCCACTTTCCCATGTGACTCCCTCCTACACATCACGTTTTCGGAATAGTATGATCGCTACTGCGAGCGCAATACACCCGTACATAATGGTATAAAGAATCATCACATTATTAGGAGCGGATGCACTTGCAAACATCCCCTGCTGAGCAAGACTGACGGGGTTGTCTGCTGTATCAAATAGAAACACGGTCATTTTACGGTACATAGCGTCTACAGGAAAAATGAGGCTTGAAATAATACCTATATTCACAAGCGCTCCCTTTTCCATTATGGTTCCAATTTGTTCTACAAAGCCTCCTATGAAGGCAGAGCCGTAAAGGATTATTAATACAATCCCTGCATTTAGCGTTGTCATTCGACTACTTAACATGACACCTAATGTCACTAGAACAAGGGGTTGTAACATATATGTTGCTGAGGCACTTACAATTTGGCTAATGGAGAAATCAAGTGATACAACTTCGCCTCCTATGCCTTGATGCAGAATAATGATGCCCGCAAACAAAAAAGCCGCGTAAGCAATTAACAACCCTCCAAGACCAATTACTTTCCCAAACAAAAACTGTGTACGCGTTATAGGTCGCATTAGCCACGTATCGATTTGATGACTATCTATTTCACTAGCGATAGCACTTACACTAGATAAAATAGAGAGCAAAGCAACAATGAACGATGAGAAATAAAGCCCTATACTTAATAATTGAGAGGAAAATAGCTGTTGCTGCATCATTTGGTCTACGGTAGAGGCTCCAAAACTTTTCCAATCTTTAACTGCATAGTGTATAGCTACTCCATATAAAATAAGAAAGACGGCTGTCATCATCATTGTAATAAGGAAAATGCGTTTGGATACAATCTCTTTAAACGTTAACTTAGCGATGGTCCACATATCGACGCTCCTTTTCATTTACCCAATGCATAAACACATCTTCTAAATGAGGGATAACGGGTGTTACTTCATAGATTGGAAGCTTATGATTTGCCAAGAAATCAACAAGTCTTGGAATATCTTCTTCCCTCTTCAATTGATATAATGCTTTAGATCGGCCATTCACAGCTTCCTTTCTTTCTACGTTACGCACAAAGTCAGGAAAATCAAGTTTTGTAGATTCAGCTTTAGCCGAAGACATAATTTCAACCTGTGCTTCCACCATCATGAGTTCACGCCATTTCCCCTGAACGATTAGTTCACTCTTATGTACAATAGAAACATGATCACAAACTGACTCTACCTCATTGAGTAAATGACTATTCAAGAAGATGGTTTTCCCTTGATCTTTTAAATGAAGCATTAAGTCACGGACATCTTTCCTTCCAATTGGGTCAAGAGCTGATGTAGGTTCGTCTAAGAAGATCAGTTTCGGATCATTAATAAGCGCACAGGCAAGTCCAATGCGTTGTGACATCCCTTTTGAATACCCTTTAATCTTTTCTTTATCACGTCCTGTCATCCCAACGAGGTCAACCACTTCGTCGATCCGCTTCTTTCTTTCACGTATTGGCACCTTACACAATTCTGCATGACTTTCAAGTAATTTTCGACCTGTGAGCCAATCTGGGTATCGAAATAGTTCTGGCAGATAACCTACTTTTTCTCTTGATTCTGGTGTGCCAATTGGTTTCCCTAAAATCTTTCCTTCTCCACTTGTAGGGTTTAGAAGTCCTAACATGGTTCTTACAAATGTACTTTTCCCGGCACCATTTGGACCAAGGAATCCATAAACCATGCCCTCTTCTATTTCCAAAGACACATTACGTATACCAGCCTGGCCATTGTAGGTTTTCGTCAATCCTTTAGCTTCCATAACATTCATAACCATATCTCCTTTCAACAGACACGCACAAAATGGGCTGCATATAAGCAGCCCTTTATGATTATTGTGCTAAATGGTTGGCAATTGATTTTAGTTCTTGATTTGTTAGTCGAGGTTTTTCAACACCATTTTTTCCGTGAACCGTATAGGAATCTACTATATGGATGTACTCCCCTTCTTGCCACATGATTGTAGCTCCGCTATCGCTATTCATTAAATATCCTTTGTTTCCTGCGATATTCAACTCTTCTAACTCTTCATCTTCATGTTCAATGTAAGGAAGAGGTAAGGTTTCTTCTATGCTTTGAATCTGCTGAATTTGGCGCTTTACATTATAAGGAACAAACGGAAGTTCTAGTAATGTATCCTTCAGCTCTTCAACCGAAGTACCTTTAGGAACCGCAAAGGTGGGAGCGTCAACCTTTGAATAACTCACCTGTTTCTCTTCTTTTCTAAAATCGAAATTCCGTGATTCTCCAACTTGTAACGAAAACGTTTTTCCATCTAATGCTTGATCAAATTGTCGTTCCACACCGAACTGCGTTAATAAATTATTGGCTTTTGTTACATCAAGATTAAAGCTCATCTTATACCCTGGATCAATGTTTAAGCTTTCAAATGTAAATGAATCGATTTCCGGAACATCATATCCAGCTTCCTCCGCTTCTTGCACTCGGTTAAATCTAGATTGTTCACTATAACTGTTAAAGTCAGTTGTTCTATCTGAAATTCCTATTTCACCAAGCCCTTTTAATTCATAGGTTCCTTCTTCTTCCCGGCTTAGCCATTGGTCAACTTCGTTCATATCCTCTTGTGTCAATTTAACCATTTCAACCTGATTGACGCGGAACATAGATAGGAATTGATCGGCAGCAACTTGAACTTGCGGGAAAGCAAGAGATCCAAAAATTGTAGCCGCTGCCATCCCAGAAGCAATAAAACGTTTGGTTTTCGTAGTCAATTTAAACACTCCTTTTTGTTTCTGTGGTTTTTCACTATCTTGGATTACGATCGAATCATTCTTCATTTCCTTCTCCTGAATCTTGCTTTCAAATGAACGCCAGGCGGCATCTACATCGATGGGGAGATCTGATTCTTGAAACGAGGGTTCGATTTCAGACTCCAGTGCTTGTAATTCTTCTAATTCTTCACGACAAGAAGCACAGGTCTCTAAATGTTGCATGACAACCTTTTTCTCATCACGGGTTAATTCATCGTCTAGGTATGCTTGTAACATTCCGTTCTCAATACATGCCATCCCGGTCATCCCCTTTCATTTGAGAATATACATGTTTAAACCGCTTCTTTGCCCTGGCAATCAACGTGCCAACGGAGGTACGCTCAACGTTTGCTGTTTGAGCAATCTCCCCGTACTTAAAGCCTGAGAATTTCATCATTAGTAAAAGTTGGTCCCTTTCATTTAATTGAGCTAGCGCATCTTTTACTTCTTGACGGTCTTCTTTTTTCATATAAGACTCTTCTACTGAAGCCAATAAATCATTGCTATATTCGGCTTGTTTCTCTGCTTTTTTCATCTGTCTTTTTTCAGTTCGTATGTAGTTGTAAGATAAACGAACAGCAACTTTCATGAGCCAGGCCGGAATAGACTCAATGTCTTGCCAGTCAGAATGATAAAATTTCAGAAATACTTCTTGAGCAATTTCTTCTGCTGTTTGTCGATCGTGTACGATGCTTATCGTTTTCCGAACGACATTTGGATAGTATTGTTTAAATAGTTGTTGAAACTGAGCTCCTGTTGGCTCCGTTTCATTGGAGTAATTCGAATCGAACAAATTTGCTCTCACCTCCAAAGCGGCCCCTCCTTTCGAACAGCTTTCATAATAGAGACACCAAATTTATTATTTTTGTGACAGATCTATAGAAAAAAATTCAAGTAATTTCTTTTTATGTAAACCTTCATATGTCCTATTTATTATAATTCAAAAGGGTAGAGTTTTGAGCCGTTCCTGTTAACTAAAAACCCATACCCTTCTCTCTCCAGTCAATATGCTTATCTCGAATCGGGGGTTCCCCAAAAAAATCTGCTCCCTTTTCAAAAGGAGCAGATTTTCTATAGCTTTAGACTTGCTTATGTTTCATAAACTCGAGAACCTCTAAGTCAAGTTTACCATGTTCAAGAGCACGTTCCTCAAAATTCTCTCTGTGTAGAAATGAGGTAAAGGCCTTATACATAATAGATTCTACAACATTCACTGTAGGTAAGTATCCAAGCCTTTTCAATTGAAGTAAAAGTTCTTGCTTAACCTCTCCTTGGATTAAGGCAACATTCTCTTCTTTCGTAGCCCCAAAGTAAAGTTGCTGAAGGTGATAAATCCTCACTAGCTCATGAATGGGTTCGTCATGTTCATCTACTCGCAGATCAATGAAACGATCGTTAAATCCCCCATATCCCCCATTTTCTTTAACCACAAGAAGGGCTGCAGATTGCTTCCCTCGTTTATCTCCACCCGCCATCTGCCCAGCTTGGAGCGCCTGTAACAACCGATCAGCTAAAGACCCTTTACTCGATTCGAACGTAGAAGCCATTTCAGTTATGGTTTCTTCATTGACCAATATGTTTCCTTGAGCAGCAAAATTGGGGCCTGTTAAACCTCCCGCCCATTCGTAACAGGCGTCACCTGTGTAGGTAGCTGACTTTCCCTTTGCATCCACAATTCCAACTTGACGTAATCCCCTTTCAGGATCAGCTTCCGTTAGTTGTTTGACTACTTCATCAGGAGCGTAACCTTCTTCTAACAAGCGAAGCCCCTCAGGTCCAAAGGAAGGATTAGCCAGGGATTGAGTAGCAACAGCGCCAACACCAGCTTTCGCCCAGGGAACGACAGAGCCAGAACCTAAGAACTTAGACTGAACGGCAACTCCTAGCTCATTTGTTTCAGGATCGTACCCAACAATCGAAAACGTTGCAACAATAGGATTAGAAACTCTGCTCATTATTACTTCTCCCCTTCTCGTACCATAAATTAATCTAACTATAATAAATAAAATGGTCTTCTAGCAAGCACAATTTTTTAAGTATTATGTAAATTCGTAACCTTGTGACTTACATTTTAAACATTTGGTTTACGTTCTAGTAAGAATTTAAATAACAAAAGCCTGAAGCACCATGTGCCTCAGGCTTAATGTAACACTAATCCTTTTTCTCATCTGGATGGTCCTTATCCTTTTCCTCATCTTCAAAATGAGCATCGATTGGACCTTTTTGCTGTTGTTCTTTTTTCTTCTTCCGCTTCAAGCGCTGCACAATCTTCTTATAATTCAATGTAAACGTCTTCGGTTCATAATGCTCTGAAGCACGGATGTCTTCAGACGAAGCACGCATAAAGGACCACGCTAGCATAACCATAATAAATAGTAGCGGAAACCCTCCAACTATGGCAGCTGTTTGCAATGTTCCTAGTCCACCAAGGAACATTAAGACGAGTGGCATAAGACATAGAGCAAATGCCCAGAAGAGACGGTTCCATCGTAAAGGCTCGTCTTCTACCTCTTTTTGAACAACAGATGCTAAAATGTAAGAACTTGAATCAAATGTCGTTGCTAAGAATATAATCGCTAAGATGGTGAAGATAAAGATCATAAACCACGCCATTGGAAGCTGACCAATGATCTCAATAATCGCTTTTGGCGCACCTTCTTCATTCAATACATTAATAACATCAAACTCTCCTGTAAGTTGCATATGCAGGCCGTAGTTTCCTATGATTCCAAAGAATAGTATACTCCCAATCGTTCCATAAATGATGGTGCCAAGAATCATTTGTCGTATAGAACGACCTCTTGAGATCTTAGCTACAAATAGACCAACGAAAGGTGCATACACAAGCCACCATGCCCAGTAAAAAACAGTCCAGGATTCAGGGAAGCTTGTTTGTTCATATGGCCCGAGCGCATTATATGGCTCAGTCCATGTACTCATATGAAAGAAGTTATCAAGCAATAACCCAATGCTATTCGTAGTCGTTTCTGCCATAAACCTCGTAGGACCGAACATAAACACAAATGCTAATAGAAAGATTGATAACCATAAATTAAGATCACTTAAAACCTTTATCCCTTTTTTCAACCCACTATATGCACTGATTGCAAAAATAAGCGTAACAATGGCCAGGATAGCGGTCTTCATGACCATGTTTACAGGTATCCCTGTTAATTCATTAATTCCTTCAGCTATCATTGGAGTACCTAGAGCCAACGTAGTCCCTGCTCCACCTAACAACCCAAACATAAATAAGATATCGATTGCTGTCCCCACAGGACCGCTGGCAAGATTCCCTATAAGTGGTCTTGTGGCTTCACTAACTTTTAGCACAGGCTTCTTACGTACATAGTAAAAATAAGCCATTGGTAGTGCAGGAAGTGTATAAATGGACCATGCAATCGGTCCCCAATGAAAGATTCCATACGTACTTGCCCAGGCAATTGCTTCTTGTGTCCCTGGTTCCACACCGAATGGAGGGCCTTGATAGTAATACGCCCATTCAATCGTACCCCAGTACAGAATACTTGATCCAATCCCGGCACAGAACAACATACCCGCCCAAGAAAAGTTATTAAATTCAGGCTTTTCCCCAGCATCACCTAATTTAACACGCCCATTGTCGCTAAAAGCAACATAGATAAGAAAGAAGAAAATACCTAATCCGACAAGTAAATACAACACCCCAAAATTAGTCGTTACAAATGTATTCGCCTGATTAACGTACTCGGCTCCTTTTTCCGGGAATAGAACTAGCGGAATCGTAACTAATAACAATAGTATAAAAGCCCCTAAAAACGTAGGCCAATCCATTATTCCTTTTTTCATGGTCGTATCTCCTTTGATGTTAGACTTTCACACTTAAGATGTTCTAGGTATGAAAGTTTCATGCGTGGATCTATTTACTCTTCACGGTCCTGCTCCACATGGGTTTCATCTGGCCCTTTTTTCTTCTTCTTTTTCTTTCTAACTCTTTTCACATCCTCAAAGTCAATATGGATGGCTTTGGGTTCATATTCTCCTGCATCCTTAATATCCCCTGTTGAAGCCCTCATGAAGGAAATCGCAAGTAAAATCATAATAAATATGAGCGGAAACCCTCCCACAATACTTGCAGTTTGAAGCGCAGATAGGCCCCCTAAAAACATAAGGACAAGAGGCATTAAGCATAGTGCAAATGCCCAGAATAAGCGATTCCATCGTAAAGGTTCACCTTCTACCTCATTTTGAACAACAGAAGCTAGAATATATGAACTCGAATCAAATGTAGTAGCTAGGAAGATCACAGACAGAATGGTGAACAAAGCAACCATAACAAATGATAATGGTAAAGTGCCTATTACATCGATAATCGCTTTAGCTGGTTCATTATTTTCAAGAACAGATATGACGTCAAACTTTCCGGTTAATTGCATGTGTAAGCCGTAATTTCCGATGACTCCAAAGAAAAGAATACTCCCTGTAGAACCGTATGCAATCGTTCCGAGCACCATTTGCTTCAGCGTACGTCCTCTAGAAATTTTGGCAACAAATAACCCGACAAATGGCGCATACACAAGCCACCATGCCCAGTAGAAAATCGTCCAACTCTCCGGAAATCCTGTACGTTCATAAGGACCCAGACTGTTATAAGGCTCTGTCCATGTGCTCATTCTAAAGAAATTATCAAAGATTAACCCAATACTATTAAGTGTGGTCTCGGCGATGAACTGAGTAGGACCAAAAACGAATACAAAAGCAATTAGGAAAATTGATCCCCATAGGTTTATATCACTTAACACTTTGATCCCTTTATTTAACCCGACATAAGCGCTGACAGCGAAAATCGTTGTACACACTAGTAAAACAATTGTTTTAACAAACAAGCTTACTTGAAGACCGAATAAATTCTCTAATCCATAAGCAATCATAGGAGTTCCAAGAGCAAGTGTTGTAGCTGCTCCCCCTATTAATCCAAACATAAATAAAATATCAATCAGGTTCCCAATGGGTGTATCTGCCAATTTACCAATAACAGGCCTAGTTGCTTCACTAATCTTCAATACTGGCTTCTTACGCACATAATAGAAATAGGCAATTGTTAAAGCAGGTAGCGAATACATCCCCCATGCAATCGGACCCCAGTGAAACATTCCATAAGAGCTTGCCCATAAAACCGCTTCTTCTGTTCCTTGTTCTATACCAAATGGAGGACTCTGATAGTAATAAGCCCATTCAATTGTTGACCAATATAAAATACTTGCTCCGATACCCGCGCAAAAAATCATGCCCGCCCATGAGAAATTATTAAACTCAGGCTCTTCATCCATGTCACCTAGTTTGATTTTGCCTTTTTCACTAAAAGAGACATAAAGCATAAAGAATAAGATTCCAAGGCCTGCTATTAAATAGACAACTCCAAGACGTCGAGTCATAAATTCATTCGCTATATTAACAACCTTGTTTCCTGATTCCGGAAAGACAACTAACGGGACTGAAACTGCTAATAATAAGACAAGTGCACCAATAAACGTTGGCCAATCAATTTGTTTGAATTTCATGTACACGCTCTTCCTTTCGAAACTGTTTGCCTTTATCTTGAGCGAAGGAGGTTTTTTTATTCTCTCGCTAAACGATAACGAAAATCATTCTCATAATGTTTGCGCATGCGGGTTTACACATACCTGCTACCGTGTTACCTTATCATGTGGAAGGAAAGACACCTTGAATATTCAACATTTAGAAGTAAACGAGTGGAACGAATAGATTTGCGCATTTGCATAAAAAAAGCCATTTATCCCTTATAGGTGAACATGGCTTTTTTTCATGCCTTCCAATGAAATTTAAGGAGGAACTTATATGAATACCATCATCAAGTCATTGGTAGCGCCCCTTATCGCTTTAGGAATCTTTGCATTTGGCTTACCTTCTGTACACGCTGAAGAAATTGCAAATGTTGAGGAGAAACAAACAGACCTACAAGAGGAACGTGCTGTTAATGGCGCTTCTCTTCCTATAAAGAAATTAGAAGTAGACAAGAAGAAAACCGAATTTGCCCGTTATCATACAACAAAGCAAGAAGAGCAATCCCCTTCAAACGTGGAACGCACTGTTCACGTTGAGGCTACAGCTTATACCGCTCACTGTGATGGCTGCATCGGAATCACAAAGACAGGCATCAATTTACTCGAAAACCCTAATAAGAAAGTGATCGCAGTAGACCCAAATGTTATTCCATTAGGATCAGAAGTGTACGTTGAAGGCTATGGTCGTGCCATCGCTGGTGACATCGGCAGTGCGATCCAAGGCAACCGTATTGACTTATATATGAAAGACCACAATGATGCTATGGACTACGGACGTCGTCAAGATATTAAAGTAGAGATTCTATCCTCATAATAAAAAGCTCCCTAATAAGGGAGCTTTTTTTGATACATATTTATTTTTATGAGATCCATCCTATAATTTAGGAGGTGCTACTATGAATGATCACCAGAAAGATACAAATCAACCGACATTCGATGAGCTGAGTGACCGTTTCATCGGAGAAGCAAATGAGCAACCATCCCTTTCTATGAAGACCAACTTAGACCCAAAAGATGTCACCAAAGACAACCCTTATTTCGATAAAACGAAAAAGCACACGCCAGAAGAAATCGAGTCATTTAAGAAATTCTTTCAGTAAAAAAGGTTGTAAAGTTAAGAAGACGCCCACTAAGTAAAATAATGACTTCTTTCCTTAAACATCATGCAAGCACAAAAAATCCCGTCACTATGGACGGGATTTGGATTAATCGATAATTTGAAGGTCTTTAGGGTACTTGGTCAATGTTTCAAAACCATTTTCAGTAATGAGTACATCATCTTCTATTCGAACTCCACCTACTGTAGGGTCATAGATTCCAGGTTCGAGGGTGTAGGTCATTCCGATCTTCAGTTCATCTTCATTTAGATGACTCATAGAAGGGAATTCGTGCACGTTTATGCCGAGTCCATGTCCGATACGGTGAGGGAAAAGATGACCGAATCCTGCTTCTTCAATGACATCACGAGCGATTTGATCCAGGTCTCCGATTCTAGTACCCGGCTTACTGATGTTAAGAGAGGCAAGTTGAGCTTCTAGAACCGTTTCGTAGATCGTTCGCTGTTGTTCGGATACGGAGCCATACACGACGGTTCTTGTTATATCAGATGTGTAACCTTCTAACACCACTCCTAAATCAAATAGAACAAAGTCGCCTTTTTGAAGCGTACGATCTCCAGGATTTCCGTGTGGCTGACCGGACTTCTCTCCGAAAAGGACCATTGTGGAGAAAGACATTTCACGAATACCTTTTTTCTTTAATTCATACTCGATTTTAGCGAGAACTTCCATCTCAGTAATGCCTTCTTGTAAGGCTTCAACGCCAACTTTAACGCCATAGTCAGCCATTTCAGCTGCACGACGCATGATGTTTATTTCGTTCTCATCTTTTACAACACGCATGTTGTTAATCGCCTTTTCAACAGATTGCGATGTAGCATCTGGGAATAGATTGAAAAGAGCCTGGCTTCTACTAAACGTTAAAACTTCTTGCTCAAAAGCGATCCGTTCAACCGATTTTAGTGAGCGTTTTAGAAGGGCAGCTTTAACCATTTCCCACGGGTTTTCATGATCGGCATAGCCAAGTACTTCATAAGGCCATCCCGCATCTTTCACTTGACCTACTTCCATTCCTGGAACAATAAAGAGAGGTTCAGCTTCCTTAAATACAAAAAGCCCCATTAATCTCTCATGTGGATCTGTATGGAAATCCGTAAGATAAAACACATTTTCTGTAGAGTTGAAGAAAGTGACATCTACCGACTCTACTTCCATCCACTCTGTTAATTGTTGTAAGCGTTGCTTCATTTTTTCACTCTCCCTAAGCTGATTTTGCAAGGTCAGATGAATGCTTCTGTGTACTCAAAGTAACGATGATTAGAAATAGAATCGCTACCGGTACAGCAATGACTACACTATTTAGCTCAAATGGCTTTTGCAAGACAACTTCCCAAACCAGTGTCGATGTTACCCCGGCGATCATGGATGAAATACCACCCGCTGCTGTGACACGCTTCCAGAAGAATACAGCAAGAACTGCAGGTGTTATACCTGCACCATATACGGTATAAGCATACATTTGAACAGCTAGTACACTTGGGAAGTACGTAATTATGACAAATGCCAGAACTCCTAATAGAACAATAAACCCTTTTGTAATACGCAATTGCTTCTCATCAGACGCTTTAGGATTGATATAGTTTCTATATATATCATACGTTAGATTAGTCGCTGCCGAAAGTAAATAAGAGTTCCCTGTTGTGATAATGAAGGAAGCTGCTGCAGCAAGTAAAATTCCCCCGATTGCTATAGGCATGACTGTAGTTGTTGCCATCAATGCCATACCCGGATCAATTTCAGGGAAAAGTGACCTGGAAGCAAATGCGATAAGAGAAATGGCAGGTGAAATGACAATCATCGCTATTAGCCAACCAATTTGGGCTTTTTTAGAGGATTGATCACTCTTAGATGAAGCCAATCGTTGGTACATGTTCTGATCACCCAATAATAAGAAAAGCGACGGAAGTAAGTAACCGAGTAATTGGATTGTAGATAGTCCACCTGTATTGCTCATATGTGTTTCAGGTACATTTTGAACAATTTCATCCCAGCCACCAGCTATGATAAAGATCGTTGGAACCGTAATGAGTAATCCGCCTACCATAAGAAATCCACTTAACGCATCCGTTTGTGAAACAGAACGTAAGCCACCGATCATGGCTAGGAAGATAATCAAAGCCGCACCGATCATGGTACCTGTTTCAACCGTCATTCCTGTTGTAAGATTTAAAATGAAACCGAATCCCTTCATCTGATAAGAAACGATTCCTACATAAGCTAGAATAATAATGACACTTGCTATATTACGTGCTGACTTTCCATATTTCGCTTCCAAAATTCCTGATACCGTATATTTACCGAACGCTCGGATTTTCGGAGCTACGATGTATAGCATAATGATACCAAATAGTGTCGGAACCATTAGCATAAAGGATGGAATAATGCCATAGCTGAATGCCATGGATGTTTCTCCTCCTGAGATACTTCCACTTCCCGTCCAAGTAGCCAGAAGTGTCCCCATTAGCACAAAGGGTCCCAGACTCTTACCTGCGAGAACAAAATCCTCTGTTCCAGAGACTTTCTTAGACATGAATACCCCAATTCCTATCATAAGAAGGGCATATAATCCAATAAACCATAATAATGTTGGATCTTGTTGTAGTTCCATAAGTTTAGTTTCCTCTCCTGCTTGATCATTTTGATTTGACTAAATCTGTTAGCTTTAAGCGTATACTTACGCGCGCTACTTATGTGAACTGTGTGGAAATTAAGAATTGCTGTTTTCCGATCCGGATCTGTAGAAAACAAAACGAAGATTAATAATTAGAGGAATCAGGTTCATTTACCCTGATTAAAGCGGTACTCTTGCTTATGTCTTCGCTTCACATAAGAACAATTGCTATTAAATCTACCATAATTTTTTGAAAAGCAAAAATGCCTTTATATCAACGTTTTTTGTGATATTAGACCAATTTTAAAGAGTTCCCATTTATTTACACGACTGTTGATTTCATTCATTATGCACACTCCAGGAGTTTTTTTACTGATAGAAATATTCTGAATTATGTTCTGTTGCAACATAAATAAATGATTCAAATTACCCACAAACCGAAAAACTATTTGCGGCTTATTTACTATTAACTGAAACTTAATTTAACAAGGATCAACAGAGCGGCTAGGGAAAACTAGTCGTTCAGAATCCTCCCATTCTCTCCATTACGATAAATGTCACTAAATTCAGGCATTTTTTGTTACAAATCTGACATGTTTGACATATCTTTGACTTATAAATGTCATCGTTCTTTAATGGGTTTTTAGAACTAGCCCTGCTATACTCATCTCAGATACTAAAGGAGGATGATTGATGATGAAAAACATCATGACGACAACGGTCTTGTTCCTCATTGCCTTTGGATTTATCAGTATTCTTATTTCAAATCATCAAATAGTACAAGCCCAGTCAGCTGAGATCAAAGAACAAAGTAAAAACGATAACAACCTACTTTACCAAGATCATGACATAAATAAGCAAATCACCTTACAAAAGAAAAATGGAGTTTCTAGGTTCCTACAAACCTCGGCAGAGACACATACCTCTTCGAAAAAGGGGAAAGCCATTGAACAAAAAAAGGCATACACAAAAGAAATTACAGTAGAAGCAACAGCCTATACAGCTCATTGCGAAGGTTGCAGCGGCATAACTAGAACTGGAATCAACTTATTAGAAAATCCAAATTTAAAAGTCATTGCCGTTGATCCAAATGTCATCCCATTAGGTACTAAAGTTTATATAGAAGGTTATGGAACGGCTGTGGCAGGAGATATCGGAAGTGCAATTAAAGGAAATCGAATAGATATCTATATGAAGGATAGACAGGACGCATTGGACTATGGAAGAAGAACAATAAAGATTAAAATCATATCTTAACTTAGGGAGGACATTTATATGTTCTCCTTTTTTTATTCTATTTTGGAATTTAACTTCGTACATACCAAAACTCATTAAAGAATCGCACAAAAAAACACCCTTCTCTTGAACGGTGGTAAGGTTAAAACAAATTATGTAAAAGAAAGTGCCTGCTTGATCTTATACTGGTATAACGAGCAAGATGTAACTTTCTATGAATCGAGTTCATTGCTACACAGGCACTTCTTTAGATTTCGTAAGCATGAATGTAGAATCCTTCCTTATTGGTTACTTATTTCTTCTTTTTCTTTTTTGCTCTGGCTCCCATCTTTCCTTTTTTAGCAGCGTTTGTGTTCTGAGTTGTTGTGTTGCTTGCTGTTAGCTCTTGGCTGTTTTGATAGTCTTTCTCGAATAGCTCGCGAGCTTTTGAAAACATGATGGTCATAGTGTGACCCTCCTTAATAATTTCTTACAAAAGCATTTCCCTGCATTTCCAGAGCTAAAACTTCCGTTTACAATTTTCATTGTACTCCCTGAAACCTACGTTTGTAAATGATAAAACTACATTTTTATTAATAATCATTTTAAACTGTACAGATTAAATTACGTGTATAACCTGATTTTTTTAACCCTCGTATCCACTGTCATTTCAACGGTTATAGGTACTTTCTCAATTCGTAATATTTTTGTCATAAATGTGTGAAACTATTCTCAATTAGAATAACCTTTTTCCGCGTTAAAGCATTAAAAAAACAAGGCAATATTGGACTCATTTTTTATAAAATTAAAAGAACCTGACATCCAAATTATGACAGGTTCTTCCATTTTTATAATTGAATCGTTTGAGGGTCTTCCCCTTCCACATTCATTAAGCGAATTTGCGTGGGTTGAATATCTAAGACAATATAATCTGGATCCTCTGGTCCTTTAAACCAATGCTTCATGTATTCGTTCCATAACTTTTCTTTTAACTCTTTTGAATCATTAATAACTGCTTTACCCTCTACCTCAAGGTATGGATCTTCAAACCCTTTCCCATCATATCCTAGCAAGACATGCACATAAGGATTTTGTTCAATCTCCTCAGCTTTGTGTGTATCCTTATCCGTCGCTGTATAAAGGTGCAAGTCTTCATTATGGAATGTCATATAACGTGAATGTGGTTTATTTTGTTGGACCGTAGCAAGGGTGCCAACTTTATGATGCTCCAGAACCTCTAGAATTTTATCTTTTACTTGTTTTTCATTCATTTCCAAGGACTCCCTTCATCATTTGCTTCTTAGGTAGTGTTCCTGATTTTTAGTTAATTTAAACAAGTCAGTTGGCTATTTAAGTATGATTTCATTCTTTTAGAACACCCTAATACCAAATGATGAACGAAGGAGTGGAGAAATGAAATTTCTATTATCACGTCGGTTCAGAATAGGCTTAATTGTGTTTAGCTTTATTCTATTCCTAGCTAGTTCTTGGATAAATGCTCAAACGATCCCTGAGGATTATGGAGCTAAAGGAGCATTAAAAGATCCTCGTTTAACTTACGAAAAAGCACTAGAATATGCCATAGAAGACGAATACTTAGCCCAAGAGAGATACACTAAAGTCATTCAGAAATATGGGCAAGTCTTCCCCTTCCCAAAAATTCAAGAGGCAGAAAAGAAACACATCGAAGCACTCAAGCGCCTTTATACTAAAGCAAACTTGAGTATCCCAGAAAATCAAGCAAAACAATATACCGTTATGCCAGCCTCTATTAAAGTAGCCCTTCAACAAGCCGTACAAGCTGAAATCGATAACATCGCTATGTATAACCGTTTTTTAGAAATTAAGAACTTACCTCCAAATGCTACGAAGGTTTTTACTAATTTACGAGACGCTTCAAAGAAACATCTCGTAGCTTTTAACTTTGGGCTCTCTCAGCAGCAATAACGTTGAGGACAAACTTGTAATAAAGTTTGTCCTCTTTTTATTCCAAATGTCTATTAAGTCTGTTCTTTCCTATAAAACTTATTAGAAAAGGGATATAGAAGAATAATCATTTTTTGTCACATTTTGTCGAATTCATGGTATAGTTATATCAGGAAAAGCATAGGTCTTATGCTCTATTAACTATTTGATTTAATGATGGAGGATGTTTACATGTATAGTGTCATGTTAGTTGATGATTCGAAGCTTACCCGGTCTTTTTTAAAGGACCAGCTTACTAACTCTAACTATCATGTTATTGCCGAGGCTGCTGATGGACTTGAAGCTATCGAATTATTCCGATTACATAAACCGGATGTAACGATTTTAGATATCATTATCCCCTATTACTGTGGGATGAGCTGTTTACGTAAGATGTTAGAAATAGAACCAAAGAGCTCCATTATAATGTGTTCATCTATCGGACAACAGTATCACATTAAACAATCGCTCTACCTTGGAGCTAAAGATTATATTGTGAAACCTCAATTTAAATCCTTAAAACCTGTTCTAGACAACGTAATCTCTTCTGTATAAAAAGAGCTTGGAATTCCAAGCTCTTTTGTTTGAATAAAGAAAGATTAATTGTTTTGTCTTTGTCTGAATTGAGCTCGCACTCTCTCTAAAGTTAGATACGATGTCTGCCTGATTGTCCAATCGGCTGCACTTAAGTAAGAAGATGTTCCCACTCCAATAGAAAACATTTGGGTTGAAAGAATTGCCTTGAGTCCGGCTTCTCCATCTTCAATAGCCACGCAATCTTTATGCGCTATCCCTAACCGATCGGCTGCTGTAACAAATATTTCAGGGTCTGGCTTTCCATTCCTTAAGGACTTCGGATCCATAATGACATCAAAGTATGAAGTTAAACCTAATTGATGAAGTACAAATTCTGCATTTGAACTTGCTGACGCTAAAGCCATGGGAGTTCTATCATTTGCTAATTCCTGAATGAAATCTTTCATACCAGGCATCAAGTCATCTTCTGTCAATTGAGCAATTAATTGTTGATAATTTCTATTTCTCCATTCACCAAGCTCAACCATCTCTTCATTCGTAAAAGACTGATCAGAACGTTCTGCTAACATTTGAATTAACTCCATTCGAGGTCTTCCTTGGTAAAGAAGGTTATCCTCTTCTGTAAATGAAATGTCGAGCTTTTCAGCAATGGGTAGTGTCGCCTTATGATAAAGGGGGACCGTGTTCACAATCACACCATCCAAGTCAAAGATTACTGCTTTAAATGTCATATATGAAACTCCTTTACTGCCAATAACTAATCTTGAAGTAGCGTACAGTAACTTTGATAAAAACGCAAGAAGAACATGAGCCATGCTTATTACTCACACATGGCTCATGTTCAATAAAATGTAATCAGTTATATCGTTTAAGTTACCTTAAAATTCAGCACAATTGCATTGTTTCAGGGCAAATACTTAAGTAGGTCTTCTATTGCAATAGTAGTAGATTCATCATGTACAGCTGTTTCCTTTGTAAGGTCTATAAGATCTACAGCGCTCAGGACGGTCTTTTTGAAGGGGAATAGAATCATTACAGATAGGAACATAAAACATAATCCAACTCTGAACATTTCTTTCATACATAACCCTCCTCCACATCCTTTTTATATTAAATGCCCCTTATATAAAAGGATAAAACCTTTAATTTAGCCTTTCCACATCCTCAGATAACTTCACCACTAAAGCATCACAATAGTTTCGCCACGAACTTACGCTGTCTTGGTCCATCGAACTCGCAAAAATACACTCCTTGCCAAGTACCAAGGACTAACTCTCCATCTGATATGATCATTATTTCAGAAGAGCCAACTGTACTTGTTTTTAAATGCGAAGCTGTATTGCCTTCCCCATGAAGGTCTTCCGGATGTTCCCAAGGGTACACTTCATCTAACCTTCTAAGAAAATCAGTCTTCACATCTGGATCTGCATTTTCGTTCACTGTAATCCCTGCTGTTGTATGTAAAGAAGAAACGACAAGTACTCCTTCTTTTACTCCAGATGCTTTTACATAGTTGTTTAGTTCGTTTGTTATATCAACCATCTGATCATGTTCAGTCGTTCTTACTGTAAATGTCTTCATCCATTATCACTCCTTATTCTTTATGTAACCGTTATTCCCAAAAAGAAACCTCGAAGTTTTTTCGTGACTTCCGATAGAATTTCTCAGGATTTTATTTCACCCTTAAATGCAAGGAAGGCTATAAGTTTTCATGATTTACAAACACATTCATTCATATTATTATACGAAAAGGATTTAATTCATAGTAAATAGATGAGAATTGAGGTGTATCGCAAAATGGAAACAATGACAGCTAAGAGTCGTCCTTTCACAACCGTGACTTCTACACTAAACCCAGTTCAAAAGCCACTTGTGACGCTAGGACTTCTTGTTTCTATAATTCTATTCATAACTTCTGTATCGATCGGAGGATGGGCGCAGGGTGTTCTTTATGTTGTTGGGATGGCCCTTGGACTGACGTTATTACATGCCCGTTTTGGATTTACGTCAGCTTTTAGACGATTAACATCAGTCGGGAATGTTCAGGGGCTGCAAGCGCATATGGTCATGCTTGCAGTTGCAACAACCTTATTTGCCATTATCTTGGCTACAGGATTCAGCTTCACTGGAGTTACGCCATCAGGATATGTCTTTCCTGTTGGGATGAGCGTTGTCTTCGGGTCTTTCCTATTTGGTATCGGGATGCAACTTGGAAATGGCTGTGCTTCTGGTACACTTTATAATGTCGGAGGCGGAAAAGCTTCCTTATTTGTTACGTTAATAGGATTTATTGCTGGTTCAGTACTTGGCGCGTATCACCTTCCTTGGTGGACAAGCGAAGCAATGCCTGGGCTCCCCGCTATATCATTAGCTGAATCAACCGGTTTTGGTTATTTTGGAGGCTGGTTGTTCCAAATTGTCCTTTTTGCAGGAATTTACGGACTGACTGTACGCTATGCTCGTAAGAAAAACCCACCGCAAATGAAACCACTCCCAACCGTAAAGGGATGGAAGAAACTTGTGCGAGGTTCATGGCCTTTACTTGTAGCAGCCGTTGTATTAGCAATTTTAAATGCCATTACCCTTTCTGTCCGTGGTAACCCATGGGGTATTACATCAGCCTTTGCTCTTTGGGGTTCAAAAGCCCTTATGGCAATTGGAGTAGATGTAAGTAGTTGGGGCTATTGGTCTGGTAAAACAGATCAACTCACTAATAGCGTCTTTCTAGATTCTACAAGTGTTATGAACTTTGGCATTATCATCGGAGCGTTCATCGCAGCAGCTGCTCAAGGTTCATTTAAACCACAACGCTTCAAACCCGGTATTTTCTTCGCTTCCTTAGTAGGTGGCGTTATGATGGGATATGGTGCACGACTTGCTTTTGGCTGTAATATCGGTGCTTACTTTGGAGGCATTGCTTCTATGAGCCTTCATGGTTGGGTATGGATGATTATGGCCCTTGCTGGGACCTTCCTAGCATTATTTATTAGACCACTATTTGGATTGAAGAACCCAAATCCTAAAGATTCTATGTGTTAAAGAGAGTGAGCTAAATCATGGGCGATTTAGCTCACTCTATTGTGTGTGTGACCGTTACGATTATAAGTGCTAGGGCAGGCTTGGGGACCACTCGCTTTCCTGCGGGGAGCTGGGAAGCCTCCTCAATCGCTACGCGCTTTCCGGGGTCTCCCCTAGGCTCCTTACCCCGCGGGAGTCTCGCAGTCCCCAAGCCTGCCCTGACGCTAATTAGGTGAACGGACCAGCTTATTATAGTTGCTCTTGAGCCCCCTACCTCACAAATTTGGGGCGTTTCCGTCTCTCCCCATTTGGCAAAGGTGGGCCTGGAAATTGCGAGACTCCTGCGGGAGAAAGAGGTAGCCGAGACCCCGCAGGGTGGTTTTCCCGAGGAGGCTCGACAGCTCGCCCGCGGAAAGCGAGTGATTTCCAGGCCCACCTTACTCTCTATTCAAGCTGACGGAAACCTCTCTCCATCCGTCGCAAAACATCTCTGTCTCAACTTCAATCCTTCCATATAAAGCGGCTTATATGGAACAACACTAAACATTAACAGAGCCTTTTGTTAAAGATTCGAGATTAATAAATAGGGGTAGGATACTTCCAAGTACCTTAGGCACCTATAAGTGCGTACTTTATCGCACATTAGATTAATGAGATAATAATGGACAAAATGATAATTAATGGAGGTTCTGTACATGAAAGCTCTTTTGTTAGAAGGAAAAAATCAGTGGCAAAACATGAAGGTTGAAGATATAGAAACCCCTACTCCTCAAAAAGGAGAAATACTTGTTCGCAATAAAGCTGCTGGCTTAAACCCAGTTGATTATAAAACGGCAACGAATGGACTTTCAGCATGGGAATACCCTCACATTCTAGGTGTTGATGCGGCCGGAATCGTAGAAGAAGTTGGCGAAGGTGTGACTACAATTCAAAAGGGAGATCGTGTAGTGTATCACGGTAATATGTCGAAAAAAGGTACATTTGCAGAATACACCGTTACCCCAGCCCATACAGTCAGTCATCTTCCTGAGTCCATTTCGTTTGAAGATGGAGCTGCTGTACCGTGTGCGGGTTATACAGCTTATCAGGCACTCATGCGTAAAATGCATGTACAACCAGGGCAAACAATTTTAATTCATGCTGGCGCTGGTGGTGTTGGTGGCTTTGCCATTCAACTGGCTAAACAAGCCGGATTAACAGTTATCACAACTGCTTCTGCCTCTAATCATGAATTTGTACAATCACTCGGTGCAGATTACGCTATTGATTATAAGCAAGAAGACTTTGTAAAGAAAACTCTTGAACTTACTCAAGGGAAAGGCGTTCATGCTGTTCTTGATACCGTAGGTCGTGATAACGCAACACGTTCACTTGACACCCTACGTTTCAACGGTCAGATTGCCTTTATCGCAGGGCCTCCTGACATTACAAGTGCACTTGATTTCACGAAATCATTCTCGTTCCACCAAATTGCACTTGGCGGAGCTCACTTAGTCGACAACATTGAAGAGCAACAAGACCTCGCCTTAATGGGTCAAGAAATGTTCCAACTTATTGAAGAAGGATCGATTTCAACATTACTTGAGAAAGCTGTCCCGCTTGAAGATGTCCCACAAGCACTAAATGATCTATCAAAGCGTCACGTAACAGGAAAGATTGTCGCATCTATTTAATCGCAAAAGGCCAGTCTCTTTAGAAGAGACTGGCCTTTCTTATATTCTTTTTAATTTTTTTAAGATCAATTTCTCTAATGCGCTCCACGGTAAAATAGTCTTAGCCTTCACCATTCCTTTAACACCTTTACCGACTGGATAACGCAGATTTCTAATCATCTTCCTATCGGCTAACTGTGATATGAGATCAGCTACCTCTTGAGGGTCACCAAGTGAATCTTCCCCGTTTTTTAATTCTTGCTCAATGCGTTCCATGTAATCAAAATAAGGTGAATCTTTCTTCAGGGACTGCTCAGTTACCACTCTACCTGAAGACCAAATGTTCGTCCGATAAGACCCGGGCTCAACCAAAGCCACATCGATACCAAACGGCTTCACCTCAAGACGCAAACTTTCACTATACCCTTCTAGTGCGTACTTAGATGAAACATAGGGAGACAAACCAGGGAAACCAAACAGTCCACTAATGCTGCTTACATTAATGACTTTCCCAAACCTTTGCTGTCTCATAAGAGGCAACACCGTTTGAGTGACTCCCATAACACCAAATACATTCGTCTCAAACTGGTCTCGGTATTCGCTCATTTGAATTTCTTCACTAAAACCACCAAGAGCGAATCCCGCATTGTTAACAAGAACATCACAGCGCCCTATTTTCTCTATGTAATATTGAAAGTCTCGGATCGATTCTTCTTTCGTTACATCCAAAGGCACAGGAATAATCTGTTTATACCACTTTTCATTTTGAAATGGTTCAAAAACTGACACCTTGCTAACATCCCTCATTGCCGCAAGCACAACGTATCCCTGCTTAGCTAAATTGACAACCGTCAAAGAACCAAATCCACCAGAAGCTCCAGTTACAACAGCCACCTTTGATTGAACCATAATCACCATTCCTTTCTACTATTTAATGTGCAGGCGTGGTGCCTAGGACCGTACGGATAAGACAGCTTTTTGGAAAAGGCGATTAGCCTTTGAAAAAAGCTGTCTTATCTCGCTAGGTCCTCCATGCCGGAACTGGATAGGCTCCCCAGCTCCCCGCAGGAAAGCGAGTTGTCCCCAAGCCTGCTCAAGCACACTTTACAATAACAGACACACAAACTCAGCTACTAGTATCAAGAATACTACTCTTTTATTCAGCAGATATAGAAAAAGAGGTTGTTCTACCAACCTCTTTTTCTCTCATTTATGGATTCATCATGTCTGTAACTTTACCTGTCTTCTTATCTACGTAATACCATCCCATAGTCGCGGTATGTGAGGTCCCGTCCTGTTTTACGAGTTCGTATACGTGAACAAGATATTTACCGCTTTCTTCATGGTCAATTTGCACTTTAACACGATCATCACTAGATTTGATACCTAAATGGTTTCTTACTGCTTGAATAGCTTGTTCCTCAGCTACCTGTTTTGCCTCGGCTGAGTCTTCTTGAATATAAGTGGTTTGAATATCATCCACGACCCATTGAGTTCCGTCATGAACCACAATATAGTTCACTTTGCTATTCCCTTCCATCTCATCTGATTGATTCTGGATTACATGAGAGGTCGTATCATTAACACGCTCAATCGATACTGGCTGATCCGGGTTTAAGAAACTTGGGGCGCTTGAAGGGACCACATAAAGCTTCCCATTTTCTTGCCGTATGTAGTACGACATGAATTCATCAGTCAGTGATTGTGACATCGCCGTCTTAAACTCTTCCTCAATCTCCTGAAGAGAGGAATAATCTTTGATCATTAAGTTATCGTCTGTATTTTTAATGACGTCGAAGAATACTTGTTTATATTCATTGACAACAGCTTTTGCTTCTTGTGATGTTAAGTCTGCAGGCACTTGTTTTTGGTCGGGCTCATCTTTGGCTTGATCCGTCTGTTTATCTTCATCAGTGCCCGATGATCCGTTATCCTGGTTTTTCTCCTGCTTTGTATCATCTATTTTATCTTCTGAAATTTCTTTGTCAGCTTCCTCACTGTCTTTTGAAGCATCATCATCTGCTTTCTCTTTCGGTTCTTCTTTGTCTTTTTCCGAATCTTTGTCGGCTTCCTTGTTGTTATCTTCTTGTGTTTCTTCTTGCTCCACTTCTTTTGAATCACTATCTTTTGTCTCTGTTTCTTGGTTAGCGTCAGATGTACACCCAGCTAAAATCATCATTAAGGCTAGGCTTGTTGCCCATATATATTTCATTTTCATTCTCCCTTTACCTGGTCTTAAAATAAAGGCTCTGTTAATGCTTAGTGTTGATTTCATTCCACATAAGCCCCCTTATTTGGAACACTCGAAGCTGAGACACATTTGTGAAGATGGGTCCGTTACACTTGTCGAGTGGTTGGGGTGTATGGGGAACGACTCGCTTTCCGCGGGCGAGCTGTCGAGCCTCCTCGTTCGCTAGCGCTCTCTGTGGGGTCTCGTCGACCTCTTTCTCCCGCAGGAGTCTCCCCGTTCCCCATACACCCCTGGCTATGTTTATACGAACGGCCCTGCAGCTTGAGAGAGATTGGGGGTGGAGAGCAACTTTATATGGCATGCTTCCGTTACTCCATATATGGCAGAGGTGGTTCGGGAAATTACGAGACTCCTGCGGCAGTAGGAGCCTCATTAGTAAAAGAGGAAGTTCGACTAAGACCGTCACGTCCTGTGACAACGTCGAACGACCCCACGTCGTGTGGGGCCGCGGAAAGCGAGTGATTTCCCGAACCGCCTTACTCTCAAATAACGCAAACGGAAACATTCTCTCAGTTTCGAGTCTTCAACAATTCTGCCCTATTCTTGAACAAGCTTATTTTAAAGAATAGCAACAGCAAACTTTAACAGAGCCAAAATAAAAATAGCGAGGCGAGATCATCGCCTCGTTTCTTTATCCGAAGAAGAAGTCTAGTATGTTTCCACCTGCTGAAGCTTCTTTATTATAAAATTCAGAGTAACCACAGTTCTTGCAGTAAACGACTAAGAATTTATTATTTTGAACATCAAACATCTTCGCAAGTCCAGCTCCTGTCATGGCTACTTCTTTCTTCCCTGCATCTGTACTTCCACATTTAATACAACCTTTATCACTCATATAGCTGCACTCCTTCATTTTAGTTTAATCTACTTGTATGTACGATTACATCCTTCGTTGGTTTCATCTTTTAGATATTTTAATAGAAAAAGCCTTAAGGAAGGATCCCTCAAGGCTAATTCATTAAATTGAACTCTTTAAATTACTATCGCGATGATGGCGATCCATTGCAAGCTGAAGCAGTTGGTTAATAAGTTCAGGATAAGGAATACCGCTTAAGTCCCAAAGTTTAGGATACATACTGATTTTTGTGAAACCTGGTAATGTATTCACTTCGTTAACGACAAGTGAACCATTCTCCTTCAAGAAGAAATCAACACGTGCTAACCCTTCACACTCTAGAGCCTGAAACGCATCGACAGCCGCTTCGCGTACTCTCTCCGTTGTATGGTCATCAAGTTTTGCAGGTAATTCTAACAGTGCTCCACTCTCACTAATGTACTTCGTCTCATAAGAGTAGAAGTCATCTCCTTGTGGGAGGATCTCACCCGGAACAGAGGCTTTTGGATGATCATTACCTAACACGGCAACTTCGATCTCCCGACCATTGACAGCTTCTTCAATAATTAATTTCGTGTCATATTGAAAAGCTTCTTCGATCGCTTCGTAAAATTCTTTCTCATTACGTACTCTACTTACACCAACAGATGAGCCTTGATTAGCAGGCTTTACAAACATCGGTAAGCCTAAGCGCTCTTCTACAGCTTCGAAAGAGATATCTGGCTGCTGCGGTTGTTTAAACGTAACCCAGTCTGCAACTTTAATATCTGCATCACGAAGCAGACGCTTCGCTATATCCTTATCCATACATAGCGCTGAACTAAGTACATTAGGTCCTACATAAGGAATGTTTGCAAGACGAAGCATCCCTTGCATACTTCCATCCTCACCCAGCGTACCATGTACAATCGGAAATACAACGTCTAGTTCTCCAAGGCTCTCTACCGTTGAAGTGCGGATTAGCTGATCATGATCTTGCCCTGGTACAAGAGCAATGCCTTCATTAGTTTTATTCAAAGCAATATTTGCCGGGTCTTCTTCATTCAATAAATAGTGGCTTGGCTCACTTAAATGCCATTGGCCGGTTTTATCGATTCCGATAAGCGTTACATTATATTTATCTTTGTCGATTGCATCAACGATATTTTTTGCAGATTGTAAGGATACTTCATGTTCAGAGGATTTCCCTCCGAAGATTACCCCAACGTTTAGTTTGTCACTCATCAAAATCGCTCCCTTTTTATGAATTTCTTACGTTTATTCTATTCCCTGAAATGATCGGATATGTAACACCGCTTTTCTATTATAGCCTATATAGGTCCCTGAACATGAGATGCCAGTTCAAATGATAAGAAAGCAAGCGGAACATAGCAGTCGCCCCAAAAAGCACATACAATTGGAACGTACTCTCATAGTCAATAATTCCAATCGCTAATAGTACACCGGCCATCATGGCCCAGACCGCATAAATCTCTTTATGTAATACCATTGGTCTTCTTTGAGCTAATACATCACGCGCTACTCCTCCACCAACACCTGTAATAATGGCTGAAAATACAACAGCACCAAATGGAAGATTCGCTTCAAGTGCAAACATTGCACCTTGAACAGCGAAGGCAGAGAGTCCAATAGCATCTAAGTAGACGTTCCATCTGTCCCAAAACATGACCCAGCTTTTTGGAAAGAAATAGACGATTGCAATGGTTCCAAGAGCCACATATAGAAACATACCCTGTTCCCACACATGTACAACATCAATTTGTAAAAATAAATTTCGAGCAATACCACCAACGAACGGCGGTGCAAGGCCCAAAATGAAAACACCAAAAATATCATATCGCTCACTTAGTGCTACAATCGCCCCACTAAAGGCAAACGCAGCAACTGCGATTACATTTACAATCTCCCAAGCCATTCACCTAAATCTCCTTCCACAAACGTACCTCAATCATAGAAAAACCAGCATAAAAATTCAATAAAAACTTTTTATGCTGTCTCTGTTACCATTTAGTGTGGAAAAGATCGTTACAAAGAGAATAGGGATGAGCAAGGCCCAAAACACATAGGGAACGCCGAAACTTCCAGCTCCCCACCCTAACAAAGGACCACTGATGACAACAGAACCTTGATTAAAAAACATGCGGAAGCTCGCCATTCTACCATGGTACTGTGATTCGGTTGCGAGCTGTTGAACGGTTTGCAACAAAACTCGGATCCACGTTGTTCCTATTCCAATGGCGAACACACCAATAAAAGCTCCTACCATATACGAAGACGAGGCTAGAACAGAAAGACCAGCTCCGACTACAAGTAAAGAGATACTCGTTACATAAGATCCAAGTTTTCTTAAAATAAAGGCTCCTCCAAATCCAGCTACAACCCCTCCAATTGATAAGGTAGCATCAAGCCAGCCGTAAATAGTGGCAGAAACTCCAAGGACGTCTTTTGCATAAACAGATAAGAACGCAATCGTGGAATGAAAGACCAATTGACCGACAAACATGATAACAAATAACCTTTTTAAAAGAGCGTGTTGTTTAAGGTAGAGTAGCCCATCTTTAAAGTCTTCCCATCCCGATTGAGTAGACGTTTTTCTCTTTTCTCCTATTGCAGAAACTGTACCAATGGCCAGTAAAGCTATCCCATACGCTACACCATTCCACATAAGAGCGCCACTTGTCCCTATCCATCCGGTTACCATCCCACCGCTAGCGGCTCCAGCCATACTGCCTATAATCGCATAAGAAGCTGAAAGAGAATAAACCCGAGGAAGTTCTCCCTGAGAAAACAACTCCGCGACAAACGCCTGGATAGCAGGTCTTAGCAACGACCCCATCGCTTGTAAAATCATATGAATCATAAAGATCAGAGGCACAGCTATCTCTTCTTTCGCAACAGCTCCTCCTAGCACAAGGACAGCAATCAGGGATATGAATAAAGACAAAATAATAAGAGATTTTCGATTAAACCTGTCAACGAGGACACCAAATACCATATTTAGTAACAAACCAGGCAGGAAACCTAAACTGACGAGAAGACCAGTGTAAAAGGCATCCTCTGTAGCCTGGTATAAATACCACGTAATAATGACAAAATACATGGTTCTTCCAAATTCCGCTCCAAAATAAGATAGATAGATTTTGCCTTTTACCATTCCTCCCCCTCCCTTTACTCCTTAGTACAAAGCACCATCCACTCATCTATAGCAAAGGACATAAGTCTATTTTCTTCCACTTTCATTTCAAAATACTTTTTCACCTCTTGATCTGCCCCAACCATCATCTGATGAATTTCCTCTCTCTCATACTCATCATCTATCATGCGACTCACCCATTCATTGAAAGGGAGTGTTTTCTTTCTTAACGACTGCTTTTGAATTTGTAAAAGAGAATGTTTCATAAGCGACTTCCATTCTGAAATAGGAAGCGCACGCTGGTGACTGCAGTCCCTCTTCTTCTCAAAATTATTATAAAAGTCCGCTATCTCATCGTGTTCAGAAGAAACATTATCAATAAGAACAAAAGCTCCTCCTTTCTTTAACACACGAGCTACTTCTTGAATAAATCGTTCAGGGTTAGGAAAATGGTGGGCCGCAATCCGGCATATAACACTATCAAATGATTCATCCAAAAAAGGTAACTCTTCTGCATCTGCTACGACCGCATCAACATTTTCATATGCTTTTAGATAAGTCGCTGCAGCATGTAGCATAGGCTTTGTAAGGTCGCTAATCACTACACTTTTTACCAATGGAGCTAAAGTACGGGCAACATGTCCTCCTCCTGTCGCGATATCGAGAACTTTATCTGTCTTATGAGGCTGCAACCAATCCACCATCATGGGAAGATCTTCACCTGTCGCGTGGGTAGTACTGGTAACATAGCGGTTTGCATACTTCCCAAATTGTTCTTGCACATTTCGTTTCGTGTCCATCATCATTCCCCCTTTGTTCTATACTTTTACTATATTCAATTTATCGAATTAGGAATAATACTAAGTTATAATAAAAAGTGATAACGATTTCTTATATCATCCTAGGAGGTGAACCTATGAAGCTAGAAGATTATGAATTAATTGTTCATCTATCCACAATCGGGACTGTCCGAGGCGCTGCCAAGCACTTATATGTATCTCAACCAGCCATCACACAACGTCTCCGCTATATAGAATCTTATTTTCAGCACCCTTTATTTGTACGAACTTCAAAGAAGCTATTGCTAACACCCGTTGGTGAGCAAGTTGTAGAACACGCACAAAAAGTAATGGAAAGAGAAACTGAACTTCAAACCCTTCTTCAATCATATGGAGATCAGATTTCCGGGACGTTATCGATCGGAGCTTCATCTATTGTGAGTCAGCAATTTTTACCGAGCTTACTCGAAACGTACACCGCCCTTTATCCTGATGTAAAAATTGATTTAGTTACAGGATTAAGTGAAGACCTTAGGAATCCTAATCAGAACTTTCATGTCCGCCTTATTCGTGGCAAAGAGATGAAAGATGGAGAAAACATTCACTTATTAAGCGACCCCCTTTACCTGTATGACACAAAGCCATTTGCATCTGGAAAAGAACGTCCTCTTATTGCATTCAAAAGTGATTCAACATTTCATAATCTAGTGGATGAGTGGTTCTTGTCTCAGCCCTCTTTTAAACCAATTAAGAGCATCCAAGTGGATCAAATTGAAACGTGTAAACAGTTCATGAAGAAAGGACTCGGGATGGCCGTTCTACCAAAAAGTGTCGTTTCAGAAGAACTTCATCAGTATCCACATCTCCCGTTGACACTTGATAACGAGCCTCTTAGCAGGGAAACGTGGTTATGTTTTCAAAAAAATGTCCGTACTTTACCTCAGGTGGATCGGTTCATCCAACTTGTTCAAGAATCAAATTTTACATAAGCTCCTTCCGTTCTAAGAAGACTTTCTATAACAAAACTCAAAGTTAGAGTTTGATGACTAAACAAAAAGGCAGCACCCCAATACTAGGGATGCTGCCTTTTTTAAATGAAATATGCGACTGTCTATAGTTTGAATCCAGACAAATTGTAGTTCACTGACTCAAATCATTACAGATCTGTCTTTGAAATATACCAATCAATGTATTCTATGCCTTCTTCTTGAGATCGTTTGGCTGCTTCTTCTTGTGTTTTCGGTGGTGAAACGACCGCTTTATCCCCTTCTGTCCAGTTAGCAGGTGTTGAAACACCATGCTCATCTGTCGTTTGCAGGGCTTTCACAAGGCGAAGAATTTCTTGCATGTTGCGCCCAGTTGTCAATGGATAATAAATAATAGATCGGATCTTTTGCTTATCATCAATGACGAATACAGCGCGGCTCGTTTCCACTTGGCTTTCCCCCGGCATAATCATGCCGTATTTCATAGCAACTTGCTTATCCAGATCAGCTATAACCGGGAACTCGATCGTGGTATTGAAGTTTTCTTCGATACTTCTAATCCATGCTATGTGGGAGGGAACGCTATCGACACTTAAGCCAAGCAATTCTGTGTTCATTTCTTTTAATTCTGGATAGATCTCTTGGAATGCTACAAATTCTGTTGTACATACGGGAGTAAAGTCAGATGGGTGAGAGAATAGAACAACCCATTTTCCTTTATAATCTTCAAGACTCAGGTTCCCCCGGCTCGTAGCAGCCTGAAATGATGGCGCCTCATCGCCAATTCTTGGCATCGTATACGTTTGTTCTTGATTTTCTTGTTCCATACATGGAAACCTCCTTTACTATGATTACAACCACTGTACTCATTCCTCAACAAGGCCTCATTAAACCTATTCCACCAAAAATAAACAATTATACCCATACACCTATGAGCATAATCAGTCATAAGCTTTCATTTACGAGTAATTTCTATTACACTAATCCTATACAACGAAGAGAAAGGTCGTTTCAATATGAAATCTACTACACGTTTTTTCTGGACACTCGCCCTAGCATTTTTACTAGGGATTTTCACATCAGCTTTTGAATCTCCATGGTGGGTAAATCTAATCGGGGTGATTATCATCGTTATGGTGATGTCGTTTATTTCGAATCGGATGAATCGTAACGAACAATAGATTGGTTTACACATGCTATATCTCTGAGGAAATAGGGGCCGTTACGTCAATTGAGTGGTTGGAGTGGCTTGGAAACGACTCGCTTTCCGCGGGCGGCCCCACACGATGTGGGGTCGTTCGACGTTGTCACAGGACGTTACGGTTTTAGTCGAACTTCCCCTTTCTTTTTAGAGCCTCCTCGTTCGCTGGCGCTCTCTGCGGGGTCTCGTCAACCTCTTTCTCCCGCAGGAGTCTCCCCGTTTCCAAGCCACCCCTTACTATATTTCGTACTAACGCCCCCACTGCTTGAGCGCTACATAGAAAACCATGTGCATGCTTCCGTTACTCCTGATATGGCAAGGTGGGCCTGGAAACTGCGAGACTCCCGCGGGCAGAAGGGCCTAGTCTAGTTCTGGCGTGGAGGACCTAGCGAGTGGTTTCCAGGACCACCTTCCGCTCAACTGCAAACGGAAACAAAAAACGAGTATGAAATCTCCAGGATTTCATACTCGTTTTTTTACGGATTGATTAATCGATTGATGTTTTTAAACTCAAGCTCATTAAATTTATGATGCATAAGGTCTTCGTTAATGGAAAGTACAGCTTCTTCAAGAGAGCATGTGACGTCGACTTCACAGTGGATGCGGGCTAGTTTTCTTGATAAGTGAAGCATGTCTAGGTCTTGTTCGATCTTCGTGCGCTGTGCTTTCGTTAAGGTATCGAGATTTTCAAGCAGTCCTTCAATTGTTTCGTGCTTTTGCAGTAATTTTAACGCTGTTTTCTCACCGATTCCTTTAACACCAGGGTAGTTATCGCTACTATCGCCCATAAGTGCTTTTAAATCAATCATTTGCTGAGGTGAGATGCCTTTTTCATCACTAAACGTTCCATGCTCATATTCTGCAAAGTTGCCGTAGCCTTTCTTCATAAGAATGACTTTTACGTTATCCTTTAGAAGTTGTAAAGTGTCCTGGTCTCCGGTTAGAATAAGCACTTCATTCTCCTCACTATATACGTTAGCAAGTGTGCCCATTAAGTCATCAGCCTCATAGCCTGTGATACCAACATTTGGAATGTCCATTGAAGCTGTAACTTCTTTAACAAGTTCAAACTGTGGGATCAATTCAACAGGAGCCTCTCCCCGATTTGCTTTATATTCTGGATATAAATCGTTACGGAACGTATGACTTCCCATATCCCAGCAACAAATGACGTGACTTGGTTTATATTCGTTCGTCGCTGCAAATAAGTGCTTCACAAATCCGTACACGGCATTGGTCGGCACTCCTTTACTATTGACCATGTAATATCCACTCATCGCAGTTGCATAAAAGGCCCTAAACAATAACGCCATTCCATCTACGAGCAATACTTTGTTCTTTTCCATGTAACCGTACTCCTTCTACTCATTTCTAATTTACTAGTATAACAAAAAATAAGTTCGTGCGGACAAGTACGTTGTGGAAATGGCGCTGGCATAATTCTCCCTTCGTAATCATATTTTACAGTAACATCATGAAAGAAGGAGGGAGTTTGTTGAGAGTTCCCGTCATACCAGTCCTTCTGTTTGCTATTTATGTATCGTTGCTTGGAAACCATATTGTGCAAAGTTTTTTTAACCAAAGTGTAGCTCCGCAAGAAGAACAGCAACTGTTCCCTTATTTATGGGATGATGATAAGAAGATGCAAGGTCAAGAACCTGAAGAAGGTTCTTTTTTTATTTTTTTTAAGGACGAGATCTATAATTCTAGTAAACGGAATATTGGAATTATTTGTAGTGTCTTGTATACTTCTAAAGAATCTTCCTTTACGAAAGGATGAAAGTAAATGTGGACTAGGCAACGAATCATGTTTTTTTCTTTCCTCATCCTGATCTTTATAATGATATTTTTCTACGCTGAACGTCAGGAAGACACCGAGGTAATGAGGGCAGCATCAGAAGGACGTGCACAGATCCACCTTCATGCTCTCGCAGCAGGCCAACATCTTTATACCGCCCTCCATCATACAGACGATGAAAAACGGTTCCTAAAAGAGATCGAAAACGGAGCGATCTATTTAAAAGAGACTAAGGTGTGGACGGCGTTTTATAACAAGTTTTATAGGGGACAAATAGATCGTTTTAATGTGAAAGAATTCAACACATATTTAGAATCCCTTAAACTGGACAATCTCTTTAATATGGAATCTAATCACCCTCAACACACAGAGTTAGTTCAAGACCTATACGAACAATTTATTAATCAATACGGAGACTTTATGTACGGAGGACAAGTAAATGATTTTGAAGATCTGATTCAACATAACTATGAAACTAAACATAGTAATGTAACACACTAATGTGATGAAGCGTGCCAGACACCCTTTCTTGCTCTAAAGCATTAACGGGTGTCTGGCACGCTTTTGTTGTTTAAAGCATTCACTTCCCCCTCATGCTTAGGCCTGTTAGGAAGGAGAGCATGGTGTGGACGGCGGCTTTGATAGTGAAGTCACCGACGTCTTTTGTAGGATCGAGACAGACGATGTCCATGGCTTTTACATGGGGAGATGTTCCGGCTAATGTGACCGCTTCGAACAGTTCATCCGTTCTCATACCTCCTGGCGTAGAGGCTGGTGCTGCAGGTCCTTGTGTCATGTCTAGGACATCCATATCGACCGTCATATAAATCGTATCGACTTTTTCTGAAAGCTTTTTAATTGCTTCATTGACCACTGACTCCACCCCTCTCCTCCTTGCTTCCCTCATCGTCACATATTGTAAGCCAACTTGATCGGCATATGTTTTTAATGACTTCACATTAAAGAATCCGTGCAGCCCAATGTTATAAACATCTTCCCCTTTAACCGTCCCACTTTCGATTAAGTTCCTAACAGGAGTGCCATTAGCTGGTCCAAACGTTTCGAGATCCCTCAAGTCAAAATGAGTATCAAATTGGAGGAGGCCAATTCGATTATGAGGTTCAGCTCGTTTCAATCCTTTAATAAGCATGGCTGTAATGGAATGATCTCCCCCAAGGGTCAGAGGGATCGTATGAGGATGAATTTTTCGCCCCGATTCCATAGCTTCTACAACATGCCTATGGCACGTTTCAATATCCGTGACATGTTGACGTGTATCACCAAGGTCGACAACCCTTAACGCTGATAGATCTATGTCGTAATCAATATTATAGGTTGAAAACGACTTCCAGGCTCTCCGCATAGCATCAGGATTTTCGCTCGCCGCAGAAGCACTAATCGAAGATCTGCTAAGGGGTACCCCGAGAATCGTCACATCAACATTGGACCAGTCCATATCGCCTTCGTCTGGAATCGTTTGGATCCATTCATGGACTTTAGGATCTTCATTTACATTCCTGTTCCATTTAAAAGACGGACGCTCTAACTGAGGATACGGGTAGTTCATCATACGAGAGCTCCTCCTTTCACAACCACCTCCCCAGCTTTAATGACTGTATCTGTATGATTCACTCCATAGCGATACTGTAATTGCATAAAGTTAGGCGTGTTATGAAGGACTACATCTGCTTTTCTACCTTCTGAGAGGCTCCCTGCTAGATCCCCCCGACGAATCGCATGCGCGGCATTCACAGTTGCTGCATTTAACACTTCAGCAGGAGTCATTCCCATCTTCAAGCAGCCAAGGTTCATAATAAGAGGAAGAGAAACCGTCGGAGAGGAGCCTGGGTTGCAATCGGTTGATAGTGCTACAGGTACCCCTCTGTCAATCATGGCTCGACCATTTGCGCTATCGGCCATTAAGAAAAAGGCTGTACCAGGTAATAACACACCAATTACACCGCTCTCAGCCATCCTCCTTATCCCTTCATCAGAAGCACGAAGCAAATGGTCAGCGGAAACGGCACCTACTTCAGCAGCAAGCTCAGCCCCTTTGTAAGATTCAATCTCATCTGCATGAATTTTAGGATGAAGACCATACGCCTTGCCTGCTTCTAAAATGCGCTTTGATTGTTCCGGTGTAAATACCCCACGTTCACAGAATACATCATTGAATTCCGCTAACCCTAATTCAGCAACTTTCGGAATCATATGATCTATAACGAGGTCTACAAAGGCGTCCGTATCCTCTTTGTATTCGGGTGGTACAACATGAGCCCCCATAAACGTACGAACGATATCAATTGGATGATCATTGTCTAGCTCGCTAGCCACTTTAAGCTGACGCATTTCCACCTCAAGGTTCATCCCATAGCCACTCTTAGCTTCCACTGTCGTCACTCCATGCAACAGGAATTGATCTAATCGCTTATAACTTTCCCTATATAGTTCTTCCTCACTGGCTTCCCTTGTTGCTCTTGTTGTGGCGTGGATGCCTCCACCTGCGTTCATAATTTCCATATATGTCTTTCCATTTAAGCGCATATCAAATTCATTCTCTCTCGTCCCCGCGTGAACAAGATGCGTGTGAGGATCAACAAGGCCTGGTGTAACGAGTTTGCCTCGTGCGTCGATTACATCCGCTTCTTCCATACGGCTACCGAATTCCTCCACCAATTGTGCATCAGTCCCGACACGTTTTATGACCCCTTCTTCGATCCACACACTTCCGTCCTCGATTACATTCAGGACATTCATGGCCTCTTGAGTGAGGGGGTCTCCTTGACCTTTCTGACCTGCGATTACTTGGCTTGCACGTCGAATAAAAATCGGTTTCATATCCGTTCCTCCTTCTATTGATCTAGCATTGGGATGTGTATACCTTTACCTTTTGCCGTCTGAATGGCCAGATCGTATCCTGCGTCAGCGTGTCTCGCTATGCCCATGCCAGGGTCTGTTGTTAACACCCGCTCTAATCTTGCTTCTGCGTCTTTCGTTCCATCAGCAACAATGACCATACCGGCGTGGATGGAATATCCCATTCCTACCCCACCCCCATGATGAACAGATACCCAGCTAGCTCCGCCTACACTATTAATCATTGCATTTAAGATTGGCCAATCTGCTACAGCATCACTTCCATCTTTCATCCCTTCTGTTTCTCTGTTAGGGGAAGCTACAGACCCTGAATCTAAATGATCTCGACCTATCACAATTGGAGCTTTTAGTTCTCCACACCTGACCATATCGTTAATGATTTTGCCAAATCGCGCTCGTTCGCCGTAGCCAAGCCAACAAATCCTTGATGGCAGACCTTGAAACTGTATTTTCTCCTGGGCCATTTTAATCCAATTACACAAGTGTTTATTTTCACTGAACTCCCGTAAAATTACTTCATCTGTTTTATAGATATCTTCAGGGTCACCAGATAACGCCACCCACCTGAAAGGACCTTTCCCTTCACAAAATTGAGGACGAATATAAGCAGGGACAAAGCCAGGAAAGTCAAAGGCATTCTCTACACCTTCCTCTTTGGCCACTTGTCTGATGTTGTTTCCGTAATCAAATGTGATAGCTCCCTTGTTCTGCATCTGAAGCATCGCTTCCACATGCTTCGCCATCGATTTCTTAGAAGCCGCCACGTATGTCTTTGGATCATCTTTACGCCATGAGTTCGCCTTATCAAGAGAAGTAAATTCGGGGACGTATCCATTCAGTGGATCATGAGCGGATGTTTGATCAGTCAGAAGATCCGGGATGAATGAACGATTAAGCATAGTAGGAAGGAGTTCACACGCATTCCCAAGCACCCCAATTGACATAGCCTCCCCTTTTCTCTTGGCTTCCTGTGCCATTTGAATCGCTTCATCCAATGTTTCAACCATTGTATCGACATAGCCTGTATTAAGGCGTTTTTGAATCCTTGAGCGATCCACTTCAATGGCAATACAGACGCCACCGTTCAACGTCACAGCCAGAGGTTGCGCGCCCCCCATGCCACCAAGGCCAGCTGTCACCGTAATGGTTCCTTTTAAAGATCCACCGAAATGTTGCTTAGCAGCTTCCGCGAATGTTTCATACGTCCCCTGCACAATCCCTTGACTCCCAATGTAGATCCAACTGCCAGCTGTCATTTGCCCGTACATCATGAGTCCCTTTTGGTCTAACTCATGGAAATGGTCCCAATTTGCCCAGGCTGGAACGAGGTTAGAATTCGCGAGTAAAACGCGAGGCGCGTCTTTATGGGACTTAAACACTGCCACAGGTTTCCCTGATTGAATGAGCAACGTTTCATCGTTCTCTAATTGTTGAAGAGTTTGTATGATGGCGTTAAACGACTCTTGATTTCTGGCTGCTTTTCCAATCCCTCCATAAACAACAAGGTCTTCAGGTCTCTCTGCTACATCTGGGTCTAAATTGTTCAACAGCATTCTAAGTGCCGCTTCTTGAATCCACCCTTTTGTATGAAGCGTCGACCCTGTCGGACTTTTGATGGGCTGATTTCCTTTTAATCGTTCCATTATAATCATCCTCTTCTCGTAATTTTCTGTCTAATTACACTATATCGAAGGAAAAGGCTAGTTAGAATGTATGGAATACATAAAAAAATACACATACATTAGGTGTATGTGCATCTCACTCGGCTATCCTCATCCTATAAATGGTCAATACATTAGATTATGATCTGTACTTTAGATTCCGGTATGTACTAGGACTTATCCCTATTACTTCCTTGAACTTTCGGCTAAAATGATTGGCTTGCGAGAAACCTACTTGTTCAGCAATTTGCTGAATGGGTTCTTTTGAATATTCTAATAAAACTTTTGCTTCACTTATACGAATGTGTAGCAAAATTTCCCGGTAAGTCCTTTCTTTTTGGACCTTAATTAACGTGCTAATATAAGACGGATTTCGATTAACGGCTCTAGCCACTTCCTCTAAAGATAAACCAGGATGACTAAAATGTTCATTCATATAAACCAGGCATCGTTCTACCACATCATAGTAATCAACTCCCTTTTCCTCTACCCTTTCTATAACTATACTCATAAACAACAGCATATCTTGCACAATTGTATATAGAAGGCGGTGATGAAGAATTGAATCAAACACGCCCTGATATCTCTCTTCTAATAAATCGTCCTCATCAAGATGGTGAGTTTTCATGTAACGTCTCACTTGGGCTAGTATGCTAGTAAGGCGAGTTTTTAACAATCCAGGTTCAGGATAGGGAGGGGTAACATGAAGAAATGACCCATACATCCATTCTTTTATGCGCTTTTGATCCTTATTCTTAAGCATATCTTCCCACTCGGCTTGGTCATTAGGACTAAGAAACGGATCTAAATAACGCCAATGTACTGGTTCTTCAAGAGCGATCACGTGACGAAAACCCTTATAAAAAAAGAGTTCAATCCCCTTCTTAACATCTTGGTACTGATGATAGATACTATTCCCTTTTAGCGCGAAGGCGGGCAAGGAAATACCGATGGAGCTTTTCGAGCTATCTTGCCATTCCCTCAGAAAGCGTCGGGCTTCATCAATGACAAGAGTGCGATCCAAAGAGGGGTAAAGACAGACGATTCGATCACTTAAAGGCAATACTGTGATTGGTTGGCGAAAAGAATAGGACTGGATCGAGTGGTGTAAAGATGTAAGACAACTGGAATTCTCAGGTTGTACTAAGAAAAGAGTTCGCTTTTCCTTCAAATCAGGGGAATCTTTTACAAAAAGAGCATGGTAAAGAAAGTGATGATCCTCAAGATTTTCAACACTTAATTCTTTCGATCATTGAGACTCTATTTCTAACAAACTTTTCTTTAATGTACTCTGAAGTTGCATGGGCGATAAAGGTTTCATAAGTAGCTTCTCGACCTGAAGATCGATCCCTTCCATCGCCCGAGCGAAAGTTGCTTCTGTCGTAATAGCGATTACCTTTTTAACATAGTCCGCTAGACGCCATTTCATTTCACTAAACGAATCCTCTTTCATCATATCAAGTTCGAGTATAACGACGTGTGGACGTTCAGACTCAATGATCTTCAAAGTTTCCTCTAACGTACTTGCTAGTAAAACAGAAGTAAAGGGTAGAGAAGACGACGTGACAAGCCAACGTATCCCGAGCCTTTCGGTTTCATCACGATCTGCAATTAACAGTTTCATCGACTTCCCTCCCTCTTATTTTTGCTTTTGAATGTACTTCATAATTTCATTATATTGAAACGACCATTTGGGGTAGGTGCGGATAGACCTTGAGAAGGCTTGCTCCACATACCCCTCTTTGCGTTTGATAACAGGAGATTCATAAATAGTACCAAACGGATCATTATAATAGATTACAAGCTCGATCTCATTAACACTTGAGTCAGACATATCTTCTCCTAACGGTAACTCAAGGCCTATTGTGAAGACACCCGTCAGTGAAGTGACAAATTGCTTTGGGACTGCTTTCTCTATACGTTCTCTGCCCTCCCATTTCCCCAATAGATAAACTTCAGGCGCCACAGTATCTCCATAAGCATGGCAGGTCACCTCTATATGTAAGTGGCGATCCCCTTCTTCAACCTTGTAATCTTCTACGATGATGATCGGAACTCCGTCTTTCACTGTCGCCATTCTAATTCGGTAATAAATGTACCAAAAAAGAATGATAAGAAGAGCAACGAAAAATAGAAATAGGAACGCGTTCATTTGAACCGACACCAGCATCCTCCTTCCCAAGCCCCCTTATACAGAAGGGGCAAAAAGTTACTTTAAACATGGCACATCAAAAACGATTAATTGAGATGATCTTTCAAAAAGGATACAATGCCAGCCATTAACCCTTCAGCTAAAGGGATTTCAGGGTCCTCGTAGGCCTTCAAATTTCCTTCACGGTCTTTAGGGGCATCTTTTAGAACATGATTCATCCCCTCTATTAAGAGAAGTTCCGCTTCTGGTTGAGCTTCAGCCAATATTTCTGCTTCCTCAGGTGGAACTTGCAAGTCATGTGTGCCGTTTACAATAAGAGTTGGAATGGAAAGCTCTTGGATTTGTTTAGCAGGGTCATACTGCATCCAAGATCGTAGAAAGGGCTGGACGGATGGTCTAAACGTGGTTTGCAAAGACTCAGGTATATCTTTAACATCTTCCCCTTTTTTGATGTCTTCAACGATTCTCTCACTCTCTTTATACAATTCCTCTGGTATTGCTCGTTGGAGCTGGTCAAGGAGGGCCTGATCAAAGGATTTCCCTACCCCTGCTAAGGATACATAAGCCCCTACCTCTGTGTCCTTAGCTGACAGCATCCCCACGAGAGAACCTTGACTATGCCCAATGACACCAATGCTTGTAAAACGGTCATCCTGGGCAAGTTTCTCTATCCATAGGCCTGCATCATCCACAAACTGCTCAAAGCGAAGGTCGGTTTCGTTCATGACGGAAGCATTTTTCCCTGCCCCGCGTTTATCATAACGAAGGCTTGCAATCCCCTCTTCTTTAAGAGATTCAGCGACCTTAAGAAGACTATTATTTTTCCCTGGAATCTGGGTTGAGTTTCCATCTCTTGTTGTAGGTCCTGACCCAGGAATAATGAGTACCACCGGAAATTCTGATTGATCATCTGGCGTCATTAAGGCACCACTAAGAGTACCCATTTCTGTTTCAATCGATAAAAAGGTTTCGTCTTGAATCGCTCCAGAATTACTTGTTGCTTCCCCTTTCTGAAGAGTGAAAGGGAAACTTTGTCCTGATTGGACAAATGTACCTGATATGGTATCCTCTTCAACAGTTCCGTCAAACGTCATTGGCGTACCGGACAACGGCATTTGGAATTTAACCCCACTTCCATTTAATTCAATGTTTTCTAATTCAAAGTCTTCAATTTGTTGCTTAGGTATATCAATCGTGCCGTTTAGTTTTTCATCCTTTTTAAATTCGACAATAATTTGAAGTGCTCCATCGGGAACTTCAATCTCACCATTCCATGTTCCTTCTACTTCTTCTGCTTTAACGGTCTCCTCTTTATCCTCAGTGGGTGGCTCTTCTTGTTTATCTTCATCAGAACAAGCCACCAGAATACCAAGCATCATCCCTAATGCCATGACGAAAACCTTTTTCAACATGGTTCTCCTCTCCCTTCATCTATTCATTTTTACTATTATTTAATCTCCATAAATTCTTTTAATAAGTGATTCATCATCTCAGGACATTCTATAAAACTCCAGTGCCCACATTCATCTAATCGGATCACCTGAGCATGTGGAATCACGTGTTTTATTGTTTTCAAAACTTTCTCAGGTGAAAGAAGATCATGACTTCCTTGGACAATGCGAATAGGAATCGATTGTAGTTCATGTGTAAATGGCCTAAGGTTAAAATGTTTTGCGATATCTTTATCGATCTGTTCATTCGCTTGGTTATTAAAAGCCATCGGTTTTTTTCTTTTTAAAGAAGTTGACTTATAAACGTAATAAGGCTCAATTAAATCCATGACTTGATCTGAATGTCCTTTTCGCTCATGATAGAGAAACTTTAAACGATCCTGAACATTCATACGTCTGATTAACTGTTTAGGAAATTCCTTATATCCCCTAGCGTCAACACCAATTGCTGCTGTCAAGAAGAGCTTCTTAACGCGCGTGGGGTACATGCTAGCGTATTGTAATGCGAGTATCGAGCCCCAGGACTCACCGACAAGCGTCACTTGTCCATATCCCCACACCTTACGAAGCGCTTCAAGCGTTTCTACCTCTTCATCTATACTGTAATGGTCATCAGCAGGAGAATCTGAACGCCCGCATCCTTTTTGATCATACATCAGAAGGTGATAGTCTTCTGATAATGGTTCAATATGTGGAAGAAAAACTCTATGACTTGCACCTGGCCCTCCATGCAAGAATACAATCGGCTCTCCAGAACCAAATTGTTTCGTATAAATATTACACCCTCGCACGTGTTCAAATTGTTTTAACACTTGTGATTCACTCCTCGTATTTCTGGTCATAAGAATGAAGCCATCTGACTGCAAAATCAACACCTGGCTTCATAGGGAATAGCTTCGATTCCGCTGAACCGATCCAACCTTTCGTAACAGAAATATGATTTTCTAAACTGTTACCGATTCCTTCGAATAACTCCTCACGAAAGACGATATCTTCATAGACTTTCCAAATCCTCTCCCCTTGAACCATCACCGGAGCACCTTTACGTACTTTAGTCTGTTTAGGTATACGGTACTCAGCCAGGTGAAAAGCTGTCGCTGTATCATAGCCTGTTCCGATAAAAAGGATATGAGCGTCTTCATCATACAACTTCCGAAGCGGAGAGCATTCCCCTAAACCATTATGTAAAGAGTGGTCTGCAAGAATAGCACCGGGACGTTCGCCCCAAGCTATAAAAGATAAAGCAGGATGACCACTTCGTTTCACACCAGGAAACGTTTTGAATAGTTCTACTATACTCCCCATCCCTGACGTTGGAGTGATGACAGGGTCATAAGCAGGCATCGTATCTCGAATGGTTTGCCACCATTCTTCTGGTACTGGTGGGTTCACCCATTCAGATGGATCAGATAGAACAGGAGATTGGGACGGCATAACAATGGTCCCCTTTTCGGTAACAACATCCATCAATGCTTGAACGACCGATACCGCCCCTCCACTTGTCCAACCAATTTCAGATAAGGATGAATGCACAAGAATTGTCATCCCTTCTTTAACTCCCATATTAATCAAATCTTTCTTTATCGTTTCCCTTGTTCTTGGTTCTTGCGTGTGTTCAATAATGATTTGTTCCTTAGACATACCACGATCTCCTCTATATTGAAATCTCCATTATTTTCTCACAATTCACTCATTTAAAAAAGAAGCTCTGTTAAACTCAACCGTTATAATCTTCCATAGAATATAAGACTGTTTACAAGCTATGTGAAAGGGTAAACCATTAGGAAAAGACAAATGTAAACACGTTTATACTAGGAGGTTAGCCACTTGATTTTCCAAGGAACCAAACCATCAGATTTCTCAAAGAAATCAATTATTATTCTTTTAATAGGATTTGTCACAATTGGCATGGCCGTTTATTTATTTGCTGAATTAGCTGAGCAAGTAATTGAAGAAGAGAAGTTCGCCTTCGACCAAATGGTTACAGATTGGGTACGAGACATTCAAGCTCCTTGGCTTGGGACGGTGTTTGGCTGGATCACGGAACTTGGCTCCGTCATATTACTTACTGTAGCATCTGTACTGTTTGCTTTATTCATTTACTTCTTCACTAAAAAGAGTCGATGGGTTATTGTCTATTTCGCCATCAACATGCTTGGCATAAGTCTACTTACAAAAGTCTTAAAGCTACTATTTGAAAGACAACGACCTGAAGTATTGCAGCAGTATGACGGTACAGGCTTCAGCTTCCCAAGCGGACATTCTACCGGGTCTATGGTGTTCTACGGATTCCTCATCTATATGGTTTCAACCACACGATGGAAAAAGTCGATTCGTTATGCATTAAATACCATTTTAGGCCTATTAATCTTTCTAATCGGATTCAGCCGGGTATATCTCGGAGTCCATTTCCCAACAGATATATTAGCCGGATTCGCGTTCGGGATTTCTTGGCTCTTTGTTTGTATCTACGGCTTAGAATTAACCCTTTGGCGTCAAAGAAGAAGACAAAAGAGAGCATAAAAAAAACGACACTCTAATTCTTAGAGTGTCGTCTTTTTTATGAGGTTTGTTTTAAATCCTTAATCTCTGATTTCAGTTGATCTACGTCATATTTCTTCCCTACTGATTTCTTAATGATCAATCCAAGAGATACCATAACAAGTAGAATAATACCTAAAACGATTAGATTCTCAAGTTTCAGGGAGAGAAGACTTGAACCAAAGAAGCCAAACATCATCGACCCTGGAATCGTCCCAACAAATGTAGCAAGCAAGAACTTCAGTAAGTTCACTTTCGTCTTCGCACAAATGTAGGTGATAAAATCAAAATTCAAGCCCGGTATTAAGCGAATGAATAATACAGATTTAAAACCATGTTCCTCTAGATCATTCTTTAATGCTTTCAGGTTCACTTGACCTTCTTCTTTCATATGCAGTTCTTTAAAGAAATATTTCATGGCGATGAAAGAAGTGAAAGCTCCTAAGGTGGTGCCTAAAATAATGTAGATCGTCCCATTAATAGAACCGAACATAATCCCACATGAGATCGCAATTATAGAGAGTGGTACTAGAGTAAATGGGCGCACTGCAAAGATTAATAGAAAGATAAATGGCGCCCAAAAGCCAAATTGATCAACCCACTCTTTAATCTGTTTCGGCTTTATTTGAAACACATAATGGTTTAAAGCTACGATTATACCCGCCGCAATGAGTACAATACTGATTTGAATAATTACACTTTTCACTTTTGGATGCATAAGAATCGACCTTTCTTTTTATAGGACTTATAAGGGCGTATATTTCTTATCCCCTAGTGAAATAGATATTAAACCGCTGCTACTCCCTGTTATCTAAAATATAACGATACCTGGAGAGGGAAACTTTTCCGTTTTGAACCTGAACGCCCTCCTCTTCTAATGTATCTTTTTGTGTAAAGATGGCTTCTTCGCCTCCAACCACAATCTCTCCTTTGGCGTTCACTACTCTATGCCAGGGTAAATTTTCTTTACGACTCATGGAGTGGAGAATTCGGGCTACTTGGCGAGCGGCCCTTGGGTTTCCTGCTACTTCGGCAATTTGCCCGTAGGTCATGACGTGCCCTTCTGGAATCCCTTTTATAATTTTTATTACTTCTTCTGTGAAGGGTTGCATAGTATCCCTCCTTTCATTAACTCAACCGATCAAAGTTTTAGGGAAATTTATTTTGAGTCCGTTTTAATCATAGTTTACCATAAGCTCACAAACCCAACCGCCCCCACGCTTTATCACTGCATACAATTAAATGGTGTCTGGCACCCTTTAGTACTGTAGTTTAGCGCATATCTGGAAACCTTTTTAACTGGATAAATTCGGAACTTTTATTTGGTGTAAACGTACATGTAAAGGTAGAATAATTAAACAAAGGTGGGAATTAGTGTGGGGGGTACTTCAAAATTAATATTGAAAGTTTTAGGACTCGAGTTATTGATTATTTTGTTTTTCACTATAAATGGAGCTTATGTGACATTCACAAAACCTTCTAATGCAGGGATGCAATACGTTGGTCTTTTGCCTTTGGCGTTAGGTATAGGCTTTTACCTTTTTAAAACTAAAAAATGGCGGAAGTTCTTTTCTAAAAATCGTTTTCCTTTACATTGGAAGCGTCTTATACACTTTTCTCCTTTAGTGGTCATTCTAACTTTATTATGTATTGGCAATGGAGGCATTCGTCTCACATCCATTCCCGATTTGCTACTGGTACTAGGAACGCAACTCCTTCTCGTTGCTTTCATTGAGGAGATGGTCTTTCGAGGATTCATGGTAAATATCTTAATGGCTAAAGGCTTTAAGGTTGCAGTACTCACATCAAGTACGCTTTTTGCTTTAACTCATTCCCTGCAACTTCTTGGTGGCCAATCCCTCGAGGATACATTATTGCAAGTTACATATGCGTTCTTTATAGGAACTGTTCTTTCATTATTAATAGTGAACAATCACTCGCTCATCATCCCTATGGCTTTCCACGGCTTAAACAACTTTCTGATTATAATGGGACAGAATAACGGATCTTCCCTTTATAATTATTTGCTTATTTCCATACTATTAGTACATTCTCTATTTTTATGGTCCAAAGCGCTTAAAACAAATAATCCGGAAATAGGCACCACTCATGAACCAGCATTGTAATAAAGAAAAAGATTGTTTTGAATGCGAATAAAAAAGAAAAAGCAGCCCTCTAAAGAGCTGCCTTTTCTTTTTTATTTTGTTCCTTTTTTCCAACTTTCATCGATTAGCATCTTACCTGGCCAGGTGTAGGCTAGAATACCACCGTCTGCTGTAATATCCTCCCCTGTTACATAAGAAGCATCGTCAGAAGCTAAGAATAGAGCTACTGATGCCATTTCACTGGGGTCGCCTAAGCGTCCCATTGGGGTAACCCATTTCTGAGCTTCACGGAAGTCTTGACCTTCTTGATCGTCTTTAGAACCTGCTAATTTATCAATTAGAGGCGTTTCAATCGTTCCTGGTGAAATAGAGTTCACTCGAATACCATCACGTGCATAGTCAATCGCCATCGCTCTTGTAAAGTTCGTTATACCACCTTTAGCCGCATTATAGCCAGAACGGTCTAAATCAGCAGCTTGTCCTGACATGGAAGAAGTGTTAATAATAGAACCTCCTTCTTCTAGCATGAGAGGAATAAGAAACTTACTAGCTAAGAATGTCCCACGCAGGTCAACGCTTATGATACGGTCGAACAGCTCGATTGGATATTCATGTACTTTTCCACCTTCTTGATCCACGCCTGCGTTATTGAAAAGGATATCAATTTTTTTATATTTCTCTTCTATTTGATTCGCAAACGTTTGGACACTCTCTACGTTTGATACATCTAAATGATAAGCCTCAGCATTTCCCCCATTATCGCGAATTTGCGATACTGTTTTGTCCATTTTTTCCTGGTCCACATCAGCACAAATCACTGTTGCACCTTCTTCTGAAAAACGTTCTGCTGTAGCCTGGCCAATTCCTGTTGCAGCGCCTGTAATAACAGCAATCTTATCTTGTAATCTAGTCACTATAAAACCTCCTGTTCATCATCTACTCTTCTATACCTGATATTAATATTTTTAAAACATTTCAATAATCGACACGATCCTTTTACTAAGCAATTTCATTAAAACCTTCCTTCAAAGGAGAATTTTGGTATAATAGGACTATATATGACATAGAGGAGGCTATCCCCCCTTGTTCCGAACGTTTCAACGTAAAATGCTACTAAACTATATCATTGGCTCCTTCATAGCCGTTTTTGGCGTGGGGAGTATGTTCATTTTCCATACATTAGACCTTACCACAGTAGAGATGAATTACTTACTATTTATTATGAGTGTGTCCGTCATTATCATGCTTTACAGTGAATTCTTACTTTATTATAAGCACGTCACTCCCATCCGTAAGATTTTCTCTAGTCGTCGTAAGACAACTCAAGCTGATTTGCAGCTCGCTTATAGAACGGCACACCGATTTCCTTTATTAACTGTACAACGCATATTAGGTCCACATTTACTCGGTTTTTCAATTCCTGTCTCTCTGCTCGCTTCTGTTCTTATTAGCTTAGGAGTGCTGAATCTACCAATCTATTACATCGCATTAGCGTGGTGCGGAGCTATTCTCATTGCGCTTATGCATGCCATGATTGAATTCTTTTTAACCTATCGCTCTATACGCCCTGTTATTCAGCATATTACAAATGAGAGTATGGAGCGCTTCGGTATGACTTTAAAGATCGATCCAAGGAACCAAGTTAGTATACGTGCCAAACTCTTAGCTAGCGCTGTTTTTACTGCGTTATTTCCTGTTCTGTTATTTATATTAGCTTCTCAAATCCGCCTTGTTGAAAACGAAGGCCAGATGCTTTCTAACTACTGGAGCTGGGCTTCCATAATTGTTGTGGTCGTTCTCATTGTTTCTTTAGCTGGTGCGATCTTGTTATTTAAGAATATCCAGCACCCTATTAAGGAACTAGAAGAACGCTTTGATTCAGTTTATGAAGGGAGTTTCCAGTCTATGGATAACTTATATGATGACGAGTTCTCCCATCTAGTAAGTGGATTTAATCATATGGTTGAAGGTATAAAAGAACGCGATCAACAGAATGAGCAACTAATCGAGAGTTTCTTTACGGTATTTGCAGCTACTTTAGATGCAAGAGACCCTTATACAGCTGGACATTCTGAACGAGTCGCCGACTATTCCGTACGAATAGCAACACGGGCTGGTTTCTCTTCTGAGAAAATAGAATTGTTAAGAAAATCAGCTCTTTTGCACGATATAGGGAAGATTGGTGTTCGTGACTCCGTTCTTCTAAAAGAAGGCAAGCTCACAGACGAGGAATTCTCTAAGATACAAGAACATCCGGTAATTGGTTATAACATCTTAAAACAAGTCGGTCTGCCAGAGGATCTCCTCCCTATTTTGCCAGGTGTCAGGTCACACCATGAACGTTTCGACGGGAAAGGTTACCCTGACCAATTAAAAGGAGAAGATATCCCTGAATTTGGACGGTTAATGGCTGTAGCCGATGCGTTTGACGCCATGACCTCAGACCGTCCTTACCGCAAGGGGATGCAGGTGGAGAAAGCGATGCTAATCATTGAAGATGGAAGCGGAACTCAGTGGGACCCCTACTTTGCCTCCTTATTCTTAGAAGAGATAAACTCTGCTATTGCTGTTAATGAAATAGCAGCAACAAAGCCCCTAAAATCCTGATATTGATGAGACTATATAGGTTAAAAAGCATGGAATCCTTCAAAGGTTCCCATGCTTTTTTTTAGCTAAAACTGCTTGCTTACACCAGCTATTTCTTTTGTTGATCATTCATTTGTTTTTGAGCCATCTTTACCAACTCTCGTACCATCTTGCCACCCATATTGCCCCCGACTTTCCCAGCTTCTTTGGATGTTAAATCTCCGTTATACCCTTTGTTTAAGGGAATACCTTGTTCACGTGCCACTTCAAATTTTGTTTCATTTGGATTATTTGATTTAGATAACTGATCTTTTAATTGATCTAGTCCTTGTCTTGCTTCAGGAACTAATAACTTATTACGACGAGCCATTTGTTAGCCCCCCTTCTTTCTTGGTATGCCTCTTTTACGCCTCCTTATTCTTAAGAATGCTTTCCACTTATCCCAATTTAAAGCACATATTTCCCCCTTTTGAATGTAATACAGTAGTACGATATGAAGGGGAATAGATATGTCGAAAATGAAACTGATACCGTTTCAGTTGCAAGAATTATTAGGGTTACGAGACGAAACTCCAAGAGGCATTGAGATGATCGGGGCTGACACGTTATGGAAAGAGGGGTTCGAAGGTGAAGGTTCTGTAGTGGCCGTTATTGATTCTGGTTGCCAAATCGACCACCCTGATTTGGAGAACTCCATTATCGATTGGCATAATTTCACGAACGGAAGCCGGAGAAATGTCACAGATGAGAACGGACATGGAACACATGTAGCTGGAACAATTGCAGCTTCATTGAATCGAAAAGGAGTTGTAGGAGCCGCACCAAAGTCAAAGCTACTGATCTTGAAAGCATTTGATGCTAACGGAGAAACTTCTTATCAAACCATCATTCAAGCAATTCAGTACGCAACGAAGTGGAGAGGGCCAAGAGGTGAAAAAGTCCGCATCATTTCCATGTCTTTCGGTGGAAGCAGGGACTACTCTTTGCTTCATAAAGCCATAAGACGTGCGGTCGACCAAGATATTTTAATTGTATGTGCCGCTGGTAATCAAGGCGATGGCAATGCCAGAACTTCAGAACAGATGTATCCAGGCTTTTATAAAGAAGTCATTCAGGTAGGTGCAGTGGATTACGAGGGAGCGATGGCCAATTTCACCAACACCAACGATGAGATTGATCTTGTAGCACCTGGTGTAGATATTATCTCCACCTATCCCGGGAATCAATACGCCAAACTCTCCGGTACTTCTATGGCCACCCCTCACGTAGCGGGCGCTGCAGCACTTTTACTTGAAAAAGGAAACAAAGAATTTGGCCGCACACTTACAGAACCAGAGCTCTATGCTTTATTAGTGAAGCACACAAGAGACTTAGGCCTCTCTAAAAGTATTGAAGGGAATGGGTTGATCGATTTACGTAGGTGAGGAAGGCGTTGTCCCTCCTCTCTTATACTCGAAGTGGGACAAGTTTTTTCTGCAAATCAGTTAACCTATTTCCCAGGCAATGATTCGACAATATTTAAAGTACAAAATGGACCAAAAAACCCTTGTTGGCTTATATGGAACATGATATCAATACTAAGCCATAATAGAGCATAAAAAAGAGACAGCTCATAACACAAGCTGTCTCTTCTTTATATTTAGGCTTTTTCTTTTGTCCAGTTAATAAGTCCACCTTTTAGCATCATATCAACTTGACGACTTGATAATGTGTGGCGTAATTGTACTTCATGATTCTTATCTTTTAGTTTCGCTGTAATGGTTTCTCCATTTTTCATCGCTTGACGCAATCCACTAAACTGAATCACATCACCTTGCTCAATTTTCTCTACTTCTGAACTTTCAGAGAATGTGAGCGGAAGAACGCCAAAGTTAACTAGATTTTGCCAATGAATACGGGCAAAGTCTTGCACAATGGCTACTCGAAGCCCCAGATAACGAGGAGCTAGAGCTGCGTGCTCCCGACTTGAGCCCTGACCATAGTTGTATCCTCCAACGATGGCATGTCCACCTTTCTCCTTCGTTTCCATTGCTCTGTCGTAGTAAGTGTCATCGACAATTTCAAACGTGAATTTACTAATTTCAGGCAGATTACTACGATAAGGAAGAACGCGCGCACCGCCTGCTAAAATCTCATCAGTGGAGATATTATCGCCCATTTTTAGTAAGATCGGCAATTCAAGCTGGTCTGGCAACTCATCCATTTCAGGAATGGATGCAATATTTGGACCTTTTACAAGTTCTACATTCTTCGCCTCATCTTCTGGCAATGGATACTCCAGTAAGCTTGTATCCACCGTTGGATGGGCTGGCTCTTCTACTTTCGGATACTCGCCAAGGTCTCTTGGATCCACTATTTTTCCATATAGCGCTGAAGCTGCTGCTGTTTCCGGTCCACAAAGGAACACACTGTCTTCTTTCGTACCAGAACGACCAGGGAAGTTACGCGGTGTTGTACGAAGGCTGTTTCTTCCCGTTGCAGGTGCTTGTCCCATACCAATACATCCGTTACAACCTGCCTGGTGCAAACGGCCTCCGCTAGATAAAAGACTAGCGATATGGTTATCTTTCACTAAGTCTTGAAGCATTTGACGAGAAGTTGGGTTAAGGTCAAACGAAACGCCTTGCGCAACGGACTTTCCTTTTACAATCTCAGCAGCTATAGCAAAATCACGGTACCCCGGATTAGCTGAGGAACCTATATAAGACTGATAGATTGGCTCGCCTGCAACTTCACGGACAGGTACCACATTACCAGGGCTTGAAGGTTTAGCGATTAATGGTTCAAGCTCTGACAAGTTGATGGTTTCGTGTAAGTCATAGTCAGCGTCCTTATCAGCTACTAGTTCAATCCAGTCTTCTTCTCGCTCTTGACGTTTTAAGTAATCCTTTACAACTTCATCTGAAGGAAATACAGTGCCTGTCGCTCCTAGCTCTGCTCCCATATTTGCAATAACATGGCGGTCCATGGCGGATAATTCTTTTAAGCCTGGTCCATAATATTCAATTACTTTACCAACACCGCCTTTTACATCATGGCGACGAAGCATCTCAAGAATAACGTCCTTTGCACCTACCCAATCAGGAAGTTCTCCTTTTACATACACGCCCCAGACTTCAGGCATTTTTACGTAAAATGGTTCACCTGCAATGGCCATGGCTACATCAATTCCGCCAGCTCCCATCGCCAGCATTCCCATACACCCATTGGCACAAGTATGGCTGTCTGAGCCAAGTAACGTTTGTCCTGGTTTTGCCAGGCGCTGCATATGGACCGGGTGACTGACACCATTTCCTGGACGACTGAAATGCAGTCCAAATCGCTGAGCTGCACTTTCTAAGAATAAGTGGTCATCAGGGTTCTTACTATCTTCTTGAATTAAGTTATGATCCACATATTGCGCGGAAGCTTCCGTTTTACGATAATCAAGACCCATTGCCTCAAGTTCAAGCATAACCATCGTTCCTGTAGCATCCTGGGTTAACGTTTGGTCGATCTTTAGCCCGATCTCTTCACCAGGCTTCATTTCTCCTTTTACAAGATGATCCTGAATAAGTTTCTGGGTTACATTGTATCCCATCATTGGCCTCCTTCATGTACTTGTTCCTATTCTTCTTAATTTTCTATTTATTCTTTACCCTGTAATCGATACCATCAATCTAATCTTTACTGTAAAATTACAATATTTGTACTATTTGAAAATGCTTTGTGTTAATGGCAAAAAAAAAAGACCCTTTAGAGGGCCTTCTATAAATTATTATTCTGATGTCTGACTCACTTTTAAAACCTCATTGATTAATGAATCTAAAAAATCAAACATGAAGGCTGGAGACTTGCTCTTTATCCGCTCTCCAATTTCAGTCACTTCAATCCCTTCAACTTGATCCACTTCCTTCAGAAAGCTTCGCAGCCCATCTATGGTTGGAATACTTAAAGCATACTGTACGATATCCTCCATTAACTGACTTCGAAATGCATGACGCTCCAGATGGTCTCCTATGGATTGATAGAGGAGTTGTAGGTGCTCTAGCGTTAGAGACACCAATTTTTGATTCTCACCCTTCCCAATAGCGATCTGATAATCGCCGTTAAAGGAAAAGGTTATATGTAAGGAGTTATGTATAGAATCCGTGTAGTCTTCGAACACTCTAGTAAATGCCTCTAGCTGCATCTTTCCCACCTCTTTTTCTTGATATATTACTTAATCGCTCCCTGACCCGGGCTAAGATTTTGCAGACAAGCACCAAAAAACTGCTTCCATCCGAAAGCAGCTTCTTAATTATTGTACCATTTTACTTTTTGACGCAACACTTCAAGTACAATTTCATCGAATAATGTCCACCAAACGTGCATTCCACTACTCTCTGGATGGAGAGCTTGAAAGTACTTAGAACCTCGTATTAACACGATATTATTATGAGCTTTTGCTTTTTTCCAAAACTGCCATTCTTTAAGAATCCAAGACCATACCTCTTCCTCGTCTTGTTTCCAGTCGAAACGCATTAACTCATATAAGCCCTCCGCTTTCATTGGATCCCAATTCTTAACCTTAGGCTCTTTTAATGCATTATGTTTTTCAGCATAATTAACTAGCTCTTCATCAAAGCGTGCACTTAACATTTGAATAAAAGAGATCCGCTCCACCTATGTCACCCTCTTTCGATGTCCCTGCTATTTGAAATCATTACATCAACAGTACGTTCTCCCAATTAATATCCCTATTTTAACTGATAATAAAACCTATTACCAAAAAAAGCAACCCCCCTCAAAAAATCCCAAAGCATCAACACTCAAACGTTTATCGCATTAACGCATTAAACGGTGCCAGACACGCTTCAACACGTTAAAGTACTCCATGGTGCCTGGCACGCTTTAGTGCTTTACTATATAAAAAAACCTCTGGCTTTTTGGCCAGAGGTTTTTTATTGATTAAAATAATGGTAAATTAGCTAAATTGTTCGTTGGGTCGCCGTCTGGTTCGCTTCGCAGATGTTCTTCGTTGTCCTTGCCACGGATTAAATTCACATGCTCTAGCATGCCATCGCGAGCCATTTGTTGGGCTTCTTTATAACCTACAACCTGACCTGAAGATAACTTCATCTCTACGATCGAACCCTGGTTGTTTTTTCGGACTGCTACGATTTTTTCACTCATCTACATCGCCTCCTACACATAGTATGAGGCAATACGCCGGACTTTATGAATCCTTCACAAAAGGAGACTTCTCTTCGACTGGGATAAACTTTGTGAAGTACGCTCCTAATAGAATAAAAATAAGCGTAAGCACCCAGCTCACGATCCCGAGAGATTCCATATGAGCGGCAATCAAATTTACTACAGCAACCGCATACAAACTGATTGAGGTTAAGTAACTCTTAAATCCCCCAACTTTTCCATATTTTCTTTTGCGTCGAATAGCTCGAAAAATTGTAATAACAATACTGACGATGAGTGCGACCCATAATAAAGTTGTAATCATAACAACGCTCCATATATTAATAATTTCATGATCATTATATCATTGCATCTGTTTAATTTGTAAGAAAAAGCCTCCCTTTGTTTAGGGAGGATCTCTCACTTATAATGTAATTTGCTCCTGTGCGTATGACTGCATTTTAGCATATGCATGATTCTCAGCTTCAAACAACGTACGATCCTTTACTTCTTTAATTTCACTTGATGCTACATCAAGCTGGATTGTTGATGAATAGACATACGTAGCATTCCCACGAAGTTTAATGACATAATCATCTCCATCTTTTAAGGCCGTACAAATAACAAAACCACCTCGGTTGAATACGAAGATTTCTTCATTCAATTGATTCATTTCAACAATGACCGTGGTAAGTGCAGAAGCTGACATCGCTGTTCCACACGCATTTGTAAGCCCGACGCCACGCTCATAGGTGCGCACAAAGACCTTCTGATCACCAAGTGGTTGAACATAACTCACATTAACTCCATTTGGAAGAAGTTCCTTGTCCTGATTGGCCACCTTTCCTAACCAAGAAAGATTTTCATCATGCACTTCTGGCACTACTGTAATTAAGTGAGGATTAGGTACACTTAAAGCCGTAAACGTTAAATCTTTAGATAAAGCAGGGATTGGTTGTTCGATATGGATATGATGCGGAGAATGTAGAGGCAATGAATCTGCACTAAAGGATACAGGCTCAATGTTCACTTCGAATGAAGGGATGTCTTCGTACATTTCCTCTCGCTTTACAACAGGTAAATTCGCTTCTGGAGTTTCAATCACAACTTCATCTTTTCCTAATTTCTCAGTCACATAACGAGCTACACAACGTAGTCCATTTCCGCACATTTCCGCTTCTGACCCATCCGGATTAAACATGCGCATTTGAGCTTCTGCCACATCACTATTTAATACAAAAAGGATTCCATCAGCGCCAACAATTCCTTCTCGATTGCATAACGCCTTGGCAATCGTAACTCGATCTTCTTCACTAAAGGAATAAGCTCCTGTCATTTCATCTATTAATACAAAATCATTGTTTGACCCATGACATTTTAAAATTTCAATATTCAATCCAAAACACTCCTTCACAGTTAACTACATTACCTCTCATTCTCCCCTTTTCTCAACTATTTTTCAAGAAAAGTCGCCTGAACTTCATCAAAACTTTACAGCACTAAAGGGTGCCAGACACCCAGCATTACTTTAAAGCACTAAATGGTGTCTGGCACGCGGTGTCTCTTCACAGTGCTAAAGCGAGCGATATTTCAATCGTACGTAGGGTGTGATACAATGGAAGTGTTTTCATAGTATTATAGATTAAGTATAAGGAGGTCATGTCGTTGGTAGGAGTTATTGTTATCTGCCTTATCATCATGATCGCTGTATTAGCACTCACAATGGCCACCATCTCAGCTGGCTATAATCATAAAGAAACCGTCGATCCGTTACCAGATAATCCGTATGAAGACCACACCAATAATGATACGACTCATAAGACTGCAGACTAGCGAATTCTTCAAAGAATTGCAATTCAGGAATGAAACACCTTCATTCAGGGAAAACCACCCAAAAAGGAGGGTTCCCCTATGACTTGGAATAATTCACTCGCAAACAACCTTAACTGGTCAAGCGAGATTTCAAATAAGGATGCAAAACAACAAGTGGCCAATAGAATAGCAGAACGTGTTAAAGATGGTGATGTAATCGGAGTAGGATCAGGATCAACAGCTTTCTTAGCCATTCAATCCATTGCACGGAAGATTAAAGACCAACAGTTGAAGGTCCAAGCTATCCCAACCTCCCATGAAGTCGCCTTAACGTGCAGCATCCTCGGTATACCTACTACCTCTCTTGCATCAGCCAAACCTGACTGGGCTTTTGATGGAGCAGATGAAGTCGATCCTATTCATCACCTTATAAAGGGACGCGGAGGTGCGATGTTCCATGAGAAGCTGGTTATCGCGAGTAGTGATGAAACCTACATCCTTGTTGATGAATCTAAATTTGTTGATGTACTAGGCTCAAAACACCCCGTTCCTCTTGAAGTGGACCCAAGAGCCATCCACTTAGTTGAATCTCGTCTAGAGCATCTTCCTGTAAAATCCGTGACCCTAAGGACAGCGAAATCAAAAGATGGTCCTGTTCTAACAGAAGCTGGCAACGTGATTTTAGATGTTCATTTTACAACGATCGCACCCGACCTAGAGGACACTCTCTCAAAGCTACCGGGTGTAATTGAGTCTGGACTGTTTCAACATTACAAAGTCAACATTTTATCCTAACCAAAAAAAGCGCTTTGCTCTGGCAAAGCGCTTTTTCTCTATTCAATCTCAATCTTTTTACCTCTTCTTTTTGGAAAGGATACCTCAAGAATACCATCTTGATGCTTAGCCTTCATGTCGCGGACAATTATATTATCTGGAAGGGAGATATTCCTTTCAAAATGGGATTTTGAACGCCTGAAATAGCCGGTTGTTGATTCAGAAACCGATTCGTCATGCTCAACTGCAATGCGCAGACTTTGGTCATACAGTTCAATATCAATGTTTTCTTTCGCTACACCAGGAAGCTCTACCCACACCGTAAACCTCGACTTTGTATCGTCTATCTTCACCCCAGATCCACCCTGAAACGATTCTGTAAAGAAATCATCAATCGCATCTAAAAAAGAACGGTTGGGGTTAATCTGAAACAGCTCATCGAACATACTCTTCCCACGAGCTCCTTTTTTCGATTGACCCATAACTAAACTCCTCCCTGCAATGCTCTATGCTTTAGCCTATGCACAAGTAAGAAAAGTGACTAGACACTTGCCCAAGAAACGCATAAAAAAAGAGCACCCTATCAAGGTGCTCTCCTAAACGTCTATCTTTATTGATCTTCCGCCGCTTCATCAACAGCTTTTTCTAGATCTTCAAATGAAGCCCCTTCAAAGATTTCTCCGTCCACAACAAGTGTTGGCGTTGATGTAACACCTAGATCAGATACGATCTCCTTATCTGTGGATAAAGCTTCTTCACCAGCTCCATCTTCATAGGCCGTCATGACCTTTTCAATTTTTGAGTCATCTTCCACAACTGTACCTAAAGCGTCTTTAAGGTATTCATCAGTGAAAATACCTGCTTCTTGAACTTTCTCACTCATAAGGTGTTCATGGAACTTATAAAAAGTGTCGTTTCCTAATTCTTGATAGACAACTTCAGCAAATGTTGCTGCTTTATCAGAGTCACCAATAAAAGCGTGGTTAATTAAATAAAGTTTTGCCTTCCCTGTATCCACTAACTTCTGTTTAATTTCAGGAATAGCTACTTCCTGATAATCATGACAGTGCGGACATAAATAGTCATAAAACTCAATCATTGTTACGGGAGCATCTTCTTCACCAATGTACGGTTGATCTTCATAAAAGACGGACTCTCCGCTATTATCAGACATTTGTCGATCGATGACTACAATAATAACGACCGCTGCTATAACAATTCCGATCATCCAATAAATCCAAGCATTGCTACTTTTTTGTTGTGTCTTCGCCATGTTTCTCACCCTTCTTGGTTTCACGATAATATCGATCTATATGTATAATTTTCATACTATACTCGAGGCTATTATAGGAACACTTTGAGCTAAGAGTCAAGGTATCATACTTCTAGCTTTGTTAGCTTTATAGCAGTCCTATTACGTCTGCTCTTCTTTTCGACAATTGTGTGACACTTCACCCCATGAATAAAGCCCCATATAAAAGCGATCCACCAATTACGAAAGCCGGATGAACTTTAACCCTCTCAAGTAACACGTAACTCAGAGCGATTAAAAAAATCGTATGGAAGGTTCCTCCTCCCTCAAAAGATGTAACGAAAAAGCGAAAAGCAATGACACCAAGCAGTACAGCAATTGTTGGTCGCACATATAGAGTCATACGCTTCACTTTTGGGGAATCTTTATATTTATACAACAACCCAAGTAGTGCAATCATTAAAATAAGTGACGGTGCCACGGCTGCAAATACTCCTACAGCGGCGCCAAGAACACCACCTACCTCAAAGCCTATAAATCCTGCCATCTTTGTCGCAATCGGACCTGGTAACGCATTCCCCATTGCCAGTACTTCACTAAATTCATTAACGGTTAACCATTCATAGCGGCCAACTACTTCATTTTCAACAAGAGGAATCGACGCAGGGCCACCACCATAACCGAGAATTCCAGGGATAAAGAAGGCTAAAAAGATTTCCCAGTAGATCATTGTGCATCCCCCTCTTTCTCATCTTTCTTAAAGATCGCTCCAATGAGGAGTGCTGCAATAATAATTCCAGGATGAATGCCTGCCACTTCCATTAGAAGTCCCGTTACAACGGCCATTACAAGCGTCACGGTCCAACCAAGACCACTCTTTGACTTCTTCAAAAATTGCCACGTTAACACAGCTAACATCACGCCAACTACTGGAACAACAGCCTCTGTCATCCCCTGAACCCATGCTTGATCCTTAATAGAAGAGATCGACGTTAACAAAACAATCATAAGAACAATCGTTGGCCCCATCACTGCTAGAGTTGCATTCAACATCCCCCTTAAACCTTGAACGCGGTATCCAATATAACCCGCTAGCTTCGTAGCAATTGGACCCGGAAGTGTGTTTGCCAACGCTAGAACATCTGAGAACTCCTCATCATTCATCCACTTATATTTATCAACCACTTCTTTATGTACTAGCGGAATCGAAGCCGGTCCACCGCCATAACCTAATATACCTACCCGAAAAAATGCCAGAAATAGATGCACTGCTTTCATAGTTAGTTCCTTTCTATACTTGATTATATATAATTTCATATGTATTGGTCCGTTACCATATTAGAGCGAGGGCTTACTGGGGGACAACTCGCTTTCCTGCGGGGAGCTGGGAAGCCTCCTCAGACGGCAAGCCGTCTTCCGGGGTCTCCCCTAGGCTCCTCTTCCCGCGGGAGTCTCGCAGTCCCCCAGTAAGCCCTGATAAAATTGGACTAACGGCCCAGAGCTTGAATAGCAATATCGCATACACATAGTGTTGTACATAAGTTCACCAAATCCATACTCTCAATGTGGTGATGTTTTTGATTAGCCCAACTCCAGTAAAGGTGGGCCGGGGAAAATGCGAGACTCCCGTGGAAAAACGGGCTTCCGAGATCCCGCAGAGAGCGAAGCGAACGAGGAAGCTCATAATTAATAGAAGAAGTTCGACTAAAACCGTCACGTCCTGTGACAACGCCGAACGACCCCACATCGTGTGGGGCCAAAGGAAAGCGACTGTTTTCCCCGGACCACCTTCCTCCTATCAAAGCAAACAAAAAGCATTATACTTTATACACCTATTACTAATATTCTCAGCTCCTAGTCTTCCATATAACCTCCTTATATGGAAGACCAAAAAACAAAAGAAGAGGCACAAGGATGCCCCTTCATTAGTTTACCAGGCTGCGATGGTTCCGTCAGTTCTTGCTTCTGTTCCACCTTGCAAGACACCTGTTTCAGGATTTCGCCATATAATCTGCCCACGTCCAAATCCGCCGCCATCTAGTGCAACTTTAATGTGATGCCCTTTACGAGCTAATAGCTGAGCAATTGAATTTGGAAATTGAGGTTCTACCATAACCGTTTTCCCTTCCATCCACTGCCAACGCGGGGCATCAAGAGCTGCTTGTGGGTTTAAATGAAAATCAACTGTATTCATAACGACTTGAAGGTGCCCCTGAGGCTGCATGAAGCCACCCATTACACCAAATGGCCCAATCGCCTCATCTCCTTTTGTAAGGAAGCCTGGGATAATCGTGTGATACGTTCGCTTTCCACCTTTTAAGGCATTATCGTGTTCAGGGTCCATGGAGAAATTGTGGCCTCTGTTTTGCAGTGCAATTCCCGTACCTGGTACAACTAAACCAGAACCAAATCCCATGTAATTACTCTGGATAAAGGATACCATATTGCCTTCGTTATCCGCTGTTGCTAAATATACCGTTCCACCTTTTGGAGGTGTACCTGCTTCAGGGGTGATTGCTTCTACTCCAATCAGCTTTCGTCGTTCATCCGCATACGATTTCGATAACAAATCTTCAACAGATACAGCCATTTCTTTCTCTTCCGTGACGTACTTCTGTGTATCTACGAATGCAAGCTTCATAGCCTCTATCATTTTATGATATGTCTCAGCAGATTCTTTTTCTCTAAAATCATAGTCCTCAAGTGTGCGAAGCGCCATCAGTGCAGCTAATCCTTGTCCATTCGGCGGGATCTCCCAAACGTCATACCCTTTGTAATTGACCTTAATCGGCTTAACCCATTCTGGTGAGAATGCTTCTAAGTCCTCTTTTCTTAAGAACCCGTCATAGTCCTTTGAAAACTTATCGATCTTATCAGCTATTTCCCCGTGATAAAAACTTTCTGCTTTAGTTTCTGCGATTGATCGAAGCGTTTCAGCGTGTCCTTTAGACTTCCACACTTCACCGATTTCAGGGGCTTTCTCTGATGGAGCAAATGTATCAAACCAATATGTAAATTCTTCATCCGTTAACGTTTCTTTAAATTTCTTATACGCTCCTTGCCAAAACTTACCTAGAACCGGAGAGATCGGAAAGCCATTCTCTGCATATTCAATTGCTGGTTGAATCACCTCTTTAAAAGGCAATTTCCCGAAGCGCTTTGAAAGTTCTGCCCAACCTGCTGGGACTCCTGGAACCGTTACGGGTATAAAGCCAAAAGCAGGAATTTCTTTGTACCCTTTCTCTTTAACAGCATCAATGGATATATTCTGAGGAGCTGGTCCGCTAGCGTTGAGACCATGTAATTCCCCTTTCGTCCACACAAGGGCAAACGCGTCTCCCCCAATTCCATTTGATGTCGGTTCAACGACCGTTAAACATGCCGCTGTTGCAATCGCTGCGTCAATAGCGTTACCACCTTGCTTCATTATATCTAATCCAGCCTGCGCTGCTAAAGGCTGAGACGTGGCTACCATACCGTTTTGAGCAAATGTCGTCATTCGTTGTGATTCATATGGATAATGATTATAATCTGTACTCATTGTATACCCCACCTATCCCCATTCTAGTAAATATTCTCCTTCTTATTATAAAGACTCTCCTGACAATTTTCTATATATTCGGACAAATTATTTAGATTAACGAAATAATGAATATCTACAATTTTGTTAAGAATGTGTTTTCGTGCACATGTCCTTCAAAATTCGAATATACTATAAATAGCACCGATAAAACTTAATTTGAGGTGAAAAGATTATGGAATACTCCACCTTTTACAACCAATCCAAACAACACATGACTATAGAAGACGTACTACAATCCATTGAATCCTTTATCGCCCAAGACCCCGCAAATCAGTATCGCTTGTCCATTGGTACAGACTCCCACGTACACAAAAGCCATACCCGCTTCATCACAGCGATTCATATCCACCGAATCGGTAAAGGAGCCTGGGGAGCCCTAAGAAACCACACCGTCTCCAGAAAAATCATGAGCTTAAAAGAAAAAATCTCCATCGAAACATGGTTAAGTCAAGAGATCGCGTTTCACTTTACACCTGAATACTTATCAGGTCTCGGACAACTCTTAGCCCCTTACGAAAAAGAGGGTGCTTCTCTTCAATTTGAAATCCATCTCGACATCGGCACAAAAGGACGTAGTAAAGGCCTAATCAAAGACATGACCGAACGGATCGACGCGATGGGGATTGATGTTAAAATTAAGCCTGAGGCCTACGCCGCTTCAAGTTATGCGAATCGCTATACCAAATAACCCTACCTTTCTAGTAAAGGAGTGACTACATGAAAACAAAACCAGCAAATGCTATTACAGGCTTGATCTTTGTCATAACCGGAATGTTCATTCTCCTGGCGAACTTAGAAATCATTCCAATGCCAAGGGCTTCTGTTGCTTGGCCGGCTTTTATTCTACTCCCTGCTGTCGGTTTTCACGCTGGCTTTTTCTTATCGGGACGAAAAAGAGAATTAGCCGGTCTACTTGTACCAGGTGGCATTCTGCTTGTTATCAGTCTATTATTCTTCTTTGAAACAGCAACAAGCTTTTCTTATTCAGGGCACACATGGCCTGTCTATTTACTAGCTCCAGCCTTTGGATTATTTGAACTTTGGTACTTTGGTAAACGCGAGAAGGGACTCTTAATTCCCATTAGCATCCTTACTGGTATCGCAGTCTTCTCCTGGGGCGAGATGCTCATGTCTGCAGTTGGACGATTATGGCCTGTCATCTTTATTTTAATAGGGGTTTACTTACTGTTTGGAAGAAGAAAAGCGAAAGGCATTGACTAAGAAATAAGAAGTAAAGCTACCATTTCAAATGAAAACACAAATGAACCAAAACGCATGGTATTTCCCCATTGGAAATCACATGCGTTTTGGTTTAACGATTTAAGCTAAACTTGGTTAAAAGAATAATTTTGGTTTAGAAGAAGTGTTCGTCTGTTTCTTATCAGATGTAGGTTGAGCTTCTACTAATGAATCGCAGGTCGTATCAAATTGAAAAGGAATCGCTTGTTTGTATGGAGGCGGAAGCAGTTTAGCATTTCTGTTCTCTCGGTAGTGAATGTCTACAGGGTCCCCTTCTGAGTTATAGTCCTGTTGAAGCTGGTTTACTACGATATGACCGATTTGTCTTCCGAGTCTTAGCCCTTCATCATTATCAATCGGAAAGTGAACCCCTGCATATAACCTGGATACTGCACATTCTTCTGCTAGCTTACGGAGGCGGCGTTTTTCTGCTGGAAAGAAGTAGCTAAGAATCGCTTCAGCTGCCCCTGCCACAGCCGCATGTCCTGATGGGTAGGATGGGTGTCTTGGTGTACATATGACTGTAACTAGTTCGTCATCTAGTTGATTTGGACGGGCCACAAGCCACTTGAATTTCAGGTACCATGCGATCACAAACGCATCATTAATTCCAGCTTGAAGAGCAGCTAAAATTCTACCAGCTCGAGGCGCTTCTACACCATACGTATCAATTAGAATGTCTGCAATCGGAGTCCATTGTTTCGTAGCAGGACCTCTCGACCAATAATAAGCAATTTCTTCTTCCTCTTTGGTCAGTTCAGCCAATGTTCGTTTCACTTTGTTTAATTGAGCATTCCAATTAATCGTGTTTGGATGACGAATCTCTAAATCTATAGGTTTTCCATCTATTGTTGAAAAACCACCTTCATCATTGTGCTTCACATAATAGGTGCTCCATGATCCGGAGTACGGTGTTTCGGGGTTAAGAGGTGGGTGTTCTTCGCCAGCATAGGGCAAATCCGTCCATAGTTCATAACCATGTTTATTCATCTTGATCCTCACCTTTTCCATAGATTTTCTTATAATTACTATATGGATGTGAGGTAAAAGCGTATAGTTCAGTGACCCATTTCTTTATATAATTGAGGGGCAATTATAAAGTTCATCTATTGAATAAAATGGAAATTAAAGATAAAGTGATGCATATAGGAAGTGTGTAGCCACATAGCTACATGCTTTTTTGAATGATTTTCGAAACGGACCCTACCCTTACAAATTATTTTTAGAACCCTCTATACAAAGACTTATAAATAAAGGATTTCCTCAAGTTTTGTCGTAATGAGGATATATGTTCTGATTCTAACACGACGATCAAAACGTACATTGAAAGGGTAGATAAAAAAGGAATGAAAAGAAAAGGTGTGTGGAATATGAAACGATTGTTGTCATTCGTTGCAGCAATGCTCCTATTAAGCGTAAGTCTAACTCAAGCCGTATCCGCTTCTACATCAGGAGGCGAGGGGATTAACGAGAAACTAGGCGTGCCCATTGTGGTGTACGGAGAAACATTGACGGATGCGCAGGAAGAAGAAGTGAGAAACCAATTAGATGTAGAAAACCAGGATACCGTTGATGAATATAGTGTAAACGGTCAGGATATCGCTAATTACATTGGAGGCAATCCCAATTCAAGAATGTATTCTTCTGTAAAAATCACGCCCGAAGAAGAAGGCACAGGGGTAACCGTAAATTTAATAACACCTGACAACATTACACAAGTTACAAAAGAAATGTATAAAAACGCCCTTTTAACAGCAGGCGTATCAGATGCGACAGTCGACGTCGCTTCACCCGTTAAAGTAAGTGGACATTCGGCATTAACAGGAATCTATAAAGCATATGATGAAAAAGGAGTTAAATTAGACTCTGATCGCATGAAGGTGGCTAGTGAGGAACTTGATGTAGCTACTAAACTCGCAGAAGAGTCTGGAATGAGCAAAGAAGAAGTAAGTCAGCTCATCTCTCAAATTAAGAAAGAAATCGCAGAGCAAAATCCAGCCACACGAGAAGAAGTTGAAAGAATCGTTCAAAACCAGTTGGATTCACTAAACATCAACTTAAGCCCTGAAGATGTAGAACTGCTCACCAACCTATTTGATCAAATACGCTCACTCAATATTAACTTCGATGAACTCCAAAAGCAGTTAGAAGATATTACAGCAAGTGCCAAGGAACTATTAAATGACGAAGGATTTTGGAACAGCGTTCAGAACTTCTTCGAAAAGATCTTAAATGCAATCAGTGATCTGATTAGCTCGTTAATTAATGGAATTAGAAATATTTTTGCTTAAAATAAAAAGGACGCTTAAGCGTCCTTTTTATTTTATTTGACCATCCATGTATTGTCTCCTTGTGTTATTTGCATCTCTCAACCATTCATTAAGAAGAGACTTTTTAATAATAAGTTCATCTTCTACCTTCGTATAAGGAAAACGTTTCCCACTGATCATGTGAGGATACTTCTCTTCTAGTCTTATAACCCTCTCTAGTGAGGCATTACTAATTCTTAAATAATCAGCAGCCTCAGAAAGTGAGAGGACTTCACCAAATTCTTGCGTTTCTTCCTCCTCGTAAGCTAATGCCTTATTGTTCCTATTTCCTTCTATAGATTTCCCAATCCACAAACTACTGAAAACGATTGATACAGCTATTATGATGATGGAATACTCTTTTTTCACCTTACTCCTCCCATAATCAACTTAAAATTTTCATAAACAATTCCACTCGAAAAATTGCTAATTAAATCACCAATATTTGAGCAGATCCTTACTTCAAAAACTCTTACACTCATATGTAGAGGTGATCCTATGTATAAACTCATTATAAAAAAACAGCCTATCCGAAATTATATGTTAGCTGGTGGCATTTCCCGGTTAGGTGATGTCCTTGCTGGAATGGCTTTTCTATTCTTAGCTTATGAGCTCACGGAATCAACATTACTTACATCTGTGATGGCAATGGCCGAAACTGTACCGTATTTACTGTTTGGATTAGTTGGTGGAGCGATCGCAGATGTTTGGCCAACGAAGAAATTATTAATCTTTTCCGATATGGTCAGAATCCCTTTAGCCCTTGCTGTTGTCTTGCTATATGAAATCGACCTACTCTATTATCCTACTTTACTCGTTATTAGCTTTCTTATACAAAGTGTAAGTTGCTTCTTTAACCCGGCTCATCGTTTAGTCCTTCCTCAAATTACTAATCTATCTGAAAGAACAGCTGCTAATAGCCTTTACGATACACTTACGAGGGGAGTCACTGTTTTAAGTCCAATCTTATCCATTTGGCTTATCGATACATTTGGATTTGTCCATTTTTTTACGGTTGATGCAATTACATATGCGGTGAGCGCTGTACTAATTTACAATATTCCCATTCATAAAAAAACTCAGAGAGGTTTTTTTTCCTTGCAAATGATCCACGCACACATTCGCGAATTTGCCAATTGGAGCATGTCATATGCTGTGTTAAAGCGCTTATTTCTATCTACATTTGTCATTGTATTGTTAAATACGTGGGTGTGGGACGTTGGATTACTACTCGCTTTAAACGAGATGAGTCAGCAACCTGAAAAGATTTATACAACTTTGCAAGGAGTTTATGGAATTACGGTTATTCTTACCAATATCTTAATCCCCTTCTTTTTTAGAAAAATGAGCTTAAAGACATATTTCACAGGAACCATCATTTGGGGAGTTGGGCTTACGTATTACGCGTTGTTATACGATATCCAACATTTTTTTATTGGTGTAATCATTGTTGGAATAGGTTTACCGCTAGCAGGATTAACCCGCGTATATCTGTTACAAACCATTGTCCCCGAAGATAAGCTAGGAAGAGCGTTTAGCTTTAATGCAGTGCTTTTGTACTTAGCAAACACGATGGCATTATTCATCTTTGGCTTTCTCGCAACCCTATTCTCTGTTCAACTCATTATGATTGTAAATGGAGTGCTTATTCTAATCGTTTCGATACTGGGCTTACTTCATGCTTTTGTGTTGTCTTCGAAACATAGTCGGCGTTTTATGGTAAACCTTTCTAAATAGAGCATTGTACGAAGAGACACTATGAAAACCATGCCTTAGAGCTATCTCTAAAACTGGTTTAGTTGTAACCATTAAGTCTGTTTGACTACGTAAGAGACGATAAGTTTGCAACCATGAATAAGGGGCCATTCCCGTTGTTCTCTTAAATTGATGAGCAAACTGATACTTATTTAAGCCGTAAACAGAAGCCATTTCATCTAAGGTCCAATCAAACGTGTAACTTTCTCTTAAAGCATCGATTACTCTTTGTAAATTCTCCTCAGACTTTAATGACGGAAACTCGTCCATATGAGAGCCATTCCCGTATTTTACAAGCAAAAGCGCCAGCTGGGGAATACTGTGATCGAGAAAGTATTTTATTTCCTTTTCATCATTTGCTTCATCTATATAATCTCTTACAAATGTAGTCCATTGGGTGATACGGGGATGCTTATAGGAAAACCTCGCAAATTCTATATCTGTATTTTGCCCTAAATCATACTGACACTCTTCTATAGTGTCAGTATTTAACTCAATCAAAAACTTCTCTTTTGTTACTTGAAGTTGTTTATGAGAATCGTTCGGGTTAAACACCATAAAACCATCTTTTGGTATGGATATATCCCCTATAAGCGTTTGGTACTTACCTTTTCCTAAAGGAGAAAAGATAACTTTATAACATGGATCTATTCTCCAATCTCGTTCACCCAGTCTTTCATTTCGTTTTAAAAGTACTCCGTTCTTATGTTCTATAAGCAACTTCTATTCCCCTTTATATCATTGTGATGCCATTAAAGAAGGCGTGACTCCGTCCCCTTCAATGACAATAGCGATTAACCCTTTTTCTGTACGGGTCTCATGCTTCTCCCCTTTCCCCCAAAATACGGCCTCACCTTCAGAAATCGATACATACTCTTGCTCCTCTCCGCAAACCGTTCCTTCACCTTTAATAACAAGAAGCAATTGGTTGACAACAGCGGGGTGATACCCTATTCTCCCGCCCTCTTGTAAATGCATACACGTTACATATGTTTTTTCCTCTGTCACCACTACCTTAGACATAATGAAATCTGAGCCAAATTCTGTAATCGGCTTCCCTACCCTTTCATCAAACCGAAACCACTCCATACCTATCCCGCCTTAATCGATTAGTGTGTCTTCTACTGCTTTCATCACATCATACGCGTCATCACTATGGTTAGAAGGGACAGCTAGTACAATATCTGCATTTGGATAATAAGCCGAATGAAAACTTACACCAGGATCATATCCCATGACATGGTATTTGTAGATTTGTTCTTCCTTGTTGTGAATCCATAACCCATACCCATAGTAAACATCTTTCCTCACATCAACATGGGCTGTAAACATTTCGTGCTGTGTTTCTTCTCCTAGAAGACGCCCTCCAGTAAGTGCATTCCAAAGCCTCCCCATATCAGGTGCGGTTACGTATGCCCCGCCGTCAGCTCCCCCAATAACAGGAATAGAATACTGGTTGGTTTTCCATGAGCCATCATCTAACTCCACATAACCATAAGCCACATTACTTGGAAGCTGATCAAGAGCAAAGTATCCCGAACTCATCATCCCAGCTGGTTTAAATACGTGCTCTTCTATGTATTCCTGAAACTTCATACCTGTCTGAGCTTCTACCACAAGCCCAAGTAAGATATATCCCGCATTGTTATAATGAAAATCGTCACCGGGTTGAAACTTCATTCTCCCTTTTTCAAACATTGGTAAGAAATCACTACAATTCCTGAGTGTATACATAGGAACAGTCTTCCATAGTGCTTCAAAATCATCCATTTCTTCTTCATCAAAATAATCAGGAATGCCCGATGTATGAGTGAGTAAATGATGGATGGTTATTCCCTCATCAAAGGTAGGGAAAGATTGATCAACACAATGGGATAGTTTTGAATAAAATGTTATGACCCCTTTATCAACAAGCTGACAGATTGCAATAGCTGTAAATAACTTACACCCAGAAGCGATCCCGAACCGAGTATCTATGGTATTCTTTCTTTCTTCTGAACGATTGGCATCTCCCCCTGCTGCTTCAAATAAGACTTCATTCTTTTGCTCTATATAGATCGATCCAGAGAAATGTGTCCGTAGCATCTGATCCTCAAGCTTCTGCCGAATCGCAATAGCTGATCGATTCATATTCATCCGCACCCCTTTTTTTACATTTATCTACACTATTTCCTTCTAATGTTATTTCAAGCTTAACAGAGAATATCCTTTATTTTCTAGAAGAATGGTCCTTTTAAAGTTAAATGTTGACATTTACATTTACAAATCGTACCATGTTTGTAAATAATTGATTTGCATTTGCAAATCAATTTGCAAACGCAAATAAGAAAGGTGATTATAATGAACAAAAAACATGAGATGAAAAAAGAAGTCATGAACGTTAATTGGGAACAACAAAAAGTACTATCTAATCCGCTAAGATCAAGATTGGTAGCTTTACTGTACGAACAATCCATGACCCCTAAACAAGTAGCCGATTTAGTGGGGAAAAACCCCGGAACTGTTTACTATCACATTCAGCAGCTTGTAAAGCACGATATCCTAGAAATTGAAAGCATTAATACCGAAAAAGGGATTGTAGAAAAATATTACACATCTAAAGCTAATGTATTTAAGAACCCAGAAGAAGTCTCTCCCTCAGGCCACGTTGATAGTAAGGCTGCAAATATTTATTTATCGAAGAAACTTTTAGATCAATTCAGTGAAGAGTTAGAGGAACTTCTTTTTAGATATGGACACTTATCTTATAAAGAAAAGGGTCATGAAGAGCAGTTACCATATGCTATTGAATTCCTTATAAAAGAATCTGGTGAGGAGGAATAATACAAATGAAAAAAATACCCCCATTTGTAATGGAAAGAAATTTTTTGATACTTATGTTAGGTGTTTTTGTTAATGGACTAGGAAGCGGGATATACTACGTCGCAGGGATGTTGCTCGTTTTGAATGTAAGCGGAAGTGTTCTTTATTCTGGATTTGCATTTTTCGCACTAACTTTAGCAAACACAATGTCTTTTTTAATTGCTCCATTAGCAAACTATGCTAAATATAAGAATAGTTTAGTTTATAGCAACCTTATTAAAGCGATTATTTTATTCACCATACCATTAGTAAACTACACAATTGGATTAAATGTATGGTATGTCATTACCTTGCTATTCATCACTGCTCTCTTTACTCAATTTACATATCCAATCGAATCTACCATCTTACCTATAATCGTAGGAAAAGACCATGTCATTGAAGCAAACTCCTATTTACAAACAATCCGTGAATCAATGGATATTGCTTTCATTGCAGGGGCAGGTATACTCATTTCCCTTATAGGTACGATTCCATCTATCACGATTACCGCTCTATGCCTAATCCTCGTATCCACCCTATATGCCTTTTTTAACTTCCAACAACCAGAACAGGACAGAGAAAAATCAAAGTCTATTGGATCTGCTGTGACGAGCTATTTTACAGACCTAAAAGCCGGATTTACCTATATAAGTAATTCGTTAGTTACACATATGATTTTTTCATTAGTCTTTATCAACATGTCCATGGTAATCATGACAACCAACTTACCTGCCTTTTCACTTTTAAAGGGGAATGGTATTGAAGCGGTGTATGGCTTTTATTTAGCTTCTATGTCGCTAGGAGTGTTGCTAGGTTCAATTCTTTCTCCTAAACTAAAACATATCGATTTCGGAAAGTTGATTATCACTACATTTGCAGGTACAGGTTTTATGTGGATTGGGACCTCCCTTTTACCATTAATCCCGTCCATGATTTTATTCTCTACTGGTGCCATTTCTCTTGGGATCATTAACATCCTTGTCTTTTCATCTATCCAGAAACAAGTAGAGACAGCTTATATCGGAAGAGTCATTACTGTCTTAACTAGCGCAGCAGGTTTAGGAATGCCTATAGGTTCTCTTATCGGTGGAGTTTTGGGTGAAACTTTTGCTCCAGAAATCCCTGTTATGATCTGTGGCATTTCGATGATTATCTTCAGTCTGTTTTGGTTAAGTAGCTCTGTATTACGTAAACTTCCTGGGATCGATCATGTACATCTATTTAGTTCATAAGTTGTTTTAATTAAGAGGTGTATAGCTTAATATAGCAAGTATGTAAACAAGTCAAGATCATAAAAAAGTGGCGTGGGAATCTATTAATAGATTTCCACGCCACTTTAAACGGTTTAGTTTATAAGTAATCATACCATCATGTCTTCCGAATAAGAAGATATATAAAGTAAGGAGCTCCAATAAGAGCGGTCATAATACCTGCTGGAATTCCCTCAGGGTCCATCACATTTCGTCCTACTGTATCAGCAATTAACAAAAGGAGACCTCCTAAGAGAATTGATATAGGGATGAAGCTTTGAGCTCTTGGGCCGATCAGAGCTTTTGCCAAATGAGGAGCCAATAGACCTATAAAGGCGATTCCACCCGTCACTGATACTGAAGCTGCCGCTAGAGCAACGGCTGCGATGAGAAGCGTAACGCGTTCTCTTTCAATGGATACCCCTGCTCCGATGGCAACAGGCTCACTTAAGCTCAACAAATTCATCCGATTTGCCTTGTAAAGTGTATAAGGAATAAGGAGGATGAGCCACGGCAGTAAGGCCAGAACAAAAGGCCAGTCCGTTCCCCATATGTTTCCCGCTAACCAGTTAGCAATAAAATCAACTTTCTTACGTTCAGCAGAGGAAATAAGAATGATCATAGATCCTGATAAAGCCATGGCAAATCCAATTCCGACAAGGACTAATCGAACGGGCTGGAAACCAACGTGCTTTTGATACGAGAAGAAATAAATAAGAGCAGATGTAACAATCGCACCTAGGAAACCAACAGCCGGAATCATGTATACAAAAGTGTCTACTTGTACCGGAAAGAACAAGAAGTATACGGCGATCCCAAGCCCAGCACCTGCATTAATACCAATAATGCCAGGGTCAGCGAGATCATTTCTCGTAATACTTTGTAAGATCGCACCCGACAGAGCAAGAGCCATTCCTGCCAACACGGTGATCACAATCCTTGGGAGTCTAACGGAGAATATCACAAACGATTCTTTAAAAGTCCCTTCCCCCATAAGTGTGGGAAGAATTCGATCAAAGGACACCGAAGAGTATCCAAGACCCGTTGCTACAAATGCTGTACCAATCATGAGAAACGTAAGGAAAGCTACTAATAGACGTTGTTTACGTACAAGTTTTGGATGAATCATGAGAAGACGCCCCCTCCCTTTTTCACAATATATAAGAAGAAAGGCAGTCCAAGCAGCGCAATAATAGCTGCTACAGGTGTTTCGTAAGGCGCGTTAATTGTTCTTCCTGCCGTATCCGCTACTAGCATAAACGCCGCCCCAATAAGAACCGATAATGGAATAATAAACCTATAATCTGTTCCTACCATCGCTCGGACGATATGTGGAATCATTAGTCCGATAAATACCATATTTCCAACTAACGCAACGGCTGATCCCGCTAGTATAATCACAACGGTAAATAAGGCTAATTTGATAAAGGTTACCTTCTGACCTAAGCCAACCGCTAGTTCTTCGTTTAGACTTAAAATGGTGAGCTGCTTCGATAAGATAAGAGCCACGAAAATTCCGATAACAATAATAGGGATAATCAGCTGAAGCTGACTCCAAGAGGTTCCCATTAAACCACCTGCAGTCCACATCGTAATATCTTTTGAAACGTGAAAATATAAGCCAATGAATTCTCCAATCGCTGTAAGGAAAGCCGACACCGCAGCTCCTGCTAACACGATTCGAAATGGAGAGAAGCCACCTCTTTTCATAGAGCCAATCCCCATAACGAGACCTGCACCAATCGCTGCACCGATAAAGCAAGCAATCGTGATCCAAATGTAATTTGCACCCGGTAGTAACGCAAGTGCAATCGCTAGTGCCATATTCGCGCCTGAGGTTAATCCAAGAAGACCTGGATCGGCAAGGGGGTTTTTGGTGAGTCCCTGCATAATCGCACCGGAAACAGCAAGTGCTGCCCCTACCACGATCGCGCCCACTTCACGCGGGATACGGATTTCCGACAAGAGAAGGGTTGCTTCATTTTCTCTATCTGTCATAAACGTCATCCATATGTCTTTAAAGGAAAGATCCGCTGCTCCTAAGCGCAAAGCGATCAGGAAGGAGAGAACACAAAGGATGCTTCCGACAGTGAGTTGAATAGGAAAGGATAGTTTTTTCATTCTCATCATCTTTCTACAATAAATTGTTGGCTATGTAAAAAAAGAGGATCACTGGGTGATCCTCTTTTTTAATTATTCACCTAGGAAGGCTTCTTTAAAGTAATCAAGCTGATAATCTAGCGTATTTGGATCATTAAAGTAGAATTCTTTTGCATCTACTTCAAATACTTGATCGTTCTTTACAGCTGGAATGTTTTGATACGTTTTGGTTTCCTGGAATGAGTTGTCCTGGTCACTGTTCTTACTAAAGATTACATAATCTCCTGCGTACTCTGGAAGTACTTCAGGTGAGATCGCGTAGTAGCCTGGTTCAAGTGCCATTTCCTTAACTTTCTCAGGCATTTTCAGATCCATAGCTTGATAGAGAATTTCTGTACCGCGTCCCCAGTTATCTCCGAATACGTAGATTTGCTTGTCGAACTTCTCGATAACAGAAACCGTTGTGTCTTCGCCAATCTTATCCTTAATTTTCTCCCCTGCTTCCTGGGCGCGTTTCTCAAAATCTTCTACCCATTCACGAGCTTGTTCTTCTTTATTTACAAGTTTCCCAATCTCAATATGTTGCTCAAGATAATCCGCTTTTCCATACGTATATGTAACCGTCGGAGCGATTTCTTTTAACTTATCAATATTCTTCGTTGTAGATAATCCAATAATAAGGTCAGGATCCATCTCAATAATTTTCTCTAGGTTATCAGCTGTTACAGCCTCCACCCCTTCTAGCTCATCCTGGAATCTTGGATTGTTCTTTGACCAAGAATCAACACCTACCATATTCACATCAAGGTTCATTAAGTTCCCTGCAAAAGAGGATAAAACGACAACACGTTCAGGATCTTTCGGAACTTCTACAGGTCCATTTTCCGATTCGTATGTAAAGGTTTCTGAACTTGCCTCCTCTTTCTTAGTTGTGTCTTCTTCTGTATTCCCTCCTGCACTATTGGAGCAAGCACTAAGAACAAGCGCTAGCATAAGAAGCAGTGTGATTTGAATCTTCTTCATTTTGTTGTTCTCCCTTCCATAAGTTGTATGTTACACACATTGGTTTATCTGTTCTCGGATCGCGCCCTATGTCTGCATCTATACTGAACACGTCTCTTAGGACGTCACGTTGAATGACGTCTTCCGGGCTCCCAGCCTTCACAATCTCTCCGTCTTTCATAGCCACTATGTAATCGGCAAAACGAGCGGCTTGATTCAAGTCATGAAGGACCATCACGATCGTCCGTCCTTCTTCTTGATTCAGCTTTTGCAACAGTTCAAGCACCTCAAGCTGGTGAGCCATATCAAGGTACGTTGTTGGCTCGTCGAGGAAAATCATATCCGTTTCCTGAGCGAGTGACATCGCAATCCAAACCCGTTGGCGCTGTCCACCTGATAAGGAATCAACTGCCTGGTATTTAAATTCCGTTGTGCCTGTTACATCCAATGCCCACTCGATGACTTCCATATCTCGCTTCGTTAAACGACCGAATCCTTTCTGATAAGGAAATCGACCATAGGAAACAAGTTCACCAACCGTTAACCCACTAGCTCCTTCAGGATTTTGAGGTAAAATAGCGAGCTTCCGAGCGAGTTCTTTCGTATTCTGTTGTGTAATGGATTCACCATCCAATATAATCGAACCGGATTGATGGGAATGAATACGGGTCATCGCTTTTAAGAGCGTTGACTTCCCACAGCCATTCGAACCGATGATAGTGGTTATTTGTTGATCAGGGATCTCTACGTGTAAGTCCTTCACAATTGTTTTGTCCCCGTATCCTACATTTACGTTCTCAGTAAAAAGGCGAGTCATATGGATCCTCCCGATTCGATATTGTGCACATTTTATGTTGATAATGATTATCACTAGCAGTACAATGTAACTATAATGGGAATGAGAATCGATGTCAACTACAAGTTTGCTGATTGAATAAAGGAGTGGAACGAATGCACAATGAAGAATGCTTTGACGTAACGATTATCGGCGGCGGACCTGCAGGCCTATACTCCGCGTTCTATAGTGGGTTGCGGGAACTGAAAACGAAAATTATAGAATTCCAACCTCAACTTGGCGGGAAGGTTCACGTCTACCCTGAGAAAATTGTGTGGGACGTAGGAGGCTTGCTCCCGACTCCTGGCGAGAAACTGATTGAGAATCTGGTAGAGCAAGGACTCTCTTTTGATCCGGAAGTTGTATTAGGAGAAAAAGTAGAATCGGTACAGAAAAACGAGGAAGGTATCTTTGAACTAACCGTTTCTTCTGGAGTCGTTCATTATTCTAAAACGGTCATCATTGCGGTAGGCAGTGGGATTTTACAGCCTCAAAAACTTCAGATTGAAGGTGCTGAACGATTTGAAGTATCAAACCTTCACTACACTATCCAGTCATTAAAAGAATTTAAAGGTAAAACCGTTCTTATATCAGGCGGCGGTAATTCAGCCATCGATTGGGCGAACGAACTGACTCCAATTGCTGAGAAGGTGTACGTATCTTACCGCAAAGGAGAACTAAAAGGACACGAGGCCCAAGTATCTCAACTGCTTGAAAGTTCAGCAACTTGTTTGTTACATACAGAGATTACGAAACTATGTACAGATGATGGACATCACATAGAAACCGTCGAGCTCCTCGACCATAAAAATGGTGAGTCAGTCTCAGTTGATGTAGATGAAGTTCTGATCAATCATGGCTTCGACCAGGATGCATCTCTTCTCGATCATAGTCCTCTCCCTGTTGAGCGGAAAGGTCATTATTTTATTGCAGGGAATGAAAACAGTGAGTCTTCAATACCTGGGATGTATGCTGCTGGTGATATTTTGGCTCACGAAGGGAAATTGAATCTCATTGCCGGTGCCTTCCAGGATGCTGCAAATGCTGTGAATAAAGCGAAGCAATACATTGAACCAGACGCAACGGCTAAAGCGATGGTTTCTTCTCATAATGCGATTTTTAAGGAAAAGAACAAGGATATTGTGGAGAGTCTTGTGAGGTAGCTCTGTGAACCTTCTTATAAGACCTGGCCGTATTAGTGGAGTGGCCTTGGCCCTGCTTCGCTGCCGAGCTAGCGGCTCAAGTTGTAATTTTATGACCTAAGTCCGTGCCACATTGGCGGAAGAGCGGCTCAAGTTACGAGTTTATGGCTCAAGTCCGTCCATACCGGCGGACGAGCGGCTCAAGTTACGAGTTTCTGACTCAAGTCCAGTCCATACCGGCGGACGAGCGGCTCAAGTTACGAGTTTCTGACTCAAGTCCGTCCATACCGGCGGACGAGCGGCTCAAGTTACGAGTTTCTGACTCAAGTCCAGTCCATTGTGGCTCTACTTTTTAAGAAAACGACTCATGTTTGATTTTTTACGACTCAAGATAACCATTTCTGGCTCATGTCACACTTCACTGGCTCATGATTCTCTATACTGGCTCTTGTTTTCGCAAATCCGGTTCAAGCAAGTGCCATGACGCTGACAAGTGGCTCAAGTTTAGGGTTTCCGACTCGAGTTCTCCTCCATGCCCCGAACAAGTGACACAAGCTCCAACAAGTCCAACAAAAAAGACCCGGCCGCAAAGCCAGGTCTTATCGAATCATATGGATGAACGAACGGAGTACACGGGCGGTTAACCCCCAGATGATCCGTTCGTTATACTGATAGAAATATTCTTCATACTTCCGGGCTTGCCATTCGTAATCTTCCCCATTACTAATTAAGTGATAAGGGAAGTCTGGGTCAGGTTTGATCTCCATTTGGACATGATGGACAGTCGGTTCATGCTCTAAAAAGTATTGAAGAGGTACGGTAAATACTTCGGCTACTTCATCTGGATTGGGTTTTAGCTCTTTTTCTTCACAGTGTAGCAAGCCAACATACGCTTCAATCTTCATACCAAATGGCGAGATCATTTGACCAAAGGAATAGACATCGCTCATCGCACCAGGACGAACGCCGAGTTCCTCGGATGCCTCTCGTACTGCTGTATGCATTGGACCTTCATCGTCACGATCCATTTTTCCTCCAGGGAAACAAACTTCACCAGGCTGCCGTCTCATCGTATGAGAACGTACTTCAAACATAAGGTGGAGTTCATTTTCTTTTTCTATAATCGGTAAAAACAATGAATACTTTTTCATTGATTCTTCCCCGATAATAGCTGGGGTGTGTTTCTCTAATTTGTCTTGTATGGCTTTCAGGTTCATGAATTCTCCCCTTTCCTTACACTTTTACTATATCAGGTTTCAATGGATTCCCCATTCTTTACGCTTAAAGCAAAAGGTGAAAGCCAATAGGGCTTTCACCTTTTATAAAGCAATTACGACAACAAAGGTAGCCGCTACAAGTCCAAGAATAGTCCCCGTTACTTTCCTTCCACCGCTTCCCTTAAAGAAGCTTGCCACTAGTACGAAGTAAAGAATAGTTGCTGCAGCACTAAATATCAATCCTTCAACGATATAATGCGTCTTGTAATGAGAGTAGTAAGCTACAAAATAAAGTACCCACGAAACGATGGCAACGCCACCAATCATATACAGAAAATTACGATCCTTCATGATAAATTTCCTCATTTCTTCTCTTGGTTACTTCCGTTATTTTACCCATTTTCGTCACGAATGTCCATTCTCGTTCGTTTATGAAGAATCCTTATTCTGTCTTTCCTCAAGCTTAGTCGTAATATAAGCTACATCTTAGAGATCCCATGAATAAAGTATGTAAATAAAATACTGAGCGTCGAAAAGCAACTAAGCCCAATAGCCACAAACCGATTGTGATTCACTTCTCGAATAGCACTTAGGTTCCCGAGTATACCTAAAGTAAAACTGATCGGAAGAATAAAATCCTCAGCTACTTGTTCAGGGAGGTATGGGTATCTATTTATAAAGAATAAAACCCAATGTACCCCTAAAAAACAACAGACTAACAGCGTCAACTTCATCGGGAAATGTCCAAATCCTCTTTCTTGAATCGTCTCTAAAAGCATATTAAAAATAAATATAGAAATCACAATGAGTATTATAAGGAACAAAATCGAGAGGCTCAAGTGAAGACACTCCTTCCTCTATTTGCATTTCAAAAGCTATGGCATCGACGTAACAGCTCCATAGATAAAGATGGTTGCCACTACTAAGAACACCATAAAGAAATTCGATCCACGTAAAAGCAAACCTATTTTAATTTCTGTTCCTATCCTTTGCTGAACAATAAATCCCGCTACGATTGAAAGTGACCAACTCACAATACCCCACGCGGTATGAAAGATGATCGAATCCATTATCCAGCCAATAAAATAAGCGATATGTAACAAAATAAGCAACACAGCAACCCTTACCATAGCAGCACCACCTTTTTACTTATATACCTTTATCCAACCACTTTATTTCAACCCTTTTCTTTATTATAATTTGATACTTATTTATTGTAAATCAATAAACTAAATATTATAATGAGGACATCATACATAAAACGAGGTGCATTATGAAACGAGGAACGACAGTATTTTTAAAAGTGTCCCTTATCTTGTTTGGAATCATTGTAGTTTCTTTAAGTTTATTCGCTCTTCCCCGGTTAGCTTCATATGCAGCACAATCTTATCCGGAGTTCAGCCATTTGCAGTATCCTGTATTAGTAGGGATAAATTTAACGGTTGTTCCCTTTTTAATGGCTCTTTATCAGGCATATCAACTTTTACAACTAATTGAAGAGAAAACAGCTTTCTCAAAGCGAGCTGTTGAATTACTTCGGAAGATTAAATACGATGCCCTAATTATTTTAGGAATGTATATTGTAGGAATGGTTATACTCATCACTCAAAGCGCTCTACAACCTGGAATTATCTTGATGTGGCTTGCCATAATCTTTGCCTGCCTCATTATTTCTGTCTTCTCCACCGTCTTACAAGAATTGCTACAAAGTGCTGTAGATATAAAATCAGAAAACGACCTAACAGTTTGAGGTGAAATGACATGGCGATTATTATTAACATCGATGTGATGCTAGCGAAGCGAAAGATGAGTGTAACGGAACTCTCTGAACGGGTCGGAATCACAATGGCGAATATGTCCATTTTAAAGAACGGGAAGGCCAAGGCTATACGCGTAACAACGCTTGATGCGATTTGTAAAGCACTTGATTGTCAGCCTGGTGACATTTTGGAGTACCAAGAAGATGAAGCGGAATAAAACAAGAGCCACTCGCTATACGAGTGGCTCTTTCTAACCTATGTAATCATCTTTAGCAAGAATTCTTGATCCTCTTTAAAGGCTAGTGGGAGAATAGCCAGTTCTTCCTTGGTCTTCCATTCAATGGCATGGATTAACTGATCAGGGTCCTGAAGTTTTCGGGTACCCCCAATTACTTTCACCTTAAAATAATGAACTTCATAATCTATCTGATGGTTCTCATTACGTCCTTTTTTTACGTTTACTTTTTCAATAATTTCAGCCTTATTTCCAGTTTCTTCATTAAATTCTCTCAAACAACATTCGTCATATGTTTCTCCTTCTTCCACGCCTCCTGAGGGTGCAGTCCATTTCTTCACTTCTTCTGGCTTACCTTGCAACACCATCAGCAATTCATTATTTTCATTCACACATACTCCGGATGCTCCCTTCCATTTATGCATGTCTAATCCTCCATCCACATTCGTTCTACTGTTCTTCTAAAAGGTTTAATCCGATACACATCTGGGTTACTCAATCTTTTCCACTCTTCAAACCCAAAGCTTTGATCGAATTCTCCTAATATTAGCGACATCAAGTTCCCATGTGTGACAAGAATAATTATTTCTCCTTCTCCATGAAGCACTTCTTCTAAAACAGACATAGCCCGTTCCGATGCTATACGACTAGTTTCGCCTCCTTCATAGGCAAGCTCCATGTCATAGTAGGTACGTTCTAACTTTTCTAACCAGTCTGTGAGAGGCTCACTACTTAACCGTCGTTCTTCAAGTCTTATCTCCTCTTCAATGGCGACACCTTTCTCTAGCCCAAGAGGTTGGATTGACTGAATCGCTCGTTTATAGGGGCTAGTCACAATTCGATCAACTTCTTTACCTTGGAAAAACACCCGTAACTTCTCCGCATGGGCCATCCCTTCTTTTGTTAGCGAAGCTCCTGGCTCTTGCCCTTCAGCTTTACAATGTCGGATGATATAAACTTCTTTATTCACGTCACTGCACCTCCCGAATTTCCTACTACATACTTCTACTCTTCCATACGATTACCTCCACAAACATACTTTTTCTGACAAAAAATGTAGTTCCTTTTACTCCAACCGAAAGAAGGATATTCTGTTAATTGCTCCATTTATAACCAAGACTTTTCATTCATTCTGCTAGTGAATATGAACGAATTCGCAAATTTCTGAAAGGAAATGATCCAGAACAAGAAGAAGTGAACGCGTACAGAATTAAAGGAGGAATGAGAAATGAAACGACAATTAGTGACACTTACTTTAGCAGGAGCTTTAATAACTTCAACAGGTGCTTTCGCTAACACCAGCACCATTATTGCAGGAGAAAACGGACCAAACGGACCGAACTACAACGGGAACGAAACCATTAAAAATGAGCGTCTGCATTCATATGAAGAAATGTCTGACCTTCTTCAAAAACTTGATCAAAAATCAGAAGCACTAGAATTAGAGGTATTTGGACAATCTGTCAAAGAGCGAGATTTGTATCTTGCGAAGTTTGGTATGAATGAAGATAATCCAACGATCCTCTTCCTTACACAACAACATGGGAATGAAACCTTAACCACTGAGGGAGCACTTCAACTGATCAAATACTTAACAAACAACAGTAAGGAAGTGAAACATATCATAGAAAACGTGAATATTCTTGTAGCCCCAAGGCTAAATGTTGACGGTGCTGAAGGAGACGTTAACTTCTCATTAGATGATTACGTTTCAGGTACGCATACAAGATACAATGCAAATGGGGTAGATTTAAACCGCGATCATGTTGACCGTGAACAACCAGAAACGAAAGCATTACATGAAAACGTTTTGCAAAAATATAGTCCAGACTATATGATTGACCTTCACCATCAAGGTACACAAACAACCCTTGGTGACACAGGTGAGCTTGTATCAGGTTCAATCCTTTATCCAACGAATTCTGAAGTAGATGAGGAAGTTAGAGAGCAATCTAAGAAACTAGGTGCGGTCGTTTACAACGCTGTTGATTCCAAAGGATATGGGTTACTATCGAAGTACCCTGGTGGAACTGCCCAAACAATTAGCCGAAATGGGCTGGCTGCTGAATACGGAATTTCCACTTTATTATTTGAGATGAGAGGCATGGCTGATCATTACCGTGAAGATTACGTATTAGGCCAGAAGAGTAACGGATACTTGATTCAACAAGCTGTTGTAGCCATGAAATCTACTTTGGAGGCTTTAGCTGATGATACATTAGAATCCGCTGACGCTTCCTTTTGGGACACACTACCTGAAAGCAACTATTCTGGCGAATAACCCCTATCAAGACGAGCCCTTATGAATAAGGGCTCGTTTTACTTTCTCTCACTCGAATTGTCATCTTTCCCCTTCCAATAAAAAAGCAAGCACTCATCATGGAGTGCTTGCTCTATTTATCTATTATTTCATAAATACGTGGTCACCAATAACCGTTGTCACTTCTTTTTGACTTAAATAGTCACTTTGTGCTTTATCAGGGTTATAGAAAAAGAGAGAGTCATTGTCATATCCTTGATAATCAAGAGCTTCTTGAACAGCACGCTTCGATTCAGCGCTAGCTGCCTCTTTAATCGTTCCATTTAACACAGGAGAAAACTGGATCCCGTCATGAATAACGCCATGAATGGAATTAGGGAAAAGATCACTTTCAACACGGTTTAAGACTACCGTAGCCACAGCTACTTTCCCCGCATAGCTCTCACCCTTAGCCTCCGCTTCAACAAGACGACTCAATAAATCTCTTTCATAATTGTTAGGAACGACAGGAAGCTTCAACTGATCTCCTGGATGAATAGTAGATTCACCCTTATCATTCATCTCCTGAAGTTGTTTATAAGATAATCCATATTTCGTAGCGATTTTATATATAGATTCGCCCTTTTGGACGGTATGAGTATTGGCATGAGCTTCACTTTGGCCTGGAAATGAAAAAGCGAAAATTGAACAAGTAATAGTTGCAATCATTCCTAATTTCTTTAACACGTTGCATCGACCTCCAAGTTGCTGTTTTCTGATATTAAGGTAACACATGAGTGAACTCATTTTCACTATTAATTGTTGCCACTACTGGAAGAGATAGCCGAAGATAGCAAGGATGGGAACCCATCGCCCACAAGTTGCATAGTGTATATGGACATTGGCCTAAGGAGGAAATCGAATGTATTATCAACACACAGGCTGGCGTGAAGGGTGGATGGACCCACAATACCAGACATTAGTTGACCCATTTGTCATTCAGCGCCTTCAATCCGTAGTGGGAAATGAATTAATCATCGAAACAACAAAAGATACGACAAGAGGAACCTTAACAGAAGTACAGCCTGATCATATTGTACTTCAGATCGGAGATTCAACATTTTTCATACGCATTCAACAAATTGTCTCGATTATGCCTTTATAACTGCAGAGTATATAGTAGAAAATCACCGTATTGCAATCCCCCACAGACACCTCGAACTACGAGTTTAAAGCTTTTTTGAGTACGCTGTTCAGTTCAAGTTTAGCCCGCTAATCTTAATTACTACAATTTGAGACCTTGAAATGCGGAAGTGAACGTTACAGTATGAAGACTAAGACAGACTTGGCAAAAACTCGATTCCCTGCGGTGAGACCGATCCATTATTAATATGGCGACGTTTTTGTTTACTCTATAACAACGGAGGTGGTCTTGGGAAAATGCGAGACTCCCGCGGAAAGACGGGCTTCAGAGATCCCGCAGGGAGTGAAACGACTGAGGAAGCTCTGGAGTTCGTCCGCAGGAAAGCGAGCGTTTTCCCAAGACCACCTATCCCTCACTATAGCAAACAAAACGTTATACTATACCGATTCAGTACCTATTTTTCTCATGTTCAATAAAGGTCAAAATAAAACTTTTATAGAACTACTTCGTAGAACACATGACTAAAGACGCTCCCTATACATAGAGAGCGTCCCACCCGAGTTATGCCGTGCGTAAGAAAGAAGCCACAATTGAAACAATACCATATACCCCAAATGTTAACGCATATCCTATACCGCCTACTAATCCACCAGCAAGAATGGAACCCATCACTTGGCCGATCGATAGCATTAAGAATGGAACCCCTATACCAAGGGAAGCGTTTGAAGAGAAAACGCGAATACCCCAAACAATAAGCAATCCACACATAAACAAGTTTGCAATACCGAATAAAGCCGCTGCTGTATAAGCTAAGAATAGATTTCCAGGAGCCACAGCAAGCAAAATAGGAGCAACCCCCATCATGACGCCAAATATGGTATAGGTCGCTTGTAAACCAATCTTCTCAATAACGGCACCCCCAAGGCCACTCAATGTGCCAAAAAGACCGATGACGATCCAAAATAGAGAGAGTTCTAGATTGGTATAATCACCTGAAACTTCAATATAAGAACGCGAGAACGTCCAAAAGCAAGCGCTAGAAGCCCCCATTAAGATTGATCCTATTACAATAGAAGGACTCCCTTTTAAAGCACTAAGCGACAAGCGTCCTTGTTCAAATCGAAGCGACGATTCTTCTTTTGGAATAATTTTGTAGTTCCAGATTAATACGATTAACGCTATGGCCGCATAGATTAAATAGGTCATGCGCCAATGGGGCGTCAGCAGAATCGCAGCCATTCCTGTTACCACAATTCCAATACTCGTTCCGGAGTTAATCCATGTGTTGGCTTTACCTTGTAAAGGCTCCTTAATCCATAAGGAAATGGCTGCCCCATAAGGTGGAGATACGAGCCCCGTACTGCCCCCTGCCAACAAAACCCCGAGCGCAAGTGTCCACTCCGATCTGGCCCCACTAATAATAAGTAAACCAAACAAAGCAAACGAACCCGCAAGTAAGATCATTTGTCGTGGACCTTTCCTCGACGTCTTTACTGTCGAATAGAGAATTGTAAAACAATATGCGAGATAAAATAGAGAAGATATAATACCAGATACTAGATCTGACATGCCGAAGGTGGCATGAATGTTTGGAAGCAATAAGCCATAGCTATAACGGGCTAGTCCGTACGTGACCGCGATCATCGTTACGCCAGGAAAAACGAGTTTCGTAAATTTCATTATCCATTCCACCTTTTCATGAAATTTAGATAGAACGTTCTTTCTACTTTGTGTAAAAAAAGATACGCTCACCGGTTGGGCAAGCAGATCGTCGCAGTCACGCTTTTGTTCCTATTGGTTTATGAGCTTATACGAAAAACGGTACCCAAAGTTCGGATGCCGTTTTTAGTGATAGGTCTCTAGTAATCGTTTTGTCATGGTTATGGCGTGTGCGGTTGCTTGCTCCGAATCTGTTATCTGTGTCATCGAGGTTGCACCTTCTAAAATCAACAGGAATTGATAAGAGAAATCCTTATGTTCCTTGATTCCTATGCTCTCCCCAAGTTCTTCAAAAAATCGGAGTAGCTTCGCTTTATGATCACGTGCAATTTGAGCGATCTCAGGATTGGTCTCTGCATATACTTCAATTGCTCTTAGAAACATACAACCTTGAGGAGATACGTCACTCAAAAATCGTCCGTGCTGTTCAGCTAATGTAACAAAGGGTATATCTGTATGTTGGTCAACCGTACCCATATACGCCCAATACCGCTCCTCACGGTGTCTTATGGACTCCTCGACTAACTTGTCCTTTGATGAGAAGTGATTATAAAGCGTCATGGTAGCGACATTGGCCTCTTGTATAATCTGTTTCAGACCAACACCGTGAAATCCGTAATCGTAAAATAATTGTTCAGCTACGTTTAAGAGTTGTTCCCTCTTCTTACTCAATGGCAAACCTCCAGTTTAGATAGAACGTTCATTCTACTTTAAAATTAGCACGGTAGGTTTGCTAAGTCAAAGATAAATTTTAAAAAAATAAGACTTTGTTACATTTCAATTTTATAATAGAACTGTTCAAGATTCGGCAGGATTATTGAAGACTCGAAAATGAGAGAATGTTTCCGTTTGCGTTATTTGAGAATAAGGCGGTTGGGGAAATCACTCGCTTTCCGCGGCGAGCTGGGGAGCCTCCTCAGTCGCATTCGCTCCCTCCGGGGTCTCCCCTAGGCTCCAACTGCCGCAGGAGTCTCGCAATTTCCCCAACCACCTCTGCTATATATGGTGTTACAGAAACATGCCATATGAGGAAACATATCAGCTCTCACCACTCTCAAGATGCAGGGGCCGTTCTGAAAACTACAGCATGGGTGTCTGGGGAACGGGGAGACTCCTGCGGGAGAAAGAGGTCGACGAGACCCCGGACTGAACAAAGTGAAGGAGGAGGCTCGACAGCTCGCCCGCGGAAAGCGAGTCGTTCCCCAGACACCCCAAATACTAAACAAATGTAACGGCCCTATCCACACAAAAGTGTCTCAGCTTCGATTTTCCATATAAGGGGGCTTATGTGGAACAAATAAAAATCAACTATACACATTAACAGAGACATAAATAAATACACATGCAGTCATGGGACTGCATGTGTATAACAAGGTTACTTCTCTAAGTTAGAAGAGATATATTCTTTTACAACTTCAAACACATATTCCTGGTTAGAGCTAGCTGTCTCAGGGTTATACTGACCGCCGTTTGTCTTGTTGTTGGAAAGAATGCGTATACCTAGGAATGGGACATCGTAGGCTTTTGCAATTTGTGCTCCTGCTGCGCCTTCCATTTCTTCAACAGACGTTCCGTAGTTTTCATGGAACCATTGAATGCGGTCGACTTCGTTATTCCATACATCCGCTGATCCGATTGTACCTTCGACAACTTTTCCTTCTGTATGCACGTCCTTAACCGCCTTCGCTGCTTCAAGAAGTTCTTCGTCCCCTTCATAGAATCGCGCTTTCTCCGCATTCGGGTCTTCACCAGCACTTCCTTCAGAGGCCATTAAGTCCATCGGGATCCAGTTCGTTGGCTCAATCCCTTCACCATCCGCGCGGTCTCCCGTTTTAAGAGATCCGATGTTGGTGGTTTTTTCACCTAATACAATATCAAATACATTTAAATTCGGATCATGTCCTCCAGAAGTACCCTGGTTGATGATTGCTGCTGGATTGTAGCGTTCGATTGCAACGGCTGTTGCAGCTGCTGTATTTTCCATTCCCTTACCTGTCTTGGCAACGATGACAGGATATCCATCGAGCGTTCCTTTATAAAATACAAACGTTCCTGACGTTTCTTCTTCCACATCTGATAATTTCTCAGCAAAATTTTCAGCTTCAATAGGCATTGGTCCTTGAACAAGGATCGGTTGAGCCGTTTCTTCCTCTGTTGTTTGTGACTCTGCTTTTGAACTACATCCTGCTAGTAGAATAAGAAATAATGCTGCAATGATGGCTACTTGCTTTGTGAATAGATTTTGCTTCATCTGTAATCGCTCCTCTTTTGAGTTCTCTTGTTGTCCCTTAAATCATTCACCGATCCTCCTGTAACTCGATCTACTGAATTAAAAACCTCCATTAAAAAAGGCCTGGAATATGTAGAATCATTCTACCTTCCAGACCAGCAAGTTAAAGTATGAGAAAACTATACAGACGTACATATAGCATTCCCTTTGAACGGCAACTAAAAAAGAAGAAGCCGTACATGTCTATACTTCAACTCGTAGTCTAGTTCTTTCAATGGGAACCAGGTAGAAACGCTCAGACCTTATTACTGAGAATATACGAGTGATATAATTTTTAGGTTGTTACAAAGCAACTGTAACAGATGCATACAACCATTTCAACAAAAACACGAATGTTTTTTATTTACAATCAATTATCGTTCGTATTTTTAACGCTAAAAAATCTCTCTCCCAAAACGGGAAAGAGATTTTAAATAAGTGGTCTACCAAATCTGATCTACGTATTCAGGGTGATCAATAAATGGATTCCGATTTCCTTGATAGTCTGTAAAAATGATTTCATTTCTATTTCGTTCAAAGGAATCAACCGGGTCACTCTCATGCCATTCTTTTAACGTCGATAGCTTTCCTAAGTACGGTCCACTTGTGCCTACGCTATCTGCAATCTCTAAATCCAATTCACCACTATCTCCTTCATAGCGTACGGCCATATAAAAGATCATCCGAGCTACGTCACCTTTCACCTCGTCACGAGGTTCCCATGAATCTGAATCATAATAGGTGTCTGGTGCTTCTGAATGGAGATTTCCTCCGTTGTCAAAATCCAAATTTCCTCTTGTTGAATTGACAGAGACATCTGTTGGTCTAAGGTGATGAATATCTGTCCCTGCTCCCATAGAAGTACCGAAGTCACCGTGGGATTTAGCCCAAACGTGCTCACGGTTCCACTCATCAACAAGACCACCGTTTTCATATTTTGAAATGGAATCACCAGTGTATAAAAGCAGTACATTATTTGAGTTCGTTGGATCCTCATCTGTGTGACGGAGTGCATCCCATACCTGATCATATGATAATTCCGCATGATCATCTATTATCGTGTGAAGTTCTTCTTTCAGGTTGCTTCCTGTTAGTCCTTCAGCCGATCGGTAATAGTCACCGATCGTTTCCCCGCCATCACCCGAATCACCATCATCTCCAGAATCCGTTTCTAAGGTGATCGATGTAACGGATTCCACACCTTCATGATTAAAGTAATCATCACGCGTACCATCTACACGTATGATTTCTCCGAACTTATCAGGATTGGTTTGGAGACCAAATTCACTTCGGTAGTCAGAATCAAGTTTAACGAAGAGCATGTTCGAGACATCAGTCTCACTTGGATCATCAGCTAGTGCTAAGGCGTAGTCACTTGAGAAGTTACTCTGCTCCACGTAATCAATCGCTGTTGGTACTCCGACGATATAACCTTCTACCGTAACTTTTGTTCCGTTCGGAGTCCCTATCCCCTCCCCTACCTCAAGAAAGGACTTAACTCCTGAATCACACCCACCTAACAAGAGCAACAGGCTGATTAGGCAAATTATCGATTTCCTCATGCGTTGACACTCCCTTGGAGGACAGTCTTATTTTTATGAACAGTTTCGTGCTTCACACATGATTTCCTTCTCTTTTGAGTAAACACAGTTTTCTATAATAGAGGCTCAACAAAATTTCCGTATTTACGTAAGAGAACGTATGTATTGAATGTAATCCGTTATCACGATTTTAACTTTCTTATTATTAGATAAGTTAAAATGGCTATGACGATTATAAAAACACCAAACTGAATAAGCATGTCTCCAAAGTAAACGCCTTCTATATTTTCAGATTGATCCATTTCCATATACCTCCTATTCATATCACTTTACTTTCTTCCATTTATTTTAAACTCTTTAAAATAAAATCGGCTACCATGAAGCAATCAATTTCTCGCCTATTGGATTTTTCTTCGTTCTTTTTAATGAAAATCACGCTTACATAACAATTCCTATTGCATGCTCGCTCATTTTTATGTAAATTAGCTAAGTATGTTTAATAGGAGGTATCATCATGAATGAACAACAATCGACTCAACGTGTTCAACTAGCAACAGCAGATCCATCTGCGATTGGGCTATTTGGTCTTGCGATGGTGACGCTTGTGGCGTCTTCAGCTAAATTAGGATGGACAGACGGTGTATCCTTTGTCTTGCCTTGGGCTATTTTCTTAGGAGGAATTGCGCAGCTTATCGCAAGTATGCTGGATTCAAAACACAATAATACATTTGGTACAACCGCCTTTGGGGCGTTCGGGTTGTTCTGGCTCGGCGTTGGAACATCGTGGTTAATCGACTTCGGCGTATTTGGCGAAGCAGCCGCGGCAGCTGTAGACCCTAATCAATTAGGTATTGCCTACATCGGATACTTAATCTTTAGCCTATTCATGACAGTCGGTGCTATGGAAACCCATAAAGTATTATTCTCTATCTTTGTCTTTATTGATTTCTTATTTATTGGATTATCGCTCTCCACTTTAGGAATTATGCCACACGCTATGCACTTATTAGCCGCTATTGCAGAATTCTGCATCGCGCTCTTAAGCTTCTACGGCTCCGCTGCAAGTGTACTCAATACCCACTTTGGCCGCGTAACCCTACCTGTAGGAAAGCCATTTGGCATCTTCAAAGACTAAAATTAAGAATCACCTAAAGCCCTGAACGGTTACCGTTCAGGGCTTTAACGTAATGAAGCGTGCCAGACACCCTGCAATGCATTACAGCAATGAAGGGTGTCTGGCACGCTTTACTCTTTTACCCCACTAAAGGGTGGGTTGTTTTTTTGGGTGAGACGTGTCAGACTAGGTATAGTTTATAGAATGCGTGGTGATACACATGATAGAAATTAAAACATCAAGTCTCTCAGATGGAGAGTATAACAGAGGAGTTTTCGCTACGCGTGATATCCAAAAACGTGAGCTGATCCATGAAGCCCCAGTCATTCCTTATCCAAACGAGGACCATGAGCATATTGAGAAAACACTACTTGCTGATTATGCTTTTGAATATGGCGAGAATCACACAGCCCTTCTTCTAGGGTACGGCATGCTCTTTAACCACTCGTATCAACCAAATTCAAATTACGTGATTAACTTTGATAATGATACGTTTGAGTTTTACGCATATACGGATATTAAAGCTGGTGAGGAAATCCTCATTAACTATAACGGTTTCGTTGATGACCAAGAACTTCTATGGTTCGATAAAGAATAATCTTTAAAATACGTCCCTTAATGGGGCGTATTTTTTATTTCTAATACTTTGTGAAAGAGCCAGCAATCATGAGGGCTCAAAATCTGAGAAAATGTTTCCGTTTGCTTTGGTTAAGCGTAAGGTGATTCGGGAAATTACTCGCTTTCCGAGGCGAGCTGGAAAGCCTCCTCAACCGCTACGCGCTTTCCGGGGTCTTCCCTAGGCTCCTACTGCCGCAGGAGTCTCGCAATTTCCCGAATCACCTTTGCCACATGTGGAGTAACGGAAAACATGCCATGTCCGGCAATGTAGCAAGTTCCACCGCCCTTAGTCCTTCGCATAACTATAGTCAATGGTAGCTGAGGAACGGGTAGATTCCTGTTGGAGAAAGAGGTGTACAAGACCACATAGAGAATGCCAGCGAACGAGGGGCGAGGAAGTTCGACTAAAACCGTCACGTCCTGTGACAACCTCGAACGACCCCACATCGCGTGGGACCGCCCGCGGAAAGCGAGTCGTTCCCCTACCGCTCAACCTTGGTAACGTCCCTGTTCTATATCTAGCGCCTGAGCTTCTAGTCTCCTACATAAGGAGTATGTGGAACAATAATCGGTTTCTCAGCGGGTTTATCCTTCCATTATGAGGGAATACGTGCACTATCTATGTACTTATAAGGAGTGTTAGGATGTCTCATTTTATTGAAGTAGAACCTGGGGTTAAGCTTTTTGTGGAAGATATAGGAGAAGGACAGCCCATTGTCTTTATTCATGGCTGGCCTTTAAATCATAAGATGTTCGAGTATCAAATGAATGAACTTCCTCAGAAAGGGTACCGTTTTATCGGTATTGATCTACGCGGGTTTGGACAATCAGATAAGCCCGCATTCGGGTATGATTATGATACACTCGCTCATGATATTAAAGTCGTTGTGGAATCATTAGATCTCAAGAATTTCTTCCTAGCAGGCTTTTCAATGGGTGGACCGATTAGTATTCAGTACGCTACGAAGCATGCGAACGATGAACTCGCACAACTTATTTTAATCGGAGCCGCTGCACCGAGCTTTACAAGCCGCGATGGTTTCCAGCACGGTATGGCTCAAGAGGAAGTGGATGGTCTCATTAACGCTTTCCAACACGATCGTCCAAACGCACTGAAAGACTTTGGTGTGAACTTCTTCCATAAAGCTACATCAGCTCCATTCAATGAATGGTTTTTCCATTTAGGATTAGAGGCAAGTGGACATGCGACAATCGAGACGGCAAAATCCCTACGCGATGAAGACTTACGCCATGTACTAGAGTACATTAACGTGCCCACACTAATTATGCACGGAGAAGATGACAACATTTGTGACTATGCTTTCTCAGAAATTTTGCACGAAGAGATTAAGGACTCTACATTTGTTTCCTTTGAAATTAGTGGTCACGGCCTAATTTATGATGAACGCGAGAAATGTAATGAAGAATTATTGAAGCTTTTGAAATAGGTTGACGTATTCCAAGGACTAATCACTCCCGCAGTGATTAGTCCTTTTTTCTATCCCATCCTAAAGCACTTTTTCATGTATGTTCGAACGTCCCTCGGGGTAAACAAAAGAAGAATGAGGAGGTGTTTTAGCATGAGAAAACCGTGGATTATGAAACAAGAATGGAATGACTTAGTATTTATCCATTGGCCTGTTAAAGTGAGTGACCTAAGGCCCCACGTTCCAAGTTGCTTTGATATAGATACATACGAGGGCTGGGCATGGATCGCAATTGTACCGTTTCAAATGGCAAATATTCAACTTCGTGGGCTGCCTGTCGTTCCAGGCTTTAGTCAGTTACTTGAACTAAACGTCAGGACATACGTTAAATACAAAGGAGAACCAGGTGTTTATTTTTATACATTAGATGCGAATCATCTTACGGGTGTCAGTATCGCAAGGTATCTTTTTGGTTTGAATTATGTGACAGCCAGGATGTCTTTACATCAACAAAAAGACACCTATCACTTTTTAAGCCGTAGAACGCATATTGGCTTAACGAAAGCCCATTTTCACGCAAGGTATCGTCCACTGTCACCAGTACTTAGAGCTCAACCAGGATCATTGATGTACTGGCTCACAGAACGTTATGCGCTCTTTGTAAAACGAGGAAAACGCATATACAAAGGCCCGATTTTTCATCAAAACTGGCAGCTACAAAAAGGAGAGGTTGAGATACCCATGAATGGGTTAACAGACTTTCTCCCCTCTTATGTATTTGACCAGAAACCTGTCGTGTATTTTTCGAAAACCCTTCATACAAGTATCTTCCCATTTGAACGCTATGATTAAAATGATGTTCTAAACTCCCCCTCCCCTCTCATTTACTAGTTATAGACAAGCTATTTGGAGAGGGTTAGATTATGTTTCCTATGATGATTAGTTCAATCGTACTTGGTTTATCCATTGCTGCACCTGTTGGACCTATTAACATCGAAATCGTGAAAAGAGGGTTACTTTATGGATTCTGGCCTGCCTTTTTAGTTGGGCTTGGAGGCATGTCTTCAGACTTGATCCTCATGGGGGCGATGTATTTTGGACTATCGCAAGTCTTAGGATTTATATGGGTGAAGATCGCCCTGATGGGACTCGGATGTTTCATTCTCCTTCACTCAGGATGGGCTAACTTTTTTACGAGCTTTGAACCTGAAGAGCATGATGAAAACGACCAACGAAATCTCCCAAGCGTAGGTTGGAGATCCTATGCAACAGGCATGACGATCGCTGGGACGAACCCGATGAATTTATTATTTTGGATTAGCATTTATGGCTCTGTTTTAAGCTCCAGTTTACAGCAGGAAAATCACCTTTACGCCTTTTTTACGAGTAGTTTGGTTTTTGTAGGAATCGGTCTTTGGAACGCAAACCTTGCGTTGACCGTTCATTTTGGTCGCACCTTAATGAACGCAGTCGCTATGAAGATGATTTGCATCATAGCAAGCTGTGTGCTGATGGGATTTGGGGTATATTTCGGGTATCAGTGTTTTCTTTTAGTTCTAAAAGCACTATAAAAAAGGCGCCTCCTATATAGTAAGGAGACGCCTCTTTTTTACGTGAGTGGACTTAATTGTTTCTTTTGATTTACGGCAAAAGAAAAGTAAAGCATCGATCCAATCATAATTCGAACAACCCGGATCGGTACGTGGTCGTATTTGGCTTGTATATGGTCAATGGCTTGTTTCTTTATAAAAGCTGTCATTTCATCATCAATGTACTTAAGCAGTTGTTGCTTGTTAATCGTCAAATAAATTTCGTAATGCCCGTTGTCGGCTTTAATGTCTTCTTGTATAAAAAGCCTCATTGTTTCTGTTTCACCTCTCCTGAAAAAATAACTCTTGTTCTTATCGTTACCCATATCACAGCAAGATAATCTTAATAATATGCATAAATGGATTTTGGGTGAGAGATTTCCCAAAGGATGAGATGATAACATGAACAGATGTTTAAAGGAAAGACTAAAAAGGTAAAAAAACTAAAGAGCTTCCTCTCTAAGCAGGAGCCATACATGATTTTATAAATATACAAAAGCAGGTGATGAATAATGGCAGCATATACAGAAGAAGAAATTCAACACTCTTTACGAGACGTACCAGAATGGGAACGAAATAAGGGTTCAATCGAACGTACCTTTACGTTTAGTGAATACTTAGATGGCATCCAATTTGTGAATAAATTAGGCGCAATTGCAGAAGAAAAAGACCACCATCCACACATTGGTGTCGACTACGGTAAAGTAACTGTATCGTTAACTTCCCATGACGTAAAAGGATTGTCAGCAAGAGATTTCGATCTAGCCCAGCGCTACGACGAAGCCTACACAAACCTAGAAGACTAGACATGTTTTAAAGCAAAAGCTGGACCCAGACACCCTTTATAGCATTAAAGCACTAATGGGTGTCTGGCACGCTTCATTGCTCTAAAGCGCTAGCGCGTGTCTGGCACGCTTTAACACAATAAAGAACCGCATGCTCATCGGAGCATGCGGTTCTTGTTTATTTAAGTTGACCTTTGTAGATTTCTGTTTTCTTAATCGTTAGGTTTAGGTCTTTGGCTAACTTTTTCATTTGTTTCTCTTCGTCAGGGGTAACGATTGTAATAACCGTACCAGATGAAGAACCGAGTCTCCCCGTCCGTCCTGCTCTGTGAGTGTATTCCGTTGCCCGTGGAAGATCAACGTTGATAATATGATTAATATCAGGCATATCAATCCCGCGTGCGGCGACATCTGTTGCCATGACTAGTCTGAACTCGTTACGTTGAAATTTCTTTAATACTTGCGCACGATTTTGCTTTTTCGTCTCTCCGTGAAGTGTACCAACATCAATGCCACGGTAGTCGAGCTTTTCAGCAAATACAGTTAAATTGCCAATATCGCGCATAAACGCAAGCCCTTTAAATTCTTTTAAATAAACAAGTTTACGAAGCGTATCGGCTTTCTTGCGGCCTTCGCTCACAATATAGTAATGATCTACATCAGGCTGTTCTGATTCCTTATCTTCTACTTTCAACACTTCCGGATCTTTCATCATGCTTCGTGCATCTTCCACCGCAACTTCAGAAAGTGTAGCTGAGAAGACTAGAAGTTGACGTTCTTTGAGTGTTGTTTTGACAATGCTTTGGACCGTTTTCATATGTTCTGGCACAAGCAACTGATCTCCCTCATCAAGAACGATCGTCTTCACTTCATGCATTTTTAGCTTCTTCTTCTCGATTAAGTCATTCACACGCCCCGGTGTTCCCACGATTACGTGAGGTTTCTTTTTCAATTTCTCAAGCTGACGTTTCACATTCGCTCCCCCGATTAGGGACGCGCTTCTAATGCCGCTTCCTTCTGTCCACTTCCTGACTTCGTCGAAAATCTGCATCACAAGTTCATGAGAAGATGCTAAGATCAACACCTGCGCCTGCTTCGCTTCTGGATCAATTTTTTGTAGTACAGGCAAGAGATACGCTAATGTCTTCCCACCCCCTGTTGGAGCTTCTGCAATAACGTCTCCACCTTCCACAATAATTGGAGCTGTTTCGTTCTGAACTGCAGTCGGTTGATCGAACCCTGCTTTATTCCATGCTTCCTGAATGAAAGGTTTTAAGCTTTCAAAAAATGGTGATTGTTGTTCCATTATACAAATCCTTTCTAATCTACCGCTCTTACGGTTACTTGTTCTATTATAGCCGTTACAAGGCAGGGCTATCTACATTTTTTATGAAGAAGAAGTATAAATAAGTTATTTAAAATGCATATCTGCTATTAAAAGAGTCGTTATTAACATTTTTCGTCCCTGCTAGTTCCTCTATCGTAACTCCACACCCTCTTTTAGTCATTCCTCTACTTTCTTTCGTATCTTCGCACCGTTCTTTAGTCACTCGGACTCCTCTTTTCGTAACTTCAGACCTCCTTTTAGTAATTCCCCTGCTCCTTTTCGTAACTTCAGACCCTCTTTAGTCAATCCCTCGCACTCTTTCGTCACCCCTCCGCACCTTTAGACAATCCTCGCTCAATGACTAAATAAAATTAGAAAAAAATGAATAAAACCTTTACTTTCACACTCGTTTCTACTCCTCTCAAACCAAGAATTAACCTCATCAAAGAAGCCTTTAAACCACCATACTTTTTTTCTTTATTTTCTCCATTTCTTCTCGTTTTTCCCAATCTCAACGCTCTCAAGGATGTAAGCGTTTTCTAATTGACTGATTTATCACAACTGTCAGAAAAGTTAAGAAATAGCTGTTGACCTTGCCTTCAATACGGCTTATGATTATCCATAATTTAAATCATTCATAGAAAAGCAAATGAGCTTTTTCCAAATGATTCATGAACCAGTTGCCCCTTGTTTCAAGTTAAAAATTTAGATGAAGCAATCGGGCTACATTTTTACCGATCATACTTTACTGAGTTTAAGCATTAATACATTAAAGGGAAGGAGTGTAAGTATGAGCAGTCAATGGATTTTCCTAAACGGCCAATTTGTTAAGAAAGAAGAGGCGGTTGTTTCAGTCTACGACCATGGATTTTTATATGGAGACGGGGTGTTCGAAGGGATTAGAGCTTATAGCGGCAATATCTTCAAACTAGACGAACACGTAAACCGCCTTTATGACTCCGCGAAGTCAATCTTGCTTGAATTACCATACGAAAAGGAGGAATTTAAGCAAGTCATTGTGGATACAATCCGACAAAATGAATTGTCTGATGCATACATCAGAGTTGTTGTATCACGCGGACCTGGCAACCTTGGCTTAGATCCAGCAAGCTGCCCTACACCACGCGTTGTTGTCATCGCAGAAGCACTCGCGCTTTTCCCTAAGGAATTATATGAACGAGGTTTACGCCTTGGATCCGTTGCTTCAAGACGCAATCGCCCAGACGTACTAAGTCCACAAGTAAAATCATTGAATTACTTAAATAATATCCTAGTGAAATTAGAAGCGAACCAAGCCGGTGTAGACGAAGCTCTTATGTTAAACGATCAAGGGTACGTAACAGAAGGATCTGCCGATAACATCTTTATCGTGAAAAACGGCACGATCTATACCCCTCCTGTTTACCTCGGAGCATTAGAAGGCGTAACGCGAAATGCGATTATCGACCTTGCTGAGGAACATGGATATGAACTGAAACAAGAACCTTTCACACGCCACGATGTATATGTGGCTGATGAGGTCTTCTTAACAGGAACAGCTGCTGAGGTAATTGCTGTTGTTGACGTCGACAAACGACAAATTGGGAATGGGTTGCCTGGTGAAGTGACGAACGAATTACTCCAGTTATTCCGCGACCTTGTGGTACGTGACGGTGTTCAGTGTTACCCAGAGAATAAAAAGGATGTTGCTGTTAGTTAGGTGGAACGAATTATGAGAAGTGATATGATCAAAGTTGGAATCGACCGCGCTCCCCACCGCTCGCCATGGGAGGTTCCACAGATACGGTCCTTCACACATTAGCCATCGCTCACGCAGCAGGCATTGAGTATGATTTGAGTCGAGTAAATAGCATAGCCGAGAAAACGCCTTATTTAGCCAAGATTAGCCCAGCATCCGATTACTCTATGCAAGACGTTCACAATGCAGGTGGCCTCAGCGCCATTATCCGTGAACTGTGTCACCAGAAGCTGCTGAAGGTGGCCCGATCGGCTTAGTCGCTGACGGTGTCCCAATTCAGATCGACCTAGAAGCAAGAACGATTAAACTTTTGCTAAATACCAGAAGCTCGTTACGTCCGCAAATACAGGCGGCGTCATGAAAGTATAAAAAGTGGATATCGACAAATCTACGACGGGAATAAAGGAGTAAGAACCTGTATTTACAGAGAGCCGGGGTTGCTGGAAGCCCGGAAATACACCTTACTCTGACATCCTCCCTGAGTGCTTGGCTGAACGACTTTGTTTAGTAGGCTCAAGTCAGGTGTACAATGAGCACCTGTTATCGAAAGAGACGAAGCACACCTTTGTGCCTCCGTCTCATAAGGCAGTGAGCAACATGCTGCGAAATCAGGGTGGTACCGCGAAAATAACCATTTCGCCCCTAACTCTTCACAACACGTGGAGTTTATATGGGGTGAGGTGGTTTTTATTATGAAAAAAATCAAGGAATGACTAGCTTTAAGCTAGCTCTTACTAAACAAATTCGAATGAAATGGAGGGATTACAGGTGAAGGTAGAAGCAAAACATCAAGCGCAGCAACCCGCTGCGTCGCACACAAAAGCTCCTAAAACAGGAGCAGACCTTCTCGTTGACACACTTCAGCAAGTTGGTGTTGATACGTTATTTGGGTATCCAGGAGGAGCCGTTTTACCCATTTATGATGCCATTTATCGGGCAGGAGACGCATTTGATCACATCCTCTCCCGCCATGAACAAGGTTCCATTCATGCAGCGGAAGGCTACGCCCGCGTTTCAGGCAAACCTGGCGTTGTGATTGCAACCTCCGGACCAGGAGCTACAAATTTAATTACCGGAATTGCTGATGCGATGATGGATTCTCTCCCACTCGTCGTTTTCACAGGCCAGGTGGCTAGCAACGTTATTGGAACAGATGCTTTCCAAGAAGCTGACGTAATGGGGCTCACAACACCGATCACGAAACACAATTACCAAGTTCAATCCTTAAGCGACCTGCCTCGCATTGTGAAAGAAGCGTTCCATATTGCTTCTACTGGCCGGCCTGGTCCTGTCGTTGTAGATATTCCAAAAGATATCTCCTCAAGCATTGCAGAGGAATCCTATGATACTACCTTCTTCCTGCAAGGGTATCAGCCGACGGTAAAGCCTAATCCTCTTCAGCTAACGAAGTTGAAAGAAGCTCTATCACAAGCCAAAAAGCCTGTCATTCTTGCAGGTGCAGGCGTTATTCATGCAGGTGCATCACAAGAGTTGAAAAACTTTGCTGAAAAGCACGCACTTCCTGTAACAACAACGCTACTAGGGCTTGGCAGCTTCCCTGGCGAGAATGAATTAAGCCTTGGAATGGCCGGCATGCACGGAACCTATGCTGCAAACATGGCTCTTTATGATTGTGATCTGCTTATTAATATCGGTGCTCGCTTCGATGATCGTTTAACTGGAAACCTTAAGCACTTTGCACCTAAAGCAACTGTTGCTCATGTTGATATCGATCCTGCTGAAATCGGTAAAAATGTACAGACGCACATCCCTATTGTTGCAGACGCCAAGAAGGCGCTCACAGAAATCGAGAATATGGACGTTGATATGAAAAACCATGGAGACTGGTTGAAAGAAGTATCCGGGAACAAAGCGAACTTCCCTCTTTGGTTCGATAACCCTGAACAAGAAATGGTGCCACAATGGCTTATCTCAGCTCTTCACAGGGTTACAGACGGAAACGCAATTGTGACTACAGACGTAGGCCAGCACCAAATGTGGGCTGCTCAGTATTATTCCTTTAATAAACCGAACCGCTGGGTCACATCAGGTGGGCTTGGCACAATGGGCTTTGGCTTCCCTGCTGCCATCGGTGCCCAAATTGCCTCCCCTGACGAGCCAGTAGTCGCAATCGTTGGAGACGGTGGTTTCCAAATGACACTACAAGAACTGTCTGTCTTAAAAGAGAAAAAACTACCTGTCAAAATTGTGATCGTCAACAACGGCGCACTTGGCATGGTTCGCCAGTGGCAGGAGAAATTTTACGACGAGCGATTCTCAGAATCCCTTCTTCAAACACAACCAGATTTTGTAAAGCTTGCAGAGAGTTACGGCATTCGCGGGGAACTTGTTCAGTCACAAGACGAACTTTCTCAAATCTTGCCGGATGTGTTTGACTACGATGGGCCGGTTCTTCTTGATTGCCGCGTCCTTCAACAAGAAAATGTCTATCCAATGATCGCCCCAGGCAAAGGGCTACACGAAATGATTGGGGTGAAACGATGAAACGGATTATTACGGCAACCGTGCAAAACCGAAGCGGCGTATTAAACCGTGTTACTGGCCTCTTGCACAAACGCCAATTCAATATCGAAAGCATTTCTGTTGGCAGAACGGAAACAGAAGGCATTTCCAAAATGACCTTCGTCGTAGAGGTCGAAGATAACCAAAAGCTTGAACAATTAACTAAGCAGCTTAATAAACAAGTCGATGTTTTAAAGGTATCAGACATTACCGATAAAGCGATCGTAGCGCGGGAACTGGCCCTTATTAAAGTGGGCAGCAACATTCAAAACCGCAACGAAATCCAGACGATTATTGAGCCTTTCCGGGCCAACGTCATTGATGTCAGTAAAGAGAGTATGACGGTTCAGGTCACTGGAAAATCAGAGAAAGTCGAAGCGCTTATTGATCTCCTCCGCCCTTATGGTGTTAAGGAGTTAGCGCGAACAGGGCTCACTGCCTTCTTACGAGGACAACAGCCACAAGTCACTGAGTTCACCCCACAATCCCTATTACAGTAAAGGGACTAGGGAACTTTTATACCTTTAGTAGTTTGAATATTCAATGAATAAATCAAAAACCAAAACCTGAAAGGATGGATTAACAATGGCAGAAGTACTTTACAACCAAAACATTGACGAAGAGGTTTTAAAAAATAAAAAGGTTGCAGTCGTAGGTTATGGCTCTCAAGGTCATGCACACGCACAAAACCTTAAAGAAAGCGGATTTGACGTAGTCGTTGGCCTTCGCCCGGGGAAATCTTGGGATAAAGCAGAACAAGACGGTGTTGAAGTAAAACGCGTTGCTGACGCCGTTAAGGAATCAGATGTTGTCATGGTTCTTCTTCCGGACGAATATCAACCTTCTGTTTACGAAGAAGAAATCAAACCAAACCTGGATGCAGGCAATGCTCTTGTATTCGCGCATGGTTTTAACGTTCATTTCAACCAAGTGGTACCTCCAGAAGATGTGGATGTATTCCTTGTAGCACCAAAAGGACCAGGACATCTTGTACGACGCACATTCGAAGAAGGCGCTGGGGTTCCTGCACTATACGGTGTGTATCAAGATTACACGGGTCAGGCTGAGAAGCTCGCTCAAGCATACGCAAAAGGAATCGGCGCAGGTCGCGCAGGCGTTCTACAAACAAGCTTCCAGGAAGAAACAGAAACGGATCTGTTCGGTGAGCAAGCCGTTCTTTGCGGTGGCCTTACAAGCCTTGTGAAAGCTGGTTTCGAAACGCTAACTGAAGCCGGTTACCAGCCAGAAGTTGCTTACTTCGAATGTATGCACGAGCTGAAGCTAATCGTTGATCTTATGTACGAAGGCGGTCTTGAAGGTATGCGCCACTCTATCTCTGACACAGCTCAGTGGGGTGACTTCGTATCCGGCCCACGCGTTGTGAACGAAGATACGAAAGCACGCATGAAAGACGTTCTGACTGACATCCAAACAGGTGCATTTGCTAAGGGCTGGATCCTTGAGAACCAGGTAAATCGCCCTCAATTCAACGCCATCAATGTAAAAGAAAACCAGCATCAAATTGAACAGGTTGGAAAGGAGCTCCGTGAATTAATGCCTTTCGTGAAAGAGCAGGCCAAATCTAAAAAAGAAAAGGAAGTGGTCGCAAATGGCGCACGTTAAGGTATTCGATACAACCCTACGAGACGGAGAACAGTCCCCTGGAGTCAATTTAAATAAGTTAGAGAAACTAGAGATCGCTAAGCAACTCGAGAAACTTGGAGTAGATATTATGGAAGCGGGCTTCCCCGCTTCCTCCCAAAACGAATTTGAATCCGTTCAAGAAATTGCAAGAACGGTTAAGAATAGCTCTGTAACCGGTCTTGCACGTGCGAAGAAATCGGATATTGATACAGCTTGGGAGGCATTGAAAGACGCTTCAGAACCACGTCTTCATGTATTTCTAGCTACCTCCCCTATTCACATGACGCATAAGCTGAAGAAGACTCCTGATGAAGTCATTGAAACAGCTGTTGAAATGGTCCGTTACGCAAGGGAACGATTCCCACAAGTTGAGTGGTCAGCAGAGGATGCATGTCGATCTGATAAAGAGTTTCTTGTTCGAATCATCGAGAAAGTCATTGACGCTGGAGCAACGGTTGTTAACCTACCAGATACTGTTGGATATACAACTCCATATGAATACGGAGAACTTTTCCGATACGTGAAAGAAAACGTTCCTAATATTGATCAAGTATCTCTATCCGCTCATTGCCACGATGACCTTGGCATGGCGGTTGCCAACTCGTTAGCAGCTATTGAAAACGGGGCCACTCAGATTGAAGGTACGATCAACGGAATCGGTGAACGCGCTGGGAATGCTTCTATTGAAGAAGTGGCTGTAGCCCTACAGATTCGCAACAATTTCTACGAGCACTCTACCAATCTCGTATTAAACGAAATCAAACGTACAAGTGATCTAGTCAGTAAGTTTACAGGAATGGTTGTCCCTGGCAACAAAGCCATTGTAGGAAAGAACGCCTTCGCTCATGAATCTGGTATTCACCAGGATGGCATGATGAAGAACGCATCCACCTATGAGATCATCACGCCTGAAATGGTTGGCATCGGGGCTAGTAATATGGTTCTTGGGAAACACTCCGGTCGTCACGCGTTCGAAGATAAAGTGAAATCCCTTGGGTATGACCTTTCTGAGGCGAAACTTAAAGAAGCGTTCAAAGCCTTTAAGAGTTTAACAGACCGTAAGAAAGACGTAACTGATGAAGATTTGTTTACGATTTTGACAGATGTTCAAACCGACTCATCCGATGCGGCTAAATATAAATTAGAAGCTTTCCAAGTACAATATAGCTCAGCTAATATTCCTACTGCCACAGTAGCTATGACGACGCCGGAGAATACACGCGTTGAAACAGCTGGCACAGGTCAGGGAAGTGTTGAAGCCATCTATAACACGCTTGAGGCTTTAATCCATGAAGATATTCACTTAGAAGATTATCGCTTGAGTTCAGTTGGTGAAGGACGCGATGCCCTTGCCGAAGTACATGTAAGGCTAACCGTTAATGGAACTGCAGCAAGTGGCCGCGGGGCTGCCCAAGACGTGCTTGAAGCTTCGGCTAACGCCTTTTTAAACGCAGTCAATCGCGTCATTTTAAATCAACAACTACTAAACAAACAATCAGCGCCCGTATAAGGAGGTTCTACTATTGGAAAAACAAATCGTATTGTTACCTGGTGATGGGATCGGTCAGGAAGTCATTGAATCTGCTAAACAAGTTCTAGAAGCCGTTACTGAACGGTTCCACCACACGTTCACGTATCATACACACGATATTGGTGGTGTGGCCATTGATAAACATGGCACTCCCCTACCAGAAGATACAATCCGAGCTTGTCAGCAATCCGATGCTGTTCTGCTAGGAGCTGTTGGTGGACCAAAGTGGGACCAGAATCCTTCTCACCTTCGCCCTGAAAAGGGACTGCTTGGAATCCGAAAGCAGCTTGGTCTTTTCGCAAATCTTCGTCCGATTAAAGGGTTTGATCAACTTCTTCATGCTTCTCCTTTAAAGCACGATGTTGTTGCTGGTAGCGATCTTCTCATCGTTCGTGAGCTAACTGGTGGCCTTTACTTTGGTACCCCGAGTGAGCGACGTAACAACGGTAAAGAAGTCGTAGATACCCTCTCCTATCAGCGTGACGAGATTGAGCGAATTGTAGACAATGCGTTCCAAAGCGCTCGCTTGAGACGCAAACACCTAACAAGTGTTGATAAAGCAAACGTCTTAGAATCTAGTAAAGTCTGGCGCGAAGTCGTTGAGGAGAAGAAAGTAGATTATCCGGATGTTGAAGTGGAACACCTGCTAGTCGATGCAGCTGCGATGAAGCTAATTACGAACCCAAAACAGTTCGATGTCATCGTGACCGAGAACATGTTCGGCGATATTTTGAGTGATGAGGCTTCTGTATTAACAGGATCACTAGGCATGCTTCCTTCTGCTAGCCTAAGAGAAGACGGTATGGGCTTATACGAACCGGTTCACGGTTCAGCACCAGACATCGCGGGTCAAGGAGTTGCAAACCCACTTGCGACAATCCTTTCAACCGCGCTTATGCTTCGTCACTCATTTGGACTAGAAAAAGAAGCAGCCGTGATTGAAGAAGCTGTTCAACAAGTATTAGAGGATGGCTACTGCACAGGCGATTTAGACGTTAAAGGCGGTAAACAAGTCGGTACTAAAGAAATGACTCGCCTCGTCCTAGAGCGAGTGACTACACAAGATGCAACTCACAGTATTATGACTTGTTACGTCTAGTGAGGTGGACGTAAGGTAAAGGAAAACCTTACGTCCCCTCCCCTATTTTTTTCATAAAGGAGTGAGACCATGACCCAGCCCAAAACAATCGTTGAAAAGATTTGGGATCAACATGTTGTCCATCTAGAAAAAGGAAAGCCAGACCTACTTTATATCGATCTGCATTTAATACACGAAGTCACATCACCACAGGCGTTTGAAGGCTTACGCATGAACGATCGTTCCGTTCGCCGTCCAGAACGCACCTACGCCACGATGGACCATAACGTACCGACGCGTGAACGTCATATCATTAAAGATGCCGTCTCTAAGAAACAAATGGAGACATTAAAGCAAAATTGCGATGAATTCGGCATCCCTTTAGCTGATATTGATCACCCTGACCAGGGAATTGTTCACGTTATCGGTCCTGAGCTTGGTCTTACTCAGCCAGGCAAAACAATCGTTTGTGGAGATAGTCATACTTCCACTCATGGTGCATTTGGCGCTTTAGCATTTGGTATTGGAACAAGTGAAGTTGAACATGTATTAGCCACTCAAACCTTGTGGCAAGCCCCTCCTAAAACTTTGAATGTGAAAGTAAACGGAGAACTTGGCACAGGTGTTACAGCGAAAGATTTAATCCTTGCTGTTATCGGTAAATATGGCGTCCGCTTCGGAACAGGTTATGTAATTGAATATACAGGCGATGCAATTCGCTCCCTCACAATGGAACAGCGTATGACAGTATGCAACATGTCGATTGAAGCCGGTGCCCGTGCTGGTTTAATTAGCCCGGATGAAACGACAGTTGAATACCTTCGCGGTAAACGCCATGTTCCAGAAGGTCAAGCATTCGATGAGGCTAGAGACGAATGGCTGGCTCTGGCTTCTGACGAAGGTGCTGTATATGACCATACACTTGAGATCGATGCTTCTGAAATCGAACCACAAGTTACATGGGGAACAAACCCAGGCATGTGCCTGCCTGTTTCAGCATCAGTTCCAGACCCTGCTGAGGCTACTACAGACAATAAACGTGCAGAGATTGAACACGCTTTAAACTATATGGATTTACAGCCTAATCAGCCCATTTCAGATATTGCGATTGAGCATGTCTTCATTGGCTCTTGCACAAACTCACGCATCAGTGATTTACAAAAGGCGGCAGAAATTGTTCGTGGCAAAACCGTTCACTCCTCTGTAACAGCTATTGTCGTTCCTGGTTCTCAATCCGTAAAACAACAAGCTGAAGCAGAAGGATTAGATGTCGTGTTCAAACAGGCAGGATTCGAATGGCGGGATGCCGGCTGTAGCATGTGTCTAGCTATGAATGATGACGTCATCCCACCAGGAGAACGCTGCGCTTCCACATCGAACCGTAACTTCGAAGGTCGACAAGGAACAGATGCCCGTACTCACTTAGTGAGCCCAGAAATGGCCGCAGCCGCAGCCATCACCGGCCACTTCACAGACGTCCGCCAATTCACAAACGCTTTACAACACTAAAGCGTGCCTGGCACCGTTTACTACACTAAAGCAACACAGCGTGTCTGGCACCATTCATCACGCTAAAGCAATAAAGGGGGACTGGCACGCTTTTCTGCTCTAATGTAGGAGAGCGCCCTCTCCCCTTTTACCAGGAGGGAATAGACAATGGAACCGATACGGAAGCATGAGGGTTTGGTTTATCCGTTAAACCGATCGAATGTGGATACTGACCAGATTATACCGAAGCAATTTTTAAAACGCATTGAACGTCAAGGTTTTGGCCAGTTTCTCTTCTACAACTGGCGCTTTCACCATGATGGATCTCAGAAAGAAGATTTCTCATTAAATCAACCGAAATACGACGGGACTTCCATACTTGTTGCAGGCGAGAACTTTGGTTGCGGCTCTTCTCGTGAGCATGCTCCTTGGGCGCTTGAAGATTATGGCTTCAAAGTCATTCTTGCCCCAAGTTTTGCTGATATCTTTTTTAATAACTGCATAAAAAACGGCATTCTTGCTGTCACGCTACCAGAAGAAGAGATTAGCCAGCTCATTCAAAAAGCAGAAAACGAAACGTATCACTTGACCGCTGACCTTAAAAATCAGGTTATATACGACAATGAAGGATTCAAGACGTCGTTTGAAGTCAATGATTACCAAAAAGAAATGTTGATCAATGGGTGGGATGACATATCCGTCACCCTCACCCATGAAAATAAGATCAAGCAATACGAATCTAAAAAAGTAGGAGTGTGAAGACATTGGGAATTGCTTAACCGGAACCAAAATCACGGAGGCGATGGAGCATCTTAAAGACGTGGTCCACCGCACCCCACTAACAACTTCAACATCAATCAACGAACTAACAGGAAAACAAGTTTATTTCAAGATGGAAAACATGCAGAAAACAGGCGCTTTTAAAGTTCGGGGGGCCAGCTTTAAAGTTTCTCAACTTACCAAAGAAGAAGCTAAAAGAGGTGTCATCGCTGCATCTGCAGGAAATCACGCACAAGGTGTCGCCTTGGCCGCTTCCAAAAGAGGAATCAAGGCGAAAATCTTTATGCCTGAGCATACGCCAGAGGCTAAAGTCAAGGCAACAGAGAGCTACGGAGCTGAAATCGTGCTGACCGGCGAATCTTTCCAAGAATCATTTGAGGCAGCATGTGCCGACCAGCGCCGAAATGGCAGCGTCTTTATTCATCCATTTGATGATTATGACGTGATGGCCGGCCAAGGTACGATTGCTCTTGAAATGCTTGAACAAAATCCATCCCTTGATACGCTAGTCGTTCCAATCGGAGGAGGCGGACTGATTAGTGGTGTCGCCGTTGCTGCAAAATCTGTTAAGCCGTCTATCAAAATTGTCGGCGTGCAGTCTGCAGGCGCGAGTGCCATGTACAATCAGTATTACAAACAAGGACCTTCCACCTTAAAGAGTGTTTCCACCATTGCAGATGGAATCGCCGTGAAGAAACCTGGTCAAAACACGTTCCCACTCATCAAGCAGTATGTCGATGAGATCGTAACCGTGTCAGAAACACACATCGCAAAAGCCATCGTCACGATGCTTGAGCGAAACAAGTCACTTGTCGAAGGAGCTGGAGCCTCAGCACTGGCAGCTGTTCTAGAGCACGGTTCCAACATCCAATCGAATCATACGGGTATTATCGTAAGCGGGGGCAACATGGACCTTGCACGATTACCCATGATTCAAAACTTGAGCCAGCAGGAGGAACCACCCCCTGTATCAGCAGCTCAAAAAAGCACAACGTTTGTAGCTTCTTGAAAGCTATAACAAAAGCGGAAGCGCCAGGTTAGCATCTGGATGAAAACAAGTGAAAGAGAAGTCCAGTCCAATATGGTCTGGGCTTCTCTTTTGATTTAGGCCATCCACTGACTGATCTCTTACCTTTTCTAAAACTCCCACTGTAAAACGTCACTGATTCAGGTTATCTCTGACCTTTTGAAGCACTTATCTTTCAAAAGGTCGTAGATCGTGTTGTTCTATGACTTTTTACCTTTTTCTGGCAATCATAAGGTCACAGATCAAGCCTTTCTCTTACCTTTTCATTCCTCATTGACTATAAAAGGCCATAGATAAATATAGCTATACTTAAAAACCGAGTTGCATCACACCATACACTTCAAACCCTACGAACACTCAACCTCTCCCCAACTCTCGACAGCACAAACCACCCAAGAAAAGCACCTGACACACTACTTACGAAAAAAGGTGGTAAAAACGCTAGAGCCCCTACGGAAGTACCCATAAATAATTGCGCATAAGGGACTGCAAACAACGCACCAATCACACCTGTGCCCAACACTTCTCCAACAACAGCAAACCCTTTTCTCTTGGAAAACTTATAAAGAATCCCCGCCAGAAAAGCCCCAATCATCCCTCCTGGAAAAGCTAAAAGCGTCCCTAATCCTAGAAGAACGCGCAAGACGCCAATCATAAACGCTATAGCTACAACCGGTAGAGGTCCTAAAGTCACTGCTGCCATAACATTGACAACATGCTGTACGGGATAGGCTTTAGCGATCCCAGCTGGAAACCATAACATTTTCGCCCCTAACGTCCCAATCGCTACAAAGATTGCCATTGTCGTGATCATTCTTGTTTTGTTCATTTCATTCCTCTCCCTTTCTAAATAAGGGGAAACAAAAAAGCCAGGTCCTATAATAGACCTGACTTCGAATGGTAGAGTATACAGACGTATCGCCTGACTACTTCCCTCCGCTGGTATGACCCAGATCAGGTTCGTAAGAGTCAGGAAGCTCCATTGCTCCCCTCTCAGCCCATTCAGGCTCCCCTAGTAGTATCATTAAATCTTGTAAACTTTGTTTATTAGACTAACACAACCTTCCAACTTTGCAAATCTCCTAATCTTTTAGCTAGAAAAATAGTCTATTAATCCTGGAAGGCTTTAGTTCGAGAAAAAATTCCTCCGTTGCTTTCTTAACATAAGCCGTGATACATTCCTTTTTCTGTGGGTCCGTTTTTCTATTAACAGCCAGGGCTGGATGGGGGACTGCGAGACTCCCGCGGAAATATGAGCCTAGGCAAGACCCCACAGTGAGCGACAGCGAACGAGGAGGCTTGCCAGCTCTCCGCAGGAAAGCGAGTTGTCCCCCATCCAGCCCAAACCCTTTTAAAGTAACGGACCCTTTCCAATGTAGACAAATCCAGGAAACCTATGTTAAGGTATCGGTACAATATAGGAAGTCCACTAGGGGCGCCCATTTTTTGGCTGAGATAAGGAGAAATCCTTGGTCCCTTTGAACCTGATCTGGTTAGTACCAGCGAAGGGAAGTGGAGTCGGTTGGATTTGTTATACCTATGTTTTGAGGGCGTATATTCTCATATGACCTCTCAATCTATTATTTTATAATCCAGAAACCGCTCCAGTTCTAGGAGCGGTTTTTTTATGTTCAACACCCCCAACCCCCTCCCTCCTCACTACCTGGTTCACTTCCTATAAATAAAACCAGGAGGTAACTACTATGTCATTTACTGAACAACTTCGTCACGATGCAAAGCCGATTTTTCAAGCGATTTTCAACCATCCTTTCGTGAAAGGAATTGGAGAAGGTGATCTTCCAAAAGAAGCTGTAGCTCATTATGTGAAAGCAGATGCCGAGTACCTTCATGCGTTCATGAATGTATACGGAATTGCGATTTCCAAATGTACCGATCAGGAGGATATCGCCTTTTTCAAAGAAAATATCGAATTTGTCCTAGACAGTGAAATTCACCCCCATCACAATCTATGTACGTATATCAATACTCCGTATGAGGATTTGCAAGGATACCCCCTTCCCCCTACTGCGGATCACTACATTAAACATATGAAGACCCATGCTCACGAAGGATCGCTCGGCCAAATCTTAGCTGTACTCCTTCCATGTCCATGGACGTACCTTGAAATTGGGGACTATTTAATGGAGCACGTGCAACCAACGCCTGATCACCCTTTCTATGAGTGGATTACCTTTTATGTGAATGATGAAATCAGAGCTACTACCAACCAACTTCGAACAAAATTGGACTCATGGGCAGAAACCGCTTCTCCCCGAGAAAAGAAATCTATGAAAGACGCGTTTATAAAAAGCTGTCAGTTAGAGTGGGCATTCTGGGAAATGGCATACCGCCAAGAAACATGGCCAACTTCAGCCATTAAGGAGGTCACGCATCATGTGTAGTGTGAAAGGAGCTTTAACCATTGCTGGCACAGACCCAAGTGGCGGCGCAGGTATTCAGGCAGATCTGAAAACGTTTCAAGAATTAGACGTATACGGTATGTCTGTCATCACTTCAGTTGTTGCCCAAAACACGCTCGGTGTAACGGGAGTTCGCCATTTAGAAGCTAGTTTTATAAAAGAACAGCTTCAATCCGTTACGAGCGACATGCCGGTTCACGCTGTCAAAACTGGCATGATCGCCAACGCGGAAATGATCAAGGCCATTGCGGATCACCTCCGCCCTCTTAGCTTGCCCCTTTGTGTAGATCCAGTCATGATCGCTCAAAGCGGAGATGCCCTTGTCGATCGAAAAGCGCTCCAAACGATGCGTGATGAGCTACTCCCTCTTGCAACAATCGTCACACCCAATATCCCTGAAGCCGAGGCGTTAACGGGACAACATTTGGAGTCAGAAGAAGATCGATACAAAGCTGCGAAAAGCATCGTACACGATTTTGGTTCTTCTTCTGTCGTCGTTAAAGGGGGCCACCTTGACGGAGAAGCCACAGACCTTTTTTACGACGGAGAAACATTTGAGACCTTTTCATCTCCTCGCTTTGATACATTGCACACTCACGGGACAGGGTGCACCTATGCAGCTGCGATTACAGCTGAGCTGGCAAAAGGAAAAAGTGTAAAAGAAGCCGTAAATGTTGCTAAGAAGTTCATCTCTGCTGCAATTGAACACACGCTCGAGATCGGGCATGGACAAGGCCCTACAAACCACTGGGCTTATAAAAAGAAGCAACGGAAAGGAGAATATGTGTAATGTCTTACTTACAAACCTTAAGAGAAACGACGCCACTTATTCATAACCTTACAAACGAGGTCGTGATAAATTTTACCGCAAATGGATTATACGCCATTGGAGCAGTGCCGGTCATGTCTAAATCTCTAGACGAAGTTTCCGATATGGCCAGTATAGCAAGTGGTGTTCTATTAAATATCGGGACCGTTACCTCTACTGATATAGAAGCCATGCTCTTGGCAGGAAAAGCTGCCAACGAAAAAGGTATTCCTGTTGTCTTAGACCCTGTTGGCGCTGGTGCTACTCCGTTCCGTCTCAAAACTTGTCACAGACTTCTAGACGAACTGGAGATTACTGCAATCCGGGGAAATGCTAGTGAAATTGCAGCCTTGCTTGGTGAGGATCAGTGGCAATCAAGAGGTGTAGACTCAACAGGAGATGGGAACGTCGTGAAGCTTGCCCAACAAGCAGCCGCCTCCCTCACCTGCTTAATCGTTCTTACCGGGGAAACAGATGTGATCGCCACTAAGGATGAAACCGTAGTTTGCCAAAATGGTATCCCACTTCTAGGGAGTATCACAGGGACAGGCTGCTTATTTAGTTCTCTTCTTACGGCTTTTCTTTCTCTTGAAGGACCAAGTGTTGAGAAAGCCACAGAGGCTATATCCGTCTATACGATCGCAAGTGAAATGGCCGCTGAGCACGCAAATGTTCAGGGGCCCGGAACTCTTCACCCTTACTTCCTCGATGCCCTTTACAACATCAGACCTGAAGATGTTAGGAAGCGTCAGAAAGTAGAAGCAAGATGAAAGGTGAAATGAAATCCCTATTAAAACTCTATTTCATTATGGGTAGTCAGGATTGTCAAAGAGACCCAAGAGACATATTACGTGAAGCCATTCATGGTGGGATCACTTGCTTTCAATATCGGGAAAAAGGGCCTCATTCTCTTAAAGGATTTCAGAAAATCCAATTAGCAAAAGATCTGCAACTCATCTGCAAGGAGCACCAGATCCCGTTTATCGTTAACGATGACGTAAACCTTGCTCAAAGGCTTAATGCTGATGGAATTCATGTAGGTCAGGATGACTTAAATATTAGAGAAGTTGTGAATCGATGTAAGGGAATGATTATAGGCCTCTCTGCCACTTCTGTAGAAGAAGCCATTCGCGCACCATTCGATTCTATCGATTACCTTGGAGTGGGTCCAATCTATCAAACCTCTACAAAAAGAGACGCAAAAAGACCCATAGGATTAGCGGGCTTAACTAAAATTAGAGAAGTAGCCCTCGACTTCCCAATTGTCGCTATCGGAGGCATTAACACACGTAACCTAAAAGATGTGTTACAAGCAGGCGCAGACGGGGGCTCATTCATATCCGCTATCACCGCTTACCCAAACGGCACACAAGCAGCCAAACAACTGTATAATGCCTCAATGTAGCAAAAGCCAGGGATCTTTCCCTGGCTTTTTATATCGAATTTTGATAGTTGATTTAATTTTCTAACATTTTCGTCTATTTTAGTTAAAATCGTTACATAATGACCGATAAAAAGGAGGATAGGATTTTTTACCCACACATTTGGAAATAGAGGGGTTCTTACGAGAAGTGTATAGTAAACTAAAAAGAAAGGACGAGTCACTTGAAAATATCCAAGTTAGTAAAAGTTATCGGTCTGACCGTTACGTTGCTGGGCGCTGTTGCCATCATTAGTTTATCATTGCTTTTTATGAGTATCAGCAACCGAACGGAAGCAGTCGAACAACAGATGAAGTTCCAAAACCTCGGACGCCAAGTCCAAGAAGCATCAGATTTTTTAACCAATCAAGTACGCATTTATTCCCAATACGGAGCGCCTGAAAATCTCGAAAATTATAACACTGAAGTAAAGGAAACAAAGCGCAGAGAAAGCGCCTTAAACGAATTATCTACATACAATGTTCCTGGAGATATCATGGCTCATGTAGAAGAAGCGGTAACGAAATCAAATGAATTAGCTAAAATTGAGGAGAAAGCCATTACGTTCGTAGAGAAGAATAATATGGAGATGGCTCAAATGAAAGTATTTGACCAGAATTATCAAAGTCGAAAAGCTAGTATTGATGAGAATTTAGCAACATTCCAAAGTCAGCTCTTAGCACTTGGAGAAAGGAAAGCCTTACGTGCAAAGCGTCAAATGGAAACCTTTTTATACTTAACGATTGGTTTAGTAGGTTTAATGGTTCTTTTAAGTGCTTCTACATATTGGACCCTCTACCGTCGCATTAAGCCATTAGGGAAAGTCACCAAACTAGCCAACGAAGTAGCCGAAGGACGGTTGAATTCTGAAGACATTGATCACCAATCAAAAGACGAGATCGGTTCGCTCACAACAGCAATCAATGGAATGAAAAACGATTTAAAGGACATGATTTCAAACATCGCAAGCGTTTCCTCTACTGTTACGAAACAAAGTGAAGAATTCACACAATCCTCTTATGAAGTAAAAGAAGGAAGTGAACAAATCGCAGTAACAATGGAAGAATTATCGTCTGGCGCTGAAACACAAGCCACTAGTTCCTCTCGCCTTGCGGTCATGATGGAACACCTCCTCCAAGACATTCAACAAGCACATAAGAGCGGTGAAACGATTTCTAACACATCCAAAAGCGTGTTAACGATGACGAAAGAAGGTACCGAGTTAATGAATCAATCTGTTGACCAAATGAAGCGAATCGATGAGATCGTGAAAACATCAGTTGATAGCGTAAAAGGACTAGATGCTCAGTCGAAAGAAATATCAAAACTTGTCAGAGTGATCCGAGACATTGCAGACCAAACCAACCTCTTATCTTTAAATGCAGCGATTGAAGCAGCACGTGCTGGAGAACACGGTAAAGGCTTCGCAGTAGTGGCTGACGAAGTCAGGAAGTTAGCTGAACAAGTTTCCCATTCTGTCGTCGAAATCACAGGGATTGTTGAAACAATTCAGACGGAATCATCCACGGTTGTGCAGTCTCTTGAAGAAGGATATGTTGAGGTGGATAAGGGATCTAAACAAATTAAAGTGACTGGCGACACATTCGAAAATATTTATCAGTCCGTTACAGGTATGGCCTCAAACATCCAGGAAGTCACCGCGACTCTAACTGGAATTGTCGATAACAGCCAAGAGATGAATTATTCTATAGAGGAGATTGCTTCTGTTTCAGAAGAATCTGCCGCAGGCGTTGAACAAGCCGCAGCTTCTGCAGAGCAGTCGAGCAGTTCTATGGAAGAGATCTCTAATCGTTCTAGAGAGTTAGCTGAACTTTCCGAGCGATTAGATGATGAAGTAAAACGGTTCACCCTATAAAAATAGCGCCCTAGCTTATAATAGCTAGGGCGCCCATTCCTTATTTACAAGAAATCTTATCCTCTTCTTCATTAATTAAATCATCTAACTTCTGAATAAGTAGATCAATATCTTCTTTAGTAATTCGGTTTTGTGTGTTATTTTCCATAGTTGATCGATTCCTCATATCCAATGTATTCTATTTTGGTATGCGATTGTCTCATAACTAGAGCCTTTATATGCTTATGAACAATCCTATCCCCTATACCCTATCCTTAGAACTTTAATCCTTTAGCGAAAAATTCACGTTCTTCGTTTTGGTCCCCTCCAAGTAAACATAAAAGACACAATGAAAAGGAATAGATTAAAAAAAGAAGCCTCAGAACAGAAGACCTCTCGAAAGTTGCAGCCCGACGACCGTGTTCCTTAAGACTTTAGGCTCGTGGCTTTGCGTCCATACCTTTCGATATATTTGCCTATTTACGATGTAATCTAGTATTAAAAGTACCATATATGTGACTTTTTTTCTATATATTTCTTGGCCTCTGTGACTGATTATGATGGATGTATAATTCCCCAAATATAGAGAAGCCTCTATTTAATCATCGTCCGAATGAATCCAATTTATTGGCTAAACATATAACAAAAAGAAGATTAGGGTGATGACGATCAAAAAGTTTGTTTATCTTTCATTTATTATTTTCGCTTATTTTCACACATTCCAAAACGGAATCGTTCAAGGGCAGGCGAGTAATAGCTCTCGGCCTTTAGAAGATGTTTATACAGAGATTGGATACAAGACACCTGAAGAGGCTATTGAGGAGATCGAACAACATTTCAAGCGCGATTTGAAGCTCCCCCTTAGAGTTCCACCCGTATCGTTCACACATAATTTTGGCAGATTTAATAACTTAGAAGGAATCCAAAATGACTCTTTAGAAATCGAGTATATACATGAAGGTTCCTCTAAATATCACTACAAAATAGATGTTCGACCGATAGAAGCTAAAATCCAGATTAAAGATAACTACATTGCTAAAAGACTAAAACTTCATAATGGTAGCGAAGCTTTGCATGTATACCTTAGCGGAGATTGGAATGCATTAGTCTTCGAGAAAGGTCATTGGCAATATTGGATCAGTGTAGATAATAGGCTTTCTAAAAAAGTTACCCTTGAGTCGCTAATTGGAATAGCGAATTCCATTCATTATGACAGCAAATAGTTACCCTCACTATGAATGAAAGGAGTGCATCTAGTAGATCAATGCGCTCCTTTCATATGCTACGTCTTATAACGAACGATGAAGAATATCAAGGACACTAGCATGATCCAACTCTTTGTACGTCCCTACTCCTGGCTTGATAAATGTCTTCTCAACAATGTCATCGAAGTGTGTATCATCAATATCATAATCGCTTAATCGATTGGGAGCACCGATTGAGTTCCAGAAGTTTCGTAAGGATTTTGCCCCTTCTCGTGCGACTTCTTTATCCCCTTTTCCTTCTGGTGGAATCCCAAGGACTCTCACAGCTAACTGCTTCACTCGTGTTGGATCTTCTTCAAGCACGTGCTCTAACCAGTAAGGGAATAATATAGCCAGTCCGCCACCATGAGGAATGTCATAGACTGCACTTATTGCATGCTCAATGCGATGTGTGGCCCAATCTCCGCCATCCGTTCCGTTAGAGAGCGTTCCATTAAAAGCAGTCGTACTAAGGTACATCATAGTTTCTCGGTGTTCAAAGGATTGTTGATCTTCAATAAGCTTCGGTCCTGTTTCAATGGCTGTTCTTAATAAGGACTCGATAAACCCGTCAATCATTGGCGTGTTCTCTGTACGGTGAAAGTAATGCTCTAACGCATGGGACATACTGTCAACAATTCCATATACCGTTTGATCTTCAGGTAAGGAGAACGTATAGGAGGGATCAAGGATAGAGAATGCTGGATACACATGTGGTGAACCCCAGCCGATTTTATCTTTCGTATCCCAATTCGTGATGACGGATACAGGATTCATCTCAGATCCTGTGGCAGCCAATGTAAGTACAGTGCCAAACGGAAGCGCTGATTCAATAGGAGCTTTTTGCGTAAATAAATCCCATGCCTCACCGTCATATTGAGCAGCAGCTGCAATTCCTTTTGTACAATCAATCACACTTCCGCCCCCAACAGCTAATAGGTAGTCAATTTGCTCTTCTCTACAAATTGCAACTCCTTTCTCTACCGTTGTTAAGCGAGGATTTGGCTCAACGCCCGCTAATGCAAAAACAGTCGCGTTTAAGCTATTTAGCTGCCCCACAACAGCATCATAGACACCATTTCGTTTAATACTTCCGCCTCCGTATACAAGAAGGACCCTGCTGTTTTCAGGAATTTCTGTTGCAATATGTTCCACTTGGCCTTTGCCAAAATAAAGTTTAGTTGGATTGTGTTGCAAAAATGTATTCATATTATCACCTCAACGGCCATCATACCATTAGAAGGGGCGAACCAATATGCAAGGTTTTTAATGAACGATATCAATAAAAGTGATGGCTATTCTGCCTGATCTGTTATGAGGGTCAATAACTGTTTAATTGGAGGTGTGATCCATTTCTTCTTTTGGTACACAAGCTGCGTCCATAAAGTTAATTTCTCATGGTGAAGTGGTAGCTCAACCAGCTTACTCTGCTTCAATTCCTCTTCCACCGTAATCTTAGGTAGTAGCGCAATTCCAAGACCATCTGCTACACATTGTTTGATTGCTTCTAGGCTAGTAAATGATATAACAGAACGAATTTCCACCCCTTCTTCACGAAGCAAGTCTTCAAACAAAGTGCGGTATGAACAGCCTTGTTCTGTTAATATTAGCGTTTCCGTTGCAAAGTTCTGAAGATCCAGATGAGACTCATACGTTAGGGGATGACCAGATGGTGCAATAACGACGAGTTCCTCTTTTCTTATTGGAATTGTAGTTAAGTTTGGATGATTTACATACCGATCCAAAAGGATGGCTACATCGAACTTGGCATCGATTGTTCCTTGTTTTAAATTCGGGCACAGGCCTGCTTCTAACTGAATCATAAGCTCTGGGTGTCTCTCTTTTAAAGCTTTTATATATGGGGTTATGAAGTAGGCAGCGAGTGACTCAACTGTTCCTATTCGGATCGTTCCTCGTACTGAATGGGCTTCTGATAAGCGTACTTCTGCTTCATCTAACAGATCCACAACTTGTCTTGTGTAATAGAGAAGTTCTTCACCTGAAGAAGTAAGGCGCATTCGTTGTCCTACTCGTTCAAACAACTTCACTCCATAATAATCTTCTATCTTTTTAATTTGTGTCGTTACGCTTGATTGCGCATAGCCTAAAGTGTCTCCGGTTTTCGTATAACTACCGGTTTTGACTACTTCGTGAAACGTTTCAAAGAGCTTAAGATCCATTCTGAACCTCCATCATTTTTTATAATATGTAGTATCATTTATTATAGATAACATCGATAGTTTTAACAATGATACACTTTAGTATAAAGGAGTGAAACGATGAAGATTTTAACGATTCTAGGAAGTTCGCGACGCGGTGGTAATACCGAATATTTAGTAAATGAAATGATGGATGGAATTCAACATACTGAGCTTTTTTTAGGTGATTATAAGCTCGATCCGATTATCGATGAGCGTCATAGCGAGAAAGGATTTACTCCTTCTTCAGATGATTATGAATTGGTTTTAGAACAGCTGCTATCTCATGACATCATCGTGTTTGCAACGCCGGTTTATTGGTTCGGAATGTCTGCTCAGATGAAGATTTTCTTTGATCGGTGGAGTCAGTATTTAAGAGATGAGCGCTTTAACATGAAAGATTCATTGAGGGAAAAGCAAGCTTATGTAGTAACTGCTGGTGGAAGCAATCCTCATATCACGGCCCTTCCTCTAATTCAGCAATTTGGACATATCTTTGATTTTGTAGGGATGAATTATACGGACTATGTGATTGCCAAAGGTGTAAAGCCAGGGGAAATTAAATCAGACATTCTTGCACTAGAAAAAGCGAAACAGTGGAACGAACATTTTAAGAGCTTAGCGTAAAGAAGCCTCTCCCGCTTAGTGGGAAAGGCTTCTTTTTTAATATATGAGATTCTTATAAACGATTAAAACAGTTTTGAGGCCATTTTCGCTAACCAGGCTGTTATAACAGCAGCATACGTACCAACGACGTTACCTAAAATCCCCATAAGTTAGCCTACCGGAGCAAGAGCTAGTTAGAAGTCTGAGGCGACAACCGGTGCTGAGCTTGTTCCTCCAATACTGCCTTAATCATTGGTCTCAATCCATAACTAAAGATCTATAACGATTATCCTTCCTCTTCAAACCTCTCTTTTACTTCTATCCGTTTATCCAAAGCTTCTATAAGGCCATTTGGATCTTTTACCTGATTCAAAATAATATTATACATAGGATATCCCATTTTCATGTTTAATCTAGACATACGTTTTACTTTGTTGGGCATTTGCTCCTCATATTTCTCTTCATTTGCCAACTCCAGACCGAGGAACTTATTTCTATGAATTTCATAAGGAAGAACTCCAACAATATCCTCCCATGAGATGTGAACCGCCTCTTGATTCGTCACATATAAAGTTAGCTCTTGATCCGTCATAATGACATAAGGATTCGGGTTTACTACTTTCTTGATGTAAAGTACACCAACAAATAACAAAAGTAGAGCCCCTAGAAGAACGATAGACCCAATTAAGCCATCACCATCTAAAAAGACAGAGTATGACACCGCTGCACATACGGCGCTAATTAAGAAGCAAGCAAAAGTTAAAGCAATCAGTTTTCCTTTTGAATAGTAAAAATAAAGTTCTTCCATCTTCAACACAAACCCTTCTTGGAATGTTTTGGTTATGAATCACTTATCAATACCCGAATCCTTCAATCAGAAACACATTTTTTGTAAATTTCCACACAAAAGCCCGGCAGAGACAACTCTCTCTACCGGGCTTTTTGGACTTTCACACTGTAAAGCACCACTGCGTGTCTGGCACCCTTCACCTCTTTACCGCACTGACGCGTGCCTGGCACGCTTTACTCTACTAAAGTTCATCAAGAAGGTGGCAGGCGGCGGTATGGCCTGTTGTTTCGGCTGTTTGGAGCTGTGGGGTTTCGCTCGCGCAGCGGTCCCAGGCGAACGGGCACCTTGTATGGAATGGGCATCCTGATGGAGGATTTGATGGGCTTGGAAGATCTCCCTCCAAGACAATACGCTCCCGCTTCGCTCTCGGATCTGGTACAGGCACAGCGGATAAGAGTGCTCGTGTATAGGGGTGCTGAGGATTCTGGATGATCGACTCACGATCCCCAATTTCCACTAGTTTCCCTAAGTACATGACGCCAATCCTGTCTGATATAAAATCAACTACGCTTAAGTCATGGGCTATGAACAAATACGTTAAGTCGAATTCATCCTGTAGATCTTTCAATAGATTTAAGACCTGTGATTGAATTGACACATCTAATGCAGATACAGGTTCATCGGCAATAATCAATTTCGGCCTTACTGCTAAAGCACGAGCAATACCAATTCGCTGTCGTTGTCCCCCACTGAATTCATGCGGATAGCGTTCTGCAACCTTACGAGGCAACCCAACTGTATCTAATAGCTCGTATACTCTTGCATCAATGCCGTTAGCTGTTTCCATTTCATGAACGATTAACGGCTCAGCAATAATATCTCTAACCGTCATACGAGGATTCAAGGAAGCATAAGGATCCTGAAAGATCATTTGAAAATCCTTCCTAGCTTTCTTCAATTCCTTGCCTGACAATTGATCCATCCTCTGGCCATCAAAGGTGATCGTCCCTTCTGTCGCCTCAAGCATTTGCATAATCATTCGACCTGTTGTTGATTTTCCGCAACCCGATTCGCCAACAAGCCCAAATGTTTCACCAGGCTTAATATCAAAAGACACACCGTCTACGGCTTTAACAACTTGTTTCGAGCTCTTGCGAAATCCTTTTTGACTAACGAAATGCTTCTTTAAACCATCAACTTGTAATAGCGGTTCCTTCATTCTCAAGCCTCCTCTCGCTCATGCAACCAGCACCTGTTCTCACCATCGAATAATGGCGGTTCCTCTTCCCAGCAATGATCCATGACAAATGGACACCGGTTCGCAAACTTACACCCTTTTGGTCGGTCTTCCACTGTAGGCACTTGACCTTGAATAGAATCTAAACGATCTTCTTTTGCCCCAAGCTTTGGAATTGAGCCAAGAAGCCCTTTTGTATAAGGATGCTTCGGATTCTCAAAAATTTCATAAACGGTCCCCTGTTCCACAATGCGGCCTGAATACATAACTGCCACTCGGTCACACATCTCAGCAATGACACCTAAGTCATGCGTGATAAAAAGAATCGACGTGTTGTGCTCCTTTCTCATGTTGCGCATCACGTCTAAGATCTGCGCCTGAATCGTTACATCAAGTGCCGTTGTCGGTTCATCAGCAATTAACACTTTCGGATCACACGACATCGCCATTGCAATCATCACGCGCTGACGCATTCCTCCTGAAAGCTGGTGAGGGTATTCATTCATAATTTCCTCTGAACGAGGAATCCCTACCTGATTCAGCATATGAACAGCATGTTTCCTCGCCTCCGTCTGACTAATACGCTGATGCTCTCGAATCGCTTCGATCAGCTGCTTCCCTATTTTTAATACCGGATTAAGAGACGTCATCGGTTCCTGGAAGATCATCGAAATGTCATTCCCTCGAACTTTTCTCTTTTGACGATCGGTGAATTTCAATAGGTCTTTTCCTTGGAATAGAACCTCTCCACCCGTTACTTCTCCTGGCGTTTCATCCAGCAGTTGCATTACAGATAAGGAGGTTACACTTTTACCACTTCCGGACTCCCCAACGAGACCAACGATTTCACCAGGATACAAGGATAGATCAATCCCCTCCACAGCCGGAATCGTTTCGCCGTCAACGCGGAAGCTTGTATACAGTTGATTAATGGATAAAATGGGTTCTGTCATCGTACTTCTCTCCCTTCGCTACGGCTAATCACGTATTTTTGGATCGAGCGCATCACGCAGTCCGTCCCCTAGTAAATTAAAAGCAAGCACCGTTAGGAATATCGCAAGCCCAGGGAAAAACGTAACATGCGGTGCATTATTTAAATAATCACGTCCATTACTAAGCATCGCTCCCCACTCTGGTGTCGAGGGATCAGCACCTAGTCCCAAGAAACTAAGTCCAGCCGCAATTAAGATGGCAGATCCAATACGCATCGTGAAATATACAATGAGTGTCGACACGGTACCTGGGAAGATGTGTTTCATAATCACTCGAAAGTGAGAAGAACCGATGGATTGGGTCGCTTCCACATAAAGCGTTGATTTAATGGCTAGTGTGCTACTTCTGATAATACGGGCAAAGACAGGTACACTGAAAATTGCCACGGCCATCACAACATTAAAGAGTCCAGGCCCTAATATCGCAATGATCCCAATTGCAAGCAGCATACCAGGGAATGCGAGCAAGACGTCCATCACACGCATAATGGCACTATCCACCCATTTGCCAAAGTAACCACTAATAATCCCTAAGATCGTACCTAACAAAGCGCCTATAAATACAGACGATAATCCAACTGATAGAGAGATCCATGCGCCATGAAGAATACGACTGAAGATGTCCCTACCGAAGTCATCCGTACCAGCGAGATGTTGCCACGAAGGTCCTGATAGAAGATTGTCATAATCGTATTCTTGGGGGCCATAAGGAGCGATCCATGGGCCAATAATGGCAACGACAAATAATAAAAGCAAAAAGATCCCTGCTGCGAAGGAGACTTTTTGTTTCTTAAATGATTTCCAAAATTGTTGGGTCGGTGTCACTTTCTTCTCCTGCTGCTCTTCCTTTTGAGTCGCTGCTTCCGCCATTATGAACCCTCCTCGTAACGTATTTTTGGATTTAAGAAGCCATATAACAAATCAACTAATAGATTAATAAGCAAGAACTCGAGCGAGAATAATAGAATCTCTGACTGAATCACAGGATAATCTCGAGCTGTAATGGAATTGATTAATAGTCTTCCAAGGCCTGGCCAGCTAAAGATCGTTTCCGTAATAATGGATCCACTCAATAAGAAACCAAACTGTAATCCAGACATGGTGACAACTGGAATAAGTGCATTTCGGACTGCATGTCGATTAATCACTTTAAATTCGGTCAGCCCTTTTGAGCGCCCAGTACGAATGTAATCTTCTTTTAACACATCCATTAAAGAGGATCTGGTGAAGCGAGCGATAATGGCCGCCACCCCTGCACCTAGCGTAAAGGACGGAAGAATATACGTTTCAAAACCACCAATCCCTCCTGTCGGGAACCAGCCTAGCTGAACAGAGAAGAGTTGAATCATCATAAGTCCAAGCCAAAAGGACGGGATTGAAACACCAGATACCGCAAGAAACATAGACAGGTGATCTGGCCATTTGTTTCGTTTAACAGCAGAGATTACACCAATTAAAAGGCCAAAGATAAGCGCCCAGGCCATGCTCGCTAAGGTGAGGCTAAGAGTTGGACCAAAGCGCTCGACTAACATGTCTAAAACAGGACGTCCTGTCACAATGGACTGTCCTAGATCTCCTTGAAAGAGATTGGCCATATAGTCAAAATACTGCTGATACAGGGGTTGATTTAATCCATACTTTTCACGAATATTTTCTATTTCTTCTATGGTGGCGTCCGTTCCGGCAATCAGCCTAGCCGGGTCACCAGGTATTAAGTGAACGAACATAAATGCAATAAGAGATATAACAAACAACAACGGAATCATACCCAATATCCGCTTCACACTATACTTCAGCATGAGCTCCCCTCCTTTTTTTACGCATATAAGCAATGAAAGAGGCTGAGCTAATCGCTCAACCTCTTCTTGGTTATTCCGATACGATTTCTGCTTGTTTAAGATCCATTACGCCTGAAGAAAGCATCGTTAAGCCTTCAACATAATCTTGCTTTCCGTAAAGGATGTCTGGTACTGCAAGAGGTACCCAAGGGGACTCATCCCAAATAATTTTTTGCGCCTCAGCGTAGTATTCACCGCGCTCTTTGTCATCAGCAGTGGATAATCCTTTTTGAAGCAGTTCATCCACATTTTCATTCTTATAGTAAGCTGTGTTATAAGCGTCAGGCGGGAAAGAATTGCTGCTAAATAGCGGGCGCATACCCCAGTCTGCATCTGCTGTAGATGGAGACCAGCCTCCGTTATAAAGTTCTAATTCAGCATCTTCAGGGTTGTCCACTCCCCAAATTTTGTCGCCTAATGTTCCGCCTTCCATTGGTACAACATTTAATGTTACGCCAACTTGGCTAAGCTGCTGTTTATAGAAGGACATCATTTTTTGTTTCAATGAGCTTGTGCCGCCCCAGATCGTTGTTTCAAAACCATCCGGATAACCCGCTTCAGCTAATAATTCTTTCGCTTTTTCTGGGTCATATTCGTAAACCTCTTGTTCTTCGTAGTGCTGTGTATTCGGTGCGATGACTGATTTCGTCTGAGTTGCATAGCCATCGTAAACCACTTTAATGTATGCTTCTTTATCGATTGCATAATTCATTGCCTTACGAACTTTCGGATCTGTAAATGGTTCTTTCATTGTGTTCATTGAGAAATACTTCACAACAAGAGATGGTTTCGTTTCGATGGAAACGCCCTCTTCTTCCTTCAATGTTTCAACCTGGTTTGGTGCTACAGGGAATGCAAAGTCTGCTTCTCCTGTTTGAAGCATCGCTACGCGAGAACCACTTTCAGGTACTGGTTTAAATTCGATCTTGTCTACCTTTGGCAGTCCTTCCTCGCGGTACTCTTCGTTCTTCTCAACCGTTAGATGATCGCCACTTTTCCACTCTACGAATTTGAATGGTCCCGTACCTGCTGGGTTACGAGCAAGATCCTGATTGCTTTGTTCTAAAGCTTTCGGACTAATCATACCGGCAGCCGGGTGTGCAAAGTTATTCGGCATCGCTCCAAATGGTTCTTTTAATGTTACTTTTACTTCATATTCACTAAGGACTTCTGTTTTCTCAACGAGTTCAAATAAAGACGCACGGCGAAGCTGGCTCTCCGGATCTGATAAACGATCTAAGTTTGCTTTTACAGCTTCTGCGTTGAACGGCGCTCCGTCATGGAACGTAATGCCTTCTTTTAATGTAAATGTAAATTCTGTGGAGTCTTCATTTGCACTGTACTCTTTCGCTAGCACAGGAACGATATTCAAATCCTTATCAAATCCTAGCAACCCTTCGTATATAGCAGACTGCGCAGAGTATGATTGGTTGTCGTTCGTGTCATGCGGGTCTAAACTAGTAAAATTACTCTCCACCGCAATCGTTAATCCTTCTTCACTAGAAGGAGGTGTTTTTTTGTCATTATTTTTTGATGATGATGTGTCTTCCTCCGTGTCTCCACCGCTGCTGCAACCTGCTACAACGAGTACTAGAACAAGAGATAAGACCGTAAGTAAGCGTGATAACTTCAAAAATGACTCCCCTTTGTAATTTTTTAATTGATTATGAACCATTACACTAGCTATACTTAATAGTATGTAATTCTTATCAAATTACTTGGATTTTATAATAGAAGTTTCGAGTTGTCAAAACAAAAGTTTTAAAAAAAATGAACAAAAGGAGTTTACTCCCTATGAAACCACTTATTGGAATATCAGGAAGTATTATTATAGACCAGGGTGGCCGGTTCCCTGGTTACGACCGCGCTTATGTAAATAATGATTATGTTCAATCCGTTCTACGTGCAGGTGGAGTGCCATTTATTCTTCCAGTTCTTGAAGACGACGAAACCGTTCGAGCGCAAGCTTCAGCCATGGATGGGCTAGTTCTTTCAGGAGGACAAGATATAAATCCACTGCTTTACAATGAAGAGCCTCGTCCAAAGCAAGGCTCCCCTTTCCCAGAACGTGATCACTCTGAAGCGATCCTTGCAAAAGAAATGATCCGTCAAGGAAAGCCAGTGTTCGCTATATGCAGAGGCGTTCAAATCTTAAACGTCACTTATGGAGGTTCGTTGTATCAGGACGTATCGTATATGGACGGGGAACCATTAAAGCATGATCAGTACAACAAACCGTGGCAAGAGTCTCATACAATTACAACAGAACCAGACAGCGTAATGCGGGAACAATTTGGCGAGAAAACCATTACCAACTCCTTTCATCACCAATCGATTAAAGATGTCGCACCAGGGTTTAGAGCTACAGCATTCGCAGCAGACGGTGTCATCGAGGCGATTGAAAAAGAGGATGGAGAAGGATTTGTGATCGGCGTTCAGTGGCACGCGGAAATGATGACTAGAAAGCATGAACGAATGCAAAAGCTTTTTAATCGTTTCGTTCAGGAAGTCATTCAAGTTAAAAAATTCTGATACCTTATTGCATGATGACCATATTTTAGGTATAGTATAGAGAAAATTATATTTAAACACTTTCTTATTTCTTATTCAGAGAAGCCGAGGGATCTGGTCCGTTGACGCTTCAGCAACCTATCTTAAATGATGTGGTGCTCCTTCCAGCAAGTGATGCGTCACTTGAAAGATAAGAAGAAGTGCACCTTACCCATAAAAGGCTCTTCTTCTGAAGAGCCTTTTTTTAATGCCATGAATACGTTTATGCACTAAAGCACTGAAAGGTGTCTGGCACGCTTTCACCCACTAAAGCATTGATGGGTGTCTGGCACGCTTTACTATACTAAAGGAGTTGAAGGATACTTATGAGACGCTATCAGGTAGAAACAGAATTTGCACAGACGGGTAACCGCAGTGAGAGTACAACAGGAACGGTTAATCCTCCATTATATTTGTCAACGGCTTACCGTCATGCCGGTGTCGGTCAATCAACTGGATATGATTATGTTCGTACAGGAAACCCGACTCGTAATCTATTAGAGGATAAAATCGCTCAGCTTGAAAGCGGGCGTGAAGGATTCGCTTTCAGCTCAGGCATGGCTGCAATCCAAGCTGTCTTTTCAACCTATGAACCAGGTGATCACTTCATCGTAACTCAAGATGTGTACGGTGGTTCTTATCGTTTATTCGAAACACACTTTAAGAAGTTTGGACTTTCTTTCTCTTATGTGAGCGGGAGTAGCAAAGAAGAATTTGAAGCCTGTATCAACTCGAATACAAAAGGCTTCTTTATTGAGACACCAACCAATCCCCTTATGCATCAAGTAGATATAGAAGAAATGTCTGAGGTTGCTAGGAAGCACGAGCTTCACCTCATTGTAGATAACACATTCTATACACCCTATATCCAGCGACCAATTGAACTGGGGGCCGACCTTGTCATTCATAGCGCGACCAAATATATCGGTGGTCATAATGATGTTTTGGCGGGACTTGTAGTCGCTAAAGATGAAGACATTTGCACTTCTCTTCGTCTTGAACAAAATGGTTCCGGAGCTGTTTTATCTCCATTCGATAGCTGGCTTCTCATGCGCGGGCTGAAGACACTTCCCCTTCGAATGAAACAGCATGAGCAAAATGCGAAAGAACTCGCCTCATTTCTATCGGATCATCCGCTTATTCAAGATGTGCTTTACCCAGGGCGAGGTGGTATGATTTCCTTCCGTGTTACTGAAGAAGCATTAGCTCCTAAGCTACTAGAATATTTTGAGCTTGTAACATTTGCTGAGAGTCTTGGTGGCGTTGAGACCTTCATTACCTATCCAGCTACACAAACACATGCAGACATACCAGAAGAAGTTCGTTCAAGTTACGGAGTCTGCAACCGATTGCTACGTCTTTCTGTAGGAATTGAAGCGATCGAAGATCTAACAGCTGACTTCCAACACGCTCTTGAAAAAGCAAACCAAAGCCTAACTACAACAAACTAACCAAAAAAAACGTGCCAGACCCACGTCATCACTTTAAAAGAATGACGCGTGTCTGGCACCCTCTATGTCTTTAGAGCAGTGAAGGGTGCCAGACACCCTTCACTGCTTTAATGCATGAAATCCACCTGTTAGATTTTTCCGATCATGGTGGTTGCTACTTCTGTTATAAATGCAGGGTAATCGATGTCTAGTAATATTTCACAATAGTTATTAAAGTCTTCGTTTACTTGAGGTTGATCCCGGAAATCTGCAACACTTACCCCGGTGGTCAGGTAGGAAGACTCTTCAACGGTGACGTTACGCTTCACACTTTTAAATAAAGAGGGATTTGTAACGTAAACAATTGTTAATAAATCATGCATAGGAGCTCCGTTTAGAGAAGGCTTTTGCTTCTTATAAAAATCATAGTAAGGCTCGTATAATTGCCCAATTAAGGAGCCGATCTCTGTTATAGATTCACTTTGAATACTCTCGACAAGACTAGGCGTTATAATTCCTTTCTTAGAAACATTTAAGGGGATTAGCACAATTTTATTCGGCCCTGTATTATCTAAAACGACGTTTGCTGCCACAGGATCTCCGAAGAAATTTGCCTCAGCATAAGGAGTCACATTGCCTGGCACTAAAAAAGCTCCTCCCATTATCACAACTCTTGCTATCTTCTTCATCCTCTCAGGAGAAGTAATATAAGCCATTGCTAAAGACGTAAGACGCCCCATATTCACAATGACCAAATCCTCTATTTCATCGATGATTTCAAATACTTTATCAAAGTTTGATAACGTGAATTTCTCGATTTCCGTTTGGATATTTCCCAAGCCGCTTAATCCATGAATCTCCTCATAATACGTAGGCTCATCCCCAGAAAATGACCGTGCAGCCCCACTAATCAGAGGGATATTCTCTTTGTTCATTTGCTTTAATACGTAATAAGCGTTCCGTGTAACCTTCTCTTTAGAAACGTTCCCAAACCCTGCCACAACTCCAACGACACGAATATCTGGATGATTAAATGCATACAAGAGCGCAAACGTATCGTCCACTCCTATATCAGTAAAGATCAGCACATTTCTCACACCAGACCACCTTCTTTTCATCTTTTTACACTGTATGTTCATATATAAAAATCGTGATAACCGCCCAAGTGTTAAACATAAATTAAAAATCATTTCAAGTAGTAAAAAAGAACCATTTTATACAATAACTCACACGGATATGTTTCTAATATACCTTTTAAGGAAATGAGAGGATTAAGTTATTATTTCAAAAAAGGATGGATGCGTTATGCAACAATCAGGACTTTGGCTTACAATCGTTTCTTGTATTTTATTCATGGCTTTGGTCGCTTACATATCTTACAAGAAGACAAAAGGTAGTACTTCAGATTCTGCTGGTTATTTCTTGGCTGGGCGTGGCTTGACCGGAACAGTTATTGCTGGTTCTCTCCTCTTAACAAATCTTTCAGCGGAACAGCTTGTTGGTCTTAACGGACAAGCCTTTCGTACAAACTTAACGAACATGGCATGGGAAGTTACAGCTGCTTTTGCCATTGTACTTCTTGCTCTCTATCTTTTACCTAAATATATGAATGCGAATATTACAACACTGCCTGAGTTTTTAAGTAAACGTTTTGATGAAGGGGTACGACGCTATACCGTTATACTCTTTATGTTAGGATATGTGTTTGTCACAATCCCTTCTATGCTTTACTCTGGCGCTCTAGCTGTATTGAAACTGTTTGACATCCCTTCATTATTAAACTTATCTTATACACAATCGGTGTGGTTAATCATTTGGGTGATCGGAATCATCGGTGCCATTTACGCGATTTTTGGTGGATTAAAAGCGGTAGCAGTCTCAGATACGATCAATGGAATCGGTCTCTTAATTGTCGGCGCAATTGTGCCAATATTAGGAATCATCTCATTAGGGAATGGTGAGTTCTTTAGCGGAGTCCAAACTCTAACAACAGAAAATCCTGAAAAGTTAAACGCAATCGGCGGCCCAAATGATTCTGTACCATTTGGCACCATCTTCTCAGGGCTACTATTTGCGAACATGTTCTACTGGGCAACAAATCAATATGTAATCCAGCGCACATTAGGTGCAGGAAGTTTAAAAGAAGGACAAAAAGGGGTCATCTTCTCTGGTTTCTTTAAACTATTAGTTCCTTTCTTTATGATGATTCCTGGTGTAATCGCCTTCCATCAATATGGAGGCGAGCTGCAGTCAGTCGATTTAGCTTATCCGACACTTGTAGCAAATGTACTTCCTTCTTATATGAACGGCTTTTTCTTAGCCGTATTACTTGGAGCTGTGTTAAGTTCCTTTAACTCTCTATTAAACAGTGCGTCTACAATGTTTGCTTTTGATATCTATAAAACAAGCATTAATAAAAATGCTACAGATCAACAAATGATTCGAATTAGTAAATGGGTTGGAACTGTTATCGCATTAGCGACCTTCTTTATTTCACCTATGCTTTTAAATGCACCAAATGGGTTATGGGACCTGATCCGCAAATTTACTGGGTTCTTTAACATCCCCATTATCACGATTGTATTAATGGGTGTTTTAACGAAGAAGATTCCGGCCTTAGCTGCTAAATCTGTGGTGATCTTCCACGTATTTGCGTATTACTTGATGGTATGGGGCTTCGAACAGTTATTCGGACTAACGGTATCCATTCACTTTATTCACATCTACGGCATTCTATTTGCTACTGAGCTAGCAATCATGCTCATCATTGGATTCGTCAAACCAAGAGAAACTGCCTATGAGATGCCACACAACCCTAGCGTAGAGATGACACCATGGAAATATGCCATGCCTACTTCCATCTTCTTGTTCGCCTGTGTCGGCCAAACCTATATTGTGTTCTCTCCTGTTGGAGTAGCCTATACAGAAGGCATTGTTTCCTCTTACTTCTGGCCAGCAACCGGAGCTCTCGCAGCGCTCACCGTTGTTTGCATGTTGTTCAGCTTAAGAAGCTGGAACGAGAAGTATATGAAGTCCACATCTTCTACTAGCTCTCTAAAACAAAAAGGTAAAAACCTTAAGGAACAATGGGGAACATCATCCTCAAGCGACGGAGTCTATTCCTCCTCTCAGGAACAGTAAATAATCGTTGAACAAAAAAGAGCGCTGATCCCGCAAGGATCAGCGCTCTTTCTACTTAGATAAAGGTGAAGCATCCGCAACAGAAGACGTAACGTCCTCTTTCCTACTTAAATAAACACCTGCGATTAATAAGAATGTAGAGATGAGGAAGATGTACATTCCCGTTGATGCCATATTAACTCGTTCCCCTAACATATTCCCCGTCCTACTTATCATATAGGCTATGATGGATACTGAGCCTCCGATTGCGCTACCATACCCAGTGAATAAGCGAATCGATCCCCTTCTAATTACTTGGAAGACAGGATACATGAAAAAAACTAAGAATATATATCCCTGCTGCTGAAACCCATTTTGAGATAAGATCCCTGCATCTACCCATGTAAAGAAAAATGATAGAACCGCCATTGCTAATGCTAGTAAAATAAGCTTATTACCCCTATTTATCGCATTCATGCTCACCTTGCCCCATCTCCTATTCATTCAGTTCCTTTTGCCCATTATACCTAAGTTTTCATTAAATACAAAATACACCCTACTACTAGACGTTTTAATAGGGTACAACCGTACATTTTAAGTGGTACTAGAGACAATCTCCTATACCAAATACATTGACCAACATACTCTATTAGTACCTTCGGGTAATCTAAAAAAGGAGTTGAAATTATGAGTTGTTGTGGTAAATCTGGTAAGGATCGTTGTGTATGCGATAAGGTGAGAGAAATTGCAAGAGTACAAGACGCTGTAGACAATAACTGCTGTGAGAGCGGTTCATGTCACCGATCTATTCAAGACCTTGTCTCTCCTACAGGGGGAGACGGAAGAGACACGATTCCGTTCGTCCTTCTATGTGGATGTGAAAACACGTTTGCAGGTTTATTGCCTTACTTTGCGTGGGGAGTTAAGAAGTATAACGGCTGTTCTGGCCTTTACCCTTCTCCATTCTTCCGTGTTAAGCGATTCGTTGAAGGCAAACGCTGCTGTGCGATTTTAGAACTTCTATACCCTGAACGTTGTGGTAGTTCTTACTTTAAGTATAGCAACTTCTTCCGTACAGGGATCTGTGTTGAAGTTGATTTGAGTAAGTTTACAGGCATCACTTGCTTCCATCCTGTAGCTGCATTAAATGCTAGCGAAGCAGACATGGATGCTGGTGCCGAGTTGGTTCAACAATTAAAGTCCGACCCTTCCATGATGGGTTCACTATCTTCAGAAGACTAATTTAACCCCCATGTTCTCCTTTCTTTATATACGGATCGGGCAAACCACTCCCCTGGTTTGCCCTTTTTTAATTTATAGAATACCAGACCACTTCTACACACTAACGCAAAGAAGCGTGCCAGACACCCTGCTTTGCACTAAAGCACTAAACGGTGTCTGACACCCTTCTCCGCTTTAAAGCTGCACATACTAAAAGCCTGTCCCAAATGGGACAAGCTTTTAGGTTGATCTTTATTTATGCGGTTTGTGTTTCTTCGTTTGGATCTTCTTTCTTCCACATAAACTTGCCCGTGTAACCATAAATAAGCGCAATGATGATCGAAACAAAGCTCATCCACATAAATGGAAGATAGGAAAACGTTGAAATGCCTAGTGTTGCGGCCATGTAAATACCGTTATCTGACCAAGGCACCATGCTTGAAGTCATTGTTCCGCCTACTTCTGTGTTACGACTCAATGTATCGCGTCGATATCCTAAAGAATCATAACTTCTTTCCATAATCTTAGGGGTTAAGATCAGCGATACATACATAGCACAGCCAAATACGTTCGAGAAGAACCCAACAAGTAGCGTAGAAGAAGTAAGACTACCACCAGATTGAATCTTATTAATGAACGCATCCATTATAACTTGAAGTACTCCAATCTTCTCAAGCAAACCTCCAAATCCTAAACCAAAGATAATCACAACGATGGAACCTAGCATACCGCTAATTCCTCCGCCAGCTAGTAGCTCATTGATGAAATCAATATCTGACGTAATATTGAAGCCACTGTACGCTGTGCTAATCGCATCAGCAAGCCCCATACCCTGAAAACCAATCGCCCAAATAATACCAAGCAATGCACCGAACGAAATGGTAGGAATAGAAGGCTTCTTCATCACCAATAAACTAATAACAATAACCGCCGGTAGTAACATAAAGCCGTTAATGTTAAATACATCATTTAATGAAGCCATAATAGAATTTACTTTATCAAGGTCAGCTTCACCGCCCCCATACATAAATCCTGCAATCGTAAACAAGATGCCTGTAATGACAAAGGCCGGAACGTCTAAATAAAGCATTGATTTGACGTGTTGAATGACGTTTACTTTCGACATCGAAGCTGTCAAAACTGTACTATCCGATAACGGAGATAGTTTATCTCCGAAATAAGCACCAGAAAGAATAGCACCAGCAACCATCGGAAGAGGCATTCCAAGACCTTCACCGATTCCCATCATGGCAATTCCAGCTGTACCTACTGTTCCCCAAGATGTTCCTGTCGCAAGGGCAGTAACAGAACAGATTACGAGGGTTGCTAATAAGAAGATCGCAGGATTAATAAATTCTAAACCATAATAAATGAGTGTCGGAACAACACCACCAGCAATCCACGTTCCAACTAACGCCCCAACAGCCAGCAGAATAAGCACTGCTTCAAGACCATTCGAAATTCCTTTAATCATCGCAGCTTGCAAATCATCATACGTGTATCCAACTAGTAACCCTAGACCAATGACAACAAATAATGAAATAAATAAGGCCAACTGAATCGGCAATTCATAGATTGTAAATGAAAATACAATCGCTAGAAAGATCGTCAATACACTAATAACCTCAAGCAACGAGGGTAATCTTGCTTGCCCCATTTTCATCCTCCTTCACAAAAAAAGCCTATCCCTATTAATGAAGAATGGCAGTTTCGTATAAAAATTCATTCATATCGAGGAATTATACCATAAGTTAGAACGACAAGAATCTATTTTTTTAAGGAATTAATAATTTTTATCATTGAAAGCACTTACATTTGCCAGGACTTCCCCCTCCTCCCGAGAAAAATAAGAGAAAAAATAAAATATTCAGAAAAAGGGTTGTTTATGTATAACAATCCGTATAGAATACATCTTACATTCAATTTTCGAGAGGAGGCTAGGCGATGGTTACATTTTTTGCATCCATCATGTTACTACTATTAGGTTATTTCGTTTATGCAAAGGTGGTGGAACGAATTTTTGGGATCAATGACGAATCCCAAACCCCCGCTTACGCAAACAACGATGGCCTTGACTATATGCCGATGAGCTGGTGGAAAGCGAGTTTAATTCAACTCTTAAACATCGCCGGCCTTGGACCCATCTTCGGCGCAATAATGGGAGCTCTTTACGGACCAGTTGCTTTTATCTGGATCGTAGTGGGATCTATTTTTGGAGGAGCCGTTCACGATTATTTCTCAGGTATGTTATCCATACGACATAACGGAGCACAGTATCCTACAATTGTCAGAAAGTACTTAGGAGAATACGCAAGTTCTATCATAAACATCCTATCAATCGGACTTATGATTTTAGTGGCTGCGGCTTTCACAGCAGGCCCAGCCCAACTTATGGCTGAAGTGACACCACTTGGATTTATGGCATCACTACTTGTCATCTTTGCTTATTTCTTACTAGCAGCCGTTTTGCCAGTAAACAAAATCATCGGGAAAGTTTATCCAATATTCGGTGCCATCTTAATCTTCATGGCTGTATCAATCGGAATCGGACTATTTTTCTTTGATAATCCAATTCCAAACCTAACCGTACAAAACTTACACCCAGGCGAACTACCAATGTGGCCACTTCTTATGGTTACCGTTTCTTGCGGTGCAATCTCAGGATTCCATAGTACACAAAGTCCGATCCTAGCACGCACACTGAAAAAAGAAAGCGAAGGTCGTAAGGTATTCTTCGGCGCAATGATTGCAGAAGGCGTAATCGCTCTAATCTGGGCAGCTGCTGGTATGACATTCTTCGGTAGTACAGGCTCGCTACAAGCCGCTCTTGACGCCGGTGGCCCAGCAGGTGTTGTAAACGAAATCAGTACTTCAACTCTTGGAGTATTTGGCGGGGTACTTGCCGTAATTGGCGTAATCATCCTTCCTGTTACAACAGGAGACACAGCACTACGCTCTTCTAGAATGATGCTTGCAGATTTAATTGGAAGGATTCGCAAGAAGGAGCTAGCAGGTGGTAAACTAAGCACACTGTTCTTAATCGTCCCTGTCGCTCTTCCTACATTCTTCTTAACACAAATTGATTACAGTTTCCTTTGGCGATATGTAGGCTGGTCTAACCAGGTTGTTGCAACCGTCATGCTTTGGACCGCGGCCATGTATTTGTTACAAAATCAAAAGTTCCACTGGATCTGCTCCGTCCCAGCCTTGTTCATGACAGCTGTAGTAAGTACCTACATCTTCTACGCACCAGAAGGTTTCGGATTACCTTACACTGCGTCCATGATCATCGGCTCCGCCATCTGGTTAGCCGTTGTAGCCTGGTTCGTCATCCAGATCTTGAAACAAAAAATGCACAAACCTGCCGTAGACGTAAACCGTCACGCAAGCTAAAAAAAGCCCACGGCGCTCCATTAACAAAGCATAGACTAGACTGAGCTAGAGTAGAGAAAAAAGGTGTCAGATTCCCTATCGAATTAAGGAATTTGGCACCTTTATTATGGCAAGTTTAACACCGCTCCTTAAGTTTGTTAGGAACTCTGCAGATATTTCGTATGTTTTCGTTACTGCAAATATGGAAAAGGTGGGCCTGGAAACTGCGAGACTCCCGTGGGCAGAAGAGCCTAGGTGAGCCACAGGAAAGCGAGTGGTTTCCAGGCCCGCCTTATACTCACCCAAAGTTAACGGAAACAATTCCCCCCTATCACGGCAATAGATCAGACAAGGGAACAAGATCTGCCTTACTTTTAAAAATCGGAATAAATTCGCTCAGAACAGAAACCATTTTCTCACCAGCAATCCCCACATGCCCAATAGCAATAAGATCCTGTTCCTCCACTAACTCCTTCTCTACTCTCTTCGCCTGCTTCTTCATATGCTCAATCGAATACACATGATCTAAAAAGATTTCATTCTCTAAATAAGGCACACCTAATTCAGTCGCCAATTCCGGGATTACACTACTTCCTGTAGTTTTACTATCCAAATAGTAAAGTCCATGATTCTTGCATTCTTCAAGGACAATCCGCATGACCCGTTCGCTTGCTGTTGCTTTAGACCCCATATGGTGGTTCATTCCTACCGCGTGTGGCACAGCATGAATCGCATCATGAACGCGCTTCCTGATTTCTTCATCGGAAAGGTCTGTCGTAATCGCACCAGGCCCTAGCCAACTTCGCTTTCCTTTCATAGGCTCCATCGGCATATGAACGATGACTTCATGACCCAAGTAATAAGCACGCTCCGCATCCTCAGCAGTTGTCGGCATAAACGGCATTACAGCAACAGTCAACGGCACTGGAAGCTCTAGCATTGCGTCAGTTCCTCCCATATCATTCCCAAAATCGTCGATTACAATGGCAAGTTCTTTCTTAGAATCCACCGCCCACCCGGTGGTCATACTACCCCATACGACTAACAACACCAAAGCACATAAAATTACTCTCATAACCATCTCGCCTTTCCAGGTATAGTTCCTTTATCTTTTGCGAGATGGTTCAATTACATTCACTACAGAACGAGTAGATTTCACTAGGGGACTCTGCTTAATTCCTAAAGAGAATACAAAAAGACCGCTCCAAAAGCGGTCTTTTCATGTTACATATTCACTTCTTGATAAAGGACACGCTCACCGGTTCGGTCTTTATGAATCTTGTCCACAAGAAGTGTAATGAGCAATCGGTTAGAAGGTTTTTGTTCAAATACGTGTTCAGGGCATTCTAGCCAATGCGAAAATAGACTTGCACTGCCTCGTTTCCATGCTTGTTCGATCGCATGACGAATGGCGCGCTCGACTCGACTCGATGTCGTTCCATAAGCGTTGGCGATCTCAGGGTAAAGAGCCTTTGTCATCTTCTGTAAGTAGATGGGATCCTCGAAGACCAGTAAAGCAGCCTTTTGAATATATTTGTATCCCTTGATATGAGAAGGAACCCCTATCCGTTGCAAGTAATGAATAATAAGCCCACTTACCGGAACACCTTCTAGCTCCTCTTGAGACTCTCGATTCCTTGATTGATTATGTTTAAGACTTTCTACTTCGTCTTCTAATTCTCTAACTTTAGTTTTCAATCCTTGCATATCGTATAATAGCTGTTGTACAACTGTGCGAATTTGTTGTTCTGTCATAATCTAACCCTTTCTAACCTCTTTGTACACTAGTTCAAATGTTTTAGATACGATGTATGATGAATTTCCTCAATGTTCCATTATGCAAAACCGTTACTATTTTATCATATTTTATGTAAATAGAGTGTTGTTTTTCCATTATAATTGCAAATTTACACTAAAAAACATCTTAGAGTATATTCACCCACCTGTATATACGACATTGGGACCAGTAAGTTTCAGATAAATCAAAAAAAGAGCTCATCAAGAGCTCTTTTTTCAAAAGTTAGGCAAGGTAGACCGTAATCGATGTCGCCTTCCCTTCTCTTATTGCTTTGGCATGTGACCCCTCAATTTCTTGTCCTTCAAGGGTTACACGTTCACCATCCTCATACACAATCACACTTTGTTTGACGGTTACTCTGTCATCACCAAATGTATCTTTTCGCTCAGGGTTGATATAGGTCACTTTTGTCTGACCTAAGAACGTAAAGGATACTTCCCCTTCATCAGTAAACAAATCACCTTGAAGAATTGGAGAGAACGCTAAACATAATTCGCCTTCCCTCATAGTGAAAGGACCTTTCCCCATCATCATGTATTTCCACATACTTAAGAATTCAGCCGTTGATCCGCTTAACCTGGCCACAAACCCTTGCCCATGCAAGGTAGGATCAGGATTGACGGAACTTGCAATGAAAGAAGAGTTCTCGAGTGTGCTTCTTCCATAAACTGCTGGATCTAAGAAAGGTACTAAGCTATCATGCATTTCTTCATAAAACTTGTCGTTTAATCCAGCCTTTAGTAAAGATAGCAAATATTTATACGACATATGAAGGAAAATAGATTCCCGTTCTAGCCAACCTGGTGTGAAAGCTTTAATACGACCAATTTCATTCGATTGTCCCTCTAGACTCACAGAAGTCTTAAACATATGAATGTCTTGATCATACAGGTCACTCTGACGAACGAGATCGTGGATGTCCTTTGCATCGTTCATTACTTTCATGGCCCTTGCAGGTCCTTCAAGGAAAGCTGGCAACACGTGTGTATCCCACTTTTTCACGTCAACACGGTCGTAACCGTCTTCACCTTTTGCTCCTTCTATAACCTCATAATCTGAAGCTTCATAATAGAAGTAAGTTGGATAAAGACCTTCACCGAATTCCTTAGCCTTTTCGATCCCTTTTTCAACTTTATTTAAGAAATGAGTAAGTGCTGTAAGGAGATTCTCATGGTCTACAGATTTTTCTTGTCCATCAATTCCGAAGTGGATAGATTCTCTGTATGCCTCACGAAGGGAAGCAACACGATCCCAATATTGGATATCCGTTATCTCTCCATCTTCCCACAGGCGCACATTCTCATATACTCCATGCAGAAGTGTATGCATCTCTACTGGAATCAGAATCCCTTTGTCCACATGTTTTAATGAAGAAACGAGGAATGTTAGGAGTCTTTTCAGTTCATATGTTTCGCTCATGCCAGAACCTACTAAACCAGGTAATCCATTAAGTGCATCATTCCACCCTGGCTTGTTCGCCTCCATCTCAATGCCCATTCCCTCAGCATCTAATAAAGAGAATTTGTTAAGCGCTAATGATGCGAGCTTCACGATTAACGTTGTTTCATAAATTTCGCCTTTGCCATTGTTTGTTCTCAACCAGTTCGTGTCATTACGACTAATGCCTAATTGATTTTCTTTCTCTTCATCTTCATGAACAGCTTCGTATTGTCTTACACCCTTAGGCGTTAACACATACTTCTCTTTTCTTGGAGCAATACGAACCGGGCTATCAAAGAAACGATAACGATCTTCTTCAAACAGCAGTGTGTCTGCTTGATCTGGATAAATCGATAGGTAGTTATCGATCAAGTCCATGTTATACGTCCAGTGATCTACCCAGTATCCTTCACCGAAGCTTGCTTCCATTCTTTGTTCAGCATACTTTAGAACAGAGGTAAACACATCTTCTACATCACCCTTCAGTTTGACCTCTTCGTCTTTTAGGAAGGTCATTAACTTCCCAGGGGTGAAAGGTTGATCTAGTAGAGCATCAAACTCTTCTTGCTTGTTTGCAACGTTTTCTTGTATGATCTTGTCTTTATCTTCAGCTTTAACCTCAAATTGACATCCTTCTACTAACAAAGGATTGTATCCGTCTGCTTGAATAAAGTTCATAAACATGCGAACGTTGAACGATCCGACTTTCGGGTTGAAGTAAAGGTCGTTACGACGGTTTTGATTCATATCCCTGAAGTTTCCGTTCCCTTGTGAATAGTACTCAGGAGCTAGCTTAAAGAAGTTATAGTCCCTTTCAAGATCTCCATGCTTTCTTGAATACACATGATAAATGAAGCCATCTCCTCCATTATCTAAAACAAGAGGTAAGCCGCCCCGAAGAACATTATCAAGGTAACTTTGGCGGCAATACTGATCAAATATTGGGGATGAGGTCTTCGTTTGAATTGCACTCGTTAGATCTTCGGCAAGTAGTCTTGCTTCTTGTTGCTTCTGATCGATAAACTGTGTTTGCGTTAGAGTATCTTGTTTTCGATGAATCTTTTCAGCATCGGATACGTGTCCAATCAACGTATTAAGAGGTAATGTACCTCCCTGATCCAGCGTTTTCTTCACAGCTGAGAAACCACACGGAACTTTATTGGTCGCACGCTGAACGGTGCTTAGAAGTTCATCAACGGACTCCGTTAAGAATCTTTCAGGAAATTGAAGGGACTGTTCACTTCCAAAGATGACATTCGCATCAATAATTGGGGATAAGAGGTGCTCATCTTCTGAAAATGATAGATAAAAGTGGCCTCCCTGTACCTCACGTACCTCGGCAACGTCTTCCATACTTGCACGAACTTTATAGTAAGGAATGCGACTCTCCAGGTTAAACACTTCCATCCAACTGCGAGTCAGATTTCCTACTTCTTTATAAGCAGCGTTCGTAACTCCGTATGGGAGAATTTCAGGTAAGCCATCAATGACTTCAATGTCTCGCTTCTCAGATCGCAAATTCACAATCTCCACTCGTCGTACTAGGGCGGCAAAGTCCTCTCCAGGCATCGTGAAGTACACAACATTGACTTCGATTCCATGCCCGGTGTGAACCTCCTGGATCCGAAGCTCATTCGCTTCGACTGTCATTTTTCGCTCGACAGTATCCATCCCTGCTCTAGGGGAGAACGGCTCATAGACCTCACCGTCACATTTAATAAACGTACGAAAACCCGTATTCGTCACATTTTTATAAGCAATGGAAGCTGGTGAGAATTCCATAATCGGGGTATCCTTATCCTGTATACCAAAGCTACAAATCCCCTGCCCTCTGTTTACATAGAAAGCCCACATTGGAATCCCATCCAAACCAGCTATGCCAGGTAAAAAGCTTGAGAAAGGCTTTGCTTTATCATATTGACCAATTTCGAATCGATCCTTCTCATCAAAGCCATACGTTATACCTTCCATGATCCTTTCCATGAAAACCTCTCCTTTACTGTGCATCTTGTTCCCAAATGTACGTCGCTATGGAATGAGCGGGGAGTTCTCCTTGGAACGCTTTTTGTTCCCGAGTAACCGTGAATTCCTCTTGATCATCGGATTCATTCATCACAACCATTACAAGGGACCCATCCTCATTCAAGAAAGCTGTAGACTGTAATGATTTATGACTTATATCAAGCCCCACTCTTACAGCTCCGGGACGTATGTACTTGCTAAAATGACCAATATAATAGAAGGAACTGTTGTAATGAACTTCACCTGTTTTCGTATCAGCGATAATGGGAGCATCACACAGATTCCCTACATGGTTTGGCCCACCTTCTTCATTTAAGACCATATTCCAATCGATATATCCTTCTGTCCAATTGTTAAGGTCGCCAATCATATTGCGGCCGTAACGCTCACCTGTAAACCATTCTCCAAGCTTCACGCCACCTTCCTGGCATCCTTCTGTGAACAATAAATGCTTATCTGGGAATCGATTGTGCACTTCCCCAACATTTTCAAACGCTTCGCTTACGTACCAATGAAATCCTGTGCCCCATACATACTTAGCAGCTTCAGGATCTTCTAATATTGTGGAAGCTCTCTCGACCATAATATCGCGATTATGGTCCCAAATAACAAGTTTCAAATCTTCTAACCCTTCACTTACAAGAGTTGGTCCTAGGTGATCTTTAATGAAATCACGCTCTTCTTCTGCAGAATAAATACAAGAGTCCCACACCTGGACAGCTGCTGGTTCGTTTTGAACCGATAAGCCCCATATATCAACTCCAGCTTCGCGGAAGGCATGAACAAACTTTGCATAATACTTTGCCCACGCATCTCTGTACTGTGGCAAAAGCTTTCCGCCGTTATTCATCTCTCCGTTACTTTTCATCCATGCAGGAGGGCTCCACGGGGAAGCTAGCAGCTCAATGTCTCCGCCTTTTTCCTTCATCGCATCTTTAACAAGGGGAAGGACCCATTTATGCTCTCTTTCGATCGAAAATGTAGTAAGGTCCTCGTCTCCCTCTTCTACATACGTATAGTTCCCAAGAGCAAAATCACAACTGTGGATTGCCACTCTTCCGATCGTATACCCTAGTCCTTCTTCTGGATGGAAGTAGTTCCTAATGACTTCATCCCGTTTTTCTGGAGAGATTTGACTTAATGTGTAGGCTGCTGCCTCTGTGAACGCTCCCCCGAAACCGAGAATCTTTTGATACTGTTCTGTTGTTTGAACAGTAAGATCCCCCTCCTCGTTAAAATCAACGAGAGGGAGAAGTTCTTTTTCAGTTAATCTGTCTCCAGTGTCTTTAGAAGTTAAAATCGTTCGAACCTTTGACATGTTTCTCCTCCTTATATAGTTCTTGATCGCACAATATCCGTATAGCGCTTTGCACTATCTTTGACGTAACGGTTTTGTGTTTCAAAATCAACGTATGTGATCCCAAATCGCTTATCGTACCCAAACGCCCATTCAAAATTATCAAGAAGAGACCATAAGTAATATCCTTTAATGTTCATTCCTTCTTCGTTCAGTTCTGCAACGGCTGTCAGGTGCTGTTCCACGTACCCTTTTCGGCCTTCATCGTGAACACTTCCATCTTCTTCGAGCACATCATCGAACGCAGCGCCATTTTCTGTGATAAAAATCGGCAATGTTGTGTATTCTTCACGCACGCGGTAAATCAGTTCTTTAAATTCATTTGGCGAAATGTCCCATCCCATTCCTGTTTTTTCATAGTCAGATGGAGCCGCCTGGAATGTTAAAGGATTTTCACTGGACGCTTCAATTAAAGCACGGTTGTAGAAATTAATTCCAAAGAAGTCACAAGATATTGAAATCGATTTCAAATCGCCTTCTTTTATGAAATCAAACTCACAGCCGTTGTTGCCGTATAACGTCTTCATGTCTTCAGGATAGCTCCCTTTGAAGACAGGATCGATAAACCATCGATTCAGATAACCATCATAATGTTGAGCCGCTGTGTAATCATGAGTCTCCATGCTCGCAGGGTAAACAGGCGACATGTTCAATGTAATGCCAATTGGTTTTTCTTTTTGTAAGGTTTCTTTATACAAATCAACCGCTTTTCCGTGAGACAGAAGCAGGTGATGCGCAACTTGAATAGATTCTTGCAAGTTCTGATGTCCTGGTGCATGAACGCCTTCATAGTAACCTAGCATCGCTACACACCATGGTTCATTATGAGTAATCCACATATCTACTACATCATCTAATTCTTCAAAACATTTCTCCGCATATTCTAAGAACCAATCGATACTTTCACGATTTGTCCAACCGCCTTTTTCATATGCCCATTGAGGTAAGTCCCAGTGGTAGAGCGTGACGAAAGGACGAATGCCTTCTTCTTTTAAACGAGTAGCTAACCGTTTGTAAAATGCCATTCCCTCAGGATTGTACTGACCTTCATATGGGAAAATACGAGGCCAGGCAATCGAGAAACGATAGGAATCTACGCCAAGACTTTTAATAATTTCAATATCTTCTTCGAAACGGTGATAGTGATCACATGCAACTTCTCCTGTATCTCCGTTGTGAACCTTGCCAGGTGTTAAGGAAAATGTATCCCATATGGAAGGAGTACGTCCCCCAACTGATGCGGCTCCTTCAATTTGGTAGGAAGATGTCGCTGTTCCAAAGATGAAATCTTCTTTAAATCGCTGCATAGTGTAACCCCTCTTCTTTATCCTTTAATTGATCCTGCTGAAATACTGCTAATAATATATTTAGAGAAGAATAGAAACGCGACCATGATCGGTACAACAGAAATCGCAATTCCTAAATACATTGAACCTAAGTTTGTAGCTACTTGAGAGCCTTTTAAGAATCCCATTAATACAGGTAGCGTATACTTCTCTGGTGAGAATAAGACAACTAATGGAACGATATAGTTGTTCCAAGATCCGATAAATGTGAAGATCGACATCGTCGCAACCGCTGGCATCATAATTGGCAATGCTACAGTGTGGAAGATTTTTAATTCTCCTGCTCCGTCCATACGAGCTGCTTCAAGTAAAGAAGGATGAAGCGTCGTAGATAAGTACTGACGAAGGAAGAAGACCACAAATGGACTTGCAATAGCCGGTACAATTAACGGAATGTACGTATCAAGTGTTCCAATCGCATTGTTTAGCTCATAGAAACCGATTAACCCTAGCTGTCCAGGTACCATCATCATAAGTAGCATGAAGATGAATAATAGATTCTTTCCTTTAAATTCATAAACCGCAAATCCAAATGCTGTTAAGGCTGAGAAATAACCACTTAGAACCGTAACGGATACAGAGACGATTAAACTGTTTTTGAATCCGTTCCAAATGTTCACATAATCCATCATGGTGCGGTAGTTCTCAATAAGAGCACTCCCAGGAAGGAAAGAGAACCCACCTAATATGGCTTGGTTTTCACGTGTTGCGTTGATAATCATCATATAGAAAGGAACAATGCTGATAAGCGTTAACAAGATCAACAGTGTATAAATCGCCTTTCTGGAGAAACTTCTTTTCTTCTTCAACCCTTGTTTGTTAACGGGCACGTTTAATGACTTTTTCTCAGTTTTCATCTCGTTACCCCTCTTTCTTCGCGTTAGTTCGATACATGGATCGGAATGTAACTACAGAGAATAATACAGTGATCAGGAACAGTGCATAAGCAATTGTTGCTGCATATCCGTAGTTGTTATAGCGGAATGCTTGGTTATACAGATAAAGTACCATTGTGTTTAAGGACCCTTCAGGTGCCCCAAGACCATCTGTTATTAACATCGGTAGATCAAACAACTGCAGTCCACCAATAAGTGATGTAATCATGACATAAAGCATAATAGGTTTAAGTAAAGGTAATGTAATATGAACAAATGTCTGCCATCTGTTCGCTCCGTCAATAAGAGCCGCTTCATAAAGTTCACCAGGAATCCCTGATACACCGGCCATAAGGACGATAAAGGTGTAACCAAACCACATCCACGTTAAGATCAGCGCTACTGAAATTTGAGCTGTTGCGGGTTCGTTCAACCAATTAATAGGATCAGAGATAAGACCAATTTTCATTAAAAACATATTGATCGAACCATGCTGCCAATCAAGCATTATGTTAAATAGAATCGCTACTGAACTAATCGTAATCAAGTTCGGTAAGTAAAATACGGCCCGGAAGAATCCGATCCCTTTAATGCGGTATCGTAAATCGGAGAATAGTGCTGCTAGGAACAATGCGATTCCAAGTTGCAGCGCAAAGTTTAATCCCCAGATCTTCCAAGTATTGATGAAGGCTTCTAAGAAGTAGCCATCGGTTAAAATTCGTGTATAGTTCTCGAGTCCAATGAACTCCGGTTTTCCATACCCTTCATACCTTGTAAATGTGTAATAAAAGGTCAGCAAAACAGGATAGATATTAAAAACGAGAAAGATCGCGAAAAATGGTGCGATAAAATAATACCCTTTGTGGTTTAACTTCTTCATTGGTATCCCTCTCTCTATCAGACTATCTACATAAGTGCCTTAAATAGAATAGAGGTAGTCGCAGTCCACTCGGGAGACCGGACTACCTCTTCTATCATTGCTCTTTATGGTGTCTTAATTTCCGGATAAGCATTTTTCACTTGCTTGTAGAATTCTTCAATCGCTTCTTCTTTTGTCTTCTTACCATCAACATACTCAATGACCTGACCGCCAAGTAATGTATCTAGCTGCTGGTCATACTTCGTTACGATGCCAGGCTCGATCTTTTTCGCCTGATCTAGGAAGAACGTGTAGTTGTTCTGTCCATTAAGGAAAGGCTCGCTGAATTCGTCTTTGATCTTCTCATTAACAGGTTTGTAAGATAACACGTCGCCTGTTTCTTTCGCCCAATCTGTTAAGAATTCTTCATCATGAGTCATCATTTTCACAAAGTCCCAAGCTAAATCTTTCTTCTCAGATCCGCTATAAATACCAATCCAAGTTCCACCCCAGAAGTAAGGTACTGGACCAGTTGTTACGCCCCAATCGCCTGAAGTGTCTTCAGCGTTAGGTTTCAACACACTGTGAAGACCCCAAGTTGGTAGCGCGTAAGAGAATACTTCTGTCTTGTCGCTTGCTGCTGCATCCTCATCTACTTCTTCCCAACCGCCGTTATATGCGATAGGACCACTCATAGAAGCATTCCAAGATGGAGACCATTCTGGAGCAAAAGCTGTGTAATCTTTCTCTCTTAATTTCTTCGCGTGATCAAAGTAGTTTAATTTCGCATCTGTCATAACCAATTCATCATCTTCATTTACCCAAGGTTCTGGATCTTCACCTTTTGCAAACCAACGAATCGCACCTTCATCAGGGAACAAGCGGTAACCTTCAGCTTTTAACTGCTCGCCCACTTCGAAAAGCCCGTCCCAAGAAGACATCATTTCACCTAACTGACCTGGATCATCTGTACCTAGAACTTCTTTAGCAATACTACGTTTGTAGAAAATACCACCTGGTGTTGTTTGCCAAGATAACGCTTTCACATTACCTTCAGAATCTTTTCCTAAGTCGTATACATAGTCAATGTAGTCGCCTTCCAACTCATCCGCATTATAAGGCTCTTGAGATAAGTTTTCCCAGTAATCACGATCTGTCCATTGCTTTAAGAATGCAACCTCACCTGTGAAAACATCCGGTGCTCCAACTCCGCTTTCTAAAACAGGCTTAAGCTTCGTAGGATAGTCCGCAATCGGAACAATCGTTAATTCAACTTTTACGCCATTTTTCTCTTCAAACGTCTTGATCGGCTCTTTCAATTCATCCGTGAATGACCATACTTTCAATACGTCATCATCTTCTTTTTCCCCATCACCTGATGCAGATCCTGAATCAGAACATCCAGCAAGTAGTGCAATACCCATAATCAAAGTCAACAACAAAGACCAACTTAACCTCTTTTTCATCTTACTACCCCCTATAAAGATTTTATTAAAAAGGTACAATGACCTTCTCCTAACAAGATCGCGAAACCGGTTTCGAAATGTTTAAAAAAATATAAATCCACTTGCAGGCGAAACCGCTTTCGAAAAAGCTAAAAAAATATAAGTTCCTTACACGAAACCGCTTTCGTTTCATTTTACAAGAGCTTCTAATGAATTCATTAAAAGCCTCCCTTGCTTATGCAACAGGACCAGTACTCTTGCGAATGATTAACTCTACCGGAACCTGGGTACATGCTATATAACTCTCTTTACAATCAATTTGCTTTAATAATAGTTTCGCAGATTCTTGACCTATTAAATCGGTCTGTTGTCGAATCGTTGTTAAGGCAGGATGGATATACTGAGCAAGTTCGATATCATCATATCCGACTACGGATAGATCTTCTGGAACCCGGAGTCCTTGCTCGTGAATGGCGTTCATGGCACCCATGGCCAAGCTGTCTCCTGCTGCATATACAGCAGTGGGTCGCTCTTCGAGTTCAAGCAACGACTTCATAGCTTTAGCGCCGCCTTCTATTGAAAAGTAATCCCCATTCACAACGTACTCATCAGGTACATCAAGATTAAATGCTTTCATAGCTTGATAGAACCCTTTCTTACGCTGTTCCCCTGCAAAAGTTGACTCATGCCCCGCTATGTGGGCAATTCGAGTGTGTCCTAGCGAATGCAGGTGGTCAACCGCAAGTCGACTTCCTTCATAGTTATCAGAATAAACGACGCTCGATTGATCACTACTCATATCTATGACGACGGTTGGAATCGGATCTTCAATCAATTCCTTCACTTGCTCGTCATCATATGTTGAACAAACAATGACTACACCGTCTACACCTCGATACCTGAAATGATCTAAGTAACTTTTCTTCTGATTACTAATATTTCTTGAAACAAACAGAAGATCGTAACCTTCTATTTCTACCTCTTGCCTGAAGCTTTCGATTACTGCATTAAAGAACGGATGTTTTACACCGATCCCTAACGATTCGATGAATACTACGCCAATCGTCCAAGATTTTTTAGTCGTTAACGTTCTCGCATGAGAGTTTGGTAAATAGTCCATTTCCTCAACTGCAGCTTTAATCGCTTTCTTCGTCTTTTCGCTTACATCTGAATAATTGTTTAATACTTTTGATACAGTTGTGACAGAGAACCCTGTCTTTTTTGCAATATCATAGATTGTAACCATAAGGTCCACCTCTTACTTTCGAAAGCGCTTTCGTTACTTGTATTATAACCACCGTAGTCTTCTAAAAGCAACCCATTTTCCAGAAAATTTTTTAGGCTTTTTTCTACTTGTCACTATTTAGACGTTTTTGTTGATAGTGGGAGATTAGACTTATTGGGTGATGGTGAGCTGGTTTTGAGTGTTGCTTTTTATATAGGGAGCCTTACTGGGGCGGGCGGTGGCGACTGTCCAGGTCTTGCGTCGGGCCGGGGTGTGGAGCTTGAGCGGGTTTCGGCCCAACTTTAGTCATCAGCTGTAGAACTTGAGCCGTTCTCGCTTCACTTAAGTCGCTGTGCCCTTACTTGAGCTGTTATTTTCGCTTCTTGAGTCGCTTTTTTCTTTACTTGATCCTCTTTACCTCCTACTTGAGCCGGTGACAGCCGGACTTGAGCCGTCCTCGCTTCACTTGAGCCGTTGCGCCCCTACTTGAGCTGTTATTTTCGCTTCTTGAGCCGTTTTTTTCTTTACTTAAGCTAGTTCGTCTCCTACTTGAGCCGGTGACGGCCGGACTTGAGCCGTTCTCGCTTCACTTGAGCCGGTGCGCCCTTACTTGAGCTGTTATTTTCGCTTCTTGAGTCGCTTTTTTCTTCACTTGAGTCGGTTCGTCTCCTACTTGAGCCGGTGACGCCCCAACTTGAGCCGTTTCCCGCCTAACTTGAGCCGCCGCGCCCCAACTTGAGCCATCCCCCCCACTCGAGCAGCCACCAAGCTTCACCACTCTCCCGCCCCCACAAAAAAAGCAGTTCCCCTTAGAGCGTACTCACCCTAAACAGAACTGCTTCAAAAATCTATTTCGCTTCAGCATGCACATCAGATGTAACTTCTTGCTCTGGAGCAGCGCGTTTTACAAATAGCGTAACGAAAAATGCTGCAATGGCAAAGAAGAAGACAACCCAGTACACCAATTCAACCCCTGATACAAGAGCTTCTGCTTGGGTACCTGCAGTAGACGGATTCGTGGCATTTTCTAGATAGGCATTTTTACGTGATGTCATAATACCGATGAAGACCGAGATCCCAATTGCGCCTGATACGGGTTGAAGTGTGTTCATGATGGCTGTCCCATGTGGGTACAGGTGCTTCGGTAATTGGTTTAGGCCGTTTGTTTGGGCTGGCATCATAATAGCCGACACCGACAGCATCAATAGTAAATAACACACGACAATGTAAGGAATGGATGTATCAAGACCGATGCGGCTGTAGGCAAACATCGTTCCGCTTAATACAACAGTCGCTGGGATCATGAGTTTTCTTGGGCCGTACTTATCAAATAATTTGCCCATAATCGGCGACATTAAGCCATTCAAAAGGGCGCCTGGTAGTAAAATAAGACCAGCGGTAGCCGCCTGTAGACCAAGTGCTCCTTGCATATACATAGGCAATATAATTTCTGAAGAAAACATAGATACCATAATAATGACAAACATCGTTAAGCCGAGAGTGAACATCGGATATCGGAAAACGCGTACGTCTAAAATGGGTTCTTCTAATTTCAATTGACGGAATGTGAACACGATAAGTGAGATTACGCCAACAATAATAGATAGATAGACTTTCGGAGCAAGGAAGCCTGCATCTCCTTCACCTGCTAGACTAAAGCCTAACACGACGCCGCCGAAACCGACTGTCGATAAGACAATGGATAGGATATCAAGTTTTGGCTTCGTCACTTCGCCGACATTTCGCAGGAATTTAAGTGCAAAGGCGATTGAGAACAACGAGAATGGAATGACAGAAATGAATAAGTATCTCCATCCTAAATGTTCAACGATGATTCCTGATAGTGTCGGACCAATCGCTGGTGCGAACATAATGACAAGGCCCACTGTTCCCATAACCGCACCGCGTCGTTCCGGCGGGAAGATTAATAGGAATGTGTTAAATATAATCGGGATCAGCACACCTGTGCCGACTGCTTGTAGCAAGCGTCCTCCAAGCAAAATCGGGAACGTTGGGGCTATTGCACAAATGGCTGTACCTATTGTGAAAATAGTCATGGTTCCGATAAACATTTTTCTTGTTGTGAACGATTGTATCAATAAGGCCGAAATGGGCGTCATAATCCCCATAACAAGCATAAAACCAGTTGCCATCCATTGAACGGTCGGTTCATTCACAGAAAAACGGTCCATGAGCGTTGTCAGGGCAATGTTCAGTAACGTTTCATTTAATATCGCAAAAAACGCCCCGATGATTAGCGTAACCATCACGGGCATGACTTTAAAGTTCGGGTCATTGGCCAGAAACTCATAGCGCTCGTTTTGTTTCGTTTCATCCATGATGTCGGGTCTCCTTTTATCTTTTGTATTCCAAGAGACTATTCTATTACAAATAGGAGCTTTTGTGTTCTCTGACGCATTCAATTTCGCAAAAACGTAATCCTTTTTTACGCAGTTGTCATCTTTAGTCCAACAATTCCTATTATAATCATCGAGATAAACAGAAGTCTTAACCACTCTTTTGATTCACGGAAAAAGATCATTCCAACCACAACCGTTCCAATCGATCCGATTCCTGTCCAGACCGCGTACGCTGTTCCAATCGGCAATGATTGTATCGCTTTTGATAACAAATAAAAATTTATAATTCCTGCAATCAACATTAAGAATACATATCCTTTATGTTTAAATCCATCTGTTAACTTCAGGAACGTAACACCAGATACTTCTGCTATTCCTGCAAACATTAATTGAATCCATGCCATTAGTGACTCACCTCACTTGTTTCAGACTCTTCTTTCTCTGTTATTTTGAGTCCTACTATTCCTGTAAGAAGGACTAAGATAAAGAACACTTTTATAGCACTAACCAGTTCGGGCTCCATTACAAATTCAACTGTTACCGCACCAACTGTACCAATTCCGGTGAAGACAGCGTAGGCTGTTCCAACTGAGATATATTCCATCGCCTTAGAGAAGATGTAGAAACTGACAACCAATAGGATCACCGTAACGATACTAGGAACCATTTGGGTAAATCCTTCTGATTGTTTCATCGTAAAGATCCAGATGATCTCTAGAAGTCCAGCGACAATTACATAGGTCCACCCCATCATTCAGCCTCCTTTCCCGCAGGAAGAAACGCACGCCACGTCATGACTTTGACTGCTTCCACACGTTTGTTGAATTCTTCATCATCATAATAGCTGTATTCAACGAACAGCCCATCCAAAATGCAATTGATCATAGCAAGGCCCGTATCCCGGTTCACTTCTCTAATTTCTCCTGACTGAATCGCTCTATCCAAATCTTGTTCCAACATTTCATTAAATTGTTGCTCATATTCGAGTAATTTTGCCTTCAGACCCTCTTTGAAATCTTGAGGAGGAAACAGAGTCATCCGTCTCCATAAGTTAGCATTTTCATCATTTTCCTTATAAAAATGAACATGCTGATCCATCATATTATGAAGTCGCTCGCGGAAAGCGAGATGCTGAACTTCTTTCATACCTGTTGACAATTTAGCGATTTCTTCTTGGTAGGCACAGTCAATAACGGCCCAGAAGATCTCTTCTTTATTTTTATAATGAGAATAAATCGAAGCCTTCTTCATTCCCACGCGCGAGGCTAACTCTGATAATGTTGCTCCTTCATATCCTCTTGAAGCAAACAAGCTAAGCGCTTCTGTTAGAATTTTATCTTTACTCACCTAAAAACCCCCATTACTACCTAACGTTCGGTAGTTAAATTGTATATCGCTCTATTCATTTGGTCAAGTTACTCGTTTTATGGTTTATTTTTCTAGAAAAAAGGTAAAGTCCTAAAGATACACTATACCAAAAAGAACGCGAGTGACACTATGACAGAGATCTTATTAAACCACATTCCTTCTTCATTGCTACATATCTTAACAGCTATGATTCTGACTCATTTATTCTTTTACCGACACACCATGTCATACGGCCGACGAATCGCAACCATTTTCCTTGGTGGTGCGCTAGTGATGATCATAGATGTGCCGAAATTAATAGGCAATGTGTCTACTCACTCCCTATTTTTACTTCCATTCACAAGTCTTGCCTTAGCCCTCTTAACATACAAACTCTTGCCTTTCACCTTTTTTAGAAGGTGGATTGGGATTGGGCTTCTATTACTTATAGCAGGAATCGGAATTGATTATTTAGGAAACGGGGCTCACCTTTTCTATCCTGTAAACGAACATAACCTAGAGTATTCTCTTATTAAAAGGGATCTTTGGCTTCTAGGTGGCTTACTCTTGCTCACTCTCTTTTCCCTGTCGCAAAAGCTTTACGGGTGGAAATGGGTCGTAAGCGGACTTATGATTCTTTGTCTATTACTAGGGTGGAAAGCCTACTCGAAGCAACAGCTCCAACAAACTCTAGATCAACAATACTCAGAGGATGAAGTGGTCAGAATTACGACACAACCTGCTGCTTATGTTGGTTACAAATGGCGTTTCACCGTCTACACCGTAAATGATGTATCCTACGGAGAAGCCATTGGTGGAGAAATTACTGAACTACACGAATAAAAGCGAGTATACTTCCCGCTTTCCAGGGAAAATACTCGCTTGTTTTCTGATGCATTCCATATTTAAAAGAAGCCATCCTTCAAGAGAATGACTTCTTTCGGTCATCTTATTATTTAATAACCATAACCGGCGCGTCTACTCGCTTCACCACTTTGTGACTGACGCTGCCAAGGATCATTTCTTGTAGGGCATTGTGACCACGGCTTCCGATTACGACACAGTCATAGTCGTTTTCGTTTGCAAACTCTACAATTGTAGGCCCAGGTTCACCGTGCAGAATGTGGGTCTTAAAGGAAACGTCTTCTTGTTCTAATACCTCTTGGACCGATCTAGTCTTTTCTTTTCGCTTTAATTCAATTTCATATTCGCTCATATTATGAAGAACGTCTTGTTTTGATTTGTTTCCATCTACAACATAGACAATCTCAACCGTTCCATCGAACTGTTTGGCTAAGGCTGCCGCATGCTTTGTTGAGCGTATGGAATGTTCTGATCCATCAGTTGCTAGTAATATTCGTTTATACATTGTCGTCACCCTTTTTACGATCAAGTTTAGTGAGTCTATTATATGAACAATCCTAGTGGTAAGGTACCTCAATGATAAGTAGGTGAAACATAGATCTGTAGTCGTTAGACAAATCCCCCCTTCTACATGTATAATGTTTCTGTTTCTCAAATTCTGTGAGATAAACGAGTTTTGAAACCTAAGACTTTTGGTAAAATGTAAATAAGAACACAATTGACTCAAAATTATGATAGTTCACTTGCTGGTTGTTTACTACCCGCAAATGGACTACTATAGGAATAGCGATTTTTTTAAAAGGAGTTTACTATATATGAAACAATCCATTTACGGATTAACGTTTGAACAACTGACGGATTGGATTATGGAACATGGTGAGAAGAAGTTCCGTGCAAAACAAGTATGGGACTGGCTTTATCAGAAACGTGTAACGGACTTTTCTCAAATGAAGAACGTCAACGAGTCTTTGATTAATTTGTTAGAATCTCACTTCACACTCGGAACGTTAACGGAAGAGATTAAGCAGGAGTCACAAGACGGCACCATTAAGTTTCTATTCAAACTAGCCGACGGAAACGTCATTGAAACGGTTCTTATGCGCTTTAACTACGGCCTTTCTGTCTGTGTGACAACGCAGGTTGGTTGTAATATCGGCTGCTCATTCTGCGCAAGCGGAATTTTAAGTAAGAGCCGTGACCTTACAAGTGGTGAGATCGTTGAGCAGATCATGCAGGTTCAGCATCACCTCGACAACCAGGGCAAAGATGAGCGCGTGAGCCACATTGTCGTTATGGGTATTGGTGAACCATTTGATAACTACGATAACTTAATGGACTTCTTAAGAGTTGTAAACGATCAAAAAGGTCTTTCCATCGGAGCTCGTCACATTACCGTCTCCACAAGCGGAATTGCACCGAAGATGTACGACTTCGCAGACGAAGGCATTCAAGTGAATCTGGCGTTATCCATTCACGCACCAAACAACGATTTACGTTCTAAGATTATGAAGATCAACAAAGCTTACCCATTAGAAAAACTAATGCCAGCTATTGATTACTATCTAGAGAAAACGAATCGACGCATTACGTTTGAATATATCTTACTGAAAGACGTCAATGACCATAAAGAAGAAGCTGAACAACTCGCTAACTTGTTGAAGGATAAGCGTCACTTATCTTACGTGAACTTAATTCCTTACAACCCAGTAGCCGACCACCCATATGATCGAAGTGAGAAGGAAGCGATCCTTACGTTCTATCAAACCCTTATGGATCGCGGCATTAAATGTGGTGTCCGTACAGAACACGGAACAGACATTGACGCGGCTTGTGGTCAACTTCGTAGTAAGCAAATTGAGAAAGAAAAAGCACGCAAAAAGAAAAAGCTACAAAACAGCTAACCAACACGAGGCCATGTGCCTCGTGTTTTCATTTGCATTTTTGTTGACGTATGACACCGCGTCATATATAGTAGATCAGGTCGTCATGTGACACGTTGTCATATGTAGGCACAAGGAGGAGAAGAATGCCGAAACCAACGTTCTATAATTTGAATGAAGAGAAAAGAGAAAAGCTGATCGAAGCGGCTAAAGAGGAATTCTCTCGCGTTTCTCTATATGAAGCATCTATATCTAATATTCTTAAGAAAGCTTGCATTCCAAGAGGAAGCTTCTATCAGTATTTCGAAGATAAAGAAGATGCGTTCTTTTACTTACTGAATGAACACGCGAAAGACCAGCATGAGAACTTTTTACAACGCTTGAAAGATCATGAAGGCAATATGTTTAAAGCGATGGAGGATCTCTTCCAATCAGCTCTTCATCATTCGCAAAAAGAAGGTCAGAATAACTACCTTCGAAACGTTCTTTTAAATAAAAACTATAAGATTGAAAAAGAAGTGACCAGATACATTCGTAAGGGATCAGATGATTCCAGATTTACACAAGTGAGTGAGCTCGTAGATATGGATCGTCTGAACATTAAAGACACCGAGCAGCTCTATCACGTCTTCGAAATTGTCATTGCGATTACGTTCCATAACCTTGTGCAGTGTCTTTCAAATGACTATACGATAGATGAAGCCATGTCGAAGTACAAGAAAGAAATAACCATTATTCAAACAGGGCTTCATTAGAAGACTTTAACGAATCACTTAGAAAAGAAAGAAGGGAACATTGTGGTTAACACACAAGATACAACACAAAAAGAAGAACCAATTAATAAAGTCCCCCTTATTATTGTGCTTTTATCAGGCGCATTTGCTGCCATTTTAAACCAAACACTACTTGCCACTGCCCTGCCAAATATCATGGCAGACCTTAATTTAGAAGCGAGTACAGCTCAGTGGCTTACGACGATCTTTATGCTCGTAAACGGCGTGATGATTCCGATCACCGCCTTCTTAATTGGGCGTTTCACAACAAGGGGTCTCTTCCTAACAGCTATGGGACTCTTCGCATTCGGGACACTCATTTGCGCCATTGCGCCAAACTTTCCGCTCTTAATGGTAGGACGGATTCTGCAAGCATCTGGTGCAGGAATTATCATCCCATTAATGCAAACCATTCTATTTATGATTTTCCCAATTGAAAAGCGTGGTGCTGCAATGGGGATGTTTGGCCTCGTGATTTCATTCGCTCCTGCGATTGGTCCTACATTGTCAGGATGGCTAGTCGACCAATTCCCATGGAGAAGCCTATTTTACGTGATTTTACCGATCGTCATTATAGATTTTATTATTGCGTATTTCATTCTTAAAAACGTAACGAAACAGACATTCCCTAAACTTGATATCCTTTCGATTATTTTATCTACATTCGGTTTTGGTGGGATTCTTTACGGATTTAGTATTGCCGGGGGAGAAGCTGGGTGGAGTAACCCTCAAGTCCCTATATCCATGCTGATTGGAGCCGTTACTTTAACCTGGTTCATCTTACGCCAAAGACGATTACGTGAGCCAATACTTGAATTTAAAGTCTTTCAGTATAAAACATTCACACTTACAACGGTTCTTGGTATGGTCGTATTTATTGCCTTGATCGGTGCTTCTACTGTACTACCGTTATATATGCAACAGATGCTAGGATTTACAGCACTAGAATCTGGGTTAATGCTCTTACCTGGCGCACTCATTATGGGCTTCAGTAATCCAATTACAGGTCGATTATTTGATAAATTCGGCGCTAAATGGTTAGCCATCACCGGATTAATCATCCTAGTCGTTACAACGTTTATGTTTACGGACTTAACAGCTCAGACATCATTCATGTACCTGACAATCGTCAATGCTTTCCGTATGCTGAGTGTGGCCTTGGTTATGATGCCTGTTACAACAGCCGGTATTAACCAACTGCCAGACCATCTCATTTCACACGGAACAGCCATGAATAACACCATGCGCCAAGTATCAGGCGCTGTCGGTACGGCTCTACTTGTAACCGTAATGAGTACAGCAGCACGACCGAGTAACGGAATCGAAGGTCTTGTTCACGGCGTGAACGTCTCCTTCATCGTTGCCGGGATCTCTGCTATTATTGGCTTAGTGTTGTCGTTCTTTATTAAGCGACCGAGCGTATTAGCAGCTTCATAAAATATAACAAAGCCCGAATCGTTACCTGTAGACGGTTCGGGCTTTTTTGTGAGTTTTATTTAGTTTTAGGGCGTGAGGGGGGATTCGTGCGTTTTCTGGCCGTCGAGGGGGTTTTTCGGACGTCAGCATGTGTTTTCTGGCCGTCGCTTGGCTTTTTTCGGACGTCAGCATGTACTTTCTGGCCGTCCACAGGCTTTTTCCCGACGTCAGCATGTACTTTCTGGCCGTCGCTTGGCTTTTTCCGGTCGTCAGCTCGTTCTTTTTGGCCGTCGCATAGCTTTTCCTGACGTCGGCATTCGCTTTCTGGCCATCACGAGGCTTTTTCCCGACGTCAGAATCCGCTTTCTAGCCGTCGACACTTATTTTCCAGACGTCTTCCCCCATCTTCTCCTAACTTAAAAACCCTCAACTATTCATCCAACTTCCACTCAAACCATCTTCCGTGCCCATCCGTATCCCCAATCACCTCATGCGTTTCAACACCGTTTCGAATTGAGTCTAAATGAAGTTTTCGGTCATTCATATTATTGTAAATATGGAAAACATCGCGCTCTTTCCCAATGTCTCTTATCCGCTTAAGAAGTTCAGCCTTTTTCATCTCAGGGATTTGGTTGGCTACGTGAGTATGGAAGATACAAAGTGCACTGTTTCGAGGAGCAAGGTGAGCTTGTTCAGTAATTAGGGAAACCCCGTCGCCTTCAATCATCGGTGGTGGATTTTCAATGAGTTGATGTACTGCTCCTTCAAAAAGCTTTCTACGTTCTTTATGTTCGGGCCATATGAGAGCTTTTAGCCATAAACGCTCTTTTTCATCAGTGAGATCACTAACGTTCACATCAATACCCACTTTTGAAACAACAGGAGGACTTGTTCTGAAGACAAAAGGTTCACTTTCATTTCGCACTTCTGCAGTAAGATGTACTTTTGCATCGTCATTCCCTACCCACTCCTCGCCCTCATATGAGTATGCATACTGATCCCACAGCAATTGAAGACCTGCACTAGTCCCGATTTCTATAATTGATAAAGGAATAGCCGTACGTTTATAAATCTCGCAAAATACAGGATACAAATAAGCACAACGCCTCACTTCATTTGTTTGCACTCGTCTCTCTTCAAGGAGTTCAATGATCGCTTGACGATTCTCCATACAAAAATCGCGAAACACCGGATACACCCCCTCTATAGAATTAGGATGGTCCGCGATGCTTGGATAAAAGTTCTTCAACTCGTGTTCTTCGCCATTTAATAATATGTAGTGTACGGCCCCAAACAAAAGGTTCGGCACGGGCTGTCCTTCGCTCGCATATGATGAGATCCTCAGTATCTCATCATCATAAGAAACCTGCCGCGATAGATGTGCATAAAGCGGACTAGATCCATCACATTCTTGTTCTGCGAAATCTTGAAACCTTTTTGATAAATGATTCATTCTTACCTCTCCCCTTTTATTGCTTATCTAGCTTTTATTCATCCTGAACAAGACTAAAGAAAGTCCGTTATAGCCGCAGCAGAGCATGTCACAGCTGCAACGATTTGCAGATATCCTCCCCAACCATAATGACCTTCTTTTATATTTTGAATCCCATTTAGCAAAAGGACGACCGACAAATAGAAGAACACCGCAGAATCGGGTAAAGATAGGTTCTCGATAAAAAAATGATAGATAGCAAGACTAACTGATACAATCGCTAAAATGATATTTAGTTTCTTTAAGAATTCCAAAAAACGCCCCTCCCGTTTTCTCACTAGTTTTGTATGTTTATTTCTTGGCTAAAGTGAGTTGAATAATAAAGTAGAGAATTTCTGTTAGGTAATCAACGTTAGATCGTAAACGTAAATAACAACATTGTAACATATACTTCCATAATTAGGATATAACATCCCCTACCACCACTTCCATATCATTCAAAGGCACTTAGGGAACAAAAAGGCCCCAATGAGCTTATCAAAACTCACCAGGGCTACTATCGTTACTTTACAATCGATTTATATCCAGAATAGGTCGCAAGGAAGTACCCGCCATACACGATAATAATGACACCAGCTGTAATAAATGATGGCAGGAGGACGCTTGATTGACCAGCTGTCAAGAGTGCGTCGTTGACTACCTTTATGCCAAAAATAGAGTGAATGATAGCAAGGGCTAGAGGCATCATGAAATAAACAAAGACTTGCTTGAATATGGACTGATGAACGCCTTTTTGGGTCACCCCAATCTTCTTGAGCATAGAATAGCGTTCCATATTTTCACTTGCTTCTGATAGTTGCTGAAGAGCGAGTATGGCTGCGCTGGAAATGAGGAAGACGATACCAAGGTAAACTCCAATATACACAGCTACAGCCGATGTGCCAGTCGATCGTTCATAGGCTCCTGTCTTTGTTGTACCTAGGACGTGAGTCGATAGATCACTTCTTTGGTTTAACATTCTCCTTGCTTCTTGAACTTTCTCGTCTGCCACCCCTTGTTTCCCTTCTTCATATTGTACGTTCAACGTAACAGAGAAAACAGGAAGTTGTTCGGCCATTTCGTCAGGTAAAACAGCTGTCATAAACTCCATTGCTACACTATCCGTTTTGGTAGAGAGCATTTGCATACCCTTAGAAGTAATTGGATAACTCTCACCCCTAATCTTGATCTTCTCTTCTTGTTCAACAAAGTGCCTAATACTCTCTTTCAAGTTTGTTCGGTTCGTGAGGAGGAGCACTTCTTCCCCTTTTAAACTTATAGGCTCTTTCCCTTGCATTTTAACCAATTCTTCATAATCAGATCGTTTCATAACTTCTAGGTCTACCCCACGATCTTGATCGAGAAATTTATTCGAATCTCGAGTGGAGTAAGGCTTCAAATAGTTTATAATTCGTTCATCAGTACGGTGGCGAGTAAATACAATCGTATCCCCATACTCGTTAAGTTCCAAATTGTTAAACGCTTCTTTTAAGGTACCTACTTCCTCCCCGTCTACATAGTCATACAACGTCGCATCATAAGGGGTAGTCTGATCAAGCTCCTTTTCTAAACTCTCTTTCAAACTGAATCCAGTCGATAAAACCCCAATCGTGAAGAACAGCATCAAGCAAATAATTGTCATCGAAATAAACGTGGAATTTACTTTACTATTGATTTGGCGCAAGACAAACATATTAATATGGTTATAGTACAACTTTTCGTTCTTCTTCAAGACGTTTAGAAGGAACCCGGAAAGTGAGAAGAAGAAAAGAAAGGTTCCGACTGCACCAAGTGCAATACTTACCCAAAACACAGCAATATCATAGAACAATCCATACTCAAGCATCATTCCATAAGCGATTCCTAGAAGGATAAGAGAACTGATAAAGACAATGACAGCAGTTGAGGTCTTTCGAAGTTTTAACTTCTGATTCTTTCTAGAAGCTGTTAATAAATCAATCAGTTTATACCTACTCATCACAAGGATATTAGTCACCATCACCACCAGGAATATAATTCCAAAATAAATGACCGTCTTGATCATCGCCTCCGTTGAGAAGACGAACTCATACGCATTCATATCTACCTTAAATAAGGCACCAGTTAGAACCGATAACCCTTGTGATAATAGCACACCAAGCCCAAGACCCACTGCTAGTGACATTAAACCAATGAAAAAGGTTTCCATTACAAGAATCCTTGAGATGTGGTACTTACTCATTCCTAATGTCATGTACATGCCTAATTCTTTTTGGCGCCTCTTAATTAAGAAACGATTCGCAAATAAGATTAAAAAAGCTAACACGACTGAAATGAAAACAGAGATGGCCCCAATCATGCGCATAAGTACATCTATCATATCCGACTGAGTTGAGGATAAATCAAGCATTGCTTTTTGAGCTGATATCGAGTTGAAGCTGTAGAAAAGACAAACGGCAAATGTAATCGTTAAGAAATAGATCGCATAGTCTTTGAAGCTTCGCTTTACGTTTCGTAAGGATAATTTAAAATACATCGTCCGCGTCACCTCCGAGTAACGTCACGACTTCCATAATTCGATTAAAAAACGCTTTCCTCGTATCCTGACCCTTAACGAGTTCATTAAAGATCTTACCGTCCTTAATAAACAAAATTCGATTGGCATAGCTTGCTGTGAAAGCATCATGCGTGACCATCAAAATCGTCGTATCTAAATCCTGATTGAGCTTCTCAAATGATTCCAACAAGAGTCGTGAGGACTTTGAATCAAGCGCTCCTGTTGGTTCATCAGCTAAAACAAGTGATGGATTTGTAACAATGGCACGGGCTGAGGCTACACGCTGCTTTTGACCACCTGACATTTCATATGGAAACTTGTTTAACACAGAAGTAATTTCTAATTTTTCGGCTGTGGCTTGTACTTTGGATGTAATCTCAGAAGGTTTTTCCCCTTGAATGGTAAGAGCTAGAGCAATGTTCTCGAAAGCTGTTAGCGTATCTAGTAAATTAAAATCCTGAAAGATAAACCCCAGTTCATCACGACGAAATTTCTCCAAGTGTTTCTTCTTTAACTTCGTAATATCTTGAGAGTTAATGGTAATATGGCCCGTCGTTACCGTATCAATTGTTGAGATACAGTTTAAGAGCGTCGTTTTCCCACTCCCCGAAGGTCCCATAATCCCAACAAAGTCTCCCTTTTCCACATCAAACGATAAATCATCAAGCGCCTTGGTCACATTCCCTTTATTTCCAAAGTATTTCTCGATATGTGAAGCTTGCATAATGGATGGCATCGAATCTCCCCTTTGTTGATTTCTGTCTCAATGGTACACTCTCTCCCCTATCATCACCTATCGCATTACGTGACAGGAAGCTTACAGTTTTGTAAGATTCATAAAAAAATGGAATCGCCTACTACGATTCCATTAGGAACACTTTACTTTTTGGGAAGATTACATGAACTGTAGTGCCTTGATTCTGTTTTGATTCGAGCTTGATTCCAAGATTCAATTTATCCGCAAGGCGCTTACATAAATAGAGTCCCATTCCGGTAGATTTACTATAGTTACGACCGTTCTCACCAGTAAATCCTTTATCGAACACACGACTCACATCTTTCTCGCTAATTCCGATCCCATTATCCTCAAGGCTTAAAACAACACTGTTCTCTTGGATTGTCGTGTACACCTTCAGGTAAGGTTGGTCTTCCTTAGAATACTTAATAGCGTTGATGACAATTTGGTTCAAAATGAACTCCACCCACTTCATATCACTATAAACAACGTCATTCATATCTCCAACCTCTAATTTAATCCGATTATAGATAAAAGCTTTAGCGTTTCGCTTAGCTACCTTATGGACAGCTTCTTTGATTGGAAACTCGCGAATCATATAATCTTCACTCACATAACGACTTCTGGCAAAATATAAAACCTGCTCCACAAACCGCTCTGTCTTATCCAACTCTTCTAAAACTCCTTCATCAAACTTCCCGTTATGGATCATTAACTTGGCTGAAGCGATTGGAGTCTTAATCTCATGCACCCACATTTCAATATAGTCCTGGTATTCTTCTTCCTCTCGCTTATAAAAGTTCACATGTTCATGCATCTGCTTATAAGCATCTTCAATTACATCTTGAACAATTCTCCCTTCTAAGAACCCTGGACTCTCCGTTAACTCTGGCAGTAAATATTTCTTATCTAAGGCCGCTTGAGCCTCCACCAGCTCGCTGTAATATCTTTTTTTCTTTAGAAATTCTAGTAAATAAGAAAGGAGTAATGGAATAAACCAGGCAAGGCCTACAACAAAGATCATCCACGCACTCACCTGAACTTTCGCCAAGAAGATCATAAACAGGGTGTGTAATAGAGCATTTGTTGAGAGAAACACAACTTTCTCGCGTAAGAAGGCATGTATACTCATATTAAAATGTACCCAAGCCCTCTTCTTGTTTCAATCGGTTTGCCAAGCCCGATCTCTTCAATCTTCTTTCGCAAACGGGTCATGTTAACAGAGAGCGTATTATCATCTACAAAGAGATCAGATGACCACAAGTACTCCATCAACTGCTCTCTCGAAACAATGACACCTTGATTCTCCATTAAATAGTGTAAGATTTTAAGCTCATTCTTCGTCAACATATGCTCATCGCCTTGATATCGGATGGTCCCCTTGGCCACCTCAAGCTCCATTCCTTCATATTCTAAGGTGCTTAATGACTGATGGACATACGCTCTCTTAAGGACAGCTTCAATACGCGCCATGAGAATCTGCAGATTATATGGCTTCGTTACGAAATCATCCGCCCCAAGGTTCATACTCATCAGCTCATCCATTTCATGGTCACGACTTGTCACCACTATGATCGGTACGTTTGACTCTCTACGAATCTCCCTGCAAAGTGTATAACCATCAACATAAGGTAAATTAATGTCCAGCAAAATCAGGTCTGGTTTCGATTGTTGTATGTATGGAATCACCTGTTGGAACTCCGTAACAGCGTCAACTATGTACCCTAAACTTTGCAAATACCCCTGCAACTCTTCTCTAATCCGAACTTCGTCTTCAATAATTAAGATGTCATGTTGTTTCATCAGCAACCACTCACATATTCATAAGATTTCTTCTATGTAAAATATATAGAAAAATAAGGATTTACACAAACTCAATTTAAAAAGGCTTCCTGTAGTAAGAAAGCCTTTTTAATGAATCTATTAAAATGATTTGGGTTACGGCGCAACAGCTTCTTGCCTTCACGTAAGAGAATTATATGGTAAGCCCTAAAATAAAAACATCCCAGCAATACTAGCAGATAGCAAGTTTGCAAGCGTTGCAGCAATTACCGCACGTAAGCCTAAGTTCGCTACGTCTTTACGACGATCAGGGGCCATGCCACCTAAGGCTCCAATCTGCACGCCGATACCGGAGAGACTACCGAATCCTGTAAGCGCGAAGGTTGTGACAATCTCAGCTTTTTCACTGAGCTCCCCTTTGACTTCTCCGAGGCTTGAGAAGGCAACAAATTCGTTTGTTACGATCTTTTGGCCAATGAAACTAGCAGAACGAACGGCTTCGTCCCATGGGACACCGATGACAAACGCGAGTGGCGCAAGCAAGTAGCCGAGTAGCTTTTCAAGCGTAATCGCTACATCAAATAAGTTTCCAACCCAGCCAATGATGCCATTTAGTAGAGCTAATAAAGCAATAAATGATAGCAAGATCGCACCAATGTTCACAGCTAACTTAAGCCCTGTCACAGCACCACCTGCAATCGCGTCAAAGACGTTCGTCGTGTCACTTTCTTCAGGAGCAACGTCCTCAATCACTTCATGATGCGGCTCTACTTCTGGCACAAATAGCTTCGCGAGCACTAGCGCTGCTGGAGCAGCCATGAAGGATGCAGCTAGAAGATACTCTACTTCAATGCCTAAAAGCGTATACCCAACTAGTGTTGAACCGGCAATAGAGGTGAAACCTCCTGTCATGACGGCGAAAAGCTCAGATTTTGTAATACGGGAGATGAATGGACGAATGAGAAGTGGCGCCTCTGTTTGCCCAACGAAAATATTCCCCGCCGCGTTGATGCTCTCGACTTTTGTCGTACCTAACACTTTCGATAACAGACCACCAATTAACATAATGACCTTTTGCATAATGCCTAAATGATACAATACGGCAATGAGTGAACTGAAGAAGATGATCGTAGGCAGTACTTGGAACGCAAACATCATCCCCATGTTTTCATGATTAATGAGCGGACCGTACAAGAATTCAATTCCTTCTGTTGTATAGCCAATTAAGTTATTGACACTTTGGGACATATACTGTAATATATTTTGTCCCCAAGTTGTTACAAATACAAGAAAGGCGAATGTAATTTGAATCGCTAGCCCGCCAGCTACGGTTCTCCAATTAATCGCCTTTCGGTTTGTTGAAAATAAAATTGCAATTAAGAAGATGGTAAGCATACCACCTAATCCCCAAAGTATGTTGCTCATGATGTTCTTCCCTCTCTCTAAATCTACTGTTCTTTTAGAAATCCATTTTTGAATCACATTTAAACAAAATACCACCATCCGAATTAGATTTCAAACCCTTTTCGACCGGCGCAATCGCTTACAATTCCTCGAGACGCTTCCCGACGCGCACGAATTTTTTATGAACCGGCCACTATTTAAACGAACAGGGAAACGAGTTAATTGAATTTATTATAGAAGAAATGAAAGGGTGTGAATGGCTGTGAGCAAAAAAAGAACAAGTACTTTTCTAGGTGCTGGGGTTGCAATAGGTGTTGCTCTTGGAGCCGTATTTGATAATGTAGCTCTTGGTATTGCTTTAGGGGTTTCTATTGGAGTAGGTATGGATTGGTTTAAAAATAAGAAGAAAAAAGACTAATTACACAAAAAAACGTTCAGATGATCTGAACGTTTTTTGCTGTAACGCGATTATCTTTGGTACGACTATCTATACTTCCAGCGTCCCTATTTTTGCGATTGATTCACCTTGTTTGCTACTTCCGCTTCATATTTTTTAATCAGTTCATTATTTGATAGAACACCGTACTTCTTTTCTAGTTTTGGTTTTAATTTCATCCATAAAACATTCTTCTCATAAAGATCTCTGTCATAGTTGTGATTAAGTTCTTTCAACGAAAATCCCAGGGCCTCTGCATAGGCTAAGTGCTGCGGAACATCACTCTTATCTGGCCCTTCTGTAATAAACTGATCTATTTCTTCATCGCTCACCTTAACACCATAGTCATTTTCTGCAATTGACTTCCACACTCGATCTTCTTCCATGGCTTGATTGGATACTTCTACTACTTCTTCTTTCGTTAAATCTGTTTCATAGTAAAGTTTTTCTTGAGCTAATGTTCTTATGATCCATTTATTTAACTGGTCATCTTGGTCATCAAATTGACTTGATTCAGAGATCGCTTCATCAAAAACCCTTCTATAATCTTCAAAAGTATACGTATTCAAGATTTCTGTTTGCTCTTCTTCACTTATCATCTTGATTTCAACTTGCGAATCCGAGGGGGACTGGCACCCTGTTAATAAAGCCATACCCATTAAACCTATAACAACCAGCTTTCTACGTGTAAGCATGATTCACTCCCTCTCCTTTATATATCCCCCATCATTTTAACAGATTATTACAATTCACCGATCAAGAGTCTTCTAAATGAACAAAAAAGAGACACTAGACTCCATATAGGGAGAGTGTCTCTTAGATTCATATTATTTTTTTCTTCTAAAGTAGCTTGTATAGACCCTTATCCTCAAACCGTCTTCCGACAACGGTAATCTTGATCAAAATAAGCATTAACAACATCCATTTCAGAATAAGGAACGCGCTCATCACCTATAATTTGATAGCCACCAAATCCGATCCCCGTTAACAGTACAAGGTCGCCTGGCTCAGCTAAATCAAATGCGTAGTGGATGGCATCTTCACGGTGTAATTGGGAGTGAATGTATGGTGAGTTAGGCGCCTTAAACCCTCTTAACACATCGTTAACGACTTCCTGACGATTGGCATGTCCAGGCTGGTCCACGCTTACGACAATCTCATCACCAATGCCCTCGGCAACTTCGGCCATTAATGGGCGTTTCTTCGGATCTCTGAGTCCGACTCCTGTAATCATAACAATCAATCTTCGATGCGGCACTTGCTTAACCGTGTTTAAAACAGTCGCCAACGCATCAGGAGTGTGAGCATAGTCTAATACAATTTGGAACGGTGCTTCATTATCAACAAGCTGATAGCGACCTTCAGGACATGTAATGCCCCAAACAACCGATAATATATCATGAAGCGAATGACCCATCTGGTAACAAGTTGCAATCGCAGCAAGCAAATTAGATATATTATATTCACCAAATACCGGTGCATCCACACGGTAATGAAGATCATCAAAGATCAGTGTGAAGGATGTCCCTTCTATAGTCGTTCGGATATTATCAGCACGGAAATCGGCTGATTCATGCGTTCCGTACGTCATTAGAGAGCCGTCAAACCGTTTGATAATGTCAGGCGACATGACAGGGTCATCCAAATTGACAACCGCTCTTTTCGCTTGATCAAACAACTTCAACTTAGCTTCTTTATAGGCTTCCATTGTGCCATGGAACTCTAAATGTTCAGGTGTTAAATTCGTATGAACCGCTACATTGAAATCAATTCCAGCCAAACGCTTCTGTTCAATGGCAATGGAGGTCGATTCAATGACAGCCGCTTTCAAATCACGTTGTTTGAAATAATCTAAGACACGATGAATATCGGGGGCTTCAGGTGTCGTAGGGACCGTTTGTTTAAAATCAGTCTTTCGTTCTTCATCCCAAATCCCAGCAGTCCCAAGACACCCTGTACGGCAGGATAAATCATTGAGGAGAGAATGAATAAAAGTAGACACAGTGGTCTTCCCATTTGTTCCGGTTACCCCAATTGTATATAACGATTCTGATGGAGATCCGAATAGTAGAGAGGAAACGTGGGCCAACGCTAGTCGACTGTCTTCCACAAGGATAAAGCTAACACCAGGAAACTCTTTAGAATATGTATGAAGTGAGTCAGATTCTGTACCAATAATCGTGGTGGCCCCGTTTTTTATGGCTTGTTCTATATAAAGGTGACCGTTGTGGTGTTCACCGGTAATACACACAAATGCATCATCTTCACTAATTTCACGCGAATCATAGGTAACAGAGGAAATAACCTGGGATTTCGGGCCCCAAACGCTTCCATTAACTAGGTCCTTCATCAGGTATTCATTACTGTTCATGTCATCATCCTTTTACAAATTTTTACTTTATCGTGCTAAAGTGTTGATTCTTCTTTCCCATTCCCCCGTAAAATTAGAGGTAAACATTTCTAAGCATACTCATTTGTAAAAGAAGTTTACTTTAATATATTAAGTGGAAAATACCGGGCTGTTTTAAAATCAAAAAAAAATCCGCCTCCCTATTAGGAGACGGATCCTTTCCTTTTTATAAAACCCGTTGCCTATGTAGTTTTTAGGAATAATGAGGCTCTTCCCTAGCTGCAAAAGTCCAAATCGCAAGAGCAATAAACCCAAGCAAAATATAGAGATCAGCTATATTAAAAATCCCTGATCGTCCCTCAATATGAATAAAGTCGATGACATGACCAAGGAATAATCGGTCTATAAAGTTCCCAAGACCACCACTTATCACCAATATAAAGGCCAGGTTCCGGAGTTTTTTCTTTGAATCATGAGGAATACTCCACCAAAGGAAGATCCAACTTAAAATGATGGTTTGGAGCGGAATGATAACCCAAGAAACAGAACTGAGCCGTCCTCCCGTAATTCCTTCGTTATAGAGCAAGTTCCATTCTAACCATCCAGGAATCACCTGAATCACTTCATCCAGATCCATCTGGGCATCCATCCACCGCTTGATCACCAAATCAAACAAGACAAGAATAACCACAACAAACAATCGCTTCACGACTTCTAATCTCCCTCTCTTACACTTCACCGTACGAAAGCGTGCCAGACACGCGTCAATGCTTTACATAAGTGAAGGGTGTCTGGCACGCGTCTATACTTTACATCATTAAAGCGGTGGAATTCAAGGGGGTACATTTTCTTTTAGGTTGTTTCTTGAATATAGGGGACGGCTTGATCCGTCAGGGCGAACCCTTTTTGCAACTTTCTTAGAAAGCCTTGTTTCTCTAATGATTTCAGTGCCTTCATCGCATCCTTCTCCTGCCAATCCTCCATAGCACCAAACTGGATGGCCTTGTCCAACTGTTCAGAACGGATTTTATTTGTTGCCTTACCAATCAAGACTTGAGTGATGGTATGCGCCGGATAGACGCCACTTGTGTCATGAACGAATTGAAGCACTTGTTCTACCTCGCCCCAGTAGAACGATTGTTTGTTCACTTTGGTGAATTCTTCTTCTCGTGTCATTGTATTTCCCTCAAGGTAGGATACTAACTCCATTTTAAGGTCATCTAGTTCGCTTGAAACGTCTTGATGGAGAAGGCCCTCCCACTCGTCAACTCGCTTCAGCATGGAAACATGAGGAAGTTCAACATCAGATAGCCACACAAGTGGTGACGCGTGCTTGACTTTAGGCAGCTTCATTGCCTCCATTCCTCGAAACAAGTCAATCCATGGGCTTGATGGTTGATTTCCTTTATGTTTAGGTAATGCTTGAATTTTTTTGAGTAGAAGTAGGATCTCGTTCCATTCCATCTCATACCGAGAAGACTTTTGTTGAATTCCCTCAAGGCGTTTTATTTTATCCAGGACGACGTCGTTCTTCTCTGCGATTTCATTAAACTGACGCTCAATGGTATGAATGCGTTTCTTTGCTTTTTCAATGTCAAATTCCTCTTCTAAACGTAATGTTTCTTCTTTCAAAAAGACGCTAAAATCACAAATTTCGCAGTATAACTCAAGCTCTTCTTGATCCGAATAGACATACATTTCCTTATCGTGTTCACAAGCACACCCTTCTGACCAAAGCCAATCAGAAGGAATCGACCGAAATGGCCTCATCACAATCTCGACCCGGTGACGCCAAAAGGAGATATCTTCAGGATACTTCAGCTGCGATAACAGATTCGATCGGTTCATCCTCTCTACAGCCTGAAGCTCCTCCCTCTTAGAATGGGCAAATAGAACAAGAGGATGCTGTTCAAAGCGCTCCTCTAAATCACGAATCCACTCTGCATGGGATGTCTCATGTATATAAGCACAATACGTGTATTGTTGAATTAAGGACTCCACCAGCTTCTCTAGCTGTTCATTCGACATCATCGAAATCTTGGTCTCAAATACGTATTCTTTATGAATGGGAATGCCATGTTCCCTACTGAATGTCCTAAACAGAAACAGCTCTGGCTTCACTAAACCACCATGATCGAGTTCCCCTTCTTTGTCTAACAATACAGGCAATAAACTTCGCCCATCTAATTGTAAAAACCGCTGCAATGAATCGATCTCTTTAATGGAGAGCCTTCCTACTAGCCTTTCTATGATTGTGTGTATACGGGATAAGGATTCTTTTCGAACTTTGTTCGGAATCGAGCGCACTGCCTTATTCTTTTTTCCACCTGGATAAAACACCAGATAAGGAAAATCGCTGTGTGTATAAGCAAGGTCTCGTAAAGCCATCGTGTCATCACCCAACTCGTCAGTTTAGTTTATCGCCTTTACAAGACGATGATTACAGTACACTTTACAATAAACGAATGATCCACAAAAGTTTCAACCCTCTATTCGCTATTATAGATCCATAGGAGACAACGTTCGCCCTGTCTCCAAATACGTCTTCAAATTACTCAAAATCGCAGGCCACCCATTATTCAATCCATAAAACGTGTCTTCCTCGTCGCTTAGATCTGTGCTTAAAAGGTTTTCATGAAGAAGCGTTAGTTTTACCGCTTCACCGAATTCTTTCACTTTAAAGGTCACAACGAGCGGCTTCTCTCTTTCTTGATCATCAACATGTTTCCATGTAAAGGCAAGCTTCTCATAAGGAACAACTGTTAAGATATCCCCATCCACATCAAGCTCGCCATTTCCTCTGAAATACTGTATGGATGAGCCTTCCCTCCAGTCAGACTGTACTTCGCAGCCAAAGAAATAGTGCTTTGTATGTTCCGCTCTCGTTAACGCTTCCCACACTTTTTCCTTAGTGGCTAAAATATATGTAGTATAGATAAAAGAATCGTCTTTCATAGGAATCCTCCTTATGTGTATTGGCTGATCTAAGTAAACATGTACCTTAAAATCCTAATTCAATAAAAGGCTTCTTTTTTCCTCTTTTGCTCCATGAAAACACCTTTATCTGAGTAATTATGTTATGATATAACGTACATTTGGAAATATAAGGGAGGTTGAACAGAAGGTGCAACTCATTATTCCGATGATCTTTGTGCTCGCATTGGTCTCCATTTCATCCATATTTTTTAGAAACAGCTCTAAAACAGACCAAGGCTTTGAAGTCATCTACTTTAAGCTATCTTACAGGAGAAAGATGATCAGAACGCTTATAACCCTTCCTTTTGCTATCGTTGTTATGGCTCTTCTTTACGTTTATTCAGATATCAGCACCTCATCGAGCATTCTTGCTGGATCCCTTATTTTAATTGTCTTTTTCATTCAACTCCTATACAACTTCTTTATGTGGAAAGAAAAAGAAATCAAACAAAGCTAATACAACCAAGTCATTGTTGTATTAGCTTCAGAAGAACTAAGGCTATTCTCGTTTTGCATTCTTCCGTTTAGTAGAAGAATCAATCTTCCCAATCCCCAACTCTTTTCCTTCTTGATACACCGTCTTTACAAAACTAAACGACATTAACAACATAATAATCGAAAAAGGTAACGCTGCTATAATCATGGTGTTTTGTAAAGCTTGAAGCCCGCCTGTGTATAAAAGCGCAAGAGCCGTCACAGATAGCAGGACACCCCAAGTTAATTTGACGAACTGACTCGGGTCCCCTTTCCCACCTGTGGTCATGAGCCCTAAGACAAAAGTTCCAGAATCCGCTGAAGTGATAAAGAATGTACTAATTAAAAGAATCGCCACAATCGAGGCCACCATACTCAATGGATAATTCTCAAACACTCCAAACAACGACTTCTCTGTTGCAAGCTCTGATATAACAGCAATTCCGTTATGTTCAAGGGAGATTGCCGTCCCACCGAATGTTGCAAACCACAAGAATCCTATTAAAGAAGGTAGCAGCAGGACAAAGAAAACAAATTCGCGAATACTACGTCCTCTAGACACACGAGCTATAAAGATTCCCACAAACGGAGACCAAGCAATCCACCAGGCCCAGTAGAAGATGGTCCACGAATTAATCCAGCCTCTGATTTCTTCATCAAGTGGTGCAATACGGAAGCTCATTTGAGGTAGATTCTGAATATAAGCACCTAATGAATTTGTAAATAAATTTAATTGAAAAAGCGTAGGACCCAGTATAAACATCATCAGGAAAAGTACGGCTGCCAGAATCATGTTGGCATTACTTAAATATTTAATTCCCTTACCAAGACCCGACCATGCTGAAATCATAAACAATACCGTTACAATCGCAATAATGATCAGTTGCACCCAGAAGTTACTCGGGATATCAAAAAGGTAAGACAGCCCTCCATTAATTTGCACAGCACCGAATCCAAGCGTAGTGGCAACACCAATTACTGTCGCGATAACAGAGAAGATGTCGATCAAACGCCCTGTATTTCCATTTGCTTTTTCACCAATAATCGGTTGTAACGTCGCGCTAATTAAGCCAGGTGTTCCCCTTCTGAAACTAAAATAAGCTAACACTAATGCGACAATTCCATATATGGCCCAAGCATGGATGCCCCAGTGGAAGTATGTAAACCTCATGGCATCTTTAATCGCCTGATCTGTACCCACTTCCCCGGTCGGTGAATTGACTGCATAGTGACTGATCGGCTCAGCCGTTCCCCAGAAGACAAGCCCAATTCCCATACCTGCACTAAAGAGCATCGCAACCCAGGTAGGCCTTGTGAATTCAGGTTTCTCATCTTGCTTTCCAAGTCGGATTTTCCCAAGTGGTGTAATTAAGAACACTAAAGCGACGATTGTGAATAAGGTCACGACAATTAAATAATACCACCCTAAACGATTGGCTATAAACGATTTCACATTTGACGTGACCATTTCTAACCAGTCAGGAGCCAAGACCCCAACAAGGGATAACAGGATCATAACTGCAGCTGATATTTTAAATACAGGATTCAATTTTTGAAGCATCTTGCGAACGACTCCTTTCAAAAGCACAGAAATTCCTTTATTTAGATAAGGATTATTCTCTTCTATCAGAGTCGTTATTATTCAGCTTAATAACTGAAAGAGATTGAATGAAAAAGGAAAGAATGAAACGTTTTCTTTCATCATGCGTAGAAAGAATAAAAGGAAAAAACATACACAGTTTGAAAGGATTATAAAGAGGAGGATTATATGTCGATTTGGTTATATGCAGCAGTATACTACATACTCCCAATTGCTTTGCTTATCAGGTTGTGGAAAGGTGATTTGAAGAGCCGTCTACTCGGGGCGCTTGAAGTTGGGCTTACAACCAGCTTTTTTGGGTATCTCTTCGTTGTCATCCCGTGGCACGTGTATTCACATTACATCCGGTTCCTGTGGGTGCTATTGTTCCTGCCTGTCTTATTTATAGCGATCAAGAGATTAAAGCCACTGCCCTTAAAGAGGCCATCAGGAGAACGAAGTGGAATGTTCTCGAACTTGCTTAGTTTAGCAGTGATGATCTTCTTCACTTTTATGGCAGTGAGCGGACTTGTGGGCTACTCTCCTTCGACTGGAAAGGCTATTGGATTGGAATTCCCGCTAAAAGACGGGGTTTACGCGACAGGGCAAGGCGGTGCAACTACGATCATCAATTACCATAATGAACACGAACCCCAGCAGTATGCGATTGATATTCTCGAACTGAATGGCGCAGGGCTCCGAGCAAATGGACTAACCCCATCTGAATTGAAAGCTTATGAAATATACAACGCTTCCCTCTACAGTCCTTGTAATGGTGAGGTCATCGGGGCCGTCGATCAATATGAAGACATCCCCCCGCTTGAAAGCCCTGAAAACGTAGAGGAAGCAAAAGGAAACCACGTTACCCTTCGTTGTCAGAACACAGACGTCATTCTCGCACATATGAAGCCTGGATCCGTGCAAGTGACAAAAGGCCAGACCGTTAAAGCGGGTGACCTGCTTGGACTTGTTGGGAATACCGGAAACACAACAGAACCTCACCTGCACATTCACGCAGAACGAGATGGCGTCGGGATACCGATTACGTTCGATGGACGTTTCTTAAAGCGGAATAGTTTAGTGTTTCAATGATCGATACCTGAACAAGGATCATTCTTCACATTTAAGAATCCCTGCTTAACAAAGAGCAGGGATTCTTTTCATTGTAGCCAAGAGGAGAAAATTCAATATAAATGTATGCGATTTTATTTGATATGGAAAATAAATGATTTATTTTCCTTTTTATGTGATATAGTCCATATATAGAGAATTATTTATAAAAGGGGAATGCTACATGACGATTCGTACAGAAAAAGAACAAACGATGTTCCCGCATACAAGCAACCGCATTGTGACTGAAGATCGTGTTATACCTATTCTTTCGAGGTATGAGGAACCGCTTGTTGTTGTACTTGATAACGTGGCAAGTGAGGAAGAATGTGAGGGGCTAATCGCTCTTAGCCATGATCGCTTGAATCGCTCCAAAATCGGACAATCCAGAGATACAAATGATATGAGAACAAGCAGCGGCATGTTCTTTGAAGAAAACGAAAATTCGCTCGTCGAACGTATTGAAAAACGACTCTCTACTATTATGAATATTCCTACCCAACACGCAGAAGGCCTTCAAATCTTACACTATCAACCTGGACAAGAATATAAAGCACATCACGATTTCTTCAAACAATCCGATAACAATCGAATCTCAACGCTAGTCCTCTATTTGAATGATGTCGAAGAAGGCGGAGAAACCTTCTTCCCTGAGCTCGGCTTATCGGTTACGCCTAAGAAAGGAATGGCTGTTTATTTTGAGTATTTTTATCAAGATAACGAGTTAAACAACCAGACACTTCACAGTGGGAGCCCTGTTGTGAAGGGTGAAAAATGGATTGCGACGCAGTGGATGAGGCGGAAGCCCATTCGTTAAAAGAGGTATTACCAAACCGAAATATAGCGGCCATGAGACACCTCTGTCTCATGGCCGCTTATTTATTATTAGAAACTTGTTCGAATCTCCTTCATCTTGTCTACAACTAGTGCAGATCCACAGGGACAGGTACCTTGTCCCTAAAGTACGGAAACAGATCAATTGTTTCATAAATAATAGTCAACAAAATTATCTCCACCCACTATCCTGAAGATACAGCGGGACAAGGTACCTGTCCCCCATATCCCAAGCTACATCCGACCCTTCACTAACTGAAACAATCGCTTCGTTTGAGGAAGCACTTCAAATTGGGATGCGATCCAGTCATACTCTTCATCGATTAACCGTACGAGTTTCTTTCCAGCTACTTGGTGACAAGATGGAGTTATATGCTCGTAAATCTCTAGCATTTCATCCTTTTGCTTCTGCGGTAAATCATTATGTAACGCCTTTATGCCAAGCATCGAACGTTCCTTCGCATATCGATAAAGAAGCAGATTCCCCAAATATCTCATACTATGACGCAACATCTCTGTCGCCCAAATATCATTCCCTCGATCTTTCGCCTTCGTATACTGAAACAAAAACCAAATAACATCATTTGCATTGTCTCTTCCTTCTTCAATTGGTAACGTTAAGTTTTGAGTAGGGATATATTTCTCCATTACTCCGTCTCGATCATAAAGAACTGTGAAATAATCCTTTTCCTGTATCTTCTTGTTCGTTACGGTAAACAAATCAATATGAATACCATCTTCATAGACACCGAGGATCTGAGGAGCGATGATAAAAATATCTTCATAGAATAATAGGTCCTTATAAGCTAGTAAATGATCAACTCTTCTCGTTAAAAATGACGCCTCTTCTTCTTCATCAACGAGGGCATATAAATCAATATCTGAGTGCTCATCATGCTCATTTCTTCCCATAGATCCTTTTAAGAACAAACTTTGTACGCATGATTCTTCCCTAAGACTCTCGACAATCTTCTTTACAGCTACTTCCTGACGCATTCTATCCCCCTATTCTTAAACAGATAAATATTACGTCAGATTACTATAATATAGAAATAAAATCAAATGTTTTACAATTTATTCTAATAAAGAAGTAGCTCTAACGTTCAAATTGCTCATAAACTTTTTATTTTCTACCTTATCTTTCTTTAGAGTTGAACTCTTCTTTTAATATGGAGTACATTTTCAAATCTTGATATTTTCCCTTTACCAACATACTTTTTCGAAGGATCCCTTCAAAAGACATCCCCGCTTTTTCCATAACTCGTTCGGAACCTCTATTCTCTTTTAAGCATCTAGCTTGAATACGAACTAAATCCATACAGGTGAAACCAAACATAATCACTTCTTTTACAGCTTCTGTTGAGATACCTTTCCCCCAATAATCTTTGGAAAGGGCATAGCCGATCTCAGCTACATTATGGTTTACTTCCCAATAGACAAAATCAATCGTCCCAATAAATTTGCCGCTTTCTTTATATTCGATCCCCCACGGTGAAAGGTCTTTATTCTCGTATTGAGTAAGTGCATATTCAATAAATTCCTTTGTATCAGATATGGACTTATGCGCTTCCCATGTAACATATTTTGTTACTTCTTCATTAGAAACATAATGATACATATCGTCTACATCTTCTAACGTAATCTTTCTTAATAGCAGACGCTTTGTTTCTAATTTGGGTAAATTACCGTATATGTCTTCAATTTCCACAAAACCACCCCCTACCACTATCTTATTCAGCATTCTATGATTACACACCTCCATATTTCCAACCCCTCCTTACTCAACGGGACAATGTACCTGTCCCTAAGTCCCGAATTTTATTACAAATTTAAACAAATTATGAGACTTTTCGACAAAAGAAGCGTAAAATGGAATATGAAAGATAGAGAGGAGAGAAGTTATGAAACTAGAAAACAAAGTAGCTATTGTCACAGGTGGCGTAACAGGGATCGGAGAAGCAACGGTAAGAGACTTTTGCGAGCAAGGGGCAAAAGTGGTTATTGCCGATGTGAATGAAAACGGGGAAGCATTCGCACAGGAGTTACGAGATCAAGGATTTGAAACGTTTTTTGTTAAGACTGATGTTACGAGTGAAGAAGACATTAAGAATGTGGTCAATCAGGCGGTCCATACATACGGTTCTCTTGATGTGCTTTTTGCCAATGCAGGAATTGGCGATGTGACTCCTGCTCATGAGTTAACTTATGAGGCGTGGAAGAAACTCATCGACGTGAACTTAAATGGTGTTTTCCTTTCGAACAAATACGCAATCGAGCAAATGCTCACTCAAGAATCAGGTGGTTCAATAATTAACAACGCCTCTGCCCTTGGTCATGTAGGTCAACCGAACATGACTTCTTATCCAGCAGCAAAAGGTGGGGTCGTGAACATGACACGTACGCTTGCCATTACATACGCTAAGAAAAACATTCGCGTCAATTCTGTTTGTCCTGGATATGTAGACACAGCGATTATGAAGGACGCAGATGAAGCAGCACGCGAACGTCTGACAAGCCTCCATCCAATCGGGCGCCTTGGAAAACCATCTGAAATCGCTAAGACAGTGACCTTCCTGGCGAGTGATGATGCATCCTTTGTTGTAGGTTCAAGCATTTTGGTCGATGGTGGGTATACAGCTCATTAATTCCATAAACAAAACGGACATGAAGCACCTTATGCTTCATGTCCGTTTTTATAGATAGTGTTTCCGTGGCTTTAGCCCGAGTGAAAGGAGGGCCTTGAAACTACTCGCTTTCCTCAGCAATCCGGAAAAGGCTGAACAAAAAAGACATGAGAATTTATTCCTCATGCCCCACAGATTAAGATAACATTCCAAAAATCCACAGCATATCATGTTAGACAGTAATATGTTCAAGATTACTTAGCTTGTTTATAATAACCTCTTCTTGATTTTCCCCTAAAGCGATCGTTTCGTCCGAAAAAGGAGCGAGGGACTCAAGCTCGCCAATTTGAATGGCGTGTGCAGCGTGTTCAAACATGGTGATATCATTCGCGTCATTCCCGAATGCGATATATTCCCCTTCCTTCACACCGATCTGCTGCAGTGCCGACCATTTATGAATGCCCTTAGGATTAATATCGATCAGATCTTCCTTATGATGACGATGAATCACTACATCAAGGCTCTCGACTTTTTCTGTTAACTCATCCATGTGAGAAGCCGTTAAGATCAGGACTTTCACGATACTAGGTAAATCTCCAACAGGCACACGTGATGCCAGCTGATTGGGATCGAGATTGTTTAAAATAGGATGATCAGCCGGGCCGGTGTAAGCATAGTCCCATTCACTGTCGATTAGATAAGTAGCTTGATAAGTTTCGATCAGCTCTTGTAACGCATTCAAGCTTTCAGGCTGAAATGATGTTTCAGAAACGAGCTCCCCTTCCCTATAGACCATGGATCCATTCCCACCAATTAACGTCCCATTATGGAATTGTTCATCCAGAACCGGAAGCATATCACGAACAGGCCGTGCTGAGGCGAAGATCACGTCAAAACCCTTATGTTGTACCTCTGCGATCGCTGATGCAATCTTCTCTGAAAGAGGTTCCCCTTTAAAAATAATCGTGCCATCTAAATCAAATACTAGTTTCATAGTCAGCTCCTTTATGGAACCTTCTTCCCACATCTATTAGTTTACAAACACTAATGAGCCCCTTCAAATATAAGGTGTTCGTAGTGAAACCCTAAAAGGAAACGTTAAAAGGACCATAGGGACAGCTAGGCTTTCCCTTTGCCTCATTTTTGTATTCTCTTAATAGCTTCATTTCCTAATTCACCTTCTCTACTTCAAAATCTAATCGATCTAAATCCCAGACATCTTCTTCATAATTTTTGATCACTTTCACCTGTACCTCATGGCCCTCCTCATAATCTGTAGGGTTGGAAACTCGAATGGTTTGTGAGTTTGGCCTACTTTCAAAATCATAAGACTCCGCAGAAGACCCTGATCCAGACTCGCTAACCGTGGACCATGCTTCGATTTCGATTTCCATATCTCCACTTTCTTCGTTAATTTCCGTTATGTTCCCTTGAATAAATGTCCCTTCTTCACCCTTCGGCCGATAATGGCGACAATGAAAAATAGTTTAGCTTTCGGCATTTAATCATCTCCTTTGCAGTTATACAACAATCCAACTCCGCTCGCACAAGGCGCGATTAAACTGAGCTGTCCGAGTCATTTCCATGGTTCATATGATGGATCGCACTGTGGGCATAAATATCTTCTGAAAAACTACCATTTTTAATTCCATCCTCTTCATCTCCATTGATGCTATTCTTTTTAGCTATGAAATCAATAACCGCTCCAAACGCGAGAAGACTTAAGATCCCAATTAACCAGACCATATTTTCCTCCTAGTTATAGACTAGAGTTCCTCCACAACATCTTACCATTTATAACCAAACCACACCAAGTAGCTTTCCTATATCCTTCCTTACAGAAACAGAAGAAGAACCACCCTTTCCACTCACTTTATACACAAAAAAAGACAAGCCCTATAAGGACTTGCTATGGGACATGGGGATAGGTGCCTGTCTCCACCCGATTTGTTCTTAAAGAATAGTTAATATAAATAGAACCAACGCTACAAAGATCAATTGAATCATAGCATCCCTATATTTTTTCTTAGAGAAGTAATAGAATGATTCAATCATAGCGCCAAAGCCCAAGAAAACTAGAAGAAATAGAACAAAAGCGTCCTTATCATCCCAATAAAATGATCCGATACCAATAAAAACAATAAGAAGGATCCCTTTTTGGATCCACCACGACTTCTTCATTCACTCTTCACATCCTCCAAATTGCTTTTATCAGCAAACCCACCCATTTTCCATTATATTACCAAATAATAAAGGAATTCCATACATTTGGCACGGAAATAGGGACAGGTACCTTGTCCCAGATATACGGAGGTGGATCAGTACTTCGTTGTTAATTCATAAAATGAAAAAGGAACTATAGGAAAGACATAGTGGGACAAGGTACCTGTCCCCCCCTTCCACACAAAAAAGACAAGCCCTATAAGGACTTGTCTCTTCGTCTTACTTCTTTCGAATACCAATCGTTCTCCCAGCCTGCTTCGGTCGCTCATGCTGTTCATCCGTTTCTAACATGACGGCTAACTTATCTGCTACTTCACCTGGGAAAGCTGCACCTCGTCCTTCTTTACGATCAATGCCCATAAGCATTTCCTCTAACGTAGCAACCGTTTCACCTTGTTCATTAAACATCGTTAAGAACAAGTGTATGCGCTTCGCGTCTACATCAAGGATCTGACCCTTAATTGTAAAGGTGTCTCCTTCATGCATCTCTTGCATGTAGCAAATATGCGTCTCAAGAGTATAGACAGTATAGTCATACACTTCACGGGTGCGCTCATCAAGACCAATGTGGTCAATAAAAGCGTCTGTCGCTTGACTGAATGCTTTATTGTACTCGGCATCATTCATATGACCGTTATAGTCGACCCATTCATGAAGAACGGTTCCTTGATAAGAAAAGGATTGTTCCATTTTAACCTCTCCTTTACACATGCGTTTTCGTTGTTTCTTGTGGCCAGTATTCCTGCACAAGGTCGTACAACTTAATTAAGAATTCGTTGCGGTTCTGGTCAAGCTCTGCCATCGTCATGCCGCTTGATTGTTCTTCACATCCAGAAACAACTTTCTCATATAGTTCATCTGTTAGTTCTGGTGCTTCAAGCTTCGTCCATGGCTTCTTAAGCGCCGGGCCGAACTGCTTCAGCATGTGGCGCATGCCGCCTTCGCCTCCAGCTAAGTGGAACGTTAAGAACGGACCATACTGCGCGTAACGAAGACCTGCTCCGTGTGTGAACGCTTTGTCCACTTCTTCTGTTGTGGCAATGCCTTCATTCACAATATGAAGAGACTCGCGCCAGATCGCTTCTAGTAAACGGTCTGCGATGTGGCCTTCAATTTCATGGCGAACAATGAGTACGCTCATGTTAATGCCTTCATAGAATTCTTTCGCTTTTGCAACGAATTCCTTCGTCGTCTTCTTCCCTGGCACAACTTCAACAAGTGGCAGGATATAAACCGGATGGAACGGGTGAGCAACAACGACACGCTCCGGGTGCTCTAAGTTCGCCTGTAATTCTGATGGCATAATACCAGAGGTACTCGATCCGATTAAGGCATCAGATTTCGCATGTTTATCGATATTTTGTAGAACCGTTTGCTTCAATTCCTCAATTTCAGGTACGTTTTCCTGAATGAAGTCGGCTTCTTTCACTGCCTCGGCAAGATCTGCTTCAAACGTTAGACGTTCTTTCGAAGCTCCTTCCGCTAAGCCTAGTGCTTCAACGTGAGGCCAGGCATGGTCAACCGCACGACGCATGCGCTCTTCAGCACCTTCAGCTGGGTCTGTTGCGACAACGTCATACCCTTGAGCGAGCATGCGTGCGATCCATCCATTTCCGATAACTCCTGTTCCGACTACTGCAATTTTTGTCATGATTACTTCCCTCCATGTGGATTTCGTAGATTAAGATATTGGCGTGCTTCTTGTGGTGTCATTGGCTCTAAATCTAGTCCACCTAGCATGTTTACAGCCTTCTCAACAAGCTGTTCGTTCGTTGCTGGTACACCTTTTGATAGATAAATGTTGTCCTCTAGTCCAACGCGGATGTTTCCACCTAACATCGCTGTTTGAGAAGCGATTGGCATTTGCATACGTCCAATACCAAATGCCGACCAGTGCGCATTGTCCGGAATGCGATTCTTCATATAAAGCATTGTTTCCGCATCCGCTGCAGCTCCCCAAGGAATGCCTAAGCAGAACTGATACATCGGATGGCCGTCGATTAGTCCTTCTTTCACCAACTGATTGGCAAAACGGATATGGCCTGTATCAAAACATTCAAGCTCTGGCTTCACACCACTATCTTGAATCATCTTCGCCTGATCCCGCAGCCAATCGGTCGGGCTCATGTAGATCATGTTGCCAAAGTTCGTGCTGCCGCAGTCTAATGTACACATTTCAGGAAGCAATTCGCCTACTGGTTCATGACGCTCCGCTGGCGTTTGAATATCCGTGCCGTCTCCACCAGCAGCTGGCGTTTGTAGGCTCGGGATAAAATCTCCCCCGCCCCCTGACGTAATATTAATGATGACATCTGTTTCAGACTCACGAATGCGGTCAACAATTTCACGGTAGTGGTCTACATCGTGGCTGATGCCTCCAGTTTGCGGATCGCGAGCGTGAACGTGGGCAACCGTCGCCCCGGCCTTTGCTGACTCAATCGCTGACTCTGCGATTTCCTTTGGCGTTATAGGAACATTAGGGTTTTTCTTTATCGTGTCTCCCGCACCTGTTACAGCGGAAGTTAATAGTACTTTATTGTTCATTCAAAAGTTCCTCCTCTTGAATTCGTTTTTTGTTTTGTTGTGATCAACTAGTCAAAACTATACCATCTGGACTGTTTAGTTTCAAACCGTTTTTCAATAAAAACAATCCTCTAACACCTCAAAAACGTCTTCAATTCGGCATTTAAAGTAAGATTAAAAATTTTATTTTATACAAAACAAACTGTACAATCAGTCTAATGCATATAAATTTTACGAAAATCAGTTGAAATCCCACTTGAGTATGTCTTTTTCTCGTATAATCTCTTAAATACTTTCATTTTCTACCCAATCTCCTTTTTGAAAGGTAAACCGTCTGGATAGTACAGTTTTCAGTGGCAAACAAACGAATACGTAATAGAAGACATTTGAGGAGGAATTTTTGTGACGAATAGATTAATGGATTGGAAAACCTTTTGGGGTGCTTTATCTTTACTGATTTTCGTATCGGTACCTCTAATGGTCTTTCCGGAGCAAGGGAAGAAACTTGTGTTAGCGGCTAATGATGTTGTAACACAAAACTTAACTTAGGATTCTTATTCTTAACGGTAGGATTATTGATGCTTATGTTCTTACTCTTTGTAGGGGTGAGTCGATATGGAGATATCAAACTTGGAGATGTGGATACGAAGCCTGAGTTTAAAACAAGCTCCTGGGCAGCGATGCTCTTCACAAGTGGAATTGGTACAGGAATTCTGTACTGGGGCGTAATTGAGTGGGCCTACTATTATCAAGGACCTCCATTTGGTCTTGAGCCTGGCTCAAAAGAAGCCATTCAGTGGGCGTCTACGTATGGATTCTTCCACTGGGGACCGATTGCTTGGGCGATGTTCGCGATACCAGCCCTGCCGATTGGCTATATGTTCTTTGTTCGTAAAACCAATGTATTCAAAATCAGTGAAGCCTGTCGCCCTGTACTAGGGAAACACACGGACGGATTTCTCGGACGACTCGTTGACATCCTATTTATGTTCGGTCTACTAGGCGGAGGCGGTACAGGTCTTGCCCTCTCTGCACCGATTATTTCAGAAGGATTGAACCACCTCGTTGGACTTCCAAACAATATCATGACGAAATCAATTATCTTATTTGGTTGTACGTTGATCTTTGGACTAAGCGCTTATTCCGGACTACAAAAAGGGATTCGCGTACTAAGTGATATTAATTTATGGTTAGCATTCGCACTATTAATCTTTATCTTTAGCGTTGGACCGACAACGTTTATGACAGAATCAACGGTTACATCCCTTGGGCGCATGATGGACAATTTCTTCAGTATGAGTACATGGGCAGAACCGTTTAATGACTTAGGATTATTCGAACGCTCCGGATTCCCTGAAGGCTGGACGGTCTTCTACTGGGCATGGTGGATTGTATACGCTCCGTTCGTCGGCTTATTCATCGCCCGCATTTCAAAAGGACGCACCATTCGCCAGGTTGTATTCGGCACAGTCCTATTCGGTAGCCTTGGAACCGTTCTGTTCTTCGGCATTCTAGGAAACTATTCCATGTATCTTGAGTTAAGCGGGCAGTATCCGGTTATCGAAACGTTAAACAACCAGGGAGCACCGGCTGCGATTATCGGAACGCTCACACAGTTGCCGTTATCTACATTTGCGATCATTGTCTTTGTTGTGCTCGCAATTATCTTCTTATCAACAACGTACGACTCCGGTTCTTACGTCATCGCATCAGTTGTACAGAAGCACGTTGAAGGCGAACCGCTTCGCTGGAACCGTCTATTCTGGGCCCTTGCCCTTTCCGTTCTGCCAATGATCTTCATGTATTTAGGCGGCCTGAAGACGCTCCAGACAATTAGCATTATCGGCGGATTCCCACTGCTTGTCATCCTGCCGATCCTAGGATGGTCGTTTATTAAGATGGCTAATGAAGATAAAGAAAAGAGACTTAAGAAGAAGAAAGACGAAGCTGCATAAAAAGGAGACTACACCATGACAACACGCTATGAAAAAGGATTAGAAGCACTAAACTCATACACTGATCAGGAAAAAGGAACAAGCCACTTTGATTTGATGAAAGACTTAGACTCCATTGCCCCTGATATCGGTAAATATATTGTAGAATTCGCCTACGGTGACATCTACAACCGTGGCCACCTGGACCAGAAGCAACGGGCACTAACGGTACTTTCAAGCCTGATTACTCAAGGTGAAGGAAGCTTGCCGCAACTTGAACTGCACATTAACACGGCGTTAAACGCGGGACTATCAGAAGAAGAGATTGTCGAAGCGATGATTCAGCTCATCCCTTACCTTGGCTTTCCTTCTGTTATTAATGCGGTTAAGCAAGCGAAGCGTGTATTTGCTGAGCGTTCGGAAGAGAAAGTGTTTGCTTAGAACATGGAAAGAGAATGTTCCCTTTTACTTGAATAGAGTGTAAGGTGGGCCTGAAAACCACTCGCTTTCCTGTGGGGAGTTGGTGAGCCTCCTCGGCCAGCAGAGCTGGCCGAGGGGGTCTCACCTAGATTAAAAGTGTAGGCGTGGTGCCTAGGACCGTACGGATAAGACAGCTTTTTGGAAAAGGCGATTAGCCTTTGGAAAAAAGATGACTTATCTCGCTAGGTCCTCCACGCCGGAACTAGATAGACTCCTTATCCCGCGGGAGTCTCGCAGTCCCCAAGCCTACCCTAACCTAGATAGATGAACGGCACCACAGGTTAAATGACGCAGAATCCCTCCAATCTACTATATATGATGATGTTTTGTTTAACCTAAGATAACCTTAAGGGAGAAGACAAAAAAATCGAGTAGGAGGAGGTGACTAACCTCCGTCCTCTCACACCACCGAGCGTACGGGTCCGTACTCGGCGGTTTCCTTAAGTTTGACGTAAAAGTTTATATCGATGAGATAAACTACGAAGCCCTAGA
>NZ_BMIN01000008.1 GCF_014642405.1 Pontibacillus salipaludis
TAAATCTTTATAAGTCGTCATTTCACTCAAATAGCGTACCGCGATGTCTTGTTTCATAGCTGATGTAATAGTATTCACCATCGCACCTCCTGTTTTTGATTATGACCAAAAACAAGGGTCCACTTCAAAGGCCGGTCTCCGGGGTCTCACCTAGGCTCTTCACCCCACGGGAGTCTCGCAGTTTCCAGGCCCACCTTTCCGTATTAGGGGGATCGGAAACATGTCGAACGTGGCTCACTACACGTTCAAGCATCTGGGCTTAAAATCCCCAAACACAAGTTCAAATAACTTAAAGAAGAAAAGCCTGTGATTGTCATTTAGACAAGGCGGGCTTTTTTATGGTTAGTGGTGATTTATTTGTGTGGCGTATAGGGAGAAGTATGATCCGATGGCTTGGATCCAGTTTCCGATGCTTTCGAGTGTTTGTGCGTTTTGGCCTTTTAGTTCTTTTCCTTCTGCGAGGGCTTGGAGGCTGTTGCCGATCATTTGGAGGAGGTCTCCGTATATAATATAGAGATTGAGTAGGGTTTGTTCTTCTGAAAGAGCTTCTGCAAGGGAGGTTCCGCTTCCTAGAGCTTGGAGCAGGTTTCCTTTGATGAGGAGGGAGAGCCTTGTTTGTTCTTCTACAGGCAAGAGCAATCCGCTTACAACGGTTGAGTTCCCGGTAGCTTGGATCATGTTCCCAAGCTTGTTGAGTGTGAACGCGTCTTCTGTATCGGCGAGGAATGCGCTTCCTGTGCCTTGAAGGACATTTCCAACAACGTCGAGATCCTTTGAAAGGGTGGAAGGGAGAGACAGGGAAGGGGTGTTGCCTAGTGCTGCTAAAGTTGTTCCAATGGCAACGACCCATGCTCCGAATGTTTCCCTCTCCATGCCCCTCACCCCTTTTGTAGTAGTGTAAACAGGAGGGAGGTATGGTGTGACAGAAATGTTTGTAATCTATGCAACTATGTAAAAAGGGGCGATTTTATCAAGCTAGTAACTGGATAAATGAAGAAAAAAGGAGTTGACTTTCTATAGGAGATTTCGTATTATAATAATTGTCTGAAACAATTGTAAAATTACATATTTCCCAGGATTCCGTAGCTCAGCTGGGAGAGCGCCACCTTGACAGGGTGGAGGTCGCTGGTTCGAGCCCAGTCGGAATCATACGTGAAATCCCTAGAGCCTGAATGGTTCTGGGGATTTTCTTTTTGTGAAATAAGGAAGAAGCACTAGAACCGTCCCAGCGCTTCTTTCCAAAATTTATTCTTCTAATGTGTATTCACCAAAAATATATGCCCATTTACAAAAACACTTTCAAATTCTTCAATGGAGAAAGATGCTTTCTCTTCTGCTCCAAGCAAAAATCTAAATTGGATACTATCCATATCAATTAGGTGGATATGAACTGCATCGATATTGAAAATGGTCACCCCATTTACTCTAACTTGATCTTCACCACTTATTTCTACCCCACTAAACCCTTTGAGATCGTTAAATGTATAAGTTCCTTTTTTCGTTATATTCATTCTTTCACCTCAGTAAAATTTATAATATTTCCTTCTAGGAAACAAACAAGTTCAACCTAAAGATAATTCGGTTGCCTCTTTTGAGATTTCATTCTCTAAAAAATGTACAAAGCTATCCATAGTATCACGTTCGTTAAAAGTGAAATTTTTTTGATGGCTATGCGTATTCACATTTATTGATAGTTCATTTCCTATAATTCTAGCATTGACCTCTCCAAAAACCTCCAATTTATCGATTTCCTCATCCCGATAGTCTAAATTATTATGTGACTTTAGAGAATCGATGTTATATGAGTCTTTTATAATGCTATTCACCTTTTTTATTTGCCTTTTAGTAGCTTCTTCATCGCGGTAATAATATTTTAAAACGAAACGTTTTGCGCTAAATGAGATAGCTTCTTCTGCAACTATAAAGCTGTCTTTTCTATTCACTGCAATATCCAGTATAGATTTTATGGATTCATATCTTTGCAATAATTTAGTATTCATGCTTTCGCTCCTTTTATTACACAATTAATAATATGTTTTTATTTCAAATGCGATAAAAACCCATATTATGTATATTTCGGCATTCTTCTTTATCTTCCTCCTATAAGTTACTGGTGGGTAATTATTTGGTTGGAAGCGCAGGTACGATTCCTGCGTGGACTATACCCTGAATAATGGGCATCAATAACTTGGAATGTTATTTAGGTTTTTTGTGTCATAAGCAAATAAACCCGTTTGTACGAGGTATTAGACAAAGAAATTTATAATGGTGAACAAAATATTTTACCTAGTCTAGAGACAGCTATATAGAAAGAGTTTGTAAAGTCGAGGGGGGAGCACAGGGGATGGCTCCTATGCTTCTTTGATTTATAGTTCTACTTTTCAAGAAGAGCATAGAAATAGGGATATATATTTTTGTTCTACCTGATTGATATTAAAGATTCAGTATAATGTGAGATAGTAAGATAAAATGATTAGATACGAAAATATGGAAGCACCAGAAGAACCGTCCCCGCGCTTCCTGAGAAAGAAGGTCCTCCTAAGCCTGAGGACAGAAAACTTTACCGTCTCAAAACTGGGACCTTTGCTAATGCTACAGATTTATCTAACTCCAAAGCTAAGCTGCTTGATGATTATAGTTGGGCGGTACTTTCGAAGGTAAGAATACAGCAGAATACTACGCTGATAAGTTGTGCGATGAATATGGATGGACAGTTTACGTCGTGCCAGCAAACGAAAAATGAACAAAGACCCTCTGCCTCTATAGGTGGGGGGGATATTTTTTTACATAAAATAATAAAGTCTATCAAATTATGTTGAAGATTCATGTGGTAATTAGTATAATTTGGAATCATTATAGAGATTTTTATCTTTAATCTTGTTATAATACACATTAATTAGTAGTCTTTTGTAAATTAAAATCGTATTTTGCATATAATATTAGTGTAGGCATCTATAATTCTACTTCTGCAAAGGTGAGATTAAGATTGAGATATAAATTGTACTTAGATGATTCTGGACAACTTCATCCGAATTATCCACATGCGGATCATTTCATATATGGTGGTTTATTAGTAACTGAAAGCAACTTTCATGGTGTGAATGCCTCTTATAAGAATTTAGTAAAACAAATTAAGCGAGAAAAGGGGATTGAAGGAGAGTTAAAAACTTCTTCCATGAGTCTTGGAACCAGGAAAAGGCTATTGAAAAAATTAAGAACATACACATGTAATCAAGTATTTGTTACTGTAAAGGTTCCAGACCTTATTAGAATTGATTTCGAAAAGAAGAAAGATGTCGTGAGATACAAAAATTATATTTTGCGCAGATTAGTTGATAAGCTTATAAATCAAAAGATCATCCCTAAATCTTGTAGTTGTTTAGAAGTTAATATTGATAACCAAAACGTAGCACACTCAGCTCTAGATTCTTTAGAAGATCATTTAACTAATTTTTTTAATGAAGATAATTATTATCAAATTCATAAAAATTATAATACAACAAGCTTCCAAACTGATTTTGCTGTTAACTATAAAGACAGCGAAACGAATTATTTAATTCAAGCAGCTGATTTACTGGCTAATACAAAACTACACATGTTAGAACACGAAATGGACTTAAAGAGATTCTTAAAAGAAAATTATACGGCAGTAAGGTTACCATAGGTGTGGGAATTTTTTCTTGTTAAATTATGTATGTTTTTACCTTTACAGAGTAAAATATATATTGTATTATATGTTTACAGCGTTAGTAAACGACTGTCTGACTCATGGAACAGCTATAAAATAGTAAGAGTGCTGTTTTGTGCTCCTGTCCATGAGGCACTTTAAAGCTAAAGTGTTTAACATATAATACAAGTGAGCCAAAGATCCTTATGTATAACATAAGGATCTTTTTTTATGCAAAAATTGAAAGAGAATATCCTAGCGAGTGAAGAAAGCTCTATCCATTAGGTATTCGATGTCGTTTTGTTTATGTTCTTCAGTATAGCGGGGTCATTCGAAACCCTTTTGGCTATTTCATTAATACCAGCTTTTAACGTAGGGTTTCCATTAGAATCATCGAAAAACTTTTCATTAGCCTTACAAATTCAATGTATTCTTGTACAGTAACTTGAGTCAAATACTTACTATTCTCCCTCTTTCTACAATTCCTTACATTCTTCTCGAAACTAAAAATAACCTTCAATATTATGTAAATGTGCAGAAATTAAAAAACTGTGTTTATCTTTGTATCTATCATGGTTATAATAAGAACATGTGTTCGTGTTATTATTATAGAAGGGATGATCATGGAAGGAATGCTGGTGAACGCGAAACAAGATCGAGAAACACTTGAAATGATATACTTATCAAAAGATGGTCGACTTTCTCAAAGGAAGGTGAGGATCATACGAGTAGGTGCTTCATTTATCCTGGCTTATTGTTATCACTGTAAAAATTTAAGGAAGTTCAATCGGAGCAGTATTCTTTTAATTGGTCCTCTCCGTAACAAGGTGGGTTAAAATGAATGACGATCGATTAAGAGACAGGGGGACCATTAAGTGGACTTCACTAATGCTTCCGGAGCATGTAGAAATGTTAAAAGAAGTGTGGAAAGAAGATGAGCGTGTAGAGAAGGGGATGCTTGCTGAGGATCAAGCTGTAGAGATTGATTTCAAACTTCAGCGGGCATTAACGGATAGTCTGACAGTTTGAATAAAACATTATGATGGGTTTAATTTTAGCTTTGCTACTGTTAAGATCACGGGTATTGACAGTATGAACAAACAACTAAAAGGGATGAATACAAATAGTAATGATAGTTTCCTGATTAGATTACTTGATATTGTGGTTATTTCGATATTGTGAGAAGTAAATTCAAGGGATGTAAAAAAGGTTTTAATGTAGAAAAAATAGGTAATTTGTGATAAATTGAAGACATGGAAAAGCCCTCTTTCTACAAAAAGAGGGCTTTTGAGGCATTCCAGTCTTATAACCTAGTTGAATCATAACATTTTTTTTACTATGATTCTAGGCTGCTGCCTTTAAAATTAAATAGAAAGGCAGGAATCTTATTGCATATTATAGAAAATGTTCCCGTAACTTATATAAGAAAGCTTGCAATGCAAAATAAGATAAAGCATCGCTCAAGAGATATAGAAGATGTAGAACAAGATTTAATAGACGAAGGGCATGAAAGTAAACTAAGATACCTTGAATCTCAATTTGCTTTTGCAGGCTCTAATCTGACTTTGATTAAAACCGAAAAAGAGTTCCCCCATACTTCAAATACCTCTGCGAACTTTATAAAAACCTTGATTAAAAACGGTTATGTGAAAGGTTCGCAGATAGGTACTGAGTGGGAACCAAGATTAAAACCTGAGATACAGATATGCTCTGTAGTTCAAGACGAGAATGATGTTTATATTAAGTTGGTGGAGGAAAAGAAGACAGTAAGAAAGAGAGGGTATTCCAATAACGTAGAAGGATATGCCTCACACACACCAATAGTTATACACTTCAATGATCAAGTCATAGAACTAAGGTGTGCTTATAATGATCGTAACAAGTATGCCGAGTTCCTTATGAAGATAATGGGCTTTGGTACCCCGCCATACAAGTGGTTTCCATTATCTAAGGTAACTAAAGAAGATGCTGTGAAAATTTCAAAAAAGCTTTCTGCTGGGTTAAAGAGTACAGAGATAGCTATACCATCTTCTGTGGGGCAGTTAAGGTTTACTGGTAAGAATAAGATAGACCTAAGAAGTGATCAAACTTACGAGAAGCTCATATCAGCTATTGAAAATGACGTTGGTCTACCTACAAATGATACAATGGATGAGATTTGTGAGTTCACTTTTACTGACCCTGTTGTAGGTATTGAAATTCCGGCTAGTTTTGAAATAAACTTAAAGAATGGTGGTTTTAAATTCAAAAATAAAACGCCGGAAATTATTTATGAACAGGTAATAGAAGCATTCATTTTTGTCCATTATATTGATAAAGATAAAAGCGGTAGTACTCCAGCATCAAGCGAATAAAATTTTCTAAGGAGGGTTGTTATGTCAGTTTCATATACAGAAATTAATGAGATTTTATCAAGATGGGCTGCTAATGACCCCCCTATAGAAGATTTTACTGTTGAAAACGTTTTAAGCACATTGAATATCAGTAATGATCGGTATGAGGACGTTCTTAGATTTTTAATGAATAAAGAAGGTTTTGAACTTGTGCCATTAAAAATGCTTCTTTGTCCAGAGAATCACAAGGGCAAAACATTTCATTTGAATGACCCGATCAATGAAGAAGAAATATATGACTGCTGGTGTGGAGAAGAAGATTACTATAACCCTGACAATGTAGTATTGGTTTTCAATTTTACTGATGACTTTAAGTCAGATGCGCTAAAAAAAAAGATGAATATAAGAAGACCCATGAAGGTTGGATGATTGAAGATCCCATTTGCTCGGAAGTGAAAACCTTAAATGATTTGAAACAGATGGGCTACTTCGCTGAGCATAGTAAAGGGGTGTTTGTGTATATGGATAACAGGAAAATGGGAGACGTAACTGGCAACACTATCAATGGTAACGCAGTCTTTCAAAGTGATAATGTTACACAAGTTAATATACATGAGAACGAGAGTTTGAAGAATGCCTTGGATGAGTTACAGGTCGAGCTTAGCAAGATATCGAACGAGGAAACGAAAGATGAAGCTGAAATGTTTTATGATATGTTAAAAAACAATATTGAGAATAATAACGAGTCGAAAGTGAAAGTTTGTCTCAAAAAGCTGCAACCGTTAGTAGCAAACACATCTTCACTAATGACTATAGCAAGTTTCTTTGGTCTTAGCATACCTGGTTTAGGTTAGATAGAAGGTCCTTTAAAAGGGCCTTTTTTATTTTGAGTTAAGCTACTAAAGGGTAATAGTTGTTGACGAATTGTTGACGAATTGTTGACCAAACTCGTCAACAAAGAGCATGATTGATCCTATCAGGTCTGATTAGGATCGGATAAAAACCTGATCTGAAGCCATTTAAAAGTATTTTATCTTGTTCATTCCTATTGTGTTAGCCACCTTGACAGGGTGGAGGTCGCTGGTTCGAGCCCAGTCGGAATTATAAGTTAAATCCCTAGAGCCTGAATGGTTCTGGGGATTTTCTTTTGTGAAATAAGGAAGCGCTAGAAACGTCCCAGGGCTTCCTTCAATTGCGTATTAAATTGCTTAACTAGTTAGCCCATTCTGGATTGCTTGAGGTAATAAAACGTTGTATTATACTTCAATGAGAATATAGCATTGACCTACAATGGTATGAACGAGGCTACATATTTTTGTGTTTTGGAAGGATATGCTAAATAATTGTTGAAAATTGAAGAAGTACAAAGCGGTTCCTTTCCTTTTCTGTCTAATAAATGATCGAGGTACTTTCCGAGCTATAATAGGATATAGTTTTAAAAGACTTTAAAGTAACAAACATAAGAAAGCAGAAGACTCTCCCTATGTCCTTTACATAATTGTAAAAAAATAGAAGGTGATAAAGGTATCTTTGTTGAAATCTATAATAATGGGGGACGTTTTTTATACACATAAAGTTATTAAGGGAGAGTTTTAAATGATTATAACAGTAGCAGATATGCTAAAAGATTTAAGGGATAAAGAAGAAGAAGCTATTAAAGAATTTCAAGAAGATGTAACTAATATAGAACACCCTACAATTATAGGTGATATGTATGAAGGGATTGCTGAAAAATTATTAAACAAATCAATATTTGAAGGGTTAGACTTAAGGGTGGTTTCTGGTCAAATTGTTAATGAAAATAACGAGAAAAGTGCCCAAGTTGATTGTATGATTGTTGAAGGTGAAGGAAAAAATATACCAAACACAGACCATTGGATATATAATATTTCACAAGTATTAGCAGTTATTGAAGTGAAAAAAAACTTATATAAAGCTGATTTAGTTGACTCTTACAATAAAATGGCTAGAATAGCAGAGATTTTCACGCCAAAAGAAATGTCAGTAAATGAATTTAGGCTATTTAGCGATACTTTTAGATCCGCTGTAGGGATGGATGTTCCTGACAATAATGAGTTACATAATTATAGTTTTGATATACAGATGATGTACCATACTCTTTTAATGGAAACAGTGATGCCACTTAGAATTGTGTTTGGTTTTTATGGGTATAAAGATATGAACAGTTTACGGAATGGTTTTACCAAAATGCTGGAGGCTAATGTAAGTGAAGACTTAGAGCATAGAGCTAAAGGGTTTGGGCCAAATAGTTTTCCTAGTTTAGTTTTTACTAATAACAGTTCACTATTAAAACTAAACGGAATACCATACAATACTGTAATGGGGGAAGATGGGTATTGGGATATTTGTACAAGTTCTGTCCATAACCCTTTACTTCATTTTTTGGAAATGCTTTGGACTAAATTAAGCTATAAGCATGGTATTACTTCTGATATCTTTGGAGAGGACTTAGATATAGAAGGGTTATACAGATATTTGAGATGCAGAGCTATTGAACGTAAAGGGTATAAGGGGTGGGAATATAAATATATTGAAGTACCAGAGGATTTGGAAATTGAACCTTTTTATAAATCTTGGGAACCCCATGAGCTCAATGAAGCCGAACATTTATTAGTAACATGGTTATGTAATGGAGAAGTCATGAACACTAATAGTGGCATGTTTGAAGATATACTTCAAAGGTATAACTTAGACGAGCATGAATTACTAAAGGGGTTAAAGGAAAAAAAGCTTGTATATAAAGACGATAATAATAATTTAGAATTGTTAACTGATGAATGTGCAGTAATTATAAAAGATGGGAAGCTTTACGCAGGAGAAAACAGGGATGGAAAAATGGTGAAATGGAGCTTGAGATAGAAATTTATCTGTGTAGTAAGCTGGAAACGGGAACGGTAAAAAAATATATTCATTTTATTGAAGCGTCGAACACTTACATCAAAATAGATATGCAAAAATGCAAATCAACTATATACAGTAGATAATTTGTTTCTTTGTCTTATAATTAATCAAAAACAGACTTGCTTAGAGTAGTAAAAATATAACTCGTTGTTCTATCTTGCTAATCTAAAAAGGTTTACTACAATGGGAGTAAATATTTTTTTAATACTTTAGGAACGAAATTTAGTAAGCACTAGAACCGTCCGGTACCAGTGAAAAAGTACTTGTTTTACTAAAGTGCTATGCCCTTAGCTCAAAATAGAGATATACAAAGAAGCAAACCATCTCCATATGCAGTAGGTGATTTGCTTCTTCATTATGATTATTTGACTTTTTCACTGGTCTCGGACGGTTCCAGTGCTTCTTTTCTTATAATTGATCAAAGACAGACTTTCTAAGAAAAGTACAAAATACAGCTCTTGTGTTATTTGATGATTGAAGTAGGTTTACTGCCCTGGTGAAATGTAAAGTGAAAATGTTTTTGAGGTGGAAATAAGTAAGCACTAGAACCGTCCCCATGCATCGTTTGGTACATTACTTTTAAAGGAGCTGTATTTAAGGATGGAGGAAAATAGATTTTTAAAATTAATCGGTGGTAAAACCTTTTTTTACATAGTAGCTTTCTTTCTTCTTGTTGGAATAACCATTTATATATACACTAAAATTTCATTTATCTTTTATCCACTAACGGTCATTTTATCTACTATAGTACCTCCAATAATCCTGGCATTCATAGCCTACTATTTATTTAATCCAATTGTAGATTTGCTCGAGAGATTACGGATTAAAAGAATTTGGGGAGTCATCATTCTTATTCTAGGTTTTAGTGGTGCTTTGACTGGACTGATCTTGTTAACTGCTCCATCTATCGAAGCGCAGATTAAGGATTTAGTTCAAACCTTCCCTGATTATCTAAAACAGCTAGGAGATGCGATGACTCAATGGGTACAAAGTTCATTTTTAGGTCCATATTATGATGATGGTTATAACTGGGTAATGGAAAGGTTAAGTGAATTGCCACAATTAATTGGAACGTATATTTCTAATGGTTTTCAAGGGGTACAGAATGTTGCTAGTACGATTACAACTACGATTGTGTCCATTGTAACCTTTCCGTTTATCTTATTTTTCTTATTAAAGGATGGTAAAAGGTTTCGACGTTTTATTATTAAATTATTTCCACCGAAATTTAGAGATGATACGAAACAGATCTTAACTAATATTGATATTCAAGTTGGGTCCTATATCCAAGGGCAAATTATTGTCGCTACTGTAATTGGAATTCTATTATTCATTGGTTACCTGATCATCGGTCTTGATTATGCATTCACATTAGCCATTATCGCTGCAGTAACAAGTGTTGTCCCTTATTTAGGGCCAACAATAGCGATTATTCCAGCTGCTATCATAGCAATTGTTAGCTCCCCATTTATGTTTATAAAGCTAGTAATAGTATGGATCGCCGTCCAATTTTTAGAAGGGAATTTCGTTTCTCCGAATATAATGGGTAGAACTATGAAAATTCATCCATTAACAATCATCCTTGTTTTAATGGTTGCGGGTAATTTATTTGGTGTGGTCGGTGTGATTCTTGGTATTCCAGGCTACGCAATCGTAAAGGTAATTGGTTCTTATCTTTTCTATAAGTTTAAGCAACGATATAACGAGTACTACGGGGAAGACCGGGGATATTATGAGATGGAAGAGTAATTATGGTTTTAAGTAGAAGCACAGGGACGGGTCCTGTGCTTCTTTGCCTTAAAATTAATGATGATAGACTTCTAAAAACAAGTACCACGGGGATAGGTACCATGGCACAAAAGTTACTGATCAAGTGAAATCGCCCCTATGGTTTTCAAGTTGCTTTCTGTAAATAGAAACCACTAAAGCCGTCCCTACACTTCAAAGTAGAAGGCAGGTATAGAGTGATCGTACCAGCCGGGGGGGTGGTACGATTTGAATGGATACTGTTTAATATAGTAGTAAGTATTTTTTCATCATTTGGAATGAATGGGGAGGGGTGGTTAAATGAGAGAATATATTTACATATTGAAGCTGATTCCTCGATTACATGAAGAGGAAAATTGGACGGAAATGGATGAAAGTCTTGTTCGTGACCATTTTGTTAGACTGAAAGAGTACTGTGACGAAGGGAAAGTCATCACTGCTGGTAAGACAGACAGAGAAGATGAGAAAGGCTTTGGAATTGTGGTTTTTAAGGAAGAGAATGACGAAAAGGCAGAAGAATTCATGAAGGAAGACCCTGCTGTTAAACATGGAATCATGACAGCAGAAGTTTTCTCTTACAGGACAGCTCTTCGAAGTGAAAAGTAATTGACCATGCTAATAATCTTGTTATCCCCTATACACTTCTAATGGTATTTTCATAATCCACCATCTAAAAATTTTATTGGAAACCAAACCAACTAGTGGTAAAATACTCTTCGTTATTATATAGGGGGTAATTAGTTTGAAGAGAAGTTTTTTATACTTATCGATTTGCTTACTAACGGTATTAGTAGCGTGTAGTTCAGCTGAAGGAACATCTACTAAAAGTTCATTAGAGGATACAGAGGAAGTTGAGGCGAACGAAAAAGAAAACAATCAAGCGTCTGAAGAAGATGCTGAATCGAACGAGGAAGATCGTGCTCTAGAAGAGGAAGAAACAACAGCCGTTGAAGAAGAAGGCACGCTTGAGGAAGAAGAAACAACATCCGTTAAAGAGGAAGATACTCCAGTAGAAGAAAACACCTCATCGGTTAAAGATGATTCAAATGTAGATAGTGGTTCATCTGAAGGGAGTATAGGTCAGGATGGACAAAGATTCACCTCGATTGATCAGGTGAAGACAGAAATTCAGTATGCAGGGATAGGGAAAAACGATACGTTAGAAGATTTAACTTTCGAAAATGGTAGAATCGTGGCTGTTATTAATTTAGCCCCACATGAACTATTCTCAGCACAAGACATAGCGGTAAATAGATACAGCCAACTCTCTGACCATCTGCTAGAGTTTGAAGGTTGGGATGTCTTGACCATTGAATATAAGTACGTTGGAAAAGTAAGTTTCACGAGATCTCAGTCAGAAAGTAGTGAGTACGGCGATTACTTTCCAACTTTAGAAATTGAGAGGCAAATCACAGGAGAATAAAACATCCTTAGGGGGTGCTTTATTACGTTTTGAGAGGGAAGAACCAGAACCGTTCCTGCGCTTCAAGATGCTTTAGAAATGAAGATAAGGGCAGCTAGAGCCACCCTTGTGCTTCCTGAAGGAGAGAAAATAATGATTATACATATGATGAGCAAATCAGAATGGACAATCGTCCAAGATGAGGGCCTATATCGACCAGATAGTTTAGAGAGTGAAGGTTTCATCCATTGTGCTACACCAGAGCAAACGGTGTATGTAGCCAATACATTTTTCAAAGGGCAAAGTGGGCTCGTCTTGCTCGTTATCGATCCTCACAAAGTCCAAGCGGATCTTGTGTATGAAGATTTAATTGCTGCAGGCACTCTTTTTCCACACATCTATGGCCCTCTTAATTTAGATGCGGTAACGAAAGTTGTTTCATTTGAACCGAATGAACAAGGGGAGTTTATACGACCGACAGAAATATAATCCGAGAGAGGGATTTCGAATGGGGAGGCATGTGTGATAGGTGCCCCTCCTCTTGTTAGATAAGGTCTTTGAATGATTTTGCTAACAAAATGCTAACTGTTTGAGTAATGGAAAGGTTTCACAATCGTTTGTTCAACGATTGTGAAGCCTTTTTTCGTTGTTAATCTCTATACTTTAGTTAAAACGTTCGAAGGTGTTGGAAATTAATCTTTTATTAAGGTGAGATTCATCGCAAATTTAGATCTCCAATTTATACTAAAAGCATGAAGGGATTATAAGGAGGTAACGGAATGTGGGCAATATGTTTATAGGAGTTAAAAGGGTTTATAAAGGGTGATAGGTCGATCGTAGTTTTAAAGGAGGGAGAACATGAAAGTAATCATCGTACTTCTTGAAGTTATATTTGTAAGTGGGTGTATATCATTAATTGCTTCTAGGTTTGTATTAGAATCCTTATCTGATTGGAGATTGCCAATTACTATAGTAACTGTCGTTGCATTCGTACTTTCTTGGCTATTAAAGAAGAGTAGTCAGGTAACAGAGAGGGCATAGATTAATCGGGAGTGAGCACGGGGACGGTTTTATGCTTCTTTGTTCTATCGTGCTGCTTACTATACTGGAGGGTTAAGAAACGAAATTTAGGAAGCACTAGAAACGTCCTCGTGTTTTAAAAACGATAATTAAAATACTTCTTAACAAACTCTTCCATAGAACCACTAATATAATCTAGCTCAGTATCTAAGAAATATAAGTAGGCGATGCGTTGTTTTTGATCAGACATCCCAATCATCCCGAAACGTTTAGGGTATGCGATCTTGCTATTTTTCTCGACGTTAAACGTGTAGCTATTCACCTTGAATTTCTCTTCTGGTACCCCGTACTTTTCCTCTCCATCTGAAGTGAATGCAAGAACAGGTTCTTCTAGGAAATCAACGGCCTCTTTTACTCTTTTCTTCTCGGATTTATAAGTATCTTCGTCGTATTCTACAACGAGAGAAATCGATTCAGATTGATAGAATAGCATATTGTTCTTCGAATACGTGTACTCAACGTCCTCGTACTCAGGCAACTTACTAAGACTCGGCATAAAGCTTGATGCCTCTGAATCAATTGAAGTACCGCTGTTTAAATATTCATCGAGATCCGTACTCGTCTCCCCGCACCCTGTTATAAGTAAAAGCAGGATAAGTCCTACCATCATAAGATAAATACGTCTCAACACATTCCCTCCCCACACATCTTAAATTCCTAAAATTTCAATACAAAATTATCGTAACATATAGGTGAGCCGATTAGTTAAAAATTGGTTATGTAGTATGTGAATGAGTGAATAAATTGCATGGATGAATGTGGTGGAGTGTTAGGGTAGAGTGATGCTATTCTTGGATAGAGTTTCCATATTACGACTCTCTCTTTAACAATTTTATTCCATAAAATACTTCTGTAAGGTTGTGAGAGTTATTAAATTGATGTAAGTATTGCTTTTTTTATTACTTTAGCTCGATAACCCACTATCTATCCAATAGAAGATTTCAGTTAAGTTATACATAATAATGAGGGTGGTAACTAGCAGCACTACTGTACTGATATATTGTTTTGAACCCTTTATAAAGATAAACTCCATAATTGCCTGGAAGCCAAATAAGAAAGTTATGTAGGTCATAAAGTAAAGTTTAGTAATCATGGTTGAATCTTTCTTAATTACAAACCACAGAGTAGTTACAAAAATTAAAAGAATCACACCTCGGCCAAAGCGATCAATGTTCTTGCCAGATGTCTCCGACAGTTTAACCTTTTCAACTCTAAGGATCTTATTTGTTATTTTCTCCACCATGAAAACCAAGATGGATAACACAAGTAAAAGCGCTATAAAATTCATTGAATCTCTCCTTAGTAAGTCTAAACCTTTCTATTAAGTAATTAGGACAATAAATGCTTCCAAATTATCTCATTACTTCTGGTGAAAGTGAACCCTCCGGGATAAAATCGTTAACATGCACTGATGTAAGGGGGGAAGCTCCGTGTTATCTCTCAAAGCTAAGGTCCTTTTGATCCTATAGAGTCAAATCTTTCTGTTAAAAAACGTCCTATTCCGAATGATTTCCTATATATGTTATCATGAAGGAAACAGCCGGAGGTGATCCTATGAACGGTATTGTATTATTCGACGGAGAATGCAATTTCTGTGACCAGAGCGTTCAATTTATTATTAAACGAGATCCACAAGGGTATTTCTCTTTTGCCTCGTTGCAGAGTGAGGTAGGGCAGGATCTGTTGAAGAAATACGAGATCCCGGCTGATACGGATAGTTTCGTTCTGATCGAAGACGGTCGTGCTTACACGAAATCTTCAGCGGGCTTACGTGTATGCAAGCATTTGAAAGGTGCGTGGAAAGCACTTCGCTTGTTTGCGATCGTTCCTAAATTTGTGCGGGATGCTGCTTATGAGATATTCGCCAAGAACCGGTACAAGTGGTTTGGTAAGAAAGACAGTTGCATGCTGCCGTCGAAGGATATACGGAAGCGGTTTTTATAAAGAAAGAGGGAGAACCTCTTTCTTTATTTACATATGAAAATCGTGGAGGTGTCTGGCTTCAAGAAGTGGATGTGTATTCTCTTTATAGTGGTTACTCTAGTAGTTAGCGGATGTCGTTCAACTGAAGAGGAAATCGTATACAAAGGAAAATCTGAGCATTGGAAGATACAATATATAAGTGCTCTTACTGAAAGAGGGAGAGAATCTAAGGTGATCATTGAATTTATAGGCTCTTCAACCCCCCAAAAAACGTTTTACTATGATGTGGGAAGATTCAGTGGTTCCGCACCTTACAATCTGGTAGATAACAATCAAGTTATCATTGGGCCTGGTATTTGTGACCATTGCGAGGTATTGGTGCAAGAGGAAGAAAAAGTTGGACACATCAAATGGGAAAACACTAGTGAAAAAATAAAGTTAACAGTTAAATAAGTTTAACAAGCTCTGGAGGACGCCTGTTAAGTGAGTTGCTAAGTACAGCATCTTAATAGGGGTTCTTTTCTATTTGTATAGGAGGTTATGTGGAGTGTTTACATTTAAGAGTTTGAGGGACAATGAACCTGTCCCCCTGGCCCATGTGACTCGTGTTAGGGGGCTGACGCAAACTTATTTCCTAACCGAAATACTGCACTTGTGTTCATACTCGTAACCTCGTTGTAATACGCTTCGAGTGTATCGTATTCTCCGTATCGATTTGAGGTGGCAAGTAGCTTTTCGAAATCATTCAAGACCCGTTGGAAATATTCTTTAGACTCTTGGTCTTGATCAAGGGTGTAGCTTCCATCACTTAAGCGGTCAGATTCCTGGATAATAAGGAAAGCATCCTCAATAAAATCGAGCTTTCCTTCATATTCCTTAAAGGTATTGATTTTCCTCAAATCAATGTAAGGGCCAAGCTCTGACATTTTACTGTTTAGTTTATTCGCGCTTTGGACGATATCTCTTATGGATTCTGTACGCACTTCTCCGGAATCTAAGCTGTTTCTGAGAGCCTGAACAATTTGATCCGTTTCATAGTGGATGATGCCATTACTTATTTGAACATAATGTTCATGAAACGTCACGGCCTCATTAATTTTGATGCTAGCCGCAATAAGGCAGAAGAGTAGAACTAACATAAGTAAAATTTTATAGGGCTTTTTCAAATAAACCACCTCTTGTAGAAAATAACATGGTGAAATTTTACCATAAATAGGTAGTTTGGGTAATGGGGAATGTAAGGGTCTTATGATATAAAAAACTAGCCAGTCCAAAAGACTGGCTAGTTTTTATGGCTTATATATATCGTTGATGGCGTTAACTAACATTAACTCCCAAACGTATTCCCGCCATTCACATTCATATTCTGTCCAGTCACAAATGAAGCATCGTCGCTGCACAAGAAGTTGACCATTCCGGCGATATCCTCTGGTTTACCTAACCGTTTCAAGGGTACTTGGTTAATATAACCACTTGCACTCTCTTCGGTAACATTACCGTGGCGTTCGACTGGGGTGAATCCAGGGTGTACAGCATTTACCGTGATCCCGTATTCACCAAGTTCATTTGCCCACGAGCGTGTCATGCCAATCACAGATGATTTGGCAGTAACATAGTTGGAGAAGTGACTATTGCCTAAACCAACAACTTCACTACCAATGTTTATAATTCGTCCCCATTGATTCTCTTTCATTCCATTCATCACTTGCTTCGTTAAAATCAGAGGTGATTTAACGGAAAAATGGAGCTGATCGAGATAGTCTTGCCAGGTTACATCTTCTAACGATTTTTCAGGTTGAGGACCTGTTGCGTTATTGACTAGAATATCGACCGCTTGGCCATATTCTTTCTCTACATTTTGGATAAGCTCCTCAACTTCTTGTTCATCTGTTATATCTGCCTGCAGCATAATAGCTTCTCCGCCGTTTGTCTTTATATCGTGAACGACACGCTCTGCATTAGTAGCATTACTATTGTAGTTAATCACAACTTTCGCACCATTTGCAGCAAGCTTTTCAACAATGCACTTTCCTAATCCTTTGGAACTTCCTGTAACTAATGCGACTTTACCGTTAAGATTCACTTAATCATCATCCTTTCTAGTCTGACTATGTCGGTTTGAATTCAACCAGCCAATACGTTGATAGAAACCTAAATGAACTATAAAACTGTACTGAAATTCTCCATACACAACATACCCTTAGTGACCCCTGTAGAAACGGATGCTTACTTAATCAATTCTTCTAATCTTGAGCGTTTGGAATACATACCATGAGCAACACAAACATACACTTGTTATGCTTGTTTAATTTTAGGGAGGGAAAATAATGAATCGATATACACGTAACAAAAGCTTAATAGGTTTCATTTTTATGAGTGTATTCGTATTTCTGTTTATAGGGGCAACAGGTGCTGTTGCTGATGAGAAAGAATGGAAAGAAAGCGGAGAGGTCGTTCCGGTGGATAAGGTCTGGAACATCACGTTCAATACGTCCATTATGTATGATCAAGATAGCGGGGGGATTACTGTTCGCGATCAAAGTGGGACAAAGGTTGATGTGACAGTAAAGCAGAACGGTGAGGATAAGCTAGAAGTGTTACCTCCAGGAGAAGGATATACACCTGGTGAATCGTATGTGCTCCGCATTGCAGAGATCGCTTCAACTCAAAAGGTAAAAATGACAGACAACATTACAATGACCTTCACAATAGAAGAATCCTCTTCAAACGATAAACAGGCTTATATTGACTTAGTTGAATCCACCAATTCTACCATTCGGAATATACTCGTAAGCGGGTGGGACGAGGAAACCTTATCATCAGGTGACTTCTCTGACATAAAAGGAGATCTTGAGAAGGTTGCTACCGATCGCTTTATTCAAGATACATTAAAGCCTTACTTTGAGCTAGAGATGTGCTATCCCTGTGATTCGTCTATGTTCCCTTTTAGCATAGCATCTGATCTCTATTTTGAAGTGATCAAAGCTACAAAAGATGAACGGGTCTTACAAACAGCAGAATTATCAGATGAGCTGTCTGAAGGTATGATTGTCACCTATACATTTAAGAATGAAGACGGTAAATGGCTGTTAGATGATTACCAACAAGAAAGGTTCAGTGGAGATGGTCTTGACACTAATGTTGATACCGCTCAAGCCTATTTGGAGGGGATGTATCAAGATCCTAATTATGGTTATGAAGATGTAGAGGTAGTGTATAAAGAGAATGGAACAGAAGAGAAGTATGATTGGTATACCAACAAGAGCTATGATCGTACTTATTATTTATTTCAGATAAATACGGATAAGGGAGATTTTAAGAGAAAGTTCTTTCCTTATGATGGGTATATCGGATATTTGGAGGATGGGGATTGAAACTTCGACATGTAAAGATAGGGAGAACAGGGACTCTAAAGCGTAAAATTTAACTAAAGAGTCCCGATAGATAAAAACAAGTTAGCTCTAATTTTCGAGTAGCTAACGGAAAAGAAAGAACTTCTTAGAACGTAATTCATCGTAACAAATAATATGTGGCTTGATCTCGAAAGGGTAGTATTCCAATCTTACAGGAGTGATTTCCATGAAGGATAAAAGCTCTTCATTAGAGGTCAACTCTAGTAGGTTAGAGAACTGCACGATATTATATTCGTCATGAAAACTTATTCTAGTAAAGTTTTCTTCTTTTAAACGGTTTAGAAGTTCCATTTAATTCCCCCTAAAGGAAGGGTACCCTAAAAAAGCATTATAAAACAAATATTTGATGTTGTTGGTATGGAAGAAGGGGGGAGTGTGAGCAAGAAATAAGATAGGAGCAACTATAGAAGTTATATTTTTATAAAGTTTTCCTGACTTCTATCCTTATATTTTCAGGTCTCGTTCATGAACATACCAAATAAACGTGATAAGATGAATGCATAGATTTTAGTAAAAATTGCTGCCTAACAGGAGGCCAAAATGGAGAATATGATGGATGTATGGATAGAGAATGGATACAAGGTTGTAAAGAAGACAACGAAATCGATTGAAATTGAGGATGCGAGGACGGGAGAGGTTGCTTATGTGCTGCCATATAAGGAGATGACACTCGCCCTTAACCCAAAGACGGTTGAAGCGGATCAGGAATTGATCGATAAATCTGAGGGATTGACACATAATACATCGTTTCTGCAGTTCCCTAAAAGGCAAAATACAGGTAAAAGCCTTATCCAGTACGGATATGCTTTCAAATTTCAATCCTCTGAAGAAGCAGTAAGCTTTCTTAATCATGTTAGCGCTAAGTTGTTAACGAATTAGGTAGTCTAATACATACTTTATTAAGCGATATAACGCATGAAAAAAGCCGCCTGCTACCAGGGGGCTTTTCTCGTGTGTTAACTCGTCTTTACATTCAAGTACTTTTTTCTGGTGTTATACATCACAACAGCCGCCCCTGTATAAAGAGCAATGAACATCAACCCAAGTGTGATAGAAAGTATAAATGCACTTATAATCGAACTAATCGAACAGTATAGAAAAATAGCCACCATTACACTTAGGTGACCTTTACTCTTTAGAGCGTACGTCTTAAACAAGACGAGAAATAACGCAACCAAAATCGCATTTATTAGAAACACTCCGATACCAATCAAGAATACATTATCGAAACCAGCACCTACCGGATACATCCCATCCCCTCCTAATTTATCAATATTTTACCAAATGAAAGAAATGATTTAAAACAAAATCCATCGTATTGCCTCAAGAGGTAAGGTCGCATTCTATCAATCTTAAACTTCCTTATTCACTGGCTTGAAGGTTTCATCCCTCCCTTAAATGGTAAAAGTCTTACAAATAGACGTGATGGAGGTGTGAGGAGGGATGAAGAAGAAATTCAGATATGGAGGGATTGCAGCCATGGTGGTTGGATTGCTCGCATTTTTTATAGGAATGCCACTATTCCAAGGGGGTGGCGAACCTACTTTGGGTGATGGACTTGTGATCCTCGTAAGCTTCTTATTCGTGTTCGCCTTTGGTTTGTGTTTAACTGTTGTCAGTGCATTTGTGAAAGAACAATAGAGGTCAACTGAAAAACGAATATGTGATATAACTTTATTAACTCCCAGGCTTTCTGGGAGTTTTTTTATGAGTAACGAACATTATAGTAGCTACTACTGGTTCAACTAGTAAAATATTAGGTAAATAATTCATATGTACAAGGTATCCTCAGACCTATTCCTCCTTTGTAGAAAGGTTATATTCATTTTAATACCCCCTGGAGAACCCCACTGTTACGCCTTATAACGAATAGAAAGGCAGCCCAATTGAAACTTATTTAAATTTTAGAAAAATTTAAGTAAAATTTTATTGACTAACATTTACCCGTCATTTAAGATGAACTTGAAGGCGCTTTCATTACAATTAGATTTTCATAAAGGGGAGGGGACGTAGTGAAGAAATTATTTGGAATGATCATATTCGTTGCTTTTGTATTGGTATTAGGTGCATGTTCAAGTGATAGCTCTGGTGAAGGTGATAGTGGTGAATCTGACTCTGGTAAAGAGGAGCTTACAGCTTGGGCTTGGAACATTAACGTTCCGGTTTTAGAAATGGCGGCTGAAAAGTTTGAGGAAGAGAACCCTGACTTTAAGCTAAACGTAGTAGAAATGGGTACAAGTGATGTTTATTCAAAGCTAACTACTGGACTTCAAGCTGGAGGTAAAGGTTTACCTGACATTGTCCTTGTAGAGGACGATCGCTTTCAAGGGTACATAAATACGTTCCCAGATGCGTTTGCTAACCTCTCTGAAATGGGATTTGATGAGCAGAAGAGTAAATTCCCAGACTATAAGACGGAACTACTGACGAAGGATGGGGCTATGTATGGTTTCCCATTTGACGGTGGGCCGACAGGGGTCTTCTATCGCCGTGATATCTTCAATGAGGCAGGGGTTACTCCAGAAGATATCAAGACGTGGGATGACTTTATAGAAGCAGGTAAAACGATTAAAGATAAAACGGGTAAAGATATGATTGGCTTAGACTTAAATGGTGATGATGGTCTATATCGCATGATGCTTACTCAGCAAGGTACTTTCTATTTCGACGATGAAGGGGAAGTGAATTTAGCATCTGACGAATCTAAGAAAGCCATGGAAATTACGAAAGAGTTAAAAGACGCTGGTATTGTTAAGAATACAGTGGGCTGGGATCCTTGGATTAGTGCCATGACAGAGGGTGACGTTGCGACTGCTCCATCTGGTGCTTGGTTGTACGGATCCATTACGCAACAAGGTAAAGACACCTCGGGTAAATGGGGAGTATTTAAACTTCCTGCATTTGAAGAAGGCGGAAACCGCGCATCTAACTTAGGTGGAAGTAACTATGTCATTATGTCTGCTAGCGACCAGAAAGAAAAAGCATATGACTTTATGGAATATTTCTCGACTACAAATGAAGTACAGGTTGAAGCAATGGAAGGTGGATTATTCCCATCTTTAAATACTGTCTATGACAATGAAATCTTTAAGCAAGAAGTAGAGTTCTTTGATAACCAGAAGATCTGGGAAATGTTTGCAGGTGAAATGGAAAATATCCCAGCTGTTAACTACACAGGTGACTATGCGGTTGCTAAAGATGAAGCTGTAAAAGCGCAATCTAAGATCGTAAATGGTACACCGATTGAAGAAGCGCTCGAAAATGCCGTGAAGACGTTAAAGAACCGTACGCAGTGATTCTAGCAGAATTCTATCTATGAAAATAGGAAAACAGGGGAGTATAATACTCCCCTGTTTCATTTAAGGATGGCGATAAAATGACACATACGAAGAGGTTCCCTTACTTATTTATAGCTCCTGCAGTCATATTGTTCTGTATCTTTACGGTCTATCCGATTATTTCATCGTTCATCTTAAGTTTTCAGGAGATGGAAGGTGGACAGTACGTATTTGCAGGTTTGGAAAATTACAAGAGACTACTAAACGATAGTATCTTTTGGACGGCTCTAAAGAATACGTTCCTAATCTTTATTATTCAAGTTCCTATTATGATTATACTCGCAATGGTGTTAGCAAGCACATTGAATAGCCAGTTGTTAAAGCTTAAAGGATTCTTCAGAGTTTCCTTCTTCCTTCCGGCTGTAACATCCCTTGTTGCTTACTCCATTTTGTTCAAGATTATGCTTCAAGAGGAAGGGTTATTTAATAACTTATTTATGATGGTCGGCATGGATCCTATTCCATGGCTATCTGACCCGTTCTGGGCCAAAGCTTCTATTATCATGGCGATGACCTGGAGGTGGACAGGTTACAACATGGTCATCTTCCTTGCAGCGCTTCAGAATATTTCAGAAGATCTATATGAAGCGGCATCCTTAGATGGAGCCGGGAAGATTCGTAAATTCTTCTATATTACGGTACCACAATTAAAGCCTGTTATCTTATTTGCGGCAATTCTTTCAACGATCGGGACGCTTCAGTTGTTTGATGAACCGTATAACTTAACAGAAGGTGGACCAGCAGATTCCACAATGACATTAGGATTGTATATTTACCAAAGTGGGTTTGAGTACTTTGAGTTTGGATATGCTTCGGCAATTGCCTATACGGTTGTAATTATTGTAGCCATCTTATCATTCATTCAATTTAAAGTGGCAGGTGATGACAAATGAGTACGAAGATTAATACGTTCAAACGTACGGTTCAATCGCTTCAGATCAGGGGGCAACAAACAAAGAAAGCATCTACTCCTAAAGCGAAATTTAAAGCGCTCTGGATGTATCTTTTGCTTGTCGTCTTTCTTATCATTTCCGTATTCCCATTCTATTGGATGTTTGTAGGGGCAACGAACGATTCTAGTAAAATGTTTACCAATCCTCCTACACTATCATTTGGTAGCGAGTTTATGACGAATTTGACGAACTTAAATGAGTCAATTGGAATTGCAAGGGTCATGTTTAACTCTATTTTTGTTTCTGTTCTGTATGTTGTGATCGCTCTTGCCGTTTGTACTTCAGCTGCTTACGTGCTAGCGAAATTTGAATTTAAGGGAAGGAAATTCATCTTTACGGCCTTCTTGCTATCCATGATGATTCCATATCAGGCTACCTTGATTCCTTTATTCAGAATGATGTCAGACCTTAACTTATTAAATACGTATTTTGCAATTATTGCGCCACAGCTTTGTTTCCCATTTGCGATCTTTCTTATGAGGCAGAACTTCTTGGCATTCCCAAGTGAATTATTAGAGTCGGCGCGATTAGATGGAGCTTCAGAGTTTAGAATCTTCATGAGTGTAGTTGTACCTTCTATGAAACCTGCTTTAGCAGCTACATCGATCTTCTTATTCATGACACAGTGGAATAACTTCATGTGGCCACTCGTTGTATTAAATGAGAATAGCATGTACACATTCCCTGTAGCCTTGTCTAGTTTAATGGGACTTTCTTATATTGACTATGGCCAGGTCATGATGGGAGTAACGTTAGCAACGGTTCCAATTATCGTTTTCTTCTTGGCTCTGCAACGTCACTTTATTTCTGGAATGCTCGGAAGCGCGCTTAAGTAGGGAGGATTTAAATGCTTACTGTAAAAGAAAATCAATTTTATTTAAACGGCGAACCGTATCAAATTCTATCAGGAGCGATTCATTATTTCCGTGTCGTACCTGAGTATTGGGAAGATCGATTACGAAAGTTAAAAGCGATGGGCCTAAACACGGTTGAGACGTATATTCCGTGGAATGTCCATGAACCTCATAAAGGCGAGTTTTATTTCGATGGATTAGCAGACCTTGAAGGATTTATTCAAAAAGCGCAAGAACTTGGGTTACACGTCATTGCCAGACCTGCTCCTTATATTTGTGCAGAGTGGGAGTTCGGTGGCTTGCCAGCTTGGTTATTGAAAGAGCATGATTTAGAGCTCCGCTGTGCTGAGCCTAAGTTCTTGAACCATTTGAAAGAGTATTATGAAGTCCTGTTGCCAAAGCTCGTGCCCTACCTTCAATCGAACGGTGGTCCGATTATCGCCGTTCAAATTGAAAATGAATATGGAGCTTATGGGAATGACCAGGAGTATCTCCAATACAATAAACAGCTGTTAGAGGAGTATGGGATTGATGTCTTGTTATTCACATCTGATGGGCCGGATATGATTGAACATGGGTCTTTGCCTGATGTCGTCACAACATTGAATTTTGGTTCGAGACCTCAACAAGCCTTTGAAATGTTAGAACAATTCAAACCTAATTCCCCTAAGATGTGTACGGAATTTTGGATTGGGTGGTTTGATTATTGGGGAGGGAAACATCATACACGAGAGGCTAAAGATGCTAACGATGTATTTCAAGAAATGCTAGATCAGAATGTTTCTATTAACTTCTATATGTTCCATGGAGGAACAAACTTTGGCTTTATGAATGGGGCGAATCACTATGAAAAGTACACCCCGACCATTACAAGTTATGATTATGATGCTTTGTTAACCGAGTGGGGCGAGCCTACTGAGAAGTATTGGTTTGCGAAAGCTTCTCTCGAGAAGAAGTCAGGGGTTGTTCGGGAGACGCCTGATAGTATGCCAAAGAAAGCATACGGTGAAGTAGCTTTAAATGAACGAGTTAGCTTGTTTGATATAAAGGATAAGATCGCACAGCCTGTATCAAATAAGACGCCATTATCAATGGAGAAGCTAGATCAGAATTACGGCTATACATTGTATTCTACTTTGGTCAACGATCAGGGAACCTTTGAGCTGGATCATACGCCTATCAAGGACAGAGCCTTTATATACGTCAACGGGGTTTACCAGATGACTGTATCTCAGAATGATGAGGAGAGAATAGTAAATGTCCATTTCCCAGATGAAGAGAATAGACTTGAAATTCTAGTAGAGAACATGGGTAGAGTGAACTACGGAAAGCACTTAAAAGATCGAAAAGGGATCATCGATAATCTTTGGTTAAACAATCAATATTGGTTTGATTGGGAAATGCATTCGTTTCCTTTAGAGGACGTTGACCTTCCATTCCGTGTTCAGCAGGATATGAGGTATCCGATGTTTTATAAAGGGTGTATCGAAGTAGATGAAGTAGCAGACACCTTCGTCGATCTAGAAGGATGGACGAAGGGGAATGTATTTGTAAATGGATTTAACCTAGGACGTTACTGGCAGACAGAAGGGCCTCAACAGCGTCTCTATGTACCAGGCCCTCTATTGCGTGAAGGTTCAAATGAGATCATGGTGTTGGAGTTAGAAGGAAATCGTACTTCCACTCTATCCTTCGTAGACACACCATATTTAGGCTGAAGGGAGATGTAACCATGATTGAGATCAATGAATCAACGAAGCAATTCCACCTAACCAATGGTCGAGTGAGTTATATTATGAATGTGATGAAGAATGGTCAGCTTGGCCATTTGTATTATGGGAAAGCGCTCAGACCGAAGGAAGATTTCTCTTATTTCCAACCTGAAACAATACCGACCCCTGCTAGTTGCCATGTGTATGAGGATGATGATGCATTCTCCTTAGAAACAATGCGCCAGGAGTTCCCCTTATATGGGAATGGAGATTTCCGTGAACCTGCTATGCGGATCGAAAGTGTAGAAGGGGTGGATGTAACCCGTTTTCAATATAAGGGGTACGAAAGAATAGACGGGAAATCTTCTTTAGAAGGACTGCCTGCTTCTTATGCAAGTGAGGGTGATGCATCTTCCCTTGTGATTGTGCTAAAAGAGCAGGAGACTAACCTGGAGCTATCTTTAATCTATACCATTTTCCGAAATCATGATGTAATAGCGAGAAGTGTGAAGGTGCGTAACTCTGGTGAACAACCGTTTTATATTCATCGAGTTATGGGGGCATCCGTAGACTTCCCGGATCGAGATTACGAACTATTTCATCTATCTGGGAGTTGGTCTAGGGAGAGGCACCTTGTAGAGAAGAACTTAGATCACGGTAGTTATTCGATTGGAAGTGTCCGGGGTGCGAGTTCCCATCACCACAACCCATTCTTAGGATTGAAGCGGAAGGACTCAACTGAAAATAGGGGTGAGGTTTACGGGTTTAGCTTCATTTACAGTGGAAACTTCATTGGAAATGTAGAGGTAGACCATTACGATGTCTCAAGAGTCATGATGGGAATTCATCCTTCTTTATTTAAATGGACATTAGAGCCAGGTCAGAAATTCCAGTCACCTGAGGTCGTTATGGTGTACTCAGATGAAGGGCTAAACGGCATGAGCCAAAGCTTTCATGATTTCTATAAGCAACAATTAATTTCTCCGAGATGGAAGGAGAAAGATCGACCTATTCTAATCAATAACTGGGAAGCAACGTACTTTGACTTTAATGAAGAGAAATTATTCAGGATTGCTGAGGATGCGAAGTCTCTTGGAATTGAATTGTTTGTTCTCGACGATGGCTGGTTTGGCAAGCGTAACAATGATAAGAGTTCCTTGGGGGATTGGGTTGAAGACCCTGCCAAACTACCAAATGGTCTTGAGTCATTAGCGGATGGAATCCGTTCCAAAGGACTTCAATTTGGGCTATGGTTTGAGCCGGAAATGGTAAGCCCGAACAGTGACCTTTATCGTGCGCACCCGGAGTGGGCAATTGGGGTGCCAGAGCAACCTTTAACACTCGGGAGAAATCAACTTGTACTAGATTTCAGTCGTCAAGATGTTGTGGATTATATTGATCGATGCATGTCAGACATTATTGAACGGACGAAGCTCTCCTATATTAAATGGGATATGAACCGAAATATTACGGAAGCCTACTCCGCTAACTTGGCTGCAAGCAAGCAGGGCGAGTTCTTTCATCGCTACATATTAGGCGTATATGAGTTATACCAGAGATTAACGGAGAAATTCCCTGACGTATTATTTGAGTCGTGCGCGGGCGGTGGTGGCCGATTTGATCCAGGCATGCTTTACTACGCTCCTCAAGCATGGTCAAGCGATAATACGGATGCGATTGAGCGGTTGAAGATCCAGTACGGCACATCGATGGTCTATCCGATCTATAGCATGGGTTCCCACGTCTCAGCGACGCCGAATCATCAAACGCTTCGTACCACACCGCTCGATACAAGAGCCAATGTGGCTTACTTTGGTACATTTGGATACGAGTTGAATCCGGTTGATTTAAGTGAAGAAGAAAAAGAGCAGGTCAAGGATCAAGTCTCCTTCTATAAACAAAATCGAGCGCTCGTTCGGGATGGAGATTTCTATAGGTTATTAAGTCCTTTTGATCACAATGAGACAGCCTGGATGGTTGTGTCAAAAGATAAGAAAGAAGCGTTAGTCGGGTGGTACAAAACGTTAGCCACTCCAAATGATAAGAAAATGAGTTTCCTACCTCTAAAAGGGTTGGACGAAGATACCCAGTATCAGCTTAATCATTCTAAGACCTTCTTTGGGGATGAGTTGATGAACCATGGTCTTCCGCTTCCAGTAGAATTTAATGGGGTAAATGGAGAGATAGCAGAACGTGGCGGGGATTTTCAGTCGATGGTGTTTCATATTAAAGCAGAGTAGGTAATCCCACCGCATGGAAGACTTTGTTGAACGCGGCGGATTGGTGCTGACTTCGTTCAGGGCTGGCGTGAAAGACAAACACAACCGAATTCCATTTGGCCAATCAGCGCGGAAGTGGGACGGCGTATTATATTGGAACAAGCCTATCAGAAGATGCCATGTATTCCCTTGTAGCTGCGATTATAGAGGAGACTCAGTTAGGCTCTATAGAAAGTCCTGATGGAGTGGAAGTCAGCTTGCATTCAGGTGAGGCCCGCCTCTATGAAATTGTGATGAATCACAACAATCTTCCTCTTTCTTACAATAGATATGAATTGCAACCTTATAGTTGTACCTTTTACGAGATTGTAGATGGTGGCAAGTGGATAGAGCTATCTACGAGTTACGCTACAAGGGGCACATTGTATAGACACTTCAGAATCTTCTTGTTGGATTCTATGTAGTTAAAACTAGTATAATAGAATTAGAGCGCTTACAAAAAGGATGTAGTTGATAAAGGAGTACTTGGCATGGCAACTATAAAAGACATAGCTGAAAAGGTAGGGGTATCGCTTGCTACTGTATCAAGAGTATTAAACTATGATACCTCCTTATCAGTAGCAGATGACACCAAGAAGAGAATATTTGAAGTAGCTGAAGAATTATCTTATAAGAAGAAGAAGCGGACAAACACATCATCTCCAAAAATAGGTCTTGTCCATTGGTACACAGAACAAGAAGAATTGGATGATTTATACTACATGTCGATTCGACTAGGAATAGAAGAGAAGAGTCAGCAGCGTGGGTTGCATCTTCTAAAGTTTTTTCAGAATGATTATGATCAAATAAGTAAAGAAGAGTTACAGGGGATCATCGCACTTGGTAAATTCAGTGACCAGGACGTTCAACAACTAGAGAAAATTACTAAGAATATTGTCTTCGTAGACTGTGATCCGAACCGCGATCAATTTGACCGGGTAGTCGTTGATTTTGAGAAGGCCACGGAAAACGTCCTCGAGCATTTTATACACACCAACCACCAAACGATTGGCTATATTGGAGGAAGGGAATTAGTGCGCGGAGGAACCGATTGGATAGACGATCCAAGGGAGAGGACCTTCAAGAGATACTTGGAAGCAAAAGGACTCTTTGCTCCAGAGCATGTCTACGTGGGATCTTTCTCTGTAGATGATGGGTATCGACTCATGCAAGAGGCGATTGATAGCGATCATGAGTTGCCGACGGCTTTCTTTGTTGGGAATGATTCCATGGCCATTGGAAGCTTGCGAGCTCTTCATGAGAACAAGATCGAAGTACCTGAACAGGTCAGTATCATTGGTGTTAATGACATTAGTGTCTCAAAGTATATGTATCCTCCCCTAAGCACTGTGAAAGTATATACTGAAATTATGGGGGAGACGGCAGTAGATTTATTGAGTGAAAGACTCTCTGGCCGCACCGTAGCCAAGAAGGTTGTATTAGCAGCCAAGTTAAAAGTAAGGCAAAGTAGTAAAAAGTAGATCAAGTACACAGTGATAGATTTTTATAAAAAGATTATGGAAGCCAACCGTTAATAGAGCGGCTGGCTTTTTTGTGTATTCGCATGAGTTGACCTCTTCCTGATTCTGTTATATAATTATCTTGAATTCGAGATAATTAATTATACAAATAAAAAGGTGGTTAGAATATGAATTTATTAGGTATTCATCACGTTTCAATATTAACGGGTAAAGCTGAGAAGAACTTTGAATTTTATACAAACGTGTTAGGTATGCGTCTGGTGAAGAAAAGTGTCAATCAGGATGATACAAGTTCGTATCACTTATTCTATGGAGATGCGAAAGGAAATCCTGGTACGGAGCTTACGTTCTTCGATATCCCGATGCTTGCACCTACGCACCCTGGGGTTTCTAGTATATCGAGCACCTCTTTACGAGTAAGGGATGAAGAGTCTCTCCAATATTGGAAGAAACGCTTTGAAGAGTTTGGCGTGACTCATGAGGACATTAAGAAACGCGCTAACCGCAATACGTTAGCCTTTGAAGATTTTGAAGGAACGAAGCTTATTCTTGTAGCGGATGACGGGGAAGACGGTGTCGCTGCTGGTGAAGCGTGGAGTGAAACGGACGTGCCAGCCGAACATGGTATTGTAGGACTTGGAGCTGTTCTCCTTCGTGTCCGTAATCAAAAACCAACCGCTCGTGTCTTAACGGATGTGTTAGGCTTCGAACATGTGGATACGTACCCTTCTGTTGATGGGGATGGGTTACCAGATGTTCATGTTTACTCAACAGGTGAAGGTGGTGTAGGGGCTGAAGTACACATTCAAGAACGCCCTGATCTCCCGAAAGAACGGATCGGTCGAGGCGGCGTACACCACGTAGCCTTCCGTATTCCAAATGAAGAAGAGTATGACAAGTGGGCAGAAAAGATTCAAGCAGCCGGGCTCATGAACTCAGGCAAAGTCGACCGATTTTACTTTCAGGCCCTGTACTTTAGAGAACCAAACGGAATTCTATTTGAACTATCAACCGACACCCCTGGCTTCGACGTTGATGAATCAGTAGATTCCTTAGGTCAAAACTTATCCCTGCCTCCATTTTTAGAGGACCAGCGGGAGCAGATTGAACAGAAATTACGTCCGTTAACGTTAAAGGAATAAAAAGTTTGCTAAGGATCAAGGACATACCTTGATCCTTTTTTTGTGAATGATCCTTCCAATCTGTGCTACACTTTCATAAAGATTTTGAAGAGAAGGTGGGAGCGGAATGGAGTATGTGGCTTCTTTTGATATAGGAACGACAGGAATAAAGGGATGCCTTGTAAGTCGAGACGGCGAAATGTCTCATATGGCCTATGAACCTATTCATACATATGAAGGGGAAAGTGGAGAAGTCGAACAAAGTCCGGATGACTGGTGGAAGGGTGTTAAAGGGATCTTTCAACAGTGGAAAGAACAAAATGCTAGTCTTACTAAAGGGATACGGGCGATTGCGTTTAGCGGGCAAATGGAAGACGTTATTCCAATTACAGCGGAAGGTTCACCTGTTCGAAGAGCGATTCTGTATTCGGATGGGAGGGCTGTGAAACAAGCTGAAGCTATACGAGAGCAATTTGGTACTTGGAGCGATCGCATAGTCAATGCCGTAACGGGTACCACGCCCTTGGCTAAGATCGCTTGGATGATGGAGAAAGAGGAGGATCTTTATAACCTGACTTCGACATTCCTTTTTAGTTCTAAAGACTACATTATTTATAAATTAACAGGAAAGTTCGTAGCCGACCCAACGACTTCTGCGACAACGGGCATGATGAACATTCACACACGAGACTGGGAAGAAGAATGGGTACGGTTCAATGGTATCAGTCTATCCAAGATGCCTTCACTACTGGCGCCGGAAGAGGGAGTGGGAATGGTGCTAGATGGGGTAGCAGTCTCCCTCGGACTAGAAGGTGACGTGGAGGTTTTCTGTGGGGTCGGAGATGCGGGCGCGACAACAATTGGTGCTGGAAATGTAAGAGAGGGAAGTATGTACGCTTACCTTGGGACGACCGGTTGGGTGGCTACAACGAGTACCGACCTTGCTTTAGAAGCGCCGTTTACATTAGCGCACTTACCGATGGAACGTCTAATTAACATCGCTCCGGTACTTAATGCGGGCAATGTACATCGGTGGGCGGTAGAAACGTATATGGGTGATGTTTCAGACGAGGGGTTTAAAGTTTTTGATGCAATGGTGGATGGAGCAGAAGCAGGGAGTAAAGGCGTGTTGTTCTTACCCTACTTGCACGGGGAACGGTCACCTGTTCAAGATCCTGACGCAAAAGGGTCCTACATTGGCATAACAGGGAGTGTTGAGAGGCAGCACATGGCTCGTGCTGTAATGGAAGGAATCTCGTTTTCTATCAGACAACTGTTTGAAGATGTGAGCAGAGCGCTACCTTCGAAAGTGGAGTGGATGACATTAATAGGCGGAGGGAGTAAAAGCAAAGCCTGGTGCCAGATGATTGCCGACGTTCTTCAGATTCGGGTCCATGTTCCGAGCTTAGGTGAATACTTGCCCTCGTTCGGAGCAGCCTCAACAGCCTTTGTCGGCCTTGGATGGTGTGAGGATTATGAAGCGTTTGTTGATCATTACTTGGATCATTATGTTGAAGTATTTCATCCTAATAAGAGTGTTCAAGGAGTATACGATCAGCAATATGGACAGTTTAAGAAGATTTATGAGCAAGTGCGAATGATTGATAGTTGAAGAGGGAGGGCCATAGGGGACAGGTACCTCGTCCCTTCGTGTTCCGAATCAATTTGGTTAAAAGGGACAGTGTACCTGTCCCCCTTTCCCACAAAAAGAGGGCTGCCGATGATCGGCAGCCCTTGTTCATTATTTAGTTAGAAAATTCTCCGTATAATAAGGCTGAGCTTCTTCATTGAAAGCGACACCTACAGCAAGGCGCTCAAAATCCTTGTGTAAAATATTTTCCCTGTGCCCGATAGAGTTCATCAGCCCTTCATGTGCAAAGATACTGCTAGATTGCCCTGCTGCTAAGTTCTCACCAGCCGTACGATACGCAATCCCGTCTTCTGTCATTCGGTCAAACGGAGACTGACCTTCAGGGTTGGTATGACTGAAGTAGTTGTTGACCGCCATATCTTTACTGTGATCACGAGCAGTCGTCTTAACGGCTTCGTCCCAAGTGAGGACGCTTAGGCCGTGTTCGACGCGGGCGGCGTTTGTTAGGTCAAATAGCTGGTATTCGAATCCTTCTTTTAGTGCCGTACTTGGTTCGCCGAAGAATCCTTCTTTTTGCTGTTCAAGCTCTTCGCTAATAATCTGCACAGCGGTGACCGTATTTTGTTCGTGCTTATCATAGAAGACAGTCACATAACTTTGGTCAATATTAAATAGATCGTACTCGTCTTTGTTCTGCACTTGATAGCGAGTCAATCCTTTACGAATACTTGATTGAGACTCTGGCATAGCAGATTGGACGGATTGTTTGGAACTACCAATTCGAATCGACTCTTTAGAGGAGACGAGATCCTGGTTCGTATATAAGCCCACAACTTGATTCTGATCATTGTAAGCTACCATGAAGAAATTTTGATAGTTTTCGTGATAGGCTACCCAGTTTACACCGTATTCATTTAATGAAGCACGCTTTGGAGCCCCGGCTTGCTCTTCGACCGTTTGTCTCGTGTCTCCGAGTTCGATATTGTGAACAGAGAAGGACTGTTCAGATGGAGCATCTAATGTTGGTTTCTCCACATCTGGAGCTTCTGGATTTGAACTTGGTTTCGGTTCTTCTCCAGTTAATCGATCAAATAGGGACTGTACTTCTAAGGAAATGGCATTCACAGTCCGACGAACTTCAGGGTCTTGACTAATCTCGACCACATCCGTTTTCATTTCTTCGTATACACCCTGCACACCAGACTCGTTGAATGTATCTCCGTATATATACCATATACCCCCTATAATAAGGAGTAGTAAAATCACTCTTCTTAATTTTGGCATTGTCTCACTCCTGCCTGAATCTCGAGTTGTTGTTCTCATTGTAGCACTGTCTCTATCCAATATGCATCAAAGAAGGCCTTCCTAAACCCTCTCCAAATAATGGGGCAGAGGGACAGGTTCGTCGTCCCTTCGTGTTTCGAACTAATTTCAGAAGAAATGGTAGGGAGCTTCTTTAATATTCTAAGAGTTGAAGGGAAGATGTACCTGTCCCCCTGACCCTGCTATACTTTTAGTAGAATACATAAGAAAAAGGAGTTTCATAATGGCAAATATCAAATATGAAATCATTTCAGAAATCGGAGCGATCTCTGAAAATCCAAAGGGATGGAAGAAGGAACTTAATGAGGTGAGCTGGAACGGGCGTGAGCCGAAGTATGATCTAAGGGATTGGGCTCCGGACCATGAAAAGATGGGGAAAGGGTTAACCCTTACAAAAGAAGAACTTGTGCAGTTAAAGCATATGCTAAATGCACTAGATTTGGAAGATTAGTATATGTGGGGGGACGGTGTACCTGTCCCCCTGGCCCATAATAGAAGAAAAAAGGAGATTACAAGTGAAAGATCGATTCGACTTACCTCATGTCTTAGAACCGTACAGAGAACAATTGGCAAAAACTATGCAGCCTTACATAAGCATTACAACTGAGCAACGTAAGACAAACCTACGTGAAAGTAAGTTTGGAGGAAATCCGTATTTTCCTAAAGAATTGGACTATCCAAAAGACCTAACAGGAGAAAATATGCGTCTCTTGGCGCAAATAAACTTTAGTGAACTTCCCACTTTTGAAGGCTTTCCTGAATCTGGGATTCTGCAATTCTTTATTTCCCCTCATGATGACGTAATGGGGATCGATTTTGACGAAATGACGAATCAATCGTATTTTAAGGTTCTCTATCATGAAGAGATTTTACAAGATGATGAGAAACTATTAGAGAATATAGGGAACTATAAGATAAGCGAAGAATTTAACTTTCCTATAGAATATGAGCTCTCACTTTCGTTTGATATAGAACAAGAGCCCATTTCTTGTGAAGACTACCGAGTGGAAGATCAATTAGACGCTACGATCGATGAGCTACAAGACGAGGAACTTCATGGGGAAGATTTGTGGGAAGTATACTTTGAACACTTTTCTGGAGAAGGCCATAAATTGGGAGGGTATCCATACTTTACACAGAATGACCCTCGCGAAGTGGAAAAGCGCTACAAGGATCACGAAATCCTCCTCCTACAGATCGATACAGAAGATGATAAAGGTATTATGTGGGGAGACGCAGGCGTGGCGAACTTCTTTATTAAGAAAGAAGACTTGGAAAAACGAAACTTTACAAATGTCCTGTATAACTGGGATTGTCACTAGAATGACAAAAGCCTTAACTTAACGTTAAGGCTTTTATTTTTGTTAGGACAGAGGGGCAGGTTCCTCTGCCCTTCGTTTATCGAACTAATTTGAGATTGCTCGAAGGGACAATGTACCTGTCCCTCCCGTCCCATTTCTGGTATAATTTGGTGGTGTGTATGGAAGGGGGAGGTTTCATTGAGGAAAACGAGTGATCTTGATCCAACAATTGTGAAAGTGGCGATTATTGTTGTAGGCGTTATATGTGCGGGGCTTCTGCCGCTTATTCTTGTGACGATTCTACAAGATATTTTTTACTTTTCTCGCGATCACATTTATTTCGAAGCACCGTTATCGGCATACATTTGGGGTGGTGCTGCGATTCTATCAATACCAATGTTACTTGTGGTAGATCTGATTGCAGGGAAGTGGAATGACAGATGGGGGAAGAAAGCGTTAGGGATTCTGATGACGATTGGTGTTGTTGTATTTAGCTTATCTATGTTGTTATCGGTAAGGTCTTATTTTTATTTCGATCCGAACGGGTTGCATGTAAATGGAGCATGGACTCTTGATGAGCACAATATCGACTGGGATCACGTAGAGGAAGTTGTGAAGAAAAACGAGAAGAAAAACGGAACCCTTTCTTTAAAAGAGGTTGATTTTGTAACCAAGAATGGAGATGTCTTCACGATTACAAATAACAAGAATTGGATGGATTATCAGTACACGATTTATGATTACCTTGAAAAGGCTGATGTGACCATTACCGAGAAACGAATAGAAGCTAAATCTTAAACTAGCGCCCTAAATACTAGCAATTTTGAACATACATAATACCCTCAACAAAAAAAGCCTGTAAGAGCACATTAGCTCTAACAGGCTTTTTTTAATTATGATCTTTTAGACTCTGTATAAATCGCTTCTACAGCGTTCTGAAGCGTTGAGTATATAGCAATATCACTTGGCTTGTCGTAGCCGGTACTCCATTCTTTAGCTACAGCTGGTTGAATGCCTGTCAGCGTTACGTTAATGCCGATTAGCTTAACCGTTTCCATAAGCTTTTCAATCTTATTTAAGAATTCCAGGTCAACCGATCGTATAGCAGAGAAGTCTAAGATTAGATCATGAACGTTCATTTTAGAAATGTTTTCTATACCTTTATCTAATATGTAGTGAAACTCTAAGTTGTCTATAACGGGTTGGAGAGGGAAGAGCGCGATCTGGTTCGTGACAGGAATAATAGTAACGGACATGTCCTCCATATTCTTAACCAATGCTAACTGTTTCTCGTGATAAGCGGTAACGTCTTGGAATTCTGCAAGAGCCCCCATTTTTTCGTTCCCCTCTTTGAGAACTTTTGTCTTAAGTGAGAGATAGAGTCGGTACTTTCCCCATTGATAAGGCATGGCATCTAGATCAACTTCTTCACCTGTTTTGACTGTTCTTTCTATATGTCGAATGTCTTCAGGTGCGTCGGGGAAAAGGTCATACACATTCTGTCCAATCGCTTCTTCCTGATTAATTTGAAGCAAACGAGCGCCAACTTCGTTCAAAGCTGTAATGCGGTATTCCGTGTCGATCGCCAGTATTCCAAACGAGAGATGGTTCATCATTTGATTCGATAGTTGGTTCATACGAAACTCCCCTTAAAAGTAGATTGCGATACAAATTAATGATTCCTTGTGTTTATTAATATACGACAATAAGAATCAATCTACCTCTATCCTACCTTTAATAATCTATTAATGAAAACTTGAATGCCTTTTGTTTAGAAATATTCATTATTTTAAGAACGTTTTATGAACAGTTATCTGCTAGAGGGGGTTCGAATAAAGCCAAAAGCTAAAATAATTAAGATTCCTATTAAGATCATACCAATGATGAGTGCATCCACTATATTCCCTTGATAGATTGAAAAGCCTACAGGGGGGAGTGAAAACAGGAAGAATACAATAAAGGCTCTAATAAAGAGTGCTTTACTCATATAAGTTCTCCTTTCTAACATTATAAGAGCCCCATCCCTTTTCGATGGGGCAATGGAATACCAGGTTATCAAGTGAATCTAATTCGTACCTTTAAGCTCTAATTTTTCCGAAATCTCAAGCAAGACTTCTTTCGTCAATTCAGGGTTGTGGCTAAGAAGAGAATAACGAAGGCCCTCTTCATCCCAAGTTAGGTTCTGGATGACGTCTGAGGTATATTCGCCTTTGACTCCGCGAACGGTAACTTCCTCAGCGTTTTCAAATCCCATACTCAAACTTTCTTCTGGTGTAGGGAAGATGCTTAATGTGAATTGAACAACCTCATCTTGCTTGTATTGAATACTGACTTCCGTGCGATCTAAACTATCCACTTTGAACTTTTCTACCTTATCAATCTCATATTCTCCTTCAGGCAAGTAAAGGAAAGGTTGCTCTAGTCCGGTCTGAGCTTCGTCTAGCGTAACGGTTTCGGTAGGGTCTAAAGCTTCAAAAGGAAGTACTTCCACTCCTTCAGGTAAATCTAACGTAAACGTGTTTTCTTTAAACGAAGGGTCGATCTCGAGTTCTGTTACCGTATATTCGACTTTCATATTGTCGCTTTTGGAAATGGTTTTAACAATCACCCAACTTTCTTTCTCAATCCAGTATTCCTCCTCACCTCGAATGGTTCCTTTCTCTTTGGGAGTGGCTTTAATGTGATACGTTTCGATCCCATTTACTTCTTCCTGGCCAATCAATTCGATCGTGTGTGTCTTCCTTGTTTCGTTCAATGTATTCTGGATTTGCTCACGCTGATTAGAACCCATTAGGTTAGGGTTAGAAAGGTCTGGGGCTTCCATTTCATAGGCTTCTTTGTCCCCCTCGGTATAAAGGGTAATGGTTTCCCCGTCATTTAATGATTTGGACTCCTTCCCGCTTTGATCCACGGCAATGACTTTTGTTCTCATGTTTTCATAGTCCATCCATTGTTCCATGGAGGAATCGTCGATTTGCTCCTCTCCTTGATAAACGTCAAACTGAGCTTTCATATGAAACCCTTTCAAGTCTTTTCCTTCTTCAACGGCATTCGCCACAATCGCTTCTGGTGATAATCCATTTGCATCTTCCACTGAACATGCCCCCAATACGAGTAGTAGTAATAATCCAATCGAGTTGATCCATTTATTCATGGTTTCCATCTCCCTCTGTTATTTCGGATAGTGTCATGGCAAACACGGTCCCTTTTCCATTTGCCGACCAGGCGCTCATACGCCCTTCGTGTCGTTCAATAATCATTTTAGCTATGCTTAACCCAAGTCCTGAATTCATATCGTCTTGCTTTGATCTAGCGGGGTCTCCTTGATAGAAAGGAGTGAAGATCTTCTCAAGCTGGTCGTCTTGAATTGTGGCGCCTTCGTTTTGAACGAGTAAGATCGGTTTCTCTTCACGCCATGAGTGGAGGTCATCCTGCAGCTCTTCAAAAATCCAATCTGGAAGAGGAGTGAACGTATCGTAAGCTCCAATCCATATGCTTCCCTCTAAAGGCGTGTAGCGGGCGGCGTTATGAATAAGATTATCCATCACTCGAACCATTTGTCGGTCATTCATGCAATAGGTCCCACCAAATTGGTTCTCCTTGTGGAATTGAATCGATTGTTGATCTAATTGTTCTTCATAGCCTTCAAACAACATCTCCATAAATTCCATTCCATCAACAGGGCTTCTTTCAAAGTGATAACCTGCTGATTGAAGCTGAGCAAATGTAGTTAGGTCTTCAATCATGTCTTGTAAGTAATGGGTTTTAGCGATAAGTGTGCTGCCATAGTGTTGGCGCTCTTCTTGATCTAAAGACGTTTCATCAGTGAGTGCTTCCGCATAGGCTCGAACAGATGTTAGTGGTGTCTTTATGTCGTGTGAGAGAGAAGCGATCATCGTTTGCTTTTCGAGCTGAGCCTTTTTTGTTTTCTCTTGAGCATCTTCTATATCGATCTGCATTCTTTCGAAGTGTTTCATAAGGTCGCCGATTTCATCTTGTTTTTTCTGTGGGAAAAAGGTAGTCTGATGCGTTGCTGCAAACTCCTCCATTCCTGTCATCAACTGCTTTAAAGGGCGGTTGAATCGCTTATGCAAAAGCCAAATGACAAAACTATAGAGTGTGAGGAAGAAGATTCCTAGAGTAATAAGCACCCACAGTCGCCGTTTTTCCACACCTTCGATCCAGTCTGTTCGTTTCAGCTGAATTTCGTAGATGCCTCTCATCGTCTCGTTTTGAAAGACAGGCTTTTTCACGGAAACCGTTTGATAGCTGAAGTCGTATTGGTACAAGTTCTTCAATAATTGAGATTTGTCTTGGAGCAGCAGCATGTGATTAGGGTCATCTGATCGATAGACATACAACCCATCGCTTCGGTACAGGTGGATCTTCAAATCTTCTCTGCTACTCAGAGAGCCTAACTGATCTTCTACATCTTCTCTGGGCTGTACGTTATAGAGGGAGGGATCATCGAGCTGTTCTTCAATCGTTTGAATTTCAGACGTTAATTCAAAAGAATCCAATAAACTTTGCTGACCGTCCCATTGTGTGAGTAGGAGGTAGAACCCGTATGCAGCAGCTAAAGGGAGGATCATAACGGCTAAATAAGTAGCCATCAGCCAGGTTCTAATCTTCATGTTTGCTCTCCAATAAACCGATATCCTGTTCCCCAAACCGTTTCAATCCACTTTGGTTGCTTCACCTTTTCTCCTAGCTTCGTTCTAAGACTCTTCACGTGGACATTAATGGTATTGTTTCTCTCCGTGTCCGCTTGATCCCAGATGTGTTCGTACAATTCACCTTTAGAGAATGTGCGGTGTGGATGGGTGGCCATTAACACAAGAATCTCGTATTCTTTTGCTGTAAGAGGGACGAGGGTTCCTTCTACTGTAACCAATCGCTTCGTTACATCAATTTGAAGATCGCCTGTATAAAGGTGTCCTGATGATGGGGGACCTCCACCTTGGAATCGTTGATACCTTCTTAAATGGGATTCAATTCGAGCTGTTAGTTCACTAAGGCTAAACGGCTTCGTCACATAATCATCAGCCCCGAGGGATAACCCTTTTACTTTCTGCTCATCCTCTTGTCTTGCGCTAACAATGAAGAGTGGAACATCGCTCTTCAAACGAATGTTCTTGCATAATGTTAATCCATCCATTTCAGGGAGCATGAGATCAACTAATACCAATTGGTAGCATTCCTCTTTAAAATCCTCCCAGCCTTCTTGCCCGGTTGATGCCCACGTTACTTCGTATCCTGTTCTTCTTAAGTGGTCTCTGATAATCTTTGCGATCTCCGGGTCGTCTTCAACCAGTAGAATCCGTTCTTCTGTCATGTGTGGTGCCTCCTCTTACAACCTTTATTGTAGTTGCTATGGTCACTGTTATTTAAAATTTAATAAACTCTTTATAATTTGTTTGAACATGGGTATTATACTAGATTTTGGATAGAAAAGAGAGGGAGTAAAAACTTGAGTTAAATTTTTAGTAAAAATTTATTGATTTATTTACTGAAAGGTTTTATCCTAAAGATGAAAGCGATTACGGTAACTAGATTTCATTTATGATCAGTAGGTATTGGGAGGGGTATCCATGAATTTTCATGATATAGAATCACAGTATAAACGAGTTTTTGATAGGGAAGAGTCACGCGTATTCTTCGCGCCTGGGCGTATTAACTTAATTGGGGAACACACGGACTACAATGGAGGGAATGTATTCCCGGCGACGATTACGTATGGAACGTATGCAATTGCTAGCAAACGCTCTGACCGACAAGTGCGCTTGTACTCCATGAACTTCGAAAACAAAGGGATTATCTCTTTCTCTTTAGATGAACTCGATTATGTTGAGGACCATGAGTGGGCGAATTATCCAAAAGGTATGATTCGCTACTTACAAGAAGCAGGACACAACGTTTCTAGTGGCGTTGATGTTTTATACTATGGAAACATTCCGAACGGAGCTGGCTTATCTTCGTCTGCCTCGATTGAAATGGTGACGGGAGTTTTGCTTGAAGGGTTATTCGGCTTACAAATTGATCGTGTAGAGATGGTGAAGCTCGGTCAGCTGGTCGAGAATCAATTCATTGGTGTAAATAGTGGCATCATGGATCAGTTCGCCATTGGAATGGGGAGAAAAGGATCAGGCATTTTGCTTGATTGCCATACATTAGAGTACGAGTATGCTCCGCTAGAGTTAGAGAATGAGAAAGTAATCATTATGAATACCAATAAACGACGCGAATTATCTTCGTCTAAATATAACGAAAGAAGACAAGAGTGTGACGAAGCCGTTCAGCAACTACAAGAGCAGCTTCAGATTGAAACGCTTGGTGAGTTAACCGAGGAGCAGTTCGAACAGCATAAGCACCTTATTCAGAATGAGACAGTAAGAAAACGCGCGAAGCATGCTGTCTATGAGAATCAGCGTACCCTAAATGCTCTTCAAGCGTTAAGGGAGAAGGACTTAATGCGCTTTGGGAAACTGATGAATGACTCGCACTTGTCTCTTCAATATGACTATGAAGTAACAGGGAAAGAGCTAGATACATTGGTCGAAGCGGCCTGGGACCAAGATGGTGTGATCGGTGCTCGCATGACGGGAGCTGGATTCGGTGGTTGTGCCATTGCCATTGTAGAAGCGGATAAAGTCTCGTCCTTTATAGATGGCGTAGCGAACGTATACGAAGACAAAATTGGGTATGAGGCGACATTCTATGTAGCAAGTATTGGTGACGGTGCACGAGAAATGGAATCAAAAGAGGTGGTTGTATGAGTATATTAGTCCTTGGTGGAGCAGGGTATATTGGATCTCACGCTGTGGCGCAGTTAGTGGATCGTGGATACGACGTTGTGGTGGTAGACAGTCTGGAAACGGGGCACAGAGATGCTATTCATTCTGAAGCGACCTTTTACAACGGTGATATTCGCGATAGAGAGTGGTTAAGAGGGGTGTTTCAACAGGAGGAGATTCAATCTGTGATCCACTTTGCTGCCAATTCTCTAGTTGGGGAATCCATGGAGGATCCTCTTAAGTACTTTGATAACAATGTGTACGGTACACAAGTTCTACTTCAGGTGATGAACGAATTTGGCGTGAAGAAAATTGTCTTCTCTTCTACTGCTGCAACGTACGGAGAGCCTGATGTTGTTCCGATTACAGAAGATATGGTGACAAATCCGACCAATACGTACGGAGAAACGAAGTTAACGATGGAAAAGATGATGAAGTGGTGCGACAAAGCATACGGGATTCAGTTCGTTTCCCTTCGCTACTTCAACGTGGCAGGTGCAAGACAAACGGCTGAGATCGGGGAAGATCATCATCCTGAGAGTCACCTTATTCCAATTGTTCTCCAAGTTGCTCTTGGTCAACGAGATCATATTACAATCTTTGGTGACGACTACAATACTCACGATGGTACGTGTGTACGTGATTATATTCATGTTGAAGATTTAATTGATGCCCATATTCATGCGGTCGAATACCTAGATAACGGTGGCGAGAGTAATGTATTTAACCTTGGGAGCAGCCAAGGATTTTCGGTGAAGGAAATCGTGGATACAGCGCGAGAAGTAACAGGGCACGAAATTCCGGCTAAGATGGGGCCTCGTCGTGCGGGAGATCCGAGTAAATTAATCGCTTCATCTCATAAAGCTAAATCAATTCTTGGGTGGGAGCCTAAACGTACCTCTATTCATCAGATCATTGAAGACGCTTGGCGCTGGCATCAGCAACATCCAAACGGATATAACGACAGGGGGTAGTGAAGATGAACATTCATGATCGTATACAACAACTAGTTGATCTAACCATAAGCGAATCGTTGATTGAACCAGAGGATTCTGTATATACACGAAACCAAGTGCTAGCTCTAATGGAACTAGAAGAATTCACACCCGAGGGACAGAATGAAGATAAGGATCTTACCATCCCTGATGTATTAGAAGAGTTGATTGACTATGCTGTAGAGCAAGAACTCATTGAAAATATGCTTGATGAAAAAGAACAGTTTCAAGCCAAAGTTATGGATGTCTTCCTACCGCGACCAAGTGATGTGAATAAGGAATTTTACAACCGATACGAACACGATCCGGTTGAGGCTACGGATTACTTTTATCATTTAAGTAAGAAGAGTAACTATATTCAAGAGAAGCGCGTGAAGAAGAACATTAACTATACGGCTGAGACAGAGTATGGTGAATTGGATATTACCATTAATCTTTCAAAACCAGAAAAAGACCCGAAGCAAATTGCGAAAGAGCGTACGATGAAGAAAACGGATGCCGCGTATCCAAAGTGTCTTCTTTGCGTAGAGAATGAAGGATATGCTGGGAGAATTGGTCATCCTGCAAGGTCGAATCATCGTTTAGTGAGGGTAAACCTAACAGATCAGAATTGGTTACTCCAATATTCTCCGTACGTTTACTATAATGAACATAGTATTGTCTTATCAGAGCAGCATGTTCCGATGGAAATTAATCGTGAGACATTTGATCAAGTGTTAGAGTTTACAGAGAAGTTCCCTCATTACTTTATTGGTTCAAATGCCGATCTACCGATAGTAGGCGGGTCGATTCTGTCTCATAACCATTACCAGGCAGGACATTATGAATTCCCGATGGCCAGGGCTGAGGAGACATACACCTTTACTCTGAACGCTTTCCCTGGAATACAGGCTTCTATCGTGAAATGGCCGATGTCGGTACTGCGCTTGAGAAGCGAAAGTAGAGAGGAATTAGGGCAAGCAGCAGAGAAGATTTTAGCAGACTGGCGAGAGTATAGTGATCCGGAAGTCGAGATCTACGCGTATACGGAGAATGAACCTCATAATACCATCACGCCAATAGCTCGTCGCCGCGGTAAGGAGTACGAACTTGACCTAGTATTAAGGAACAATCGAACGAATGAAGATCATCCGATGGGAATCTTCCACCCTCACCAGGAAGTTCATCACATTAAGAAAGAGAACATCGGACTTATAGAAGTGATGGGGTTAGCGGTATTGCCTGCTCGTCTTAAAGATGAATTAAAGGAAGTCGAGAAGTACATTCTAGGTGAACCTAATGCTATTGCGGATGCTCATCATACATGGGCAGATGAATTAAAAGCAACGTTTTCCCATATTGCCAAAGAAGACGTACAAGACATTGTGCGAGGATCGGTTGGGAAGAAGTTCGAGCAAGCTCTACAACATGCGGGTGTATTTAAACGTGATCAACAAGGGCAAGAAGCCTTTAAACGATTTATAAATACGTTACAATAGATAGAAGTGAGAACTCGAGTTGTGGGAAGCATAACCGAGTTCTCTTATCTTATAGAGAGGGTTCGTTTCATATGGCGACTATAAAAGATATCGCGCAGAAAGCGGGTGTCTCGATTGCGACCGTTTCTCGTGTTTTAAATTATGATGAATCATTGTCAGTAAGTGATCAAACCAAGCAAAAGATCTTTGAGACCGCTGAGGCATTATCGTATAAGAAAAAGCAGCCTAAGAAGCTTCCGATAAAAAAGGTAGCGATCGTTCACTGGTATACCGAACAGGAGGAACTAGAGGACTTGTATTATATGTCGATCCGTATCGGCGCCGAACAGCGCTGTCAGGATCAGGGGATACAGGTGGTCAGGTACTTCCAAAATAATTATCAAAATTTAGAGTCAGAAGATATTGAAGGCATTATTGCCATCGGGAAGTTCAGTAACACCCAGGTTCAAGAATTGCAAAAGCTTGCCCCACACCTTGTCTTTGTGGACGACTATGAGCGCGACCATCGAAATGGAGATCTTGTAGCCATCGATTTCAAACGCGCCACATGCAAAGTGTTGGATCATCTTCTAAATAGAGGCATCACAAAGATCGGTTATATCGGAGGTAGGGAGTCTTATAAAGACGACACCACTCTCATTGCTGACCCCCGTGAAGAAACATTCCATTCCTATATGAACGAGTTGGGGATGTTAGAACGAAAGTGGATGTATAGCGGAACATTCTCGGTTCAAGATGGGTACGAGCTTATGAAGCAAGCGATTGAAGAACATGGGGATACGCTTCCGGAAGCCTTCTTTGTCGGTAACGACTCTCTTGCTGTTGGGTGTCTTCGTGCATTGAATGAAAGTGGCATAAAGGTTCCTGAACGCGTTCAAGTGATTGGCGTTAATGATATTAGCGTTGCAAAATATGTCTATCCACCACTTAGCACAGTCAAAGTCTTCACAGAAATGATGGGTGAGTCAGCTATTGACTTGCTGATGGAGCGTATCAATGGCAGGAAAGTGGCTAAGACGGTTTATATTGCTACAGAACTAGTTGTTCGTGAGAGCAGTTTATAATAAAAAGAAATAAAGAGGTAATCTCATCATCCATACCGATAACGCATAGTAATGTTAACTGTGCGTTTTTTTATGTTTACAGGATCTCATTTGGCAGAGGAATTGGAATGTAGTATATAGTGTCTCTTTTTCGGTTTTTGTCCGTACTAAACGAACCGCTTCCAGATAGTAATAGATCTTATAAATATAAGGAAATGCACAAATTCTCAATACTTCTTTGCTATAAAGGGACGAGATTGACTATAGCAAAGGGGTGAGAACGATGAAAAAGCAAAAAAGATTCATATTTAGAACAACCCTCCTGCTTCTTTTTGCGATTGCGATCGTGTATGCTATTTATCAAAGCTACACAGAAGACGATTCGCAGATGATTACAGAAGGAGACCAAGCACCCGATTTCACATTAAAAACGCTCGATGGAGAAACCGTCCAACTTAGTGATTATAAAGGACAAGGTGTCTTTCTGAATTTTTGGGCTACTTACTGCCCACCGTGTAAGGAAGAAATGCCTTACATGGAGTCTCAGTATCAGAAGTTTAAAGATAAAGGGGTGCAAATTCTAGCTGTTGATGTAGCTGAACCGAAAGTGACAGTAGAACGGTTTGTAACGAAATATGAATTATCCTTTCCCATACCTATGGATACAAATGAAGGGGTCATGAATGCTTATGGAGTCGGTCCTATTCCTGTAACGTTTCTCATTAACGAGAAAGGTGTGGTAGAAGACCGCATTACAGCTGGTTTATCTGAAGAGGACATCCACGCCTATATGAAACAGATCCAACCCGACTCCTATAAAGAGTAAACTCAGACACAACATAGACATCAATTCTGCACAGATTCTCCATAGTTTTCTAGTACAATGAAGGGGATTATATAAAGAGAGATTACACAACAGAAAGGATGACCAGAATGGTTTCTAAGAAATTAGGTGCTGCAATCTTATCCCTTACGTTTGTCTTAGCCGCATGCGGACAAGATGAAGGGGATACGAGTACAACAGATACAGAACAATCTAAAGAAGAGAGTCATGAGACTACTGAAGACCAGTCTAAAGAAAAGAATGATTCAACTTATAAAGAGCCATTTGAAGGAACAATCGATCATGTACATGGAGTAGGGTACATAAACGGAGATTCTCTTGCTTTAGCTGCTCACGACGGATTGAAATTCTACGAGGATGGCAAGTGGCATCGCACAACAAAGCAAAACAACGATTACATGGGGTTCAATGCAGTCGATAAAGGGTTTTACACGAGCGGGCACCCAGGAGAGGACTCATCGTTACCGAACCCAATTGGAATTCAAAAGAGTGAAGATCTCGGTCAAACGTTAGAAGAAGTGGCTTTTGAAGGAGAGTTTGACTTCCACGTAATGGGAGTCGGGTATCAAAACCATGCCATCTATGTGCTGAATGGGCACGGCAATAATACATTAGAGTCTGGATTACACAAGAGTCTAGACGACGGGGAGAGTTTCGAGAAGGTCGAAGTGAGCGGGATCCAAGGACAAGTGATGGGTCTTGCTGTTCATCCTACGAATGAAGACACCCTAGCCGTTGCGACAAAGGAAGGGATCTTTCTTTCTCGTGATGGAGGAGAGACGTTTGAAGGCGTGTCAGAACAAACAAACGGAACGTCCGTTTATTTCTCTGAAGACACGTTGACGTATGGATCATTTGGTAGTGAGGCTCATTTGACTCGCTACACATTAGAAGACGGTAGCTCTGAAGAGATTTCGATCCCTGACTTTGAACAGGACGCTGTAGCGTACTTCACGGAGAACCCTGAGAATCCTGATGAGATGATGTTCTTATCGTTTGAGAATCATGGCTTCTATACCCGGGATGGCGGAGAGAACTGGGATAAAATAGTTGATGCTGGTCAGGTAAAAGAATAAAAAATCGGAATAACCATTACTATTGCATTGAATCTGCAAAATTAATGGTTATTTTATTATTGTCCGGTGAGGGGGGAAGGTTGTGTATGAAGCGTTTAGCGCGTTTACAAACGTGGTTGCAGATCCGTTGTTAAGCCTTGCGTATGGATTTGAACAAGTGCCTATACTGGCTGCTTTATTCTTAGGAATCGTCGGTTCTGTAGCGCCTTGTCAAATTACAGGGAATATAGGAGCCCTCACGTTTTACGGGAACCAATCGTTGCAAAAGAGTGTTTCGTGGCGTCATGTTGGCTTATTTTTATTAGGAAAAATAATGGTGTTCTCGGCACTAGGGCTCCTATTCTGGGGATTTGGTCAAGGAGTTCAATCCGAACTTGTTGGGATCTTTCCTTGGTTGCGTAAAGCGATCGGACCTTTGCTTATTGTTGTAGGTTTATTTTTAATGGGGGTGTTTAAGGTTCATCGTACATTCAGGCTAGGGAAACTGTCCGAGCCGTTGACCAAGCACCCTTCACTAGGGAGCTTCTTTATGGGGGTAAGCTTTTCATTAGCCTTCTGTCCGACGATGTTTGTCTTATTCTTTATTACGCTAATGCCCATTGTTCTATCCACTTCTTATGGTGCGCTATTACCCGGGGTCTTTGCGATCGGCACTACGCTTCCGTTGCTTCTGATTCTTTTCTTAGTATGGTATTTTGGCATGGGAGGCGTTTTGCTGAAAAAGAGTCGCAAAGTAGGGAACCTTGTTCAATTTCTTGCTGGTATTGTCATCATTGTTCTTGGGGTTCTCGACACACTTACGTATTGGACATAATGATTAGATAAGCGGGGCGGGCGAATGAATAAACTTTCATTTAAGTTAGGTGTATTTATATTTACAATTATCATCATCGTTGAAGCGATATTATTTCTTTTCTTATATACAAACTTAGCTAGTAGTCGGGTAGAAGAGGTATTAGAGAACTTATTAGCGAGAGGAAACAGCCACAGGGATGTGTTAGAGAAGCGGTTCGATGAGTCTACGCTCAATCACGTTGCCTTAATGGAATCAGAAGCAGAATCGCTTGTTGTCATTACGGATGAGAATAAAGAGGTGATTGTGAACTCTGAACCCCTTAGTTCGGAAATTAAGGCTTTACTTGATGAACCACTTACGGACGTGAGTCATTCAGGGAAAGTGTTGGACGAGGAATGGAGAACAAGTCAATATGTAGCTGCTGTAAGTCCGATTACTATTGAAGGGGAGAAGATAGGATATGTCTACATGTTCTCACCTACAATGGCCGTCCAGCGCGTCATTAATCAATTAACGAATCAATTCTTACTGGTTGGTTTCATTGCGTTCCTTCTAACGATTGTAGCCATCTTTATTCTAAGTCATTTTATAACAAGGCCTCTAGTGAGGATGAAAAAAGCTACAGAAGGCTTAGCGGAAGGAAGAGAGCAGGTGAACCTGTCCTATAAACATAATGATGAATTAGGTCAGCTCGCTCAATCTATAGTCACCTTGTCAAATGAGTTAGAACGACTCAAACAGGACCGTAAAGATTTCCTTGCCAGTATCTCGCATGAATTAAGAACACCCCTTACGTATATTAAAGGCTATTCCACTATAGCAAGCCGGACCGGGATTACAGAAGAGGAACGAAATCATTATCTTACTATTATTAAAGAAGAGACAGAACACGTTACACAGCTTGTGAAGAACTTATTTGATCTGGCTAAGATGGATCAAAACGAGTTCACGATTGATAAAAGGCCTGTATCTTTGTGCGATTTACTTGGTAAAGTTCATGAAAAGATGAGCCCGATTTTACTAGAATACGATCTTGCCTTACACATTACTTGTGATACAAAGGTGATTGTGAATGTAGATGCTGAACGTTTTCAGCAGGTGCTGTTGAACTTGTTAGATAACTCAATAAAGCATGCTCCTCCACATTCTAATATTTATATGATTGTTCAAATCAAAGGTGGTAGAGTGGCCGTTACCGTTCGCGATGAAGGAGAAGGAATCCCTGAATCCGAATTACCGTTCATTTTTGAACGATTGTATCGAGTGGATAAATCACGTTCAAGAGAATTTGGAGGATCTGGTCTTGGGCTCTCCATTGTAAAAGAAATTATAGAGAAACATGGAGGGGAAGTTCAGGCAAGAAGTTCGTTAGGGGAAGGAACTTCAATGACCATTGTATTAAAGAAGGAGGATCTACTTTCCTATGAGTAATCTATTGTTAGTAGACGATGAACCACGAATGTTAGACCTATTGGAGCTTTATCTTTCTCCTCATGGATATACGTGTACGAAGGTGCAGTCCGGTAAGGAGGCGATTCGTGCAGTAGAAGAGAAGCCGTTCGATTTAGTCTTATTAGATGTCATGATGCCAAAATATGATGGGTGGAAGACGTGTGAAGACCTGCGTTCGATTTCTGAGGTTCCGATTATTATGGTAACAGCAAGGGATCAAAAGACAGACATCGTGAAAGGCCTCAATATGGGGGCTGACGATTATGTAACAAAGCCTTTCGATGAAGATGAGCTATTAGCAAGAGTGAAAGCCCTTCTAAGGAGGACTTCGAACGCTGATCAAATCGAAGTAGACGGGTTAATGTGGGACGGGGAGAAATACAAGTTGAGTTATAACGGTCACTTTATCCCGGTTACTCCTAAAGAATTTGCGATGATTGGTCATTTAATGCGTAACCCTGAACGTGTATTTAGTCGAGAACATTTAATCGATATCGTCTGGGGCATCAATTCAGAAACAGAAGGCCGTACCATCGATTCGCACGTGCGAAACATTCGAGAAAAGGTAAGACAAACAGGCTTCCCGATCGATGATTATTTCCAAACGGTATGGGGAGTCGGGTACAAATGGGTAAAGGGAACAGGGTCAACGAGCTCCTAACCCCCTTTAGCCATTAACCTGGAGACGTGTATACATTATAGATACCCATGCGTGTATTGGGTATATAGGAGGCGGTTTGAAATGATGAATGGACAAGGTATGGGCGGATTTGGAGAAATGGGAATAACGTGGATGCTCTTCATTGGCATCATTCTCATTGTTGCAGCGATTCTTCTTATGAAGGCCTTTCGTTCGAACACGAGCAACAAATCTTCTTCTTCACTTGATTCATTAAAAGAACGATTAGCCAGAGGTGAAATCTCTGAAGAAGAATATGATCGTTTAAAAAAGAAACTAGAGGAACACTAAAGGAATAATAACTGACGATGTGGAGGGTTTTATATGGATCATGAACATCATCAACATCATCAACATCATCAACATCATCAACATCATCAACATCATCAACATTCTGGTGAAGAACACGAAGATCACGAAGGACACGATCATCACGATCACGGAGCCATGGTTGAAGATTTCAAGAAGCGTTTTTATATCTCTTTGCTTGTAACGATCCCTATTTTACTTCTATCTCCCATGATTCAAGATTTTATTGGGTTGGAGTGGTCTTTTCCGTATGATCAATACGTATTATTCGCTTTAGCTACATTTGTGTTTTTCTATGGAGGGCTTCCTTTTCTAACAGGAGCTAAAGATGAATTAAAACAGAAGAACCCAGGTATGATGACCCTGATTGGCCTTGCTATAGCGGTGGCTTATCTGTACAGCTCCCTTGTTGTATTTGGGCTTGAAGGGCGCAACTTCTTCTGGGAATTAGCGACTCTTGTAGATATTATGCTTCTTGGGCATTGGATTGAGATGAAGTCCGTCATGGGAGCATCCAATGCGTTAGAAGAATTGGTTAAGCTCATGCCAAATGAAGCTCATAAGGTAGATGAAGATGGTAATGTGGAGGATGTAGAGGTTTCTGCGTTACAAACTGGAGATCATGTCCTCGTCAAACCTGGTGAGAAGATACCTGTAGACGGAGAGATTATTGATGGAAAGACCACGATCGATGAATCGATGCTTACCGGTGAATCCGTTCCTGTTGAAAAGGGTGTAGGGGAAGAGGCCATCGGAGGAGCAGTAAACCAAGAAGGTTCTGTGACCATCGAGGTTCAGAAGACGGGAGACGATACGTATTTATCCCAGGTGATCAACTTAGTTAAAGAAGCACAAGAATCAAAGTCCAAAACACAAGATATCTCCAACCGTGCAGCGAAATGGTTATTTTACTTAGCACTAGGAAGCGGACTTGTTACCTTTATAATATGGTTGGCTCTTGGATATTCGTTGGACGTGGCAATGGAGCGAATGGTAACGGTCATGGTCATCACATGTCCCCATGCACTTGGATTAGCAGCCCCACTCGTTGTAGCGGTTTCAACATCCATTTCAGCGAAGAAAGGACTTTTAATTCGAAATCGTGCCAATTTTGAAGGGGCGAGACAGCTAAATGCAGTCGTCTTTGATAAGACAGGTACTTTAACAAAAGGCGAATTCGGCGTCACGGACATTATTCCATTAGAAGGCCATGAAGAACATGAGGTCTTACAATGGGCTGCCTCTCTTGAGCAAAATTCTGAACATCCTCTTGCAAGGGGGATTGTAGAGAAAGCTAAGGAAGATTCGGTCTCCCTGAAGTCGATCGAAGAGTTCGAATCGATGACTGGAAAAGGGTTGAGAGGTACGGTAGAAGGCAGTGAAGTAAATGTAGTTAGCCCGGGATTTGTGAATGAACGGGATTATTCATACGATCAGGATGCTTTCGCTAAGATGTCTGAACAAGGTAAAACCGTTGTCTTTGTACTTGTAAACGAAGAGCTCATCGGTATGATCGCGTTAGCAGATATCGTCAGAGAAGATGCCAAAGAGGCCATTGAATCGTTGAAAGAGTTAGATGTCCATTCCATTATGCTAACAGGAGACAATCAAAAAGTAGCAGATTGGGTGGCTGAACAACTAGGCATTGATGAGGTGTATGCAGAAGTCCTCCCAGATCAAAAAGCTGAACAAGTGAAGAAGATTAAAGAAAAGGGATGGAAGGTTGCGATGACCGGGGATGGTGTTAATGATGCCCCAGCATTAGCAACAGCCGATCTTGGAGTGGCCATCGGTACAGGTACCGACGTTGCTATGGAATCAGCGGATATCGTACTCGTTAAAAGTAATCCAAAAGACGTTGTATCCATTATGGAACTATCCAAGAAGACCTACAAAAAAATGATTCAAAACTTATGGTGGGCAGCTGGTTACAACATTCTAGCGATTCCTTTAGCAGCTGGTATCCTAGCACCAATTGGCATTCTATTAAGCCCTGCTGTAGGAGCGGTTTTAATGAGCTTAAGCACAGTTGTGGTTGCGATAAATGCTAAATTGTTAAAAGCTTAAATTGGTAAAAGTCAGGGCCATCAGCTCTGACTTTTTTATTTTGTCACCGGATGTTTATAGGATCTGCACCTTTCTTGCACATTTCAAGGCTATAGTACGGTTGGGGGTACATAATCAACAAGAAAGGATGAAAGACATGAAGAAAATCACCATTCCTATATTATTTGGAGCAGGAATCATCTTAATTGGTATGTGGGCATTCCTTAAGTTCCAAGGTGGCTCAGAAAGTGCTGCCTCAGTACTGAATGAAGCAGAAGGGGAGAGTATCGTAGACCTACAAGGGGATGAAAAGGAGGGTCACCCTGTAAAGCAATTTGATCTAACAGCTTCTGAAGAACAGTGGGAGATTAACCAGGACACAAGTGTTCAAGCATGGACGTATAATCAATCCGTTCCAGGTCAGGAAATACGGGTTAAGGAAGGAGACTATGTGAAGGTTCACTTAAAGAATAACTTAGATGTCCCCGTCACCATTCACTGGCATGGTGTTGTATTACCAAATAAGATGGACGGGGTGCCAGGTATTACACAAGACGCTGTTCTTCCAGGAGAAGAGTTTACGTATGAATTTCTAGCAGATAACCCGGGGACTTACTGGTATCACTCTCACCAACATAGTTCTAAGCAAGTAGACAAAGGCTTGTATGGAGCCTTCATTGTTGAAGAAGACCAGTCGGATTATAGTCAAGATCACACGTTTATTTTAGACGAATGGGCCATTCATAGTGAGAAACAAAGTCTTACAAATATGGGCAGTATGATGACAGGTGGAATGTCAGGAGACGGGGAAGCCGACACGAAAGCGATGTACGATACATTGACCATCAACGGCAAGAATGAAAGTTCTTTACGTCCGATCGACATAAACGAAGGCGAGTCAGCCAGACTTCGATTTGTTAATGCGGGCTACCAAACTCATGTTGTCCAATTCACAGATCAAATGCGCGTCATCGCTGTGGATGGGGAAGACGTAACGAGTCATGAGAAGCAATCAAAGTTAGAAATTGCACCAGGTGAAAGAATCGACGTGGAATGGACCAACAAAGGAGGAACAATTCGGCTGCTATCCCAGTCTGAAGGTTCGAAAGATGTGAGAATTCCCTTTAAAAATGGTTCCTCTAAGATAGGGGAACAAGAAAAATCAAGTGGAGGACTTGCAAGCGGGACAAGCTATAAGAGTAAAGAGCTACTGTTTGATGAAATACCCGAGAACCCTGATGTGACCTATAAGATGAACCTTAACATGGGCATGAACATGGGAGAAGGAATGGTATTCCAAATTAACGAAGATACCTTTCCCGACACCCCACCCATTCAAGTAAAAGAAGGGGATCTTGTTAAAGTAGAGCTTAAAAACACAGGCATGCTCAACCACCCCATGCACCTCCACGGCCACAGATTTCAAGTCGTTTCTAAAAATGGGAAGAAATTAAACAACCCAGTTGTCAAAGACCTCATAAACGTAAAACCAGGCGAAACCTATGAAGTCTATTTCAAAGCCAATAACAAAGGCGAATGGCTCTTCCACTGCCACGACAACAACCACGCCGACCGCGGAATGGTAACCATCGTTGATTACAAAAGTGTCTACTCTCCATTTGAAATAGGGGGAGGAACCAAGAACGCACCGTGATCGTCCGTTTATTGAAAGAAATGTCTGGTCCGTTATGGTAAAAATGCTTGGGATGGCTGGAGGACCACTCGCTTTCCTGCGGGGAGCTGGCAAGTCTCCTCGTTCGCTATCGCTCTCTGTGGGGTCTTGCCGAGGCTCCTTATCCCGCGGGAGTCTCGCGGTCCTCCAGCCATCCCTGCTTTAAAAAGTTTGAACGGACCAGATGATAGTACTAGGCTAGACCTTTATTCCTAAAATAGCATTTTTCCGTTCATCCTAATATGGGAAAGGTGGGCTGGGCAACTACGAGACTCCTGCGGCAGTAGGAGCCTAGGGGAGACCCCGGAAGGAGCAAAGCGACTGAGGAGGCTTCCCAGCTCGCCGCGGAAAGCGAGTAGTTTCCCAGCCCACCTTACGCACCATTATAGCGAACGGAAAAATTCTCTCAACATCGCTCCTTCACTATTACTGCATTTAGACATAATTAAGTTTGTTTGTAAATTGCCATAGAAAATAAGAAGTTTTTTTATCAATATATAAAAATGCACAAGTTCTGCACATTTTCTGGGCATAACATTTATGTAAAACAAATTAAAGGAGTGATTCGTAATGGCACACCAAACTCACCCAGAGGCCATCAAAGCATTACACGAATGTATGGAGGCTTGCAATCATTGTTATGATGCATGTCTAAAAGAAGATGACTTAAACGGTATGAGAGACTGTATACGTCTTGATCGCGAGTGTGCAGATATCTGTGCATACTTAGAACAAGCAATTACAAGAGGAACTCCGTTTGTATCCGAACTAGCACAAGCTTGTGCGGCTATTTGCGAGCGTTGCGGTGAAGAGTGCAAGAAGCATGACCATCAACATTGTCAAGATTGCGCAGATGCATGTTTCAAGTGTGCAGATGCTTGTAAGAAATTAATCGCATAAGCAGAACTTCCTTGAGCACCCACCTTTTACTAAAAAGGTGGGTGCTCTATTTGTTTTTCTAATATAGTAATGTTATAGTGGGAACACGTCACATAAAAAGAGGAGTTTTCATCCATGGAACTACTTCAGTTCTTGAAAGATGAAGGGTACTCCGAGACGATCGTACACGATCAACAGAGTAGACCGATTTATTACAATTTGAATGATATAAGTGACGATATGCAGCTTTACTCTAAGTTAAACATTCAGCCTGTTCGAATTGAATATTTCCCCTTCGACGCTAGACCGTATTTTGTCAGTGTAGAAGAGAGTCGCAAACAGATTATTTATGTTCAAAAAGGCAAATAACAAATAAAATAAAAAAAGAAAAAGTCAGAAGGGCCCCCTTCTGCTTCATTCAAACCATCAGCAATCTAAAAGTAAAGTCTGACAAACACTTCCCCCAAAACAAGGCTTTTGCAGGTTGTTGATGCCCATTTGTTTTGATAACCAAATTCCCTCCTATATGCACTCTTTCATTCTCGTATTCTAAAAAAGAAAAAGTTTTTTATTTCCAATATTCAATTGACACCCCTTTTGAAACCGTTTACAATTAAGTTATCAAAAGTTGGATACGTAAACGATTAAATAAACCGAAATCGCAACTTGTACTCATTTCATGAACGAAGGTCGTTCATCTTTTTTTACCCTTCAGGTAATCGATTACGTAAACGATTTCATAAAAGGTGAGGTGAGATCTATGGAGACGAAAGTGAAGACATTGCCCTGGCGGAAGGCCAAGCCAAAGTCAGAGCTAAAAGTGAAAAGCTCTTCAAAGAAAAAGATCTGGCAAAACTATGAATTGTATCTATTCCTGCTTCCTACCATTATCTACTTTATTATCTTTCACTACATCCCAATGTATGGCATCCTCATAGCCTTCCAAGATTATATGCCGACACAAGGTGTCTGGGGGAGTCCCTGGGTGGGCTTCGAACATTTCATTCGTTTCTTTAACTCGTATCAATTCTGGAATCTATTAGAAAACACGCTCGAACTAAGTTTCTTCCAGCTATTGTTTGGTTTTCCGTTGCCGATTATTGTCGCGCTCCTGTTAAACCAACTTAGAAATCAGAAGTATAAGAAGTTCGTACAAACCGTTATTTATGCACCACACTTCATCTCAGTTGTGGTACTTGTTGGTATGGTATACGTGTTCTTCTCTCCAAACGGACTTATTAATAACTTCATCATGATCTTTGGAGGAGATCCAGTTTACTTTATGTCTGAAGCTTCTTGGTTTAAACCGCTCTACATTTCTTCAGGGTTATGGCAAGAGACGGGTTGGGCAGCGATTATTTACTTAGCGGCACTTGCGGGAGTCAGTCCTGAAGTTCACGAAGCAGCTATTATGGACGGTGCGAGTAAGATGCAGCGTATCAGACATGTGGATATTCCAGCCATTATGCCAACGGCTATGATTCTACTTGTATTATCAGTAGGGAACTTAATGAATATCGGCTTTGAGAAGGCTTACCTCATGCAAACCCCTTTAAACGTCTCAGCAGGAGAAATTATTCCTACATATGTGTATAAGGTTGGTTTGCAGTCTGCGCAATATAGCTTTGCTGCTGCTGTTGGACTCTTTAATGCGATCATTAACTTTATCTTACTATGGGCTGTGAACCGTGCGGCCAAAAAACTATCAGGCTCTGGCCTGTGGTAAGGAGGGGCGAAGATGAGTAATTTTGTCATGAATCGTACGAAGTTTTGGGCTCGGAAATCACGAGAAGATAAGATCTTCGATGTATTAAATCTCTTCCTTTTATCGGGGCTCATGTTAGTTGTTTTGTATCCACTCTACTTTGTCGTCATCGCTTCAATTAGTAATCCAGACTATGTGTATAACGGGGAAGTATGGCTCTACCCAAAGGACATTACATTTGAGGGGTATCAACGAATCTTCCAGGATGGACGTATTTGGACAGGGTACAAGAATACAGTCATCTATACCCTTGTCGGCACATTTGTAAACGTAGCGCTTACGTTAATGGCAGCTTACGCGCTGTCTCGTAAAGATTTAGCCGGTCGGAACTTCTTCATGTTCATGTTCCTATTTACGATGTTCTTCTCAGGTGGTCTGATTCCAACGTACCTGGTTGTAAAGAACCTTGGCCTTGTAAACACAATGTGGGCGCTCATTTTACCTAAAGCCGTTGCTGTTTGGAATTTAATCGTAGCGAAGACATTCTTCCAATCTACGATTCCAGACGAATTGCTAGAATCAGCTCAAATGGATGGGTGCTCGAATACGAAATTCTTCTGGAAGATCGTATTGCCTCTCTCAAAACCCATTGTCGCTGTTATGGTGTTGTTCTACGCGGTTACGCATTGGAACTCGTTCTTTGACGCTTTGATTTACTTAAATGACGAAGAGTTATACCCGCTACAACTCGTGCTTCGCTCGATCTTAATTCAGAACGAAGCTTCAGCCAGTATGCTTGGTGATGTAGAATCGTTCGCTGCTCAGCAACGTATTGCTGACTTGATTAAATATGGTGTCATTATTGTTGCGGCTGTACCACTTCTAATTTTATATCCTTTCATTCAGAAGTACTTTGTGAAAGGTGCGATGATTGGAAGTATTAAAGGTTAATAGATGAAGCAAATAAGGCTTTATGGAGGTGAGGCTTGGGGGATTCAAACGTGTTTGAAAGCTTACTTACCACAATAAGACTAAGGGGGAAAATGGTATGATCGCCAAACGGAAAAGCTGGTCGCTGGTATTATTTAGTGTCTTAATTGGTTCACTTCTATTGTTGAGTGCATGTCAGTCAGAAGCCGGTTCTGAGGAGAAGAAAGATGCGGCTGAGTTTAACGAGGAAGGACTTCCGATTGTGGAAGATAAAGTAACGCTTGAATTTGTTTCACCTAAAGCACCACTTGCACCAAATTATAATGAGATGGAAATTATTCAAACCTTAGAGGCTATGACAAATGTTCATATTGAATGGAATAACATCCCTGAAGATGGATACGAAGAGAAGAAAAATCTGATGCTTGCAAGTGGAGACCTTCCTGATGCCTTTTACGGAGCAAACTTAACAGATCTTGATATTGTGAAGTACGGGGAAAATGGAACACTTATCCCACTTGAGGATTTGATTGAAGAACATGCTCCAAACATTCAGAAGCTGTTCGAACGTCGTCCTGAATTAAAGAGTATGGTCACAGCACCAGATGGCCATATCTATACCCTTCCAAGAGCTGAAGAAGCTGGGCTTGGAGCTGTACCGAACTTTACATCGATCAATAAAGCGTGGCTAGATCAGCTTGGTTTAGACATGCCAACAACGCTTGAAGAGTACAAAGAAGTGTTAGTGGCGTTTAAAGAACAAGATCCAAATGGAAACGGAGAACAAGATGAACTCCCAATAAGTTTTATGTATAACTTCTGGACTGGAAACTTTGGTGATATGTTTGCAGCATTCGGTATTCCTGATAACACAGAACACCGCATTGTTCGTGATGGAGAAGTCATCTTCACTGCGGTTCAACCTGAGTTTAAAGAAGCTGTTGATTATTATCATGGTTGGGTAGAAGAAGGGTTAATTGATAAAGAGTCCTTCACACAAGACGTATCTCAGTACTTTGCAAAAGGGAAAGGCGAACGCTACGGCTCCTACATCTGGTGGGAGACAGCTGAAGTAGTAGGACCAGAATTACGTGACGATTACGTGTTGCTTCCACCACTAGAGGGACCAAACGGTGATGTACTTGTCGGCCGTGCTAATAACTCTGATTATGGTCGTGGTGCATTCGCGATTACATCTGAGAACAAGAATCCTGCGATTACAATGCGCTGGGTCGATCAGCTGTACGATACGAAGATGTCCGCTCAGGTTAACTGGGGTCCAATTGGTACGATCTTTGAAGAAGAAGGCGACAAACTTGTCCTAAAAGAGCAGCCAGACGACGTCATCATGGGTGAACTTCGTCAAAAGGTAGCGCCAAACGGACCAATCGCCATCTTAAAAGAAGATTTCGAGAACACGGTTGAAATGGAACCACGTGCGAAGCAACGTCTTGAAGACTTAAATGAAATCTATGCTCCGCATTTAGCTGAAGAGAATTATCCAATGATCTTCTTCACACCTGAAGAGCTTGATGAGTTAAACCGCCTAGAAGTTGATATTAAAGAATTCGTGAATCAAAAGAAAGCAACTTGGTTAATGAAGGGCGGCGTCAACGAAGAGTGGGATCAATACGTTGATCAGTTAAATGCTATGGGACTTGAGCGCATGATGGAAATTTATCAAGATGGATTAGATCGTTTCAACGAGAACCAGTAATGGACGAATAAGACAGAAAGAGAAAGCTGGAACAGACTTATACGTGTTCTGGCTTTCTCTATAATGGAGGAGGTGGAGAAGTGATTTTTAATGAAACAAAGCATGCTCTTGCTCATTGGGTCTTTAATGAGGGAAGAGGAAACAAAGTAAATGATGCGATCACTCAAAAGCAAGATCCCATTCATTATGTCTTTTCCAATCATTCAATTGAGGGATTACGTGAGCCTCAGTGGCGAAAAGGAATAGCAGATAGAGCCCTGCTGTTTGATGGGTATTCGACCTGGATTGAGCGAGAAGCAAACATGAGCGATGCTATGACAGATGCTTTCACAATTGAAGCGTGGATTGCACCTCGTTCATTCGGTGGGAATGAAGATGAACGTCTAACAGGAATCGTAAGCCAACATGATCGCAAGAACAAACAAGGGTTTATTTTAGGCCTGCATCAGCACGGGAGATGGGGTCTCCAACTTGGTACAGGTGAGGATTGGATGGAAGTGTGGTCTTCTAAGTCACTACCGATTCGCGAGTGGTCTCATGTGGTGGCGACTTTTAGCGGAGCAGCCATTGCCCTTTATTTAAATGGAGAACGGGTCGCTTATGAATCGTTTTCCGATGAAATTAAGATGGAACCCTTTCATGGCACCTTCTATATAGGAAGGCATAATGATCCGATTTCTATTGGCGATGTCTTCTATCTCAATACATTTGCTGGATTAGTAGATGAGGTTTCGTTACAAGATCAGGCTCTGTCTGATACGGATATTAAAGAAAAGTTTGACAAAAAGCTACAAAATACAGATGAGGCGATGCCTGCTATTTCGCATGAGGAGATAGCGATTCGGCGTGAGGTTTATGATCAGGACCCTCATAAACCAAAGTATCATATAACAGCACCAGGTCACTGGATGAATGAGCCGCATGCGCCGCTCTATTTCAATGGTTATTATCACTTGTTCTATCAGCATAACCCTCAAGGCCCTTACTGGGGCAACATTCAGTGGGGACATTGGGTAAGTAAGGATCTCGTCCATTGGCGTGATCTTCCTGTAGCGATTGAGACAGAAGATGACGATCTTGCTCCTGATGGGATCTGGTCTGGGAATGCGACTTACGCAGAAGATGGTACGCCTGTCTTGTTCTTCACAGCAGGTAACAAGGCAAAAGCCCCTAATCAAATGACAGGTCTCGCTCGGAGTACATACACCGAAGACAAGGACCTCATGTTAACAAAGTGGGAGAAGCACCCTGAACCTGTAACCTTACAACCACAGGGTGAAGGCCTTCATCACGACGGGTTTCGAGATCCATTCGTATGGAAAGATGGCGACACGTGGTATCAAATAGTGGCATCTGGCCTTGAAGGGGTATCGGGGGCTGTCCTTCTCTTTACGTCAACGAATCTAGTGGACTGGGAGTATAAAGGGATCCTAAGAGCAGATCGAGAGAAGAAATACCCTTATTTAGGCGAAGTATGGGAACTGCCGATCTTACTTCCGATCAGTGAAGAGAAGCACATCTTCATCATTAGCCCTGTTGGAAATGGTGCGGATGTGGAAGTTTTTTATTGGATTGGAAAATGGGACGCGAGTACGCTCACCTTTGCTGCTGACTTCGAGGAGCCTAAGCTCATGGACTTGGGAGATTTTCATTTCACAGGCCCGAGCGCAATGAAAGACCCGAAGACGGGCAGAGTCATCTTGTTCACAATTGCTCAGGGTCGGAGGAGTTTGCAAGAGGAATTTGACGCCGGTTGGGCGCATAATGGCGGGCTTCCTGTTGAACTGTGGCTTAGGGAAGATGGTCAGTTAGGAATGAAGCCGATTGAAGAACTTCAAGGGTTACGCGGGGAAAAGCTACTCTCGTTTGAAAATGGTTCTTTGGGTGAGGCGAATGAGCAGGTAGCTCATGTAAAAGGAGATCAGCTTGAGATTCGCTTAAAGGTAAGAGGAGACGTAGCTGGAGTGAAAGTACGCAAGTCTAACGACGGATCAGAGGAGACGCTTGTCTATTACAATCGGCGGAATGAGACATTGAATGTACGAAAGGTAAATGGTGAAGAACAAGGAGGAACGCTCTCAATTGGGGAGGATGTCATTGACCTTCATATCTATGTGGATGGCTCGATGGTAGAGTGTTATGCCAATGGTTTGAAAAGCATCACCACAAGGACATATCCGAATGTATTAGCAGAAGGACTGGAGTTGTGGGGGGGAGACGACATAACTATTGTTTCTTTAGAGGTTTGGGAGATGCATTCGATTCACTAGCTTTAAAGATTAAGGGATCTTTTGAAGGGAGCTAGGAGATGAAACGTGTTGGGGGAAAGAAGACGAGGAAGCGGTTGGGGACGCTTGCACTTTCTTGCTTGATCGTAATGGGAACCGTGCCGATGAGTGGAGTTACTCCGGTATCGAGTGCCCAAACGACGCTTAGTAATCCAGATTTTGAAACAGGTGACTTAAGTGGATGGACCATTGTAAATGGAACTGCTTTCGACAATGGTGATGTAACCACTACAAGTACCTACTGGGACAAACGGACATTTGATCAGCACAACTTCTGGCATATATGGGGAGGGCGTGGTGATAACAGTAAAGTAGGCGTTATGAGATCAGAGCCCTTCACCCTTGGTGGAGATGGAAGAATTGATTTCCTAACAGGAGGTCAGGAAGATTTAAATCAGTTATACGTTGCTCTTGTGCGTGAATCGGACGGTGCTGAATTAATGAAAGCAACTGGCAATGGGACGGACACGTACGAGAAAGTAAATTGGGATGCCTCGGAGTTTATAGGGGAAACCGTGCGGATCAAAATCGTCGATCAGTCCACAACAGGTCATATTAACTTAGACGATGTAAATGTACCACCTACGCCGTCATTAAATGAACATGTGGAGCCTGCCATTTATAATCATGATTTTGAATACACGGTGCTGCAACCGTATCAGGTACGAGGCTGGGAAGTTGTCAGCGGTGATGCATTTGGTCCAAATAGCCTTGTCCATGAAACAGAATGGAGCAAAGGAGGCGACTTTCAGCAAAATGGGTCTTATCATTTGTGGAACTTTAAGGAAGGTGGCGATGGTGAAGTTGGAGAGCTTCACTCCGAGACCTTTAAGTTAGATCGAAACGGCATGGACTTCTTAATTAGTGGTGGGGAAGATCTAGACCATTTATATGTTGCGCTTGTCAGGACGTCAGACGGAGCTGAATTAATGAAAGCTACCGGTCGAGACACAGAAACCTATCAGCGTGTGTATTGGGATACAACCTCATATGTAGGAGAAGACGTTTAAGTGAAAATCGTTGATAATGCAACAGGCGGATGGGGTCACATAAATGTAGATGATTTCCATGTGAGTGATTCCGATTTTACGGATGGATTATTGGGACACTGGTCATTTGATGAAGGATCGGGGACCGAAACGAATGAGCAGGTGACAAACACTTCTGACCCAATTGCTTATCATCTGAATGAAGGCGTGTATCAATCTGCTCAAGATCCATTATGGAAGTCGGATGGAGTATCAGGTGGAGCCTTATTATTCGATGGCTATTCAAGCTTTGTGACGAAGGAATCAAATGAAATTGCAGCACCAAGTGACGCTATTACAGTAGAAGCCTGGGTCGCTCCTCGCAACTTCGAACATGGGGATGAGGGACGATTGTCTGCCATTATTAATCAACATGATCGTGAGGAGAAAGAGGGCTTCCTATTTGGCCATGGTCGTCACGGGACGTGGGGGCTACAGTTTGGAACAGGTAGTGAGTGGCGTGAGGTGATATCTGATTCTTTACTTCCATTAAATGAATGGACGCACGTTACAGCTACGTATGACAGCGCGACAGGGGAAGCGGTATTGTACCAAAACGGAGAAAAGGTTGCTTCAAGGAACTTTGCTCCAGGAGAAGAAATCGCTCCTAGCGTGAAGGATTTGTTCATTGGGAAGAACAATGACGGCATGTGGTTGTATGGCTTCCATTTAAATATGTACAGCGGTTTACTCGATGAGGTGAAACTGTATCACGAGGCTCTTAGTTCAACAGAAGTCGCTCAATCTTATAACAGCTATATGAGTACCTTAAATGGAAATGTGCCAACGGCGGATATGGTGATTGATCGGAGCGTGCTAGCAGACGACAAGCATCGTCCGCAATTCCACATGTCGCCTCCAAATCATTGGGGGAACGAACCAGGTGGCCCGATTTACTTTAACGGCCAGTACCATGTGTTTTATCAAAGCAATCCAAGAGGGCCTTACTGGAACCACATTCGGTGGGGGCATCTTGTTAGTGATGATATGGTGCATTGGCGTGATGTAGATGATGCTCTTGTGCCCGGTCGACATGACGTTGACCCAGACGGTGCCTGGGCTGGCGGGGCTGTTGTCGATGATAACGGAGTGCCAGTTATATTCTACACAGCTGGCGATGACCGGGATACACCGAATCAACGTATTAACATCGCAAGAAGCACGTACCCAGAAGACGGAGACCTTGATCTAAACAGGTGGGAGAAGAGTGATGAAGTCGTAGTAGACCAAGGAGAAGGGGAAGGGATTCTAGGAGAATTCCGTGACCCATTCGTCTTTAAAGACGGTGACACGTGGTATATGCTCGTCACTTCTGGGAAAGAGGATGCGAATGGCGATCCGGTTGGTGGAACAGCACTTGTCTATTCCACGAAAGATACTCGTTTTGAAAACTGGACCTTCGAAGGGGATTTGATGGTAGGAGATTACGATGCGTTCCCTGAAACAGGTCGAGTCTGGGAGCTTCCCATCTTGCTCCCGCTTGGGGATAGCGGTAAGCACATCCTCTTAATCAATCCAGCTAAGATGGAGCGTGAGGAGTATCAGTCACGCTACACGTACTATTGGATTGGAGAGTGGGATCGACATACTGCTTCCTTTATCCCTGATCAGGAAGCGCCAACGCTGCTTGATGTTGGCGATCATTTCACAGGACCTGCTGGAATGGTAACGCCTGATGGCCGAACAGTGATCCATAGCATTACCCAAGGAAGGCGCACGGCAACGCAGGACTACGATGCAGGATACGCTCACAACTACGGTCTGCCTCTTGAAGTGTATTATAGGAGTGATGGGCGACTTGGAGTCCAGCCGATTGGTGAGCTTCAAAACTTGCGAGGCAATCAGCTTGTGAATGTGACCTCTGATCTGACATTTAATCAGGCGAATGATGCATTAGCATCGGTTCAAGGAGATATGCTTGAAATCGAGCTCGAGCTCGATCAGGGTGCTGCAAATGAAGCAGGAATCAGCTTACGACGCTCTCCTGATGGGGAAGAAGAAACAATTGTGTATTATAAACAAAGTAACGATGAGTTATGGGTAGATCGGACACACTCCACATTAGACCCTGATCTTGAGAAATGGTACCAGGGTGGAGTGGTTGATATAGGTGAAGAGAATACGAAACTTCATATCTATGTCGACCGTTCTGAGATTAATGCTTATTTAAATGGACTTAAAGGATTAACAACAAGAGCCTATCCAACAAGAGATGATGCACTTGGATTAAAGCTTTGGGCGAATGAAAACAGTGAAACAGTTGTGGTGAAGTCATTGAAAGTGTGGGAGATGAATTCGGCGTATACACCAGTTGCAGCTGAAGGCGTTTCCTTAAACCCTGTATCTCTAGAATTGATAGAGGGGGATACAGAGCGATTAACGCCAAATGTGATCCCGTTACAAGCTACGAATAAAGAAGTGGTATGGTCTTCAGATAATACGAGTGTAGCGACTGTTGTCAATGGGAAGGTAACCGCCCGTTCTCCTGGAACAGCAACCATCACAGCCAAAACAAGAGATGGAGGACATACTGCCACAAGTGCGATAACCGTGTCACCAGAACCAGCCCACGGCGAGCTTCAAAATCATGATTTTGAAGCTGGTGATCTATCAGGATGGACCGTTACTGGGAATGCTTTTAGCTCAGGAGACGTTACGAATCGTGACGACTGGGGCTGGGGTGGACCATTTAATCAAAGCGGAAGCTATCATGTATTTGGAGCTCAAAACGGAGGAGATGGGGAAACAGGAACGATCCGGTCAGACACCTTCACATTAGGTGGTAACGGCCAGATTGACTTCCTCGTGTCTGGTGGAAATGATCGTTATAACCTTTATGTAAGCCTGGTGCGTGCTTCGGATGATGAAGTAGTCAGGAAAGTAAGTGGTGGCAACCAAGAGGGCTATACGCGCATTCACTGGGATGCTTCAGAGTATATTGGTGAAGCGATGTATATAAAGATCGTTGATCAGTCTACTGGTGGTTGGGGGCATTTGAACGTGGATGATGTCAATGTCCCTGTAAAGCCTTAAGTCTTATATGTGAAGAGGAGTGAGCGTTTTTCATGCTCTCTCCTCCTCTAATGAACCACGATTGATAATAAGACTATGAAAGCCGTACCATTATTGGTATAATAATTATGTAAACGTTTTCCTTAAAACTACCAAAATTTTTTGTTTGAAACGTAATCGATTACGTTAGACCGCTAGATTATGTGCTAGATTTTTTAGATGTAGGTCTAATGAGATGATAGAAGAGTCTTTATGTAGAGGAGAATACGCTATGAGCACCATAAGAGATGATGGGAACGGAATGAGATCGAGAATGAAGGACGTGGCAAAGCAAGCAGGTGTTTCTACGGCAACCGTATCTCATGTCATTAACGGAACCCGATATGTAGCTGAAAATACGAAGAAAAAAGTATACACCGCAATGAAAGAACTGAATTATAGCCCGAACTTTATTGCCAGAAGTCTTAGGAGCAATGCTTCTAAAACGATCGGTTTAATTATTCCTGCAAAAGAAATGGATACATCCGGATTTTTCTTTATGGCTGTGGCTCATAGCATTGAGAAGAAGTTGAAGGAAGTTGGGTATCAGCTTATCTTAAGCAATTCTAATGAAGATATAGAGAGTGAAATGCAGCAGATCAACATGTTCAAAAACCAAATGATCGATGGTCTGATTATGGCACCGACATACGGAGACCATAGTTATTTGAAAGAATTTGAGCAGCAAATGCCGATCGTGTTTATCGACAGGGAGCCAATGGGCATCGATTGTGACTGTGTTCTCGTAGATAACTATAAAGGCACATACGACGCCATTCATTTGTTGATTGAAAAAGGGCACAAAGAAATTGGTTATATATCCGGGCCACTCGGATTAACAACAAGTAACGAGAGAATGGCTGGATATAAAGAGGCATTGTTAGAACATGACCTTCCCTTTAAAGAAGAGCACGTTGTGATTGAAGAGCCTTCTTTAGAAGCGGGCAAGAAGGCAATGGCGCAATTGCTAGAGGAAACAAACTGTACAGCGGTGATGGTAGCGAACAATATCTTAACATTAGGATCTGTCGTTACGTTAAACGAAAGAAAGATCAAGGTACCTGACGACCTCGCTATGATTGGGTACGACAATTACGAGTGGACGGAAGCTACGAATCCACCTTTGACTGTTATTAAGCAGCCAATTAATGAGATCGGGGAACAAGCAGCTGAATTATTAATTGCCAGATTAGAAGATCGTGAGGCGGAGACAAAGCATATTAGCCTACCTTCACGCCTTGAAGAAAGACAATCGTGCTAGGGAATGGAAGCCATAAGTAGAGGGAGGAAAGAATGATGGGGATTTATAAAAGTAAGCTATTTGTGTATATTGAGAAGCTCGTAGATTTTTTACTATTAAGCGTCATATGGGCGGTTGCTTGTATTCCGGTCATAACCATCTTCCCTTCTACTGCGGCAATGTTCGGGGTCGTGAGAGGATGGCAGCTAGAGAATAAAGAAGACGGCGTTTTCCGTCCTTTCTTTAAGCTCTTTAAGGAAAACTTCCGACAAGGGGTTGGTCTTTCGATCGTCTGGACGATCATTGGGCTTTCTCTTTACGGAAACGTTCAGCTGATCGAGCCGTCAGCGTCCATCGTTCAAACGATCCTATTTGTGTTAACGGTCTTCGTTGCCTTCTTGTATGGTCTTCTGACGATGTATTTGTTTCCGATGATGGCACATGTTCAAACGACCTGGTATTTCTTAATACGAAATGCGCTTCTCTTACTTATTGCGAACCCGCTTTATACCATCCTTTTAAGCATCGTAACACTTGGAACGGGGTACTTCTTACTTATGAATCCCGCAGGCTTATTCTTCATAACGAGTTTCTTTGCCTATTTTGTTTGTTTCATCTTTTTAAAAGCGTTTAACACGCTGAACGTATATGAATCATAACGATGGAGTAGAAAGGATGTTTGCCATGACAGTCGAGCATAAAGCGTCAACAAACTATTACCGTGAGCAATACCGGCCACAGTTTCATTTCACACCGGAAGAAAACTGGATGAATGATCCGAATGGGATGGTGTATTACAACGGCGAGTATCACTTATTCTATCAGTATCATCCGAATAGTAACGTATGGGGTCCCATGCACTGGGGCCACGCTGTCAGTGAAGATCTTGTCCACTGGGAGCACCTGCCGATTGCGCTTAGACCAGATGAGAACGGGATGATCTTCTCGGGAAGTGCAGTCGTTGATTGGCATGATACATCAGGATTCTTTGGGGGTGAAAGCGGGCTTGTGGCTATTTTCACTCATGCAGATGAATACCCTGGTACAGATAAACCGCGTCAGCGTCAAAGTCTTGCCTATAGTAAAGACAATGGACGAACGTGGAAGCTTTATGAAGGGAATCCCGTTCTCTCTGAGCCGCGTATCATAGATTTCCGTGATCCGAAAGTGTTCTGGCACGAAGACACAGGGCGCTGGGTGATGGTCATCGCATCTGGTCAAACGGTCAGCCTCTACACCTCTCTTAATTTAAAAGACTGGGAGTTTGCGAGTGAGTTTGGTGAAGGAGAAGGGTCTCATCAAGGGGTGTGGGAATGCCCAGATCTGTTTCAGCTTCCTGTAGATCACTCGACGGATGTGAAGAAATGGGTCATGCTCGTAAGCCTTGGGGATGAACCTGGACTAGAGGAAGGCTCGAAAACCCAGTACTTTGTTGGAGAATTCGACGGGAAAACATTTGTGAATGACAACGCTCATGATAAGGTGTTGTGGGTAGATCGAGGCTGGGATAACTACGCTGGAGTGACATGGTCTGACCTGCCGATGGCTTCTGGAAGACGTGTATTTATGGGATGGATGAGCAACTGGCGCTATGCGATTGATACACCGACTTCTGTTTGGCGAAGTGCGATGACATTGCCTAGAGAACTCTCTTTGCAAACGACGGAGTCTGGCGTTCGGTTAATTCAAACACCGGTGCCTGATATTGAATCCATTCAGGAAGACGGTTATTTGTTTGAAGATGTTGAGTTAAAGTCAGGTGGGAATTTGTTCAAAGGGCTTAAAGGGAATGCGGTTGATCTTGAGCTTGACCTTGATGTTTCGAGGGCCAACAACGTTCGCTTGGGGCTTTTGAAATCTGAGCAAGAAGAGACTGTGTTAGAGTATGATGGTAAAAACAGTACGCTTTTATTTGATCGACGACGCTCAGGAGATGCTTCTTTTCATAAATCTTTTGCTATGACGCAATCGATTACGTTACAAGCTCCAAAAGGGCGCCTGAAGCTCCGTATTTTTGTGGATTGGTCTTCCGTTGAGGTCTTTGGCGGGGACGGGGAGGTTGTGTTGACGAACCTTGTCTTTCCTAGTGAAGAGAGTCAGGGGCTTGAGCTGTCGACAGATGGAACGGTATATGTGCATAAAGCGAAGGTTTCGCCGCTTAGATCGGTGTGGAACCGAGCGGCTGAATAAGGAGAAGCACCCTGGTCATATAGTGGCCAGGGTGTTTTTTTGTGCGGACAGCTTCGAGCAGGACGGGTGATCTGTGACCTTTTCGACTGATTATATGGTTAAAAGGTAAGAGAGAGGCTTTATCAGTGACGTTTTCACAGGTTGAGAGGGGTGAAAGGTCAGAGAAGCCCTGTATCTCTGACCTTTTGACAGATAAGTGCTCGTAAAAGGGAAAAGAGCCCTTCGATCTGTGACCTTTTGTACAAGCATACCTTCCAAAAGGTCACAGATCATTCTACACTTTTATGCTTAAAAAGGGCGGCAAGATTGAATAGGTTGATTAAAAAAGGATAGAAAAGGATTTTTGTATTCATATATAAGCATTGACTTATATAAACGTATGCTTATATAATGGTCTTGGCTAAATGAATTACATATCAAACGGTGTCAGGAGGTGAGGGACTTGAATCAAACGCTTTTATCAGTAGAGGAAACGTCTAAAGTATTGAAATTGTTAGGAGACCAGACTCGACTTACGATTGTTGGGCTCATTAAGGATACGGAGTGCTGTGTGTGTGAGCTTGTCGAGATCTTAGACATGTCTCAGCCTTCCATTAGCCAGCATTTGAGGAAACTGCGTGATGCAGGAATTGTGAAGGAGAAGCGGAAGGGACACTGGATGTTTTATGCCTTGAATGAGGATCATGCTGCTTTTGATTTAATCTCACGTATTCTAGAACACATGCCGGATCAGAAAGAGAAGATCATCGCTCTTGAGCAATCTGGTAAACGTATTGTGTGTGAGTAGGAGGAGTTAACGAGAATGGATGTAGGAATTGCTGTCGCCATATTCCTCATTACGCTTGTCTTTGTCATCTGGCAGCCGAAGAACCTTGGCATCGGCTGGACCGCATGCGCGGGCGCGATTGTGGCATTAGTAGCAGGCGTTGTGGATTTTGGTGACGTTGCAACCGTGACAGGCATTGTGTGGAATGCGACCTTAGCGTTTATTGCCATTATTATTATTTCATTAATTTTAGATGAAATTGGATTTTTCGAATGGGCCGCTCTTCATATGGCTCGCCTGTCAGACGGTAATGGATTGAAAATGTTTGTTTTGATATCGGTGCTCGGAGCAGGAGTAGCCGCGCTTTTCGCCAATGATGGTGCAGCGCTCATCTTAACACCGATTGTGCTTGCGATGGTGCGGGCACTTAATTTTGAGGAAAGAAAGATCTTTCCTTTCATTATGGCAAGTGGATTTATCGCCGATACGACTTCACTTCCGCTTGTAGTAAGTAACCTTGTAAATATTGTGTCAGCGGACTTTTTCGATATCGGATTTATCGAATATGCTTCGCGCATGATTATTCCGAATATCTTCTCATTAGTAGCCAGTATTATTGTGCTCTTCTTGTACTTCCGAAAAGATATTCCGCGTAAATACGATGCTACTCAGTTGCGTGAACCAAAAGAGGCGATTCAAGACCACACCATGTTCCGCCTGTCCTGGTGGGTGCTTGGTGTCTTACTTGTCGGCTACTTCGCCAGTGAGTTCTTGAGCGTTCCGGTATCGATCATTGCTGGAATTGTAGCGATTTTCTTCTTACTAATGGCACGTAGAAGTTCGGTCGTTGAGACAGCTAAAGTTGTAAAAGGGGCACCGTGGGCGATTGTGTTCTTCTCAATCGGAATGTACGTCGTGGTGTACGGTCTTCGTAACGTTGGATTAACCGATGTGTTAGCGAGTGTCATTGAAGCAGCTGCTGATCAAGGGTTATTCGTCGGGACAGTAGCAATGGGCTTCATTGCTGCCATTCTTTCATCTGTTATGAATAACATGCCAACTGTCATGATTGATGCGATTGCCATCGCCGATTCAAACGCGACAGGGATTATGAAAGAAGGACTTATTTACGCCAACGTCATCGGAAGTGACTTAGGTCCGAAGATTACACCAATTGGATCTCTTGCGACGCTTTTATGGTTACACGTTCTGTCGCAAAAAGGTGTGAAGATCTCGTGGGGGTACTACTTCAAGATTGGGATTATCCTTACGGTGCCGACGCTATTTATTACGCTAGTGGGGCTTTATCTCACGTTGTTATTGATGTAAGTCCATTAGCTTTGGATAGGAGAAAAGAATGCCATTCGTTATACTTGTTTCATTTGCATTATTCATCTATCTAACTTTTAAAGTACACCATATTGGAACGATGCTGAAACAACAACAAAAAGAACAAGAGGAGATCAAGTCTCTTCTTAAAATAATCATTAAAAACAATGACAAATAAAAGGAGCAATCAACATGACGAACCAAAAACCCGTTCTATACTTCTTATGCACAGGAAACTCTTGCCGTAGCCAAATGGCTGAAGCGTGGGGTAAACACTACCTTGGAGACACGTGGGACGTGAAAAGTGCTGGTATTGAAGCACACGGTCTGAACCCAAATGCCGTAAAAGCGATGAAAGAAGTCGACATGGATATCACAGATCAAACATCAGACATCATTGACCCGGAAATCCTAAATAACGCTGAATTTGTCGTAACTCTTTGTGGTGACGCCAACGACAAATGCCCAATGACACCACCACACGTTCGCCGCGAACACTGGGGCTTTGACGACCCAGCCAAAGCAGAAGGAACAGAAGAAGAGAAATGGGCATTCTTCCAACGTGTTCGTGATGAAATTGGCGATCGTATCAAGCTTTTTGCTGAGACAGGGGAATAAGAGTAGGAAGAAACAAAATAAAGAGACCAAATCACATAGATTTGGTCTCTTTTTTGTGTCAAAGACTATTGGATACTAGTACTTATATGATTTTGAAACCTTATTAACATAACGTCAGGAGCTGCTTTTTAATTTGCTAATTTCTGGGGTGTTTTTTGCAATCCTGATGTATAAAACAAGTGGGTAATTGTTATTTTATGTTAAAATTAATGTAGGGTTAGTGGAAGCATGTACTTATACGATCGGAGCATGATCTTTAATACGTATGATTTATAAGTTGAAAAAAATAAAGGACTGAGCTATATGAATCAGGTCGATATTGCGATGGCTATTTATATTGTTTTTATGATTGGGGCGACTTTTATAAGTTTTACATATGGCTCGACAATGATTAAAAGAACGGGATTTTTTCAACAAGCAGTCTTCATTGCAGGGACGATCAACTTTTTGTTAGGTCTGTGTGCCATAATCGGTTGGTTTTTCTTTGCTGGTGGTATAAATGAATTTTTACTATTTGGAGGTTTGGTTTTAGGCATAAGTTTATTAGTAGCAGGCGAAGGTCTTTTGATTACAATCTCACTTTTGAAACGGAAGAAGTGGATACAAATTTACCACGATAACAATAAATTTAAGAACAGCAATACTTAACTAACGGGTGCGATTGTTGAGAACAACTCTTTCTTTAGTAATGGGTTGTTTACTTTGATAAGTTAAGCTGTATAAATGATGGAGGTGTGAAATGTGTCTCAGGAAGTTAGTTTTATCTTAGTACTAGTATCTATGTCTATATGGGTTACGGTATCTAGAGAGGCTATAAAACCTTCAAAAGAAATAAACTGGTGGAAAATGATCACATTACTATCTGCTGGGACTTTAACTACATTCGTTATAACCTTTACCCTTTTCCAAGACTTGTTGTTATAGTTTCATAAACACGTGCGATTGAGATCATCGATTTCATTGCAAAAGATGTAACGAGGAGGGTTGAAAAAGTGACTAAAGTTGAAAACGGCAGACAAGAAAAGCTTACAGTCTTATCCGTATTTGCAGGAGGGATGGCAGGATTTGTAGTAAACGTTGGGTTAAGTTTGATGGCAGATTCTAGCATGACTGAGTACTATGGTATATCGATATTATTAGGTGTTATAGTTGGTTTGTTATGGGATATCACAGATAAGTTAAATAGCAAGTAGAAACTCCTCAAATCATCATCGACTTAAGCCCATATCGGACTGTTTCCAATAAAAATGCTTGGGCATTCTATTACCCAAGCATCAGACGCTAGCGTTTTTGAAATTCCTGTACATTCCCATCGCAGATATGGGAGCACCAATTACACAAAACCACGCAAACCATTCAGAGTAGCTACCCTCAGAAACAAATACCAGTTGAAAAAGTCCAAGCGCAAATAACAAGATACAGCCAATCATTCCAAAGATATAACGTACCCCTTTTCCCATAGAGAACCTCCTATACAACAATCTCTCATATTTATGTTACCACAGAGAATACAAAAATTACCATAAAACGTATGCTGTTTCTAAATCACTCCATAAGTAATCAAAAAATTAATTATCAAGTTTTTATTGAAAACGATTACAAATATATGTTACTTTATGTGTAACCGGTTACACATAGCAGGGAGTGAAAAGATGATTACCATAAAAGACGTTGCCCGTGAAGCAGGTGTATCAGTAGCCACCGTCTCACGAGTGCTAAATGAAAATGGCTATGTAGGAGAGGAAACAAAAAAGAAAGTCCAGAAGGCCATGAATACATTAAACTATAGTCCAAACGAAGTAGCTCGCTCCCTGTATAAACGGGAATCGAAACTGATTGGACTATTGCTACCAGACATAACAAACCCATTCTTTCCTCAACTTGCCAGGGGCATAGAAGATACCGTGAATCAGTCAGGGTATCGGCTGTTACTCGGAAATAGTGATGAGGAGTTAGAGAAAGAACTTGATTATATTCAGACGTTCGTCCAGAATAACGTCGTTGGCATGATTTCAGCGACAAACCATGTCGATCAAAATATTTATGACGCCTTACAAATTCCACTTGTCCTACTAGACCGTACGACAGATCAGTATCCTTCTGTCTACAGCGACGGACGGGAAGGTGGTAGACTTGCGGCGCGTACGTTGATTGAAAAGGGAGCCAAAAGAATTACGTTGATGAAAGGGCCAGCCCACGTGAAACCAGCACAGGATCGCTTTAAGGGAGCGGTTGATGTGTTGAGTGAAACGGATATTGATTTTTCCGTGCTTGCGACCACGTCTTATTCTTTCGAAGATGCCAAAGGGTGGGCTGAGGAACTGTTTCAGAAATACCCGAACACAGACGGCGTCATCGCAAGTAACGATATTGTAGGGATCGCCATTATTCATGAAGCGCTAAGGCTTGGTAAGAGAATTCCAGAAGATCTGCAAATTATCGGGTACGATGATATCCCGCAAAGCAGCCTATCCTATCCGCCGCTTTCAACGATCCGACAGCCAGCTTACGAAATGGGTCAGGCGGCAGCGGAGCTACTTTTACAAACGATTAAAAAAGAACCAGGGGTCGAAACGACAATCGAGATGCCTGTAGAATTTATAGAACGAGATACGACTAGAAAGGAATGAAGGTTATGAATAAACCAAAGATTGCAGTTATAGGCAGTTCGTCGATGGATTTAGTGGTTACCTCGAACAGACGTCCATTAGCAGGGGAGACGGTTTTAGGAGAGTCTTTTGAAACCGTTCCTGGAGGTAAAGGAGCCAATCAAGCTGTTGCGGCAGCTAGACTTGGAGCTGACGTCTACATGATTGGACGTGTAGGAGATGATCCATATGGGACGGAAATTTTGGAGAACCTGAAACGCGAAGGAGTTCATACCGACCATGTGGAACCGGTTACACATGTGAGAAGTGGAACAGCCCACATTATATTAGCTGAAGGGGATAATAGCATTGTCGTTGTAAAAGGGGCTAATGATCACGTCACGCCAGACTATGTGAATCAAGCTCGAGCTCGACTAGCTGAGTGTGATCTGGTTCTCATTCAACAAGAGATCCCAGAAGAAACAGTGATCGAGACAGCGAGGTTGTGCAAGGAGTTAAATGTTCCACTTTTATTAAATCCGGCACCCGCGAGAGAGATCCCTGAAGAGGTCATTGAACAAGTGAGTTATCTTACACCAAATGAACACGAAGCCGCACAGTTATTTGAGGGAGAAACCCTTTCAGCTATTCTGAAGCGTTTCCCAAATAAGTTATTTATTACAGAAGGAAAAGCGGGCGTTCGATTCTTTAATAACCAAGAAGAAGTGCTTGTCCCGTCCTTCCCAGTAGAAGCTGTTGATACAACAGGAGCTGGAGATACCTTTAACGCAGCATTTGCCACAGCGATCGCCGAAGGGAAATTACTATTTGAATCCTTGCGTTTCGCAAACCAAGCAGCGGCCTTATCTGTCACTGGATTTGGAGCTCAGGGCGGAATGCCAACACGAGCTGAGGTAGAAGGGGAGTTGAACAAATGAAGCGCCACGGCATAGTAAACAGCCATATCGCAAAAATATTCGCTGATCTTGGGCACACCGATACAATCGTAGTCGCCGATGCCGGTCTCCCGATACCAGACGGGGTCACGAAGATCGATCTATCCTTACAGCAAGGCGTGCCACGTTTCTTAGATGTAGTGGCATTGTTAAATGAAGAAATGGTTGTCGAGAAAACGACGGTTGCGAACGAAATGGAACAGAATGAAGAAGTGCATGATGGGTTTAGGGAATCGTTCGATGATGTGGAGTACATCTCACACGAATCATTGAAACAACAATTGAAGAACGCAAAAGCCGTTATCCGCACAGGAGAAGTTACACCTTATGCAAACTGTATTCTACACGCTGGCGTCACGTTCTAACAAAGGGGGATGAAACATGAAGATCTCTATGGAGAACATCCACAAAGCCTTCGGGACCAATCAGGTGCTCGAAGGTGTGGATATGGAAATTAAAGATGGAGAGGTTCACGCTCTAATGGGAGAGAATGGAGCGGGGAAGTCGACGTTAATGAAGATTCTCACAGGCCTTCATCAGAAAGACGAAGGGACCTTCACGATCGACGGAGAAGAGAAGACATTTGCTAATCCAAAAGAAGCCGAGCAGTTTGGGATTGCGTTTATCCACCAGGAGCTCAATGTGTGGCCGGACTTAACGGTATTAGAGAACCTGTTTATTAACAAAGAGCCTGTTACGAAGTTCGGTCTTATTCAAACGAAAAAAATGAAAGCGATTGCGAACGAGCAATTTGAGAAGTTAGCCGTTTCGATTCCTCTTCATAAAGAAGCCGGAGAGTGCTCGGTCGGGGAACAGCAGATGATCGAAATTGCCAAGGCACTCATGACCGATGCGAAAGTGATCATTATGGACGAGCCATCGGCTGCTCTTACAGACCGGGAGATCGAGAAGCTATTTGATGTGATTCGCTCGTTGAAAGCATCAGGCGTATCGATTGTTTACATTTCGCACCGTATGGAAGAGATCTTTACGATTTGCGACCGGATTACCGTGATGCGCGATGGACACACCGTTGATACAACACCGATTCCAGAGACGAGCTTTGATGATGTGGTTAGGAAGATGGTCGGTAGAGAGCTGACAGACCGGTTCCCAGAAAGAACGCCAGATTCTGGTGAGGCGGTACTTGAAGTGAAAGGGCTTGGCCGAAAAGGGGTCTTTCAGGATGTGAATTTCAACGCTCGCGCTGGTGAAATTGTCGGGGTAGCCGGATTGATGGGAGCTGGACGCACAGAAATTATGCGAACCCTATTCGGCTTAGACGGGAAGTATGATGGCGAGATTTTTGTAAACGGTCAGAAAGTAGACGTGAAGAATCCGAGTCAGGCCGTAAAGCTTGGTCTAGGGTTTATCACAGAAGACCGTAAAGGAGAAGGACTTGTCCTGGATTTCCCGATTAAAGACAACATTGCTTTACCAAGCTTAAGGAGCTTTACAAAGAATAGTTTGATTCAGGAAAAAGAAGAACAAGAATTCGTTGATCTGCTTATCAAACGCCTAACGGTTAAAACGGAATCTTCTAAAACAGAAGCCAAGAATTTATCAGGCGGAAATCAGCAAAAGGTCGTCATCGCCAAATGGATTGGGATTGGACCGAAAGTGTTAATTCTAGATGAACCAACGCGCGGTGTAGACGTTGGGGCGAAGAGAGAGATCTATCAGTTAATGAATGAACTAACAGACCGCGGCGTCGCAATCATTATGGTATCTTCTGAACTACCAGAAGTTCTAGGGATGAGCGACCGGGTTCTCGTTGTACATGAGGGGACCATTGCTGGGGAGCTCAACCGAGAGGAAGCCGACCAGGAGAAAATTATGACATTAGCAACAGGGGGTCAAGTCAATGGATAGTGCAATCAAAGGGGCAAAACAGGTAGGAAATATCACACAAAAATTAGGTCCGTTTGTCGGGCTGCTCGCTCTTATCGTAGTTGTATCGATTTTTAATTCTAGTTTCTTAGAACCGTTGAACTTATTAAATCTATTAAGACAAGTCGCGATTAATGCGTTGATCGCTTATGGAATGACATTCGTTATTTTAACAGGTGGAATTGATTTATCTGTTGGTTCTGTACTCGCGTTATCGAGTGCTTTAATGGCCGGCATGATGGTATCGGGTCTTGATCCGATCCTAGCGATTATTATTGGGTGTCTACTAGGTGCTGTGATGGGAGCCGTAAACGGTCTTCTTATTACAAAAGGGAAAATGGCACCGTTTATCGCAACACTTGCAACAATGACGATGTTCCGAGGATTGACGCTCGTATATACAGACGGAAATCCGATAACAGGACTTGGCGATAGCTACGCATTCCAGCTATTCGGACGTGGGTATTTCTTAGGTATTCCGGTACCAGCAATTACGATGTTTCTTGCTTTCGCCGTTCTTTGGGTGATTTTACACAAAACGCCATTCGGTCGTAAGACATATGCGATTGGTGGCAATGAGAAAGCAGCTCTTATTTCAGGTATTAATGTGTCTCGCGTTAAGGTTATGGTTTATTCGCTTGCAGGCTTATTATCTGCCCTTGCAGGTGCGATTCTAGTATCCCGTCTTGATTCGGCTCAGCCAACAGCCGGTGAAGCGTACGAGTTAGACGCGATTGCCGCTGTTGTACTAGGTGGTACGAGCCTATCAGGTGGTCGTGGATTAATTATAGGAACACTGATTGGTGCACTTATTATCGGTACACTGAATAATGGCTTGAACCTACTTGGGGTTTCTTCCTTCTTCCAGATGGTTGTGAAGGGTGTCGTTATTATCATCGCCGTATTAATTGACCGAAAGAAAGCAGCATAGGGGGATAAACATGAGAAAATTACGTCTTATAACTATGATGAGCCTCGTCCTTATTTTCCTAAGCGCCTGTTCCCTGCAACCGCCAGAATGGGCGAAGCCAAGCTCAGGCAGCGGAGAAGGGGACGTGAAAGTCGGACTATCCGTTTCAACATTAAATAATCCTTTCTTCGTATCAATGAAAGAAGGAGTCGAGCAGGAAGCTGAAGCACAAGGAATGGAAGTTGTTGTCGTGGACGCGCAAAATGACGCAGCGAAACAGGTAAATGATGTAGAAGATTTAATCCAACAAGGTGTTGATGTTCTACTCATCAACCCAACAGACTCAGCAGCCATCTCAACAGCCGTTCAATTTGCTAATAGTCTTGGCATTCCAGTTGTTACACTTGATCGCTCCGCTGAAAAAGGAGAAGTCGCAACGTTAGTTAGCTCGGATAATGAAAAAGGTGGCGAAATCGCTGGAGAGTATATCGTTGAACAAGTTGGTGAAGGGGCCAAAGTCGCTGAACTAGAAGGCGTACCAGGCGCATCTGCAACCCGCGAACGCGGAGCAGGATTCCACAACATCGCCGATGAACAGCTAGACGTTGTCGCCAAACAAACAGCAAACTTTGACCGTACTGAAGGATTAACGACGATGGAGAATATGCTTCAGGGGAACCCTGACATTGAAGCCGTCTTCGCCCACAATGACGAAATGGCCCTTGGCGCCTACCAAGCCATCCAAAGCTCAGGCCGCGATATTCTCGTTGTAGGATTTGACGGCAACGACGATGCCATGAGCAGTATCAAAAGCGGAAACCTCTCCGCAACCGTAGCCCAACAGCCGATTGAGATTGGTAAACTAGCTGTCCAGGCGGGGGATGATGTTCTTCAAGGGAACGAAGTAGAAGACACAATTCCAGTGCCGCTTAAGCTTGTGACGGAAGAGAATGTAGAAGAATAAGGTTTTGAAGAACCCGGGTGTCAGGCACCCGGGTTTATTGTTAACTTCTCAACTGATTTTTAAAGAACAAGACAGTCTCTAGTTCATCCTCCCGATCTTCAAACAGATCAAGCTCCTTACCAACCGCAACCGCAAATTCGATATACGCATTTCCTTCAGCTGTAATTAGGTTCTCACACACCGTCACATCAGCCTTGCTTTTATAAGACGGATTAAAGCACGAAGGGAACTCTTCTATTTCAATCGAAGTAGAATATTCCCGCTCTCGTAATACAGAGCTTGCCCCTAAGAGTGTAGACGCCCCGCAAATCGCGGCGATCCACTTATTCTTTTCATCAAATTCCCGAATAAGGGTAGTGATTTTACTTTCCTCTAAGAGTGGCTCAGGATCTCCCCCTGGAAGGATTAATAGATCGTACTCCCCGGCCGCGCATTCGTCGATCGTTTTCGTGACCTTCACCGTAAATTGACCGCTGTGCGTCACTTCTGACTGAAGAGCCGTCGTCTCAATCTCACAATCTGTAACGCTTAGGATGTAGGATAAGGGACTAACCTCCCAATCCACATAGCCTTCGTATAATAAGAATAATGCTTTCAATGAATCCATCCTTTCTACTGGATCGTTTATACAATATATTGAAAATTCTAACATAAAGCAAAGCGATTGTTGAAACATTTAGAAAAATAAGGAAGGGAACCTTTTCTGCTGTATGGAACGAGTCCTAATAGTATAGTAGGTAGAAGATGTGATTGAGGTGGAAATGGTGTTTGTTACCATTATGAGATTTCAACTTGAGAAAGTGAAACAGTATTACACCATTCTAGGGACCGAAGGTTTCACTATAAATGCAGGGATTTTGAAAGAATCATTACAGTTGATGAAGATGGAATAGTGGTCGATTATCCAAGTTTTTTCGTTCGGGAACATTGAAATTCGATCCATGAATCAAGGATCTTTTGGTACAATAAGTAAAATAGCTTCTCTAGGAGGTGTAGGCAATTGAAAAGAGTGTTCCTACAGGGAGCGATGATGGTTGGCATTAGTGGCCTTCTCGTGTTCATTGGTTATTCATTCAGAATCAAGCTCCTTATGCTTTCTTACTCTGAAGAAACATCTTCAGGGATCACAGTAGGTGGTTCCATTCTGCCTATAGTCATTGCTGCGATTTGTTGCTATCTATTTGACCGGATATATTATCGAACAAACGTAGTGTGAAGAACGATCAAGTAATTACGTACATAGTATGTTAGCTTTGTACTCTCTACTAGGAGGCGTATTCGCTTAGGAGGTGAATACGCCTTTTTTACGGGGGCGATAGCTTCCACGAAAGCTGTATAAGTACTGGATGTTTTTTCCTCCTCTATTACATGAGTCGTATTATGGATTGATAAGCATATCTTAATTGCCATTTTGTAAAATGGCGCACAGCGCGATTAGTGGGGGTTATTTTCCAACCTCGCTTCCTTGTACAGTATACTTCCGTTCCTCTACATATGGCAAAGGTGGTTCGGAAAATTGCGAGACTCCTGCGGCAGGAGGAGCCTAGTAAAAGAAAGCTGAAGTTCGAATAAGATCGTCACATCGTGTGACAACGTCGAACGACCCCACGTCGTGTGGGGTCGCGGAAAGCGAGTGATTTCCCGAACCACCTTACACTCAACCTAAGCTAGCGGAAGTATATTCCCATTTTCGCTTCCTCCTTGCTAAATGATCAGGAATAAATCCACCCTATTCAGGGAAAACAGAAATCAAGATCATTCGATTAAAGGAGAGGGACCATGGAGGAAAAGAAGACCTATCAACAACGACTAAAAAATTTAAACCCAGCCCGTGCAATAGAACGAGGACAAGCTTATTTCTCTGAAAAAGAATTCGGAGAAAAAGTACGCGCCTATAGCGGCCGTCTAGGAAAGAAAGGCGTATACTACAGCTTGCTCCTTTTCTACGCATTCAAAAATCCTGATACACCAAAGAAAGCAAAACTAACGATCGCCGGTGCGCTTGGATACTTAATCCTGCCCGTAGATGCCATCCCCGATTTAATCCCGGCCGTTGGTTTTGCTGATGACAGTGCCGTAATTATTTACGCAGTATACCAGGTGTTGTCTCATATCAATGACGACGTTCGCGCTCAAGCAAAGGAACGTGTGAAGAAGCTGTTCGGGGATTCGATTGATGTGGATGAGCTCGAGGATCCTAAGGAATCGGACCGCCCGGCTGAAGGATAATCACCAAGACTTTTCTGAGTAGGGTTACTTAGGAAAGTCTTTTTCGGTATGATGGAAGTAGATTGAAATTCGGGAAGGGCGTGGGAATGATGTTTGAATGGGCATACGTCCCGGACTGGTATGTGTGGATGACGGCGGTAGTGGTCGTTCTGTTTATTGCAGCGACCGAGTATTTCTTAAAGTAGGGGACTTTTCCCATTGGTCGTGTTATTGACATTTGTTAAAACATAATGATATAGTTTCTAACTAATATAAAAATAATAATAACTCTCTCTGACAATAGAGGCGCGAGTATGATGAGTAGCTCTCCGGAGGACAATGGGTCCAGCGATGGGGAGGGAAAGGCAGATCGCCGAGATAAAGAGTAGCCATTCTATTCTTTGTTGGGCTGGTATTGAACAAATGCCAGACTGTCGCAATGCTAAGGTTGTGGAGCACTATTGAAGAGATGTTGTACATATCTTCAAGGTCTATTTCTAGAAGAACCGTATGAACATCGCTTCATACGGTTTTTTTGTGTTGCAGAGGAGACAAAAGGAGATTTATAGATGCAAACAGTAGAAGCGAACGTACAAACAGATATGGAAATTGGTGGTGTGAGTACGGAGAAGCTTGTTGAAGAATATGGAACGCCTCTTATGGTTTATGACGAAGGGATGATCCGTCAGCATGCCCGCGCATTTCGCGGCGCGTTTAAGTCGAGTGGTCTTGATTTCCAAGTCGCTTATGCGAGTAAAGCGTTCTTGTGTAAAGAGATGGCGCGCTTGGCTAAACAGGAGAAGCTTTCCCTTGATGTCGTGTCAGGTGGAGAATTATACACAGCACTCCAAGCAGGATTCCCGGCAAGTCGTATTCACTTTCACGGCAACAACAAATCAGAAGAGGAATTAGCGATGGCGCTTGATGCACACATCGGCTGCTTTGTCGTTGATAATTTCCTTGAGCTTGAGATGTTACATGACCTTGCGAATCAACGCAATCAAGAAGTGAACATTTTGCTACGAGTGACGCCAGGGGTGGAAGCTCATACGCATGAATACATTATGACCGGGCAAGAAGATTCGAAGTTCGGATTTGGTTTATCAAACGGGCAAGCGGAAACAGCGGTCCAAATTGCGACTCGTAAACCACAGTATAACCTGTTAGGCATCCATTCTCATATCGGTTCGCAAATGTTTGAGACAGATGGATTTGACCAGGCCATTCAGATCTTAACTGGATTTGTGTATCAGATGAATAAGAAATACGGTCTAGAATTACCGGTTCTAAACGTCGGTGGCGGATTTGGCGTTCGGTACACAGAAGACGATCAGCCACTGGCTATCTCTGAATACGTTCAAGCCATTTCAGCAAGTGTGAAAAAGCACTATACCGATCATGAACTGCCCTTCCCTGAAGTGTGGATTGAACCAGGTAGAAGTATGGTAGCAGAAGCGGGTACAACCTTATATAAAGTCGGCTCTAAGAAAATCATTCCAGATCTCCGTACGTATATCACGGTTGATGGAGGAATGACCGATAACATTCGCCCAGCCCTTTATCAAGCGAGATACCAGGCAATGTTAGCCAATCGTCCTGATGAAGAGGCAACAGAACTCGTGAGCGTAGCCGGGAAGTGCTGTGAATCAGGTGATATGCTGATCTGGGATCTGATGTTACCCCCTACAAATTACGGGGATATTCTCGCTGTGTTAAGTACAGGAGCTTACGGGTATTCGATGGCAAGTAACTATAATCGTATTCCGCGTCCGGCTGTCGTGTTTGCACAAGACGGGGAATCGCGTGTTGTGATTGAGCGAGAGACGTATGAGGATTTGGTGAGGAAGGATCAGTAGATGTAAGCCCCTTTGTGTTCTCAAGTGAATATCGTTATGTTAAGCTGTAATTACCATCATCTGGATTTTTCGTGATCTGAAGTTGGGTTTTTAGCAGCACATACATAAGGGTTTACTGAAGAACACTCCTTAAAGGTTCTTCATGAATCGATTATGCTGTTGTTGACGAATATGGGGGAGGTCAATCTATGGTACGAAAAGTGAATATGGTATTGCCAGGCCTGGTGCTCGTGTTATGCATTTATGAGCTCTTTATTAACTCTGGAGATTGGCCGATTGAGGTTATTTTTCCCCTAGTGGCATTGATGTATTTCTTTTTTGGCCTTGAAGAGTTAAGAGATAGGAAGAAACTGCGCGGGGGTTTATATATTGTTACCACCCTCGTTCTTATAACGAGCGTCATTGTCGATGTAGTGCGAGAGACCATGTAACCCTATAGAAAAGCGGCCTCGTCAGGTTTACTAGACGAGGCCGCTTTTTCTGGCTTAATAGGGGAAGGGAACAGCTTCCTTACCCCGCCCTCTGTGACGTTTTCGCTCCATATCACATTGAAAAGGTAAGAGAGAAGCTCGATCTGTGACATTTTGATTGAATTATAGAGGCAAAAGGTAAGAGGTCGGGCCTATCTCTTACCTTTTATAGAAAAATTCCACACAAAACGTCAGAGAAACGCTTCTTCTCTGACGTTTTTGCATGAAACAGTATTAAAAAGGTAACAGATCTGTGTGATTAGGTTAGATTTTCACTAGATATTTCTTGCTCTTATACAAATATCTATAAAAATCAAGCTGTTTTCTTCGTCTTACCTTTCCGATCTTCCGCTTTATCCACAACTGCAGCTCCAACAATATCTCCGAATACGTTCGAAGCTGTACCGGCCATACCAATCAGAACGTCAACACCTGCAATTAGTGCAACAATCTCGAGTGGTAAGTTGAACATGGTTAAGACAGCAGAGAGTGTCACAAGTCCAGCTGCTGGAACACCAGCTGTCCCGACAGATAGAAGCGTACCAATCACAACGATTGTAAAGAAGTCGCCGACAGACAAGGATAAGTCTGTGATGTTCGCTGCGAACACGATCGACACACCCATACGCAAAGCGCCGCCATCGGAGTTAAACACCGCACCGAGCGGCAGGGTGAAGTGAGCGACGCGCTCTGATATACCAGCTTTCTTCGCCGTATCAATCGCAACTGGTAAAGTAGCGACACTGCTTGAAGTGAAGAACGCTGTCGTATAAGCGTCCTTCGTTGCCGAGAAGAACGGCTTCAACGGATGACCTGATAGCTTCAGGAATGTTGTGTAAACAAGTGCCCAAAGAACAGCAACCCCTGCATAAAAGACAGCCGTAAAGCTAAGTAAGGACTGAAGCGTTTCCCAACCTTGGCCGCCAAACGAAGAAGCGCTAATTCCGAAGATCCCAATTGGAGCGTATAAGAGAACGCCATTTAAAAGTTTATAGAAGAGTTCATTCAGCGCCTGGAAGAACCGATCTAACAACTCCCCGTAGCCTTTCATCTTCTCTTCACTAGAGAATTTCATCGTCGAGATCGCGATACCGATAATGACAGATAAGAAAAGAATCGACATGAGATCACCATTCACAAATGGTGCGACGATGTTATCAGGAATAATGTTCATCAACACATCACCAAATGAAGGCGTATCCGGTTTCTCGACGTTAGCGTTTGGAAGCTCTAGATTCTTACCTGGGTCGACTAAGAAAGCCAGTCCAAGTCCAATAAACACCGCTGCTGCTGTCGTGGCGATGTAGTAAAGGATGAGTTTCCCGCCCATGCGACCAAGTGTAGGTAAGTTCATCTGATCCACTGCCAAGACAACCGTTAAGAAGATGACCGGGATGGCGATGAGTTTTAATAGGTTGATTAATAGATCTCCTAGGGGCTTAACAACCGTTGCCTGTTCGCCAATCGCTAAGGCAAGCAGTGTACCTGCAAGAAAACCAATAAACATTTTAAGAACGAAAGATGTTTCTATGTATTTGTTGAAGAGTGATTTCAACGAATTTCCTCCTTTTTCTTTATAATAAATACGAAGTAAGATGTCCTTACGAATTTTATCATGGATTGTACAGAAGAGATAGCTATCTACTTTAATAAAGAAGAGTACAGAAAGCGAAACGGGTGGAGGAATATTTTACTAGAGGGTAAATGCAAGATTCCGAATTCCAAATGTTTACTTATATTGATATTCTATTTATTAACATGCAAGGCGGGGGAGTGGGAATTGAAGAAGAAACGAACATTAGTCACAGGTATTATTCTGTTAATCCTAACGCTTATCCATATTTACACGACAAATTCATTAGCACTAGCCTGGATTAGCGAGATCGGCAGCATCCCAATCGGTGTAATGAATATTTGGATAGGGTTGAAGAAATCGTAGTATTATCAGCGATCAGCGGTGAAGGCGCCGCAGGGATAGAAGGGGCAATCTAGTGTGGAGAGTTAAACAGGGAAACTTTTCATTCGTTTTCTTTATAGAACTAAAAGGTTAATGGAATAAAGTTGTAGAAACATGTAACTGGTCGTAAAATGAAGGAGGACACTAATGAGCAAATTCAGTTTGTTTGGTAAGTTTATCGTACAAGAAGGTAAGCGTGACACAATGGTCAGTATTTTGTTAGAAGCAGCAGAATCATTGGAGGATCTTGAGGAATGTGAAGTGTATCTCGTAAATATTTCTGAAAGTGAACCAAATTCTGTTTATGTTTATGAAGTATGGAGTAGCGAAGAGGCTCATCAAGCTTCTCTAACTCTTGAAACTACACAAACGTTAATTAGTCGCGCAAAACCACTTATAACTGGAATGGAGAGAGTTAATACCCTGACGACAGAAGGTGGGAAGGGGATTTCATAGTAGGGATAAGGGGACAGGTCCATTGTCCCTCTGTGACGTTTTCACTTCACATCTCAGTAAAAAGGTAAGAGAGACGCTCGATCTATGACACTTTCAATGGATTACCGGAGCATAAGGTAAGAGATCGCATGAATCTATGACCTTTTATAAAATAAAACACAAAAAACGTCAGAGAAACACTTGATCTCTGACGTTTTTGCATACAAAAGTATTGAAAAGGTAACAGATACCCGTATACTAACCTGAGGAAGCGCCAAAACCGTCCGGAGCTTCATCGCTCACTCCGTATTTTCTCCTGTTCTATCAGTCTATCTTTATCTTCTAAAGAAAAAATTCCCGGGTCCCAGTTTTCTAATACACCATAGCCGCCTACTAATTCCTCATTGATTTCATAAAGAGTGGCTGATAGCTGGTCACCATTGGGCTGCTTTTCCTCTAGAGTATAGGTGGTTATTGTAGCAACTTGCTCCTCTTTGTTATACGCCTCTATATCTAAGCCCGCATTTTGCAACATTTCTATACGTTCTGGGTAGTAATGGATCACTTGTGTTCTTGAGGTACATTTTGATTGAATATGCCACCCGTATTGTAGCAAGTAATCTTGATGATGTTTAGAGATGGTCTCACTCTTCTTGTTACACTCTCCATAACTTGATTCTTCGTTTGTAGGATTAGACTCCAGATTAATCCATATGAGTATAGACAAAGTGATGAACAGAAATGCAGGTACAATGAAGTATCGCAAGGAATAACCTCCTTCACACAACAGGGTTAAAAACTACAATCTCTTTGAACGAATTCGAATTGTCCGTACCCTAACAACTTTAACAATCCTATCCAAAATCCCTTCTTAATACGTAACATTTGTGGGGTAAGGGGACATGTGGGGTAAGGGGACAGGTCCCTTGTCCCGCATATCCCTCCCTGACGTTTTTGCATGAAACATCATTGAAAGAATAATAGATCCCTTTACCTCAGGAAGCACCAGAACCGTCCCCGCGCTTCTCTGCCCTTTTTCATCGATTGTGAAATAAATTCCAAAATGTAATTGACATTCATCTCACTTCGAGAGTATAGTGTGTATATACAGTATACACGGTTGTGGGAGGGAGCTTTCCTATGATGGCTTTGGATGTCAAAAATCTGAATAAGAAATATGAGCAATTCCAGTTAAAAGATGTTTCTTTTCAACTAAAGAAAGGATACATTATGGGGTTTATCGGCGCGAATGGTGCTGGGAAGACAACAACAATAAAATCAATTTTGAATCTGACTCATTTTGATAGTGGGGATATTAGTACGTTGGGGAAGAATTTCATTGAGCACGAACTCGAAATGAAGCAAGTCATCGGGTATGCCTTCGGTGGAGTCAATTATTATACAAGAAGCAAAATCAAAAACGTGACGAATGTGGTTAAGAAGTTTTATAAGCATTGGGATGAGGATACCTATAACAACTATCTTAAAAGATTTGACTTGGATGAGAATAAAAAAATCGCCCAATTGTCAGAAGGAATGAAAGTGAAGTACAATTTGGCCCTTGCTTTATCGCATGGTTCAAAGCTACTGATCCTTGATGAACCAACCAGTGGACTTGATCCTGTAGCAAGAGACAATTTGTTGGATCTATTTCAAGAGCTTGTGGAAGATGGTGAAATCAGTATTCTTTTCTCAACTCACATTACTTCTGATTTAGAAAAATGTGCGGATTATATTACTTATATCCATAACGGAGAAATCATTAATAGTGCTGAGAAAGAAGAATTCATTAACACATATCGATTGTTGAATGGGAGTGAAAGTCAACTTGAAAAAGTGAAAGACGATTTAATTTCTTATAAGGAAAATTCGTTTGGCTTTACAGGATTGATCCATGAGGAAGATTTCGATCCAACGTTAGAGATTAACTCAGCGCGTCCTAATCTTGAAGAAATCATGATCTATTTTTCAAAAAGGGAGGGTCTGTATGTATAACTTACTTTTGAAGGAATTAAAGCTAGGAGTAAGTCCTTTCTTTTATATATTACCTTTTCTAACAGGAGCGTTAATGTTAATTCCAGGGTGGCTATACTTCATTGTACTCCTCTATTTTTGCTGGATAACGGTACCAAATATGTGTGGGGCTTATAAATCTCAGAATGATTTACAGTTCTCTTTAATGATGCCTGTCACGAAAAAGGATATTGTAAAAGCGAAAGTTGCTGTCATTGTAATACTAGAATTGTTGCACATTGTAACTGCCGTGATTTTTGGCTTCATTAATACTCAATTATATCCCGATTTCACAAACTTCTTCTTTGGGCCAACCGTAGGGTTTTGGGGACTTGGCTTTATCATGCTAGCGATCTTTAACTTAATATTTATCTCGATGTATTTCAAAACAGCCTACAAATTTGGCGCACCAACCATAGTGGCCATTACAGCTGCTATGTTATTTGCAGGAGGTGCTGAATGGTTAGGGATCAAAAATTCTACGATTTTCGACCTTTTTAAAGGTAGTGGTGCGGACAATTTAGCCATTCACGTACCGATCCTGCTCACAGGGATTGTTATATTTGCAGTATTTACGATTATTGCTTATCATATAGCCATTAAACGATTTATGAAAGTGGATATCTAATGAATGTTGCCATATCTAATACCTCTGAAAAACCGATCTACCAACAGCTTTTTGACCAAATCAGTGCTCAAATTCTTAAAGGTGAGATTGAAAAAGGCTATAGCTTACCATCAATCCGACAAGCCGCGAAGGAACTACGTGTCAGCATTATAACGATCAAGAAAGCTTGGGAAGAGCTTGAACGATGCGGGTTGATCTACACTGTAACGGGTAAGGGTTGCTTTGTAGCCGAACTCTCATCTGAAGAAATCCTTCAAAAGCGTAACGAAATGATCGAAAAGCAAATGGCTGTTGATATTTCGTATTACAAATCCTTTGGACTGACTTTAGAAGAGGTTATCGAACTTTTGAAGAAGATTTATTAAAGAGGAGTAAGGGAGCTTTGTTCCTTATCTTTTGTAGAAAAAACACAAAGAAACGTCAGAGATCACATGATCTCTGACGTTTTTGCATGAAAAAGTGTTGGAAAGGTAACGGATCACCCCTCAAATATTAACCTCACGAAGCGCCAAAACCGTCCTCGCGCTTCACTATTCATATATAAAACCAGAAAAAGGAACAAGATGAACCTTTTTTTGGTTTTAATTATTATTTCGAGCTTTTGAGATGCATTAGAACTTCTCTTGGTTCAGTCCGGTACATATAATCAACATTTGCACTCGACTTGATGATGGTTCCATCTTGATTGATGACAACCGTTCCAGCAACAGGCAATCTCCAAGGATTATCTTGACTATTGTAGAGATTCAAGTCGATATTGAAATCTTCTTTATACGTTTTGACAAGGTAGTCGGGTAACTCAAACAACAAGTTGTATTGCTTGATAACTTCTTGTGTTGGATCACTTACTACTTCATATGAGAGGTTGTTCTTCTCACGTGTAGTCAAGGATTGGTCAGGAGTTTGAGGGGAGATGGCGATTAATTGAGCCCCCTCAGCTTTTATATCATTCAGAATTTCTTCATAAGCTCTCAACTCAAGGTTACAGTAAGGACACCAACCTCCTCTGTAGAAATTCAAAATAACAGGGCCTTTCTTCAGTTCATCATATAAAGTAACGAATTCCCCGCTGGCGTTTTCCAATGTGAAATCTGGGGCTATATCATCTTCCGCCAATCCAGAGGCCATTCCCGACTCGATAAGCTCGTTAGTTGCTTGTGTTACGTTATTTGTCACGTGCTCAGGAGCTTTTGAAAAGAACTTCTCCCGAACTGCTTGTAGTTCATCCTTTAACATACTCTCACCTCAAGATTTCTTTTGAATGGTATCTCTCAAAAAAATACTTTAATCTATTTCAATATGAATGAAACGTCAAATACGATCGAAGTTCTGTTAAATAGTTGTTGATGCAGGGTTCTTCATAACGTGTGAACTCCGAACTTTTCAGTAGCTTAAGGCCTGCGTAATTGTTCTATAATTCAAAAACAATCAAACTTTTGATTGCAAAAAGCTTATTATAGGAATCTGTAGCCCGGCTATATTTATATTTTCGCTTCCCAATTCTGCGCTTCTGCTTCTTTAATCATATCTTCTGCATCTTGTGGATATGCGGTTCGGAAAGCATGGTGGTCTGCTGCGATTACCTCTACCATCTTATCGATCATTTCCTGAGGATGGTATTGATTTTCTAACATTTCTCCTGTTCCAGCCATAGATTCGCTAGGTGTAAAGTTTTTGTCTTCATCATACCATTTCTGCTTCTCTTCAAACATTCGGTCATTAAAACCAGTTTCGTATGGACCAGGATTGATTGTGGCGACTTGGACGTTAAACTCTTCAAGTTCAGCCTTCATGTTCTTCGCTATCGCTTCAACTGCATGCTTAGATGCTACATAAGGTCCTAGGTAAGGGATGCTAACGGCACCAGCAATAGAGCTAAGGAATACAATTTTTCCTGCTTTCTTTTCTACGAATTTTTTGGCTGCAATTTGAGCATTTTCCAAAGTACTAAACACATTCGTTTCGAAGATATTCCGTACACGATCAACGGGGATCTCTGCGATGGGACCACCTTCACCAATCGCTGCATTGGCTACAAAAATATCATAATCATACTCACGGATTAATTCCTGATCACGCTTATTATTGATGTCGAGTTTGATGATTTCTAACTCTACACCTTCTAGTGAAGCGGCCTCTTTTAAGCTAGTAATTTGGGAAAGAATTTCAACAGAAGCGATTACGCGATGTCCTTGTTTTGCTAACCCAATAGCTGTACCTTTACCTAAGCCGCTTCCTGCGCCTGTGATAAAAACAGTTTTGCTCATTCTGATTTCCTCCTATAAGAGATTAGAATTTGTTTATTAGAAACATTTCTATCTGCCATAATTGTATTTAAATTAAACGTTGAATACCTCTTTTAAGTGTACGCGAAGTTCTGTGAGGCTTATGATTTCTTCAAATAACGTTTTGTTCAGTCTTCCTGGTGCAAATGATCAATATTCATGTCCATTGATGACTAAGATGTTTTCCATGATTATTTCTCTTAAGTGGTTTTATGGTTCGGAAACTGTTGAACTGTTGAAAATAATAGCATCACTTTATGTGGATTGCAATCATTACGATTTTTTGATGAATTAGGGTTATTTCTTTAGTAAACGCTCAAGGAGTATGAGTGAGATACGAGACGGTTTCTTATGAGGAGCTCGTTTAACCTAACGGGTGCTATTCCCGCTCCACTAATGTCTTACTAGAATTCATAAGCGATCGTTCCATGCAAAAAAAAAGCACTCCAACATGGTTGTAAGTAGTTCAGTTTTGGAGTACAATATTGTAATTTGTACCCCTTAATTGAACTACTTTTTCATAGGAAAATGTAGTCGAACTTGCAGGTTAAACTGCATGTTAATTTGCATCACTAATTATGTGATTGAGAGGATTTTTGGAATTTATATGGTAAAATGAGTTGAGAAGCGTTATTCAACTAACGCGGCAGGTTTGTTCAACAAGCTATACCTAGTTTATTGTACTTGCACGATTAAGAGAAAGAGGTGAATGAATTGAAAAAAGATGAAAAAATAACTGAATCCAATGAAGGGTACAGAAGGTTTAAATTAGTGTTTCACTCCATTATTCTCATTTTTGCATTATGTTTAATAGCTTCATCGTTTTTAGGTTTTGATGATATGGAAAGGGCACCACTTTATTTATCAATAGGTATATTATTTTCCATCCAAAGCTTGTTTGGGTTACATAAAAGTGGAAAGCAAAAACTTGAACACTAAAGTTAAGGTATTAGGCTTGGTTCAACTAAAGGGTGCAATTGTTGAACAAGTGCAATCGCTTCTTTTAGTAAAGCGGCAGTAATGTGGAAGAAGAATAAAAGATATAAAGAGGGGAAGAGATATGTCTTTTACCAGTTTAGTTATGTTGCTTGTTCTATTTTTGGTTTTTATTTTCATAGCAGTCGGTGTTACTTTTCACCGTAAACAAAGGACTACTCAAAATAAACCTCCTTTACTGGCGATTAGTTCGCTTTTTCTGCAATTAGTATTATTTGTATTATTCTTCACTGAAATTTTAGTAAGTTTTAATGAGGTATTCGTTGATATTCTTTGGTGGGGTACAGTTATTTATGGTCTCGCTATCGGAATAAAGGAAATTAAAAACAATGTAATTGTATCTATGTTAACTATCTTTTTAAGTATTTTGTTAGCAATTCTCAACCTTTTACTACTATTCATTACCTCTATGTAATTAGAGTAGTTGTGTAACTAAAGGGTGCGTTAGTTGAAGAAGAATGAGCATTTTCCGATAAGGAATTTGCTCTTTTTTTGTAGACGAAATTGCATTCGTTTTTGCACCTAAAATTACAGGTCTTCAATAATTATTTCATGTGTGCAAATTGGTTTGCGTTTTCTTGTGCAAATAACTACTTGAAACACTTATGACCATTGATATACCAACAAAAAAATGAGCATCAAATTGCTATGCAATTCAACGCTCATTTTATAATACATTTTCGCTTTTTGTGCCCCAAAACTGAACTACTTAAACATGGTTGGAATGCTTTTTTCACTGTATTGTTCCCTTCAATTCCTGATAAATCTCCCGCTTCCACCGAAGCATCTCCTCTGATAAAAGAAGCGATTCTTCCCTCGGACGAGGAAACGGTACCTGAAATTCCCTTTGTACTGTAGCCGGTCGTTCTGATAACACCACAACCCGGTCAGATAAGAACAGCGACTCTTCAATGTTATGCGTGACAAACAGAACAGAACGTTTATGCTCGCTCCAAAGATCAAGGAGCCATTTCTGCATCTCGAGCCTTGTGAATTCATCGAGTGCAGAGAAGGGTTCATCTAAGCAGATCAAAGGTTGTGGGCTAAGTAAACTCCTGACAAAAGCGGCTCGTTGCTTCATTCCACCAGATAGCTGATGAGGATAAGCGTTCTCATATCCTGATAAACCTGCCCGATCAAGCATAGAGAGCGCAGCACGCTTATCTGTCTTTCCTATAATCTCACTCCCAAGCATTACGTTTTCAACAATCGTCCGCCACGGGAAGAGGGAAGGGCTTTGTGGCATGTAGCTAATCGATCCTCTTGTGCCTGTAATGGTATCCCCATCTAATGTGATTTCACCTTGATTGGGCTGATATAGGCCTCCGATCAAGTTGAAAAGCGTACTTTTCCCGCTGCCGGAAGGGCCGAGGACAGACACGAATTCCTCGTTTCCGACGCTAAGGTTAATATCGCTTAAAATGGGTTGATTGTCGAACGACTTTGATACATTTTGTAAAGTGAGTTCAGCCATTTGTCTCGACTCCTTTCGTTTTCCAGGCAACGACCCGTTTCTCAATGAGTGTAATCAGAGCAAAGAAAAGTAAGCTCAATAGCATAATCAAGAAGATGGCCACAAAGACGCGATCTGTTCGGAAGGAAGAGGAAGCGAGCGTCATATACACACCGATTCCTTCCTTAGCCCCTAACCACTCAGAAATAACAGCTCCCATCACACTGTATGTAGCCGAAATCTTTAACCCGGAGAATAACGAAGGCAGCGCGTGCGGCCATTCTAATTTCCAGAACGTCTGTCGCTTTGTTGCGCCCGCCATTTTCATATAGTGAAGCAGTTCGGTACTTGTTTGCCTCAATCCGTCCATCGTTGAAACAGCAATCGGGAAGAAGCAGACGAGTGTAATGATGATTAGCTTTGGCAACATTCCGAATCCAAACCAAATCACGAGTAACGGGGCAAGCACGATAATCGGGATATTTTGCGAGAAAATAATAAGCGGGTAGAACATGTTGCGAAAGATGGGAATGACGTGAAGCAAGATCGCAACAATAATTCCGACCGAGGACCCGATTAGGAATCCGGTAACGGTTAGGAGAATGGTAGAGTATAAATGGTGGTTATACACAGCCCATCCAGCTATTCCTTCTTCCCACACTTGAGAAGGAGAGGGGATGAGCCACTCAGGGATTTCGAATACTCGACTAGCACTTTCCCATAAAATAAAGAGAAGGATGATGACCAACGTGGGCCGCCATCCTCTTAAGACTACTTGTTTCATTGTGAATACTTCTCCGTTAGAGCGTCCATTGAAGCGCCGCTTGGTTGATAGAGTACTTTCACTTGGGAGATCACATTCAGGCATCCTAGTTCCACCATGCGCTCATTCATCTTTTCAATCACGTGAAATAACTCAGCAAGTTCCCCTTCCATCGTCGTTTCAAGGGGATGGACCTCGTATTTCACTCCTGACTCTTCAATGATCGAAATCGCTTCGTCCACCATTGGGATCGTTGGTTCTCCGTTTGGGGTCTTCGGGATAATTTGAATACTGACTAATGAATTGGCCATTCTGATCACTCCTCTGGTAAGAATTCGTTTGTAAAGGCTTCATCCGCCTTAAGTTGTTGATCGAGCAAACCGTTCTCATACATCCAATCGGCATAGTTTTGCCAAGTGTCTTTTTCCTGAATGCCCCACTGCTCCGCGTCGTCCTGGTATTTCGGGGACAGCCATTCCTGACTGGCTTTGACGAGTTCAGGGTCAAGGTCTGGTACGGCGTCTATTAAAATATCAGCTGATTTCTTTGGTTCATCGATCGCATATTGGTAGCCTTGTGACACAGCTTTCGTGAAGTCTTTTACGAGCTCAGGTTCTTCATCAATATGTTTTTGGTTCGTTGTGAGAACAGGTGTATAGTAGTCTAGTTTCTCAGAGTAGTCGGTTAAGTAGATCATATTTAAGTCTTTGCCACGAAGTTCAGCTTCAACGCCTGTCCATCCGTAGTAAATCCACGCGAAATCGACGTCTCGCTCAACGGCTGTGAAGAAGTCGGTGTTACCCATATTCACAATCTCAACCTTCTCCGCATCAGCGTTTTCTTGTTTCATAAGAGATGAGATGACTTCTTTCTCAACAGGCGCGCCCCAGCCGCCGTATGTTTTTCCTTCGAAATCTTTTGGTGAGTCTATGTTTTTGTCTTGAGGGGATGCGAACCCTGATGTATTGTGCTGGATAATCGCTGCGATCGACACGACAGGGATATCTTGTACGCGCGCCTTCGTCAGAGCTTCCTGAGCACTAATGCCAAAGTCAGCTTTTTCTGAGGCGACGAGCTGATCAGCCCCGGCTTCACCTGGCATAATAATTTCCACGTTCAGGCCTTGCTCTTCGAAAAAACCTTTTTCTTTGGCTACGTAAAGCCCGGTGTGATTCGTGTTTGGTGTCCAATCAAGGACAAGCGTCACGTCTTGTAGGGACTCACCGTCATCGCCACTCTCCCCGCTCGTGCTCGAGCAAGCAGTTAAGAGGACTAAAAGACAAGTCCAGATCATAAGTTTCTTCAAGATGATTCCTCCCTTTTGTAAGTAGAGCGTTAAGAAACGGTAAGGGATTTTTAGAGAATCGTAGAAAATTTTCCAATAAAAAAAGCACCAGGTACCATACCTAGGGTGCATATCATTAAAAAACGTTAGATATGTTTCCTACGCTGGTCTCAACCAGATCAGGTTCTAAGGGTCCGTCTGTCTACAGGACGTCTCAACCAGTCGCACTGGTTCCCCTACATGTTACGTGTTTCTATTAAATTATGATTAACGCTCTTTCACTTAAGACTTTGCCACAATTGTTTCAGAATTGCAAGTGGGACAAGGGGACAGGGATAAGGGGACAGGTACCTTGTCCCGCTTTCCATCTGTGACGTTTACACATCGCATACCAGTAAAAAGGTAAGAGAAACGCTCGATCTATGACTGTTTCATTAAGATTCATGACCATAAGGTAAGAGATCGCACCAATCAATGCCCTTTTATAGAAAAAAGCACAAAAAACGTCAGAGAAGCACTTGATCTCTGCCGTTTTTGCATGAAAAAGCATTGAAAAGGTGATAGAACCCAACATATTAACTTGAGAAAGCGCAAGAACCGTCCCGACGCCTCAAGGTGATTTGCTGAAACGTTTTATGGGATTTTATGTTAAAATGGTTTTCAAGAAAAGAGTTTGTGACGGGGCATTATGTCCAAGGAGTTGTAGCGGGAAGGGTGAACTCATTTTGTTCCAACAACTTCTATTTGTGATTTTAATTTTTATATTTACTGTTCATAGTTGGTTCGATTACAGAAGAGAAATACAGAAAGCTAAAGGAGAACAAGAAATAAGGAATGTAGTTGTTCGGTTTCTTTTGGCGATTATTTTATTTATCATATCTATTTTGGTGCTCCTTTTCTAAAGGATCGAGTGTTACTCAGATTCGCAAATCGCCTATTCTTATTAAAGCAACGGGAGGTTAGGTGCAAGGATCATTAATCGCATTGGTTAGAGGTGGGTTTACTTTGTTAAAGCTTTTGGAAATTATATTTTCAATCATAGCTGTCTCGCTTGCAGTGTATGGGTTGATTGTAAATCACAGGTTTCAATCCTATATGTTGTTGTCTTTTAGTTTAATGGTGTTGGTGAGTGGATTAATTGAACTTCGAGATGGCAAAAAAGGCAATGGATGGGTCAGAATAGTAATCAGTACATTTATTTTATTTGTATCGGTTCATAGTTTCTTAGAATGAAAGGGTGCGATGTTCATTAATTTATTGTCTATAACAATCCATTTACTTTGCTAGGTGGATTTAACGGATGTCTTGTTTTAAGTGAGGTGGGAGTTCTTCTATTAAAGTTTATCAGCCATTGCCATCGCATTAACATTATGGAAAGCAGGTTCAAATCCTAAGCAATAAATGCTATATGGCCAACGACCTTAAGGGAGAATGTGAGAGAAGTTTCGTGTCATAGGGGGAGGTGGAACAGATGAGCTTGTTGACTTTTGCAGAATCAATACGCGCCATTTCTTACTTCATCCTTATTATAAGTTCCGGTTTTTACTTGCGGCATTTAGTTAAGACAAAAAAGCAAAGTAAACTTTCCTCCTTTGAATTAATCATGTACATCACTATTAATTTCGCGTATGTGTTGTTTGCAATCAGTCTTTTGATATCTGTATATATCTTATGACGCATAACGTAGAGAATGACAGTGCAAATTTTCCGTGGATGTCCTATTTATTCGTTAATATAAACCCAGAAAACGATTACATAAAATCTTATCTATTAATCCTGAATATACGAAATACTAAACAAGTGCCAGCCTCCTGCAACTAGAAGCTGGCACTTTTATATATAACTTCTCTTTCCCTGAAGATGGTATGTTAAAATAACTCTGTATCAAAGAAGTGGCAAAATAATGGGAGCTGCTTCTTTTTTGTATGAGCGACATAACAAGAAACGTGATCGGAGGAGTATACATATGAAAATCATTCGCTGGGGCATTATTGGCTGTGGGGATGTCACTGAGGTAAAGAGTGGACCAGGATTTCAATTAGCTGCCAATAGTTCACTCGTGGCTGTGATGAGACGAAATGGAGAGCTTGCGAAAGATTACGCAGAGCGACACAACGTTCCAAAGTGGTACGACAAAGCGGAGGACCTTGTCCATGATACAGAGGTAGATGCGGTGTACATCGCCACCCCACCAGGCTCACATAAGGAGTATACAGAAATGGTAGCGAAAGCGGGGAAACCCGTATACGTTGAGAAGCCAATGGCGCTAAATACCGAAGAGTGCCAGGCTATGATTGACGTTTGCGAGGAGCATGGTGTGCCTTTATATGTTGCGTATTACCGTCGACGCTTGCCGCGTTTTCTCAAAGTAAAAGAGCTACTCGATGAGGGCGCAATTGGCGATGTTCGTTTTGTGACGATGGAGCAGACGCAACAGCTATTAGAAAAAGACGAAAACGGAGAATGGCCTTGGAGGGTGCGCCCTGAAGTGAGTGGTGGAGGTTTATTTTATGATGTTGCCTCTCATACGCTCGACCTTTTTGATTATTTGCTAGGACCCATTGAAGACGTGAAGGGGTATGCAGCCAATCAATCAGACTCATATCCTGCTGAAGACAGCGTAAGTGGTAGCTTCCAATTTGAAAGTGGAGTTATGGGGACAGGCGTTTGGAATTTCGCTTCTTATAAGAATGAGGATCAGAACCGAATTGTTGGTACAAAAGGGGAAATCGTATTCTCAACGTTTGATGAAGTACCGGTCAAATTGATGAACCAATTTGGTACAGAGGAGTTCCATATCGATCGCCCAAGTCCGATTCAGCAGCAGCTCATTCAAACGATTGTAGATGAACTCATAGGAAAAGGACAGTCGCCTAGCACAGGGCGTTCAGCACTGCGCACGAACCGAGTGATGGATAAAATGGTTCAAGATTACTACAAGGGATAAAGGGAGCGGATTCATATGAACGGAAAACTCAGAGTTGGAATTATCGGCGCAGGGGGCATTGCCAGAAGTGCTCACATTCCGAATTACCAAAATTACGGCGATGGGGTAGAAGTCGTTGCGGTGGCGAATCACAATAAAGATAAGGCTGCAGACTGCGCGCAAGAATTTTCGATTCCCCATGCATACGAAGACTACCGGGATATGCTTCGTGAAATGGAGCTAGACGCCGTTAGTATCTGCACGCCGAACGCGTTCCATGCCGAGCAAGCGATCGACTCGATGCAATCAGGGTGCCATGTTTTATGTGAAAAGCCACCTGCGATTTCATCATGTGATGCAGAAAGAATGGAAGAAATCGCGAATCATACAGGCAAGCATCTTATGTACGGATTCCACTTTCGTTTTCGTCCTGAAGTAGAAACGGTGAAGCGTTTCATAGATGAAGGCGAAATGGGAGAGATCTACGCAGCTGAAGCAAAATGGAACAGAAGGCGCGGCATTCCGGGTTGGGGTGTTTTCACGAATAAAGAGCTTCAAGGTGGCGGCACATTAATCGACAATGGCATTCATATGCTTGATTCGGCCCTTTATTTAATGGGCTATCCTGAGCCGAAAACGGTCCTAGGCGTTACATACGATAAGATTGGGAAGCGGCCAGGGGTTGGGCTCCTGGGTGAGTGGGATCACGAGAACTTCTCAGTCGAAGACATGGCTCGCGGCATGATCACATTCCAAAACGGCGCTTCCCTCTTATTTGAATCTTCCTTCGCCGCGAACATTGCTGAGAAGGATGACAGAGTCCTTAAAGTAATGGGAGACCACGGGGGAGCTGACGTGTTTCCGCTGAACATGTATCAAGAGAAGCACGGTACACTTCTTGACCTTACTGCTCCCTATGTGGATAAAGGCAATGCGCATAAAGAAATGGTGCACCACTTTGTGGACTCCATCCTTGCTGGTAAAGAAACGAACGTACACGCTAATCAAGGAACCCTTGTTCAACGAATTATTGAGGCTTTATACGAGTCAGCTTCAACTGGAGAAGCAGTGGAGATGTAAAAAGGCATAGTGCGGTTCCGTTTTTATGGAGGAACATTCAATAAAGCAACCTACTTGGCAGACCAAATCGGTTAGATTTGGTCTTTTTTTAATTGTAACGATTGTTAGATAGTAGTATTTGAACCTTTGTACAAAATCACCACACTCCAAATAGCATAATGCCGACAGATAAGGGAGCTTTGTTATTTCCTATGTGGAAATGTGATTTGGAAGACTAATTACTAAAGTAGGTAATTGTTATTTTATGTTAAAATGATTGTGGAGTTTGTGAACCAATATACTTAAACTAACAGGGCAGTTTAGTTGAATAGGCAATTACTTATTATGAAGGTGAGTGTAAAAATGATTACTTGGAAGCCAAATAAGTTTAAAACTGAAGAAAGGTTTGAAATTGCAGACGAAATTCTTAATGAGTTATTAAGCAAATACAAAAGTAATCTTGTTTCTGTCGCAATAGAAGGGTCCACAGCAAAGGGTTTGGACCTCCCTGAATCAGATTTAGAATTAAGAGTGGTTATAAAAGAGCGAGAAAGCAGTTGGGAAGCGTTTTTTTACAAGGGAATGTTTGTAGGAGTAAGCTTTAGCACCTTAGAAAAAATGAAGTCAAAAGCAAAGAATATTGATTTTGAATGGTCAGTGAAAAATGATGCTCTTTATACATGTAAAGTTTTATATGACCCAACTAATCTATATGAAGAATTAAGGGATACTGCAAAAGGAGTAGAAGAGCAAGCCGATTTTAATATTTTAATTAAAGATGCAATAACAGATATGTACGAACATGTTTACAAAGTTTTTGCATTACAGAATACAGATACTTTATTAGCTGCTCAAGAAGCTAGACAAGTAGCATATTGGGCAGTAATGTCAGTTGGATTAAAAAATAAGCACAAATTTTTATCGAGTCGGACAATGTACAAAGAAAGTTTTAATTTGGATTCATTGCCTCAAGGGTTTGAACAACATATTCATGGCTTATTATCTCTGAATACTAATGTAAATAGCATTAAACAGAATGTAGGCGAATTATGGGTGTCAACTCTTAATTGGGTTCAGGATCTTAATTTAAATCTTGAACAATCGGATTTGTCCTTCTTGTAATTTGTATAGGTTAATAGCCCACAAAAAAATAAAATAACGTTTATACTATGACTTTGTTACATTAGAGAGGCATTAAATGTTACAAGGTTTCAAAAGAGGGAGTTCAATATTTTGATAAGGGGTATAAGAGTTTTTCTAATAATATTTATTTAGTAGAATTCTTTAAATTGTTAGCGAGGGGGAGGTTTTATGGAAACTACTGAAGATTTAATTATAAGGAAAATGAATCATGATGATTATGGAGTAGTGGCTAAATGGCTAAGCACTGAAGAAGTTCTCGAGTTCTATGGAGATGTTAATTCCCTGTTTTCTTTGGAAAAAGTGAAGAAAAAATATGGACCTCGAGTTGCTGGAGAAATACCCATAACTCCTTATATAGTGGAGCTAGGAAATATCCCTATTGGTTTTATGCAGAAATATCAGTTAAGTGAAGAAAAGAAAGTTGAATATAACTATTCTATAAATTATCAGATATATGGAATTGACTAATTTATTGGTGTGCCAAATCTTTTTAACAAAGGTATAGGTACAAATATGGTTACCGACTTCATAAAATTTATTTCTAAAGGTACAGATGCAAATATTATTATTTTGGACCCTGAAGTATCAAATTATAGAGCAGTAAGGTGTTATGAAAAATGTGGGTTTATGAAAGTAAAAAAAATCAACGATGGTAATAATTGGCTTATGGAACATCGTATTAGATAGTTTTACTAACTTATTTTATTGAACTAAAGGGTGCGATTGTTGAACAAGAACAGTCGCTTCTTTCAATAGATCAGCAGGCATAATTAGGGGGATTATATGGTAAAGAAAAAGGCATTACTCGTCGTTACGCTTTTACTACTTACAGTTTCTTTAATAGGCTGCTTAAAAGAAGATACAGTTAAGGGAGAAATTAAAGGTACTATTGAAGAAAAGTTTCCACAACAAAATATGATATTAGTACTGGATAATTCTAATACCCGAAACAAAATTCCTGTTGATGATATTGAAAAATATGAAATAGGAGACAAAGTAGAAATTACTGTGTATATGGATCCTGAAAAAAACGGTGCTACAACATACGAAAATTCGAAATTTGTAATAAAAAAGTAAATTAACTCTCTTTGGAAAAGGGATAAAATTTCTCCATAACTTATTAAACTATTGGGTGCGATAGTGAAATAAGGAGTTGTCGATGCGGAAGCTCCTATTGTGTTAATACGGCAGTTTAGCTTAATAAAGGGTAATAAATGATGTGGTAATATATAGAGCTAGAGGTGAATTCAATGAAGAAAATTACAATAATACTTGTGGTTTTAGTAGTAACTTTACTAGGTTGTTCAAAAAAAGAAGCTGACCTCCCTTATGCTTTATCTGCCAAACAACACAACATTATATATGTAGTCCCAAAGCAAGGGAATGAAGATAAATTACAATGGTTTCAAGAATTTCAAAATGAACATATGGGGGTTAACTTAATTGCTTTTGGTTTGGAATTAACACAGGAAGAATATCCGTCTCTAGAAGTTACTGAAGCTCCCTACATTTACATATTAGATCAAGATAACATTGCTTTTGAGGGTGCAGATTTTGAAAGAGCTAAGAGTTATTTAATAGAAAATGTTAAATAAATTTTTTGCTAACGGGCCCGATAGTTGAACAGGGGTGGTGTTATAGATGGAAGATAAAAAGAGGAAATCTCAATTAAAATTATGGTTAGGAGCAGTATTTTGGTCAATCATTGCATTCTTAATTGTAAAACTCTTGTGGGAAGATGCTAATCCTATATTACTGCTTGTATTTTTAATACTTGGTTTTCTGATAAATTTTATTATTACACTTCGCAATCAAAGCTTCAGCGGAAGCAGTTATTAATGTAAAAGGCGCAATAGTGGAACAAGGAGTTGTCGATGCGGCAGTTCCTATTGTGTTGAAGGGGCAAGATTCTTCATTAAGAATGAAAAAATGATGATAAGTTATATATAGGAGGGTGTATTTGAAGAAACTTTTTATTTTATTCATCGTAATAGGATTTGTATTAGTTGGTTGCAAAAATGAAGATGAGAGCGGAAAAACTAATGAACCGAGCAAAAGTGATTCTGAAATAAATCATGTAGATAGTTCTAAAAATGCGGACGTCGAACCGTACAATGGACAAACGTTAAAAGTCGCAGTGGTTGGAACTTCTCCAAAAGTTAGAGAAGATAATGTCCGTTTTAATGAAATTTCATTTAAGAAATTGCGAAATGGAGAATTGTCTACTTATGATGCAGTCTTTGTTATGAAAGAGAACCTTGCCGAAGCTTCACAAAGTCAGTATGTTAATGTTTATAAGAAACATGAAATCCCATTCTTTTTTATAGCTGCTAAAAACTCAATCCCTTTTATTCTAAAATCTGAAGAGTATAGCGAGTTTTGGAAATGGACATCTGGAACGATGTACACTTCTGGAGTGATATATAAACCAAAAGAATACGGGTCATTTAAACATATGGGCGTTTACTTGCGAGATGGCGAGAAAACAGAACAAAACCTATATTCAATGTATTCTTCAGTATTTAAAATGATAGAAGAAACAAATCTGTGAATTTAAAATAAGCATTGATTTAATGAAAATCTATTGTGCTAACGGGTGCAATAGTTGAACAAGGAACTGTCAAATGTGGCGGTTAATATTGATAGATGAAGAAATTATGTTTACGACAAATGGGACATAGGTTTAAACATATGGAAGAGCATATGTTTCCAAAAAAAAAGACGTCCTATAAAGGACGTCTTGGCGTATTGCGGCGAGAGACAGCACTCCACATTTGTGCCTTGCCATAAAGGCGCGTCAATCTCGACTTATGCAATTCAGCTCATCGCTAGATTAGTATAGCATAACGCATCTATTATATCTAATAGAAATTTTTCCTTAAAGTATTAGCGGGTGCGATTGCTAACAAGAGCGGTCGCTTTTTTCGTTAACAGAGCACGGGTGTGGAATAAAAAAGAACTAGTATGACTAAGTTAGGAGAGGTTTTATGTGTTGAGATTTGTTGATGATCTTGTATTTGATTATATGGGTATTCGGTATTTTGCAGTAGTCATATTGAATGAACAGTGGAGTTAAATTTAATAATGTGAAGCGTTAAAACAACATCAAGAGGTGAGTATTTGCTGCGGAAAAAAGGAATGAAATTATTTTCGTTTAGTTTATTGGCAGTTATATGTTTACTTTCAAGCTGTGTTAGTAATGAAAAAAAGATAGTAAATCATTATTATTTATCATTATCAGGTGAGAGTAAAACTTGGAAAGTAGATTCTTACGAAATAATCATTAAACCCGAAACGTTTAAGGCGGGAAATGGAAACCTTACTATGAACAAAATGAACGAATATAGTACCGATTTCTTTAATGTTAAGGTAGTTGCAGTTATCGCTAATAAAGATAAGGTTATTCAAGCAAGGTCTGTTTCAGGAAGTGAATCGGATATCTCCCAAACTTCGATGGGAGCATCAGGAGGAGGCGCTTTTCTGTATAAAAACCTTGAGGACATTAATGATATTTATATGATAATTGAATGGGAAGAAAAAAATAAGACAATGAAAGAGAAGATCGATTTATTTAGTGAAGAAAAGTTCTTCAACTAACAGCTGCGATTGTGGTAAAAGAGCGGTCGCTTTTTTTTATTGTCAGGGCAGCCAAGTAGAAGGAAATAGGAATGATAGATGAGGTGTTAAAATGAAATTAGTAGGTATTGGTTTTGGAACATTCGTTTTGGGGTTTATCCTATGTAGTTTATTAGCGTCAATCTTCATGGCGGGTTCACCAACCATTGGGAGTTCTTACTTAGGTTTTATTGGATTTTCTATGCTTTATTTAGCGAGTATATTGTCAGTTTGTACGTTTCTAATACTGAAGAAACTAAATAAGTTTTGTGGTGCTAACGGGTGTTGAAAATCTTAAAACATTAAGGATTAATAAAAGGGAGAAGACGATGGTAAAAAGAAAACTGTTTACAGCTTTAATCACTCTAGTACTATCAGTTCCTTTATACAGTTTTATTTCTAAAGGAACCACCTCTGACTACGTTGGTATGTATTTCGTAATTTTAACTACTGCCATTACATGCGGTACACTTTTATCGATTTCCATTGGTTATCTTGAAAGCAAGGTGAATCTCAATAGTGTTTCTTTGCGATTTATCCTACATATTAGTATAGCTTTACTCTTACCTGCTATTTTTGTTAGAAGTGGTTACTTCCAAGTCACCCTTTATTTAGCTACACCAGTGGCTGTTGGATATTTCGTAATAGATGAAGTGTTAAGAACGATGTTTAATAAACCCAGTAAGGCAGTATGAGATAAATTAAATTCTCGATATCAACGAAGAGAAGCGATTTATTTAGAAAATAAAAGTTCTTCAACTAACAGCTGCGATTGCTGAACAAGAGCATTCACTTCTTTCATTAATGGAGCATGTTAGGGCAATAGGGTATTTATAAAAGTGTTAAAATATCCCTACGGATAAGGGAGGGAATATATGGTTTTTGAGACATTAATAGGGCAACTTTCCGTTGTGATTACGTTTGCTTTTGGAGCATTACTAATTGTTTTATATCCCTTAATAAATAAGGAGAATAAATACTTTGCTTGGTTTAGTTTGATGATGGGCATTATAGTTTTATTGCTTTTATTATGGTTCACATTGGGCAACGAGGTGATCAGACATCAGATATTAAAGTATGGACTACATTAAAAACTTGTATTCCATTAACAAGTACGATTGTTGAATAAGAACAGTCGTTTCTTTCATTAACGAGCAGGGTTATTGTATAAGAAAAATTTTTAAGGGGGGTATAGTGAGTCTAGTTGGTAGCATTTTAAACATAGTGGTTTTAGTCATAATTGTTTTCCTAATTTCAAGAGTTGCTCACTTTTTTAACAATACTAAGAACAAACTCAATGAAATGGATAAAAAGATTGATGAATTGAGAGAGTTCATTTCAAACCAAAAGTAAGTTCTTTTCCTAAAAGGTGTACATAAAAGGGGCAGGGAGAAAAAAATGAGGACGTTACTAGAACTACTACGCATACTATTTATTTTTGTGATATTGGGTGGTTTAGGTTGGGTGTTGATAGAAAACATTTATACAATCAATGAAGCAACTGAGGGCTATTCGTGGTTTGGTGCATTAGCGGTATTCGTTTTACTCTTTGTAGTATATAGAAACAAATTACAGTTCTTTGGTTGGGATGAGGGAGAAGGTAGAAAGAAACTGTCTAGAAATGTTTCCGTTACACTGCTCTTCACTTCAATAATGCTAATTATTACACCATTTATTTTAGGTTCACTATTAAGCTAACGGGGCTATTTAAGAATAAATAAATTTAAATTCATAGTAGACACATGATGTATAAGAAACAATCAGAAATTAATATTTTTGATTACTCGTTGCTCTTGGAATGGAATGATCTTCAACTAAAGGAGGATTTACCAAATATGAGCCACGGCAAGCGAATACTTTTGTCACTCATTTCATATCTCATCCCCTTTATTCTAATCGTCATATTTGTTCCACCAGGCATTGTTCAGTCCGGTCTAATTGGAGGAAGTGTCTTTTTTAGTATTATGACTGTGCGCTTTATAGACAAGAAAGTGTCTCAAAAAAATTAGCAGCTCACATGTTTATATAAAATCGGTATCTGTGAAAATAATGGTCCATACTTAACTAATGGTGTGTTGTTGCGATGCAAATTAACCTATATATCATAAAAGACGATCTTTAGCTCCTTTAAGAGCGAAAGATCGTCTTTTTATGAAATTACGTAGAAATACTTGTTTACTTAACTTCTCCATTGTAACGGCAATAGGTCAGTTTTAACTTTTAAAAGCGTTTGGTTCTGGTATACAAACAATAGTTAATTTTCTTGGGCACAAAACCTGTATTCGTTCATTATTGCTTGCTCTTCTCATAATGCTTCTGCGCTTTGGCGCGGTTCCCACATACTTTCATAGAGCACCACTTCCGCTTGCCCTTAGGGTCCACAAATAAGGCGAGGCATGTCTCATTGCTGCACCCTTTTACTTTCTCAAAAACCCCATCTTGATATGCGTTAAGCATCGTGAAAGCGAGTAACGATTGAAGGCCTGCTGTACCGCCTTTATCTGGAATCGGCATGAGAGTCTCTGCATTCATTTCAAAGGAAAGGGGCGTTTTTTTGGTTAGGTCAATGAGTGATTGGAGCCCATCTTCATCATACTGGGATGACGTGAAATAAGACCTCCACGTATCGCGGAACTGCTTCATTTCTGTACGATCTACAGGTTTTTCTTTTATCTTATTCACTTGTTGTTCTGAGAGTAATTCTTTCTCTTTCATCAGGGAGAGCCACTCGTCCATCATTCCCTCTTCATCTAACAAGTCAGCTTTTGTCTTATTCTTTGAGTTCACTGTATTTAAAAGGTTAATAAATAGGTAATCAGAAAAATGGGAGAATCTCGTTTCTAATGTCATGGTAACCCACCTTGTAGCTAATTGATTGACACCTAGTATAACATAATGTAACATTCTAACCACTAAATTAATTATTTAGTGGTTAGAAAATCTTTTTGTAGAGGAGAGATAAGATGGCTATAAAAGATGTAACAGATCAAACTTTCAAAAGCGAAACGGCACAAGGGCTTGTCATTGCAGATTTAGGCGCACCATGGTGTGGCCCATGTAAAATGATCGCTCCTGTTTTAGAAGAGATCGATGCTGAAAAAGGTGACCAGATGAGCATCGTTAAGTTAGATGTAGATAACAACCCTGAAACAGCGCAACAATATGGTGTAATGAGTGTACCAACCCTTCTTTATTTCAAAGACGGTGAACTTGTTGACCAGTCTGTTGGCTTCAAGCCAAAAGAAGAAATCGTGTCTATTGCCGAGAAGCACGTTTAATCTTTCAGAGTAAATCCAGGTACTGAATAAAACCGAACGATTTGAAGAGCTGCCTTTGTATGGGCAGCTCTTTTTTATATAGGACTTTATATGGAAAATTGGTGTACTAACATAACTTAATTCCCTTTTTTCTCAGTGTTAACAAGAAATAGGTTTTAAAATCTTTGATACATGGAATTAGTAGGTTAGACCTTGAATAGAGCGACAGACTAGTAGGATTGTAAATTCTCTAAGTGCGAACTATTGAAAGAGTTGTTAAAAGAAAGAATAAAAAGGAGGGAGCCTATGAGTTATACTGGAATACTATTTATTCTAACTTCAGCAGTGTTATGGGGAATTACAGGCGGACTTGGAGAAATATTAATGAATAAAGGTTGGAGCCCATCGACTATTGCCTTTTATCGAGGATTTGTAGGGTTTATTTTCTTTGCATTTTGGTACTTATTTAGACGTAAAAAAATTAAGATTAAGAACAAGAACCCTTATTTTTACACATGGGCAGCACTTGCTGGAATAAGTGTGGCGGGGAACTTCACGTTTTACTTCCTAGCCATTGAATCAGCAGGGATTGCAATTGCAGCTACGTTAATGTATACAGCACCAATATTTGTGTTGCTTGTTTCGTTCTTGCTAGGAATTGAGCGTTCTACACTATTTAAATGGACAAGTATTGCATTTGTTCTTGTTGGGGTTATCTTATTAACAGGAGCTTATACCTCTGGTACTGCGGTCTCGTTAATGGGATTAATCGCCGGTCTTGGTTCGGGTGTTTCTTATGCCTTATTTATATTTGGGTTCAAGAAGGCCGCTAAACTAGGAAGCCCCCAAGCTACATTAACAGTCGCTTTCTTCTTCTTTATTCTAATCCTTATGCTACGTATAAACTTTGGAGAAGCTATTTCAGTCGTAAGCTCGAGTGATGTTGGATGGTTTATCCTGTTAGGGATTATTGGCGCTGGCCTTTCATTTATCCTTTATGTACGTGGGGTGAAACGAACAGCTCCCTCCACAGCTTCGATTATAGCCATGGTGGAACCTGTAACGGCATCCTTATTCGGGATCGTGCTCCTTGGAAATGAGTTAACGCTTATGCAGTATGCCGGAATGGGGCTAATCTTAGCGACCATTACCTTTTTAAGTGTGAAGCAATCAGGTTAAAGGTGCTGCGGGAAAGTCGAAGGCATATGGGAGAGTGTTCTAGATCTGTAGGGAGGATCATAGACTGAAATAATATTGACAGAATATTGAGGAAACGCTTACAATTTAAGTTAGCTAATAGTCAAACGTTATAGTTTATAGGGAATTTAGGTGAAGCAAATGAGTCCAAAGATTCCGATTGGAAAGTTAGCTTTATTGGTATCCTCCATGACCGAAGATGAACTAGAGCCCTTTTCTGATCAGTTAAAAGATGTCGATTACTGCACAGGGAAAGCAGGCTCCATGAATATGCAAAAAATTATCGCTGCCGTGGAAACAGCAGCGAAGCGAAATCATATTATAGTAGAGAATGTTTACCGCGAAACACACGCTCTTTATCATGCCATTCTAGAAGCTCTGAATGGAGTCATGCGCGGACAAATTGGAGCAGGGGATATGATGCGAACGGTCGGATTGAAGTTTGCGATCGTAAGAGGCTCCCCTTATGAAGATTTAGAAGAAGGCGAATGGATTGCCGTGGCCTTTTACGGCACGATCGGCGCGCCTGTAAAAGGACTTGAGCACGAGGCATTTGGCCTTGGTATTAATCATATTGGATAAACGCGTTGCCTATAGTCATTAGTTATGAGGAGGCGACAATGGTATTTCTATGCCATTGTCGCCTCTTTTTGTTTGGAAAATGGGTTAGTATGGAGAGGTTTTGCTTGGCTTGAGCCGGTTTCCGCCCCTGGCCGGATCCGCTCACTCGTACTTGAGCCGATTTTCGAAAAACATGAGCCAGAACGAGCGGACTTGATCCACAATCGTTGAACTTGAGCCGATCACGGTCAAGTGGAGCCGCTTTTTTCACGTCTTGAGCCAGTTTCAAGAAAACATGAGCCGTTTCGAGGTAGACATGAGTCGCTTATGCCTAACTTGAGCCAGTTCCCGCCCTGGCCGGATCCGCTCACTCGTTCTTGAGCCAGTTTTCGGAAAACATGAGTCGTTTCGAGGTAGACATGAGTCGCTTATGCCTAACTTGAGCCGGTTTCCGCCCCTGGCCAGATCCGCTCACTCGTTCTTGAGCCAGTTTTCGGAAAACATGAGCCAGTACCAACGGACTTGAGCCGCAATCCTTCAACTTGAGCCGATCACGGTCAAGTGGAGCCGCTTTTTTCACGTCTTGAGCCAGTTTCAAGGAAACATGAGCCGTTTCGAGGTAGACATGAGTCGCTTATGGGTAACTTGAGCCAGTTCCCGCCCCTGGCCAGATCCGCTCACTCGTACTTGAGCCGTTTTTCGAAAAACATGAGCCAGAACGAGCGTACTTGAGCCGCAATCCTTCAACTTGAGCCGATCACGGTCAAGTAGAGCCGCTTTTTTCAAGTCTTGAGCCAGTTTCAAGAAAACATGAGCCGTTTCGAGGTAGACATGAGTCGCTTATGGGTAACTTGAGCCAGTTCCCGCCTTGGCCAGATCCGCTCGCTCGTACTTGAGCCGGTTTTCGGAAAACATGAGCCAGAACGAGCGTACTTGAGCCGCAATCCTTCAACTTGAGCCGATCACAGTCAAGTGGAGCCGCTTTTTTCACGTCTTGAGCCAGTCTCAAGAAAACATGAGCCGTTTCGAGGTAGACATGAGTCGCTTATGCCTAACTTGAGCCAGTTCCCGCCCTGGCCAGATCCGCTAACTCGTACTTGAGCCAGTTTTCGAAAAACATGAACCCACCCCACCTCGATTCAACAGGTTCAAATAGAAATTAGACAAAATCAATCAAAAGAAAGGAGTCGATCAGCATGATTGAATTAACAGGATCAACGTTAAACTTAAAAGATATGCGAGATATATGCTTCCACGGAGAGAAGATTCAAATTGCTCCTGAAAGCTTAAAGAACGTAAAAAAGAGTCGTGCGGTGGTGGAGAAGATTGTGGCGGATGGGAAGACGGTTTATGGGATTAATACGGGATTTGGGAAGTTTAGTGATGTGCGAATTCATGAGAAAGATGTGAATTCACTCCAACTTCATTTGATCCGATCGCATGCGTGCGGAGTGGGGGGGGCATTTCCGAAACTTGTTTGCAAAGCGATGGTGGTCTTGCGGTTAAATGCTTTGTTAAAAGGTGTGTCAGGGGTTCGTCCTTGTCTTGTTGAACGGTTGAGGGATCTGGTTAATGAAGACATGATTCCTGTTATTCCGTCCCAAGGTTCACTAGGTGCTTCTGGAGATCTTGCGCCTTTATCTCATCTTGCTCTTGTGCTCGTGGGAGAGGGGGAGGTCTATGATGGGGAACATATAAAACCGACGGCTGAAGTTTACGAAGAAAAAGGAATGGAGCCGCTTGAATTAAAGGCAAAAGAGGGCTTAGCGCTCATTAACGGAACCCAAGCCATGACGGCGATGGGGGTGCTGAATTATTTAAAGACAGAGCGACTTATTGAACAGTGTGATTGGATTGCGGCAATGACGTTAGAAGCACTTGAGGGGATTATCGACGCTTTTCATCCTGCTATTCACGAAGCCCGTGGGTATCCTGAACAAATAGAGGTTGCAGAGCGAATTCGTACCATTATAAACGGGAGTGAACTCATAACAAGGCAAGGGGAGAAGCGTGTTCAAGATGCTTACTCTCTCCGCTGCATCCCGCAAGTTCATGGAGCATCACGGCAGAGTTTGGCCTATGTAAAAGAAAAGCTCGAGATTGAAATGAATGCAGCCACCGATAACCCGCTTATACTAGACGGCGGAGCAACCGTTGTATCAGGTGGGAACTTTCACGGTCAGCCCATTGCGTTGGCGATGGACTTTATGAAGATTGCAGTAGCGGAACTTGCGAACATTTCAGAGCGCAGAATCGAGCGCCTCGTCAATCCGCAGCTTAATGATCTGCCTGGATTCTTAAGTCCTGACCCAGGTCTCCAGTCTGGGGCGATGATTTTGCAGTATACCGCGGCTTCTCTCGTATCAGAAAACAAAACACTCGCTCATCCGGCGAGTGTCGATTCGATCCCTTCATCTGCAAACCAAGAGGACCACGTCAGCATGGGCACAATTGGAGCGCGGCACGCTTATCAAATGATCCTTAATGCAGAAAAGGTGCTCGCAATCGAACTCATATGCGCTCTCCAGGCTTTGGAATACAGAGGGGTAAAAAAAGCATCTAAAGCGATACAAGAAGTATATCAAGAGGCAAGAAAAGTAGTTGCTTCCATTAAAGAAGATCGGGTGTTTGCCCGTGATATTGAAGCGTTAACTGGCTGGCTTGAGCGCACTCCTTTTGAGTGGGATATGGTAAAAGCGAACGATCTAACACATTATAAAGAATAATGAGAGACGGCGATTTAACTGTATGATTCTGGTTCGTGAATCTCATCCTAATGCTGTATAGTAGCATTGGATGGAGGGATTATGAATGAAGCATACAGATGAACAGTTTATGAAAAAGGCGATTGAGATGGCGAAACAGGCGCGTGAAGAGGGGAACGAACCATTCGGGGCGATTCTTGTGAAAGATGACGAGATTGCCATGATTGGAGAAAATCAGATCAATTCCCTTTGTGACCCAACTCACCACGCAGAAATCGGCCTGATCCGAAAATTTTGCTCAGAACAGAACCTATTCGACTTAAGCGAATACACGCTTTACACGAGCTGTGAACCTTGCGTGATGTGCTCAGGCGGAATGGTCTGGGCGAACCTCGGCAAAGTCGTCTATAGCGTAAGCCATGACCAATTAGCTGAGATTGCAGGAGATAATATTATGATTTCATGTGAAGAGGTCTTTGCCAAAAGTCCGAACAAACCTGATGTTGTTGGGGAAGTGTTAAATGAAGAAGGGCTAAAGGTATTTGAAGGATATTCTTTCTCATAACACACAACTTAAATAATGATTTGAGCAGTTCGATACTGAACTGCTCTTTTTTACTTGCTCTGTTCACGTTTAGAGTCGGTATTTACATAGGTGTTTTCAATAAATGGGGGTAGTAAAAATGACTTAAAGCGCATTTCTTAAGCCTTTCCTCCAATTTTTTCGCGTTTCCGTCTCTCTCAATTGGGCAAAGGTGGGCCTGGAAATTGCGAGACTCCTGCGGGAGAAAGAGGTAGACGAGACCCCGCAGGGTGGTTTTCCCGAGGAGGCTCGACAGCTCGCCCGCGGAAAGCGAGTGATTTCCAGGCCCACCTTCCGCTTCACCATAGATGACGGAACCTCTCTTTATAAAATCAATGATGCATGTGGGAACATAGTTAAAAATATAATAGAATATTCTGTCGAATGAGCCAAAAGTCTCTGTTTTTATAGTAAAATAAGAGGATATTCAAAAAGCTAGGGGTTATACGATGGAGGAATTATATTTTGTAGCAGGTCTCGCCGTCGGACTTTTCTTATTTAGTGTATATACCTCATATGTTAAACATCGTTGGAAAGAAAAGAATGAGAAGGAAAAGCAAATTTATCAGCTTGTTGAAAATTCAAGAGACATTATTTATATTGTTCAACTTCAACCGGAACAGAAGCACATATACATCAGTCCAGCGCTTGATTCTTATTTAGGCAAGGGTATCGTAGAAGCCTCATTAGAAGACCCGTATTTTCCATTACAACTCATTCACCCTGATGATCTAGACACGTTAGAAAAGAAGATAACAGATCAGCTTGATTATTCAAAGCCGTTTGTTCAACGCTGGCGCAATCGGTTAGGGGAATACCGGTGGTTTGAGGAGTATGCTTCGCCTATCTATAATGATGATGGAGATTTGGTGGAGCTGCATGGCATCTTGCGAAATATTGATGAAAAAGTTCAACTACAGCAAAACTTAGAGTATCGAAGTACACATGATGCTTTGACAGGCCTCTATAATCGCGATTATTTTGACGGATTGATGGAGAAATATGATCAAGAGATCAATTGTGCAGTTGGGATGATTTTATGTGACCTGGATAAATTGAAGGATATGAATGACCAGTATGGCCATAAGCATGGGGATTCCTACATTCAGAAAGCTTCTGAAGTATTCCTTGAATCTACCCCTCTTAATGCGGCTGTATCAAGGGTTGGTGGAGATGAATTTACCATTTTGCTGAATGACACCACACCAGAAGAGGTTGAGTCCGTTTTTGATCGGATACAAAAGCACGTTCATGATCACAATGAGTGTCATCCAAATTCTCGCTTGTCCTTATCTATGGGGTATGCGTTCACAACCCATTCAACAGGAAAAATGGAGAGTCTATTTATCGAAGCGGATCAAAGAATGTATCAGCATAAGCGTTCAAAAAAAGATGTTTATACGTATTCATAACGGAAGGAGGATTATTTTTGGTAAAAAACGTTCCTTTACTCATATCGATGCTTTTGATTGGTCTTGGGTCATTACTGGTTAGTCAAAATACACCTTTGCCAGAAGCGCTGGATTGGGTATTAATCATTATTGCTCTGATACTCAATCTGACAAGTGCAATAGGTTTGATTCTTCATCTTGGAACTCAAAAACCTAATAATTGAAGGTACATACTGTCTGAATAACTTTTTTTGTTTCCTGGATCGTTCCTCCGCTCAGTTCAGTCTATACGTTGCTAAACGAGCTCTTACGGTTTTATAATTAAACATGATAAGATAAGTGTGGAAGTAAGCTGTAGGAGGAGTAGAGCTTTGAAGAAATATATAACGATTCTTGTACTAATCCCTTTACTACTACTTGGACTCTATACATTTGCTGTCATGTTCCGTGGGCCGTTCGGATTTGATGATATGCCGATTGATCGCATGGAGAAAGTGGCTGAGTACCAATCAGATAAGGGTAACTTAACCATAAGAATTTTAGAAAAGAATGGAGCGCCAGTGAACGAAAAGCTGACGTACATTGGAGCCTTGTATGAAGAGGACACGTTCGTTCGGAATGTGATTTGGATGAAAGAAGATCATCCTATCAAGTGGACAGGTGAAGAAACGATCACCTTTACTAATGCTGACGAGGAAGAAGTCGATATGAATGTATTCGAGGACACCTATGACTTCAGAGGATTTCCATTATAATAGAACACTATGAATCTAATAAGTAGTTCAACTGTTGAGGTACAAAGCACCACCTGTATCCAATGGATTGAGCTACTTTTTTATATGTTAGGCGCTGTTAATGTTTAGTGTTTATTTTGTTCCATATAAGCCCACCTTATATGGAACACTTGGATCCGAGATGGTTCGCATTGCGATAGATAGAGACATTTCCGTCAGCTTGAATAGAGTGTAAGGTGGGCCTGGAAATCACTCGCTTTCCGCGGCCCCACACGACGTGGGGTCGTTCGACGTTGTCACACGACGTGACGATCTTAGTCGAACTTCCTCTATCTTTAAAAGCCTCCTCGGGAAAACCACCCTGCGGGGTCTCGTCTACCTCTTTCTCCCGCAGGAGTCTCGCAATTTCCAGGCCCACCTCTGCCATATGAGGAGAGACGGAAACGCGCCATATTTGTGAGGTGGGGGGCTTAAGAGCAACTTAAATTAACGGATCCGTTCACCTCATTAGCGTCAGGGCAGGCTTGGGGACTGCGAGACTCCCGCGGGAAAAGGAGCCTAGGGGAGACCCCGGAAAGCGCGTAGCGATTGAGGAGGCTCCCCAGCTCCCCGCAGGAAAGCGAGTTGTCCCCATGCCTGCCCAACTTCTCTTCTGGAAACGGATCTCCTCTGATCAAGTACCTCAGTTTCGATCCTTCACATCACATATACAAAAATAAACCATCATATATATAACCTAAAAGCGGTGGGGAGGTTTTGTTATGTGGGATAGCCATTATGTAATGAACGTAATCTTACCATTTTTGCCCCCTTACTCTGAAATAGTCGAATTAGAAACAACCCCAAAACAACCTGCAGTAGGAGCGGTGGATCTAGACGGGGATGGGGTGCTTGAGATGGTAGGGGCTTTTTATTGGCGCGGGGAGAATTATATCATTGTATTGAAATGTTTTTATGGAACATGGCAAGTTGTGAACGTGATGAAGGGAAAAGGATATGGAATAACCTATTTTGGAGCGGCCCCTTTCACGAGTCCCTCTAAAAACAACCTTATTGTAGGCTGGCAAGTTGCCTCTCACTGGTCAGATCTTAGCGTGTATGAGTGGGCTGATAGTGGCCTTCAGGATGTAATTGTAGGGAATCGATATTATAGCATGATCGATGTAGAAGATATGGGAGAGAAGGACGGGATTTCTGAAGTAGCTTTATGGAAACATGATACGGGTGTGGCTTATCGAGTCGAAGTTTTTAGATGGTCAGGAACAGAGTTTGAATTGGCTGTGGACGTCTATCCTGATTACTTTAAAAAAGTAGAACGATATTATAAGAATGTTTTAAAAGAACAAGACTCTACTACCTATTGGTACTATTTAGCCGATGCTCAAATAAAAAGGGGGAAGTACGAAGAGGCGCTTACGTCAATTGAAAAGGCTTTATCGTTTGACTATCCCTATCCGGGTGAAGAGGAACTTTTGACATTAAAAAAAGAGCTTAAGAAGTTACGAAATCAATCTGATAGCTATGAACCTTTCGTAAATAAAGGTGATATTGACTTATCCTCTATCCAATACATAACTTCTGAAAAGGAAAGAGACCCTCAACTCGAAAAAGCTTTGATTAAAGAGTTTGAATACACAGATGAAGGTAAAGCGAGGTACTATTACAATAAAGTGGATCTTGATGGAGATGGAAATCCGGAAACGTTTGTTTACTTAGTAGGCCCCTATTTTTGTGGAACGGGTGGGTGTAGCGCAGCGATCTTTAAAGAACAAGACGGAGACTATTCTCTGCTCACCAGATTCAGCGTGGTCAATAATCCTGTCATTATAAGCGATGCGAAGACAAATGGGTATAAGGATATCATTATGAATGTGTATGGTGGCGGCATTGAACCCTTCTTTGCCCGGCTAACCTATAATGGTATAACCTATCCGGGTAACCCCTCCGTCCAACCAAAAGTAGAGCCTGGAACGAAACTTGAGGGCGTTGCCATTGTTGCAGATGACCTTGGAGAAAGTTCTGGTATAGAACTAAAACAACATAATGGATCGTAATTTCGTGTCTCCTTGCTAGGGAGAAAAGTTTCAGAGCCATTAAGGGAGAACATTCCTTATGGCTTTTTTTATAGTAATAGACCTTGAGTGAAACAGTTTATTTCACCACGATGAGAATATGTGGAAAAATGGGGTAAGAGTCATTCGATTATCGGCGTAGGGTTCGTTGCTTCTAGTAGACAGAAACAGAGGAGGAGTGGCAGTGGATGAAAATGATAATTCTAGCAGGGAAAATCCCTTTGCTTCTTGTTTAACATGGTTTGCTGATGGCTGTACTGTCGTTGGATGTTTGAGTGGGTTTATTTTCTTCGTAGGCATTCCAGCAGCAGTTCTTCTTGTGAGGACGTTCATATAAAAAAGGTAGTCTCGCTTCTTTTTATTTATAGACTATACCACATTTCGTCCATCATGATAGACTAATAGAAAGACATGAAATCGTTATCATATCGTGGTGACAAGGAGTGGGGTCTAGTGGAATCGATTAGAGATAGTCACAAGCAGGATGTGTTCGACACGTTCTTTGAGAATGGGAACTTCTGCATCGTTGTTGTCGATCATGAAGGGATCGTATCTTATATAAATGAAAGCTATTGCCAATTTCTGAATGTTGATAAGAGGCAAGCGATCGGGAAGCATGTAACGGAGGTCATTGAGAACACGCGTATGCACCTCGTCGTGGAGACAGGTAAGGAAGAGATGGCCGATCTTCAATACATAAGAGGAAATTATATGATTGCCAATCGCATTCCTTTGCGCTCAGACGGAAAAGTTGTTGGGGCCTTCGGGATGGTGCTGTTCCGTGATACGGAAGAGTGGCTGAAGATGAATAGTCACATACGTGATTTGCTTCTTGAGTTGAAAGCGTATCGCTCGCAGCGCAGGGAACAAACAGGAGCGACTTACGCTCTGCATCACATCATTAGCCAATCGCAGGAAGTTGAACGGTTAAAAGATAAGATCAAACAAGTAGCTCCAAGTGATGTATCTGTATTACTCAGGGGTGAAAGTGGAACCGGGAAAGAGCTGTTTGCTCATAGCATTCATCATCTAAGCGAACGTAGCAACAAACCTTTTGTCAAAGTAAACTGTGCCGCGATTCCTGAAGACCTTCTCGAGTCAGAGTTATTTGGCTATCAGGAAGGAGCCTTTACCGGAGCGAAGAAAGGGGGCAAACCTGGCAAGTTTCAGCTTGCGGATGGGGGCACACTTTTCTTAGATGAAATTGGTGACATGCCACTCCATGCTCAGGTGAAAATACTAAGGGTGTTGCAGGAAGGAGAGGTGGAAGCAATTGGAGCAACGCATCCTCAGAAAGTCAATGTACGCATCATTGCATCCACTCATCAGCCATTAGAACAATTGATTCAGGACCAGCGCTTTCGTGAAGATTTATTTTACCGCATTAATGTCGTCCAGTTTCATGTGCCAGCGCTTAGAGAGCGGAAAGAGGATATTGAAGTACTAGCAAGATCTCTCCTTCATAAAGTGACGAATAAGATCGGGAAACGGGTGGAGGATTTTGACCCGGCTGTGCAAGAAGCCTTCAAGCGTTATTCCTGGCCAGGAAACGTGCGAGAATTAGAGAATGCCATTGAATCCGCAGTGCATTTAACTCGTTCCGAATCGATTGGTCTAGACGACCTCCCATCTTCCATTCGTGCGACATCTAGTGGTTATACGGCTGGGCGTACGTTAAAGGAAAGTCTTGAAGAAGCAGAGAAGCAGGCGATACAAGAAGCGATGGTTCATGCGGAGGGAGATAAAGTGAAGGCTGCCGGGACGCTTGGAATCGGAAAATCCTCTCTCTATGAAAAAGTGAAGAAATACGGCCTTTGAGTCATTCCGTAATTGTGGAAAGTCATTCCGATAATATGGAATGGCTTTTTTAGTTGTCTAATGTAAGGGCTTACAAAATATTTTTGTATAGTTTGTCGAAGTTTTCTGAAATTCTGGAATCGCTTAAACAGGAAGTGCGCTTTAACTAGCGTTGTAGCAGGATTTAGAAAGTTGGCATGTTTTTTGCATATAAATAGGGTGAAGGGAGTGGGAAATGATGAAAGAAATGTATACATCGTTCCAAGAAGCAGTGAAAGACATTAAGGATCATGACACGATTATGGTAGGTGGCTTTGGTCTTGTTGGAATTCCGGAGAATTTAATATTGGCATTAGTCGAGTCGAATGTAAAACACTTAACGGTTATCTCAAATAACTGTGGTGTTGACGATTGGGGACTAGGCTTGTTGCTTCAGAATAAGCAGATTGATAAAATGATCGGCTCTTATGTCGGTGAGAACAAAGAATTTGAGCGTCAGGTGATTGAAGGCGAATTAGAAGTGGAGCTTGTGCCTCAGGGGACACTTGCTGAACGAATTCGTGCAGGAGGCGCTGGAATCCCTGCGTTCTATACACCAGCAGGAGTGGGTACACCGATTGCAGAGGGGCAAGAAGTGCGTACATTTGATGGAAAGGAATACTTACTTCAGCATGCACTGAAAGCAGATTTCAGTTTAGTTCGTGCGGCAAAAGGTGACCGACTTGGCAACCTTGTGTATAACAAAACAGCGCGTAACTTTAACCCAATGATGGCAGCAGCGGGGAAAGTGACAATTGCAGAAGTGGAGAAGCTTGTTGAACCAGGTGCCATCGATCCAGATCACGTACATACGGCAGGCGTGTATGTTCAGGGGCTGATTGAAGGGCAGCAAGAGAAGCGCATTGAACGATTAACGACAAACGCAAATGCATAAAAAGGAGGAATTATCGTGGCTAAACAATTAGATAAAGCAGCGCAGCGTGAGAAAATCGCGAGAAGAGCTGAGAAGGAAATTGAAAGCGGTTTCTATGTCAATTTGGGGATTGGCATGCCAACAATGGTAGCCAATTATATTTCAGAGAATAAAGAGATGGTGCTTCAATCGGAGAATGGTCTCCTTGGAATTGGGCGTTATCCGTATGAAGATGAAGTAGACCCAGATCTAATTAATGCTGGAAAAGAAACTGTTACAGCAGCGGTTGGTAGCGCGTATTGCGATAGTGCAGAATCGTTTGGCATGATCCGCGGAGAGCATCTGGATCTTGCTATTCTAGGCGGAATGGAAGTCTCTGAAACGGGAGATCTCGCAAACTGGATGATTCCAGGCAAGATGATTAAAGGCATGGGTGGTGCGATGGATATCGTCCACGGTGCGAAGAAAATTGTCATCATTATGGACCATGTGAACAAACACGGAGAACCGAAAATTTTAAAACAGTGCAGCCTTCCTTTAACAGGTAAAGGCGTGGTCGACCGTATTATTACAGAGCGCGCGGTCATTGATGTAACGGATAAAGGGTTAGAGCTTGTGGAGCTTGCTGATGGTTGGACGGTTGAAGAGATTAAAGAATCCACAGAAGCAGAACTAAGTGTAAGCCCGAATCTACTAGAAACAGCGTACTAGGCTAGGAGGAACACAAGAATGGTAGAAACTAAAGTCGTACTCATCACAGGTTCAGCAAGTGGCATTGGATATGAAATCGGTGTTGATTTTGCTGAAAAAGGAGCAAAGGTCGTATTCAGCGATATTAATGAAGAGAAAGTTCAGGACGTTACGCGTGATCTAACTTCTAAAGGTTATGAATGCATGGGCGTAAAATGTGACGTTACGAATGAAGATGAGTTAAAAGGGGCAATCGATCAGGCCGTAGAGCATTACGGCCGACTCGATGTTTTAATTAACAACGCTGGTCTTCAACACGTGTCACCGATTGAAGAGTTCCCGACAGAGAAATTTGAATTCATGGTCAAAGTCATGCTCACAGCGCCATTCATGGCAACGAAGCATGCGTTCCCGATTATGAAAGAGCAAGGATTCGGTCGCATTATTAATATGGCGTCTATTAATGGTCTTATTGGATTTGCAGGAAAAGCAGCTTATAACAGCTCGAAACACGGTGTGGTTGGGCTGACGAAAGTGTCTGCTCTTGAAGGGGCGGAACACGGCGTTACGGTCAACGCGATTTGTCCTGGATATGTGGACACGCCGCTTGTTCGCGGACAGTTAGAAGACTTAGCGAAAACCAGGGACGTTTCTCTTGAGAAGGTATTAGAAGAAGTCATTTATCCGCTTGTGCCACAGAAGCGTCTGCTTTCTGTAAAAGAAATTGCTGATTATACAGCATTTCTGGCTAGTGATGCGGCAAAAGGGGTAACCGGCCAGGCTGTGGTAATGGATGGCGGGTATACAGCACAATAATCGATGGGAGTGGAAAGAATGGAGAATGTATATATTTTAGAAGGAGCTCGTACGCCTTTTGGTAGTTTTGGCGGGATATTGAAAGATGTAGACCCAACCCAGCTCGGTGTTACAGCGAGTAAGGGTGCGATTGAGCGAAGTGGGATTCGAGCAGAAGATCTTGATTTTTCCGTTATGGGGAATGTTATCCATTCAGCGAAAAATGCTCCTTACTTAGCGCGCCACATCGCTCTCCAAGCAGGGCTTCCGTATGAGAGTCCAGCCCTTGCGGTGAACCGTTTATGCGGTTCTGGTTTGCAGTCTGTCGTTTCAGCTGCTCAGTCGATCCAGCTAGGAGAAGGGCAAGCGGCATTAGCAGGTGGGGTAGACAGTATGAGTCTTGCACCTTATGCTTTACATGGGAGTCGGTTCGGAACGAAGTTAGGCGCACCGAAGCTAGATGACATGCTTTGGGCTGCTCTGACTGACGAATATATTGGTGCAGGCATGGGTATGACTGGTGAGAACCTCGCCGATCAATATGAGGTGTCTCGTGAGGAGCAAGACGCGTATGCTGCTCGTAGTCACCAAAGTGCTGCGGCAGCACGAGAGTCAGGGAAATTTGCAGAAGAGATTGTTCCGGTTGAGTTGAAGACTAAAAAAGGAACTCAAGTCGTTGATACGGATGAGCATATTCGTGAAGATACAACGGCTGAGAAGCTATCTGGTCTGAAGCCTGCTTTTAAGAAAGATGGTTCCGTAACAGGAGGAAATGCGAGCGGCATTAACGACGGAGCAGGTGCGGTTGTCCTTGCGGGTGAATCGTTTGTTGAGTCAAGGGGTCTGAAGCCACTTGGTCGCATCGTGTCCTGGGCCGTAGCTGGCGTTGATCCTTCCATTATGGGTATTGGTCCTGCACCAGCCATTCGCAAAGCGCTTGAGAAAGCATCATTAAGCTTAGATGACATGAGTCTAATTGAAGTAAATGAGGCGTTTGCTTCTCAGTATATTGCGGTAGAAAAAGAACTAGGGCTAAATCGGGACAAGGTAAACGTAAATGGTGGAGCCATTGCACTTGGTCACCCGGTTGGCGCAAGTGGGACGCGTGTTTTATATACATTAATGAAAGAACTGAAACGACGAAATGAGCGGTACGGAGTCGCATCACTATGCATTGGTGGGGGCCAGGGCATTGCGATGGTCGTGGAAGTCTAACTAGCACGAGAACGATCTTAGATTGATATTGGAGGATGTAGTATGCTTGGGATTTTCTTAGGACTTGTCGTCTTAATGGTGCTTGCCTACATAGGGTGGTCCATCCTATGGGTAGCACCTATTGCGGCAGGTGTTGTTGCTATAACAGGAGGCCTTGATGTATTAGAAGCCTACAAAGATACATATATGGGAGGGTTCGTTAACTTCGCGAAGAGCTGGTTCCCAGTCTTTATGTTGGGTGCGATTTTCGGGAAGTTGATGGAAGAGACAGGAATGGCACGGTCTGTAGCCGTTGCCATGACGAAAGTAATCGGATCACAGCGCGCGATCCTTGGTGTGTTAGCATCTGCGGCTGTTTTAACCTACGGCGGTGTGAGTTTGTTCGTTGTGGTGTTTGCGGTATATCCGTTGGCTTTATCTTTATTCCGCGAAGCGAATATTAGTCGGAAGTTAATTCCTGCGACTGTAGCCTTAGGGGCGTTCACGTTTACGATGACGGCGTTACCGGGTTCCCCTCAGATTCAAAACCTGATTCCGATGGAGTATTATAAGACAGATGCCATGGCTGCGCCCGTGATGGGAATCATTGCAGCGATCATTATGGCAGGCGGAGGGTACTTCTACCTGCGCAGACAAGAGAAGAAGCTGACAGAAAAAGGAGAAACCTTTACAGAACCGAAAGAACAAAAGGAAGAGGAAGACGTTGTGATTCCTCACTGGACGCTATCATTTCTTCCTTTATTAACCGTATTGATTACACTGAATCTATTTGAGTTAGATGTTATTGTGGCATTAATTATTGGTATTTTACTTATTATGATTTTAAATGTATCGAAAGTTAAACGATTCGTTGGTGCGATTAACGCAGGAGCGAGCGGATCGGTCCTTGCGATCATTAACACAAGTGCGGCTGTAGGTTTCGGTACGGTGGTAAAAGCTGTGCCAGGATTTGACCGTTTAACAGAACTGTTAATGGGTGTAAAAGGACACCCGCTTATCTCTGAAGCAATTTCAGTTAACATCCTAGCCGGTGCAACCGGTTCCGCCTCAGGTGGTATGGGAATCGCCTTAGAAGCTCTCGGTGATAAGTATTACGAGATTGCAATGAACACAGGCGTAAGTCCAGAAGCCTTCCACCGGATTGCCTCGCTCTCATCCGGAGGGTTAGATGCACTTCCGCATAACGGAGCGGTACTGACATTGTTCGCGATTACAGGCATGACGCACAAAGATAGCTATAAAGATATTTTCGTAGTTGCGATTGTCATTCCGATTCTATCTGTCGTAGCCGTTATCGCTCTTGCAGCAATGGGGATTTTATAAAGAATAAACAAAGACAGGCCACCACTTTGACGAGTGGACCTGTCTTTTTTTGTGTTTTGCGTGTTTTGTGCTGTAAAGGGCTAAAGGGTGCCTGGCACCCTTTAGTGCTGTGCTGTGTGAGAGTGGGGGTGATGTGGGGCGGGTAGTGGCTCAAGTTGGGTGGGAACGGCTTAAGTTCAGGTGGCGGCGGCTCAAGTTAGGTGTAGAATGGCTTAAGTTTGAAAGATAATGGCTCAAGAGCTCAAAATAACAGCTCAAGTCATGCGCGGGACGGCTCAAGTTGGACAGAACCGGCTCGAAAAGAAGGAGAACTGGCTCAAGTTGAAGAGTAAGCGGCTCAAGCCCTCGCTGCTTATCTGGCTGGGCTTTGGGGTGTGGCTCAAATGGGGACGTAGCGGCTCAAGTACGCGCGGGGCGGCTCAAGTTTGGTGGCGACGGCTCAAGTTCGTAGCAAACCGGCTTAAGTTTGAAAAATAATGGCTCAAGAGCTCAAAATAACAGCTCAAGTCGGCACGGGAAGGCTCAAGTTGGCCAGATACGGCTCGAAAAGAAGGAGAACTGGCTCAAGTTGAAGGAGGAACGGCTCAAGCCAGCGCACAACGGTTCAAGTCTTGAGTTCGAAAAAGCTTTATGGTTTTAGCGAAGTAAAGGGTGCCAGGCACCCTTTACTGTGTGAAAGTGTATTTTCTGGATTGATGGATGTTTGTCCGAGGAGTTTGTCCTGCTGGTACATACTATGTAGAGTAAGTTAAATGTGAATGGGGCAAACTCGTTGAAAGGCGGGGCTGGAGATAGGGGCGAAAAGGTAAGTAAGGTAATGATCACTTTTCTTCGCTATAGCCCCATTCATAGTTGGAGGGTAAACATGGTAAGGAAGATGATGCTGTCCTTAATGGTTTTGGTTGGTATGTTGTTTGTTCCAAGTTCTGTACGTGCGTCTTCACCTATTTTTGAAGACGTAACATCCTATCAAATCTATTATGATCCGGTCACAACTAAGATTGAAAAGGATATGAGAAGGTATGATCTCGTGATCCTAGAACCACGGGAAGTGACAAAGGAGCAAGTTTCCCGCATTCAAAATAGCGGGACGATGGTGTTAGGGTACGTCAATGTGATGGAAGCTGATGAATGGAATGTTGAGGTAATGAAGCAACTACAAGAGGAGGATTTCTTTTATCGGAACGGGGAAAAGGTTTTCTTCCCGGAATGGAATTCGTATCTGATGGATCTTACATCCTCTCATTATCAATCTGTGTTAAGAACAGATTTGAAAGCTCAGGTAATCGACAAAGGATTCGATGGGATCTTTTTTGATACGGTTGGTGATATTGACGACCAGCATAGTCAGAATAGCTCCGTTTTAACAGCACAACGAAATGCCTATGCTGAACTCTTGAAGTTTGTTCGGCATGAATATGGTCAAATCCCGATTATTCAGAACTGGGGGTTTGATACGTTGAAGACTACTTCCGCTCCTTATGTAGATGGGGTAATGTGGGAAGGGTTTCAATACAGTGCAGTTGCCCGCGATGAATGGAGTCAAAATCGCATAGCTGATTTGAACACGCTTCGTGCTAAGTATGACATCGATGTTTTTACAGTTTCCTATAAAGGTAAGAGGAAAAGCATGACCTATGCAAGGGAGAGAGGATTTATTCACACTCACGAACCCGATCATTATAATCGATGGACGTATGTAAAATAGCTTTTCTGCTTCCTAACGCTCGGACTTAATCTGGGCGTTTATTTTTTTTGTTTGAAATGACTTTTATTTACATAATAAAAGTTAGGAAGAACCGAGCAAAACTACCTATTTATTGAATTATATAATACAATGATCTTATATGAATCTTTTTAAGCATTTTGGCCTATATGAGTCTATGAAAACATATAATTTTATAAAGACAAAAAAGAAAAAGAAAGTGTGAGACGGTATGGAGACGATACTGGTAACAGGTGGAGCAGGTTTCATTGGATCACACGTATGCGTAGAGTTAGTGGAAGCTGGATTTAGGGTGGTAGCGATTGATAATTTCGTCAACAGTACACCCCAAGCACTAAAGAGGGTCGAGACAATTACAGGTGAACGGATCCATTGGATGGAAGTGGATATGATGGATGAGACCGCTCTTGATCAAGTCTTTCATAACCATTCCATTGATGCTGTCATTCATCTGGCTGGCTTAAAAGCAGTAGGTGAGTCGGTGGTCGATCCTCTCCGATATTACCTCCATAACCTGACCCCTTTACTTCATTTATGTGAATGTATGCAAAAACATCACGTTCATCGACTTGTTTTTAGTTCCTCAGCGACGGTATATGGACCTCCTCAACAAGTTCCTATACCAGAAACCCATCCTATTCATACAGCAAATCCTTACGGCCGTACGAAGCACATGGCTGAACAAATGTTAGAAGATTTTCAACGAGCCTATTTCCCTATGAAAATTATTATACTCCGCTATTTTAATCCAATTGGGGCCCATCCAAGCGGGTTGATTGGAGAAAATCCGGCTGACGTGCCAATGAACATCATGCCATACATGACAGAAGTGGCCATCGGGAAGCGACCGGTCCTTCACATCTTTGGAGATGATTATCCGACAAGGGATGGCACATGTATACGGGATTTCGTTCACATCACTGATCTGGCAAAAGGTCATGTGAAAGGGATTGAAGCGACAAATCAGATCAAATCTAGTGCGAGAATCTACAACCTAGGAACAGGCAAAGGGACGACAGTAAAAGAGCTTCTCCGCACATTTGAGCAAGTCAATGAAACCAAAATCCCTACCTGGACGACTGTCAGACGCCCAGGCGATGTAGCGGTTTCTTACGCTGATATCTCAAAAGCAATAGAGGAGCTTGATTGGAACCCTACTAAAGAAATAGAGGATATGTGCAGGGACGCATGGAAGTGGCAGCGGCTTAATCCGGCAGGCTACGTGAAGAAATGATCACTTAAATGGGGTGAGGGGATGTTTTATAAACAAGACCGATTGTGGTTGAAATTGGTGGAAGTAGTTGGGGTATGGGCGCTTATTGTCCTTTTAGATTTAGTGATAGAAGGGCAAATCATTTCCTCGGTACCGGAAATATTGTTCCTATTCGTTCTTCTCGCTGCACTGCGTTATGGGTTATCTATAGGGGTGTTAGCCTTTTTACTCGTGGCGGTGTATCGCCTTTTTTTCAGCTGGGTCACAGGGGAAGATGTTCTCTTGCTCTTTTATGAAACAGAATCATTAAGTGCATTTCTGTGGTTGCTTTTCGTTGCTTTAATTGCTGGATTATTCAGTACTTCTTATAGAGAGAAATATGAAAGTCTTCAATTTCATAAAGAAGAGACAGAAGATGAGAATCATTATTTAAAAGATACAGTTGAACTACTAGAGCGTACACAGCGTATGTTGCAAATGAAAGTGTTGGAATCAGATCATTCCTTGTCGCGGATTTACCAGGTGGGGATCGCGCTCGATCAGGACCACCCAGAGCTCATTCGAAGTGAGGCCTTAAATGTCTTTCGTGAAGTTTTTAAAGTTAAGCAAATGGCGATCTACCACGTGGACCAGTCTCAGCGTGCACTTCGTCTTCTTATTCGACAAGATGAGAAGAACCGGTTTAAGCAATCGATTTTAATCGAGGATACTTCTTCAATGTTCAAACGTATGCTTGAGGGGAAAACGATCACAATTCGGAATGTCGAGGACCCTGAAGATTCTCCAGTACTTCTCGCTCCGCTTATGTACGAAGGGGAAATTAAAGAAGTTGTTGTTTTAGAGGATGTTGAATTTCATTCCATCACGGCGCATCAAATGCAAGTCCTTTCTCTCGTTTTGGATTGGATGTCGAGCCGTTTACAAAAAGCCTATAATCTTCAACAAGAAAAAGAAAAGCCGAAGATGTTCTCAGGTACGAGCGTTTATAAGAAGCAATTCTTTAACGAGCTTGTAGAAATGGAGGAAAAGAAGGCTAAAGAGTTTAGGCTACCTTATTTAATAGGCAAAATTCGTTTGAAGTCAACTGTCGAGGTGCCGATCATCGAAGCCGAGATGATGATTCGTTCTCACATTCGTGAAATTGACCGCTTAGGATACGATGCGGGTAAGAATGAATTGTGGTTTTTATTCCCTGGTACAGACCCATCAGCCCGTGATGTGATTTTCCCACGTATTGAGCAGGTACTGAGGATGAAAGGGGTCGTGTACAATGCTTGACCTCTTGTTATCCCCTTGGATGTGGGTGGTCTTTTTCCTCGTTCATGCCGTTGTAGTTGTTATCCTAACAGTTCTGCTCAAGGGGCGGTTTCGGGAAGATCAGCAAGCAGTGGTGGTTTGGGTTTCAATGGTTAGCTGTTTTATGCCTATAGTAGGAGAACTGTTTGGGTTTCTGGCTTGGTTTTTAGCGAAGCGTTTTACAAGTGAGAAGATCTTTGAAGACTATGATGAATATGTAAGCTATGAAGTCCTGAACCTTGAGCCTGTGAGACATGAAGCCAAACGAAGTGTCGATCTTTTGCCCCTTTCAGAATCGCTAACGCTTGGAACATTTGCAAATCGGAAGAACTCTATCCTGCAATATATTCCAGAGGGGGTCAACCATCAGGGGAAGTACTTGCGGATGGGATTGCTAAATGAAGATCATGAAACCGTTCACTATTCAGCAACACTTATGAACACGCTGATTGACCAATATGAGCGGGAGTTAGCTTTGGCGAAAGAACAGGCTCAATCAAGGGACCTTGAATCCTTGAAGCAGCTTCATCAAACCTACGCTCGCTATATTCATAGTGACGTACTTACTTCAATCGTACGGAAGCAAAAAGAACAAATGTGGTTAAGTTTCTTGCTCTCGATCGTCCTTTTGTACCCGGAAGAACCTTGGATCTATGAAGGACTTGGAGACTGTAGTAAGCGCCTTGGCGATCTGGAGGAGGCTGCGGGGTATTATAGGCAATTAATGGAGCAATCCCCCACTTATCCAAAAGGCTATACCAAGCTTATTAGCGTCTATTATGAAATGGGGAATTGGTCGGGGATTAAACAAACAATTGCGTTGAGTCAAGAAACTCTCGACTTAATAGACTTATCCGAAGAAGATCGATTTGTTCTACATGTACTAGGAGGGAACGTAACGTGAGAAACATTCGCTCTACATTTGCCGCAATTATTCTAGTCCTCCTGCTGAGTGTTGTTGTGCTGCAGTGGGGAAGGGTAACAGCGATTTATTCCATGTTCCCACTTCTTAATCAAGAAGAGAAACACTTCCCTACTATGGGAACTGAGATGAAGGAACGAAGTGGAGAACCAATAACGATTAGTTTACTAGAGAACGATAGCATTGACTCCAAGGCAGCTATATCAAATATTCGCTATGCGCTCCAATATGCGAAAATCCCATTCAGAGAAATAAAGAAGGAAGACCTCTCTTCTCTTGAACCAAGTCCATACCATATTCTTATCGTAGCCGGAGAACATGCGAAAGAATGGCCTTATGAGGTAATAGAGTCCTTCGTAGATCAGGGAGGGCGTCTGATGGTCGCTTTACGATATGGAGGGGTGAAGCAGGCGTGGAATGATTTAGTAGGAATCGATGATGCCAATGATTTTATCCAATCTACTCAAAAAGGGCTTACGTTTGAGAAATCATTATTCCCAGGTTACCCCAATCTATCATCAGAAAACGCGCTATTTTCTCATAGTGTATTAGATATAACATTAAAAGAAGAGGCAGACCTTTATTTATCCGTGCAGGACCACCCTGTCATGTGGACATTCGACTATGGTAAAGGGAAAGTTGGCTATTGGAATACGACCATTACAAAAGATAAAGAAGCCAGAGGACTTGTCCTTCAGTCTTTATCCCTTTTGCCCCCTTCCTTTGTCATGCACCAGGCTGGAATCAAAGTAAGTTACCTGGATGATTTCCCTTCCCCAATTAAAGAAGGAACGGTAGAGAATATGGGGTACGGGCAATTTGTGAAAGACGTTTGGTGGGAAAGTGTGGAGGAGCTTCGAGAAACGTATGATCTTATCTATACGGGTGCGTTAATCGGCACATATGAAGATCGTCAGCGGTTAGGGGCAGAGGAGTTAATCGAGCTCCGTGAATTTCCAATGGTTTACTACGGTCGTCAAATTTTAAATAGAGGCGGGGAGCTTGCTTTACACGGGTACAATCACCAGCCATTAGTCGTTGAGGAAGATGGGATCCCTGTTGATGAGGGGCATGAATACGTTCCTTGGAAGCGTAAGTCGATTATGAAGAAGAAGTTAAATCAAACTGAAGAGCTCTTCCATCATTATTTTCCTGATCAAGCGTTTCAGTCCTATGTCCCGCCTTCGAACATATTAGGCCCGACAGGATTAGACGCGCTTATGGAGTCATTGCCTTCTGTGAATGTTATCGCCTCCCTTTATTTCGGTGCGGAAGAGGGGGAATCGTTTATTCAGGAATTTGATTTTGATCAATCGTACGCGGGCCTTTATCACTTTCCAAGAACCGCGAGTGGGCATGGGGACACGTCGGAAGATTACTTCTTACTAACGGATGCCATCGCAAACCAAGGAGTATTCTCCCACTTTATCCACCCAGATGACCGTACGGATGTAGACCGTGCGAAAGGAAGAAGCTGGGAGGAAATGCGAGAAGGACTAGAAGGGATGTACCGTTTCTTATCCACTTACTATCCTTACTTAGAAAGCCTGACACAGCAAGAAGCTCGGGAAAAGCTAATCGCCTATCAACAATCGAACATTGACGTGCGGTACGAAAAAGATGCAATCACCATTACAGGTGAAGATATGTTACATCCATCTATTGCTCTCGTACGCCTCAATTCCGGTCAGCACCTTGAGACTGGAGCGTTCTCATTTGGAGAAGTGGAAGTTATGCCAGATTCATCAAACTTGTATATTGTAACGCTTCGTGAACCATCTGTCACGCTTAAGATGAAGGAGGAGGTATCATGAAGATCGGTATGATTGTTGAGGGAAGCTACCCTTATGTAAGTGGTGGTGTGGCGAGTTGGGTGCATACGATGGTTCGACAAATGCCGAATCATCAATTTGTAATCATTGCTATTAACCCAACTGTTTATACAGAAAAGGACATGCAATACCGGTTGCCTCCAAATGTCATAGGACTTCAGAACCTGACCCTTAATGAAGCACCAAAGAAAGGAAGGAAGAGGCGAGTCGTTTTAGAGGACGAAGACATTGATTCGCTTGAAAAATGGCTAATGTTCGAAGAAGTGAATACGAATGCGTTATTCGTCATGGGGGATGTAATTCCTTCAAGCGAACGCTATTTCGCAAGTCGCACCTTTTATGAAACGGTGAAAAAAAGCTATGAACATGAGCCGAATAAGGGATCATTTATTGATTTTTTATGGATGTGGCGGGGAATGTTTGAACCTGTTCTACGACTTTTACAACAAGAACTCCCTAAGGTCGACATCGTCCACAGTGCATCAACAGGCTATGCCGGCTTACTTGGAGCTTACATGGCAAAGAGTCAAGACATCCCCTTTTATGTAAGCGAACATGGAATTTATTCGAGAGAGCGAGAGGAAGAGATTCTGAAAGCTTCTTGGATTCCTTCCTTCTATAAGAAGCATTGGATTGATTTTTTTCATCACCTTTCAAGGCAAGCCTATAAGGAAGCAAGCAGTATCCTCACCTTGTTTGATAAAAATCAACACCATCAACATGAGATTGGAGCAGATCCGGAGAAGACAGCCATTATTCCAAATGGAGTCGATTACGACAGGCTCTCTCAGTTACCTGTGTCAGAAGAACAGCGTCCGTTTCGTATCGGTGCGATTATCCGGGTAGTCCCCATCAAAGACGTGAAAACGATGATTACAGCTGCCAAAATTTTAGAGCAGCGTGGTCGCTTGTTTGAGTGGATCTTAATGGGACCGCTCGATGAAGATGAAGATTACGCGAACAAATGCCGTCTCTTTATCAAGCAAAATGGGCTCGAGAACATGGTGAAGCTAGTAGGGAAAGTCGACATTGCAGATTACTTGCCGACCTTTGATATTGGTGTACTAACGAGTATCTCAGAAGGGCAACCACTAGCTGTGTTAGAAGGGATGTCAGCAGGTCTTCCCTATGTCGTTACAGATGTCGGCGGATGTTCTGAACTGATTTATGGAAGAGAAGATGATCCATTTGGCCCGGCAGGATTCGTCGTACCACCTGTTCATCCTGATCTAGTGGCAGATCGGATTGAGTGGCTTATGGATTACGAGAAGGAGCGTAAGCATTTCGGTGAAAACGGACGAAAGAGAGTGGCAGCCTTTTATCAGCAACACCATATGATCGATCAGTACCGCGAACTTTATCGCGCAGGGAGGTCAGCTTATGGCGGGCATCGGGTTTAAATTACAAAAGCTTTTTCAAGAAGATTACTATTCTTCTAGATTCAAAGCCTATGCTTTTGCTGGACTTGTATCCTCGGGGCCATGGCTGATTGTCATTACAGCGATTACACTCATCCAGTGGCTCTCCTCCAGCCTGACGGGGATCGAGCTTGCTGAACGGGAGCTCTTCACATTGTCTGTTGCGTATTGCTTTATCTTTTCCCAAGTCATCCTAGGCATTCAACACTTAATTGTCACCCGTTACGTCGCGGACTTATTTTATGAAAAATTGTATGATCGAATCTTCCCTACTTTCCTTGGGGTTAGTAAAATAACGGTCCTTCTCTCATTAATAGTCTGGCTAGCGTTTGTATTTTACTCTCCTCTTCATTTAGGTTATAAGCTTGTTCTTTTGACATTGTTTATGACCCTTAACCTGATTTGGGTAATGTTTATATTCTTAAGTGCAGCCAAGTATTATCAAGCGGTAGCCTACAGTTTCCTGGTCGGTGGGGTGGTCGGGGTTTTGTCTATTTTGCTTATTCCTCTAGTCCCCGAATCTTTTCGCATATCTATGTCACTTCTGATGCTTCTCGGTTTTACGTTAGGTATGGTAATGACGCTCTTTGGATTGGTATTTGCCATGCTAATTACCTTCCCAAATCGAAATAGGGAGAATCAGTTTTCATTCTTGGAATATTATGATCGGTTCCCTGCTTTATTTGGGGCTGGATTCTTATACAATGCAGGCATCTGGGTGTGCAACTGGATCATATGGTTTGGGGAAGGCGGAACAATCGTTGCTGACACGTTTCTTACCAACCGCCTTTATGATACGGCAATCTTTTGGTCTTATTTAACGATTATTCCAACGCTCATTATCTTCGTAGTTTCGGTGGAAACCCGCTTCTACGAACGATACCGAACCTTTTACGGCTTTATTAACCAAGGCGGAACCTATGAGCAAATAGAGCGAGCTAAAGATAAAATGAATCACGTACTGCGTCAGGAAATGGCCCGGCTTCTTCGTAGTCAAGGTGTCGTTTCCTTCATGGCAATCCTGTTCTCTGCCTGGTTCGTAGCCCGGGTAGGAATGGACCTTGAAATCGGTGAAATTTTCAGGATTACGACAATCGGCGCCTTCTCGAATGCCATGGTTCTTGTCATCACATTGCTTCTGTTGTATTTCGATGATCAAAAAGGGGCGGTGTGGACGAGTGGCCTGTTCTTTACTCTGAATGGTGGATTCACATGGCTCCTCCTCTCTAAAGGAATTGACTGGTACGGAGTCGGCTTTGCATTAGGATCCACCACCGCCTTTTTGTTTGCAGGCGCCCGTCTGATTTATTTCCTTCGTGAAGTCGATTATTACACTTTTTGCAGACCCGCCGAGCATAAGGGAGGAGACTGGTTCGGGCGCTTCGGAGAGCGGTTGAACCGGATTCGGGTTCTTTGAGAGAGAAGACGGCTGGCGTTTGGGTGGAGCGGCTCAAGTTGGGGGGGGGCGGCTGGCGTTTGAGTGGAGCGGCTCAAGTTGGGGCGTAGAGGCTCAAGTTCACAGCAGACCGGCTTAAGTTTGAAAAATAACGGCTCAAGAGATCAAAATAACAGCTCAAGTCATGCACGGGAAGGCTCAAGTTGGCCGGAACCGGCTCGAAAAGAAGGGGAACTGGCTCAAGTTAAAGGGAAAACGGCTCAAGCCCCGCTGGTAATCTGGCGGGGCTTTGAAGTATGGCTCAAAATCGGGCATAGCGGCTCAAGTTCGCGCGTAGCGGCTCAAGTTCACAGTAGACCGGCTTAAGTTTGAAAGATAACGGCTCAAGAGCTCAAAATAAGAGCTCAAGTCATGCACGTGAAGGCTCAAGTTGGACAGAAACGGCTCAAAAAGAAGGGGAACTGGCTCAAGTTAAAGGGAAAACGGCTCAAGCCCCGCTGGTAATCTGGCGGGGCTTTGAAGTATGGCTCAAGTTCGCGCGTAGAGGCTCAAGTTCACAGTAGACCGGCTTAAGTTTGAAAAATAACGGCTCAAGAGCTCAAAATAACAGCTCAAGTCATGCACGAGGAGGCTCAAGTTGGCCGGAACCGGCTCGAAAAGAAGGGGAACTGGCTCAAGTTAAAGGGAAAACGGCTCAAGCCCCGCTGGTAATCTGGCGGGGCTTTGAAGTATGTCTCAATATCGGGCATAACGGCTCAAGTTCACAGCAGACCGGCTTAAGTTTGAAAAATAACGGCTCAAGAGCTCAAAATAAGAGCTCAAGTCATGCAAGAGGAGGCTCAAGTTGGCCGGAGCCGGCTCGAAAAGAAGGGGAACTGGCTCAAGTTAGCGAGAAACCGGCTCAAGTTTGTGCGTAACGGCTCAAGCCCCGCCCCGCTCGCCTCGCGCGTCACGCCCGCAGCCCACCACGCGTCTCCTTCCAATCACCACCAAAAAACGCCCAGGCCTCTAAGCCTGGACGTTTGTTTCTGATGCTTGTTGTTGTTTACGTTTTTTCAATGTAATCTCAATTCCTGCTATACAAATCATCAGCCATCCGAATCCGATGGCGAAGCCTGCTAGGACGTCGGTGAAGAAGTGAATGCTACCGAAGATGCGGCTGATCCCGATTGCGAGCATGAAGAGGGTGAGGACGATGTTCAACGACCATTTCGTCATGCTGGATAGGTGGCTAATCGAAATGAGGTAAATAAGAAATCCATAAAAGGCGACCGCTCCTGATGTATGACCGCTAGGAAAGCTTGATGACTCGCCTGCGTATTGCGTCTGTTCAGGGCGTTCGCGGCTGTAGGAGATCTTCAACAGTTTTGTAAGCGAACTAACGCCAATCATATTCACCGCAAAGTATACTCCAACCCACCGACTAAATGGGGAGAAGAATAGTAGATAGAGAAGGGTAAGAACGGACAAGACACTTAGCCAAAGGACAGAACCAGCTTTTGTGACTGAAAGCATGGCGGAAGTGATCCAAGATGGAGCTTGATTTGCTACATCAAATGCCCACTGATCAATGGACAATTTTCCTGAAGCCATCGCCATCTCACCAATAATGAAAATCGATGAGAGAAAGATAAGGACTAATAAAAGTGCAGGACCCCACAAGGCAGATGGTTTGGCTCGATCGGATAGTAGTATAGGTTTGTGCATAATAACCTCCTTTATCGGTTTGTTAGAATTGGGGATGTCATCAAAATACCCTTGAGGGCTCAAGGTGAAACGTGTGGAGAGGCTATGGATCATAAACATCTCGTCAATCTTCGGAATGAGAAGTCCTGACTTTAAATCATTGGTTTGAATGAGGAGAAGAGCCTTCTTACGAACAAAAAAACTCTCCACAAGGGGAGAGTTTAAAAGGGATGGGCTTTTTGGTTATTCGGCAGCTGTTGCTTTTTTCGATGGCTTCGATTCATTTCCGCTTTCATCAACGGCGGTGACGTAATACGTAAACTCTGACGCATCAGGGTCTGTGTAATTTTTTCGTTCAAAAGAAGATACACTCGCAACTTTCTCGAACGTTTCCCCGTCAGCGCTACGGTAGACGCGGTAGCCAATGATATCTTCATCACGCACGGCATGCCACGTTATGAATGTTCCGTTTACTTCGACTTTCTCAGGAGCTTCTAGTTCTTTCTCCACTTCTTTTTCCTTCGTTTGCTGCTCGTCTTCTTTCAGTTCTGTATAGACGACCAAGCGTTCCAAATGGTTATTGGTTTCCTGATCGAAGGTTCCGGTACAGGTAATCAAATTCAGTCGCTTCTTATCGGTCGTACCGAAAATCTTTTCGATTGGGGAATTGTCATACGGGTAACTCTCCAAAGCTTTGACGACATACGTTAGCTTTTTGCCGTTTTTGTCTGTAACCGTCACCTCATCGCCTTTTTGGAGATCTTTTAAATAAAAGAAAACAGCTGGGCCTTTGTAGCTGTCGACGTGCCCTGCGATGACGGAATTACCAGTGTTGCCAGGCTTCGTACCAGGTTCAAACCAGCCAACCGTCTTCGTGCTGTCTGGTACTCCCATTTGGCCGTTGTCGAGAATGCCGACTTCCTCAATTTCTGTATCCACGTCAATAGCTGGGATCGACAGGTGAGTTGGAACAATTCCTTGGTCTTCTTGCTCCTTAGGATCATCCGTATTCACGTTTGAAGAATTCATACTTTCAGCTTTATTCAGGACCGTAAACTCCTGCGCAAGCGGGTCTTTCTGTTTATCCTCTTCCTCGTTTAAATACGACGATTCTTCCACATTTGTTACCTGTTCGACTTCTTCTCCCTGCTCCATCTGCTTCTCTTGATTAAGAAGGTTGGCGAACACATCATTTTCATAGCCGATAAGGAGAAGGAAAGCCATGCCTACAATTCCAAAGTAAACCTTCCATTTCATACCCATCACCTTTCTTTTTGTTACTTATTTAGTAAAAGGATAGCATAACGGAAAAAAAGAGGGGCGAATGGCCCCTCAAGAAATCCGATTTTGTGTAGGGACTATGCACGCTTTCTAGTCGCTAGCACGCCGCCTGATAGAAGAGCGAGGCTTAAGAAGGTGACCCAAATCCAAGTTGAGCCAGTTTGCTCGCTCGTGCCAAGTCCTGTATCTGGCATTTCAGATGGCATCATTTTGTACGTATCTGGCATTTGCTTCACAATGGCTTCACTTAGCGTTTCGCCAACGTTGTACATGAACGCGAATCCTTTATCAAATGATTCGTAAGTGGACGTATAATCTCCATTTACATAGTGGTCAAATGTCATAAGCACATCTTCTTCATGCATCCAAACCGTCTCTTTCGCTCTGTCTTCTGGAAGTTTTCCTTCCGTTGCTTGAGATAAGAACATCCCAAATTCTTGAGAGAAAGCTTTCAAACGCTCCTCAGCTTGTTTTCTTTCATCTCCATTGTCCTGAAGGGTGGCTGCTACCACTTGCGATTGAGCTGCAATGTGATCTTTCTGCCACACTTTCTCAAACTGATCAGCAGCTTCTGCTCCATAAATGGATTCAATAGCTGCTTTGAAATCGGCTGTTTGCTGATCTTCAGCCCATGTTACGAAGTCATAATCTTCAGCTTGGTCGTACCCTTTTTGCATCTCTAAAGTCGCCAATGCAAAGTGTTCAGAAGCAAGCTGGTTTAGAGTCGAGCGAAGGTCAGCCGCTTTTGTATCGACCATTGTGTGATTAAATTGCTCTTTGTTCTGGGTTACGATTGCACCAGATAGTGCTTTACTGATATCAAACATGCGATCAAATCCGGTGCGGAATGTTTGATAGGCCTTTTTATAGTCCCCTTCAACATAAGCGTTGAAAACATCTTGTACATCTTGTTCGTGGGCACGTAATACTTTTTCTGCCGTGTCAGCAGGCAGGTTACCGCCAGTTGCTTCACTTAAGAAGTTCCCCAGTTCTTTCGGGAATTCCTGGTTGAGCTGTTGCTTTGCTTGCTCCGCAGCTTCCTTATCTCCATTCTTTACAGCTTCAGCAAGCCCTGGTGTATTCTCGTACTGAGAGTCAAAGATTTCCTCGAATTGCTGAGCGCCTTCTTTTCCATAAATGGATTCAATGGCTTTCGTTAAATCATTCGCATTTCGTTCAAGCGCCTCATTAACCGCCTCAACATCTTCAGCGCCGTCGTATGTTTTCGTCATAGAAATCGTTTGATAGACAAAGTGATTGGATAGAAGTTGACTGAGCGTTGCTCGCAAGTCCGCAGCTGGCGTCTTAGCCGTTGGTCCTGAGTTCGTTTGTGCCATGGATACCGATGGCACGAGAAGGAGTAAGGTCATCGTCAGTGCAAATACTTTTTTCAATAGTTTCATAAATCGATTCTCTCCTTTTTAAAGTTGTGTATGTGAGGGTTTGTTTTTTCTTTTCACATAGCGATCGAGAGAGGGATCGATTTGGATCACCCGTTTTTGAAAAAAATCTAAAAAAATAAAAAAGACTCCCTGCTCAGGTGGGCGATCGCCTGATGTGGAAGTCTGGATAAATTACTTACGGAACAAATTAAGCAATCGCTCTAAAGGACTTTTAGAGTTCTTTACCGTTACTTCAAGTTGCTGGTTAAATGCGTTCTGCGCTTCCCATTCCTTTTGCTGGTCTTCGCGGATTTGTCGAAGTTCTTGTTGTAAGGCTTCGCTTTTTTCGCGTTCTTGTTCGAGTAATGTTTCATATTGAGTTTTCTGTTCTTCAATCATTTTATCCATCTTCGTATGGGTCTTTTGAGAGAAGTTTCCCACACCTGAACTAATCACATGGTGGTCTTGCTGGAGGCGGGAGACAGTCGTCTTCAAATCATCCATGTCTTGCTTAAGCTGCACATTCATTTCACGAGAGGCTGCTAGTTCAGTCGCAAGAAGTTGCAACAATTCCTGAGTCTGCTTCGGATCTGATAGATTCTGATTATATGTACCTGCCGTCGCGATCGTTCGTTCATTATAACCGCTTAACATTTCTTTTTGTTTCGCTACAACCTCCTGGGCTGCTTCATCTTGGGTGAGGGAGGTTTCTTTGATCGCGCGAATCGATTCCACATCTGATTTTACGAAAATCCGTCTGTCGCCATCTTTAAAAAATTCATAACCGTTCCGTTCCAGGATTTGGCCATATCGACGTACGGTCGTGGTAGCGATTCCTACTTCTTCGGCCACTTCTTTCGTGGAAAACGCTCGTTCATTTTGTTGTATGTCGTGTCGCATTTTCGGCCTCCTTTTCCTCAAATATGAAGGTTTTCGAGGAATTTTGCAAGCGCCAATAGATGGGTTTTAAGCGCCTGTTGCAAATCGAATAGAAAAATTTTTTGGTGAAAAATGAGTAATTTTGAGAAGAAGAGGGTATAGAGGAGGATGTGAGACGATATAAAAGTATTAAGATTTTTAGAGGAGGAACAATCATGTCTAAAGATATACTAATGGTCGTGACCAATCACACTAAATTAACTGATCAACATAAAACAGGCTTATGGCTAGAAGAATTCGCAGCCCCTTACAATATGTTCAGAGAACAGGGTTACAATGTACGCGTTACTTCTATTTCAGGAGGTAAAGTCGAGCTAGATCCAAACAGTGTACCTGAAGAGGACACGCCGAAATGGACAGAAGCACGTCTACAACTTGAAGATACAGAAGAATTAACGAAAGACATTGTTGACCAAGGCTACGACGCTATCTTCTTACCAGGTGGCCACGGCGCGATGTTCGACTTCCCGGATAGCGAAACATTGCAATATGCCCTTCAACAAATGGCTGAAAATGACAAAGTAATCGGCTCCGTATGTCACGGACCAGCTGGACTTGTCAACGCAACGTACGAAGACGGCACTCCAATCGTGAAAGGCAAGAAAGTCAACGCCTTCACAGATTCAGAAGAACGTGGCATGGAACTAGAAGACAATATGCCATTCTTACTTGAAAGCAAACTACGCGAACAAGGCGCAGAATTTGAAAGTGGCGAAGACTGGAGTGACTACTCCGTCCGCGACGGCAAACTCGTAACCGGTCAAAACCCAATGTCATCTGAAAGCACAGCACAGAAAGTCATTGAGGCGCTAGTTGAATTCTAAAATAGATGTAGTGATTTGAAGCTGCAAAGGTCTAGAGACCTTTGCAGCTTTTTTTGTTTGGTGTGATGTGGTGAGGCGCGTTGAGGTGGATGTGTAGTGGCTCGAGTGGTGGTGGAGCGGCTCAAGCGGGGGCCGAGTGGCTCAAGCGGTGGCGGAGCGGCTCAAGTTGTGCTCAAACGGCTCAAGTCAGTGAACTACTCAGGCTGGAGAGGTCTGATTTTAAGCTTACTGGCTCAAGTTAGTGGATACCGGCTCAACCGGGGACGGAGCGGCTCAAGTGGGGGCTTAGTGGCTCAAGCGGTGGCCGAGTGGCTCAAGTTGGGCTGGAACGGCTCAAGAGGGAAGGGAACCGGCTCAAGATTTGAGAAAATCGGCTCAAGAAGAGAAAATAACAGCTCAAGTCAGCGGATACTGGCTCAAGTAGGGGGAGAACTGGCTTAAGTTACGTTATATTGGCTCAAGATGAGAAGAAACCGGCTCAAGTCAGCTCCCTACTCAGGCAGGCGAGGTCTGGTTTTAAGCTTACTGGCTCAAGTTAGTGGATACCGGCTCAACCGGGGACGGAGCGGCTCAAGTTGGGCTGGAACGGCTCAAGAGGGAAGGGAACCGGCTCAAGATTTGAGAAAATCGGCTCAAGAAGAGAAAATAACAGCTCAAGTCAAGGAATACTGGCTCAAGTAGGGGGAGAACTGGCTTAAGTTACGTCCTACTGGCTCAAGATGAGAAGAAACAGGCTCAAGTCAGCTCCCTACTCAGGCAGGCGAGGTCTGGTTTTAAGCTTACTGGCTCAAGTTAGTCGATACCGGCTCAACCGGGGGCGGAGCGGCTCAAGTTGTGCTCAAACGGCTCAAGAGGGAAGGGAACCGGCTCAAGATTTGAGAAAATCGGCTCAAGACGTGAAAATAACAGCTCAAGTCAAGGAATACTGGCTCAAGTAGGGGGAGAACTGGCTTAAGTTACGTCCTACTGGCTCAAGATGAGAAGAAACCGGCTCAAGTCAGTGCACTACTCAGGCTGGAGAGGTCTGATTTTAAGCTTACTGGCTCAAGTTAGTGGATACCGGCTCAACCGGGGACGGGAGCGGCTCAAGTTGTGCTGGAACGGCTCAAGAGGGAAGAGAATCGGCTCAAGATTTTAGGAAAACGGCTCAAGGCGAGAAAATAACAGCTCAAGTCAAGGAATACTGGCTCAAGTAGGGGGAGAACTGGCTTAAGTTACGTCCTACTGGCTCAAGATGAGAAGAAACAGGCTCAAGTCAGCTCCCTACTCAGGCAGGCGAGGTCTGGTTTTAAGCTTACTGGCTCAAGTTAGTCGATACCGGCTCAACCGGGGGCGGAGCGGCTCAAGTTGTGCTCAAACGGCTCAAGAGGGAAGGGAACCGGCTCAAGATTTGAGAAAATCGGCTCAAGCCGGGAAAATAACAGCTCAAGTCAGCGGATACTGGCTCAAGTAGGGGGAGAACTGGCTTAAGTTACGTCATATTGGCTCAAGATGAGAAGAAACAGGCTCAAGTCAGCGCACTACTCAGGCAGGCGAGGTCTGGTTTTAAGCTTACTGGCTCAAGTGACAGGACAAGTGGCTCAGGCTCAGAATCAACGGCTCAAGTCCCCGAGAACCGGCTCAAGCCCCCAGCTCCCCCGCCCATCTTCCACCTACATCTTTCTAACTGAATGAACTCAAGGCCAAGGGGCATCATGAATAAGGCTAAAGTCATAAAGAATGTCATACAATGGTTCTGTTTTCCATCTAACCCCTTATAAATAATTGAATTTTCTGTATTCTTTGATAGTGTTAGGAATACTATATGATTCAAGGAGGAATGAAATTACATATGTTTTCAAAGAAAGGTAAACAAATCATTGTCCTGTTTCTTGCTTCGTTTTTGTTAATGGCTCCTTATCAGTCCGCTCCCGTTACTGAGATTAACGCGACGGATGAAGAGGATACGTTGTCCTCAAAGCTGACTGAGATTTTAAGTGATGAGAAATTGGACGGCGCGCTTGCTGGGGTGAGTGTTCGTTCGGCTGAAACGGGTGAGGTGATGTATGAATACAATGAAGATCTTCGCTTGAAGCCCGCTTCGAACATGAAGCTGTTGACGGCTGCGGCCGCGCTTGACACGTTGGGATCTAATTACCGTTTTCCGACAGAGGTTTTGGCTGATGGGGAAATGAAAGGGGGCAAGTTGCACGGTGACTTGTATCTGAAAGGTAAGGGTGATCCTACTTTAATGAAGGAAGATTTCGAAGAGATGGCCCAGTCTTTAAAAGAGGCGGGCGTTCGTGAAGTTAAAGGCGACGTGATTGCCGATGATACATGGTACGATGATGTACGATTGTCAGAGGATATTTCTTGGAATGATGAAACGAACTACTATGCTGCTCAAGTATCCGCGCTAACAGCAGCGCCTAATGAAGACTATGATGCTGGTACCGTGATTGTTGCTGCGTACCCGGGTGATGAAGAAGGAGGGCAAGCTAATGTTCAAGTAACTCCAAAGACGGATTACGTTGAAATTGTTAATCGAACAGAAACAGTAGCTGCAGATGAGGAAAAAGACATTTCGATCGTACGGGAGCATGGGACGAATCAAATTGTTGTCGAAGGCACGATCCCGGTTGACGGAAGTCGTTCTCGTTCGTGGGTGGCTGTGTCTGAACCATCAGGCCTCGCATTAGACTTATTCCATCAGGCTCTAGTGGATGAAGGAATTAAAGTGAAAGGCGAGAAGCAGCTGAATGGTGAGACCCCAGATACAGCAAAACAGCTCGTTTCTAAAGAGTCCATGCCCCTTGAAGAGTTGCTTATTCCGTTTATGAAACTGAGTAACAATGGACATGCTGAAGTGTTAGTGAAAGAAATGGGGAAAGTCACCCATGGTGAAGGAAGCTGGGAAAAAGGGTTGAATGTGGTAGAAGACTACTTATCAGGCATTGGCGTTAATGCAGATACGATGCGCCTCCGGGATGGATCTGGTATGTCGCACGTCAACATGGTGCCGGCTAATGAAATCTCGGACCTTTTATACAAAATAAGAGAAGAAGAGTGGTTTGATGATTATTTGGAATCCTTACCTGTAGCGGGTGACAGCGGGCGCTTCGAAGGAGGGACACTCCGTTACCGGATGGGCGATACCCTGGCAGAAGGGAATGTCCAAGCTAAAACAGGATCCTTAACTGGTGTGACGTCCTTGTCTGGATATGTAACAGCAGAGAACGGGGAAGAGCTGATTTTCTCGATTATCCTCAACAACTATTTAGATTCTGCGCAAGACATTGAAGATGAAATTGCGATTACGCTTGCCAATTATGATGAGTAATAGAAAAAGGGACTTGTTCTTTATGAACAAGTCCCTTTTTTTATTTGGCTATACGGTAAATGGAACACCCGTCAATCGCTCTGACTCTTTCCATAAAAGGTCAGCATCGTTCACATCAAGAGCTCGCGTTTTCGGTTCTACGAGGACAGGGTCGCCTTTCATTTCCCACTTGCCAGATGGCCCGTAGTACTGTCCACCCTTTGCATCCTTGTCCGTTGCGGCGCGAATGCCTGGGAGGGCGCCGTCGTAGGCACTTTGCGTAATCCGTTCAAGCACACCACGAAGCATCTTGAATAAGAACTTATTTTCAATGTGTCTTGCTAAATTCGTATTTGCACCGCCTGGGTGAGCAGCGAGGACTTTAATATCTAAGTCAGCACGTTCAACGCGGCGCTGTAGTTCATACGTGAATAGGAGATTTGCTAACTTGGAACGGGAGTAGGCCTTCATAGGAGAGTAGCCTTTGCCACCTTCATACATTAAGTTATCGAAATCAAGGTCACCTTGTTTGTGAGCGTTACTGCTGATGTTCACGATTCGAGCATGATCTCCCTTTTTCAAGTGATCGAACAGAAGGGAGGTAAGAGCGAAATGGCCGAGGTGGTTAATGCCAAGTTGTTGCTCGAATCCGTCTTCTGTTTTTCCATAAGGGGTGGTCATGACGCCTGCATTGTTCATGAGAATGTCTAGTTTGCTGTATTTCGATTTGAATTGTTCAGCGAATGTATGAATCGATTGAAGGCTAGCCAAGTCAAGCTCCATCACATCAATGTTGGCTTGAGGGAACATGGAAAGAATGCGGTGGGCTGCTTGTTGACCTTTCTCGATCGAGCGACAAGCTAGTATGACTGTGGCTCCTTTTGTAGCATAGACACGGACAGCTTCTTGTCCCAATCCGCTATTGCCGCCTGTTACGATAATGGTTTGTCCCTGCATCGAAGGGATTTTGTCCACAGACCAGTGGTGTGGAAACATATGGAACACGACCTTTCTTGTTGGTTATGTAGCTATTCTCATGGTAAACGTTTGTGCTTCATATGAAAACGATAAGGCATTGAGACATGAAAAAAACTCTAAGTTCCGTCACTTAGAGTTTTTCTTCTAATCGACCTTCTGATTTTCAGACTGGGCGGAAAATTCCTTTTCGGTAGGGAGCATCGAAGTAAATAAAAAGGAAGAGCTGAGTAAAACGGCGATCACGAAAAGAAGCATCTTGGCCCCATCGTTCTCGAATTCACCAAAAATACGCCAAAGTATAATCACGAGAGAGAGCGGGCCGAGTATTAAAGGTGCAAGAAAGCGAGAAACGCCGACGTGGCGGATGCCATTCGCGATATAATAGATTCCCAAGATTATAGGAATCAAATAAAGGATATAGATCATCTTTCCACCCCATTTTGTTCCAATTCATCTTGGTCCATTATAACACCCGAAGTGGTAAAATCATACAAAAATGGGCATAAAGCATGAGAACGAGGAATTTTATCTATTTTCAGATGATCGAAAAAGGCAAAATATGCTAGAGTTTTATTGTGAGGATCAGGAGAAAGGAGGGAGAGGAATTGGACATTCTCGAAAGGGTTCTTTTAACAGCGATCGTTGTAGCAGTATTCATTTCGGTGAATAGCTTGGCTAACTATTATGCTAGGCGTAATTTTAAGAAGCGACTATGGGCCGGCATGCTGTTTATCTTCTCGACACCCCTTTTTATGTTTGGTCTTAGTATGGGGGTGAAGTTTATTAATGAAGGAGATGAGATTGCTGGAACCATTGGTTTACTTGCTTCAATCCCTTATTTCATAAATGGGCTTGTAGTGTTCTTCAGTGCCTTTCGCTTAGTGAAGCCTTCTGAAATTGTAGGTAGTGAAAAAAGTTAGCTATACGGAAAAAAGCTACCGCCCGAATGCGGTAGCTTTGTGATCTATAGAATAGTAGAGAAATCTTTGGCTTGGTTCTCTAGCGTATGTGCAGCTTCAAGAATATTAGCGAAGTCCTCTAGAGCATCTTGAATTTGTTGCTGGCTATCCTGGATACTCGATTGAGCTTGTTCGGTGCCGGTCGTAATGGTATTGATTTCATATGAAATGGACTCAATGCTCGTCTTAACCTCTTTAATAGAACCGTCTACCTTCTCGGATAGTTTCTTTACTTCTTTCGCCACCACGTCAAATCCTCGTCCATGCTCACCGGCTCTTGCTGCTTCGATTCCGGCATTTAGGGCAAGTAAGTTGGTCTGCGCGGCAATATCTTTAATCGTCTTCACAATTCCTTGAATGCTTTTGGCATCTTGTTGAAGATTGTTTAGTGTCTGAATATTTGAAGTCGAGACTTCTGAGATGCTTTCAATCGTCTTTAGAAAGTCCTGGCTGCGTTCAATACCAAACTGCGATTTTTGAGTCAGATCTTCTGACATCGCTTCTAATTTACTCGCTACTGAATGAATCGTATTCTGACGTGATGTAATGTTTGTGGCAACTTTAAACACGCCTACCACTCGTCTTGAGTCATCCCTCACAGGCATATACGTAGCTTCTAACCAAATGGCATCTCCCTTCGCGTCTTTTCGCTTAATCTTATCTTGAAAAGACTTTCCTTTCTCAAGGTCTCGCCAAAATGTTTCATAGCTTCGATCTTGGCTAAACTCAGGAAAACAAAGGTCGCTATGTAGCATTCCATACATCTCGTCTCTTGTATATCCAAGCCCCTTAGCAAAATTGTCGTTCACAAACTGCACTCGGCGATTTAAATCAAACCGGATTGTGGCAAGGTTTTCCTCAATGGCCTGTACCACGTGGTAATCATGAATGTTTGTTTGAATATCTGTTGTCGTCATGGTCTTTCCCCCTTACTTATTATGATAGAATTCCTTATAGGAACAATCAACTAAAAAACATCCTAGTAATGGAATTCAATGATTATTTTAGTGAATAAAAGGATATGCTCTCTTCCTGGGTGAATTTCACCCTAACTTTGAATGAGGGTTCTGTTCTTTAGACGATCGTTGAGTGAGTGCAGATGTGTTACCATTGGGGGAGGAAATGACAGGGAGGAATCCACGTTACTATGATAAAATTCTTATTCTACCTCATGATTGTGTTAGCTGCCTTATTTGCAATCTCCTTTTTCTTTTCAATCTTTACGGCAGGGGTCATCCCCGTTATAGACGGTGTTGCAGCCATCGTCTGTGCATGGAACGCCCGCTCACTGAAGAAAAGAATCCGCACCAAAACTACAACCTAATCCTATCAAAGCACTTCTGTTCAAATCAGAAGTGCTTTTTTTAATGCAGTAAAGGAGTGAAGCGTGCCAGACACCCTTCACTCCTTTACTATATGAAAGTGTTTACATTTTGTTGGGGTTATTTTACAGTTGAATAGATGGGGGTGAGGAGTGATGAAAGCAACGGATAAATATCTTCCTGCTAAAGAACAGGTTGTGAGCTTCTTCTTATTTATTGTATTTCTTGTGTTTTATTGGCGGGTACTCGTATTTCTCTTTCATACCATATTGCCTTTAAATGGGGTTACCTACTTCTTGAGCTGGGTAGCTGTGTTGGCTAACTTCCCGCTCTCGGCATTATCCGTTCGTTATCTTTTCAAGTGGATCAGAGAGTCATAATGGAAGAAGTCACTCTTTAACATCATTTGATCTCTTTTTTGGTGAAGGATGAAACTTACAGGAACCTAAAACCGTAGGAAGAGAGGAACACGAGTTACATAAATGAGTACCCATGAAAGGAATAGAGCAGAGGTTTCCTTTTACCACTCAAAAAAGAGATTAGATAGGAGTTGATCGAATGTCACGCGTTATATTTCGTGTCTGTACCTTTGTCTTCCTAGGCTTATTTTCAATCAGGGTCGTTCTTGATCTTCTTTGGGCTGATCACATTTCATGGGTGGAGAACAGTATACATGCACTCTTTTTGGCAATATTTATGTGGATTGGCTTTGGTGTTAGAAAGCTCATTCGTAAAATGGATCATAAATATGAAAACCTATATCAAGAAAAGAAAAGGGGAGAGAGATCGCCGTGATCCTCAGAAAAATCTATGCCGCACTTAGTACAACCATCATCGCTTCAGCTTTCTTTGGCTATCAGTTTCAGTTATTTGAAAAGGATGGGTTCCTTTCAAACGTAGTCCTCTATATGATCTATATTGGCTGTGGGACGCTCCTTGGTGGCGTGGCCTCTATGGGAATTGAGAGGATGACTAGAAACTTTGGAGACGCACGTGTGATGTTCTCCTTTATCTTTCATATGGGTCTCACCATCCCGGTCATTGTGAATCCGTTCCTGTTTGTCTATGCGGTGCCAGTAGCTGCTCTATTCTTTGTCATTGATGAGGTCTTGAGGAGACGCAGTTCTGAATCGGTTTTGGCATAATGAGAGCTCATTGGATTCAAAAGGACTAAGGAGGTGTGCTTTGGCATGGATATCCCAACAGCTATATGGATGATAGTTGTACTCGCGATCGCCTTCAACTTCAGATGGCTTCGAATCCTAAGTAAAAACTCAGAAGCTCAGATCAAGCAAAATGAGCAATTAATCCAACAGGTGAAGCAGTTAAACGAGCAAGTTAGAGAACAACAAAAATGATAACCAAGAAGCAAAAGATCAAGACTAATGATTGGGTCTGTTATGTTTTCTTCTTAGCAGCAATACGAACAAGACTCGCTTGCAACTTTTCTATTGATTGCACGTCTAATCAATAAGAAAGGGGGCCCACAATGAAAAAACTATATTACATCCTGTTCGTTGCTAGTTTCTTATTAACCGTGATGATGAACTCCGCTACAGCTTCCGCTACGAGCTGGGTCGAAATAGAACCACAAGAAGTTGTGGATCGGGCAGAGGTTGTTGTTTCGGGTACATATAATTTCTCAAGTCAACCAGAACCGAGTGATTTTATATTTCAAGGGCAAGAGTTCGACATCACACATGTTTATAAAGGAGAGGTAGCTAATCCAATCACGGCAGGCATTGATGGCTTTGATGTGGGATGGGTAGAGGAATATCAAGAAGAAGGGGGAGAATTTCTCTTATTCTTAGAAGCGAGTAAAGATGCTGATTTCTTAATACCCGTTGCGGGTCCAAACGGGATGGTTCAACTGAAAGGTGGTAAAGTTGTAGGTCCAAATCAAGCTTTTTACGAAGACTTTCTAAAGTCGCATCCTGAACAAACGATAGCTACAGAGGTAGAACCAAGTCCGGATACACAGGACGAACATTCATCCTTCCTCGTATATGGAAGTATACTTGTTTTGATAGGTGTAGGAGTCGCATTCTTTCTGTATCGCTACAAAAAGAAAACATAGATCGAACGGGTTTTTCGTTGAAAGGAACAATAGAAAACGGCTCAGGTTTCATACGAAATCTGAGCCGTTTTTTTCACGTTCATTCGTTTTTTAGTGGGACGATCCATTACCACACTTCAGGATCCAACCACCCATCAAGCACTTCTCCTAACGCCTCCATCCCAACAGCCCCATCTTCTGTAGGATAAAGCTGAACAAACTTTCCGGCTTCTGTATCAAGTAGGACAGGCTCTGCGCGACTTCCGGGATAGACGCACAGCACTTCACGGATTCGGTTATAGAAAGACTTACGAATAGGACAGTAATATTTAATGCCGACATATTCGTTCATCTGCTCGGCAGCTTTCGTGTTGCCATCCGGCGAGTAGATATTGCGAAGGGGACTATACTTCACTTCTACTGCGATCGATGAATGATAGAGGGGGACATCCTCTTGCTTCTTATAATAGTCGATCCGGATATCTGGCTTTTTCCTTCTGAACTTAGAGAAGAAGTACGTTCCATTAGCGATCGCATCCCGGGAGCGATGCTCAAGCTCTTGTTCGTACACAACATGCAGTTCCAAGTCCTCATTTTCAAGAACGACTGTTGTCCCTCCCTGAAGCTCTGAGTGTAGGTATCCTTTTTGCAACTGCCCCAAGAGTGTATCCTTCTTAAAGGAAAAGCCGCGCTCGGTTATAAGCTGGACAATCGTTAAGAGCGTATAATACTCATACATTTTCCCAGTAGAGTGGAACAAAGGAGACCCTTTGGACGGCGTCGATGGTGACGTTTTTCGCCCTCCGGATTCTTCAAGTTCATGCCACAGCTTATGGAACGAAATATACCCACGGCTTTGAACGGATCGAGGTACCCTTGGATGGACATCGTCCACATCATTCCAGAAACCTTGCCGTATGACGTAGCGGAGCTGTTGTCTATAGGACTTCACCTTCTGAAGCATCTGATCCATACCGGAAATCTTTAATCCATGTGCTTCTTGAGTCTTTTCTTTACTGATCTGCTTGTTCTTTAATAGCGTCTGATCACGAGAAGTGACATGGTGAAGCGGGCTTCTTCGGTCGGATTGAATTTGTCTGATTTCACTCTTGAGTTTCTCTTGTTCGCCCATGAAGACGAGCCGTTCTTGTTCGAGTGTCTGGATTAGAGTGTCCATTCGTTTTAGAATCGCTTTCGTACGAAATTTAACGAGTTGATTCTCAGGGAGGTTCGCGTCATGTCGATGTTTGCGGTTGTAAAACTTTGTCCCACTCATCACGGCTCCTTTAAAGGAGTACTCCCATTTCACACTCTGACGATCCATCCTTCCTGGATGAGACTCGACCTGGTAGTGACGCCTCACGTTCATTTGGTTTTCTTTCTCAATCCAATCCAGTGCGATCGTCAACTTGCGGAAGGAACGATCCAGCCAACGAGAAAAAAGCAGATCGCTTTCTCCCATCAGCTGCTCAGGACTAAGAGATCGACTGACATCCTGGTAGTAGTTTGTTGTCAGCCCATCTAATGCCTCTTCTAAATACTCTGCAATTCGATTGAACTGTTTCTTCGAGAAGTGGTGCGGTATGATGCGGACAGCGCCGTAATACGTCTGACCTCCAATATCGACTTCGTACAGAAATGTCCCGCACGGCCAGGGGAAAGTGTCTTCTTTCGACGGATCAAATAACGGCTGTACTTGCTGGTGTTTCCCTAATGAAATCTCTAGTGAGTTTCCTGCTCCGTCCTTTGAGGGGAGGCGAACCGTAACGGAACGACTGGCCTTCCAGTCAATCAATAGGGCACTCCACTTCTGGTATTCATACACTTCCACGATAGTCTCTGTAAGGTTATGTCGCTTCTGATCCAGGCTCAATCGATCAATTCGCACTTCGTTTCGTCCGGTTTGAAAATAAAGCCCGATTCCTAGAGCCTTTAGTTCGATCGTCTCTTGCTCATTAATTGGTAAAGCCATACATCATCAACTCTTTTGCTTTGTTCTGAAGGGTCTTCAGAGACAAGGTGAAGTCAGAAGCCATCTGAGCACGGTCGGATTTAAAGAGTTGGGCGAGGGAGCCGTCGACATAATCAGTAGGCGTACTCATTTCACCAACCATAGGCGCTGCAAACGTATCTATGCCCTTAATCTTCGTTAAGATCCTCTGATTGATCTGGAAATCAAACAGCTCCCGTCTAGAAAGTAAAGGCTGTCCGTGCTCGTCATGGGGTACGTTGCACAAGTAATCAGCAATTGCTAGTGCCACACGGAATGAGACTCCTTTTTGGGGATCGTTCTCATTCATAAGGGTATGAATCGCATCAAGTGTATGGACCTCGTACTCGTTCAAAAGATGGAGCCCAACCTCTTGCGGAGCAAAGCGCCATTCCCCGCGCAAATGAGAAGCGCTCACCTTTCTCGGCTCAGGAGAAACAGGCACAGAACGGTGGACCTTTTCATAGAAAGCGATTGTATCTTTAAAAGGCGGCTTCTTCGGTGTAATGATATTTGTCCGGTCAAGCAGCCGATCGGAGAAGGATTTCGTCGTCTCATCGAAGTTCACGGTTCCAACAAAGATCAAATTGTCCCCAAGTTTAATACGAGACTGGTAGCGACCACTTTGTTCCGTCACGTGATCGTTAAAGATCTGTAAGTGCTTATCTCCATTAATCTCAAGGAGCGAAAGAAATGGACTGAACCAGTGCTCCACTTGCGATAAATTCATCTCATCAAAAATAACCATATGGAGCTGATCCGGATAATCAGCCGCATGTTGCAAGAGACTCACAAGACCCGTATCGCTTTCATGGAACAGCTCTGTTGTCGGATTCAAGTACCCAAGGATATCATTTGGATCCTGGTAAGAAGGGGAGATGGGTAAGAAAAGCATTGTCTCACCTTCTACGAGTCCTAGCGTTTCCCCGTATATACGAGCGAGCTGTGATTTTCCTGTACCAGACATGCCACCGAGAATGGTGAGCGGATTCGTCTTCACACTCATATGAAACGCATACAGATCCTCTTCACGATAAAACATTTTGTGCTCATACCCTGCTTTATGAAGCAAACGGTGAAGAAACTCCATCTCAGAAGTAGCTCGAGCCGGAGTAGGTATATGCCTTTCTACTGAACTAGCAGGCGTTGCAGGTTGCTCCACCTTTGGCGGGTGCTCTTTAGTCAGCTCTCTTTTTCTCGTTTCAAAAAGCTCACACAAACTAGCGAACTTTTGTTTAGATAAGAAATATAAATGATGTTCGTAAACAGCATCAACATGTTCGATCAGTTCATCTGGATCAAGCGTAGCGTATCGAACAGACGCGTCATCCTTCTGAAAGTACGTTGTAGAGTTACTTTTAGATTCCAAATCAACTTCATAAAGGGTGTTCTCAAACAGAACCATGGATGGAGACGGGAATAGGTTCGGGTATTTTTTTAGTGTGATGGGGCGTTTCTCGTTCGTTAGCTTGGACTCGAGATCCTGATTCGTTTCTCCAATACGCAAGTCGGGAGCTGGAATCACTACATACCCCTCTTCAGGTTGAATGGGCTCAAGCTTAATCAACTCAACGTAAATATTGTCATTCGCATGGGTCAACTTGAAGAGAACAAGCTTGTCCTGAAACAGCGCTTCGATACGTGGCTTAATATCTGGATAGGGAAGACGATCATAGTTGATCAAATCATTGAACAAACGCACGTTGTTCATCGAGTTTGTATTCCCTGTTAACAAGTCACTCATCTTACCAAAATAGCGGGTAAGTCCGTTCGGAATAGGGGATAACGGCTTGATGTAAAAGGTTAGCCGGTCCGAATGTTCGCTTAGTACAATCGGTGATTCCTGAAACGTTTGGGTATGAATTTCAGACGATGTAGCTAATCGGCCAACGAAGATGCTGTCATCGAGTTGTCTTCTTACGATATGTGGGAGTTTAGTTGATAGCTTCATAGGTTGCATCTCCTTCTAGGTAGAAAATAATTTTGCGGAACACGCTCTGAGGAGAACCGCTGACGAATTTATAACTGTACTGTTTCTGTTGCAAATACTTCCTGACTTCAAGCTGCGCCTTAGATGAAAGGGAGTTGGTGTCTATGAAGATCAGCTTATTCTCTGGTATAAACTTAAACTGCTCAGAAAACGAACGATCTGTATTGTATGTAAGCAGCTTCTTTTCAGGGATGAAAGAATCGTAGCGCTCGGCACGTTCGCTTGTAATAAACAAAAAGTCATCAAGCTCTGAGAACACATCGATCTCGGCATCCTCTTTCTTCTTCATCGCATCTTTATACTCCTGACGCACCTTCTCAAGTTCCCGTTCAAGCGTTTCATTCTGTCTCTGAAGCTCTAGTCGTTCTTCTCTTTGGTCTTTTTCTCCATCTTGTCGATCTTGTTCTTTTTCTTTCAACTGACGCAGGAGGTCATCGCGTCGCTTATAATACCGACTTGCTTTTCGTTCAGCAGAAGCCTTCTCGTGTAGCGCTCCCTCTCGCTCTTCGTTAGCTTTCGTAATGGTTCGGTCGGCAAGCGTAATAAGCTCATGGAGTGCAAGTTTGTATAATGGTAGCAATTCTTCAGAAGAATAGTCCTCACCGTTCAGGTCGTATTCGCTTACAATTTGCAAGGCTTCTGTTTCATGATCCTCTTCATACTCTTTTTCGAAAAACGATACAAGATCTAACTCCTCGGGGAGATCCTCGATTATCGTGTGTTTCTCAAGGAACGAATCGATGAGAGAAGGGAGCGTTGTTTCGTGCTTTTGCGCATGGCCTTTGAGAATTTCTTCTAATGAAAATTCTTGAAGGCCAGTGAATACATCTTCTCCGTTCTCTACATTCTCGATCATCCTCTTTCGATTGTCTTCATAACGCTCCGGAAAAAGCACAGCCACAATCATCATTTTTTGCGTATCGGTCATGCTTTCTTCTAAAGATGCCTGTAAAATCAGCTCAGAAAACTCGTGCGCTTCCATGTCCTCTATAAAAGGTCCTGTGAATCCTCGGAAGAAGATTCTCAAATCGGTAAGTGAATCCATAAATTTTGTGATCGTCTGTTTTAGCATAGGAGGTGGGGCAGAAACCAATCGTTTCTTTGAAAATCCTTGTACTTTCAAGTCAAACACCTGGGCAATCTTCGCCATTTCCTTCTTAGAAACATGGTTCAGAAAGTCTTGTTTTACGGTCTTTTGTATCTCGAGCCACTCCTGGCTTATTTCCTTCGTATCCGTTGTCATCAAAGCCACTCCTTAAGATGTAGGTATATGTAAAATAATAGATAAAAAGTCGGGTTATTACTAGTCTTGACATGTATTGGATGATGAGGGATGTACGTGAATTTATGATAGGGATGATGGTAAGCGGAGGGCATATATAGTTGGGAGGGTGGCTCAAGTTCGGGGAGAGCGACTCAAGTCGGGGCAGAAGTGGCTCAAGTTCGGGGAGAGCGACTCAAGTCGGGGCGGAAGTGGCTCAAGTCGGGGGAGAGCGGCTCAAGTCCAGTGAAAGCGACTCAACCTATAGAAGAACCGGCTCAAGTTCGAAAAAAACTGACTCAAGTACTTAAAAAAACAGCTCAAGCTAGAGATAAAAAGCGCAAGTCAGCAAGGAAGTGGCTCAAGTTAGAGAGAAGTGGCTCAAGATTAAGAAAAAGTGACTCAAGTAGGAGGAGAGAGTTAGCGGGAGCGGCTCAAGTTCGGGTGGATCGGCTTAACCCCTGGTTCCGATATCCAGTCTGGAATTTAATCCATCAAAAAAAGGACGGTTCAGGCCGTCCTCTAGCTTTTCTATTCCACTTTGTCAGCCTCGGCCATTCTGTGAGGGTGGTGGGGGCCGATGGTTTTACATGGTAGGCATTCGACTTTGCCTTTTTCTAAATAAAGGGCGCGGCAGCTTGGGCAATGTTCAGCGTTTTGGCGCTTTAATGCTTCGCCGACCCATGGAATCATTTCGGTGTCGTTCATATTGTATTTATCTAAGCCCTGGACTGGTTCAATCCGATCCATGTGATAATTGAACTCGAACCACTTTCCTTCACGGTTCATAAAGTAGTAGACCAAATCCGCATTTTTTCCTCTATAGCGAGGTAGGGCTTTCGCAACTTCTTTCGGTACAAAAGACATAAGTGTATCAATAAATTCGCGACTCATTGTTGGATATAAAGGAGCAACATCCTCAAATCCGAAGTCAATCATATGAATGATCCCTTCTTGGATTTTCGCTACAACACTGAATCCGGCTTTGTTGATTTCGAATCCCTCATGGTAATAAGTGAAATCCTCATCATACCACATCAAAAAATCCTTTCTATAACCTATCTAATTGTACAATTGTAGCATACATTTGATTATCGCGTGAATGTAGAGGTAGCAGAGAGTGAGTAAAGAAGAGTGTACTTTCGTTGACTCATGTACATCGTCTGTTTTATAGTAATTGATGCCTCAATGATTGATGGGTCAATGAATGGATTCGTTCTAGTTGACAAAGCATAAGGATCTATATTAAATTAGTTGACGGGTCAATAATTGATGCATCAATTAATTAGGTGAGGAGGGGGATTTGTTGACGAATTCATATCAAGAACAAGAGAAGCTCATTCTTCAATTGAATGAGATCTATAGACAGATGAGCCCGAAATTTGAACGCTGCACAGGAATAAGCCAGTCACGATTAGAGTTACTTCATAAATTAATGGAAGTTGATGAGATTAATCAGACTGAGCTCCGTCACCAGGTCAACATTGATAGTGCTGCCGTGACGAGACACCTGAAGCAGCTTGATGAAAAAGGGGTCGTCACTCGTCGCAAAAACCCTGAAGATAACCGGGTCACATTCGTCAAGCTAACAGAAGCTGGTCGAAAAAAGATCGAGCGTTATTGTAAAGAGAAAGAAACTTTTATTAAACAAGTCTTCAAAGGAATCTCAGATCAAGAGCGTGCTGTCTTATCTGATTTATTAACGAGAGTAGAGAGCAACGTGAAGGATATTGAAGACGAACAACCTATAGAGTAGAGGAGAATACAACATGACGAAAGCAACTATCAACGATTTCAACCAAATTATTTCAGGTCGTCGTTCCATTCGTAACTACGATCCATCTGTAAAAATCAGCCAAGAAGAGATGACTGAAATTCTAAGAGAAGCAACCATGGCTCCTTCTTCTGTTAACTTACAACCTTGGCGCTTTGTTGTCATCGACAGTGAAGAAGGGAAAGAAACCCTTAAGCCTCTAGCCATGTTCAATCAAAATCAAGTCGAAACATCTGCAGCCGTAGTAGCTGTATTTGTAGATATGAACAGCACAGAATACCTTGAGACGATTTTCGATAGTGCAGTTGAACAAGGGAAAATGCCGCAAGAAGTACGCGATCGTCAAGTTCCTGCCATTCAAGGACTAGTGGATCAACTTTCAGAGGATGCGTACCGTGAAATGAATCTAATCGATGGTGGCCTTGTGTCCATGCAGTTCATGCTAGCAGCTCGTGCTCACGGCTATGACACGAACCCAATTGGTGGATATGAGAAAGACCAAATCGCTGAAGCCTATGGTCTGGATAAAGACCGTTACTACCCAGTTATGCTGATCTCAATCGGTAAAGCAGCAGAAGATGGGTACGAATCTGTACGTCTTCCAATCGATACGATCGCAGACTGGAAATAAACTGATAAGAGAAAGAGGGAATAACCATGATTATCACTCACGCACATTTTCAAGTAAACCCTGAGAAAGAACAAGCTTTCTTAGAAGAGATCCGTTCACTGATCGCTGACTCAAGAAAAGAGGACGGAAACATTTCGTATGACCTAATGAAAAGCACAGAGCAAGAGAACACGTATACAATGGTAGAAGTATGGCAGGATCAGGCTTCTGTTGAAGCACATGGGAAGAGCAGCCACTTCACAGCTTTCGTTGAGAAAGCACCACAGTTCTTAACTGCTCCACTTGAGATTGAGTCGTATGCAGGGGAAAAAATCGAGCGTTAATATAGATGAAGGAAGCATCTGGTCTTGGGCCAGGTGCTTTTTTTATTTTTGTGGGAAAGTAGGAAAAGGTCTTCTTTATTCATCAAGACGCTTGGCCAGATTATTCAACTTTACATCATGCACACCTGTCTTTTCACTTAAATAATCAACATCAACTCGAGTACGGCTTACTTTTTGATCAATGATATCCAACATGGCTTTACTATCATGCTGTTGAGCATATTCGATACGGTCAAATCGTCTGTCCATATAAGAGATTAGGTTAGGGAGATATACATGAAGATGAACGTTTCTATAGTCCTTTTTCTATAGATGAAAATCTATCCTAAGTGATCTTTTGAAAAGTACGTGTTACTCCTGAAACGTTTCAACGATTGTCCTCGTAATACAAGGAGAGCCGTTGAAGCGGAGGGGGTTAGTTATGAAAAGAAGCAATCGGAACATGTCTAAAAAGAGTTGGTTCGTTATTCCTTTTGTGAGTGCAGGTGTCATGCTGCTACTCGCTGTGGTTCAAGTAATACACATGATAACACCCCAAGTTGGCGTGTGGGCACCACCTGATCGTGGCGAGGTGTTGCGGACGGTATCTTATCCTCTTTTAATAGCTTTGATGTTTATGCTGAGTGGTGTGTTTAAATTAGTTATTTACAAAAAGGAAAAGAAGCGACAAGAGTAGGTATTTTTCAGCAAAGGGCTTGTACATAATCACTCATGTCATCACATAGGTTCCAATAAAGGAGTGGAATCTAAGATGACGACGTATGCAAAGATCTTCTTAACAAACGGCAAGGCGTATGTAATCGAATGCCAGGATCGAGATGAGTTTCTAGATTTGTTAGAGGATAGCGGGCTTGTTGAAATTGAGGATGATATCATCATTAATCCGCAGCAAGTGTGTGCGGTGGAATTTGAGGAGAAATAAAAAGCTGAGGCGGGCGAGGAATATAGTTGTGTAGTTGAAAAGCATAGAAATTAATGGATAAGGAATACCGATCGTATATGATTTCGGTTTCCTTTTATTATTGATAAAATAAGAGTGATTCCAATAGTCTCTATTGATTATAAACTTTAAGGTAAAAGTAGTGATGGTATGTTGTTCCCTGAAGCTAAGGATCTAGCGCAAGTTAAGTTTTATATGTTTATTGCTATCGAAGTATATGTATTCTTAGCTATAATGTTATCCTTTTATATATTGTACAAAATAGCCATGTTATCCAATCATAAAGGTTTCAAAAATCTCTTCTTATTTCTAATGAGCTTTTTGCTTCGTGTACCTTTCCAATCCGTCGAAATAACGGAGTACAAGAAATTGTCGTTTAAAATCGTACTAAAGGAAGTGTGGAAGGTCCTCTTCATGTTAGTGATTGCTACGATTTGGTTTATAGTCGCAATGATCTTAGGCTATAATCAAATTCAAGGATTTAAAGGGTAAGAGACGAGAGAGTTCGTATAAAAAGTTCACCGTATTGTAAACATGATGATTAATTGCTCTGAACGTGATTACATAAGTATAGAAGGAAAAGAACCTGAGGGAAGTGGGAAGGTTGATATCTTATAGTCAAGAGAGGGAGATAAACATGGAAACAAAACGGTATGGAGTATTTGGTTCGGCATTTGATCCCATTACAATCGGTCATCTTGTCACAATGGAAATGGTAAGAGACAGGAGAGGATTAGATGGAATTATTCTGATCCCGTCTTCAGATATAAGGGCTGATAAGGTTCAGGACTTATCGCCGAATGAGGATCGATTGAGCATGATCCAATTAGCGATTGAAGATAATCCTCATTTTCATGTTCATGACATTGAGCTTAGGGCTCACGCTTGGGAGACGTATACGTATAACACGATGGAAAAGTTAAAAAGAGAATATGCGAATGACGAACTGTTCTTTGTGATGGGTGCTGATAATTTAGCCAACATCACAACATGGCACAAGGGGCAGGAACTCATCGAAAACAATAAATTCATTGTCATGGGACGAGAAGGATATGATATGCCTGAAATAATCGCTAGAAATTCTTTTCTGACTAAGCATGAACACCGATTCGATTGTTTGAGTAAAGGTGTGAATGTGGAAACAAGTTCTACACTCATTCGTTCTCGCATTGAAAACGGAATGAGTGTGAAATACTTAGTCCCTGAACTGGCATTAAATTATGCGTTAGAGAAGGGACTGTATAAATAACTCGTATTGGATGGATGACCCATTATTCAGCATTCACACTCGTATGTTTACTAACTTTTATCCAAAAGTAGAAGCAAATAACTACTTCCCAAAAGTATAAATGCAATTTGAGTTGCAACGTAAACGGTAAACTCAACTGCAGTTAGTTTCTTGGTCTTTTTGATTTTCTTAAAATGAAAATAATAATAAACGGCACAGAAGAGCAACACTGCTCCAGATACTTGAAAGATCATTTCCAATAAGCTGATCAATTACATCCTCCTCTCCTGAGTTCTGATTGTTAGAAGCAGGTGCAACACTCTTAAATTATCCAATTACTTACTACGTTAAATTCTCCGTTTAAACGTTCGCTTCTTCCAACGTTTGAACACGATTTCCTTTTCTCGTTTCCTGAACCATAATAACCGAACCAATCACAAAAGCGATCCCAACATACTGCCACAGCGTTAACGTCTCATTAAAGAGAAGAAATCCGGTCAGAGAAGCTACTACAGGCTCGATCGTTGCAATAATAGAAGCGCGGCTTGATTCTACGTGTTCGAGACCTTTGGTGTACAAAATAAACGGAAGCATCGTACACAAGAAGCCGAGTCCTACGATGAATCCCCATACTTTCCAATCGGAGAGAACCGGTACCATTTCCCCCAAACCGCTAAACGGGACAACAGCAACTGTTGCGAATAGAAACGTATACACCGTAACGGTTAGGGAGTTATGTTTCTGAAGGGCGTATTTTCCGAAAATGCTATAAAGGGCGTAGAAAAATCCAGAGCCAAGTCCGAGTAGAAGGCCGTATAAAGAAATAGAGCCACTCATATCAGGCAATAAACCAATTACAAGTGTACAGCCAATAAACGTTGTGAGTAAGGCGCTGATCTTACGCGTTGTCAGAGGTTCCTGGAATAAGAACTTCGACAAGATCGTGACGAAAGCGGGAGCCGTATATAATAGGACAAAGGCGATCGAAATAGACGTTTCTTCCATCGCGCTAAAAAGGCACCAGTTGAAAAACACGATGCTGATAATGCCCGTCCCAATAAAATAGCGACTATCAGATAGCTTAATTCGGAACAAACGTTTATCTTTTAAAGCAACATAGACACTCATGAACACCGCTGCCATGAACACACGTAAGGCCACGACCTGAACAGGGTTGAAGCCTAAGTCGTATAAATACGTTACAAAAATTCCGATGATTCCCCATAAAGTAGCCCCTAGACCAATAGAGACCAAAGCTGAACGGTGTTTCATTCTAATCCCGCCAATCGATTCATTTGGTACAAGACTACCATATTCAACTAGAGAACCATATTGATTTTTTACAAGAATATTGGAAGAAATATGATAAAATGTGTGATGGTTCAAAAGGAGAGGATTGGATGAACGAACGTCACAAGAATGCTAACCAAAAATGGAGCAAGATTCGCGAGAAAGGTAAGAAGCATTACATATTATATTACGGTGTGCTTGGCTGGGGATTATCCACAGGGGTACTCTTCTTCCTGCTTGGTGAAGGAATGGAGCACAAGCTAACGTTCGGTGACTACTTCACTGGAGGCTGGGTGCTTGAGCTCGCAATTGCGATTGGGTCATTTCTGTTAGGTGGTCTATTATTTGGTTATACCATATGGGGGTTAAATGAAGGGAACTATATGAGTGATGAAGAGGTGACGAAGTGAAGGTTTCTACAAAGCTTCCCGTATCAGAGCAGTTCCGTCCTGAAGAGGAAGGATGGACGATGCTCAAGGAGCCAAACGCAGCGCTAGCTCAATGGATGGCCTTACCAATTGGGGTATTTGCGATTCTGTTGGTTTATTTGTTGGCAGTTGTATTAGGAATTGAAGAGTTTTATCAATTCCGATTTGGCTGGAATCTTCTCTTGGCTTATGCCGTCATGCTTCCCATTCATGAAGGCTTACATGCGGTAGTGTTTCCGGCTAAGCTGAAGTCTGATGATATTTATGTTGGGGTGCTGATGAAGTACCTTGTGTTTTTCGCTTTTTATACGAAGAGGATGAGTCGCAACCGGGCTCTGGTAGTCTACCTGACCCCTTTCCTTGTGCTATCGATTGTGCCAATCGTGTTTATGGCGGCGACCGGGGTTTATTCTTTATTTTTGTTTGATATCGCTTTTCTAAATGCCATAGGTGCCTGTGTCGATCTTCTTGCGATCTGGATGATTTCCACTCAAGTTCCGAAAGAAGCCGTCGTGCGAAACAAGGGGTATAAGACGTATTGGAAACACCAAAGGATGTCGTAACAAGAAAGTCAGCCCAAACTCATACATAAACGATACATAAGTAACGGGAGAAGAAACGCAGGTTGGCGGTTCTTCTCCTTTTTTAAACGCATGATCTAGTTACCTATCTAGAATTAGGTAATCGTTTGTCTTGTAGACGGAAAGGTTATGTGCGGCTGCAAAGTTCGTTAAATCTGTATATACGTCTTCGGGTGTGAAATGAGTGATTCTGACTTGAGGGCCTTTTTTTGTTTTTATGATAGCCCCCTTGGTATTCCAGCCAACACGTTTGAACTTGATCTGTTTGATTTCATTTGGAGAGAGGGTCCGTTTATATAGTGGCCAGGAGAAGAATAAGACTCTATACGATACATAGTTTGAATCGATTGTACATTCGTAGTGGATAAAGAGAGTGAAGAAGGTAAAGATGCAAAATAGAATCCCGAACACAAGAAATTCAACAGAAAGGCTATTCCGAAATGATGAACTTAGTACAGAACTTACCATTAAAAATAAGAGTAAAAGCAAAGGAAACGTTTGAGTCTTTGCTCGATAAGGCATGAATACTACTCCTTCCATAGCTTAAGAATACGAGAAATCAAATAAAGGGAACTCTTAAAGGTTTTAGTCATTATTTCCATGGTAATATAAAATTCTTTGCGTCAGCCTAATAATCCTCCTGAATCAGGGGGAAAACCCAAACTATTGACAATATCAAAGATACCTAGTATAGTATTTTATGTACCCCTTAGGGTATTGGTGAGCAGATAAAAAACGCAACTATAAATGAAAAAGTAACGAAATTCAAAGAAACGTGAAGTTCTCATTCACAACTAAAATCGATTCACACTATAGAGGAGAGATTACAATGGCAAATAAAATGACAATGAACGTAACAGCACAAACAGAAGGTATTACTGTAAAAGCAAATGCAGGAAAGCACGAATTTATGATTGATGAAGGCAAACACATGGGCGGTCAAGACTCTGGGCCAAACCCACTTCAAAGTGTACTCGGTTCCCTTGCCGCTTGTGAAAACGTGACGGCGCGCATGGTCGCAAGAGAGATCGGATTTGATCTACAGGACATTTCCTTCAACATCTCAGGTGAGTTCGATCCTAGCGGTTTCATGGGCAAAGCAGATGTTCAGCCATACTTCGAAACGGTAACGATCGAGGCTGACATTACAACAAGTGAATCAGATGAGCGTCTGAAAGAACTACAGGAAAAAGTAGAAGCCCGTTGCCCGATTTATACAATGATGAAAGCAGCTGGCGTGAACATGGTTGATACGTGGAACGTAGCACAGCCGGCATAGTAGAATAGAGAGAAGCCAGGATTAGCGGATCCTGGCTTCTTTTTTTATGGTTCCCATGCATGTGTGGATTTGGTATGCTTTAATTGGTTTCCTTTATTTGTTAAAAGATGAAAAGAGCATGGTATACATAAAAACAACTGAGGAGGATGATGTAGATGTTAGGAAGAGGGAAGAATACCGTAGGAAAAGTGCTTGCTTATTTAGGGATATGGGTTTTTGCCGCTGGTTTTGCGTTTAGTGATTTATTGGGGATTGAAGGTACGCCAGAATTATTAGAGACGTTATCGATACCGCTATTGGTTATAGGGGTACTTATGTTGGTATCGTCAAATTTCTTTAGATTAAAAAATTAAAGAACATACGGAATTAACTCAGTAAACTCTAACCTCATGATGAATTGACTGAGTATTAATAGTAAAAGCAAGATGCCAATGCCTAGTGCTCCGTATCCGTATCGCTTACGTTCCGACAAATGCTCCCCTTTCATTTCTTTCAAAGCAGGGTAGAAAAAGCCAATCACCGGTACAGCTATGATACCGATCGTCATTAAAACGACAGCAAGTACGTCCATGAGAAGGACTCCTTTTTACAGTATTTAGTAACCTTTATCTCTTTGGGTAAAACAAAAAGGGAGTAGGGGGATGGAACAAACTAGATTGTAAATCATTACAGGACTGAAACGTAAAGTCATGTAAATCGTAAGTGTAAGATAAGGATTTTCGATACAGTGAAATAGCTTCTACAACGGAGGTGCTAAATCGTTTATGAACAATGAAGACCAAAACAAGCCCTTTAATGATGCCATAGCCCATAAGCAAGATATCGAGGGGTTCCCTAAAACGAGGGGAGGCAGGTTACCTTTACCTATTAAGCTTATTGGGTATTTTCTGGTTGGAGGCATGATCATCATGTTTCTATTCGGATTCATTGGAAACTTCTTTTTCAATTAAAGGGTGCCTAGGGAGTTGTCTAAATGGCAGCTCCTTTGTTGTTATAGGAAAGTGGTCGTTTAATAAAGTGAAGGAGTGGGAGTTTGCGTAAAAGCGTTGTTGTTGAGTTATTGTTTAATGAGAAAAAATATGGATTAGAGAAATTTCTGCTCCTCTTACTCCTTTGGTTTGTGATTTCATATGTAGGGGCGCTCTTTCAAGTTTCTCTGATTCTTCTATATGTCCCTGTGTTAATGCTGATGTTGATCACAGGTTTAATTAAAATCATGTGGTACAACAAGAAAGAGAAAAAGAATACCAGAGTGAGCGACTGGATAGGAATCGTACTAGCTTTTATTGTTTTGGGCGCATCGGTATTTCATTACTGGCAAGATAGCAGAGTAGAGGAAGCAGTGTATGATGCCATTGGAGAAAAAGTAGGGGATGAGAGTTTCACAATAAATTATTTTGAAGAAATCGAGAGGGAAGAAAACACCTATCTTGTTCATTATACCGTTGAAGGAGAAAACACGGAGTATTTGGAGTGGTATGATTGGCGGAATGGAGAATTGATTCATAAGAATACGAAAACCCTAGGAGACATGGGATAGGGGGACAGGTCCCTTGTCCCGTCACCTCCATCTGTGACGGTTTCATTAGTCTGCATGGACATCTTGTAAGATATAGTAGGAATTTTAATAGAGTGAAAACACAAAAAAACTCAGTTCTCCCCCGTAGGTTAAGATGACAAAGCACCAGAACCGTCCCCGCGCTTCGAGCCATTTCTTAGAGAGAACATAACCATACAGGAGGACTAGTACCATTGTTTATCGAAATACTACAACGATGTACGAAACACTTATTCTTCATCTCTATCGTTTTTATCCTTATAGGGTGCAGCAATGAATCACCCAAAGAGGCAATAGACAATCGTTGGTCTGGCGAATTAGACGTACATGAGATTATATCCAAAAAGGAAAGAACGTATGGAACTGTCGTCCTCTTTTCTGCCTACAATGTAGATGAGAATGATGCATTGGAAAGAGTAGGGGTTGCTTTATTGGCTAAACATAGCGATTCTAACTGGGAAGTGATCGATACGACAGTAGAATCAGTGGAAAACGATTCATTCGCCGCCCATCATAAAATTGTACATATCGAAAATGGAAAAGGGAAAGAAACCGAAATACCGATCGCTTTCGGTAAGGTAGAGGACAAACGTGTATCTTCTATTACAGCAAGAGTGAATAATAAAGTTGAAAAAATAGAAATCCTACCCATTAACTCAGGTCGTTACTTTTATAAACTCAACGCTTGGGGACCTATAAAGGCTCTAGATGAAAATGGGGAAGTTATGGAACAGTACGGATCCTAAATAAAGAGCCTTATGGAACAAACAATTCAATTTGGAGGTTATCTTATGCCATTAGAACAAGAAGTTATGAGTCTGTTAATTGGTGGTTTTTCGATTGTTATGGGGACCGCTATTTTGGTTACAATCTTTCTATGGATAAGAAATAAACATAATCGCTCAGGTTATACATGGATAGTATTGCATCTGCTATTCGTTTCGGCTGCAGTCTACTTTGCGTTAAAAGGAATGGCTTTTGACTACACGCATCCAATGGCTTCAGAAGAGATTTCGCTCCAGATGGGGATCTCTGGATTTGTTTGGGCACTGAGCATGCTTTGTTTGGCCATCGCATTAGTTCGCTTTTCAAGAAAAAGAACCCATAGCGCTACTTAAAAGTTCACCTCACAAGATAGGTGGAAAAAGTCGATTTCCGAACGTAAAGGAAATCGACTCTTTTTATGTATTGGCCTAATTCGAAAGGGTACTGCAAGTCCTTTGGAAAAAATTATAAAATAGTATTGATTATTCAGTTGAACTGTATTATGTTATTACTAAGTTACACTATATAGTTGAACTGAATAAAGGGTGAGAGAATGAAACACAAATTACTGCCGTTGTCTGAAACGATGCACTACATTTTATTAGCTCTACGTGAGCCACTGCACGGCTATGCCGTAATGCAAAAGATCGAAAGCATGAGTGAAGGCTCCGTTAGCTTAGCCGCTGGTACATTATACGGGGCGATTGAAAACTTAAGTAAACACGGTTGGATTGAACCGGTCGGACATTCAGGACGGAGAAAGATCTATAAGATTACCGAAGAAGGAAGCACGATTCTAAAGATGGAACAAGAAAGGCTCTCGCATATTTTATCCTTATATGAAGAAGGTGATGTGAATGAAGAAGTTTAACGTGTTTATTAATATTGAAAAAGAAGAGCAATGGCTGAACGAACAGTTACAAAAAGGGTATCGCTGCACACATATTAATAGTTTAGGATTGTACACCTTCGAAAAAACGGACCAGAAATATGTGATGCGACTTGATTATCAAGAATATTTACCCAAGGAAAAGCGTGAAGAATACATTGGAATCTACGAGGATTTCGGCTGGAACTATATAAAGGGGAGCGGGCTTGGAATCCGATATTGGCAAAAAGAAGACGATGGCCAAAATGAAATCTTCTCCGATCGCCAATCACAAGGCAATTATTATAAGCGATTAATGAATTATTCACTGTGGTTCGGGATGCTCTGTTTAGTGTTTTCTTTTATGATTTACAAGGATACGAGATTATACCACGCAGGCCTTTGGGATATGAACGGTGCACTATTTTGGAAAGCACTTATTTTTGAAACTCCATTTGTTCTCTTGAAGTTGCTCCCTATACTTATGGTTGGCATTTTTGCTGGAAGTTACTATAAAGCTTATGTGAAGTATTCCATGTTGAGAGAAAAGGGATAGGGGGACAGGTCCCTTGTCCCGCCGCCTCTATCTGTGACGTTTACTCATCAATTAATGACTAAAAGGTAACAGAGGCGACCGATCTATGACACTTTCACTGAGCTACATGGTCATAATGTAAGAGATAGCACTTATCTGTAACCTTTTATAGAGAACAAACACAAAAAACGTCAGAGACACGCATGTTCTCTGACGTTTTTTGTATGAAACAGTATGGAAAAGGTAACAGTTCCTCCTTATGTTAACGACTTGGCTTTGCTCTTAAGATTAATGCGAATAGACTAAGTACGACAAACACTATAAATGATCCAATTGAAATAGAATAAAGACCTGTCTTATTACTGCTTTCATAGACTGCAACCGTACGGTATTTATCTTGGTGATCTCCTTTGACCACAGCACCGTAGCCTTCGGAGTGTTTAACTGAAGTATCTCCATATTCTATAGCAATCTCTCGTTCTCCCTCTTCTTGCAATGCGGAAGCGTTTGGATTTTTATATACTACAAAATACTCGATGGCATCTTTTCCTTCAACAAGGGACGTAATCTGTTTAGTCTTCTGCTCAGACAAGCTACTGTCTTCAATCGTCATGATCACACTACTGACGGTTTGGTCAACGGTCTTCACTTCATATTCCTTCCAAAGTATACTAACCAAAAGCACTAAACCTAAGGCAAGCGCAATGCCAGACATTCGGAATAGATTTTTGATTACCTTGCTTTGGACCTTGAACAACTGAAATAACCCTTTTTTGATTTGGTTTTGATCGCCGAAACGGTTAATGGCGATATCGATTGCTTCTTGTTCTGTCTTTCCGTTAGCTTTTAGCTCTGCAACGGTTTCTACTAAATGAGCGCGCATCTCCTCTTTTAATTCTTTTGCTTCATTCCCATCGACATTGGCGTATATGGAATCGACAAACTCATCAACTTGCTTCATGATTCTCCTCCTTCAATGAATGAATCCATTATATTCTTCACGTAGTTCCACTCTGCTCGTTTTTCTTTGAAGCCGTCTTCACCTAGTTGGGTGAGTTTATAGTATTTTCTTCTTCCACCTGGTCCTTGATCTTCCCCCCAGTAAGGGGAGATCCATTTGTTTTTTTCTAATCGTTTTAACGATAAATAGAGTGTGCCTTCCTTCAATTCAAATTGCTCTTCACTTTTTTCACGAACAATTTTCGCTAACTCGTATCCATACATGTCTTTTCTATGTAAAAGAGATAATATAAGCGTATCAATATGCCCTTTTAATACTTCCTTACTAATTTCCAATTTTTTCACCTCTGGTAACCACTATATGAAAGAGTACTTAATAATGCAAGGTATTCTTGTGCAAAAAAAATACAGTTTTTCTTTTACTATGGGATAGGGGGACAGGTCCCTTGTCCGCCAACCTCTATCTGTGCCCTTTTATAGAGAACAAACACAACAAACATTAGAGAAACAGTATGAAAAGGTAGCAGATCCTTCATATATTACAATCAGGAAGCGTAAGAACCATCCCGGAGCTTCCAAGTTTCAGGGTATTGGTATAATTTTGAAACTTTTTTTGGTATTAATCGTAAATTTTATTAGGTTGTAACTATACCTCTTCTATGTAATTGAGGGAGGAGAAAATGCATATGTTTCTTGGAGATATTCTAATACGGCGGGGACGTTTAATTCTGTATTTTTATAAGGGGATGGGTGGATGTATTTTTCATCTAAAAAGGATATTTGGTCAAGATTATTCTATTATGGTTTTTTAGTATTTATCGTATGTATTTACAGATTTGGTTCAGAACCCTTTGGATTACAGTTTATACCTTATAACAGTATATTCGGCTATATTCTAACAGGGGTGTTATTAGGGGGCATTACTTGGATTTGGTTTAGGACAGGATACTTTGTTGAAGATGGGAAATTAACAATTAGATTTGGCCCGATTAAGAGGTATATTAACAGTAGAGATATTATCAAAATAAGCAATGAAAGAAGTCTCATTACTGCACCTGCTCTTTCAGTTGATCGACTATCAATACTTTATGGTGATTATAAGGTCATTAGTATTTCGCCTAAGAATAAAGAAGAGTTCATACATTTATTGACATCTGAAAATGCAGAGATAAAGTACATAGGTGGAGTTTGTGAAAAACGGATTTAAACAGACGGAGCAGCTTTTTTAACAAGCTGTATGTTGGAAATTTTATAAATGCAAGGGGGTAGAACTATGTGGAGGAACAGCATCAGATTTCCCTTCATATTTTTTGTAGTATCAATCATTTGGCAGTTGATTTTTTATAAAGAGGTTAAATGGGTTGATAATATAGGGATATTTATTTTAATGTTCTTAATCTTACTATTATATAATTTGAGATTATCAAATAGAAAGAACGACAGTGGGGTTAAATAGAAGATTTTAAAGGGTTTTTACTATTTGTGGCGATAGCTGTATAGGGACTATTGTTTATGGGAGGAGAAAGATGTCAAAGATGATCAAATTAATGTTATTTTGGACGCTCGTAGCTCCAACCATCATTACGATCCTTCTTATGATTATAGAATATAGTGTAGGCAAGGATGTTGAACTGCTATCATACTCTGCGATTTTTTTAGGTATAGCTGCTGGGGGATTGATTTTTGCTGGACCATTAAATTATTTAATAGCGAAATCTAAAGAAAAGTAAATCTGCTTACTAATACTGTTCTGATAACGGGCACGATTGTTCATTGTGAGCAATCGCCTTTTTGTGAAACAGATTAAGGTAAATAATCGTAAAATATATAAGAAAAAAGAAGGAAGTGATGCATTCATTGTTTTCAACATATTCCAACTTACAGATAAAACAGGAGTCCGTATTTAAAAGTCAGAGTCATCAGTACTCCATACGGTCTGATGGGAAATTAATAGGAATGATTGAGGAAACCATAGATCCTTCAAGAGATTGGAAAAATCAATTGCTGAATTTAATTAACTTACATTCCGTAGGGAGTAAGGTTCTATGCATAACAAATCCCAAAGCAAAGGTCATGGCCTATATAAGTAAAAAGAGAGGTTTCAATAAGAATATAGATGTCTTTGATGCAGAATGGAACAAACTCTCTATACTACAACAAGAATTAAAAATGACGTCTCAAAAAATACTTGCTGTCTCCCCTGATGGAGATGACTTTCTTATTGCAAGAGGTAGAAATGGGTCATTGGACTTTTTTGTAAAAGAGAAGGAAGCAAGTGAATTAGTGCTTTCAAGCATTAAGAAGCGCTCAGTTCCTAATCCAACTTTCAAAGAATCTTTAGTGTTAGGAGATCAATATACCATTAACAGTGATAAACACATAACAGAAATGCAGCAATTCATTATAATTGTGATGACAATAGTTATTAGTGAACAGTTACATAATGTGTAAGAATTTTTGGAGGGTATGTGTATGAACGATGAGAAGAAAAACCTCTATTTCTATATGACGCTTGGGTATACAGGTCTTCTCCTTATTGGTTTAGCAACTATGAGGTTACTATCTGTTATCCACGACTTCCAGGGACAGGCTTTTGGAATAGGTGGTTTTTTGTTGGTCTGGGCTTATGTGAGGTTTATGGAAAAGAAGTTAGGCATAAGTAATAAAGAATTCATTATAAGTAAAGTTATCTTTGTGGTTGTTTTTTCTATATTTACATTTTGGTTCTATATTTAATGGGATAGGGGGACAGGGATAGGAAGACAGCTCCCTTGTCCCGAACTGTCCGCGAGCTTCCATGGCTAATTAATAGGTTTCCGTTGAAACAATCGCATCAGAGGTAATGGAAGGCTGTGTAGAGAGTGTATGCCCGTTGCCTAACTCGAAATAAAAGTCTCGTTCTGTGACATGAACTGAACTCGCCCGTTCTTCTTTATGGAATTGAATAGAGTATTCATTGTTTGCTGTACTCGCAAATTCCCACCCCATACCGTTTACACCTCTTAAAGACTGGACTCCTGTAATTATTACGGCTTTGTATTCCCCGTCTTTTTCTAGCAATTCACCCATGGTATATTCATCTCTGTTATATTCTGCGATAAGAATTTGCTCATTTTTATTTGTTTGGGCCTTGATGATATGACCTTTTATGTTCTCTTTAGTAGCGAAATCGTTTATCGCTTCTTTCTTCGAAGAGAATGCTTCTCCTTGAAAAGGATCATTTTGTGTGGAATCACTACTACAACTCGATAACAATATAACAAGAGGGATAGCGAGTATAAATAAAAGTTTCTTTAAAATAGGACCTCTTCCTTTCTATATTAAACATGAACGTCAGGGTACTCTACAATTTTGTGCATCTATCATTCCACTAGCATATCAATTGGGGCCCATGAATTGCTCCGTTCTTTTACACGAAAAGAATACTCCTTTGCTTCAATCAATCACCCACCAAAGGAATATCCAAATAAGAAGAGAAACATGATTCCTATAAATAGTAGACTGATGCCCATCGTCGCAATAGGAACGAATTTGTTGTCACGTTCCTTCTTTAAACTAATTCCTCCCACAATCACTCCTAGTATTCCTGTTATGGAAGTCACTTGGATGAACTGAACGATCGCGCCTAATCCATTCACAGACATCATGTTTATAAACCAAACGAGTTGAATGAGGAATACAGCTAAGATAAGAATCGATAGCTTTCCTGAAACAGTTTTCGCCACACAATCCCTCCTTATTGCTTTCGTTAATTGTAGCATGAGTTCCATTTTCGACCAAATAAAGATTAGTCTGAAACGTGGCAACGGACAGTTATAACCATGTTCAAAACCTATGTTATTTAGTATAGTTAAATGTAAGATTTTTGAAAGATAAATAATGCTAAAGTACATAGGTGGAGTTTGTGAAAGGATGCACTTAAACTAAACCAGCTAATAGTTTGTCAACATTTATCAATAAAAAACTAAAAAAAGACATGATATAATAAAAAAGAACAAGCCAAATAACCTTCCATCAAAACTAATTGGAAGGTTTTGCACTAT
>NZ_BMIN01000009.1 GCF_014642405.1 Pontibacillus salipaludis
GGGTGAACGGTTTAGTTTACGGGGTCAAGCCCCACGGGCAGAGACGTTCTACCCCGGCTACTGTTATAATAGATCCATATAAAAAATGATCAACCAGTAAAAACTGGTTAACCTTATATTACGAACGAGGCAGGTTTGTTAAATACCATTTAGAGGTGAAGAAAATGAATGAATTGCTTATAGTCTCAATTTTTGTGTTTATTTTGTTGACTATTAAACAACTGAGAGTTCTAAAAAACAAAGAAGTTCCACGAAGCAACCGAAGAATTGCTTCGTCATTGTATATCTTTTCGATAATAGCCCTAGTAGGTGTAAACATTTATTTTTCATGAATCTCTTATTAAAGTAAAGGGTGCGATTGTTTGTTTAATAAGAACAGCCGTTTTTTATAACGTAGCAGGAAAGTTACATCAATTCTGGATAATCGCAAGTTAGAAACGAAGTTGAGATGATAGCGTAAATGGACGTGGAAGGGAGTTTATATCAGATGAGATAAAAGATAAGTCCAATAATGGGGTGTAGTATGATACATAGAAAATTATTCTGGGTAGGGTTCTTAATGTTTGTAGTAGGTGGTCTAGCTCTAGCTATTATGGATAATGAATTAAATGTTAGTAATATCTCTTCTTATATTTTGGCGACTACAGGATTGATTCTTACGGGTGTATCTAAAATTGTAGAAAATAAATATTCGACCAAGAAATAATTATAATGAACTTCAGTCTTAAAGAATTGGGTTCTATAGGTGATCATTATAAAAATTGAAGTAGCACCTGAATTAATAGATTAATAATGATGGCAAGAAAAGAGGTGGTCTTTTGAGTTATGTTCCAATTGTTTCTCTTTCAGTGGTATTCATAATCTTAACTTTAATTGTGTTATTAATCCTTTTATTAATGAAAATGAAAGGTTGATCTATCTATTCGTTAGGTATTGAAAAGGGATTAAGGCAACCTATTTTATGTAGTTTAAGGGTGAAGAGAATCATGCAGGAGATGAAGGGATAATATGTGTAATTGCTTAATTAATTTCCTGTAGACCCCAATTGTAATAGAGAAGCTAGTTTTCCTTTTAAGAAACTTAGCTTTTTACCACATTCTTTTCAAGTCAAAAGAGGTGTTATATATGTTTTCATACTATTTGGTGAACCGCAATTTCATGAAAATGTGGTCATCAAATTTAAGTAGTATATTAGGAGGGCGATTTAAGGAGCTAGCCATTCCGCTCATTGTTTTAAGTTTAACTAAATCTCCGTTCATTACAGGTTTAGTAGCTCTTTCTCAGCAACTAGGTTCCATTCTGCTAGCAGTGCCAATGGGAACTTGGATTGAAGGTAAGAATAAGCGGACTATTGCGGTATTTTCAAAACTCTTTTCCTTTATTATTGTTTTCTTTCTGTCATTACTGCTATTTTCTAATCAAATAAATAGTCTGCTCATCGCTTCGTTATTATTCTTAGCAGGTGTGAGTGGACTTGCAAGCAGAACGGCTTTTAATGCTATGATCCCATCTGTGTCCGGTAGAGATAAACTCGTAAATGCTCATACAAGCTTGGAGGCAGCAGATGCTATTGCGACCCTCATTGGTCCCCTTGTAGGTGGAATCCTTATTGCTAGGTATGGGGCTTCTATGACTATGGCGATTTGTAGTCTATTTATTTTACTCTCGATGATCTGGATGTGGAGGGTAAAGTTTACAGAAGATGTTGGTGCCTCTCCTTCAAAAGAGAACCATGTCCGTGAGAAGATGAGGTCATTTGCGGAGAAATCTAAAGAAGGATTCAAGTACTTGGTAGATAATGAATTCCAATTTATTAGTACAGTGACGATATGTGTACTAAGTTTTTCCACCTCTTTTGTCGTGCTAACTGTAATTATTCATGGGAAGAATACCCTCAATCTTGACCCTGATTCAATAGGTTTTCTTCTAGCGTGTGCAGGAATCGGTAATATAGCAGGTGTTCTCTTGTTAAAGTGGATGAATCAGCTGAGTTGGATCCCAACATTAGCTGTTCTTCTTGCGATCTCAGGGGCGGGAACTTTGTTACTAAGCATCAGCTATAATTACTGGTTATCATGTTTCGGTATGATCTTATTTGATGGAGTTTTATCTATGGCGTTTGTTGTGCAAGCCTCTGTTCACCAAGGAATCACACCCGATGGAGCCCTTTCAAGGGTGAGAAGTTCCACTTACGTGTTAGGAGGGATTTTCGCTATGCTGGGTTCGTTCTTATCTGGAGCCATCCCCGCTTTTGCTACAACAAATGCAGCGTTAGCTGTAGGCGCGTTGGTTTTAATGATCCCTGCCATTTATATTTACTCTCTTAAGAAGAGAAGTGTTCCTATGAATCAAGTAGAGCCTATATCATTAAAAGGGTAGCGTTCAAATAGATATTTACTGTTTAAACAATGCACTTCCACTTGTATTAAAAGCGTTTGATTGATTAAGTACCGGAAATTTAGGTATAGAAGCTAATACATATGAAGATTGGATAGTTTTAGAATAATTAGTTCTGTTTTAAGGCTAACGAGTGCGATTGCTGAACAAGAGCGTCGCTTCTTCCATCATTGTTTCTCAAGAAGATTAGTTAAGTTTCCGGGGAGGAAAATTGACCCTTAGTTTAGTTTTTATATCAAATAACAGTATGATCAGAAACAAAAATAGCACCACTCAAAAAGGCTTGGAGATCATTCCAAGCCTTTTTATTATTTCATTCACGCTTAGTAAGAAACGCTAGCATCGTTCTCATATGCATCAATAATATCCAAAACATCAATAAAGTAAAGGTCATTGTAATTACCTATTGGATTGTTTTTTACATAGCTTTTGATCATCTTATGAGCAAATGAATATCCGAACATTTGAGGGATTCCTTTATTTGAATCCCCGAAGCACAATTGACTTTTAATTGTGTCGTCGGTTGTGTTAATCTCTTGCTTTGCTTTTTCCCAATACTCCGATTCTAGTTCTCTAGAAAAATCCTTTTTCCACCACCTTTTATCTTCATACAAGTTTAGACTGAAGTACTCCGCCGCCCCCTCCATTTTGTACCAGTCACCTAAAGTGAAGGTTTCTAATGTTAACTCGTATATCGGGTTGTTAGGAGATGCGTGGTGTAATTCGTGAGCAATCAAATACCTTAAGAATTGTTCGTCGGGATTAGGTGGGATCGCTATTTGAATGCTATTGGCACTATTCGTAAAGCCATTTGTCCAGATGCTTCTATCAAAGTTTTTAAACCAAGGAAAAGGTAAAGCAGGAACGATTGTTACTTTCACGTTATCTAACGTTATATGTTGTCGTACTTGCAATATGGTATCTTCAACTCTCCTTGTATCCCATTGAAAAGCCAAAGCTTCTTCTTGACTAAAATACTGAAATTGAAGCAATTTAAAACGTTGAGCAATGTACTTCCATTCTTTCATCCAGCTATTGCTATCAATTAGAGGTCTTAATTTGTATGCTAAAAATTCCTTTATTGTATCTTTATTCCACCATAGTTTTTCTGGGGTTAGCTGGTTAATTTCATTCAAGATGATCCCTCCTATTTCACTAAATCCTAACACAAGAAGAAAATAAAGATAACATAATTACAGAATTTTCAATAAATATTGGGATTTAATGTTAAAATGAGTTCAGAAGTTCTAATTGTGTAAACGAGGAAGAGACATTGGAATAAATAGATAAAGTATTGAAGGTGAGAAGATTGGAAAAAGGTTTAGCAAAGGCTATTGAATTACGGAAGAGTGGAAATCATAAAGAATCTAACACATTACTTATGGAACTGTTACAAGAGAAACCTGAAGATGCCACAATCAACTATCAATGCGCTTGGAGTTTTGATTTATTAGGAGAAGAATCAGAAGCAGTACCCTTATACGAACATGCTATTAAATTAGGGCTGTCTAAAAGTGTACTGGAAGGTGCTTTATTAGGATTAGGAAGTACATATAGAACATTAGGAGAATATGAGAGGTCAAAGAGGACATTTCAAAAGGGAATTGAATTATTTCCAAACAATAGAGCCATTCAAACCTTTTATTCGATGACTTTATATAATTTGAATGAGCACAATGAAGCGATGGAGTTGTTACTAAAGTGCTTAATAGATACAACCAGTGACGATAAAATTCTAGGTTATAAAAAAGCAATTAATTTCTATTCGAATAAACTTGATGAAATTTGGGTTTAGTTTTTAGGATGGTCTAACTTAATTAGTCGATTGAAAAAATAAATAATCGATTCAAGTTCTAACAAAACTGATTAATGAAATAAGGAGTGTTGCTAAAGTAATGGTTTGATAAGCCTAATGTCAGGAGTAGGTATTGTCTTTTTTGTATTAATATCGTTTGTGATATATACAAATATAAAAAATAAGTAGTATCAGGAAACTGATTGTAATGATTGAATAACAAATGTGTTGCTAAAAGTTGAGGTTGTTGTGCAAGAGTAGTCATTTCTTTACCTGAACAATTTAAGTAATGAATATCAGAAAACCAGAACGAAACGGAGGGGTTTTATGACAAAGGATAATTATTATCGTTTTGTAACTATCGGCCTTACCACATCTGTGTTAGGGTTTTTACTTTTATTCTTTAGTACTAACTTTGGCACATTAATGGCTGGCAAGGATGGATCGGATCCTGCTTTATTTCATAGTAGGGTAGAAAGCTATATAAATAGCTTTATAGTTTGTGGAGGGATACTTTTCGGCGTAGGGCTTGTTACTCTTATCCTAACCCATTATATAATGATGACTTTTTCGGAAAAGCAGTAAGCTATGTTTTTGATTTGTGTTTTAATAGGTGTTCCTATTGAACTAACAGCGCAGAAGAGTTGAAGAAGAGGTAGGGAGCAAGAGTATGAGAAATAAATGGCTTTTAATTATAAGTGTTGTAATAATAATCTTTTTTATCGTTAAGCAGTTTAATGATTATAGAGAAAAAGGGTTAGATGATGTACTTAGCTATGATTTATCCAACTTCGAATCTTTGTTGTTTAATAAAGGTATAGAGCGATTTGAATGGAGAACGGATCAAAAGGTACACGCAGAAGAGTTTAATGACTTCCTGAGCAACTATCGTATCAAAAGGATGGGTGACCATGAGTGGGATAGTGATGTGTCAAAAGAAGAAGGTTTTATGGTTTCAATCTATTCAAAAGGTAAACAGATACCGATAGAAGCTACCATTTATGAAAAGCGGGTTCATTTCTTTAATGAACATCAATACTATCACATTGTAAATGACCCAATTGATATCGATTGGATCAAAAATTTTATTAGGGAAAATGAACAGTAAAATGAATACTCTTCTACTGACAGCTGCGATTGCTGAACAAGGTCTCGCTCCTTTCAATAATAGAGTTGGCACTTCTGATGATCCTTATAGGTATGTATTTATTGGCTATTGTTGGGAGTTTATTGTTGTATTTTCTTTTTCACGTAACGGGTGCAAGTTAAGGAGGTTTCAGTTTTTGATATAGAACACTAGATTATACCAATTTAGTGAAAGGAAGTTTCATTTATGGAGATGAATTAGAAAGGATATTACATATGAAAAGCAGAAAAACCATATTCAAGATCGTAAAGTGGTTTGGGGGAATCTTCACTCTGGTAATTCTTGTAGCACTTTTCTTCCCTACATGGACTACCCATATAGAAGAGGAGAACAGTATTAGTACTTTAGAGCAAGTCGAAATTAATGGGACTGGACATGAAATAATGATTCGTGGGCGGGACAGAGGTAATCCTGTTCTTATCTTTGTACATGGCGGTCCAGGGTCGTCGGAAATTACGTATGCCGACAGCTATCAAAAAGATTTGGAAGATAAATTCACTGTTGTTAATTATGATCAGAGAGCGACGGGGAAGTCGTATCATTTTTTTGAAGATTATTCGAACTTAACATCTTCGTTACTAGTGAAGGACTTACTAGCATTAACCGACTATGTTTCAAATCGTCTAAATCAAGAGAAGGTCATTCTGGTTGCCCACTCTTATGGTACATATATAGCTATGCAAGCAGCGGCTAAAGCTCCAGGGAAATTTACGGCTTATGTTGGAATTGGACAAATGAGTGACCTCGTCAGAAGCGAAGTGGAAAGTTGGAATTTTGTTTTGCGTGAAGCAAAAGAAGCTGGGGACCAGAAGGTGGTTGAATCGCTTATAGATCAGAAGGTCCCAATCTATAACGGCGATCAAGTAACACCCCGAAGTTATGTAATGAAGTATGGCGGAGCAACGAGGCAAATGGAGAACCCTGATACAGGTTTGTTTAGCAAGATGTGGAGTAGTGAGTACAATTTATTGGACGTTATTCGTTATCGAAGGGGAATTTCTACTTCTCAAGAAGCACTAATTCCGGGGGTATTTGAGAGTCCACTGCCCTCGGTGATTAATAAACTAGAGATCCCGTTTTACTTTATCATGGGCGATTATGATTACCAGACTTCTTCTAAGGCTGCTAAAGAATACTTTGACACAATTGAAGCGAAAGATAAAACTTTTTTAAGGTTTGAACAGTCTGCTCATTATCCCCATATGGAGGAGAAAAGAAAGTTTCAAGAATGGATAAACAGCACGTTTGCTCAATAAAAATTCTGAGTAAACTCTATAATTAAGCATTGTGAACGATTGTACTTAAAGTAAGGGAGGCCAGGTTAAGATTTAGAAAGTCTTTAGGCTTTTCTTTAACAATAAGGTAACTCCTTTCTTGTTAAGGTGACGGCCAGTTAAACATGAAAAAATGAAGGGATGGGAGTTGTGGAACAGACATGTATTAAATGTGAATCTGTAATGGTAAAAGCTAAGGTAGACAGTCATACTATAAGGGTTTACAACTCCGCTTTTAAAGCAAATTCAAAAACTTTGAGTGAGGTTTCTCCTTGTTTTGTATGTCCTAACTGTGGCTTTATTGAACTTTATGCTTTGAACCCTGAAAGGCTGATTTAAAACAAAAAATGTTGAGGCTTAGTTATTTACGAACCGGGTAGCGATTATTGAACCAGAGCAGTGGTTTACACGTTAACAGGCAGCATCGTTTAAATAGGAGGATTTTATAGGGAGGGATTTGTGTGAGCAAATGGTGGGGGTTGTGGTGGATTTGTATACCTATTTTTATCGTGTCCTATATTTATTCGATGATCCTATCAAGTAAAATCGTTTATTTGCCACAATCAGATTGCAAGCCACAATTCATCTTTACACCTCAAGATGTGCAGTATTGTAGCGATATTTATCCGATTGATGTGTTTTTAATTGCCTTAAAGACCAACCCAATTATTTATGTCTCTATATTGACCGGACTTTATATAGCGGGTTTCTTAGTTTATGTATTACTCGTTAAAATACGGAGAAGGAAATCCTTTAGCTAGCGGGTGCGATTGGTAAAGAACAGGAATTGGTAAAAGGGGTTATCAAAGATGTTAAAGCCTTTGCAAATTATTTTCTCCATAATAGTGATCTCACTTGCAGGATATGGGTTGATAACTGAAGATTTTAGGTTTCATCCATATATGATGGTGTTTCTGGGTCTAGTGATGTTGGTGATTGGATTAAGGGATTTTCAAAGAGGTAAAAAAGGTAACGGTTGGCTAAGTATAGTTTCATGTATACTTATTTTATTGGTATCCATTCAAAGTTTCTTATTCAATTAAAGCAAGCTAGTGATTGCCTCTTCACGCTGCAAGAATAAAATAAGCCTCCTTACAAACACTATGGAAAAAGGGGGCGACTTTGTGAAAATAGCGATTATCGGGGCAGGGCTTGCTGGTCTTTCTTGTGCATTGACCTTGGAAAAACACGGGCATACTGCTGATATATTTGAACAACGGAAGGAATTAGGTTTAAAGTATGACATTGCGGAATTGATGACGCCTATTCTTCACGCACCCATTAAGGACGCTGTTAAATTCTTCTCAGAAACCTATGATATCCATTTAAAGCCGGCTAGTCATGTTCAGAAGATCTATGTTCATTCGGAAAAAGAGTCTGCTTATGTAGAAGGAAAAATAGGTTTTTCCAATATGCGCGGCAAGTATAAGGAATCCTACGAGAAGCAATTAGCTCAACAGTTAGAGCATAGTAAAATTTATTATGACAGCCATGCGAATTACGAAAACATCTCAAAAGAATATACTCATGTGGTAGTAGCCACAGGCGACCCAAGGGATACCCAACAAATCCAGCCGTATGATGTAGCATTCCCTTCAGCTTTTGCCGGTGCTATTGTTAAAGGCGATTTTGTTCGTAATGAGGTACATACATGGTTCAATAACGATTTTGCTCCAAAAGGTATGGGCTACCTGATTCCTCATTCCAATACGCAAGCCACTCTCGTGATTGTCTATCCACAATATAAAGAGGAGTGGTTACTAAAAAGAGATGAGTTCTGGGACAAAATGGTGAAAGAAGCCTCTTGTACCCTGAATCAGGAAATTATGATTGAAAAAGAATTTACAATCGACGATTACATGATAGGGAAATGCCGTTATCCAAGAATCGGTAACACGTTCTTTGTTGGGAACTGTTTCGGAGCCATCACTCCATTCTTGGGTTTTGGGCAGACGGGATCTCTTCTTACTGGAATTTATGCCGCTCAGGATATCTGTGGACTTGGGGACTATGAAACACTTTGTAAGCCGCTCTTGAAGGATTATGATGATTCTCTAGTGCTCCGAAGAGGGATTGAACGCTTAAGCAATCACCAACTCGATTTAGTGACGAAGTCTCTTCACAATTCGATGATAAGGAAAGTCGTCACCCAGCCCAACATGGGTGTTTTAAAAGGATTAAGCCACATGTTGAAGCCTTTTATATCGAAATAAAAAGGTCTATTTAACGAATGTGTGTGGAAAAAGGACAATATAAACAAAGACGCTTGAGTGTATGATTACCCAAGCGTTTTTCCAATCACTTAAGATGACAGGGATAAAACAAATCCCTTTCTCCTTACATTGCTAATCGTCAATAAGTCTTTTGTCTTCTTGCGAATTCTGTAGATCAGCGCATTAATCTCCTCATTACTTACATCAGGTATGGATTGATCCTCGTTTATCCTCTCAGGCCAGACTTCTTTTTTAATGCGAGAAAGGTCTACGAACTGATCTTCGTTCATCAGTAGGAGTTGTAAGCAGGTATACTCTTTCTCAGAGAATAATAGAGTTTGGTTATGAATGTGTAATTCCTGATTGATTCCGTTGAGAGTATAAGGGTAATCAGAGTCGGTTGAAGTTATGCTGGGCCCTAAATCAGCGGTTTGGTCCATGCTTGAGGATAGGAAAACCATTTTAATATGGTGATCAGCAATTGAGATCTGATCGGCGTCTTTTAATTTATATTCTTGGTTTGGTGTAAGGGGGACATCATTTAACGAAGTCCCATGTTTACTTCCTAAATCCATTACATAGTAGATTCCCTCTTTAATGTAAATAGCAAGATGTCTCCGAGATACATACATATTAGGCAAGGAAAGATCAGGCTTCCAATCGTGTACTTCTCTTCCTACTATGGTTTGAGTTTGGTTCAAAGGGAAAATGGTTCCTTTATCGAAAGGTAGACCATTCTCAATCATAATTGAGGCTAATGTGTTCATAACAGACTCCCGTATAAGCAATTAATATCATCATTTATCATTGAATTATCATTAATCATCCATTGATTGGTTAAGTATCATTCACTATTCTAAATGTGAGTTTACCATAGACCAACATCCATTTAGAATACGGAGGAAGAAATGAAATTGAAAAAAATTATGAAAAGTATAGGTATTCTATTATTATTACTGATCCTTTTTATCTTTTTGAATAACAGCAATTGGTTCCAGAAGAACGACCAGGCTAAGCCTAAGCTCCTTGCTCATGTTGGGATGGCTCAAACCTATCCGATGGACGGAATTACAGGAGAAACATGTACAGCTAAGCGGATTTTCGAACCAGAACATTCTTACATAGGGAATACGATTCCTTCAATGGAAGCTGCCTTTGAACATGAGGCCGATATCGTCGAGTTAGATGTTCATCCTACTACCGATGGTGAGTTTGCTGTATTTCATGATTGGACACTTGAATGTAGAACAGATGGGGCAGGGGTCACAAGAGAACACACTATGGAAGAATTAAAGAATTTAGATATAGGATACGGGTATACGGCAGATGGGGGAGAAACCTACCCATTTCGTGGTAAAGGAGTAGGGTTAATGCCTACACTTAAGGAAGTTTTGACCCATTTCCGAAATAAACCATTCCTGATTAACATTAAGAGCAATGATCCAGAAGAAGGAAAGAAGCTAGCAGACTATTTATCGAACATACCCGGTATTAACATGGAGCAACTGTCAGCTTATGGCGGGAATAAGCCAATACAGGTCCTACAAGAAGAGCTTCCGAATTTACGGGTTATGTCTATGGAAACATTGAAAAGCTGTTTAAAGTCATATATGGGAATGGGGTGGACGGGATATGTTCCTTCATCTTGTAAAGATACTCAAGTCCACATCCCTGAAAACGTAGCTCCGTGGCTGTGGGGATTCCCTAATAAATTTCAAGATCGCATGGAAGCTGTAAATACAAGAGTGGTTCTTGTAGCCGGGGAGGGTAAATGGTCAGAAGGATTCGATGATAAAGGAGATGTTAAACGAATTCCTGAAGGCTATGATGGATATGTGTGGACTAACCGTGTTGATGTTTTAGCTCCGTTGATTAAAGAATGAATTTGTAAAGCGCAGTGAACAACCTACACTGCGCTTTTACTATTACTTATGATAGGTTAACTCAACTACATCCCCGTGTTGTTTCACTTCTTTCAATGAAAGTTTCTTTTCCTCTAATGGCTTCTCGAAAAGTGGAACCCCATCACCAAGGATTATGGGCATCGTAAAGATCTTAAATTCATCAATGAGATCTCGAGCTATAAAATCTTTTAAGAGGGAAGCACCTCCCACAATCCAGATATCCTTACCACTTTGTTTCTTTACTCTTTCTATGAATGCTTCAGGAGCTTCTTTGGTAAATTGAACATGCTTATTCTCCCCAGTTAGTGTGGAGGAGAAGACATAATTGGTCTTGTCCGCATAGGGGAATTCATCTGCTAGTTGTAAAACATGCTCATATGTTTTTCTTCCCATTAAGATTGTATCAATTGTTTCCATAAATTCGTAATAGCCGAAATCACTTCCCCCTTCAAATTGATGCAACCAATCCACACCCCCATTTTGATCAGCAATGTATCCGTCAAAACTTGTAGCAATGTATAATATGACGTTTCGTGACATTGATTTTTCATCCTTTCTCATGTAAAGTCTACTCTCTTACAAGACATACTATAGCAAGAAACGGTGACAGGTTTTGTCCTATTTTAGAAAAGGAGTGGCAACATGTCTAAATCCTCTCGTTTATTCGAGATTATGATGTATATCAATAAGAAGAGAGCATTTACTGTACAAGAGGTGTCCAATGAATTTGGTCTTTCTACCCGTACTGTACGTCGGTATCTCGATGACTTAAGTGTGATGGGGCTTCCCCTTTATTCTGAGCAAGGGAGAGGAGGAGGGTACCGAGTCTTACAAAACAATTGGGCATTTCCGGTTCTTTTTACGAAAGATGAATCCCTTTCCCTATTCTTCGCCTTTCAGTCTTTAGTTCATATGAATGATCTCCCATTCCAAGCGGAGGTTAAGACTTCCTTACATAAGCTTTATCATCAGTTAAATCCTGAAGCGAAGAAGAAAGTTGATGCAATCGAGAATCATGTCCGTTTTTATTCACCGGCCCGTAATGTAAGAAGCCCATTCCTCCAAGATCTTCTCGAGTTCAGCTTGAAGAAGGAGCGTATTCAGGTAACGTATGGTTCAAAAGATAGGGATAAAACATACGTCGTATTTCCAATGGGGATCTTCGCGCAAGATGGTCTGTGGTATGTGCCTGTTTACGCTTATGAAAAAGAAAAAATTATTCTACTCCGTGCAGACCGGATTCTAAAGCTAGAATCAGCAGGAAAAGATGAAGAAATAGACATGAATCTAAATGATTTCTTTGCTTACACTCCCACGCATAATATGACTAAGTTGTGCGCTTTTTTAACCAATGAAGGAGCCAGACAATGCAGCGGTCATCCTTTATTTCAGGATAACCTTAAAAGAGTTGATGAAGGAACGTGGATTCTAGAAATGGAAGGTGATGAGCAGGAGTTGATCTACTCTGCACCCTTCTTCTATCGTTTAGGGAAGGATGCAAAAGTAAAAGAGCCTCACTCATTAATCGAACGAATTACTTCCCATGCAAGAGAACTATTAAATCACTATGAGTAAAAATTAGAATTGATTGAAAATTTCGAGTGTGCTAAGATAAGCATAACGAATTAGCTAGGAGGTGAATGAAGAGATGGTACACGCTGCGAAGAGCACGATTGATAGTCAATTATTATATATTCATCGTGCGCAAACTCATGATTTTGTTGCAGACGGGACACGTATGTCCTTTTTTAGCAACTTAATATGAGCACAGCGTGTGGGAATCCCTTCATTCAACCTATAGATCGGACCTAGAAACCACACGACAAGTGTGGTTTCTTTTTGTATATACGGAGTACGGGCGTGACCCTTGAGAAACCATTCTCAAGGGCTTTTTGCGTTTAACATTAACCAGAATCGGAGGAAAACAATATGTTAGTGACGATGAAAGATATAAAGAAAATCGTAAGCGGAGATTTATTATTTGAAGAGATCAACTTTGAGATCCATGAAGGGGATAAAGTAGGCCTGGTGGGTCGGAACGGAACGGGAAAGTCTACGCTCTTTAAACTGATTTCAGGATTAGAGCAAGCAGATGAGGGAGAGCGTTTTGTGAGGAAACAGGCAACCATCGGCTATCTGGAACAGTTGCCTGACTTTAATAATGGAAGCGTTCAGGAATATTTGAAAGAAAGCTTTACGGAAGTTCTTGCTTTAGAGAGAAGAATGATCGAACTGGAGACGTTGATGCAGCAGCCTGAACAATTAGAAAAAGCCATGGAGGAATACGGCACTCTTCAAGATCAATATGCTCGCTTAGGAGGATATGAGCTTCAAGCAACGATTGAGAAAGTAGCGCATGGGCTCGGGGTTGAAGGATTATTGGATGCTTCTTTTGAACATTTAAGTGGCGGTGAGCAGACAAAGGTAGGGTTAGCGCGTCTCTTATTACAAGAACCGGATGTGCTTCTTCTGGATGAGCCAACAAACCATCTTGATCTCGAAGCCATCGAGTGGCTGGAAGGATTTATTCAAGGTTACACAGGAGCGGTATGGATCATTTCACACGATAGAACCTTTTTAGATCATACCGTGACGAGGATTATGGATTTAGAACAAGGAGAGCTGCTTCAGTATGAAGGGAACTTCTCATCATTTGTAAATCAGAAAGAAGAGTTCCTGCTAGCGGAGTTTAAAGCCTATCAGGAGCAGCAGAAGAAGATTAAGAAAATGAAAGAAGCTATTAAGCGATTGCGGCAGTGGGCGAATGAAGCCAACCCACCAAGTGAGAAGCTGTTCAGAAAAGCCAAAAGCATGGAGAAGGCCCTTGAGAAGATGGAGAAGAAAGAGAAGCCTTTACTTGATGCGAAGAAGATGGGATTAAGCCTTGAAGCCAATGAACGGAGCGGGAATGATGTACTCATTGCTGAAGAGGTATGGAAGCGGTATGGAAACCGGAATGTGTTAGCAGGAGCTAGCCTTCATCTCCGTTTTCAGGACCGTCTTGCCATTGTTGGACGAAACGGAAGCGGCAAAACGACGCTTCTTCGGTTACTGATGGAACAAGAGACGCCAGAAGAGGGCTGTATCAAATCTGGGGCTGGGGTTCGCCTTGGTTACCTCCCTCAACATCCTTTGAAGGAAGTAGATGGGAACTTACGTATGATTGACTACTTCAGGGAACAAATCTCTGTGACAGAAGGGCAAGCCCGTCATATCTTAGCAGGATTTATGTTCTTTGGATATGCTGTTTTCCGAAAGATCGGTCAGCTAAGCGGAGGAGAGCAAATGCGTGTGAAGCTCGCCATCTTTATGCATCAGGGAGTCAACCTGCTTGTATTAGATGAGCCGACTAACCACTTGGATATTGAATCTCAGGAAGTATTAGAAGAAGCCCTTCAGCATTTTAATGGAACGGTTCTTGCTGTATCCCATGATCGTTACTTCCTTAACCGATGCTTTAGCGAATGTGCATTTTTAGAGGACGGAAAGCTGTACCGATACAACCGGCCATTTGATGAGGCTCGTGTGAAGCATGAGGAGAATAAGGGAGTGAAAGAGCCTGAGAAGGAACATAGGAAGCAAATGAAAGTTCAGGAGAAGCAGCCGGAAATGCCTGATTATGAAGGGATGATTGAAACGTTAGAAATAGAGCTTACCTCCTTAACAGAAAAGATGAATACTGAAAAGGACTTGGAAGTACTAATGGAACTTCAGCAAGAAAAACAGGTCCTTGAAAAGAAAATAGAAGAGAAATATGCGGAATGGTTGGGGGGCTGAGTCTTTCCGAAAGGTCTGCAATATAAGGTTAGCTTGAATCAATCGAGCAAAACAATATAGGAAGAGGTAGAACAAAATGAGTCATAATTCAATTCAACAAATGTGGGATAACTTTAAGAAGGAAAACCCACAAGCACCGGAGGACTATGAGGCATGGGCGTTTGGTGATTCAAAGGAGATGGCAGATGAACTGGCTGCATTGGTCTTAGATGGAACCAAAACAGCCACAGCTTCGAATTATTTAGCGTATGAAGAAACAGAACCATTACCATATGCTGGTCTTCACAATATTATTCTTGATGGAGAAGGTAGAGCAGTAGCGATTGCTGAAACGACTTCCGTTGAAGTTGTCCTTTTTAATGAAGTGACCGAGGAGCATGCTTATTTAGAAGGGGAAGGGGACCGGACGTTGAAGTTCTGGCGTGAGGAACATGAGTCTTTTTTCAAAAAGGAGTTAGAGGAAGTAAATCAAGAGTTTGATCATATGATACCCGTAGTATGTGAGAGGCTTAAATTGTTATATAGCTAAATGAAGATCATACGATAAAACATTCAAGAGCGGAGATAAGAATATGAATGAAGTTACATTGGTTGCTGCAGAGAACACTAAACTTTGTGTCAAATATCTATACAAAGTAGACGGTTATCATACCATGAGGTTTATAGTTGAATCTCAAGGGTTTAAAGGAGCATCGAATTTCTGTATATCAAATGTTGATTTAATAGAAGTTCTAACAAAAACAGAGTCGGTTCTAAAAGAGTTAAGAGGAAGCGTTGAAATTAGTGATCAAGATTCTGATGCTCATATCATGATGACTATGACAAGATTTGGGCACCTGATTGTGAATGGGCAAATCGGTGGTTCGTGTGATGATCACTCTTTAAAGTTTACTTTTGATAGTGACCAGACAGTATTAGATAAGTTGAGATCCTTTTTGAAAGAGAACGTTGAGTGAGTGAATTTTTCCTCCGAGCACACAATGGCGTATTCCATGTGTGCTCGTTTTTCTTTTTTATGGTTACTAATTCTTGAGGATTCAACATCCCCCGCGGGACAATGAACCTGTCCCTATGTCCCGTAGTATATTCCAAATTATGATGTATATTATAAGAAAGAGTGTGATAGAAGGTTGTTTCTTGCAACTGTTCCATTTATGGGGGAGAGGATTATGTGTATTAGAAAAAGGGACAGTGTATTTTCCTATCGTGGCTATTATTCTGATCTCATTTTGCTAATGTTTGTTTAAAGTAGTATCTTAAGAGGGAATTGTGTAAGTTAGGCTCCTATGCAGATAACCATAGGGGGGCATTCAGGACATTTTACTCTTTTTTAGAGTTTTTCGATGTTTTGGTAAAAATGAAGTAGAAGAATTTTTTAAGAAGGTTTATAAAAGGAGAGCGCACATGGAACTTCACGAATTAGACAACATCCTAAAAACTGTGGGATCTGAAAGTAATAGTGTACGTCCCAAAACATTAATAAAAGGAATTTCCTGTAACTCACAAGATATTCAGGAAGGTTTTCTGTTTATTGCCATCAAAGGATACCAGCAAGATGGTCATCGTTTTATTAGTAAGGCAATCGAAAATGGGGCATGTGGAGTTATAGGTGAAAAGAAGATCACCGATTTATCCGTTCCTTATTTTCAAGTAGATAACAGTCGAAATGCTTTAAGCATAATAAGTAATCATTTTTATAACTTTCCTACGAATGGAAAAATTATGATCGGCGTCACAGGTACAAACGGAAAGACTAGTACAAGCTATCTTTTAAGACAAGTATTAGAAGGTAATGGTTTTTCTTGTGCGCTTTTTGGTAGCAATAAAAACATCATTAATGGTAAGAGTTATCCAACGGTTAATACCACTCCAAACTTATTAGAAATAAACAGACTTTTAGCCCGAAGTAAAGATGACGTGGTGGTAATCGAAGTGTCGTCTCATGCTTTAACACAGTATAGAGTTGAAGGAATTTGTTTCGATTATGCCTTGTTTACCAATCTTTCTCAAGATCATTTGGATTATCATGGTTCTATGGAAGAATACTTCCTGGCCAAGAAGAAACTTTTTGAGATGTTGAAAGACGAAGGAAAAGCGATCATTAACACGGATGACTTGTGGGGTGAGCAATTAGCAAGGCAGCTTGAGGATGAAAATATTCCAACGCTAGCCATTGGGGAGAATGAAAAAAACGATGTGAAACTGGCAAGCTATACAACTAACCCGCCGAGCTTACTGTTAAAGGAAAATAATGAAAATATCTCAATCAGGCCTTCTTTATACGGGTTACATAACATGTATAACATAGCTATGGCATATGGAACTGCAAAACAAATCGGAGTAGATACGAAAGGTGCTATTTCCGCGATTCAGCACTTTCAGGGAATTGAGGGGAGGTTTGCTCTTACTGAATTAAGTAATGGGGCTACGCTTGTTGTAGATTATGCCCATACCCCTCATGCCCTGATAAATTGCTTGAATACTGTAAGAGAAAACAGTGAGGGCAAGCTTATCCATATCTTTGGATTTAGAGGAGATAGGGACCCGGGTAAGAGAAGAGGTATGGTATCGATCTCATCTGAAATGAGCGATCGATATATTCTTACCTTCGATGACCTGAATTCCGTTTCTCCGGATGAAATGAAAAATACATTAATCAGCTATCAAGAAAGGTATGGGAATGATAAGGGAGTTGTGATCACTGATCGTACATTGGCAATTGAGGAAGCTGTAAAAATGGCTGAAATGGGGGATTGGATTGTAATCACAGGTAAAGGTCATGAGAAGTACCAGCAACATCACCATTATCCCGTTACCAATGATGAAGAGGCAGCCATTTATCTTACTAAAGCAAAGGATTAGTACGAATGAAAACAGTTCGGGGAATTGAATACCGCGAACTGTTTTTTTAATAAAAAGTAAATATTTTTTAACCAGTGAGAATATCTTGAAAGAAATTGCTTCATCGTTAGCCACCTCTACGATCTTCGCTGTACTTTCCTTTACGAATCATTTTTTCTAACAGATTCACTAAAAAACCATTTCCTAATTCCATAATTCTACATAATTTTCATAGTTCCTTTTGAATTAGTCATGTTGAGTCTATTCCTCATGCTTATCCCATACAATTTAATTAGAATTCATATCCTGCAATATACGTTTAATTTTCATAACGGAAAGTGATCAAAGAATGTAAGACAAACGATAGCTAGGCAAGGATAAGTGAGGTGCTTTGTATGGATAAGAAAATAGGATGGGGTCTCTTCGTCGGAAGAGTAATCCTTGGTGTGATTATGATGGCTCATGGATTTCAAAAGCTTGGTCATATGGAGAATACGGTTCAGGTGTTTAGTAAATTAGGTCAGCCAGAATGGTTAGCTTATGTTACAGCAGTTATTGAAGCAGTAGGTGGGCTCTCTCTATTAGTTGGACTCTTTGTAGTGCCATCTGCGATCTTACTCGGACTCACGATGGTTGGAGCGATTGTACTTGTTAAGCTTCCTGCGGGATTGATCGGAGGGTTTGAATTTCCTCTTGCATTACTTGGGTTGTCCATTATATTGGCGGTAACGGGGAGTGATAAACTGTCTGTTTCACACCTGATCAATAATAAAAGTGGCCTGAAATAAGAATTGGAAATAAGAATTTATGAAGGTTCATATTTTTGAAGTCGCGCTGAATTGTTTTACTTTTCATATTTTACAGACATCTTGTTGTCCTTTATACTACTGTTCAAGTTCTATAATCAATTGAGCACAACGAGAGGGGATGCAGCATGTTACAGCAAATCGACGATAAAATTAGACAAGCCTATAATTACTTACATGAGAATGGAGAAATAAGCTGGCAGGAATATAAGACGACCAACTATATCGAGGAGATTCTTCAGAGCTACGGGTGTGAAACAGAAACCTTTGACGCCTGTCCTGGTGTCGTAGGGAAGTATGGAAATTTTGACGGAACCGTACCTGTTGTAGCCTTAAGAGCAGATATTGATGCGCTTTGGCAGGAAGTAAACGGGACACAATGTGCAAATCACTCCTGCGGTCATGATTCTCATATGGCCATGGTGCTTGGAGTTTTATATCTTATACATAGTCTTGAAGATTTGAAAGATCAAGTAGCGGTCAAATTCATCTTTCAACCCGCTGAAGAGAAAGCTGCCGGTGCGCTCAAAATGGTCGAGCTTGGTGTGGTCGAAGATGTTGATTATTTATTTGGGGTGCATTTGAGGCCTCAAGCAGAAGTGGACGATGGCTATGCGACACCAATGATTGGTCACGGTGCCACGAAGCTGATGGAAATTGAGATCGATGGAGAGGATGCTCACGGGGCAAGGCCTCATCTGACTCATAATGCAGTGAATGTAGGTACGCAACTGGTGAACGCAATCAATCAGATTCGTATGAACCCAGGCGTCCCTCATTCTGCAAAAGTAACGAAATTCCATGCTGGCGGTCCGAATACAAACATCATTCCTGGTAAGGCTTCTCTTTCACTCGATCTAAGAGCGCAAACGAATCCCGTTATGGCTGAATTAGAAGAGCAAGTAGAGCATATCTTTAAGTCGATTGAATTTCAGTATGGTACGACCATTAAAGTTGGCGCAATCAATCAAATTGCAGCCGCCATGACGAATGAAGAGGCGATTGAAGTGATGAGAGGGGCAGTCGTATCAGAGTTAGGCGCTGACTATACGTTGGAACCGACCGTAACTCCCGGAGGGGACGATTTCCACTTCTATACCATTAAGAAGCCTGAACTAAAAGCGACCATGCTTGGGCTAGGGTGCGACCTGAACCCTGGTTTGCATCACCCGTATATGACATTCAATCAAGACCGAATGATTGATGGGACGAGGATCCTAACGCGTGCTGTGTTAAATGTATATGGATTCAATAAAGAGTTCTCTAACTAAGTTTAAAAGGATCTGCTCTTCTGAGTTGAAGGGCAGATCCTTTTTCTAGTTTCTCTCATTTTTCGCTTGTGGTAAAAATAACCATCGTGTAGAGTGTAAGTCAGATAGATTTTACATATTGGTGGCGGTTTAACGTGAACGAAGAAACACAGAATTATTTTGATGGCTATTTATTGCTGGCCATCCTTTCATTAATGGCAATAAGCTGTATCACACTACTCCAAACAGGGCTCGGGAGTTCATTCTTTATGAAGCAGCTTGTTTGGTTTGGATTGAGTTTAGTCGTTGTCGGGGTGATTTGCCTCGGGGACTTCTATCAAATTCGTAAAGTTACTCCTTATTTCTACGGTTTTGGTATTCTTTTACTAATAGGTGTCATTGTGGCACCAGAGTCGATTGCTCCTATGCGTAACGGAGCAAAGTCATGGTTTGTCATTCAAGAAAAGATCTCTATTCAACCATCAGAGTTTATGAAAGTGTTCCTCATTCTCATGCTTGCAGCTACGATCGCTAAACATGCTGAGAAACGCGCCGTTGGACTTGTCCCTGGTGATTTATTTCTGCTTCTGAAGCTAGGCCTTGTAGCAGCATTGCCGGTTGGATTAACGTTATTGCAAAATGACTTCGGGACTTCGCTTGTTATGCTTGTCATAGCAGCTAGCCTCGTCTTTGTCTCAGGGATCAGCTGGAAAATCATTATGCCGATCGTATCCACTGCAGTGTTTGCAGTAGCAGGGCTTGTAGGCGTCTTCTTTTACAAAGCAGAACTTCTATTACTTGTTCTCGATGAATATCAATTGAACCGGATCTATTCTTGGCTCGACCCAGCAGGCAATGCGCAGGATATTGGTTATCAGCTCCAGCAATCCCTTCTTACGGTTGGCGCTGGAATGCTGTTTGGGAATGAAGAAGGGGTGCCCGTGCCTGAGGTGGAAACAGACTTCATCTTCTCCCTCGTTGCAGGAAGATATGGGTATATCGGCGGAAGTATCCTCGTTATGCTATATTTTGTGATCATCTTCCGTATGGTGAAAATTTCAATCTACAATGCAGATCACCTTTTCGAATCCCTGATTTGTGTCGGCGTTATCGGCTGGCTCTCCTTTCACGTATTTCAAAACGTCGGCATGGTTATAGGACTTCTACCAATTACAGGGATTCCATTACCATTACTAAGTTATGGAGGAAGTTCTGTTCTAGCTATGATGATTGGTCTTGGGCTTGTGCTGAATGTGTCGCTTAAGACGAAGAAGTTTATGTTTTCAGATTAATAAGGGCATGGCAGCCTTATTAAAAAATGAAAAAGGGGGGATTGGATGGACTATTTACGTATTTTCGACGAAATTGTAGAGATTGCCCACCACGATTATGCTGGGTGGAAGGATAAACGGGGGTGGGATAATCCAGAGCCATTTAGAAAGGTGTTAAAAGAATCAAACCTGACGCCAGAGGAATTTGGGGAACTTGTTCAAGATTACTTACTAGCTTTCAACGATCACCACTTCTTTTTTGTAGTTAAAGGAGTGAACTCCTGGGACCGAGGCTTTCGGGTTAGGCGGTATGAAGATCGCTTATATGTGACGGAACTGAAAGGGGAAAATCGTCTTTCAAAAGGACAAGCCATTATCTCTGTGAACCAGATTCCGATTCCAGAACTCGTCCAATCTCATTCATTGGAACTTCGTGAAAAGGGGGAAGAACGAGAATTATGGAAAGGTGTATTAGAGAAGTACCAAACGATAGAAGTAGAAGACGAGTATGGAACGATACACAGTGTGGAGATGAAGCGCCATAAAAAGGAAGCATATACGCCTGTTCATTCCTTACAAGTGCTAAATGAAGATACTCTCCTCATGAAACTAACTGACTTTGTTACCCCAGAGCCCATTACTGCTTTAATAAGTGAGAATAAAGAACGCTTGGATACATACCCGAATTTAATAATAGATCTTCGAGACAACATAGGTGGTAATGACTCGGCCTTTTATGGGTTGGCGCCTTATTTATTCCCTGAAGGACGTACCATTATTGAGCCTTATGAAGATAATTTCATGTTGTATAACTGTACCGAGGCGAATGCGGGGCGATTATTCAAAGACTTTGAATCTTATCGCAAGGAAACGGAAGACCCTCAAACGCTTGAAATCTTGTCTTTAATTGAAAGTGAGTGGAGAAAGCATCAAGGGGGAGGGCTAGTTCGCTTTGACCTTTCAGAACTAGAAGAAAAGCTTGTAGTAGAAGGATACGAGTATCCAAGGCGAGTCGTTCTGTTAACCGATATTTCGACGATTAGTTCAGCTGAATCCATTGTAGAAGTATCGAAGCATTCGAAGATTGTCACCACAATAGGGAGAAGTACTCTTGGAGTGAATGACTATGCCAATCTAATTGAGGCTTCGTGGGGAGACCAGTTTCAACTTATGATCCCTACTACAAAACTCTTAAGAGTAGATGAAGGAAAAGGAATGAATGGGGTAGGAATTAAACCTGATCTTCATATTCCATGGACGCCGGAGCATATCAAGAGGGATGTGGATGTTGAAGAGGCGTTGGCTTATTTGGGAGAAGAAAAGGATGAAGTTAAATAATAGGGAGATTTGCTAAATTATATTCTTAGTGGTGAGGTAAAGGTGTATCTACTAAAGCACTAAAATGATTTGAAAAGCTCCGCTTTGAACAATGACACTATATATGAATGAATGTCTAGAGCTTATCTATCACTACTTAGGGGATAGACTTTAAGCTTATACAAATTAATATGGATGTAACCTTTATGTCTGTTAAGTATAAGTGGGGAAGGACACCTAGCTTGCTACGGCCACTAGCTTAAGAGCAGTAAATTACATATCTGGCGTGTTTCCGTTCCTCTATATATTGAAAAGGTGGTTCGGGAAATTGCGAGACTCCTGCGGCAGTGAGAGCCTCGGGGAGACCCCGGAAAGCGCGAAGCGATTGAGGAGGCTCCCTAGCTCGCCGCGGAAAGCGAGTGATTTCCCGAACCACCTTACCCTCTACAAAAGCAAACGGAAACATTCTTTACTCAACACTTTTCTTAAACAATTCTTCCTAATCATGGTAAAATACTGGTGGAGGTGACGATTCGTTGAGCCGTAAGAAAAGGAAAGAACACAGGGATTCTCCTCTTTTGTATCTCGATGTCTTCTTTGAGGTACTCTTATATCTTCCCCGATTAATCGGGAAGATGGTAAAATGGATCGTGGAAGCAATCTAAACGTTGCTTCCTTCTTCTCTTTATTCCCCAACTTTCTATCCTTCCCCTTGCCTTCTCTATCATCTCATAGTACAGTTGTGTTTCGTTGAAAGGAGTGGAGACCATGACGCGAGTGGTCATCTTAGCCGAGAAACCATCTCAAGCGAAAGCCTACGCTGACGCATTTCAAATTAAAGAAAAAACGAAAACATATATCGAACTAAAACCAGACAGCACTTTTCCAGAAGGTGCTACGATTACATGGGGAATCGGTCACCTCGTTGAATTGAAAGAACCTCATGATTATAAGCCTGAATGGAAGAAGTGGAAGCTCGATCAATTGCCCATCGTCCCGGATCAATTTTATGAGAAAGTCTCAAGCGGGAAGTGGGAGCAGTTTAAGGTTGTAAAGTCACTATTCCAGAAAGCGGACGTTATCATAAACGGAGCCGACGTCGACCGTGAGGGTTCTAATATTTTCTACAGTATCCTTCGCCTGACTGGTGTAAAGGGGAAACCGGTTAAGCGGCTATGGATCAATTCTTTAGAGAAAGACGAAGTACGTAAAGGGTTCAATCAGCTTCAAACGAATGAAAAGGACCTGCTTCTCTTTGATGAAGCAAAAGCCCGTCAGATTAGCGACTGGATGGTGGGGATCAATGCAAGTCGCCTGTTTACCGTTTTACTTCAAAAGAAGGGCTTTTCAGGTTATCTTTCAATTGGACGAGTACAGTCTCCTACCGTGTATTTAATCTATCAAAGGCAAAAAGAGATTGAGAACTTTGTCTCTGAACCTTTCTACCAAATTGAAGGACTCTTCCAAGCGGAGAAGGGGAGCTATAAAGGCTTAGCCAAGATTAAAGAGAAAGACAAAGCTAAAGTCCAAGCGCTTATGGATCAACACGGTCTGAAAGAGAGGGAAGACATTCACGGAACCGTTCAAAGCGTTGATAAGAAGACGAAGCACCAGAAATCTCCGAAGCTTCACTCTCTGTCGACGTTACAAAGTGTCGCCAACAAGCGCTGGAAGTATAGCCCGTCACAGGTGCTTAAAACGATGCAAAAGCTGTATGAGAAGCGTCTCGTTACCTATCCGCGTACAGACTGCAATTACATCACAGATAACGAATTTTCATACTTGGTGAAGAATCTAGGACGTTATCAGGAAGCGATGAACGTATCGTTCACCCCTGCCTCAACAAGACCAAGCAAACGCTACGTCGACAGCAGCAAAGTTCAGGAGCACTATGCCATCATCCCGACTAAAACAGTCCCAACCCAAAACAAAATCAATGGACTAAGCAGAGAAGAGAAGAACATCTACAGTGAAATTATGCTCAATACACTTGCCATGTTCCATGAAGACTATGTGTATGAAGAAACGACGATCATGACGGATGTAAAAGGTCTAGCGTTCAAATCAACCGGCCGAACGGAAGTGAAGCGGGGATGGAAGGAACTCTTTCCAAAGCCCGCTAAATCAAATCAAGACAAAGATGCTTTATTACCAGAAGTGAAAAACGGGGAAGAAGTAGGTGCACGTGTTCATATTAAAGAAAGCATGACGCAACCACCAAAGCCTTATACAGAAGGTCAATTGATTAATATGATGAAAACGTGCGGGAAGCTTATTGAAAACGAGGAAGACGTCGAGATTCTGAAGGAAGTCGAAGGCCTCGGTACAGAAGCAACTCGTTCTGGCATCATTGAAACGATTAAAGCTCAGAAGTATATCGAAGTGAAGAAGAACGTTGTATACGTGACCGAGAAGGGGATTACCCTGTGTGAAGCCATTGAAGGAACGCTTCTGTCTAGTCCTGCCATGACCGCTAAATGGGAATCTTACCTAAAGAAAATCGGTAACGGCCAAGGATCCAAACAAACGTTTATTAAACAAACGAATCAGTTCATTCATAAGCTAATAGAAGAAACTCCTGCCTCTATCGAAAAAGTACAAGTGCGTGACACGGGCGAAGGGAACAAAAAGAAATACAACACCCCAATTGCCAAGTGCCCAGCTTGTCCAACAGGATCCATTGTGGATCGGTATAAGTTTTATGGGTGTTCTGCCTATAAGGAAGGGTGTAAAGTATCCTTCCCGAAAAAGCTAGCAGGAAAGACGTTGACACAAAATATGATTAAAACACTTTGTGAGAAGAAGCAGACGAAGGTGTTGAAAGGGTTTAAGGGGAAGAAGCCTTTTAGTACAGCCCTGAAGTTGGATCAAGAGTATAAGATTAAGTTTGATTTTGAGAAGAAGGCTTAACTACTTGCAGCTACTTTTGGAGGTAGCGGCGAATTATGTTTTTAATGATAAATGCAATGTTTATATGAATAAAAAATAAGCCGTCCAATTTTTACGAATAATTGGACGGCTGTTTCGTGTGCTATTTTTTGTTTTGGACTTGATAACCAAGATTGAGAGCATAAGCTAAGTGTCTACTCAATGACAAACGGCATCTCTAGCAAGAATTCAGTTCCGTATCGAGCCAAAAGGGTATATTCACCTTTAGGTGCATCATAACTAGGAGTGCCTTCTTGCATGAAGTTTTTGATACTAAGATCGAACGTAGCAAAAGACGTTTTCTTAGCCCCTGCTTTCAATTGAAGCTCGATCCAATCATCTTTTACATATCGAGGAGGGAGATCTCCTTTTCCTTTAAAATAAACGGGCTCCCCATCTTGTTGAATAGAGAAATGCAGGTTGGCAGAATGAGAAAGTGTAGAAGATCCGTAATAAACAAATGGCTCCTCAGCTTGATTCTCGATAGCCCCTGTTACCCGAATTTGATCTCCTTCAGAAAAGGATTTCTTATTCATAGACGCTTCTAGAACGACATTTTCTTTCTCCATAGAGTTCTGGTAGGGCTCTTCTACTTGAAATGTCATCGAAACCTTACTTTCCATCTCTTTACCACGCGTAGACGCTAAGTCTTTAATGTAAAGGGTGTACGTTTGGCCTGGCATATAATCTTGTTGAGGTTGAACCGTGATGAATTCTCTATTTACACTAACATCAGCACGAATACCCATACCGTCCTCGCGAACCATATACACATTTCGAGGATGAACAGTAGAAGGATCAATGGTTGTATTCATTTCGATTTCCCATGTTTTATCAATAGCTACATCACTTTTAGGATTTTCTTCAGTAAAGCCACTTGGTAAGGTTTCAATTGACCGAAGATTGGAAGAAGCCATATAGCCTCTAAAGTTTACACCCTCTACTTGATAGGTAATAAAGTGATTGTCTTGCGTGCTGTTTAAAAAGTAAGGGCCACCTGTAATTTCAAGCTCTGTATAGTAGGGAATACGCCTTGATGGGTCATTTGACATCTCCTTTTGATCTCTAAAGTTCCCGTAATAAGAATCTCCATCATTTATAGCGTAGACTTTGTCGCCTTCTTGAAACATTTGGGTGGAGTGTGAGTCAGCTTCATCCCAAGTATACGCCATCTCTTTAAAATGGAGCTTTCCATTATCATCTAATCCAAATATGAATTTGTCAGGGGTATCAGCGATCTGAATCAAGCTTCTTTCTTCAATGATCGAAAAGACTTGCTGTTGGTAAGTCGGTTTTACACGATCTTCATTGTCTGGATTATTCCGGTTTGCCACCCCGTTATAGGCCATGATTGGGTAGTACCACTGTTCAATAATTTGGCGGTTATCTGCACCATTAATCTCGGGGAGAATTCCTGCCTTCATATCATCCCATTTACGATTTAAAACCTTCGCTCCAGCCTCAATATTATAGGCTGTATCTGTCTTTAACTTTTGTTTATCAAAGTCAAAGTCCGTGTTCGTAATTTGCATCATGCCAATTCCACCATCATCACTAACAAGAGGGTGGCCGTTCTCATCGAATTGGTTCATTTTGTTTTCAGCCATAGCGATTGCCTTAAGAATCTCAGGGGGAATATCGTACTTTAGTGCAGCATTCGTAAGTAATTCATGCTTCTTCTCCCATGATAGCTCTTCATATGTCCCTTCTGCTGCATTCACTTGTGTTGTCATCCCAAAAGTGAAAAGTAAAACAGCAAGAAGGAGGCTCTTTAACCATTTCATCTTATGTACTCCTTTCCAGTAATTAAGTATTTTCAATATATTTCCTCTATTTAATTATAATTCTAGTAAACTGGGGATTACAAGTAGAAGGGGAAGAACTGGTTCCATTCTGATAGACTAAATCCTTACATGAACCTACACAAAAAGAAAAAGGCACTATGAAAGTGCCTTTTTCTTGTCATGAACGATTCTATTTTGCATTTTCATCTGTTTGATGAATGCCAAAGGTATTTCCTTCTGTATCTTTGTAATACCCTTGCCAAGCCATCCCGGGCAGGGCATGCTTTGGCAGCGCTACGACGCCACCATTTTCAAGAATTTTTGCATCAATCGAATCATAATCTCCTACTTCAATGGTACATGCGTAGCCATTTATAGGCTGATTAGGTGCTGGGGGTGGATCTTGACGTTTCATCAAAGCCCCGTTAATTCCAAGTTTATCAGCGTCGCCGGTAACTGCTCCAAAATAAGGCATCCCCGCGTATTCGCTCCAGTCTTCAAACGTCCAACCAAAAACTTCACCATAAAAATGTTTAGCACGATCCATGTCATCTACGTGAATTTCGAAATGTATGATTCTACCCATATTTCCCTCCTGAATACCCTATAGTTTGGTGAACAGATCCTTACTATAATTTCTGCAACTTTGTAAGATTTTCCTTCTTCTTAATGAATGAGATGAACAATCATTAGGAGGTGTTTTGGTAAGACCATGAAATACTTAGGATAGATAGCTTGGTATAGCAGTAGTTTTAAAGTTGTGTTCATGACCGATAAGAATCTTAATTTCTCAAAATAATGTAAACAAGATAAATGATATACATAGTTAGAAGGATAAAACCTTCTATTTTTCCAATTTTGTAATTAGTCCTAGAGAACAGGAACAACAACAAACTTAATGCAATCATAATCATTACATCAACGAATATTTTCCCATTCACAGGTAAAGGTGTTATGACAGCTGAAGACCCAAGAACAAATAGGATGTTGAAAATGTTACTCCCCACGACATTCCCTAATGCAATTCCACTTTCTTTCTTCAATGCTGCAGATATAGAGGTCACCAGTTCAGGAAGAGAAGTACCAATCGCAATGATCGTTAAACCGACTAACGTATCACTCATTCCTAGCGTATATGCAATCTCTGTCCCATTGTCTACTACCAGGTCTCCGCCAAAGATAATAGCTCCTAGACCTAATAGCGTTAAAAGGATGTTTTTCCCCCACTTTATATCTGTTGGGATTGGCTCTTGTGCCGACGTATTTCGACTTTTCATACCTACTTCAATGACATAGTACATAAATATAGATAGGAATAATAAGAAGATGATTCCGTCACCGCGCGTTAAGAAGTTATCGCTAAACCCTTGTAATCTCGTATCGCTTACGAGCACGAGTAAAGCCCCACTAGCCAGTAATATAAATGGAATTTCTTTTTTAGTTGTTTCACTCTCTACCATTAATGGATATAGAAAGGCTGCGATTCCTACAACTAACGTAACATTAAAGATATTACTCCCTACAACATTCCCAAGTGAGACTTCCGCATTTCCGTGTAATGCGGCAATAATACTAACGGTTGCCTCAGGAGAGCTTGTGCCAAAAGCTACAATCGTTAACCCGATCAGTATAGGTGGTACACGTAGAAGTCTGGCAATGTTTGAAGAACCATCCACGAATAAGTCGGCTCCTTTAATTAATAAACCAAACCCAACAAGCAATAAGACATACGCCATAGATTTCCCTCAAACTCCTTTTCATTTTTACTTATTTACCAATTTACTCATTTACCCATTTCCCTCTTTAGCTGTATTTAAAAAGGTTTGTTAGTTCAGCTTTTTGTACAGTGAAAACATAGAAGGGTCCATCATATTTAAAGGGGCAACCTAAATATCGGATTAATAAGTTGTGATTTTTAATTAACAAATCTTAATCTCGCATATAAAAATCTTTACTGATGATACTTGATTATTATTAAGAATTTAGGATCGATTTTTTTCGAAAAGGAGTTAGTTCTCTTTTTTAAATTTTACTTTTGTCATCTTTATAACCATACTATTCGGGTGAAATTCCTTTATTCATGGGTGATCAGGTGGTTCAGTCATAGCTTTTATGGACGTAGAATATGTAGAGTAGACGTTCCATTTATTTGTAATCGTTTTGCCTCAGATCTTACCGTTGACAATTTCTAAATCGTACATGTAGAATAATAGCTACTACGCTTTACTGGTTAAAAGCATAAAAGCATAAAAGCGCTAAAGTAAAATGGTGATTTGAGAGGATGATAGATTATGAGACGAGAACCCCGTATATGGCAAGCACTGCTTCCATTGATTGCTTTAATCGGAGCAGCCGCTTGTTCGATATTCTTCTGGAAGGTAGGGATGTACATTCCCTTTATCATCGGAATTGTGACATCAGCCCTTGTTGGGAAACGTCTTGGATATAGATGGAATGAACTGCAACACTTCTTAACAAACGGTGTTTCAAAAGCATTACCCGCTATTTTTATATTACTTATTATTGGAACCATTGTGGGGACGTGGATCCTTAGTGGAACCATTCCAACGTTAATTTACTATGGACTTGAACTGATCCAACCTAACTTTTTCTTACCAACTGTTGTGATCACATCAGGAATTGTTGCGATTACACTTGGAAGTTCCTTTACGTCTATTGCTACGATAGGCTTGGCCTTCATGGCGATCGGGACAAGTTTAGGATTTGCACCTGCTCATATTGCAGGCGCCATTATTTCAGGTGCTTTCTTTGGAGACAAGCTTTCACCGTTATCTGATACAACGAACATCGCCCCGGCCATGGTTGATGTTAACTTGTTTGATCATGTGAAACACATGATGTGGGATACGATTCCTGCTTTTATTCTGACCGTCATTGCTTTTTGGATCCTTGGATTAAATACAACAACTGGTGATTTTAATAAGACTCAAATTGAGACCATTCTAAATGGGTTGGATAACGTATTTGTTATCCATCCATTGCTCCTGTTACTACCGGTTATCACGATTATTTTAATGATCCGTCGTATCCCGGCGATCCCTGCTTTAGTAGTTGTCAGTGCCTTGGGGGGACTTGTTGCGATCATCGTTCAAGGAAACACGGTTTCAGAGGTTATGCAATCCATGACGAGTGGGTTCGTGTCTGAAACTGGAAATGAAACGCTTGATAACCTTCTTTCTAAGGGAGGAATTGATTCGATGCTCTCTACTGTAGCCCTTGTCACCTTCGCCACTTCTCTTGGAGGGATTATGGAAGGGATACAAGTGTTCGATGTCTTAATTCATCGACTAATCGAGAAGGTGAAGAGTACAGGTTCTTTAATTTCAACTACTCTACTATCCACTTTCTTTGTAAGTTTCGTTAGTGGAGCAATGTATTTAGCGATCATACTTCCATCGAAAGCATTTCTCAGTGTGTACCGAGAAAGAGGGATTTCAGAAACCAATTTATCTCGTAACGTAGAAGCTGCGGGCACAGTAGGGGTAACCCTTGTTCCGTGGGGTGTACCGGCTGTTTTTGCAAGTGGTTTAATGGATATTAGCCCTTATTCGTTTATTCCATTCATCTTCTTTGCATACTTTGTGCTACTGATTAACGTTATTTATGGATACACTGGTTTTACCATTACGAAAGAAGAACCTGCTTTGCCTTCAGAGAAAGAGAATTTGGAATACCCTAAAACGGTATAAGAGAGGTCGTTACATCATGACAATTGTACAAGTCCTTGGTACAGCTCAGGATGGGGGAGTGCCCCAGCCCGGTTGTTTCTGTACGAACTGCCAACAAGCAAAATTATCTCCTAGACGGCGTCGTAATGCAGCTTGCCTCGGTATTGTGGACGAGCAAACAAAGGAATGGACCCTTGTGGATGCCACGCCAGATATTAAATTACAGATGGAGCAGTTGGAAACAGCATTACATCCTAAGCCTCAGTCTATCTGGCTTACACATGCTCACATTGGACATTACCCGGGACTGATTTTCCTTGGAAAAGAAGCGATGAATACGCACGAATTGCCAGTGTATGCGGGTGCTGAACTAGGGGAGTTTCTTCACCATCACCTACCATGGAGCACGCTGGTAGAGAACAAGAACATTTCAATTGAAGCACTACAGCATGGAAAGATCCATTACCAGGGGGATTACTCAATAATCCCTTTACTCGTCCCTCATCGAACTGAATACTCTGAGACATTTGGATTTGTTATTAAAGGGAGGGAGAGCTCTCTTCTATACATCCCAGACATTGATAGGTGGGAAGATTGGGAGGAAGACCTTCTCTCTGTGGCAAAAGAGGTGGATTATTGCTTGCTTGATGCCACTTTTTATTCAGAAGAGGAGGTGAAAGGGCTCGGACGTGAACCGAAATCCATCCCGCATCCTTTCATGGAAGAGACGATGGGCCGCCTTCAGCCACTAGTAGACAAGAAGGAGCTAACGGTTTATTTTACACATTTAAACCACAGTAATCCTGTTCTTGATCCTGGTACGGATGCCTGTAAGACGGTTAGTCAAAGAGGGTTTAAGATTGCAGAGGAAGGAATGAGGATTCAATTATAGGGAGAAGTGAGGTTCTCACACTTTCTATCATGCTTTTCAAATACCAGATGATCAAAGTGGAATCATAAAAACTAGTTTAGTGAAAGAGCTCAGAATGAATTCTGAGCTCTTTTTTAAATTTATTTAGCTGTCGTATTCAGTGTTACTTCAATGTTGTCACGCGTTGCACGGGAGTAAGGGCAAACTTGATGAGCCTGGTGAGTTAGTTCTTCTGCTTCTTCTTGGGAAACTCCCTTGACCTCAACATCTAATTGAACAGCTAAACCGAAGCCATCTCCTTCTTTGCCGATACTCACATTCGCAGTAATCGCAGATTCAATCGATTTCTTGGCTTTTGAAGCCACAAGTTGAAGAGCGCTATCGAAGCAAGCGGAATAACCAGCTGCAAATAGTTGTTCTGGGTTTGTTGCTCCTTCTTTTTCTTGTCCGCCAAGTGATTTAGGCATAGATAGCTCGAAATCAATCGTTCCATCACTAGAGGTTACCGTTCCTTTACGTCCACCTTGTGCTGTTGCCTGTGCTGTGTATAGAGCTTTTTCCATGATTCCATCTCCCTTTTCATTTACATTTTGCATGATTTGATTGTGCGCAATTAAATTTACAACAACTTATATGGGTTGTCAAAAATAAAGCGTTCGTTTTGTTTTGTTGTCGGCGAGATGGAGATTCGCTACACTAAGTGGTAGAAGGAGAGATCTGCATGGCTGAAGATCATTTAAAATTAGAAAATCAAATCTGTTTCTCGATTTATGCAACAGCTCGAGAAGTAACGAAATTGTATAAACCCCTCTTAGAGGAGCTAAACGTGACGTATCCCCAATACTTAGCACTTCTTGTGTTGTGGGAAGAAGACTGCATTACAGTAAAAGAAATGGGACATCGTCTTTATTTAGATTCTGGCACGCTTACCCCGATGTTGAAGCGAATGGAAACAGCGGGGCTTCTATTCCGTGAGAGATCAAAACACGATGAACGTAGTGTAGTTGTATGCTTAACAGAACAAGGAAAAGAGGCTGAACAAACGGCTGATTCGATTCCGTATCAATTGCTTGATCAGCTGAATATGGATGCTGAGGAGCTGAAGCAGTTTAAAGCCTCAATGATGAAGGTATTGAATAGCGTTCATCAGAAGAATGAGTCATAAATGTTTCGGATATCGAAGGGACGAGGGACCTGTCCCCATGGTCCATGAAAAGGAGCACCTAATCAGGGTGCTCCTTTTTCTATTTAAACAGATATCGCGGGTGAATGGTCTAAAATAAACCTCTTTTTTGGCGATTATATGAAAGAATATATGTATGCTAACGATCGTTTAGTTCGTTTAACAGACAGTTCGATGTATTTTTATAATAATTCAAAGGTTGAGGTTGACTATGTGGTGCACTACATCCTTTATGATTTTAGTGAGGTGGGAGACATGTACAGGGTTGGTGAATTTTGCAGAATGACTGGTTTGAGTAAAGAAACCTTACGTTATTACGCTCAGATCAAGCTCTTAGAACCAGTCTATATTGATCCACGGAATAACTACAGATATTATGACAATGGCTCATACTTGGTTGCGAGGTTGTTAGTCTACTTAAGAAAGTTCGATTTCTCTATTCAAGAAATGTTAACCGTTGTGAATGATGAATCCTTTGAACACTTAGAAGATTTAATTAAAGAAAAAAGAAGAAACTTATTACAAGAGGTCCACCGCCTGCAAACAACGATTAAGGAGATGGACGAGTTCTTTGAAATGGAAAAGGGAGATGAAGAGAAATGATTAAGTGGCATGAAGAACGAATCATCCCAGTAAACATTGAAGTGATCTGGAGGTTGTTCGAAATCGAAAACCTACATCGTATTATGCCGAATGTAATTGAGAACAAAGTGCTAGAAAGAAAAGAAGGGGTAGTTGGTACCACGTATCAACAAAAGTATAAAGAAGGAAAGCGTGTTGAAACTTATATTGTCGAAGACTTGGAGTATGAAAACACCCCTCTGGAGAAACATAACAAAATTGGTTTTACATTAGCGAAAGCATTTGAAATAGAAGCCTCTTTCACATTAATAAAGCAAAGTGAGAATGAAACAAGATTTATTTATAAAGGACAAAACGTAGGGTTGAACTTTTTAGGAAAAACGCTACTTAAATTAGGCGGGCAAAAAAACAACCAAAAAGTAGTCGTTGATTTCATGGATAGAGTAGAGAAAGAAGCTTTGGTCGAAAATAAGTCATCATAATTCCGATATGATGAGATCATTAATAGTATACAAGTTACTTTTGGTGGCGGGGCGATGAATAGATTGTTGCTATACTATTTCGTGACTTAAAGGGACAGTGAACCTGTCCCTTTGTTTCGTTCGTGATTGTAATATTATGTTAAAATGGGTGTGATAAGAAACTTTTTTGGAGTTATGCCGACTGTTTTTAAAAGGAGGCTTCATAAATGAATAGCTCAAAACTCATACTTTCACTGATTATCATGTTTGTTTTATTAGTAGGATGTAATGATGGGACTACTGTTCATTTATCTACGAAGAGCAATAACCCAACCCCAAAAGATTATCTAGAAAGTGATACTGATATTTTTCTACTTAGTGGGTATGTATTTTCAAATGCACAGGATGTGGACTGGGTAAAAGAATTGGAATATGAACTTGGTGAACAAATTGGTGAAATAACAAAACAATCAGAGCAGGCCTCTCAATTTACAAATGGAACAGCAAACAAATTACCAGTAGGAACAAAGGTATTTAAAACAGATACACAAGCTTATATCGCGATTGTGGAAGACGAAAAGATCTTGTATGTGAAAATGGTAGAAGGCTAATACGTTTATCAATAAGATTAGCCATATCTTAGTAAAGTAACAAGCAGGGGGGGGTTTATGAAAGACCGATCATTTTTGGTAGTGGTATTATTTTTTGTTTTAGGTTCTGCGATGGTAAGTAGTATGGACTCGCTTAGTTACACTTTTAAGTCGCTTTTTTATGGAGTAGCTATGATCGTTCTATTGGCTTTAGGGTTAGTGCGTTTATATAAATATTTCACTAAAACTAAACAGTACTGAGCTAGAATCAAACGAATAGAAAACTTGATATGGAAGTAGATAGGGAAAGATCCAATAGGTGGGTGAGGTTATGGAGGTAAGGTTAGAAGAAGCAACAGTTAACGATGCGCCATTAATTTTTGATATACAGGTGAAGGCTTTTAAGCCACTATTCATTAAGTATAAAGACTATGAAACGAACCCAGCTAATGAAACTGTTGAGAGAGTAATTAGTAGGATAAATAGTCCTAATGGTAGTTTTTGTAAAATTATTGCCGATGATCAACTTATAGGTGCTATCTGCGTCCACTGGAAAGAAGACGTACAGTTTTGGATAAGCCCAATGTTTATTTTACCTTCTTATCAAGGAAAAGGGCTCTCACAGAAGGCTATAACTTTAATAGAGGAACGATTTCCTCAAGCGATTACTTGGGAGTTAGCTACTATCTTGGAGGAAGAAAGAAACTGTTACATATATGAAAAAATGGGCTATAAAAAGACAGGAGTTAGCAAAAAGGTAAGCGATAACGCAACCCTCATTTTTTATAAAAAGGTTTGTTAGAGAACATCGCAAGTCGCATCAGTAAATTAAGGAATCTTGAAAAAAGGGAGAATTGTTATCTATTTAGCTGTTTCATTTATTTAAGGAACCTGTTTCACTTTAATAGTGAAACAGGTTTTTGCTTTTATCTGATAATTAGAAGTTACATATAATGCTACTGGCAGGGAAATGTTTCGTTCCATTTAAGAGGGGGGAAAGCCTGAACATCTGGGCTAGGGCTTTTCACATCCAATTTTTCGTTAATTTGTTAGCGACTTCCTTGAAAGCGTATAGCATTTCATATATTTATTAAAAATTCGTGAACGATATATGACAAAGTTGTGAACAAGCATTCCTATTTCGTCAAAATCTGATATAATCAGTCAAGCCCTGATACGTATAACAGCTCCTAGTTTCAGAGTTTTATACTTATAATTTAACAGATTGATAGGAGGGTTAAGATTCATGAAAGCTAAACATCTCCGTAATAGATGGTTAGGTTTGCTGCCGCTCAGCTTGATTTTTTTCTTAAGCGGGTGTGGGCAGTTGGAAATGACTGTGCTCAATCCAAAAGGGCCAGTCGCTCAAAGTCAATATGACCTGATTGTATACTCCCTTTGGTTCATGCTTGGAATCATTGTTGTCGTGTTTGCTTTATTTACTTACATGATCATCAAGTACCGTGAGAACCGCCCGGGACGAAAAGAAAGTGACTATGACCCGAATTTGCATGGTAATACAACCATCGAGATCATTTGGACGATTATTCCGGTCATAATTGTCATTCTTTTATCCATCCCGACCGTAACAACATTATTCGACTTGGAAAAACCTCCAGTACCTGCTGCAGGGGAAGAGGAGAAGGAACCACTAGTCGTTTATGCAACAACAGCGGATTGGAAATGGTTCTTCAGTTATCCGGAACAGGATATTGAAACCGTGAACTACTTACACATCCCGGCTGATCGTCCAATAGAATTCCGTTTGTCATCGGCAGATTCGATGTCAGCCTTATGGATACCAGCACTTGGCGGTCAAAAGTACAACATGGCGGGTATGATGACTACATTGTATCTAGAAGCCGATGAAGAAGGGGTATACGATGGACGTAACTCTAACTTCAATGGTGAAGGTTTCGCTGCTCAAACGTTCAAGGTATATGCCGAAAGCGAAGAAGAATTTAATGCATGGGCAGAGGAAATCAGCAATGAAGCTCCAGAGCTTACAGCAGAACGTTATGATGAACTGCTAGCACCTGGGCTTACCGACGTACAGTCCTATTCCAATACACACTTGGATTACGTGAAGCACCATACGAGAGAGGGTATGGGCTATGTCGTCGAAAAATACCGTGAACAATTCAAAGAGAAGCTTCATTTATACGAAATTGAAGAACAAGAAAGCTTCCAATAGTACGTAAAGAAAGCAGGTGAAGACATGCACATAACAGATATTCTAGTCACCGGTGAACCGATCATCTATGGTGCCATGGTATCCATGGCATTAGGTGGGCTCGCCATCCTTTTCGTTCTGACGTATTTCAAGAAATGGAAATGGCTGTGGCGTGAATGGTTAACATCGGTTGACCACAAGAAAATCGGTGTCATGTATATTTTAAGTGCCCTTCTCATGTTATTCCGTGGTGGCGTAGACGCCATGATGATGAGGGTGCAGCTAGCATTTCCTGATTTGGGATTCTTGAACTCCCAGCACTATAACGAAATATTCACAACGCACGGAACGATCATGATTATTTTCATGGCGATGCCGTTCTTGATCGGACTCATGAACATTATCGTTCCTTTACAAATTGGAGCGCGTGACTTCGCGTTCCCATATCTGAACGCCTTAAGTTTCTGGTCCTTCTTCTTCGGAATGGCGCTTTTCAACATTTCCTTCGTAATCGGAGGATCTCCGGATGCCGGGTGGACGAGTTATACACCACTTTCCGGTGCGGCCATGAGCCCAGGACCAGGACAAAACTTCTATCTTATGGGACTGCAGCTATCAGGGATCGGTACCCTTGCTACAGGGATTAACTTGATGGTGACGATTTTGAAAATGCGTGCCCCAGGCATGAAGCTGTTCCATATGCCGATCTTCACATGGTCGACTTTGGTTACATGTTTCATCATCGTGTTCGCATTCCCGATTTTAACAGTAGCTCTTGCACTACTTACTATTGACCGTATTTTCGGTGCACAATTCTTTACGCTTACAGGGGAAGGCCTGCCGATGATGTGGGCGAACCTGTTCTGGATGTGGGGACACCCGGAAGTGTACATTGTTATTCTTCCAGCCTTCGGTATTTTCTCCGAAGTCATTGCCACATTCGCGAAAAAACGTCTGTTTGGCTACAATGTGATGGTTTGGTCGATGATCGTTATTGCATTGCTTAGTTTCTTAGTATGGGTCCACCACTTCTTCACGATGGGTGCTGGCGCATTCGTTAACTCCGTCTTCTCTGTTTCGACGATGTTAATCGCCGTACCGACAGGAGTGAAGATATTCAACTGGCTCGCGACGTTATATAAATCGAAAATCGAGTTCACAGTACCAATGCTTTGGTCACTTGCCTTCATCCCAAGTTTCATCCTTGGTGGTGTGACAGGTGTTATGCTCGGTATGGCAGCAGCGGACTATCAGTTCCACAACTCGTACTTCCTAATCGCACACTTCCACTACGTGCTGATTGCAGGTACTGTATTCGCCTGCTTCGCAGGTCTTGTATTCTGGTATCCGAAAATGTTTGGTCACAAGATGAACGAGCGTTTGGGTAGATGGGCATTCTGGTTGTTCTTCTTCGGCTTCCATGTGTGTTTCTTCCCACAATATTTCCTAGGCCTCGACGGAATGCCGCGTCGTTTATTTATCACGAACGTCGCAGAGTGGCTTCCATTGAACGTCATTTCAACTGTCGGTGCTGTCGGAATGGCTCTTGGTTTCGTAGTGTTCGTTTACAACGTTTACTACAGCTTCCGTTACAGTGAGCGTGAAACAACAGGCGACTCTTGGAACGGAAACGGTCGTACGCTTGAATGGGCGACGACGACACCAGTACCTTACTACAACTTCGCAACGGTTCCATATGTTGATGAAATCGATCCATATGTCCGTATGAAAGAAGAAGGCAAAACGACGTTTGAAGAAGACGAAGTGAAGCCGATCCACATGCCTAGTTACACAGGACAGCCGTTCATCTTTATGGCTTTACTCGGGCTTGCAAGCTTCGGTCTTATCTTTGAATGGATGTATCTCGCTGTCTTTGGCTTGATCGGTGGAGTAGTTATGATGATCCGTCGTTCCTTCGATTATGACGATGGTTACTATGTATCGGTTGAAGAAATTAAAGAGACAGAGAAAAAAGCGAGGGGGTTATAATATGGCTGCGGAAGAACTGAAAACAGGTCCTTTAGAATATCGCACCCAAGAAGGTCAAATGAGCATTATGGGCTTCTGGATTTTCCTTGGAGCGGAAGTTGTCCTTTTCGCGACCCTTTTCGCAACGTATGCCGTATTGTTCGGACGTACAGCTGATGCACCACTGCCAAGCGAATTGTTTGAGCCGGGCATCGTTCTTATTATGACTTTCCTGCTTTTAACGAGTAGTTTCACGTGTGGACTTGCGATTCACGAAATGAGAAGGGGATCAGTCAAAGGGCTGATCTTCTGGATGGTCATTACGTTAGCTCTTGGTCTTGGATTCCTTGGATTTGAGATTTACGAGTTCGTTCACTATGCGCATGAAGGAGCAACGCTTCAGTCTAGTGCTTTCTGGTCGGCATTCTTTGTCCTTGCCGGAACACACGGACTGCACGTGACGCTTGGTATTGGCTGGGCGATCCTGCTTTTAATCCAAATCAAGCAGCGCGGACTTACGAACGTGACTAGCCGTAAATTCTTTATTATCAGCTTATACTGGCACTTCCTTGATGTCATTTGGATTTTCATCTTTACGAGTGTCTATCTGATAGGGATGGTGATTTAATATGGCTGAATCGAAAAAACGCGTACCAATGAATCACGTCATTGGCTTTATCTTGTCACTTGTCATGACGCTAGTCGCCGCATGGGCAGCGATTCAATCTGACTTGCCTGTCACATGGGTGATTATCGGAATCATGATTCTTGCCTTGTTACAAGCGGGCGTTCAATTGTTCATGTTCATGCACGTTACGGAAGCTTCAAGCGGAAATGGGCATGTACCTTGGAACATGATGTTCCATGGTTTTGCACTTGCTGGAATTCTTGTAGCAGGCTCCCTTTTCGTAATGTCCTTTGGGCATGACCATGGTGATCATGGAGATATGGGCGACATGGAACAACAAGAAGAGCAGCATTCAGAAGACCATAGCGGTCACTAAAACAAATGGGGGTTATCAGGATGGAACAAAAGCAAAACATGCCAATGGAGGCCGGATGGCCGTGGAAAGATTTGATCGGGTTTATACTTTGTATACTGTTGACGGCTTTTTCATTAGGCGGAGCGCTTTATTCCTCCTATGACCTTAAAATTGTCTTATATATTCTGACTGGCTTAAGCTTTGTACAGGCGATGATCCAACTGTACAAATTGCAACCACGGGACTAAAAAAAGAAACGCGTCTTTCCTGATTTCAGGGAAGGCGCGTTTCTTTTTTATTTACCTGAGCTGATCTTTCGTTAAGCTTTTTTTGTATCCAGGGCTTGCTTTTACGGTCGCTACCATGAACATCACCCAAGCCACGTGGGCGCCGATTAAACCGAGGTAGAACATGGCACCTGTGATGGAGAATAATCCTGGATCTGTGTACATCGTCACTTGGAAGAAGTACAACCACATGCCGATCAGTAGGATTGATTGCGCTACAGCAAATGCCATCTTTTTCGTTTGTAAGAATAGAAATGGAGCTATTGTCGCCAAGAGCAAGAACATTACGGTCGCACCCATGAAAATCATCTCCTTATTCATGTTTCATTAATGTAAACGTTTTCTTTGACTATATTGTAACAGAAAATTCATACTTTGGACACAAAATGTTCATAATTGGGCTGACAATTTTAGAATTTCCTTTTTTAGGCTTGTTTAAACGAGTTTTTTAGACTCTTTTAATGTTTAATCTTGTTAGTCCTAGCTAATATGTTTCTTCACTAGTAATGCGAAGGGACAATGAAGTAGCCTTGTGGGAACTAGATTTAAGTTCCTAATGAACGCGGTAATCAGACATCGCGTTTTTCTTATGAAAAAGTTATTGTAAGATTTAAGGTGTTTTGAAATAATTGGTATTAAATAAAAGGAGCGAACTAATCGAAGAGCGTTGTTTAACTTGTGCTAAACAATGAGGCTATATTGAGTGTATTTTGTTCGTGATAAGTAAACAGAATGAGTGACGCAACGAATAAATGCTTTGAGCGGGGGTACTTATGAAAACTCACTATTATTTAGGTTGGTTTAACAATTTCTTTCCAGAGACTTTGGGCGGGCTGTTACAGGAGGATATAACTGATCGAAAGTCGATTGCTATGATTAGCTCGAATCCATCTGTTTATGAAGATGATGGTGCTACTGAACGCTCCTGGCTTGACCAGGCTGGCATTATTTTTGATGAATACCATTTAATTAATGATCGCGTACATAAGGAAGAAGCCCAAGCGAAGATTCGAAATGCTTCAGTCATTTTTTTGTTGGGTGGAAACATATTGGAACAAAATAGGTTTTTGATGGAATATGGATTATCAGATTTAATAAAAAGCAGCAGGGCAGTTGTGATGGGAGCAAGCGCTGGTGCAATTAACATGTCCGCTAAATGGTTATGCTCAAAAACTTTTGGATTTGAAGTGGAAAAGAGCTCTGTTTACAGTGGAATCGGTCTTGATCATTTTTCAGTCCTGTCTCATTTTGATCTTGAAAATAATATTGCACTTTTTCAAAGTGAACTTTCTCTACTATCGGAAGAAATTGATGTTTATGCGTCGAACAAAGATTGTGCTATACGTGTGAAGGGAGACAACATTGACATTATTGGAAATGTATTTTTAATTTCTAACTCAAAGATTCAGAAATTGGATGAGACGCTCTAATTATAGTAAATGGCTCCGAAAAACAAAGGTGTGCAGAACGGTCAACCAAGGTCAAGAATGAGTGTAGAATGTGCGCCTCCTTTATCTTTTTCCACTAACCGGTGCGATTCTGCAAGATCTTGTATTTACTAACGGAGCAGGAAAGATGAACAAATTAGGGGGGAGCTCAGTGAAAAAAGAATCTAACAACTTCTTTAAGATGGTGTTTGGGGTTATTGTTGGTATAGCAATTTACGAAGCAATAAAGGAACTAATTCAATATTTATCCTGATTGTAAACAGAAACTAATTAAAGTAACGGGTGCGATTGTTAGTGATCACTTTTTACTATGCGAGCAACTTAGTAGAAGAACGGACTTTCTATAAGAGTTTTATTTAAATATGGTGACAATGGGTGCAGAAGTTGTAATAGTATTTACAATCCAGAGGAGGAATTCAAATGTCTTACTTGTTAATGACGGCTATCATTACCGTTATTTTAATTTGCGCCTCTTTGTTATTTAAAATAAATAAATCACAATTACAATATATACTATCACCAATATTCATGCTGTTAAGTTTTGTTTTACTACTGATAAGTTTCCTTGTGGGTAGATGGGAAGGGTTAGGGATAGGAGCTATAAGTTTTTCGGTTTTGATTGCCTCGATAATCACTTCTATCGTTATGGGGAGCTCAGCTTTTTTGACAAGAAAATAAGTATCCACCCTTATGATTTTGGTTTCGTCTCATAAGTGCACTATATCAACGAGGTGCACCTATGAAGCTAACAAGTGCGATTGTTCAAGAAGTGTTTTGTAGAGGTAGGTGAAGAATATGATAAGAGAAATAATAAGCAATTGGAATAGGTATTGTAAAGAAGAAAATTTCATAGGTATAGGTTCTACACGAAAAGTGTATAAAGTATCCGATTATGTAGTCAAAGTAAATTTGCATCCTATTGGTTATACTCAGTCAAAAAATGAGTTAGATCTTTATAATGCGATGATGGAGCAAGGACTATACGACTTGTTTGCTCGGACTTATTATGTAGATGAGTATATCTCAATTCAAAGGTATTATGAGCCATTAGAAATGAAGTATAACCAATCGTTTGAAATTGATTTGAGTAGAGAAGAAAAGCTAATTCCAAATTTGTACGAAGAAGTTCTTACTCTATTAGATCAGGAATTCAATAGTTTTGATTTAAAAGACAGCAGCAACTATGGTTTAAACAATGAAGGAAAACTTATTTTAATTGATTATGGAATGAATAAAAAATTGTATGAGGAACAATGGGTGCCTTCAGCAGAGAATGGAATTTTACCACAGATCGACTACGATTTTTGTACGGTTTGTGAAAGCAAAAAGGAATTACGTATGTATGGAGAAAACGACAGGGATAAACGTTGTTACTCGTGTGGTAAGGAGTGAGGAGAGTTATTGCGCAGGAGGTGCACCAGGAGCTTCTTTCTATTGGAGCTAAAGGAGAAGTTTAGTAAAATTGGTATGTGCTTAGCATTCTATTCTTTGTTTGGAAGGTGTATTTTTTTGAAGAATAAAAACAAATTCAACTCGAATAAATTCCCTACCAATCGAATCGGGGTAGGGAATTTATTTTAAATTAAAGATTACTTATAAGAATTTTGTTTTTACTTTCAATTTGATTAGTAAAAGTTCCACTCATCCATATCGGGAATGTAAATAGGATTAATCCCTTTGTTATGCAAATCCCCATTAACATCGTTTTCAAATTCACTATAATTTGGGATTTCAACATCTGTAAATCCATCAGGAGAACGCGCATATGAGTTTACTTCGTATTCCCCTTTCGTTTCATCCCAGGTAAATTCGACCGTGACATTAATTCTGTAGCTTTTCATACCCTCATCGCCATAGGACTCATTTTCATATTCATATTTAAATTCAAAATAATCTGGAGGCTCATGATCTCCTCCATTACTCTGATTGGAAGAACCAAAGATTTTATCTAAAAGGCCCATAATTATTTTTCCCTCCCTTCAATGTAATAGTTACTCTAAAATATGAGAATATCCTTTTTTTATTCCGGAATATAATTTTGTTTAGTGAAGGGTATTAAAATATGGTTGCTGTCTTTTTTTGAATTTATTTTTAATGAGTACTGCTTCCGTCTATTTACCGTTTACTCCTCTCTAATATGTGCCCCCAAAGTCGAGAAATTTTAACACTCGTCTCATAGAGGTAATCTGAAGCAAAATTCATACAATCATCTAAGCTAACGATGCTTGGCACAATGGAGAAGCTGCTCATAAACTTGCTCCGTAGTTGATCACGATCTCCTTCAATACTTCCAGATAACAGAATCGTCGGTACGCCGTACTCCGAACCTAAATCCGCAATAAAAGCAGGGGCTTTTCCATGGAGCGTTTGTTCGTCAGATTTTCCTTCTCCTGTAATAAGAAGGTCTGCATCCTTAATGGCTTCCTCTAACTCAATCGCTTCTGACACCAGCTTAGCTCCTGATTCAAGGTCTCCACCTAAGGTTAGAAAAGCAAAACCCAAGCCCCCGGCTGCACCAGCACCAGGCGTGTCCATGTTATTTTCATTTAAAAGACGTCCCCACTTATTTAGAGCCTCATCTAACTGGTTTACCTGCTCTTCTGAGGCTCCTTTTTGTGGTCCATAAACATGACTTGCTCCATTTGGTCCTGTAAGAGGGTTGGAAACGTCGCATGCAACTTTGAACGTACATTCTTCTAAACGAGGGTCTAGAGTACTCTTATCAACCGAATCAATGTGGTAAAGGTCTTTACCAAGTGACCCAACCGGATTTCCTTGTTTGTCCTGAACGTGAAGGCCTAATGCTTGTAAAATACCCTGACCACCGTCATTGGTAGAACTTCCGCCAAGGGCAATTAGGAATGTGCGATACCCACGATCTAGTGCATCAAGTATCGCTTCGCCTAGTCCGTAACTGGTTGTCCTCTCAGGATTTCGTTGGTCAGTTGGTACAAGAGTAAGACCAAGGACGCTAGCCGCCTCGATTACGACCGTATCATTCCTAAGAATTAAGTAGGATGAGTCGATCGGATCACCAAGAGGTCCGGTTAAGCGGATGGACTGACGCTTATGATCCGTCGCAGCCGCCAGCGCATCAAGCGTCCCCTCACCACCATCTGCCATAGGCTTTTGGATAACCGTGAGCTCTGGATGCACGTCTTTAAAAGCACGGGCAACATGCCCGGCCACTTCGCTTGATTCGAGACTTCCTTTGTATGAATCGGGTGCAATAACAATCTTCACATCTATTCCTCCAATCGTTCTTTCTTATTTGGCATTAGTTACGTACAAAAGTGGATTTAAATAGAGATAAATGAACCTGTTAGGAGCCATAGGGCTATTAATACCTTATTATAATTTTACTCTCTGCCATGTGTCCCTTCCTGATGTGTATTTGCATATTTGATTGAAAGTCAAATTGTTTTTGGTAAAGAAGTAGGATTTTTATTGATTGTTAAGAGATCGATAACACTTTATCATAAAGAAGTAGGAAATAATTACATAAAGGGGTTTTTACATAAATGATACTTGTAAATGAACATAAAAAACAATTTCACTTACAAAATGATGAAGTAAGTTATATTATTCATATCTTAAAGAATGGCCATTTAGGGCATCTTTATTTTGGGAAGCGGATAAGTCATTCAGATGATTTCTCTCATATGTATAAGGAGGGGGAGAAGGTAACTACCTCTTATGTGTACGAAGGGGATCTAAATTTCTCATTAGATTTAGTTCAACAAGAATACCCTGTTTATGGCACTACTGATTATCGTTACCCTGCGTTGCACATTGAGCAAGAAAACGGGAGTCGTATTAGTAATTTTAACTATCAATCCTACAAAGTGTATAAAGGGAAGCCTGAACTGAAAGGACTTCCTCAAACTTATACGGAAGATGAAAATGAAGCAGAAACGCTTGAAATTTCATTATATGATCCTATTCTTCAAGCGGAGTTGGTTCTATATTATACGAATTTTAAGAACTACGCAGTCATTACAAGGTCTTCCAAGATTATCAACCAAGGCTCACAATCTTTTCAAGTTGATCGTGCACTGAGTGCTTCCATTGATTTCTTTGATTCTAATTTTGATATGGTTCAGTTATCAGGAAGTTGGTCACGGGAAAGGCACGTGAAAGAACGTGCTTTAGAAAGTGGTATCCAATCAATTGGGAGTACTCGAGGAACGAGTTCTAGCCAGCAAAATCCTTTTTATGCATTGAAAAGGAAGCAAACAACAGAAGATCAGGGTGAAGTCTATGGCTTCAGTCTTGTTTATAGTGGGAATTTCTTAGCTCAAGTAGAAGTGGATCATTATGATATGGCTCGTGCATCGATTGGAATCCAACCTTTCGATTTCAGCTGGAAATTAGAGCAATATGAAAGTTTTCAATCTCCTGAAGCTGTTCTCGTGTATTCAGATCAAGGTTTGAATGGCATGAGTCAAACCTATCATCAGTTGTATCGTAATCGTTTGGTAAGAGGAGAATGGCGTGATAAGACAAGACCAATATTGATTAATAATTGGGAAGCAACGTATTTTGACTTTGACGAAGAAAAGATACTAGAACTAGCTTCAGAAGCGAAAAACTTAGGGGTAGAGCTATTTGTTTTAGATGATGGGTGGTTTGGAAAACGAGATGATGATACTACCTCCCTCGGTGATTGGTTTGTGGATCAAAGCAAACTTCCAAATGGTATAAAAGGTTTGTCTGAAAAAGTAACAGCCCTTGGATTAGATTTCGGACTTTGGTTTGAGCCAGAAATGGTGTCTAAGGCTAGTAAACTCTATGAAGATCATCCTGATTGGTTGATTTATGTGCCTGGCAGGGAGATGTCTCATGGGAGGAATCAATTTGTTTTAGATTTTTCACGACAAGAAGTAGTAGATTATATCTACAATCAGATGGCAACTCTTTTACGCGAGGCAGAAATCAAGTATGTGAAATGGGATATGAATCGTTATATGACAGAAATAAGTTCTCAAGCCCTTTCTGCTGACCGCCAGAAAGAAGTTCCTCACCGCTATATTCTGGGAGTCTATGACCTCTATGAAAGGTTAACATCAGAATTCCCAGGCGTTTTATTTGAATCATGTGCAAGCGGGGGAGCTAGGTTCGATCCAGGTATGCTTTATTATGCACCACAAACGTGGACAAGTGATGATACAGATGCGATAGAACGCTTAAAAATTCAGTATGGAACATCTTTTGTTTATCCATTAAGTTCTATTGGAGCACACGTCTCTGAAGTTCCAAATCATCAAGTACGGAGGCTTACTTCTTTGAAAACACGAGCAGAAGTTGCGTTTTTCGGCATGTTTGGATATGAATTAGATGTTTCCAAAATGAGTGAAGCAGAAAAGGAAGAAGTGAAAGCTCAAATTGACTTTTACAAACAATACCGTCATTTGATTCAAACAGGAAACTTTTATCGATTACTTACTCCATTTGAGGGGGAGAAGAATCAAACCGCATGGATGGTTGTTTCTGAGGATCAATCAACTGCTATTATAGGATACTACCAAATCCTAGCTAGAGCGAATGATGGGTTTAAACGTCTTCAGCTAAAGGGGCTGGAACCTACGGCAAAATACAAATTATATGAAATAAACTCTCACGAAGACTATAAAGTGGAGCAGGAAACTGCAGAACGATTTGGTGATGAAATCATGTATGCTGGGCTTGACCTTGGCTCGGGGTATTCCGGAACGCAAGCAGGTGGGATTAAAGAATCTGGGGACTTCACTTCTAATCTGTGGGTTTTGAAGAAAATGTAAGGAAGTCTAATAAAAAAGGAGAGTACTCTATGAAAATGAGTACTCTCCTTTTTATGTGGCTTTGTTTGTGAAACCGCTATGATCTTTTAATCACTCTAAGTCGGTGCAACACTAAATAGTAACAGAGTTTTAATATGAGAAATTATTGTGATACTTGTTTTCCGCCGTGAAAGAAGTTCTGTAAAATTAAAACACACGCACCAATAGCAGAGGCGTTATCTCCTAATTGAGATGGAACTATTTCAGTTTCTTTAGCGGCTTCAGTAATAATTCTTGCTTGAATAGTCTCCTGGAGGCTATCCAAAATAAATTCACCTGCATGTGAAACCCCTCCGCCAATAATGATTCGGTTAGGGTTAATGGTATGAATGAGGTTGGTCAGCCCAATACCTAAATACCTTCCAGTTTGTTTCAATAATTCTTGACTAAACTTATCCCCTCTTGTAGCGGCTTCAAATACGACTTCTCCGTTTACGCGGTCTAAATCTCCGTGAACGATATCTGGAATCATTGATGTATTCCCGGCTTTTAATTCTTTGATGGCACGTTGAGCGATGGCAGGTCCTGCAGCAAGAGTTTGAAGGCATCCATAATTTCCGCAGCTGCATTTAGGTCCGGATAAATCAATGGTCATATGGCCAATTTCTCCAGCTATAAAATTAGCACCCTGAAATAATTCGCCTCTAATCATAATGCCGGCACCGATCCCGTGACCAACATTTATTCCTACGATATTGTCTTCGTCATTTCCATTTCCTAACCACCATTCCCCAAGTGTCATAGCTTTTGCATCATTCTCTACATGAACCATCATGGAAAACTCATTAGCTAGCTCTTCTTGTATAGGGATATTGTGTGTTTGGAAAGATGGGGCGAATAAGGATACACCTGTATTTACATCAACTATGCCGTGCATAGCCACACCAATTCCTAAGTACTTATCCTTATTCCTGTTCCCCTTTTGCATGATCTGATGAATTCCTTCTTTCATCTTATCGATTAGGTCATTAGCTTCTGGTTGTGCTTGGATATCAATCATCAGTTGTTCAACTAATTCACCGTAAAGATTAGTGATTACAAATTTTATATGGTAACGCCCTACATCTATACCAATAATAAAAAATTGATTAGCGTTGATTTCAAGATATGTAGGCTTCCTGCCCCCTTGTGAAGAACCTTGAGTCGTTTCTACAACGAATTGACTATCAAGCAGCTCTTTCACGATGTTACTAACAGTGGGAGGAGTTAAATTAGTTTGTTTAGCTATATCTGCACGGGAAATAGGTCCTTTTGAGCGAATCATATTTAGAATAACCGAGCGGTTGATTGACTTCATAAGTTGAAAGCTACCGCGTGTATATTTTGTAGACATATAATCTCTCCTAGGTATTCCGTCTGTAGTTTCACTATATCATATATGAAAGTAAATTAATTTAACGAAGTATTTAAAAATATGTTATAAAATTTTTATTCTAAGGTTGTAAAATGAATAGCTTTAGAGAGAGTATTTAGCTACTTGAGACTGTTGGTATTAGTAGGGGGAAAGAAATAAAAGACTATATCTTGTTAAAGAACAAAAAGATAAAATTTGTCATAAAATTTTTAAAAATACTTTTCAGAGTTTATTTCTTATGATAACTTAGCATTAAGTTAATTAAATTAATTTATTAAGTTTTTTGAAAGCGCATTAATTTTCTCCAAATAAGACAAAACGAAAGGATACATAGACAGAATGAGTTTGGGTTGAGGATTGTGCGGTTGAATAAAAACAATGAATGTCTTTAGGAAGCAAGGGATGCGTTATTTAAGAAGTCTTATGCTTATGTAATTTAAAGTAAAGTTAGATAAAAGGGGAGAACTATATGAATCTGTTTACGATCGTGTCTTTTTTGTTTTTCACTGGTTTAGTTGCTCTAATTTCCTATTACATTACGAGAAAAGAAGATTTGAATTCACATGATGGGTATTTTTTAGGTGGTAGAAGTCTTGGAGCTTGGACTATTGCGGGCTCTTTAATGTTAACCAATCTATCCACCGAACAATTAATTGGACTAAACGCTCAAGGTTACTCAACCACCATTGCTGTTATGGGTTGGGAAGTAGGGGCTGCCATTGCGTTAGTCATTGTAGCATTCTTTCTTTTACCAAAATATTTAAAAGGTGGAATTACAACAATTCCTGATTTTCTAGAAGAGCGTTATGATTTCGGTACAAAGCAGATCGTAACCATTCTATTCTTATTTGGGTATATATTTAATCTATTACCTCCGATTTTATATTCTGGAGCGGTTGCCATTAATGGCTTGTTCAACATACCAGAAACTCTTGGGATTGGTAGACTTCCATCTTTATACCTTACTGTACTAGGTATAGGAATTGTTGGTTCTATTTACGCAATTTTTGGAGGTTTGAAAGCGGTTGCTGTTTCCGATTCGATAAATGGCGTTGGACTTTTGCTCGGTGGGTTACTGATTCCGGTTATTGGGTTATACGTTCTTGGAGATGGTTCGATTGGTGCTGGTTTCAACACGATCTTGCAAGATTCTCCTGAGAAGATGAATTCCATTGGCGATTCTGATAGTCCTGTACCGTTTAGCACGATGTTTACAGGAATGTTGCTTGTGAACCTCTTTTATTGGGGTACTGCCCAACATATAATGCAGCGTGCCATTTCAGCTAAAAGTTTGAAAGAAGGGCAAAAAGGAGTTTTAATTGCGGCCTTCTTAAAATTATTAGGCCCGGTTTTCCTTATTCTACCTGGTATTATCGCTTTCAATATGTTTGGTCCTGACCTAGAACCAACAAATGCTTATCCAAGACTTGTTAATGAGATATTGCCAACACCTTTAGTAGGCTTTTTTGCTGCTGTATTATTTGGGGCGATCCTTTCTTCCTTTAACTCAGCACTAAACTCATCCGTTACATTAATTGCTTTAAATATATACAAGCCATATATAAACCCAAATGCAACAGATAAAGAAGTGGTTCGCAAAGGTAAATATTTCGGTACGGCAATTGCTTTATTCGCTATTTGTATTGCCCCCTTAATAGATTTGGTACCACAAGGGTTTTTCCAATACCTACAAATGGTAAACGGTTTTTATAACGTACCGATCTTCACGATTATGATCGTGGGTTACCTAACAAAACGTGTGCCAGCAATTGCAGCGAAAGTATCCTTGTTTGTGTTTATCTCTACTTACGCCACGACTCAATTAGTGTGGGATACAGGGTTACATTTCCTTCATATCTTAGGTATTCTATTCGTTATATGCTCCACTTTAATGTTATTAATAGGCAAGCTATATCCAAGAAATGAAGAGTTCCATTTAGAAGAAAAAGCCAAAGTAGATATGCAACCATGGAAGCTGGTCTATCCAGTTGGAATTGCCGCCACCGTAGCGATGATTATTATCTATACACTACTGTCACCGGTAGGGATTATATAAAATAAGCAAATTGTAAATAAATTAAAGTTGGAGGTTTTTAAATGAGCTATTTTGGAGTGGATTATTATCCAGAGCATTGGCCATCAAGCCAGATGGAAGAAGATTTAACAGGTATCAAAGGTCTGGGAGCTAATATGATACGAATCGGTGAGTTTGCTTGGCATGTAATGGAACCAAAAGAAGGAGAATTTGATTTCTCTTATTTTGATAAGGTAATAGAGCAAGCAAAAGCCTATGAATTTAAGGTTATGTTTGGTACACCTACAGCTACTTTTCCTGCATGGCTGGCTCATAAATATCCTTCCATTCTCTCAAAAGATGAATATGGAACAGTGAGAGAGTTTGGTGGGAGGCGCCAATATTGCTTTAACTCAGAGGAATATCGGGAGTATAGCGCTCGTATTACTCGCGAATTAATCAAGCATTATAGAAATGAAGAAGCTATTGTAGTATGGCAAGTCGATAATGAATTTGGTCATGAAGGAAGTGATCAATGCTATTGTGAACAATGCAAAAGAGCATTCCAAAAGTTCCTGAAGGAGAAATATAATGATATTCATGAGTTAAATGAACGCTGGGGGACTATTTTCTGGGGGCAGACTTACAATGATTTCACGGAAATTCCTGCTCCTACGCCTACAATAACCACCCATAACCCAAGTTTGAAATTAGATTGGGCCCGTTTTCGCTCTTTCTCTCTTAACAGCTATGCTCATCAAATGACGGAAATTGTTCGAGAAGAAAAAGGTCCTCATCAAGAAATCACGACTAATGTTTCTGGTGGTTTCTTTGATAAGTGGTTTGACCATGAAGAGAATCTACGACCAATGGACTTTGTTTCCTATGATAATTACCCAGTTTGGGGAGGTCTTGAACAACCCATACCTCCTAGCGAAATCGCAATGACACTTGATTTCAATAGAGGATTGAAGGGTCAAAATTTCTGGATTGTAGAAGAGCTGATGGGAGCACAAGGACATGACGTAATTGGATACCTACCTCGTCCTAATCAAGCAAAGCTATGGTCTTATCAAGCTTTTGCTCACGGGTGTTCAAACATGCTTTACTTTAGGTGGCGTGGGATGACTAGAGGTGCGGAACAATTCTGTTACGGGGTTATAGATCATGATAACCGTTATGGACGTAAGTATCATGAGGTAAAGGACGTCTTTACCGAAATGAGCAAGTACGATCAGCTATTAGAATCTCCTATTGAAGCAGAAATCGCAGTGCTCTATGATTATGATAATATTTGGTCTTGGCGTGCTCAAACTCAAAGTAAAGACTTCCATTTTAATCAAGAGCTTATGCGTCTGTATCAGCCTTTTTATGATTTAAATACTAAACTAGATGTCATACCGGCAGATCGTGATTTTTCCAACTACAAGGTCGTTTTGGTACCCGTTATGCAAGTGCTGAATGAAGAATTAGCTACTCGTTTGAAAGAATTCACAAAACAAGGTGGAACGGTAATCTTTTCTTTCCGAGCAGGTTTGAAGGACAAAGATAATGTCATAAACTTTGGCCAGACCTTACCAGGCCCCGTTGCAGATTTAACCGGAATACGTGTAGAGGAAATTGAATCATTAACAGCAGAACATCGCCTTTCCGTAAAAGGAGAGCATGATCTTTCACAAGAAGAGAGTTATGTGAATATATGGCGAGATCTGATTGTACCAGAGGGTGCAGAAACCATTTACCGATATACGGATTCCCTCTATAAAGAATATGCAGCAGTTACGAGGAATTCATATGGAGATGGAGAAGCTTTCTACATTGGCGGGGGACTTGATGTAGAGGGACTTAGACCACTTGTTAAAAAGGTAGTAGAGAATCATAATATAGATTATGAGGAATCTCCAATTGGAGTGGAAGTGTATACTAGAGTTGTTGATGAAAAAGAATATCAATTTATTATGAATCATACAGAAGAAGAAGTATCATATATGAATAAAGTACTTGCGCCTTATGAGACTCAAATCGTGAAAAAATAACGTATACTACTTTTAATAAAAGCCTTGAAGCATACAATAGCTTCAAGGCTTTTTATTGAGTGTTTCTAGGATTTATAAGGAAGCGAAAGGTACCGCACAAACCATCCCTTGCTTCCACATCACCTTTATTCTAGATCACTACCAAAATGATCTTCAATAAATTCTCTTTCCTCCTCAATTGACATAACGCCAGTTGCTTTCCCAACTGTACCACCTTTAATATTCCAAATAATATTGTGATGATCGTCAATGTTATCGAAGTCTTTGTTTTTCCAAGCGGTGAGAATTTCTAAGTAATCTTGCTTGTGAGTGTAATTGTTCATCTCCACCACTTCAATTAAACGGTTTACACGATCCATTGTAATGGGTAAAGCCCCCCATTTTTTATTAGCTATGACTTTTTGATGAGACATATGGTGAATAGCGTCTTGAACCGTACTTTCGGATGTACCTTCTGTATAGATTTCTTCAATAGGTGTGTCTCTTTTTTCGTTAAGCTCAATAAAATTATTTTCCTTTTCTTCGCTATCTTTAGAAACGGTTACATCAAGGTTTGTTCCAGGTTCCACTTCTTCTTGTTTTTCATCTGCCTTAGCTTCTTTTTCAAACAATTTCTCTGCTCCAGCGTACCACATAAAAAAGACAAATCCTGTTCCTAATACTACAATTGCAGCCAGCGTTGTGATGAACCAATTTTTAGCTAAGAATGTTTTCATGTTAATAAGTCTCCTTAATAACTTTGTTTGTATCATTCCATAAAACGATCCGATTAGTTACATATATTAGTATATCGTAGAAGTAAGGGACTAGGAAGTGGTTATGTTGGGAATTAGTTACAATTGTGTGGATGTAATTGGAGTGTTTTATTTGAGAAAGATAGTATACGGATGTTTATGTATGATAAGTGAGAAATATGGACTCATCCTTAAAGTTCGATTGCTAGTACGTGCATTCCTGCATGTTAAAAAGACCATCAGTTAAACTGTCTAAATCTGCATTAATTAAATGCTCAATTCCTGCTATCTAATGCTAAACTAAAAACATAAACCTAATTCATGATAAGGGGAGTGGATAGCATGAAAGATGTCCTTATCCAGTACATGAAACGTTTTTGCCATCTAAGTGAGGCTGAATTAAAGGAGCTGACAGTAGGTATTCCTGTTGCTGCTTTTAAGAAAGGAACAATCCTTTTGCATCAAGGGGACGTCCCTGAAAAATGTTATTTTATAGTAAAGGGCTGTGTTCGACAGTATGCAGTAGATGAACATGGAAATGAGCATACGTACAATTTCTTCACGGAAGAACAAAGCGTAACGATCTTTAATCAGCATACTTCAGATAAAAGTTCCAAGTACTCTCTTAGCTGTTTGGAAGATTGTACGCTTGTGGTGGGTGATTTAGCTACTGAGCAGGAATCTTACGACATGCATCCGGTCTTAGAAGAGATGACTCGCAAGATGATGGAAGTGGATATGGGTGCAATGAGGGATGATTTCTCTTCATTTGTCTCTTCAACACCTGAAGAACGCTATCATCATTTGATGGCGAATAAGCCAGGTTTAATCGACCGAGTTCCACAGTACCAACTAGCAAGCTATCTTGGAATCAAGCCAGAAACGCTAAGCCGTATTAAGAAGCGGTCCTCTCATCATCTTAGAATGATCGATTAGTCCATCGTCAATGTTCTCCCTTTTACCAACAACCATACACCAAAGCCTAATTCACCTATTACCATAGGCGCCATCAGCATGAATTCCAGTTGCCCTGTGAAACGGTCAAACTGTGGGATAAAACCGTACATGACATGGATGAGTGAGTAGCTGAATCCCGCTACAACTACAAGTAGACTAATAAGCTTTGGAATCTTTTTGGTACTCATGGCTACGAAGCCGACTGCGACTAGGTGAAGGCCAAATATAATTAGGCCAAATGACCAGATAGCTTCAAAAGCTGTGATGGAACCTAGAGTTTGCTGTGCCAACCTATCAGCTGTCAGGTCCAATTCAAGATTGTGTACTATACCATTAGCTATTACAAGATGAGAGACTCCCATGGACAAAATCGCGGTGTAAAGTAGGCGAAGCCATCCAGCAAATAATGCGTAACCAGTATGGAATGGCTTCAAGAATAGATAAAAACCCCATGATACGACTAAATCCGTAATAATAATGATGAGCCATCCAAGTATCTCAAGACGAAACAGCAATTGAGAGGCTTGGATGTTTTTTAATGTCGTTGCCGCATCTCCATTGATGACTAATGAACTGTGAACATACCCTTGAGCAAAAATGGCAGTTAGTGTCATTAGGATTAATGAGATCCCTGATATGATTGCGGCCTTTTGCTGCATATTTAGATGGAGAGTATTTGTTATGTTCATAAATGATCCTCCTCGGAATGTTTTTCATTATGATTGTATTCTGTCTGAGGGAGAGTTTCATTGACTTAAATCAAGGAATTGATACTTTTAGATATTTGGGCAAGAACTATGGGGAAGCTCTTGAGTTAGTTTTTTTTATACTTATGTATGAGGTACATTTTTTTGAAACGGCATCCAACCCTGCAAGATTTGTATGACATAAAATGGTTTAAATGGATGTTGAACTATGAAATAATTTACAAAACAATCAAAAAAACAGCCTGCTAGATTCTAAGCTTAGAGTGAAATTATAAAAGGGAAAGGTGGTTCTAGTTGTGCAATTATTCCATTATCATTGGTGGACGCCCCAACTGGAAGAAATGGAGAACTTTTATAAAGAGTTGGGGTTTGCAACCACTTTAAGGGTGGGGAATTATCAAGGGGAAATGCAATCGTTTAATCCTCCTCTGGAATGGGATGATTTCAGAGATCGTGAGGTTACGTTCCGAATTATTGAAATGGTGAAAGGTCAAACCAACATTACATTTGGATATGGGAAGAGGAATAGGTTTGACCATGTTGGTATCTTGGTGGATGAAGAAGAGTATAGAGAAATCATCCATAATGCTGAGAATTTAAATCTGAATATAAACGAAGGGGAACGAAGAACATTTATTTCTACCCCTTGGAAGTTTAGAATTGAATTACAAACCAGGAGAGAAGTTGTGGAGGAAGAAGAGACTACTATTATACATACGATGGAGTTGGGCGTAGCTTTTGACAAGGGACATCCTCAACTACTGGCTGATCTTTTGAACCTTCAACTTCTTGAAGATGACGAGCGCAATCTTGTTAAAGTTGGGAATGGGCAATGGAATATAAATGTTCATAGTGAAAGTCATAGTCGTTTGAATGGTGTCCATTTTATCAAGGATACATTTGAATGTAGTGATCCGGTTGGGACCACGTTGGTTGGGCATCACTCCTTGTAACTTATATGTAGAATGAGTCCGTCTCAACGATGGGACAAGGTAGCTGTCCCCATGGTTCAGGTAAACCACTACGGGAGGTTAGAAAAATATGAAACAATCAGGAACGCTATACTTTGTCTGTGGAAAAATGGGCGCAGGCAAGTCTACTAAATCACAACAACTAGCGATTGATAACAATGCGGTACTATTGTCTGAGGATGAGTGGCTCTCATCACTTTACCCTGATCAGATCGCAACATTTGAAGATTATTTAAAATATTCAGCGCAAATCAAACCGTTGGTGAAAAAGCATATCCAAAACATATTAAGTGTGGGTACAGATGTAGTAATGGATTTTCCAGCTAATACTCAAAAACTGCGGAAGTGGTTTTTGGATTTAGCATCAGAGGTTCATGCAAACCACCAACTTATTTATCTTAATCTATCTAACGAGCAATGTTTACTCCAGATTGCACAAAGGCGTAACGAGCAACCCGAAAGAGCAGCTTTTGACACGGAAGAGGTGTTTAATCATGTTACTAAATTCTTTGAAGCACCAGTTGCATCTGAGGGATTAACTATTGTGGAGTTTAATGGAAAAGAATCATAAGTACCTAATAACTTAGGTTGAGAAGATTACCAATGTTGGACGCTTAATAAGGAATCTTGGCTCTAGGGGAAAGGATTTGATTCGAAACTATGAAAACAAAAGAACGCTTTAAACAGATGACCATCCAGGAATGGCCCACTGAAGAAGGGGATGAATGGATTACCTGGATGCTTGAACATATCGGAGATGTCGATCCTGAGCTTCGAGATGGGTGTATTTATCCTACGTTTGGAGAGCTGATTCACAAAGACCGTCTACAAAACCATCAAAAGAATAGAATTTTAGAATCATGCATGAGCAGGTCTCATCTTTTTTACCGGCTAGGTGAGAATGAGGGGGATGGTGTGTTCACTCGATCTTTCTCCGCTTTAGTGATCGTTGAAATCGTTAAACATGAACAAGGATGGGAGCGAGGCCAATATGAACGCGTCTTGAATTCTTGTGTTAAGTATCTGGAGAAAGAGCAGGATGTGAGGGGATACGTTGAGGGTAAGGGTTGGGCTCATAGCATTGCTCACGGAGCTGACCTTCTTGTGGCTCTTGTGGAGCACTCTCAATATAGAAAAAACGATGCTACTCTCTTTTTGCAAGCTGTCCGGGACGCGTTCTGGAAAGAAGACGTATTTACAGATGATGAGGAAGAGCGGTTATCGTTTGTGATTGAGGCTTTACTAAAAAGGGATGTGGCTCCTTCTTCCGTTACGAAGTGGGTAAAGGATACGTTTCTAAGCCTTGAATCTTTATGGAACGATGCTCCGTTTAGTATTTCTGCTTTCCGGATTAGAACGAACGTATTGCATTTCATGAAAGCCTTGTTTTTTAGAGTGGACATGCCTGATCTTCAGCGGACGATTAAACAGTATCTCGAGGAATGGCATAAAAGGGTTTATGAAACTTAGAGAATTAAGTTTTTTCGCCATGGGGACGGATTCACTGGCTCGCGCAAGCAATGTGGTAAGAGACTCGTCCCCTGCTACCTGAAGGATTTTAAATGACTTCCCCAGCGTATAGAAGTTTATGTTAAATTATATGTAAGCGTTTGCATAAATGGGGAGGGGATATACATGAAAGTCTTTAAGAATGCACTTATTTCTTTACTGGTATTTATAGTGATGGCAACACCAATGGGTTCGAGTGAAGTCAGTGCTGCTACGAATGGGACAATGATGCAGTATTTTGAATGGTATTTACCTAACGACGGCACACATTGGACTGATCTAAAGAACGATGCATCCCATTTAAGTGATGTGGGAATTACGGCTGTGTGGATTCCTCCAGCGTATAAAGGCACTTCTCAATCAGATGTTGGGTATGGGGCTTATGATTTATATGACCTCGGGGAGTTTGATCAAAAGGGGACTGTCCGCACTAAGTATGGAACGAAAGAAGAGTTGCAAACTGCCATTAACTCCCTCCATCAAAATGGAGTGGATGTTTATGGGGACGTAGTCATGAACCATAAAGGCGGGGCCGATTATACGGAAACGGTAACAGCAGTTGAGGTAGATGGTAGTAATCGCAATAATGAGGTTTCTGGGGAATATGATATTGAAGCATGGACAGGATTTAATTTTCCTGGACGAAATGATCAATACTCAAGCTTTGATTGGCAATGGTATTATTTTGATGGAACGGACTGGGATCAATCTAGGAATCTTAGTCGAATTTATAAGTTCCGAGGTACGGGGAAAGCTTGGGACTGGGAAGTATCTTCAGAGAATGGGAATTACGATTACCTAATGTTTGCTGATATCGATTATGGTCATCCCGATGTCGTCAATGAAATGAAGTCCTGGGGAACTTGGTATGCAAATGAGTTAAATCTCGATGGATTTCGTTTAGATGCAGTTAAGCACATTAAGCATTCTTTTTTGCGAGATTGGGTGAGGAGTGTCCGGTCAAATACTGGTGAAGAAATGTTCACTGTAGCGGAGTATTGGCAAAATGACTTAACGGCTATTCAAAATTACTTATCAAAGACGGAATACACTCATTCCGCATTCGATGCACCTCTTCACTACAATTTTCATGAGGCTTCAAGTAGTGGAGGGTATTTTGATATGAGGAATATTTTAAATGGAACCTTAGTTTCTACGAATCCAACAAAAGCTGTTACATTAGTAGAAAACCATGATTCCCAGCCGGGCCAATCACTAGAATCAGTTGTTCAACCATGGTTCAAGCCTCTTGCCTATGCTTTTATTCTTACAAGATCACAAGGGTATCCTTCTGTATTTTATGGTGATTATTATGGAACGAATGGGACAACCTCTTATGAAATCCCTTCTCTAAAAAAGAAAATCGATCCACTTCTTGAAGCGCGTAAAGAATATGCATATGGTACTCAGCATGATTATATTAACCATCAGGATATAATCGGTTGGACTCGAGAAGGAGACAGTGAACACTCTAATTCAGGACTGGCTACCTTGATTACGGACGGCTCAGGGGGTAGCAAGTGGATGTATGTAGGGAAACAAAATGCCGGAGAACAATGGAGGGACATCACAGGCAATCGTTCTGATATTATTACAATCAATCAGGATGGTTGGGGGAACTTCTATGTAAATGGTGGTTCTGTTTCTGTGTATACTCAGTAGATCGATGATGACCTGCTTTTATACCCAAAGGACGGGTCCCTCTGCTTGATTCAGAGTTCCCACTGAGCTATCAGTGACCCTTTAGCAGTGATTAGTTTTTATAAGGGAAGAGAAAGCCCAAATCAGTGACCATTTTATATACAAAAGTGGCGAAAAGGGAAGAGAAGCGCTCTATCAGTAACCTTTTCGAAGCTGAAAGCTCAGGCAAGGTAAGAGATGCTAAAAATCAGTGACCTTTTCCGGCCATTTGAGCAGAAAAGGTCACTGATTTTTGTAAGTTCAAGATCCAGCTTATACTTAGTAGCAACTCCAAATCAAATAAACACCATAAAATTAGAGCAAATACATGGTGAAAGCCCGTGAACCCATGTCTGTGATGCCTTCAAACTAAAAAGACATGATGCATACACATCATGTCTTTCATTCATATTTCATTATCTCTTAACCAATGCATTCTCCAAATCCTTCATCGCCTCCACAACATCACTCTCAGTGAAAGAAGAAATGAGCTGCAACGTCTCATCCGGTTTAACAGCATGAGCTGCAACAGTCTTCATGGCTTGGTCTTTACTATCAACAATGTTTAATCCTTCTAAACTCGAAGGAAATCCAAGATCATGATAGAAGGGAAGAAGGTTTTTTACTTCATCTAATTTCCCCTCAAGTACGAGCTGAACAAGTATTCCATAAGCCACTTTGTGACCGTGTAAAACCGTATGAGTTTCATCAATAAAACTTAACCCATTATGGATGGCGTGGGCCCCAGCGGTTCTGCCGTACTTTCCTCCATAACCTCCAACTGTTCCGGATAATGGGATGATTGCTTCTACTACGTTTTTGAATGAAGGGCTCATCGTAGACGACTCCATGCTTTCGATTGCTGCTCGACTTTCGTCTAATAGAATATCTTTTATGTAGGAAGCATGGTCCAGTGCTACTTTCACCATAATGGACAGGTCTGCATGCTGATCGTTGTGAATAATCGGTTCTGCTTCATACCATTTTGCCAGGGAATCACTAATCCCACTTTTGGCATATTCCATTGGGGAAGAGAGTAGAAAGGTAGGATCGACTAGAGCCACGTGGATGGTACGAGTGTGGTAATCGACACGCACAAAGGCACCAGTATCGTCATACATCACACTTAAGGGAGTAGCGGCAGCACATGTACCTGCCACAGTTGGGAGGGTAATGACTTCAACACCTAAGTGATCCGCGACAGATTTGGCTGTATCGAGTACAACCCCTCCTCCGATTCCAATAATGACATCGGAATCACTCGCAAACTCAGAGATTGAACGGATTGCTTCATCTGAACAATATCCGTCATGCTGGTAAACCTTCACCTTAGGAGGAAGGGGGGCATAGTCTTGAAAAGCTTCAAATGATTTATATCCAGTTACAACGACAGGGGTTTGAAACGTTTCTGTAAAAGTAGCAAGGTCTTTAAAGATCCCGTCTTCACAAATATATTGATTCGGTCCACTTCTAACCACTTCATCTGATTTTGTCATTCATTACGCTCCTTCATGGAAATTATAGAAAAAGACCTAAATTCAGAGGACGTGAATGAGCCTGGTGAATTTAGGTATGCTTAGTATACTTTGAAACGAGGTATTGTCACTATAACATCTTTTAAGATGATTTAGAATTATCAAATATTTTTATAGATAGTATTTTGTATTAGCTTATAGACCAAAATATGTGTTTTGACCATATTCTTAGGAGGCATCGCTGTGGTTGGGCTTTTCAAACACTAGTCCCGCTGAAAGGAGAGCACTATTTCGTTTATATCTTGTTGAGAAAAGGAAAGGGACTAATCCAATGATAAAATGCCAAAATCCTTGTTTAAAATCTTGATTTGGTCTTAGACATGGTGATTGAGGCGAGTCTCAAGTGGGAATGATAAAGCAAGTTTAAAAGCGTAAAAAGGAGAATTAACCATGAGTGAGCAGTATGAAGTAGTAGTTATTGGAGGAGGAGCGGCAGGATTGAATGCAGCCCTTGTCTTAGGAAGATCAAAGAGGAAGGTACTTGTTTTGGACGAAAACAAGGCCCGCAATAACGTTACAAAAGCTTCCCATGGTTATCTTACTCGCGACGGTGTGAAGCCAGAGGAATTTAAGGAAATAGGAATTAGTGAAATTGAAGCTTATCCGAGTGTTACGTATATAGAGAGTAAAGTGACTTCGCTTCATAAAGAAGAGGGGCTTTTCCATATTCATAGTGATGAACGCCATTATACAGCCGAACGTGTGGTTGTTGCCACAGGCATGAAAGACGTGTTACCGGACATCAAGGGAATGCAGAATGTATACGGTACAACGGTATTTCACTGTCCTTATTGTGATGGATGGGAGCGCAGGGAAGAGCCGTTAGCGATTTTTGGCAACGACCCAGGGATAATGGATTATGTGAAATTGATCTATCACTGGAGTAAGGATTTGATCGTCTTCACAAATGGACCTGCAGAAATAACGACTGAAGAAAAAGAAGACTTATCCCTCCATAATGTGAAACTAATAGAAGAGCCAGTTCGTGAGTTAGTATCGGAAAACGGGAATCTCAAGAAAGTAGTTGCAGAATCTGGCGACGTCTACCAACGTTCCGGTGGGTTTATTTTAGATACAAGTGAAACCCAGTCCTTCCCCCTTCATGAATACTTTAATATCGAATTTACTGAAATGGGAGGGTATTACACAAAGGAAGGCTGTGAAACGCTTGTAGAAGGGCTATATGTGATTGGTGATTCAAGGCATGGATTTTCTGGACTATTGAAAGCAGCCAGTGAAGGGTATGAACTGGCCGTTGCCTTAAATCATGAAATGGCAGTGAATGACTGGTAGGAGAGGGGATAAGACATTATTTCCAATCATTGATGAGAAATGATTACTCTAGTCGTATGAGATGGAAGAAGTCTTTATGAAGGGGTGCAAATCGTATGCGATTTGCACCCTATTTTTGTTCAAAAACCATCAGAATAATCTAGTCGATAAATATTTACAAACTATTTGGAAGGTGAATGGAAAAATGATGTTGAACTATAAGTTAAGATTATAAATGATCGATCATCATTTACCAATTTGAAATAGATCTTAACAGTAAAGGGGGATAATTATGGCTACCTGGGGTTGGGTTGCATTATTCGCAAGTATGTTCGTTGCGATATTTGGCGGAACTTATGCGGGACAAAAGAAGAACAAGCAAAAACAAGATAAGAAATAGTATAGAATTTACAGTCCTTTTGCTAAAAACCTAAAAAGCAGTTTAGATAAATAGGAATGGGGATAAAATGGGACATTATCAAAAGAAGGGAAAAAGAATAGCTTATCTTCTTAGTTTAGTCTTCATCATTACGGGAGGATTGTTGTATTACGTATATTTCTTTACGCCTAAAAATTCAATGGAATTGTATCAGCAATTGCATTTTTCAGAAGATATTAAGAAAGCAAAAGAACTTATACTAGAAGGCTATGAAGATAATTTAACAGAAGAGGATTTTAAATTTATTACGAATAATCCAGTAGATCAAATCAGTCAATTTACTTTATTTGAATATAACGAGAAGTCTTATGTCATTATGACATCACCAGGGACTGAAAGGTTGAAAATCCTTACAGTTAAAGAATTGCCGGAAGATTTGAGAGAATTCTTTATGGATTTATAGGTAGTTTTTTAGAAGGCGAGAGCGATGCTGATCAACAGCAATCGCTCATTTTTATTCACGTAGTAATTGTTCAACCAAGGTCCGGTCCGGAGGGACAGGTACCTTGTCCCGATCATGCATAGAGTGTGGGCATCACCTGATCTGTGACCTTTTTACAGTTGGGGCCGGGGAAGGTATTGATCTCGTTATTGAGGAGTTAGTAAAAGGAAAGGTAAAATCATATATACTTAGTAGCAACTCCGAATAGTAAACGTTATATATTGCAGAAGATCTTCACAACAAAAGAATCGGGTATTTCAGAAGGGGTTTAGAAATTAGTGTCGAAGTGATGAAACAGGCAGGTGACTTTTATGAATATCAAAGGATTTGGTGGAGTTTTTTGGAGAACTAAGAAATTAGAAAGCTTGAAGAAATGGTATAGCGATGTATTAAAGATTGAATTAGAAGATTGGAATGGGACCGTCCTTATACCACAACCAGGAAATGAAACTGTCTTCTCTTTCTTTTCAGAGAGTGACACGTATTTCCCGGAAGAACAGCAAGTCATGTTAAACTTTCAGGTTGAAAATATTGACGAGAGTATAAAACATCTTCAACAAATTGGGATAACCCTTGTGATGGAAAAGACGGTAAACCAGTACGGGAAGTTTATATGGATTGAAGATCCAGAAGGAAGACGAATCGAGCTTTGGGAGAAATAGGGACAAGTACATTGTCCCTTAGGGTTTAGAAATATATTCTTGGGTTTATTATTTACACAGAGTGTGATGGTTACTTGTAATAGAGTTTTAACGTGTATGAATAGAAACGGGCATAAAGAGAAGGTTCTTCATGTCCGTTTTAGTAAGTTCGAGGTATGTAATATATTTTCACATCTATAACAGATTTAAAAAAGGAAGGGACGAGGTACCTGTCCCTCCGGCCCATCTTCAAAGGTATCCTTTATGAAACCAGGGAAGGATAAAGTACCTTCTTGTCCCGACCTATAATAGGAGATATATTGAAGTTGTTTAAACCTTTATGAAGGGATGAATTTTATGGAGCGTACTTTTTTTCAAGACCCTGCGGTTCGAGTTGGAGTTGTGTCTTTAAAGGTTCAAGTTTTACCTAAATCAAAAGCATTTTATACAAATATACTAGGTTTAAAAGTAATGGAAGAAGAGGGTGGAAAAGCAGTGTTATCTGCCGATGGGAAGAACCCATTGGTGATCCTTGAGCAACCTAAATCAATAGAAGCTAAGGATAGGAGAGAAGCAGGCCTTTATCATTTTGCTATTCTTTTGCCGACTCGGAAAGATTTAGCTTCTTTCATTTATCATCTGACCGAGCAGGGCATTCATATGGGGGCTGCGGATCATCTGGTTAGCGAAGCCTTATATTTTGAGGATCCTGATGGTAACGGAATTGAGGTTTATCAGGATCGACCATCATCTCAATGGCAACGTGTAAATGATCAAATTGTTATGACGGTGGATCCACTGGATGGAGATTCTATTTTGTCAGAATTAAATGGTGATAGATGGAGTGGGATGCCATTAGGCACCATTATTGGTCACATCCATTTACACGTCCGTGATTTACAAGCAGCGAGAGAATTTTACTGTGTGGGGCTTGGTTTTGAAGTGACGTTTGATCGATTAGACAAAGCCTTGTTTTTATCAACATCCGGGTATCATCATCATATTGGATTAAATACCTGGAAAGGCGAAAGGGCTAAAGAACCTTCTACTAAAAGGGTCGGGCTGCAGTTCTATTCACTTATCTTCCCTGGAAAAGAAGCCAGGCAAAAAGCCATCACTCGCTTGAGGGAACTAGGTTATCGTGTACTTGAAGATGAGAACATGGTGATTACTTATGATCCGACAGGTAATACAATCAAATTAGAGATATGAGTTTAATAGAAATCCCGACAAGAATGCTCGTCGGGATTTTTAATTTGAATTCATTACTTGTTGGTAGTAACGTTATAGGTAAAGTAAAAATTATTTATCAGTGAAAAGTAACGCATCTAAAGAATACTTTTGATTATGATCCTTAATGGAAATGAATAAAGCCATCGCAAGTAGTGCAAGGTCTAGCTCAAAGCCTGAAGATTGCCCATTTCCCATTAGTCCTGCACTGAGTTTTACTTTTAAAATTGCGCCAATCATGATGAGTGCAAACAAACCAGCAAAAATTCTCGTGGCTAACCCAAGGATTAAAAGGATTCCTCCTGCTAGTTCTATTGAAGCGACAATATAAGCGGTGAATTCAGGCAAACCAATGCTATCAAACCAACCAGCTGTGTTTTGAATACCACCTTGAAACTTGGCTAAACCATGGAAGAAGAATATGAAGCCTAAAGTAATTCTTATAATGGTTGCTCCTATTTCAGTTTTCATTGTACCAATCAACTCCTTATTTTATTTCTTTCATCTTTTAAGCTATCAGAATTGTTTAGAAAGGATAAGAAGGCACTTTATTGTATCTAGGTTTACCAAAAGATACTTTAGGAAGAGGAAGGGGCGAGAAGATGTCTATACCTTGTAAAGCAAATGAAGTTCTTGAGCTCTTAACGGGGAAGTGGAAGCATATCATTTTATATCATATTATGGAGCACGAAACGCTTCGATTTAGTGAATTGCAAAAGCTGATTCCGAATATAACTAAAAAAATGCTCACTACTCATTTAAGAGAATTCGAGCATAACCAAATTATTAGTCGAAAGATTTATCCATCTGTCCCTCCCAAGGTAGAATATACCTTAACGGACTATGGAAAAGAACTAAAACCCATTATGGAAACACTCCATGAATGGGGAGACCAACATGCTAAAAGGGACAATGGGGACAGGTACATTGTCCCTTAGGGTCCAGAAAAAACGGACATGAAGAGAGGGCTCTTCATGTCCGTTTTAGTATGTTCGTGGTTTGAATTATTCTTACACTAACAGATTTAGAGATAATCTCAACAAGATTAGTTTATTTGTTTAGACACGCGAAGGGACGAGGTACCTGTCCCTCTGCCACAGGAAGGGTATACGAACGATTTGTCGAATTGAGAGAAAGGCGTTGATTTTTCATTCCATGTAAGGAGATTAGATATGAAGATTAGTATTCCAACTAGAGTCATATATTTTAACAAGGACGAACTTGATAACTGGGTTATGGGCAATAGGGAGGATTTTATTGCAAGAACCAGATTATTCAGAGGAACTGTTCGTTGAGTGTAAACGGATGGATACAAAAGTTATTGTTTGATTGTCCTGTTGAAGTGATTGAGATTGTAGAGGGTAATGGAGAAGCTGAGAAGGGAGAGTCTTTAGTTTGTGAATTGTAATCATAGCCTAAAGAAAGCTCTGCTACTCATGAATATGGATGCGCTGAATAGTAATGAAATAGCAACCATATGCCGTTGCTGCTTTAATTCTATTGAGCTAGGCTGGTTTCTTTCACCCCACCATCATATAGCATCTTTTTCTTTTTCATTAGAAGAGACTTTGTATCCCATAAGGAGGTTCCAACATGTTGTTAGACTCACTCAGCTTGTGGCAGTGGGGAGATATTATACGAGTATCCGTATTTGTAGTCGTTATTTTACTGCTCCGCTTAAGCTTTTCGTTTCTCATAAAGCGGCTGTTTAGAAATAAAGATGGTGTTGAAAAAGCACTTCTCTCTCTTATTAATTGGTTGACTTATAACGGTATTCTCGTTTTCCTGATCATTTATTTCTCCGATTCAAAATGGCTGTTTTATAACCTGTTAACGATAGGAGAAGTAGAAGTTACCTTATTTTTAATCCTCATTGCTGTGTTAATTATCACATTAGCTAGTCGACTCTCAAGAATACTTAACAACTACATACTTCCATTCTTTTACGAACGCCATCAATTGGATAAAGGGCTCCAATTTACAATGGAACGCATAATCCATTACGTTATTATGGTCATTGCCGTTTTTGTAAGCCTAACAACTGTTGGGATTGATTTAAGCGCCCTAACGGTATTTGCTGGTGTTTTGGGGGTTGGTATTGGTTTTGGTATGCAGAATATAGCCTCAAATTTTATCTCCGGACTCATCTTGCTCTTTGAACGTCCGATTAAAGTAGGGGACCGTGTCATTATTGATGAAGTGATCGGTGACGTAGTGAGAATTAGTATGCGCGCAACGGTCGTTAGAACTTTAGAAAACGAACATATCATCATACCAAACTCTTACTTTCTAGAAGAAAAGGTCATCAACCGATCCTTTTCAGACCCTAGGCTGCGCCTAACTCTCCCGATTGGGGTAGCTTATGGAACGGATGTTTATCTTGTAAAGGAGATCCTTCTGTCTGTTGCAAGAGAAGCAAGAGCAGACAATCCTATAATCATACATTCACCGGAACCATTTGTGAACTTTACTGGATTCGGAGACTCATCACTAGATTTTGAACTATTCATATGGATTTCTAACCCTGAAGAAGTCATCCGAATCAAGAGTGATCTGAACTTTCGAATCTATGAACAACTTAACAAAAACGATGTCGAGATTCCATTTCCTCAAAGAGATTTGCATATTAAGTCCGGTTATCCTATCGCTGAACATGAGGAGTGATAGGGACGTCAGGGACAGGTACATTGTCCCTGACACACCCTATGTAAGTTCTCGAATCCCACCTTCGCTCCCTACGAATGCTTTCGTTATGACAGAGGTAAATAATGAGACCTCCACTACGCCGGTGAGGGCTGTAAGCTCGGTTTCAAGGGTCAAGTGATCAGTTCGAGGTTCCATATACACATCAAGTAGATGGTTGCTGAATTCTGTGACAACGGCACCGTCTTTCTTTTCGCTTTTACGAATTTCTGAGTAGTTGATTTGGTATGTTTCCAATTGACGACGTACTACTTCCATAGCTTGAGGCAGCACTTCGAGGACGATTGGGTGATCGTACGTCAAAGTCGAGACGAGCTTCGATTCATCTACAAGAAGGACGTATTCATTGGCCAAACGAGCCACAATCTTCTCTGCAGTATGAATACCACCTCCGCTTTTCAACGCGCAAAGACTTTCATCAACTTGATCGCACCCATCAAAAGCGATATCGATAGAGGAGACATCTTCAATCGATACCACGTCTAATCCAACTTCCTTACAATGTTGTTTCGTTTCCCATGATGGGGTGACGACCTTAACGGAGCGTCCGCTATCTTTCAATAGATAGACGAGGTGTTTAATCGTACTTCCTCCGCCCAGCCCCACGATCGTATCCTCTTCTATCTCATCTAATGCTCGTTTCGCAATCTTTCGTTTCAAATCCATGAAGTTTTTCCTCTCCTTATGTACAGCTTGTTATTTAAGATAAGGGAAATCATTCTTAAAGAGGCTCCCTTATGTATAATGGTACTCCTTTTTGAATAGTTTCTAAAGGGACAGGTATCTTGTCCGTGGCGACCTGATCTTTTAGGATTATTCTTTTGTCTAAGGATGACAGCAAAGGAGAGAGAAGATGAAGTCTTGGAAAGGGTTTTTATTATCTTTGGCCTTAGTGACGCTTGTAGCTTGTTCTGAGCAGCCGAAACCAGAGGATACATTTACCTCTTATATGGATGCATGGGAGAAAGGTGAATATGGAGAAATGTACGAACTTCTTAGTGAGGGTGCTAAAGAAGGGATAACGAAAGGAGAGTTTACAGAATTGTATACGAACAGCTATGAGAAAATGTCTATGGAGAATCTGGAGGTTACATACGGGCTGTCTGAAGAACAAAACCACGATAAAGAATCCTCGCCTGTTTTTGATTTTGACGTGACGATGGAAACCATTGGTGGAAAAATTGACTTTAGTCATAAGGCTGAACTTATCTATGAAGAAGGGGAAGAAACGGATCGCTGGGCAATGAAGTGGGCTTATTCCATGCTTTTCTTAGAGATGGAAGAAGGCGATACGGTCCAGGTTGACACCGTTTCTCCTGAGCGTGGTGAAATATATGATGTGAACAGAGAAGGACTCGCTGTGAAGGGGCCTGTTCTGGAAGTGGGTATTGTTCCTGGTGTAATGGAAAATGAAGAGGAGTTAAAGAAGCGATTATCTGAAATTCTGGGTCTATCTGTAGAAAAAATAGATCAGAAACTAAATCAGTCCTGGGTAAAAGATGATCTTTTTGTTCCGTTAGCAATGGTAGCAGATACGGATAAAAAGCGATTGGATGCTATTTTAAAAGGGGACCTACCCCGAGGTTACAAGGTGATTTCAGGGAAAAAGGCTCGCGTTTATCCGTTAGGGGAAGCGGCGGCTCATCTAACCGGATACGTTGGTAACATTACAGCAGAAGAGCTGGAGGAGCGTGACGGAGAAGGCTATTCTTCGACTGATCGAATTGGCAAGTCAGGTCTTGAGCTGGTTTATGAAGAACAACTGAGAGGGACCCCTGGATTTAAAGTATCTATAACGAAGAAAGCAGAAGAAGCAGAGAATATTGTACTTACAGAAAAACCTGTTGAGAACGGGAAAGATCTAACGTTAACGATTGAAAAAAGTGTGCAGGAGACGGTTTATAAAGAGATGAAAGATGATTCTGGAACAGCTTCTGCTATCAATCCATCTACTGGAGAAGTAAAGGCGTTGGTGAGTACACCTGCTTATGATCCGAATGCGTTAAGTTTGGGACTAAGCTCAGAGGGCCCAACCCTTAATAAGTTTACAAAAACCTATTCACCAGGTTCTACTTTTAAACCGATCACGGCATCGATTGGTATAGAAACAGGAACGATTAAACCTGATGAGGAAATGACGATCAATGGAGAAACCTATAAGGCTAAAGCAGGTTACAGTGTAACAAGAGTTCCAAGTGCTGCGGTTGATACGCAGGTAGACTTACGCGATGCACTTGTTCGATCGGATAATATCTACTTTGCACGTAAGATTGTAGAAGTGGGGGTTGATTCTTTCCAAGAGCAGGCGCGCAAGTTTGGCTTTAATGAAAAGCTTCCTTTCCCTTATTCGATTCAGAAGTCGCAATTGGCCAATGAAAACAAGATTGGCAATGAATCATTGCTAGCAGCTACAGGTTATGGACAAGGCGAAGTGGAGATGAGCTCCTTGCACTTAGCGATGACGTATACGTCATTTGTGACAGGTGGAACGCTGTTGAAGCCAACTTTGTTAGCGGATGAAGAAACAGGTCAAGCCTGGCATAAGAATGTGATAAGTCAAGAAACAGCATCTCTTATCACTGAAAGGTTAAAAGCAGTTGTGCATGACGCTGCAGGAACGGCTTATAATCCCGTTTTGGAAGGATTGAACATAGCTGGAAAAACAGGCTCAGCAGAGTTGAAAAAGGCTGGGGAAGAAGATGGTCAGGTGAACGGCTGGTTCGTCGCCTGGAACACGGACTCTAATCATCTTCTTGTATCGATGATGATTGAAGATGCAGAGGATGGCAGTCATGAGGTAGTCCCGAAAGTAAAAAATATACTTGATCAGCTTAGATAATTGATCTTAATTAAATAAGGAGAAACGCGATTGCCCCACTATCATAGACGAGTGGGGCAATCGTTCTTTAACGGGACACTAGGGACAGGTACATTGTCCCTAGTGTCCTGTTTATTAAGTCATATGTTGCATTATTTTTGACTACTGTTCGTAAACCCAAAGGGAAGAGGGCCTTTCTCTCCTTTAAAAAGAATGGAGGGAAAAATATCCTTTTATAGAAGTGAGTAATGATACCTTTATAGATTATGAGGGGGGAGTAGATATGGGTGTACATTCAAGCAATTCAATACGTGGGATTAAAAATGTTAACCAAAAGAAATTAGTCGGGTTTCGTCTAGTTTGTGAGGGGCCAGAGGAATATGGTGTTGAGATACCGAAAACCTTTGATCGAATTGAAAGCCGTAAAGGTGAAATACATCATCTAGTTGTGCCGAGTAGGCTTATTGGCGCATTTAAAGCTTCAGAAACCTCACCAGAAGATGATGGCTACTGGGTTTGTTATGAAGTGCATGATTTTGAGGATATTCCTGAAGGGATGGTGTCGCTGGTTATTCCCGCGCAGAAGTATGCGGTTTTAAATTTCACAGGCCCAGCTTCAAGGATCTATAAGGTTTATGATGATTTACACCAATGGATAGGGGAGCAAGGATATAAAAGGGTACCAGCAAAGTGGTCATTAGAAGTGTATTCGAAATGGTCTGAGCATGAGAATGATGTGGAACTTTGTGATCCGGTAATGTAAGCATAAAGATTGCGAATAACTAAGCGACTATTTGAGGGGGAAGTTCATCGTGAACATAAGGTTTGCTGAATTAAAAGATATTGAGCAATTAATAAGAATGAGATGGGACTTTACAATCGAAGATGATGAAACGAAAAGAAGCGCATCCTTTCATGATTTTGAAAGAGAATGCCGCGTTTTTTTAGAACAAGCAATTCAAAATGAAAACTGGTTTATATGGGTGGCAGAGGAGAACGGAAGAGTTCTTTCACATATCTACATAGAGTTAATCCAAAAGGTCCCTCGGCCTGGTAGAACAACGTATCCTTTCGCTTATATGACTAATGTATATACAGTGCCAGAAAGTCGGGATAAAGGGATTGGGAGTAAGATGCTTAAGGCGATACATGAATGGGTTAAAGAGAAACATTATGAATTTGTCATTGTATGGCCTAGTGATGAGTCTATTCCTTATTATGAGAAAAATGGGTACACACACTGTTCAGAGCCTTTGGAGTATTTCCCTATTTAATATTAGGTTATGGGTAAGACGCCAAGAATTCGAATACTAGAAAGGGTGAACGTGTAGTGTGGGGACGCCAAATGATTCAAACCAGCAGAGGTACATTTGAATGTTTTGTAGCAGGGGAAGGTGAACCTCTTTGTGTGACGCACTTATATAGTGAATTTAACGAACGAGGCACCTATTTCGCAGATCCGTTTACGAGTCGGTTTAGAGTTTATCTTGTTAACTTAAGAGAGGCTGGCCAATCCGTCAAAGCAACAGAAAATGAACAACTTAGTATGAAAGAGTCAGTGAGGGATCTTGAAGCGATACGAGAAGCGCTAGGATATAACCGGTGGGTTTTTGCAGGTCATTCGACAGGCGGAATGCTTGGTCTTGTTTATGCACACTCATTTCCTGAATCCCTCACAAAAATGGTTGTCGGAGGAGCTGCGGCATCGAACGCGTACATGCGGCATGAAGGGAGTATGTATGCGAGGAATAGTCCTTTAAATAAGAGATTAAAAGAACTGTTTATCATTATTAAATCAGATGAAGCTTCACCTGAAGAAAAACGAGAGGCGAATAGAGCTTGGACGGATCTGTCGCTATATCGACCTGCACAAAGAGCAGAGTATTTCAAAAGGCCAAGTAGCGGTAAGGTTGTCCCAAGGCGCTTGGATTATTACTCGTTTAAAGAACTACCACACTTTAATCTGACGGAAGAGCTTAACTGTATTCATGTCCCAACGTTCGTTTTTTGCGGTCAGCACGATACGCAATGTCCTGTTGAATTCTCAGAAGCTATTCATAAGGGTTTACCTCACTCCGAATAATACATATTTAAAGAGAGCAATCATTTCCCTTTTTTAGAAGAAGAGATGAAGTTTGATAAGATGATAGATCAGTTTATTCAGTTTGCCTATCGTTAAAGGTTAGAAGAATAATAGAAATAAAGTAGAGAGGACGATGGAATGAGTATCCTATTTAGAATGGAATACTACGTAAAAGATATAGAAGCATCCTTGGATTTTTACGAAAACCTAGTAGGACTTGAGTTATATGGGAGAAATGAACGTGCAGCTAGGTTCAATTACGACTGTTTCTCGCTCCTTTTGACTTCGGAGCAACTATTGAATAATAAAGAGAAAGAACGCGCCTATTTCGATCAAAATGGCATGGCTCAAGGGAAGGGAAACGGAGCAGAAATGATCATCGTCGTCGATAGCCTTGAAGTTGTGTATGAACGAGTTCAGCAAGTTGGCTATCCAATGGTTGTTGGGATCGAATCTTACCCATGGGATATGAGAGGTTTCAAAATTGCTGATCCAGATGGAAATTTAATTCGGATCACTTCTGAATAAGGGGGGTAAAAAAATGAGTACCTGGAAGAATCCGATTTTATTACTATCAGGCGTTGGTATCTCTTTTCTTGGGAACTGGATCTACTTAATTGCGATTAATCTTATGATATTAGACATAACGGGTTCAGCAGCTGCTGTAGCTGGCCTTTATGTGTTGAAGCCCATCGCAGTTTTATTGATGAACGTGTGGTCGGGGAGTGTCGTAGACCGGGTGAATGAGAGAAAGCTTATGGTGTTTGTTGATATCATTAGAGGTGCACTCGTTTTATGTATTCCTTTTCTATCATCTCTATGGGGGATCTATTCTTTAATTCTTGTAATTAATATGATTGGAGCGTTTTTCGGTCCCGCTTCATCTGTGTACATAACGAAACTCGTGCCTCAAACGAAACGGAAGCGGTTTAATTCGTTTTTGAGTATGGCGAATTCAGGAGCATTCCTAATCGGACCAGGTTTAGCTGGTGTGTTAATTATGATGGTAGGTACCGAATTATGTATTATTATTAATGCAATGACTTTTCTCTTATGTGCTTTCCTCATCTTCCTTCTTCCTGACGCAGGTGATCAGTCAGGAAAAGTTCGTGAACCAATGACGTGGAAAGGGGTTATGAATGATTGGATCGTATTAAAAGGGTTCGCTGGAAAGACGCCCTTCTTTATAACGGTTTATCTATTGTTCCAGGGCGCTATGATTATGGGGTTTGCATTAGATTCACAAGAAGTAACTTACATTAAACAACACCTTAACCTTTCCGATCAACATTATGGTTTGATTGTAAGTGTAACAGCAGTGGGGTCATTAACAGGAGGAAGTATGGCTGCTATTTTTGCTAACAAACTTTCTACAAGACTCTACTTGGCTGGTGGCATTTTGCTTTCGTCTTTAGGCTATGTGTTCTTTTATTCTTCCTATAATATGCTAACGGCAACAGCGGCCTTTATTTTTTTAGGCTTTTTTATGGCGTTTGCGAATACTGGTTACGCCACCTACTTTCAAAATACAGTACCTGTTGATCTTATGGGGCGCTTTGGAAGTGTGGCAAATATGATTCAAGGGCTTATTCAAATTTTGTTAACAACCCTTCTTGGACTGTTTGCTCAATGGTTTACGTTGCAGGTGGTCAGTCTGATCTTTGCGGGAGTTGGAACGGTAATGGCTCTTTTACTGCTATTCAAGGTCTTTGTTCCATCAGAGCACAACGATTTTTCTAATCATCATGTATCTTTATGAGTGATACGTGTAGAGGAGAGTGGAAAGTTTGAGGAGGTTTAAGTATGAGGCAATCATAATACTTTCTCTATTCGTTATAATTGGACTCACAGGTTGTCATGCAACATGGAATGGGAATAAACCAGAAAAAGTTCTGATTTACGAATATCAATCAGAAGATTCATATGAGCTGTTGAAAGAAATAAATGAGAATACTGAAGAAGCTAAAGTTCTTATTAAATTCGCTCAAGATGTAAAGGAGCAAGATGACCGTATGGATTTGCCTCCTCCTGATTATCGGTTAGATTTTTCTCTTGATAACGGAGTTACCATTCCTTATTCTTTATGGTTAAATCAAGACCTTGGGAGTGGAGTTATCATGGAAAAAACTTCACGTTTCGCTGAAATAAGCACTTCAGATGTAAATAAGCTCGATGATATTCTCAGGGATTAGGGGACAGGTACCTCGTCCCTTCGCGTCCCGAAATAGTAGCTCGCCACGAGGGACTAGGTACCTGTCCCTCCATCCCATCAAAAAATTGGTAAATTAACAGAAAATTTAAATTAAATTTACAAAGAATGCAAGACTTCTTAAAAGGTTTCCGGTTACAATAGAGGTACATAGTTATTAAGTACCAGTTAAGGATAAAGATCTGTAATCAAAATCTTTTGAGAAGGTGGTGCGGAGTTGAATCTGGCGGTAGTGTTATGCTGTTTAATCCCATTTATTTGTAAACAAATTTCTAGGGTTTCTTATAATGATAGGTTTTTGAATACGCCGAGGGTAACGAGTAGTGTTGTCATGTGGCTAAGTTTTACAATGGGGCTACTCCTTATTGGCTCGGAAGGTTTTTATTCGGTTCCTATTATAGTAGGAGGGCTCGTCCTTATTGTAACGGATTATGGGTCCAATTCCTTATGGATCGGCGAAGTAGGTAGAACGTTCGGGCGAATAGCGGCTATTTTAATTGTATCTATATTCGGAAATATTCAACTAGATTATATGTTTTTCCCTCTATTAAATGAGGAGCTGTCATTACAATTTGTTACGATTCCATTAACAATTATATGGTTCTTATTTGTAATGTCTGCGGTTCACATGGCAAATAAAATTTCAACTAATGGTACAAAAGTAATTTCTGGAGTTCTGTTGGTCATGTTAATGATTGCGGTCTCTTTGGGTCACGCATATGTGGTGATGTTTACTGGACTTTTATTCTTATCGATTATGAGCACTCATTATGCGTTTGGTACCGAGAGTACTTCAACTTTTGACATTACTGGGTTTATGATTGGGATCATTACTGTAATGGATGTCACGCACAAGGATGGAACCTTCATTCTTGGAGGGACTTTAATTGCTATAACTGCTATACTGGCTATTATTCATGGGTATAGAACGGGCACTGCGCGTCAGAAGCGAGCGATTTCTTATAGTCTGATTACCTTTGTGGGAGTAGGATTAGTTATTGCTTCTATTCAATATATATTGCTCACTTTTATAACACTTGCTGCTCTTTATCTATTCTTTTCTCACGAGTCAGAGCCTGAGCAAGTATAAGAAAAGCCGTATCTTGTAACAGAGGGTTCGTGAATGACGGGAATACAATTCTATAATCAAAAGAGGCCATTCGTATAGGAATTAGCCTCTTTTTTATGATTCTATTATAGATGTCCAGACCACTTGTTGGGCTGAGTGCTCGAACTTTACGTTGTTTTCTTGATTATGGATTCAGCAATTCCAAATGCTTTATCTTTCGTTAATCCTTCTCTCAATACAAACTCAATGGAATAAGATCCTTCCTCTACGTTAAAAAACATGAGTACTACCTCTTCATCCTTAACCTTACTTTCACTAAATCGAACATCTACTCCATTTATATTCTTCATTTCGGTATCATCGGTGCTGATTGTTGTTTTAACGTTACTATACGTTATTCTAAATAGCCAAGGCTCTCCATCGTATAAGCCATATACTACGTTTGACCCCATATCTTTTTCGTAATCATCAATAAATTCCTCATCCATCAATGTCCCTTTGTTTCTAGAGTAAACCACAGCTAGATTTTTAGCATCACCAGTTGGCGCAGAAACAATTTGTGCTGATGTAATGGGGTACTCTTTATATTCAGGTATAAATACTTCAGTCCCAAGTTCTTCATTTACTTGCTCGTCAAAAGAATCCGTAACTCCACTTGATTGTGAAGAACAGGCGCTAAGCAGTAACATGAAGGTCATAAACAGAATGCCAGTTCCTAATCTCACTATCTCATCCCCTTATTTAGTTGTATCATCTTATATTAACATATAATTCCAATGAATTTATGTGCTTTGTAATCTATTAAAAACATTTTGCTAACCAGAAGCTCTTCATGAATAAAAAGACTGGAACTTTTATAGAAGTTGATCGTAAATTTTTTTTAGGGAAACGATTTAAGTGAAGTCCCATGTTTAACAAGAGATAGTTACTATCAGAAACATGGTTCTAAGGAGGAAATGCACATAGAACCGAAAATACTTGATATTAAAAAGAAACATTTAGTAGGCAAAAGCATGATCATGTCGTTCCAGGAGGATCGCACTGCAGAGTTATGGCGTTCGTTTATGCCTGAAAGACATCAAATACACAACCGAATTGATCCATGTTTTTACTCACTCCAAGTGTATCCGTTTCTTTTCTCGTTCAGCGATGTGGATCCTGATACGAATTTTACGAAATATACATTAGTTGAAGTTTCAGAACTTAAACATATTCCTTCTTCTATGGAAGTCTTCACGCTTCCTGAAGGGAAGTATGCTGTTTTTATTCACAAAGGTCCAGCCAGCACATTTATGAGAACATTAACTTACATCTATGAAACGTGGTTGCCTGAGTCTCCTTATGTGATTGATGACAGACCTCATTTTGAACGTTTGCAAGAAGGTTATCACCCGGAGGATGCTGAAGCTGAAGAAGAGGTATGGGTACCGATTCGGCTACAATAAGTAGAGGAAGGAGGTAACCGATGAATATGGAGATTGATTTAATGAAAGATAGTATCGGCTATCATAAGAAAGGGCCAGGGAACCAGGCCCCTATTACGTTATAAGCTTTTACTAGATCCTCTATCAATCTTCTGTTAGTATTAGCTAAAAATGGAAGAGAGGGTTCCACATGATCTCATATCCACATCTAACCGAGGATACATATACAATTGGAGTGACTGCACCATCTTCAGGTGTGCCAGAAGAGCTTCATCCCCTTTTACAACAAGCAGAAGAAAAGATGAAGAAAAACGGTAAAACAATGGTCTTTGGCCAAACGGCCTGGACACAGGATAAGGCGCGATCAGCCTCTGCAGTAGAAAGGTCGCAAGAATTTAATGCTATGATCAGAGACGATAGCGTGGATGTGATCATCCCGCCTTGGGGAGGGGAACTCTTAATCGAAACGCTCGAGTACATTCAGTTTGAGGGGTTACCATCAAAATGGATGCTTGGCTACTCAGACACAAGCCTTCTTTTATTAGCGATTACGTTGAAAACAGGGGTCGCAACAGCTCATGGAACGAATCTTGTTGATTTGCGAGGGGAAGAGTCAGACCCTACCACTAGCAGATGGATTGACGTGTTAACGACTGAAAAGGGAGGATCCGTTACACAGTATTCTTCTGATTACTATCAGAAAGAGTGGGATTTCGAAAATCCAACTCCACATATTTTTCATTTAACGGAATCTACAGAATGGAAAACAGTAACCGGTACTCCGGTCAAAGTGGAGGGGCGGTTACTAGGTGGCTGTATCGATGTTGTACGTCACTTAGTGGGAACTCCATTTGATAAAGTAGAGTACTTCCAACAAGAGCTAATCGGTTCTGAGCCGATTCTTTGGTATTTTGAGAATTGTCAGCTTTCCACGACAGATCTACGAAGAACGCTTACTCAAATGAAGCTAGCGGGCTGGTTTAATCGTATATCTGGTATTCTTTTTGGGAGAAGTCCTGCTAATCACCCTGTAGGGAATTATGAGGTCCTAGATGTGTATCAGGAGTTGGCTGACGAGTTAGATGTTCCTGTTATCTATGATATAGACTGTGGGCACGTTCCGCCTCAATTGACCCTTGTGAATGGAGCCTATGCGAAAGTTAGTGTTCAGAGTGGAGCGGGCACTATTATTCAGACATTCAAACCATAGCTTGCATTCCTCATGTTTACAAAAGCTAGCACACCTTGTGCTAGCTTTATTGGAGTTCTTCTCGAGTAACCTCTTGCATGACCCACCGATTCCCATTGTGGGTTAGTTTGAAATGCGCCTTTATATGGCCGATTAGTTCATTATTTCTTTCTTGCACAATTTCATAAGTTTGATCTCCGAGTTCATTGAGCGTAAATGGTTGTTCGGGTTGCAGTGTTAACCCTCCGTCTCTAGGCTTTACTTGGAACTTCCCATCCCTGGTCCAAAACAATTCCTCTGCATTAGACGTAGCTAATTCTTCTGCCATCGTTTCTTTATAATAGGATGTAATTTCTGACGTAGATGTATAGTCGTTCTCCTCATTGTCATCTTCCATGACCTTAATCGTATGTGTAATGGCTTCTTCATAATCGAGTGCTACTTGTTTAGCTTCCTTTTTAGAAAGGGTAGGCTGATCACTAGTATTACTTTCTGATGAGCCGCTATCGTTTGTGTTTTTTGATGCGTTCTCTTTACTAGTGTTTTCCGTATCATCTTGTGAGCTAATCGTTTCTTTCTTCTCCTTATTTGCCTGGTGCTCTTCTGACATTTGTGTGCTTTCCTTCTGTCCTTCTTCTTCATTTGCTGCACACCCTATCAACGGAAGCGCAAGTACCAATAAAGCTACTACCTTTTTCATATTTTTCCTCCTTTATTAATAGGTGTTTCACAAACGTAGAAGAGGAAAACATTTCTTTTATTTTCTTTCGTTTTTTTGAAGTCATATAGGATTTATTGAAACTAATGCATAGTAAAAAATGGAAGTTAAATGATATGATTGAGGTGAGAATGCGCTTACAAACCGTGGGGAGGGAAGAAGAAAGCATGGCGATCTTACTTATTTGTATCTTGTTAGGATGTTCGATTGGAATTCCATTTCTCCTTTTTGGAAAAATAGAGGGTGGGATGAAGAACTTTTTCCGAGGCGGTTTTGCTAGTGTAGCAAATGCTAATAGTTTTTACATTCAGTGCCCGACATGCTCCGGGAAACAAAAGCGCGGAAATGGGGACCCATATTGTGCTACATGTAAGAAATACTTCTAGAAGATGCGCAATGCTTAAGGTTTAATGTGCCTTTATAAAGGACATTTAAAAGAAGCATTGCGCTTTTTTTAGGTAGCTATACGATTTGGACTATTCATGTTATCGAGAAATGTACGGGCAAAAGCTGTACACCGTTCATAATCCTCTTTAACATTTAACGCCATTTCTATTTTGAATCCTTCCTGAACGATGCGAGCTCCACAATCCTGAAGCCGATTTTCAAATAAATTTACAGCCTCACAGAACTTAGGATAAGAGGTATCCCCAGATCCGAAAGATGCAGCAGGAAGGCCTGCTAAATCAAGTTCTTCCATTTCTTCATAGAATTCTTCTACTTCATAAGGAAGGTCACCATCTCCCCATGTGTAAGAACCTAACAAGACAGCATCATAATTTAATAGATCTTGAGGTTCAAGTTCTTCCATTTCATCGAGCGTTACGGAGTGTTCATAATCCTCGAACACGCTCATAATATGATCGGCTATTTCTTCAGTGTTACCAGACATACTGGCATATGCAATTAAAATGGATGCCATATTCACAGCTCCTTTAAGATGAAGTTTTGGCTAACGTTTTGGTTAGCACATAGTTTACGTCTTCTAGCTTTTGGACATAGTACATGAACCGTTCTTGATCTTTATGATCCAAGGATGCATTCACTTTATATGAGTAGTAGTTATATTCTAGTTCAAGATCCATTTCAGAACGGATCAGCTTTTGGTCGTGAAACTCTTCAAGATCATCAATATGTACATAAACTTGGTAAGATTCATTTACAACGATGCGCACATACCAACCAAGTGGCTCTACGTTTTTAATATCTTCTGTGAGTTCTATACGGTCGCCGCGTTGAAAAGGGATCGTATTCTTGTGATGTTTGGAGGAGCAAAAACAATCTACTTTATGTTTAAATGACTTCGTTACAAGAAATGTAGATTCCATATTGGAACTCCTTTCAAAAAGGGTATAGTTAAATGATAATGGTTATCACTTATTAAACTGAGTATAAATGAAAGCAATTCTCATCGTCAACACTTAATTGATATTGATAATTATTTTCAATTATGACATAATAAAGCTAAAAATGAGAGGAGTGGGACGAATGACACTGGAGTACCAGAAATTTGTTAACCACATCATCTATGAAATATACCTGCTTCCTGTTAATCAAAGAACGACTTCTTCGATATTACATATAGTGCACGAAAAGCAGCAAGAAATAGGAAAGAATACCTTCTTTAAGTCTGGCTGTGATTATATTGCTTTTGCTCAAATTATTGATCATTTATTGCAGCAAACCGATTTTTATCAGGATAAACATGCGTGGTATTGTCCTTTATGGAAAGGGGTAAATCCAAGCAATAGAAAGACGTTTCGATTGGATCATACCGTCATTAGCCATGAGAATAAACAGGTAAGGTTTAGGAAATTCTTCGTAGAATGTAGTTCTCATGCTCTCGAAGACTATGCTCAGAAAGCCATTTTGTGCAGTGAGCATATGTTTCAGGCCAAACCCACAAGTGTGGAATACGTAAATCTGACAACAGGAGAGCACCATATTCTACATGTTGCCTAATTGAAATAAGAACGAAGTCACTCTATACATAGGGTGACTTCATTTTTATCTAAATTTGTCATAGTTTGGAAGGTGTTTAGTGAGATCAGTAGAAATTAGTATAGTAGCTAATTTAGTGTAAAGGGGAGTGGAAAGTGAATCGAGTAATCGAGTTGACGTTTATTTTCATTCTGACCGGATTACTTACCTATGATTTCTTCCTGTCAAATGAGGTTGGATTCTTATGGGTTAAGTGGTTGCTACTTGTTAGTTATAGCATGTTAATTGTGATTAGCCTCTTCATGAGGAAAGGGGAACGGAATAAAAGGAGCAATAATGTGTGGGAAGTTGGGTTTACGGTATACATTGTTGCTCTTCTAGCATTTTTCACTAGTATAGGTGGACAATCAGCAAGTGGCCTATCATTCTATGATCCCTTTTTGTGGGTTGTGGTTGTAATCTCACTTGTTGATACATTTTGGCATGCGAAACGAGATCGGGAGGTGATGTAATTTGAAAAAGGGATTGCTCCATCATATTGAACTCTATGTATCTAACCTCGAAGATTCTAAAAAGTTCTGGGGATGGTTCCTTGGGGAGTTAGGGTATGAAATTTATCAAAATTGGGATAGCGGCCAGAGTTATAAACTCGGTGATACATACCTTGTGTTTGTGCAGGCGGAAGAGCGTTACAAGGATATTCCTTACCACAGGTGTCGAGTAGGACTAAACCACCTTGCTTTTCATGCTACTTCTAAAGAACAAGTAGATCGTATGACAATAAATTTGCGTGAAAAGGGTATTTCGATTCTCTATGAAGATAAACATCCCTATGCTGGGGGAGAAGATTATTATGCGGTTTACTTTGAAGACCCAGATCGGATAAAAGTAGAGCTAGTTGCTCCAGAATAGAATAATCTAATATGAGGTGAAGGGATGTTCCCTGCAATTGAAACAGACCGACTTCGGTTAAGAGAGATTGAAGACAAGGATAGCCAAGCGTTGTTCGACTGCTTCTCTAAAGATAAAGTTACTCAGTTCTATGGTCAGGATAACATGGCGAGTATTGAGCAGGCACAGCGATTAGTAGAGCTATTTGCTACAAATTTTAAGTCCAAGCGTGGAATAAGGTGGGGGATTGAACGTAAGGATTCTCCTGGGCTAATCGGCACAATTGGATATAATGCGTGGTTACCTCAATATCAGCGAGCTGAAATTGGCTATGAGCTCCATCCGGATTTCTGGCACCAGGGCTACATGACAGAGGCTATAAATAGTATAATCACATACGGGTTTGAGAAGATGAATCTAAACCGAATTGGAGCAGTAGTTTTCTTGGAAAATGAACCTTCTAATCAATTGCTAGAGAAACTAGGTTTCCAAAAAGAAGGCGTGTTAAGAAAATATATGGTTCAGAATGGCGTTGCTCATGATACTTATATGTATGGCCTTTTACTTGAAGAAGTAAAAAGGGGAGATATACATGCATAAAGCCGTAAGGGTCGTATTTTGGGGCTTATGGTTAGGACTTTTACTAACGACTTTAGTCCTTTTATATACAGGGTATTATAAAGTAGCTGGAGTATTGGGAGTCGTTTTTCTATTTATCTTCTACAACGTTTCGGAGTTCTTCACACATAAAAACACTGACTATTTATATACCAAAAATCGAAGATAGTCAAAAACTAAGGATAAAAAAGAAAACCCTGCCTAATTTTAGGCAGGGTTTGTTGTGTATTCTTAATTAGATTTTGTCCAGTAAGCTGCAGCGTTGCTTGAGCTTAGTGGAGGGAACGTTTGTCCGCTTTCTAAACTAATATGTTTCTCATCCTCAGTTGGGTTTGCGTTCTTACGACCATCTGTCAGTCCATCGAATTTGTAAGTTCCATTCTCAGGTACTTTTTCTCCTGTCTTGTAACGGTTAGCCATTTGAATCTCTCCTTTAAGAATATTTATTGCAACCATAGGGTGCTCGATCCTCTTCTGAACACGCCTTACAGTTGAAGGTGTGGTTTAATATTCCGGAATAATATTCATGTACTTCAAACAAAATAGGCAAGTCTTTTCAAATTAGCAAACGAGCAACTATTTCTTAGTTAGACTTCTTCCAGTAAGCAGCTTCTTTACTAGAACGTAATGGAGGGAATGTTTCTCCACTTTCTAGACTAACGTGCTTTTCTTCTTCAGTAGGAGCGCCGTTTCCGTTCGTGTCAGCAAGTCCATCAAATTCGTAAGTACCGTTCTCTGGTACCTTTTCTCCTGTCTTGTAACGATCAGCCATTCATTTCTCATCTCCTTTTTATTGGTAATTATGGTTACACTAGTATATAGCCAGAATCATCCAACTATAAACAAGAAAAACACATTTAATTGCTATTTTTATAAAATATAGGAAAGAAGGAACGTATAGGGGTACAGTACGCTAGTTTTCAACTAATCCTATTGCTTTTTAGTTTTACTTTGAAATAATAGGAAGTAATTATTTTAGTTATGTGGGGAGATATGAAATGAAAGAGGTTAAAGTAGTAAAGGCGACATTGGAAGACGCGAGTTGTTTAACAGAAGTTATGAAGCGAACTTTTGATGAAGAGGCAAGGAGATGGCTATCAAAGGAAAAGGAAACAATTGACTTCAATATCCAACCACCGGGCTATACATCAGTAGAAAGAATGCGCTACTCAATAGAAAAGTTACAGACTTATAAAGTAATAGTAGATGGCTCGATACAAGGTGGAGTGATCCTGACTATAACAAGACAAACGTTTGGAAGAGTAGACCGTATATTTATTACACCACTTCTACAAGGACAAGGCATCGGTTCCAAGGTTATGAGATTTATAGAAGAGGAGTACAAAGGAATACGTATATGGGAGTTAGAAACTTCCAGCAGGCAAAAGGGTAATTTGCAATTTTATGAGAGTCATGGTTATAAGCGAGTATTTGAAGCAGACAATGAATGTTGTTATGAGAAACGAGTAGCTGCTGAAGAAACCTCTAATCTTAACAAACTATATGAACACCTTGAATTGCAAGGCGCAGTAGTCTATGGAGCTAACCTTGCGAAGGCTTCTATTAGTAATAGTAATCTAGAACAGATCCATTACACAAACTGCAACATGGGACAAGCTGAATTTCAAAATATCAACTTCACACAAGCATCGTTTGCTGATTTGAATTTAGCTCGTAGTAAGTTTGAATTTGTTTCATTAGGCGGTGTTCATTTTAATAGTACAGATTTAGGCGAGGGAGGTATGTCCATTTCCTTCAAGAAATGTGATTTAAGAGAAGGTACGATTGAACAATCTGATTTAAGAGATTTGAAAATTGTCGATAGCCAGTTAGATGGTATGACTATAAACGGGATAAGAGTAGATGACTTACTGACTGTTTATGAGGAGAGGCGCAATAAAGAAAATAAACACACCTAAAGTAGGTTCAACTCCCCTGGAGGTAAACTATTTAAAGTAGAAAGCCTTCAGAATGTAGGGGAGTTCTATTTAAAGGTTACATTTGGTACTTATATTGCTTCCCTTTTTCAACATACGAATCAATTGAGAGCTGTATGAGTTTAAGGTCTTCTTCGTTTAGCTCGCGAATGACTTTAGCGGGTGAGCCTATAATTAGCGAACGGGGAGGGTAGGTTTTTCCGGGAGGTACTAAGGAATTCGCACCAATGATACATTCTTCTCCAATCTCTGCACCATCTAAAATGGTAGAGCCCATACCAACAATTGATCGATTGCCGATGGTACAACCGTGGAGGACGACATTGTGACCAACAGTAACTTCATCACCAACCGTTAAGGGGGAACCTTCATATAGGTGACATGTAGAATTGTCTTGTATACTCGTTCGCTTCCCAATGCGAATAGGAGCTTCATCTCCTCTTAAGACTGCATTAAACCAAATGCTTGATTCTTCTTCGATTTCTACATCTCCTATAATGTGAGCACCAGGGGCTACAAATACACTACGATCAACTTTAGGGAAATCGTTTAGGTATTTATAAAGCATTCCATTCCTCCTCAAATTGTGTTAACTTTATGAAAAGTATAACATTTTTGTAACGAGGTGAAAATGAGATGAATGATCTTTGTCGTTTATTAAATATCCAATATCCTATTCTTCAAGGAGGGATGGGCAATGTAAGTAATGCTCCGCTATCTGCTGCAGTAAGTGAAGCTGGTGGGTTAGGTACTGTTGGAGTTGGTACGATGGAGCTGTCAGAAGTTAAGAAGATCTTGCAAGATTTGAAAGCGATCACAAAACGACCTATTGCTTTAAACATCCCATTAAATGTAACCCCTTATAGAGATGAAATGATTGAATTAGTCGTTAAAGAGAAGCTCTCTATAGTATCACTCTCAGCTGGAAACCCTGCTCCTTTTATCCCTTACTTTCATGAACATGGTGTGAAGGTGATCGCAGTTGTTGCGTCTGTGCGGCAAGCTCTTAAAGCAGAAGCAGCAGGAGCAGATGTCATCGTGGCAGAAGGTTACGAAGCTGCGGGCATTAACTCAAATTTTGAAACGACTACACTTACCTTAATTCCTCAAATCGTTGACGCGGTTTCTGTACCTGTGGTTGCAGCAGGAGGCATAGGGGATGGGCGTGGGTTAGCAGCTATGCTTACTCTTGGGGCTAGTGGTGTGCAAATGGGGACAAGACTCATTGCCACTGCTGACTCTCCTATGCATAAAGCCTATAAAGAGACACTTTTAGGTGCCGATGATCTACAGACAGTAATTGTAGGACGGAGTATTGGAAAGGTTCGACGTGTAATGAAAACGCCGTACGCAGGTCAATTACTTTCTCTTGAGGAGAAAGGTATTGAAGAGGAAGACTTTAAACGTCTCACCTCCGAGCATTATCATAAAATAGGCGCCTTAGAAGGGAAGCTTGATCAAGGGTTCATTAACGGAGGGCAAGTATCAGGGATGATTCACCACCTTCCAACCGTAGAGGATCTCTTTGTAACTATGATGGAAGAAGCAACCGCTCGCTTTCACAATCTTTCTGCCGCTTATCCCCTAACTAAACGAGAAACGACGTAAAACAGATGAGCCATTAGCTTATCTGTTTTTTTTTGTTTTTAGTAATCTTCAAGAATAGGGAGAGATTAGAAGTTGCGTTGCTTTAACCGGAATGGACCGTTATGTTTGATGAGTGGTTGGCCTTGCTCGGGGACAACTTGCTTTCCTGAGGGGAGCTGGGAAGTCTCCTCGCTCGTGACGCTCTCTGTGGGGTCTCCCTTAGGCTCCTTTTCCCGCGGGAGTCACGCACTCCCCGAGCAAGTCCTTTTGTTAATTAGGTTAATGGTCGAGGGCCCGCTAAGTAATCTTGTTTCTTCATACATGGCTTGTTTCCGCTCACCCTAATAAGGGAAAAGGTGGGCCCGGAAACTGGGAGACTCCAACCACCTTATTCTCAATATGAGCAAACGGAAACATCATGCTCTCAACTTCATACTGCTACAGATTGAAATGGTATTACAAATGATAGTTTTAGCGTTTGTTGGTGGTTATAAAATTAGACTCTAAAATCTTTGAGGTAGAAGAAAAATCCTTTATTACGTTGAATTATAAGAGTAATTTTAATTTTTTGAAAATTTATTGACAAATTAACGGGGGTCCGATACTATTACGTTATAAATACGTTGTCTGTGTTGTTTATCATATGATTTCAAGACAACTTTTTTTCTCGATTAAAATGTAAACGGTTTCAAAACATCTAAGTCTTACATAAATATTAAGGGACTAATGGGAAGGGGAGTTCAATGAAAAAGATAAGTTGGTTGTTGATGCTCATGATGTTAGGGAGTTTACTCGTTTTAGCCGCTTGCGGGTCAGATGAAGAGACAGAAAGTGACTCTGGGGAAACGGAAGACACAACAGATACAGAAGAAACTTCCGGTGATGCGACTTCTGATGGAGAGACGTATCAGATTGGTGTTACACAAATTGTAGAACACCCATCTCTTGATGCAGCTTTTGAAGGGTTTAAGACAGCAATGGATGACGCTGGTGTTAATGCAGAATATGATGTTCAAATAGCTCAAGGGGATCAGTCCAATAACCAAACAATCGCGACAAATTTTGTCGGGGATCAAATGGATCTGATCTTTGCAAACTCTACTCCGAGTGCGCAAGGAGCGCTAAATGCGACGCCTGATATTCCGATCATCTTTACATCTGTTTCTGATCCGGTTGGAGCTGAACTCGTCCCATCTATGGATGAAGCAGGAGGGAATATTACAGGTACAACTGATAACCATCCTGAAGCCATTCCGAGCACAGTGGACTTTATTAGTAACGAGCTTGGTGCTAAGAAAGTAGGAATGATTTATAACTCTGGAGAGCAAAACTCTATTGCCCAGATTGACCTTGTTAAGAAAGCAATGGAAGGTACAGACCTTGAAATTGTAGAGCGTTCTGTTTCTACATCAGCTGAAGTACAGCAAGCAGCTGAAGCGCTTGTAGGAAAAGCAGACGTCTTCTATATAATTACGGATAACACGGTTGTATCTGCCCTTGAGTCAGTTATTTCTGTCGCGAATGATCAAGATATTCCTGTTGTGGCTGGAGAGTTTGACTCTGTTGAGCGTGGAGCTCTTGCAGCATATGGGTTTGATTATTATGACATTGGCTACCAATCAGGCGAAATGGCTGCTAAAGTGCTCAAAGGTGAAGCTGAGATTTCTTCCATTGCACCTGAAGTGCCTGGGAACTTAAAGCTTGTTATGAACAAAACAGCAGCAGAGGAGCAAGGTGTTGAGATTAAACCTGAATGGGAAGAGAAGGCTGAATTTGTAGAGTAACATTTGATTTGGGATGGGCCCAGTGAACTAACTTAAACTAGCGCACTGGGCCCTTTTATGAAAATGGAGAGAGGGTGAAGGTCGTGCCATTTGCGATATTTGGTGCTTTTGAATCTGGAATTATTTATGCGATTATGGCGCTTGGAGTGTACTTATCCTTCCGCGTGTTAGACTTTCCTGATCTGACTGTTGATGGAAGCTTTGTAACGGGGGCTGCAGTAGCCGCCATTCTAATCTTTAATGGATACAATCCATTCTTAGCAACGATTATAGCGTTTATAGCTGGGTTCATTGCTGGTTGTGTAACAGGATTGTTACATACAAAAGGAAAAATTAATCCCTTATTATCAGGAATCTTAATGATGATTGCGCTTTATTCAATCAATATTCGAATCATGGGTAAATCAAACGTAGCTTTGTTGAATCAAGAATCTGGGCTAGACATTGTTTCAGGATGGTGGGATAGCCTTGGTTTAAATGCTCCGTTTAATGCTTTATTTAATATGGTTGGTTGGGGAGAGTTCTTACCAAAAACGTGGGGCATTTTCTTCTTTATGATTGTGGTTACGTTCTTTATTAAATGGTTAACCGATCGCTTCTTAAAAACAGAAGTAGGTCTTGCCATTCGTGCTACCGGTAACAACAAGAAAATGATTCGAAGCTTCTCAGCAAATACGGATTTGTTCATCATTTTAGGACTTGGTCTATCAAACGCTCTAGTTGCTTTTTCAGGAGCATTAATCGCTCAATTGACTTCTTTTGCTGATGTCGGCATGGGGATTGGGATGATTATTATCGGACTTGCATCCGTTATTATCGGAGAAGCGTTATTTGGTACAAAGTCGATTGCTAGAACGACTTTAGCTGTTATTGGTGGAGCGATTGTGTATCGTATTGTCGTTACCCTTGCTCTACGTGCTGATTTCTTAAAAACAAGTGATATGAAGCTTATTACAGCAAGTATTGTCATTATTGCGCTTGTATTACCTAAGATCATAGATAACCAGAAAGCGCGCCAGCTTAAGAAAAAGAAAAATGCCGAACGTATGGCCACAGTCCAAATGGCATCAGCCGGAAAGGATGAGTAACGTTGCTTGAATTAAATCATGTCCATAAAGTTTTTAATGAAGGCACACTTGACGAGAAAATAGCTCTAGAACATATTGATCTGTCCTTAAAACCTGGAGATTTTGTCACTGTAATTGGAAGTAACGGTGCTGGAAAATCGACATTGATGAATGTAATTTCTGGCGCTCTTTCACCTGATATCGGAACAGTAACGATCCAAGATACAAACGTGACTCCTTTTCCAGAATACAAACGATCAAAACTGATCGGCCGAGTTTTTCAGGATCCAATGGCTGGTACAGCGCCTGAAATGACGATTGAAGAGAATCTTGCTATTGCCTATGCCAGGAATAAGAAGCGAACCTTAAAGAGGGGTGTGACGAAGAAGCGGAAGGCGTTTTTTAAAGAATCTCTCGAAAGTCTTCATCTAGGTCTGGAAGATCGTTTGAATGCAAAGGTAGGCCTTCTATCAGGTGGGGAACGTCAGGCGTTGTCTTTACTTATGGCTACGTTTACAGAACCATCTATTCTTCTCCTGGATGAGCATACAGCAGCCTTAGACCCATCAAGAGCTGAACTCATTACCAATCTAACCAGCGAAATTGTTGAAAAATATCATCTAACTACATTAATGGTAACCCATAACATGCAGCAGGCTCTTGATCTTGGCAATCGTCTTATCATGATGGATAAGGGGCAAATCATTTTAGAAGTTTCAGAGGAAGAGAAGAAAGAGTTAACCATTGAGACGCTCCTTGAAGAATTCCAGAAGATTCGCGGAGAACAAATGGTGAATGACCGCGCTCTATTATCTTAAGAAAGGGGGGAGGAACCATGAAGGAAGGTTTATCCATTGGGCAAACGGCTGAAATAACAGACACTGTTACATCAGACATGGTTGCTCAATTTGAAGGGCGTGTTGTGCACCCTGCCTATTCCACCGTCTCTATGGTTTATCACATGGAGTGGGCTGCAAGGCAGATTATTCTACCATACTTAGAAGATCATGAAGAAGGGATTGGGGCCTCTGTAACCGTGAAGCACGTTGCGCCTACCGCAGTAGATACAACAATAACTGTGAAAGCAACCGTTACGGCGTTAAAGAATCATTTAGTAATCACGGAGGTTGAAGCTCGTAATGAAAAAGGATTGATCGGAAAGGGGGAAGTGACACAGGCGATTCTACCTAAAGAACAAATAAAGGAGCGAATAGAAGCAAGCCTAGTGTCGAACGCATAAAAATGAAAACGTTTTCTGAATTAGATAAGAGAGAAAAAGGGGTGGGAGAGATGGATTTGTTTGAGAAGTTCACTGAGCACGAACAAGTCGTCTTTTGTAATGATCCCGCAACTGGCTTAAAAGCCATTATCGCCATTCACGACACAACGCTTGGTCCAGCGCTTGGAGGATGCCGCATGCAACCATACGAAAGTGTCGATGATGCCCTTCAAGATGTCCTCCGTTTATCGAAAGGCATGACCTATAAATGTGCAGCTTCAGACGTAGATTTTGGTGGAGGAAAGTCCGTCATAATAGGTGATCCCGAGAAAGATAAATCACCTGAACTGTTCCGAGCATTTGGCCAGTTTGTAGAGTCCTTGAATGGTAGGTTTTACACTGGAACCGATATGGGGACATTGCCGGAAGATTTTATTCATTCCTTAAAAGAAACGAACTGCATTGTAGGTGTGCCAGAAGAGTATGGTGGGAGCGGTGACTCTTCTGTTCCAACAGCTCTTGGAGTTATATACGGACTTCAGGCTACGAATCGAGCGCTCTTTGGTACAGAGGATTTAACAGGTAAAACATACGCCATTCAAGGCCTTGGTAAAGTAGGTAGTAAAGTAGCTGCTCGCCTGATTGAAGAAGGTGCTCATTTATACGTATCTGATATTAATCAACAAGCCATTGCTGATTTGGTTGAGAAAGCAAACAAACATAATGCTACTGTTCAAGTTGTCAGGGGAGAAGACATCTACCGTGTTGATGCTGACCTCTTCGTACCTTGCGCGTTTGGTGGAATTATTAATGACTCAACGATTGAAAGCTTTAAATTTAAAGGAATTGTGGGTTCTGCTAACAATCAGCTTTTAGAAGAACGGCATGGCCAAGTGTTACATCAAAAAGGGATTCTCTATGCACCGGATTACATTGTGAACAGTGGTGGTTTAATACAAGTAGCCGATGAGTTGTATGAACCAAATAAAGAGCGAGTCTTACAGAAGACGAAGAGTATCTATAATTCATTGCTATCAATCTACCAGAACGCTGAACTTCATCATATTCCAACCTCAGAAGCAGCCGACTTGTTCTGCAGAGAACGAATGGAAGCAAGGACTAGAAGAAACAGCTTTTTCTCACATGGTAAGCGTCCAAAATGGAATGTACGTACATAAGGAGGAGAGAGACATGGAAGAACAATTTCCAATGATTCAATGGATTGATGAGAAAGGAAATCTTGTGAAGGAAATTGACCAAGAACTCATAACGGAAGATGTCATACGTAACATGTACAGAAATATGGTGAGGATTAGAACCTTTGACCGAAAAGCTATTAGTTTGCAGCGACAGGGGCGAATCGGTACTTATGCTCCATTTGAAGGCCAGGAAGCTGCTCAAGTAGGGAGTGCCATGTCTTTACGAAAGACGGATTGGTTGTTCCCGACCTACCGTGACCACGGGGCTACGATGACGTTCGGTCATTCATTGAAGACGATTCTAACGTATTGGAATGGTCGAAATGAAGGATGTGTGCCACCTGAAGGGTTGCATATCTTTCCACCAAGTGTCCCTATTGCCACGCATTTACCTCATGCAGCTGGAGCAGCTTATGCCGAGAAGCGAAAAGGAACGGACAACATTGCCGTTGCCTATTTCGGAGATGGGGCTACCTCTGAAGGTGACTTTCATGAAGGCTTAAATGTGGCGAGTGTCCTAAAGTCGCCAGTGGTGTTCTTTAATCAAAATAATAATTATGCCATTTCTGTTCCGATTCATAAACAAATGAACTCAAAAACCATTGCTCAAAAGTCAGTGAGCTATGATATACCGGGAGTTCGTGTAGATGGAAATGATATTATCGCCGTCTATACAGAAATGAATCGTGCCATTGATCGAGCGAGAAATGGAGAAGGTCCAACGTTAATCGAAGCGGTGACATGGCGATATGGTGCTCATACAACAGCTGATGATCCGACGAAATATCGTGAACAACAGGAAAGTGAAGATCGCAGGGCTTCTAAAGACCCTGTTGCAAGGCTTGAATTATATATGAAGCAAGCTGGCCTCTGGGATGAGGAATGGGTGACGGGTATTAAAGAAGAGGTGGCACAGGAGATTGATCTAGCTATTGAGGATATGGAAAACCTCCCTCCGGCTGATGTGAACGTTATTTTTGATTATGTATTTGAAAGTCCGACGTGGACAATCGAGAAGCAGAAGAAGGACTATGTTGCACATATGGAAAGAGGGGATCAATAATGCAGACAACTGTAGGAACGAATACGTTGACACTTGTCCAGGCGGTTACGGATGGCATGCGTACCATGCTTCGTGAGAAAGAAGAAGTACTTGTCATGGGAGAAGACGTAGGGAAGAATGGCGGTGTATTCCGAGCGACAGATGGGTTGCAAGCTGAATTTGGTGAAGACCGTGTCATAGATACCCCTCTAAGTGAAGCGGGTTTTACAGGTGCAGCAATCGGTATGGCCATTAACGGTTTCCTTCCAATAGTAGAAATTCAATTCCTTGGCTTTGTTTACCCTGCTTATGAACAAATTATGACCCATGCTTCAAGGATAAGGGCGCGTACAATGGGCCATTACTCTGTGCCGATGGTCATACGTGCTCCGTACGGGGCGGGTGTAAGAGCACCTGAGATTCACTCTGATTCAGTAGAAGCATTATTTACTCATATGCCAGGTATTAAAGTCGTTTGTCCTTCATCCCCTTATGATGCGAAAGGGCTCTTAATTGCGAGCATTGAAGATCCTGATCCGGTTTTATTTATGGAACCAATGCGAAATTATCGTTCGTCCCGTGAAGAAGTGCCTGAGGATAAATATACCGTGGAGATTGGGAAAGGAAAGCGTCTAGCAGAAGGTGAGGATGTAACTGTCATTGCCTGGGGAGCCATGGTTCCTGTTGCTGAGAAAGCTGTGAAGCAGATGGAAGGGAAGGGTGTATATTGTGATTTAATCGATCTTAGGACCCTTTATCCCCTTGATCAAGACCTTATCGCAGAATCCGTTCAAAAAACAGGGCGTACTGTGATTGTTCAAGAAGCACACGCCACTAGTGGTGTAGCAAACGATGTCATCTCTGTAATTAATGATACCTCTTTCCTTTATCAGAAAGCACCGATCGAACGGGTGACAGGTTTTGACACGCCTGTACCATTCTTTGCTTATGAAGATCATTACTTACCTACCCCTGAACGGGTTATAAAATCTATCGAAAAAGTTATTTCGTTCTAAAAGGAGGGACTATGCATGGTCGAAGTAAAGTTACACGATATTGGTGAAGGAATGACAGAAGCAGAGGTCCTTCACTTCTTTGTTAAGCCAGGTGATACAGTCACTTCGGATGAGCCGCTTGTAGAAGTGCAAACCGATAAGATGACGGCTGAGATACCATCTCCTGGTGCAGGAACAGTTGGTAAAATTCTTGTCGAGTTAGGGGAAACCATTAAAGTTGGAACAACGGTTTTGGAAATAGAGTTAGCGGGAGCCCCATCGAAAGGTAAAAAGGAAAATAAAATAGAGAAATCTGAGAAATCTGAGCAATCAAATAAGCAAGAAACACATACATTCCACATACCAAAACGCAGTGATCGTGTCCTGGCTGCTCCTTATACGAGAAAGATCGCTCGGGATAATGGGGTGGATATTGATCAGGTAGAAGGTACAGGACCAGGTGGCCGTATTTTGGATGAAGATGTGATGAGTTATATGAACGGAGAGACTTCTAAACAGGCCTTAGCAGTAGCTGATGCTGCACCGGAGAAAAAAGTAGAAGAGGCGCAATCAGGAGAAGTGACAGCCCCTTCTTCACAGCAAACTATTCCATTTAAAGGTCGCCGGAAACAAATTGCCAAGAAGATGACTCACTCTTTGCATACTATTGCTCATTGCACACAGTTTGAAGAAGTAGATGTGACAAACGCAATGGAATGGAGGGCGGAGTGTAAAGAGCAAGGAGAGTCCTTTTCAATAGCGGCGTTTTATATTAAGGCTGTGTCTGTAGCGCTAAAGGATTTCCCGATCTTTAACGCGACGTTAAACGAGCAAGAAGAAGTAATTGAGTTGAAAGATACTCACAATATTGGACTTGCAGTAGATACAGAAGATGGGTTAATTGTACCTGTATTGCGTAACGTTGAGTCAAAATCGATTACAGAGATTCATAGGGAAATGAAAGTACTAACGGAAAAGGCTCTTTCTAATCAATTAACGATGGCTGATATTTCTGGTGGTACATTTACGATTAGTAATGTAGGCCCTCTTAAAGGGAGTACAGGTGCCACACCTATCATAAATCACCCTGAAACAGGTCTTCTTGCCCTTCATAAAACGAAGAAGCGTCCAGCTGTTGTGAACGACGAGATCGTCATTCGTTCAATGATGAATCTATCGTTCACATTCGACCATCGTGTGGCAGATGGAGGCACAGCCGTAGCATTCTCAAACCGTTTGGTGCAGCTAATGGAACATCCGAATACACTAATGTTGGAGCTGGTATAAATGGTAGTCGGGGAAATTGCAGAACAACGAGATGTTGTGATTATCGGGGGAGGCCCAGGAGGATATAATGCTGCTATTCATGCGGCTAAACAAGGCTTCCACGTCACCCTAATCGAAAAAGGAAATCTTGGAGGTATCTGCCTGAACGAAGGTTGCATACCTTCTAAGCTGTTCTCAACTAGTGCAACGAAGCTATCAGAAGTTGCTACTATGAGTAACTACGGGATACAAATGGGGGAGGCGTCCTTCGATCTAAACGGGCTTCAATCTTACAGGGGGAAGGTTGTTGGCAATCTACGTAAAGGGGTAGAAGCTTTATGTAAAGCCAACAAAGTTGAGATTATAGAAGGGCACGCTTCTTTCTTATCAGAGGACCGTATTGGGGTTGACCATGGTCATCAATTCGATGTCTATCATTTTAATCACGCTGTTATTGCCACAGGTGGTCGTCCCTTTATCCCTAATGAAATAAAAGCTGACGGAAAGCGTATCCTGACAGGCCACTCCCTCTATCGGTTAGAAGAAGTGCCTAAACACCTTCTCATATATGGTAGTGACTATATTGCTCTTGAAGCTGCGATGACATTTAGGCAGTTTGGAGCCAGCGTATCCCTTGTTCTAGAAGAAGAGAAGTCTGACTTTGTGTATGATTCTTCTATTAACCGAGAGTTAAAACGAGTTCTTAAGAAACAGAAGGTCAAAGTTTACACGGAAGCTTCTTTAAAAAGCATTGATGTTGATGGTGAGAAAGTGGTCGGGATGCTCCGACAAAAAGGAGAAGACGTTCACATCGAAGCGACTCATGCGTTCATTTCTTTTGGAATTGAGCCGAACCTGAGTGATCTAGGTGTAGATCGTTTAAGAATGAAAATGGAAAAGGGGTTTCTCTCTACAGATGCCGGGATGCGTACATCCATAGAAAACATCTATGCGATTGGTGATGTAACAACTGGTCCGTCTCTTGCTGTCAAAGCCATTAAGCAAGCAGAGGTGGTAGCTAAGACAATGGGAGGGATCCCTGCTGAGTTTGACCCTACCTTCATTCCTTTAGTAGCCCATACTCTTCCGCCAATTGCTTCAGTAGGGATGACAGAACAAGAAGCATTGGAAAAGGATTTAAACGTTCGCGTTGGTCAGTTTGGTTATGGAGGAAATGGATATGCAACGATCCATGGAAAACGTGAAGGCTTTATTAAACTCATTATACAGGATGATACCGATGTTGTTTTAGGTTTTCATGCCTTTGGTGCTGGTGCAGTTGAGTTAATATCAACGGGAACTGTGGCATTAGAGATGGCAGCTCGTGATGAGGATCTTTTTTTCCCTCATTATCCGCATCCTAGCTACAATGAGTCTATAACAATGATTGAAACGGAGATTAAACGAGCAAAGGAAGCGAATGTTAAATAGAAATTCTCTCTACTCTTGTTACAGAAAAATAAAACGGGTGCTTGTCTTCTTTCGTTCATTGAGGAAAGAAAGGCAGGTACCCGTTTTTATTTCTACAACTATTATGTTTTCGTTTGTAATTGGCTTTCGTGGGTGAATCCGATCTTCTCAAGTGCTTGTTGCATATTGGCATAGCTGTTAATGTCTTTAAAGTTGATACCGAGGCTAATAACAGTTTGAGCGATCTCTGGTCTCATTCCCGTTATACTAGCTTCAACTCCCATAATCGTTAACGCTTGAATGATACTAAAAATGTTATTGGCTACCATAGTATCAATCATTGGGACGCCAGATACATCAATAATTAAGTAATCGAGCTGATCGTCTGTACTATGTTTCAGTGTGGATTCCATGATTAACTTAGCACGATGAGTATCGATCTCGCCTATTAATGGGAGAATGGCTACGCCTTTTGTTATGGGCACGACTGGTACAGATAGTTCTTCCATTGCAAGTTGAGCTATATTCATTGTTTTCTGGTGATCTTGGACGATCAATCTACTAAAAGTGTAACTTACTTCGTCTAATAAGGGGTTAATGTATTTGCTCACATCAAGTATCGTAATAGCTGAGAATTTCTGTTCTTCCAAATCACTTTCAAATGCGTTCCAAATGACTGTGCGGAAAAAGGCCATGCTACGTATTGACTCATTTAGGGGCACACCAATTTCAAGACATTGGTGTCCGACTCTTTCTGCCCATTCTTTTGATCGCTTTAATGAATGCTCTGAATCTTCTATAAGGGAATCAGCTATTATTTCAAATAGTTCTTCTCGCATTGTCATGAATTCATCGTATGGTAAGTCTACTGATTTTAATGAATTTACAAAGTCATCTGCTTCTAAAGCTTCAATAGCGTGAGCGAGCTCTGTTTTATTGTTTAAAATTTTCTCTCTAATATATTCAAGCTCTTGTCTCATCTTCATCATCTCCTAAAGCTTATTACCTTTATCGTAATTCAATAGGTGGCTATACGCAATTCTAAACTCTCATTACGTAAGGAAATTAGAGCGGTCGTTCTTATTGTGGTACAATCGGGACAAAGTGCAGTTTCAAGAGGAGGAATTATGCTCTATCGTCATCCCTATTATTGCGTGACCCGGTCTATCGAAAATGGACAGCAGCTCTATCAGGAAGAAGAGTGTTATCTTGAACTATCAGAAGACAAGATAACAACTAATCAAAATGTGTTTGACTTACAACATGTTTTCGATATGTCTTACAGAAGTACGGCTGAGTTGTACGGGTTTTTATATTTACACACGAACAAAGGAGTCTTCTCTTATAACGTGAAGCATGCACCTGACGAATTGATACAAACCTTTCATTCGTTAAAATAAATCATTGCGAGGAATATACAATGCAACTAGACAAAAGAGAGAATTGGATGGGACTTGAAGTTCCATCAAAATGGAACGGTTACACAATTGAAGCCTTGTTACGAGACGTATGGGAAATCCCCAAAAAGCAGCTTCATCAGATTCGTATGAACAAAGGGGTCCTCGTTAACAACGAGCAAAAACGTTGGAGTGAGACACTTGCAGAAGGAGATTATTTAGAGGCTCAAGTTTTCATCCATGAAGAATCTGATGTAATCCCAGACAAGAAGAATGTACAGATCTTGTTTGAAGACGACCATATTTTAGTAGCTAACAAACCAGCAGGGGTGGATACTCATCCTAATGAAAAGGGACAGACAGGTACCTTATTAAATGCGGTTACTCATCACTGTGGTCCTCATACCAATGTTCGCCATATTCACCGTCTAGATCGTGACACAACGGGTGCGGTATTGTTTGCGAAGCACAGAATAGCAGGTTCCATTATGGACCGTTTGCTAGAAGAACGAAAAGTTAAACGTGCTTATCTTGCTCTTGTTCATGGCTTGGTTTCTAAGAAAAAAGGGACGATTGATCAAGCTATTGGAAAAGACCGTCACCATGCAACTAGAAAACGCGTTTCTCCTAAAGGGCAATCTGCAGTTACGGATTACGAAGTGCATGGCTATCTAAAAGAAAAGAATGCGACACTTGTAAAGCTTTTCTTGAAAACCGGAAGAACCCACCAAATACGTGTTCATATGAGTCACATTGGTCATCCGCTTCTAGGCGATTCCCTATATGGAGGGAAGAAGAATGCAGCACCACGCCAGGCATTGCATGCAGCTTCACTTACGTTCCCTCATCCATTTACAGGCGAAACGATTACAAGCGAAGCGCCATTTATAGATGAACCGCCTATCTTTGAGTGAATTTTTGTAGTGATAAGAAAATGTACGTAAATAAAGTATGTGGTGTAGGTTTTTAAGTAACCTACACTACATACTTTTTTGTTTGAATGATTTAGTTAAATGATGATTTTCTTTACGGAGATAACAAGTATGTCATTCTTACCATCGCATTGCTTTGCTCTGTTGTAAAAGTTTAGATTCTCCTGCGCGTTCCCATTCTTCTACTGTTTCATAGGCTTCCTCAGGTGAATACCCTTTTCCAACCAGAACGCCCATTAGTATAAATTCTTGAAGAATATGGAGAGCATTAATTCCTCTTTTTACATCCTCTAATCCTTCGTTCACGAGATACTCTGTATGCTGAATCCACTCATCAGGAGTTTTCCCTGAAATCATTGTTGTTCCGCTTCCATTTTCAGAACCGTTACCCTGCTCCATAGCCATGGCATCGGCTTTCGTATTATGAACAGTACCAAATGGATGATTAGGCGGGGCGTAGATCGAATAGAGTTTTAACGGGGTATTCCCCGTGTTCGTAACATTATGCCATGTACCTGCAGGAATCATTATTGCGAAATCATCATAGGCCATTTTCTCAAAGGTTAAATTATCTTTATTCTTTCCCATTTGAACAAGTCCTTGCCCTTCTTCAATACGTAAAAATTGATCAACATTTGGATGAATTTCTAAACCGATATCATCGCCAACATCAATACTCATTAAAGTTACCTGCAAATTTTCTCCAGTCCATAAAGCAGTCCGGAACGTATTATTTTGTAAGGTAGCATCATTGATATTTACAACATATGGATTTGGTCCGTAATCTTTTAAAACAAGATTGTTAGGTGAATGCACTCTATTGAGGTATCCTTCATTGGGGAACACCGTGGGCTGTCTTCCATAATACTGAGGGGCACTCACATAATAGGGCCCGTAATAAGGATACGGGTTAGGGTTATAGTACATATTCACAAACACCTCCGCAAGATATACGAATATCCTATGCGCTTAGGAGAAATATGTACTTTGTATTGTTTTTCGAGATAAGTAACAAGTCATCGAAAAGAAACTGAGGTAGCCCTTGATGAAATAGTTGATTTGCGATTTTTTTCATTATGGTATAATGCCACTAGATAGAAAATAGGATTAAGAGAGAACTTGTACATATTAGACATCAATCCTACTATACTATTCTGCTGAATGGGCGGAAGGGGAGTCATGGGTGGAAGAGAAACGTTTTACTACGAGAAGAGCGAAGCGCAGAAAACGGACGAGGAGAATCGTGTTAGGTTTTTTTATTTTCTTCGTCCTAATAGGTGCTTATATCTTATATGAATATACAGCTGGGCTGAGGGGAGCAAATGAAGATGCTCCTGGTATGAATGAAAGTTATGGGGATGAACCCTTTGAAGGAACAGAGAGTCCAGAAGGAAAGACGAATGTGCTTTTATTAGGCATTGATCAGCGTGGAGAAGAAACAACTCGTTCAGATACAATTATGATCGGCCAATATGATACTGATAATAATCAGTTAAAGCTTGTTTCTTTAATGAGGGACACATATGTGAACATCCCAGGTTATGGATATAAAAAGCTTAATGCTGCCTTTGCGATAGGTGGTCCTGAGTTGATGAGGCAGACGATTCAAGAGAATTTCGGGGTAGATCTTGAATACTATTCTATTATTGATTTCAACGGATTTGTCAGCATCGTTAATACAATTGCTCCTGATGGTGTACCGATTACTGTTGAGAAGGATATGTATTATAAAGACGGTGTTCAAACGATAGATCTAAAAGCGGGGGAACAGACCCTAGATGGGAAGGAATTGCTTGGTTATGCTCGGTTCCGTAATGACTCTTATGGAGATTTAATGAGAGTTGAGCGCCAGCAGAAGGTCTTGAAAGCGCTCAAGGAGGAATTTGTTTCGTTCACCGGCTTAGCACGATTGCCACGAGCACTTGGGGCGATTCAACCATACGTCAAGACGAATATGGGTACAACTTCGATATTAGGGTTTGGAACGGACTTTCTATTGAACACTCCGGATGATTTTGAGACGCTGACCATTCCAAAAGATGTAGGATATTCAAATTTGCGTGTGCCAGGAGAAGGTGCGGTTTTGTCCCATGATGAAGAGAAAACGAGAGAAGCATTACAGTCGTTTTTGGAATAGCTCAAATAGGGTATAGAAAGAAGATGTCCGTTTCCGGCGGGCATCTTTTTCGTGATTGCTCTTAACTTCCTACATAAAATATTCTATAGAAGAAAGGAAATGAGGGAAGGGATGGGGAATTAGTAATCTTAAAGCAAAAGAGGTGCGGAGGATGACTTTGATAACCTGGATACTAGCTGGTGTAATCTTCTTTCTGCTTGCATGGGAAGTTTTTTTCATCTTACCAACGAAATGGTTGAAAGTTGAGCGGGTAGATTGGGAAGGGAATACGAATAAGAAGATTTTGCAAATAAGTGATTTACATATTCGACACATGCGTGTTTCTCTTGCTAATATTAAGGCTCTTATTCATGCTGAACAACCTGATTATATATTCTTAACAGGAGATTATATTGATCAATCTGAGAAAGAATTCGAAACTCTTAAACCGTTCTTGCAACTTATAGAGGAATCAGGTGTTGAAACATATGCAGTCCTTGGTAATCACGACCGTGATATAGATGATGTTAAAGGTCTTGAAGATCTAATTAACCAACACGGGATTCACTTATTGAAGAATGAATTTGTCGAAAAAGATGACGTTGTGATTGTCGGAGTGGATGATCATGCCCAAGGATACCACGATCCTGAGAAAAGTTTCTCCTTTTTAGGAAATGATAAGAAAGATGTACTGGTCCTCACCCATGATCCTGATGTGTTGCTTAAAGTAAAGCACTCGTTTACGATGCTTGTATGCGGACATTTACACGGGAAACAGGTTAACATTCCATACTTTTTTAAGATTAAGAATATGGGACAACTAGCTAAACAAGGGATATATCAAGGCAAGCATGATCATGAGCATGGTTCTTTTTATATTTCTAAAGGAATTGGCCAGTCAAGGTGGAATATTCGCTTCTTTGTACGGAGCGAAGTGACGGTCCATACCCTTCGTTCAGTAAAAAAATATTCATGAGCAGCAAAAAAACTGATATGATAAGGAATGCTGCAATAAATTTTCACCCTCTAAAAAGGGTAAGAGGAGAATACGATGACACAAACCCTTCCATTTGAAATCTCCAAGGAAGATACATTCTTTGATGTGTTAGGTGATTATATTGGAGATGTTTTTTACGACATATTACCAGATCAAGGTTATGAACTTCGGGACGAACAAATTTATATGGCGTTCCAGGTAGAACAGGCCTTCAAGAATAAGCAAACCATCTTCGCAGAAGCGGGAGTAGGAACGGGAAAAACGTTTGTATACTTGCTTTATGCGATTTGCTATGCCCGTTATATGAATAAGCCGGCTATTATTTCATGTGCGGATGAAACGCTGATTGAACAACTTGTCAAAAAAGGCGGAGACATTGAGAAGCTAGAAGAAGCACTTGGATTAAATGTAGATGTGCGTCTTGCGAAAGCACGCGAACAATACGTTTGTGTGAAGAAGCTAGATAAGCTTGAGGAAACTACAGAGGACGAAGATATTCTGGATGTGTATGATTCTATTCCTGAATTTGTTTTCGGTGGTGATGCTTCTATGCAGAAGTTCGAACGGTACGGAGATCGAAAAGAATATCCGTGGGTATCGAATGAGAAATGGGAAGCTATCTCCTGGGATCCTCTTCAGCAGTGTTCAACGTGTGATTGGCGTCACCGCTGTGGTCAAACGTTAAATCGTCAATACTATCGTCATTCGTCTGACCTAATTATCTGTTCACATGATTTCTATATGGAGCATGTATGGACGAAGGATTCTAGAAAGCGTGAAGGGCAGCTTCCACTCTTACCAGAAGCAAGTAGCGTGATATTTGACGAAGGGCACTTACTTGAGTTTGCTGCTCAAAAGGCGTTAACGTATCGCTTTAACTCGAAGACTCTTACAAGTGTTCTAACGGAATACTTAAATCAGGATATTCGGGAAGAATCCCTTCTTTTGATTGAAGATATTCTAGAAATGCACGACAAGTGGTTTGACATTCTTCGCGACACGAGTTCTGAAGTAGAAGGTTCAAACCGACATGAAGTTCCTCGTTCGAAAGAAATGATTGATTTGGCAGAACAGATGAACAAGAAAGTGCACAGCTTGCTTGAACAGCTCGTCTTTGATTCCGAACTCTTCTTAATGGATGACTATAATGTGAAGATTATAGAAGAATACTTGGAGTTCTTCTCTTATGGATTAGCGATTCTACTAAAAGATAATAAAGGGATCTTCTGGCTTGAGACAAACCATGAAGACAGTTCATTAGTCATTATGCCACGCCTTGTTGAAGATGTTTTAGAGAAAGAAGTGTTTAGTCAGAACATTCCATTCTTATTCTCATCTGCCACTCTTTCTCGTCAGAAAGACTTCTCTTATATCGCAGGAAGTCTCGGTATCAAGAATTATCTCTCCTTCACGGTGGAATCGCCGTTTGATTACGAGGAACAAATGAAGATGAACGGCCATCTTGACCAAGGGGAAGAAGAGAAGTGGGAGAACATGAAGGCTCATTTAGAGCACCAGGCAGGAAAGACGTTAATATTGTTCTCTTCTCTAGAAGAAATGAATCGTTTCAGAGCTTGGGCAGATCGTCAATCCTTCTCTTTCCCTATGCTATATGAAGGAGACAGGGAGATAAGTGAAACGGTCCAGACGTTCCAGCAAGATCACGCGACAGTCTTATGCTCTTATCACCTTTGGGAAGGTTTGGATGTACCAGGTGAGGCGCTTTCTCAGGTTATGATCTCGTCTCTACCATTCCCACCAAAAGACCCTGTCTTTGATGCGAAGCGTAACCACGCAGCGGATGCGATGCAAGAAGTCGATCTTCCGTACATGCTTCTACGTATGCGTCAGGGAATCGGGCGCTTAATTCGTGGGCATGAAGATCAGGGTTCTGTGCATGTATGGCTAACCCCAGAGCAGTACGAAGTAATCGGTAAAGAAATTGAAGGCATAGCACCAACACCAATTCAGTGGAGCTAAATGAAAGGGGGAGGGAGTCAATCTCCCCCTCCTTTTCTTGTTATGCTCTGTGTTTATGCGTACAATAATAGAGACATGTGTTATAGAAAGGAAGGTTATGATGGATCAAATGATGATTCGTGTAAAACAGCAAGATGAGGAATTTTCTATTCAGCCTGTAAAGGGACAATCCCTTTTAGCATCAGCTTTTGAACAAGATGTGCCTCTAGATTACAAATGCCAAAAAGGAAACTGTACCCGTTGCCGCGTAGAGCTACTTAATGGAGAAGAAGTAGTAAACAAGCCAACACCAAAGGAACATGAGAAGCTAGATGGCGAGCTTGAAGAAGGCTATCGCTTAGCTTGTCAGACTGTTCCGCTTAAATAGGTACATAACTACAATAGGTTTAAGTAGGGGGAGTATCAGATTGTAGAAGATCTGGTGCTCTTTTTTGTTTATTGAAGAATAGAGAGAGGGGTAATGAAGATTCGAGAGACTGTTTCCGTTAAGGGTTATGAGATGTACTCATAATTTTCGTGTGTTAAAATATGGATGATAAAGGGGTGAGCTATGAATGACTGCTAGTTTCAAGGGAATGGCTTACTTATTAGTGGCGATGATTCCTTTGTTCATATTGGGCTATTTTCTCTCTGTGAGCTACGAAGAGATGTTTTTCATTTATGAATGGCTACTTGGGACAGTTGTGTTATGTGTTTTTGTTCTGTCTATTAAGTCCATTTGGGAGATTAAAGACGAGAGAAAATGGATTGCGGGTTCGTTTTTTGCTTTTATTTTACAGTTTTTCGTTCTTAGTCTTTTTCTGGGTCCCTTCACTTATTATTCAATCATTTTTGTTTATTATGGGGTTGCTTTATGTGCCTTCCTAGTTTTTGTCATAGCCCTGCGTAGGAATAAAACGTTACGAGTGATTCCGAGTACGTTTATGGTCATAACGGGAGCATTCACCCTTTATATCATTCTTTTAAATAATCTATGGGGAACCAGATTGATGTAAATGGTAGAGGAGGGGGATATGTATTCGGAATAAGCAGCTTTTTGGGTATTATTTTGTTTGGACGCTTGCGATTGGGTTGATTATTTACTTAGGGAAGAGTTATGAAATGGCTTTACAGGAAGAGTTTAAGGTTACGTATGAACGCCCTGCTGCATCACTGCTATTTGCTGCACTTTTTCCTGTTGGGATCGGTGTTCTTTTACGCCTTCCTAAATTTATTTTAGAAGTTATGGCACGAACGCCTTGGACGTTTGACTGGATTAGAGGCTTGGCTGTTGGAGTGCCTGCTCTAGTGATCGTTGTTTGGTCCACTTTGCCTCTCACCCCATATGGGGAAGGAATGCGAATGCCTGACCTCATTTTAGTAGGTCATCCTACGCTTACAACCATTGCAGGAGTGGTTTTAGGTTATTTGATGTTGGATGCTTTTAAGAAAGATTATTAGCGGAAAAGCAATAACTTATAATTGGTTCCATTATGGTGTAGAAAATGTAAGGAATACTATACTAATCAGTAGACCAAATCCCACATGGGGTTTGGTTTATTCTTTATCTTATATCAATGTTTTATAGGCTATGAATAATCTTACCCACGGAAAGCGAGCTGTTTTCCATGCCTCCATTCTAACGGAACCATTTCCGAAACTCTTTATCCCTCAAGACTGCCCGATAATTGAATAAACCCTTTCCTAAAGTCGGCAACTATCTACCTAAACGCTTCAAATAGCCTTTTTATAGGTTGTTTTTATACCAAATAAAATGTTAAGAAACCATCATTCACACTATAAAAGCATGGTTTAGCAAGACTTTGTCATCTCTTAAATACTATACTTTACCCTTCATTAATGTCGGAAAATTTAAAATAGTTTGATTTTTTTCGCCACTCGTTGTATCCTTTTTGTGAATGCGCTTACAAAAAAGAGTGAAGGAGGTACATACTATGCAAGCAATGAAAAACAGATGGTTAATTGCTTTATCAGCTATTTCCATCCATCTTTCCATCGGAGGTGCCTACGCATATAGCGTATATACCACCCCCGTAAGTGAACAAATGGGCTGGACCCCAACTCAAGTAACGATTGCATTTACTATTATGATGGCATTGGCCGGTTCATCCGCAGCATTGTTTGGGAAGTTTGTAGAAAAAAATGGTCCAAGAAAATCAGCAATTCTGGCTGGTGTTTTGTTTGGATTAGGACAAGCCGGTTCAGGGGTTGCGATCGCGATTGATTCACTTCCATTTTTCCTATTGTCCTACGGATTAGCAAGTGGACTTGGGCTTGGCATTGGTTATATTTCACCCGTATCAACTCTTGTGAAATGGTTCCCTGACCGAAGAGGTTTAGCAACCGGATTAGCGGTACTTGGTTTTGGTACAGGAGCTCTCATTACAGCGCCCGTTGCAGCCAACTTAATGACCGCAATTGGAATATCTAATACATTTTACGTATTAGGTGCAGCTTACTTTATTTTTATTACATTAGGTGCTTCTTACATAGCCCCACCCCCAGAAGGCTGGATGCCAGCTTCTATGAAACAAAATATGGCCTCTGGGAATAAAGTTTATAAAAAAGATTTACAACAATTGACTTCAAAAGAAGCGGTTAAAACAAAGCGGTTCTGGCTGCTATGGACAATGATGCTTATTAATACGACAGCAGGGATTATGATGATTTCAGTTGCTTCGCCAATGGCCCAAGAAGTTGTAGGGTTATCAGCCGGTGCAGCAGCCACGATGGTCGGAATTATGGGTGTGTTTAATGGTGGAGGTCGTCTTGGCTGGGCAACAGCTTCAGACTATATTGGCCGCCCTAATGTTTTTATGATCTTTTTCTTAATACAAAGTGTTGCTTTTTTCATGCTTCCGATTACAACAAACATCTTCTTATTCCAGCTTCTCATTTTACTCGTTGTTACTTGTTACGGCGGAGGATTCTCTAATCTCCCTGCATTTATTGGTGATTTGTTTGGAACGAAACAACTCGGTGCCATTCATGGGTACTTGTTAACAACATGGTCTCTAGGTGGCGTATTTGGACCTATGATTGTTTCACAAATTCGGGCTAGAACAGATAGTTACACTGCTGTATTTTACGTTTTTCTTGCTTTAATATTCTTAGCGCTTGTCGTCTCCATTCTTATGAAATTAGACATTAAAAAGACTGAGAAGAATCTAAAACAACAGCAACAAGAAGAAGCCGTTAATTATTAATTAGGAAACCAAAGCATCCGCATTGTAAAGTTGGATCGCGTCTTACCGACGAGATGCAACTTTTTTTCTTAGGGATGGGATTGTTGAATAGCAGCTGTCGTTTTTTCATAAAACGGAAGTATAAAGTTTAATAGGGGTGATCTTCATATGGAATGGTTAATTGTTGTTATGATTGCTTATCTTCCGTTGTTTTACAGAGTTCATAGGAGGCTTGATTTCTTAGAAAAAGAAGTGAAAAGACTGAAGGGCGAAGATAATATCATTTAGTTGAACAGGTGCTTTAGTGCTACAAGGAGTGGGGGGTGTTCTTATTAAAGTAGTTATTTCAATAAATGGAAGGACAAATCGATATGAAGAAGGAATTACTTGATAAACCAGATAAAATGGGGAAGAGGTAGATTATGGGTCATTCATTTATTGAACAAGTTCATTATATTAGAATTCCTGTAAAAGATTTAGAGCAATCTGCACAATGGTATAGAGATATAGTAGGGCTTCAATTGGTAACCATTACGGAAGATCCATTTGCTATTCTTAAAGTAAATGAGGGATCTTTTTTACTTATATTAGTTCCAACTGAGGATGAAACATTTGCACATTTTACAATTAATAATGATGCAGCTTTTAGTATCGGCTTTACTAGCCCAGAACTATCTAAATTTCATCTGCACTTAATTCATAATGGAGTTAAGGTCGAGGATATACAAGAAGATCATGGTCATGCATATTTTCACTTTTATGATCCAAATGGTAATAAACTTCAAGCCCACTGGTAAGGGTTTCCTCCTTGTATGGCAAAGGTGGGCCTTACAGAGCCTAAATTTAAATGCTCTTATTTTGAAATAGAATGAGAGGTTTTTGTCTTTTTAAGGCGAAGATAATTAGGAGAAAGTCTATTATTAGGAGGATATTATATGGAGCTTGGTGCATTTTCTATTAGCTTAACTGTAAAAGACATCAACAAATCTAAAGCTTTTTATGAAACGTTAGGGTTCGATTCTCTTGGAGGGGTGCCAGATCAAGATTGGGTTATTATGAAGAATGGTGACTGTGTGATTGGACTTTTCCAAGGCATGTTCGAGAAAAACATCCTAACCTTTAATCCTGGATGGGATCAAGATGCTAAAGAACTTGATTCGTTCACAGATGTTAGAGAACTCCAAAAACAGTTGAAAGAAAATGGAGTTAAAATTCTTTCAGAAGTAGATGAAACGAGCGAAGGGCCAGGGAGTTTTACGATTGAAGATCCTGATGGGAATCCTATCCTCATTGATCAACATAGATAATGGACTTTAACAGCATTTATAACAATGGGCTTATAAAAGGAGGAACAAACTCGAAAGTGGGTTGTTCCTCCTTTCTTACAATCTTATGCTTTCACACGATACGTTTGATTATGCTTTTTCAACGAGTCGTCTGAACCGAATAGGAAGTGTTTTTCCATATCCGGAGAGTATTTAGAATTAATCGCTTCGCGGCCTACTGTTTCTGCTACTTCACGAAGCATGCTTGGAGAAGCGCCGCAACATAACCCAAAGTAATTGACCCCTGTAGCTAGTGCATCTTTAGCCCAGCTTGCAATCTCGTAACGGTTGCAGTAAAGCGGGTCAAGAGAAGTTGGGAAGGTGGTTTCTGTTGGTAAGTGACATGCACAACCTCCATCTGGTAGGTTAAAGAACGTTGGGTGTTCTTCTGACGTGCGGTATGGAACAGGTAGTGCAGCTACATATCCGTCACACGCTTCGCGGATTTTTTCCACATAAGGTTGCATTGTAGCAGGTCCGCGGAAGCAGTTCATCCCAACGACTAAAGCCCCTTGTTCTTGAAGCAAACGGCAAGCTTCTTCTACTTCATAGCCATCACGCATTTTATTCTCGCCCATAACCCCCAGTGTAATAACTGCAGGAAGGTCTTGCTTGAGCACTTCCTCAAGAGCGATTTGCGCTTCTTCATAGTAGTAGAATGTTTCTCCGTTTACGAAATCTACTCCCTCTTCTTTACACCATGAGATCATCTCGGCAAACATTGTGCGAACGGCCTGTTTTGAGGACTCATCTTCAGGATCAAAAAGGTTTGTATTCGAAATATTCCCAGCCACAAGCGCTTCTTCGACCGGGTTTTCTTGAGCGACTTCTTTAGCCAGACGGATTGCTTGTCGATTAAGAGGTTCTAAAAGCTCTTCTTTTCCGATAATACGCATCTTCTCGCGATGAGCGTTGTAGGTGAAGGCTAAAACTACGTCAGAGCCTGCATTCATATAATCGCGGTATGTTTGTTTTAATGCTTGTGGGTTATCAAGAGCAACCTCCGGTACGAAGGATCCAGCTTGAAGGTAGCCGCGACGCTCCAATTCGAATAAATAGCCTTCACCGCAAATAACCGGTCCATCTTGTAATCGTTGTTCGAGTGTTCGTTTCATGTTTAATCAATCCTTTCAGGGAGTAAGTAATAAGGAAAAGGGCATAAGAAAACCCTCTTCCGGAATAAGAAGAGGGTGTATGTAACAAGGCCTCCTCTTATCTGCCAGATCAATAACCGATCTGTAGGAATTAGCACCTTTTTCAAGACGATCCTTGAAAGGTTGCCGGGCGTCACAGGGCCTAGTCCCTCCGCCACTCTGGATAAGAGTTTGATATTTAATTAATAAAGCTTGATATGGATTATAACGGGTAAGAATTATAACGTCAATCCTTTTTCAGAAAAATGTTAAGATTCTATTTTTGTAGTAAGATAAGGTGGGAGGGATGGATCATGATAAGGAGACTACAAGTAATGAATGTAAGCGCTAACGAGATCGATGACAAATTTTTAATAGAATTCAATCGGTTTCAAGAAACTAAAAGTGTTTGGTATACAACAAATCAAACCGATGTGAATATAAAGACTGATTCTTTTATTGATGATTGGAGCGTAGATCAGAAAAAAGACATATCCCTTTATTTAAAAAAGTGTATCGATGAGGGTGGAGGTGTAGTAGCTGCCTTTGTAGGAGACCAAGTAGTAGGGTTTGCAAATGTAGAGAATCGTTTATTTGGTTCAAAGAATCAATATGTGCCTCTCCCATTTATTCATGTTTCAAATTCTTATCGCGGGGAAGGCATAGGGAAACAATTATTTTATCAGTGTTGCGAGATCGCTAAAGATTTGGGTGCCGAGAAAATTTATATTGGTGCTCATCCTGCAGTCGAAACGCAACGCTTCTATCAATCTGTGGGCTGCAAATTAGCACAAGAGATGAACGAAGAAATCTATCAGAAAGAACCGTTAGATCTTCAATTAGAAAAGCTTTTATAAAAGCGCCTGCTCAAATTGCAGACGCTTTTCTTTATAAAGCAAGTTCGTATCGCTTTTTATAGCGTGGGTGAATTAAATAATAATAAGGATATGCTCTACTGTACGTTAGCTGAATAATTGGACCGGCGAATAGTACACCAGCCGCAGTGCCTAACCCAACAGGGCCTCCAATTAAGAGCGCGGAGGTTGATGTAGTAAGCGCTACAAGTGTTTGGCTAAGGCGTAAGCTTAATGTAAATCGGCTTGCGATAGCTAGGAAGAGCTGGTCCACTGGAGCTCTTGGTAAAGCCGGGAGGATATAAATTCCAACCCCAATTGCACTAAGCGTGATTCCAAGCGTAAGTGCTCCAATTTGCAATAAGAATGGTGCTTGAAGCAATGTGAAATCGTGAAAAACGACCTCGAGCCAAAAATCGAGAATTAAGCTTTCTAATACGAGAGGTATTATGGCACGCGGTTCTGGTTTTTGTTTCATGAGCCAACCATTGGCAAAGATAAACAAAAACTGAAAGAGCGCGTACCATATGCCAACAGTAAATCCGAGTTGATCAGATAAACCTACAAATAATGCTGTCCAAAATCCAGCACCTAAAGTGGCTTTAATAAGTAGTGCCACACCGAAAAAGTTAACCAACATACCTAACAGATAAATACTTACGCGATATACCATTGCTGACCCTCGTCTTTCCTTTAGTATCGGGGCTCTTTTAACCTTGAGCCATTCTAGTACGTATAAAAAGAGTGGGTCAATCTAAAAACAATAGTAGAGTTATGGATTTTGATAGAATTTTCTGATAAAATAACGAAAAGAACGAATTTGGGGGAGTTATCATGTTTCCGTATGGATCAAGTGTAGCTTGGAAGCGTAAAGGTAATAACGTGTTGTTCTACTATGCTTCTCTGGGTGTAGTGAGTTTGTTCCTATTGCTTTTGTTCCAATCGGGCCTTACTTCAAGTGATAAGCTTTTATTAGGGGGCACTTTAACTATTGGTGTGGTAAAAGCCCTTTACTATTATTCACTAAGGAAGAAGTCATATATTGAATTTCATGAAGATCGTCTTGAAATCGCGCAAATTCCTTTAATAAAAAGCAAACAAATAAATTACAATCAGATCCATAATGTGGTAATGATTAACAATGATATGCTGACGTTAAATATGATGGATGGGTCAGAGGAGACGATCTATCGTGATAAATTAACGGATGTTTCTTTTAATCAAATAAAAGGGATTCTTGTAGATCAACTAGGGCCTAGATCTACTCATTTTTAATAAGCTATATGGCCAATGAACTAGACTTATAGGAGTTCGTAACTTAATTGTTGCACTCCTTTTTTATTTGTCGTTAACTTCTTTATGCCTTCCTTTATGTACGATTTTTTACGGACTATCTTCTTATCAAAAGGATGAATGTTTGAGATGGTTCCTTTTCCTTATTTTGAAAATGGGTAGTTTAGTTAAAAGGGAAATGAGGGAAAGTTCAGAAATTGTAATGAAAAGAAGGGAGTGGGTGGTTTGGAAAATGCGAAGAAAGATATGCCGATTTTTGTAGCGGTTTTGCCGTTACTGATCATGATCGTGGGGATGGGATTTACGATCATTAAGTATGAGGGGGCGCCTCATGTACCCTTATTGTTAGGAGCTTTTTCAGCTTCTATTATTGCATTACTTTATGGTTATTCATGGGAAGCAATAGAAGATAGTTATTATAAAGGTATACATAAATCGTTACCAGCTATCGTCATTTTAATTTTAGTAGGCCTGATTATTGGTTCATGGATCGGTGGGGGAATTGTAGGAAGTTTGATTTATTATGGTCTTAAGCTAATATCACCTGGATTCTTCCTCGTCTCCATTATGCTCCTCTGTACAATCGTTGCCTTATCAATCGGTAGCTCTTGGTCGACAATGGCGACAGTGGGCGTTGCAGGTATGGGTATTGGAATTAGTATGGGAATCCCTGAGCCGATGACCGCTGGGGCTATTATTTCAGGGGCATACATGGGGGATAAGATGTCTCCATTATCAGATACGACTAACCTAGCTTCTGGTATCGCAGACGTGAACTTGTTCGAACACATTAAACATATGCTTTATACTACGATTCCAGCTTATCTAATTGCGTTTTGCATCTTTTTCTTTTTAGGAAGACAGTTTTCTGTAAGTGGCTTCGAGGAGGGACGAATACAGGAGATTATGACAAGCATAGAGAGTCATTTTCTTATTTCTCCGTGGTTACTTCTTGTTCCTCTTGTTGTCATTATACTTGTTTTATTTAAAGTTCCCGCATTGCCGGCTTTAAGTGTGGGAGTTATTCTTGGATTTCTTTGTCAGATTGTGATCCAGGGAGACCAAGTGGGAACTGCTGTGACCACACTTTATGATGGTTTCTCGTTAGAAACAGATAATGATATGATTCGTGAATTGCTTAATAAAGGTGGATTAAGCAGCATGATGTATACGATCTCGCTTACTCTTGTAGCCATGATTTTTGGAGGCGTATTAGAAGGTATGGGGATGCTTGAGAGGTTAATGGATGGCATTGTCAGTTTAATACGTTCCGGTAGAGCGCTTATTCCGACGACAATTTTCACATCATTCCTTACGAATGTATCGATGGCAGAGCAATACATCTCCATTATTATACCAGCTCGTATGTATGCAGAAGTGTATCCTAAGCATAACCTTCACCGTAAGAATTTATCTCGAGCCGTTGAGGATGGGGGGACAGTGACAAGTGTGCTTGTCCCTTGGAATACAGGAGGTGTTTTTGTAGCAGGGACGCTAGGTGTTCAAACACTCTCTTATGCACCTTACGCTTTCTTTAATATCATTACACCGATTTTGTCGATTATTTTTGCGATTATTGGTTTTAGCATTGTGAAGAATAAGATTGAATCGAAGTCAGGTCAGTCGTCTTCAATGTAGCGAAATAAGGACTAAGCCTATTTAAGGGTTTAGTCCTTTTTTATGCGAATGTCGTACAAATTATGGGCACTTTGCATAGGATGGGGTGATGAATTTTTTGAAGGGGATGATGAATGTGTATTATGGTTCTCACATTGATCCATATCAAGATGATGCTTCATACGGCACAAATGAAATGATGCGGAGCAACCAGCGCGTAGCGGAAGCACTGTTAGCAGGAATAAAAGGTGAGGCAACAGCGGTTGACTTCTATAATCGCTTAGCGCAAGCCGCGCCTAGCGAAACGGATTATACAAACATTGTTCACGCGTTGAGGAAAGAGCAAGATCATTTGAATCGATTTACAGATCTGTATACAGAGATTACGGGGAATCGTCCAACTTATCAGATCAATCGTATTTCATTTAGTACCTATGAAGAAGGTTTAAGTAAAGCCTATGACATTCAATCTGAAAATTATGAGATGTATCGTGAACATTATGAGCAATCTCATCTTTCGCCTGTTCACGATTTATTCTTAAGGGCTTGTAATGACGAGGTAGAAAATGCTGAACGCTTTCATGCACTATCATTTGATGAAACACGAATGACGTTACAAGATTACGGTGGGGAGCCTTTTGTGATTGATATTAATAAGGCAACTCTTGAAAACGATACGTTCCGTACAGCTCTTTGGACGGGAGAACATTTTCAAGTCACGCTGATGAGTATTCAGCCAGGAAGCGACATTGGATTAGAAGTTCACCCCAATATAGATCAGTTCATCCGACTTGAGCAAGGGGAAGGCCTGGTACAGATGGGAGACACGAAAGACCAGCTTACGTTTGAACAAAAGGTTGGGGATGACTTTGCCATCATGGTACCAGCAGGAAAGTGGCACAACGTGAAAAATATCGGAGACATACCGATGAAGGTTTATGTTATTTATGCACCACCTGAACATCCATTTGGTACGGTGCATAAGACGAAGGCAGATGCAATAGAAGCAGAAGGGTAAATAATGATAGGTGCAGTGACGTTTCACTGCACCATTTTCATTTGCGACACGAGAACACAAGAAAGAGGGGGATTCGTTTTCTTCGTTTGTATTCCTCTTCATTTTTGAAGTGCTCTTTTTGTGGCTCGCATTCTTTTAGATCTTCAATTGCAAATCCAGCTTTTTTTAGAAGCTGAAAATACGTTTCGGTAGTCCGGTGGTACTTGATGACTTGTTCGTTTATCCAGCGTTCTTGACGTTCTCCTTGATTGAAATAGTCATCAACGGTCCAGTTTGATCGTTTTCCAGTTGAAGCTGCACTTTCAACAGGTGACGTTAAAACGGGGTGTTGGACGCTACACAAGAATTGTCCACCGTTTTTTAAGGATCGATAAATGTTTTTAACAATGGGAGAGAGGTTTGCAACATAGTGAAGAGCCATACGTGAAACGACAATCTCAAATTGCTCATCTTTAAACTCCCAATCTTCCATAGAGGACAGATGAATCGTACAATGTTCTTCTGGTAAACTTTCTTTTGCTTTTTGGACCATGTTTAATGAGGGGTCAACACCTTCATAAAAAGCGCATTCCTGCTGGATCAGTGTAGAACCAAAACGACCGTCCCCACAACCGAGATCGAGAATACGCTTACCTTCAACAGCATCTATTAGATCAGTTATAACTGGGGTTTCCATTGTATTATTGGGACTTGTTTCTCTGTTTCTTCTAGCCATAAATTGATTAAAAAACGATTCTTGATCATAAATGCTGGTTCCATTATAAACCATCCGATCCCTCCATTTGTTTTAATCATAAAAAGAAGTTCAGGTAATCTCTGAACTTCATTCTAAGTGCTTATAACGTTACGTTAAGCTGTTCTAACCCCCTTAATAAAAACATCTTTCGCCATGTAGGGGTTGTGTATGGGGCGAGCTTTAGGTTTGGACAAGCGGTTAATAGATGTTGAATCGCAATTTTCCCTTCTAATCTAGCAAGGGGTGCACCGAGACAAAAGTGAATCCCAAATCCAAAAGCTACATGCTGATTATTGGGCCTAGTTATGTCGAAGCTGCAGGCGTTCTCAAACTTTTGTTCATCCCTGTTTGCTGAACTTAAAGAAGCAAAGATCACATCTCCCTGTTTTAAAGTCGTGCCGTGAAATTCACGGTCATCTTCTACCCAGCGAGCCGTTGAGAAGTCGACAGGACTATAATAACGTAGCCCTTCTTCAATAGCGCTCTCAATCAAAGAGTGGTCTTCTTTTAATCGATTAAACTGATCGGGATGTTGTAAGAGTGCGTATATCGTATTGGCAATCAAATTCACGGTTGTCTCATGGCCAGCGATGATAAGAAGTACAACCATTGAATAAAGCTCATTACGACTTAACTGTTCCCCTTCTTCTTCGGCTTGAATGAGGTTCGAAATGAGATCGTCTTTAGGGTCCGTTCGACGGCGTTCGAACAGATCATCTAAATATGCAACAAAGTCTTTGACGTCTTGTGAGAATTGAGGGTGTTCCCCTTCGGAGGCAGATACAATCGTGTTCGACCACTTCCTGAACGAGTTACGGTCCTCCGGTGGAACGCCAAGAAGTTCACTAATGACGATAATCGGTAATGGGAAGGCGAACTCATCAATTAGATCGACTGGGCCCTGTTTATTTTTCATGTTTTCGATTAATTCTTTGGCAATTTCATCGATTCTCGGGCTTAATCGAGAGATGGTTTTGGGATTAAAGTAAGGTGTGACGAGTTTCCGGAGGCGTGTGTGGTCAGGTGGGTCAAGATCTAGCATCATATTGCTGAAAATAGTTTGTTCAACATTTTCCTCATCTTCATTTGGATATAATTTAGAGAAGTCTTTTAAGAAACTCGGTGTCTTTAATAGTTCTTTTACATCACTATAGCGTGTCACCATCCAGGTCGTCTGGTTATGTACTTCTGACATCTTGAAGATCGGGTTATCTTGGCGAAGCTCTTCGTAAAACGGATAGGCGCCTTCTTTGAATTGAGATTGAAAAACTTTCTCTTTTGTACTCATGTTATTCCTCCTCTTTCTTACAGTATAAAAGAGTTAGAATAATCTAACAAACATTATTTACCAGCGTTATGTTAAGATTTTAGTGGGGGTGATTACGATGGATGAGTCCTATTATGTAGGATGGGGGACGCTTGCTTTAATTAATGCTGCACTTGCTCAAGGAAAGAATCGAACTGGTCTAAATTGGTTCTTGTTGTCGTTGTTTACGGGTCCCATTGCGACGTTATTGCTTCTCTTTAGTGAAAAGCGAACAGAGGGCTAATTGAGTTGTGCTCTTAGATCTTGTACAATGGCGAGTGTACATAAGACTGAGTAGGGATAGGTGTCATCATGAAAAAACATATCGTTATTGGAGGCGGCATCGTTGGGGCCTCCACCGCTTATCATCTGGCTAAAGCAGGTGAGCAGGTTACGCTCGTTGACAGGCAAGATCCTGGGCAAGCCACTGAAGCAGGAGCGGGTATTATTTGCCCTTGGTTAACAAATCGTTCAAATAAATCCTGGTACCAACTCGTTGAGAATGGAGCTGCTTATTACCCTGAGCTGATCGAAGCGCTAGAAAAAGACGGGGAGACAGAAACTGGATATAAACAGGTTGGTGCTATAAATATTTTTGATACTGAAGAGAAGCTAGACCGTAAAATGGAAGTCGCGTTAAAGCGTAGAGAAACGACTCCTGAAATGGGTGAAGTTACAAGGCTCGGAGCTGAAGAGACACATAAGCTGTTCCCTGTACTATCAGAGGAGTACTGTGCTGTCCATATAAGTGGTGGTGCTCGTGTTAATGGGGGAGCCATTCGTGATGCTCTTCTGCGTGCAGCTGAGAAAAATGGAGCTGAAATTGTTTCAGGAGATGCTTCTCTTGTTTATGAAAGTAATTCTGTAACAGGTGTTAAAGTAGACGAAGAAGTGTATAAAAGTGATCAAGTTTTGGTGACAGGTGGTGCGTGGGCTAAAGGGATTCTAAAACCATTAGGTCTACATTTTGAGGCCCGTCCTCAAAAAGCACAAATTATTCATTTGGATTTACCTAATAGTCATACAAATGAATGGCCAGTCGTCTTGCCACCATACAATCACTATATTTTAGCATTTGAACACGGAAGGATTGTCGTTGGCGCTACTAAAGAGGATGAAGCCAGGTTTAATAATGACGTCACAGCTGGTGGTGTCTCTGAACTGTTGGATAAAGTTCTGCGTGTTGCTCCAGGGCTGTCAGAAAGTCATTATGTTCAAACTAAAGTCGGCTTTCGACCATTTACACCAGGCTCACGCCCTGTACTTGGTAAGGTATCTGGTGTAGGAGGGTTGTTTGTTGCAAATGGTTTAGGAGCTTCTGGGTTAACTAGTGGTCCGTATTTTGGAATGGAACTTGCGAACATTGCTATGGGGAAGGAAACGAAGATTAACAGGGATGATTTTGACCCGAGTATAGCCATTCAATAAGGGACCTCACTGTGCGTTAATGAGATCTTTATGTAGAAGGTAAGGTGAGTAGTTTGGAGGTTACATTATTATCAATATTTTCGGCTATCATCATTTTGATGACTGTTTATTCAATGGTAAGGGTATTCAATATTGCGAAAAAACGAAGTGACATTACAATTGTTCAATATAAAACATATGTAACCATTACCATAGCTTCAGGACTGGTTATAGCTACCCTGCTACCCTTTGGCTATCTCAAGCTAGTCGAAATGATAGGACTTCAATAACCTCTCTAAAAACATCTAGCAGAATGGCTAGATGTTTCTTTATGTCACAACACTTTAGCAGGATAAAGCGTGCCAGACACCGTTTTCTGCACTAAAGCACTAAAGGGTGCCAGGCACCCTTTAGTGCTTTAGTAAGATGATGTGTCTGTTGTTATGGTAAACTTAGGGTGAAGTTTGAATGAAGTGAGGCAATAGAGATGGAAGAAGATAATAAGAGACGAATAGGGTGGAAGGATTTTCTGCATTTGGTTCGTGGGACAAACCCTTCGAAGGGGCGTATGGTTGTTGCTGTAGCATTTAGTGTACTCTCTACTATTGTTGGGCTAATCATACCGCTCCTTACGAAAGGGTTCATTGATGATTTTACACTTGAGTCCTTCAAATGGGGATATGTAGCAGGATTATTTGTGATTTTCCTTTTACAAGCGATTGCAAGTGGTGTATCGATCTTTCTTTTAAATTATGTAGGTCAGCAAATTGTCGCAAGCCTACGCACAAAAGTATGGGATAAACATATTAAGCTTCCAGTCTCATTTTATGATCAGACAAAGACTGGAGAAATGATATCGCGCATTATAAATGATACGAGTATTGTAAAGAACTTAATTACTGAGCATGTAACGAATTTCTTCACTGGATTAATATCGATCATTGGTTCAATTGTCATCCTTCTTTATCTCGATTGGAAAATGACAATAGTGATGTTAATTGCGGTTCCTTTAGCTGTTGGAATCATTTTGCCTCTTGGTCGGAAGATGTATAAGATCTCTAGAAGTTTACAAGATGAGACAGCTACGTTTACATCCACAACAAGCCAGACACTTTCTGAGATTCGTCTTGTGAAGGCATCTAATGCTGAAGGCAGAGAATTTAACAAAGGACAAAAGGGAATATTTTACTTATTTCAGTACGGTGTGAAAGAAGCGAAGATTCAAGCAGTTATCGGTCCATTAATGACACTTGTGATGATGGCTATGCTTGTTATTGTGTTAGGATATGGAGGCTTCCGCGTTTCTTCAGGTGCCCTTACTGCAGGGGACCTTGTCGCCTTTATCTTATATTTGTTCCAGATTGTCGTTCCTTTAAGCCAGTTTACCAACTTCTTCACTCAATTTCAGAAAGCTGTTGGAGCTACTGAACGAATCGTGGATATCCTTTCTCATGAAGAGGAGCCACTTGTGAAAGGCATAAGTTTAGGAGAAGGGAAAGCTCCAATTACGCTTAATGAGGTCCAATTTGCATACGATCCTTCAGAGCCTGTTCTTAAGGACGTTTCGTTTACCGTTTCTCCAAATGCTGTAACAGCAGTAGTTGGCCCAAGCGGGAGTGGGAAGACTACTTTATTCTCTTTATTTGAACGGTTCTACTCTCCCACCAAGGGAGAGATTATGTATAACAACACTCCGATTGATTCGTTTTCACTACAAGAATGGAGAAGTCAGATCGGATACGTTTCACAAGAGAGTCCAATTATTGCCGGTACAATTCGAGAGAACATCGTGTATGGATTAGACCAAGAACCTACTGAGGAAGAGATTCGCCAGGCTGCACGCATGGCTTATGCAGATGAATTTATCACCGGATTCCCGGCTGGGTACGATACGGAAGTAGGGGAACGAGGTATAAAGCTTTCTGGTGGTCAACGGCAGCGGATAGGCATTGCTCGTGCGTTAATACGCGATCCACACATTCTGTTATTAGATGAAGCCACCTCAAGTTTGGACAGTAAAGCTGAAATGGTTGTTCAAAAAGCACTCGATAATCTGATGAAAGACAGGACGACGATCGTGATCGCTCATAGACTATCGACCGTTGTAAATGCCGATCAAATTGTATTTCTCGATCAAGGAAAGGTAACGGGAATCGGTAATCACAGAGAGCTTTACCAATCCCATACAACTTACCAACAATTCGCTGATCAACAACTTAAAATGAAACAAGGATAAGCAGGTAGGCTACGCACCTACCTGCTTCTTATATGATGGGCAGCTTATCCTTTATTGCTGTGCTCTGCAACAGCGTGCCAGACACGCTTCTGTGCTTTAGTGAGATGCAGGGTGCCTGGCACCCTGTAGTGCTTTACTGCGCTAAGGTGCGGGGGCGTTTGAGTCTTGTGATGGTATAGATGGCCAATCCGGACCAGATGAATGAGAAGGCGATCATATGTACATGAGTGAAGGGTTCATTATATAGAAAGACGCCAATAACTAGCATAATGGTTGGAGCAAAGTACTGAAGAAAGCCAACCAGGGATAAAGGAATACGCTTCGCTCCGCTTGAGAACAGAAGGAGTGGTATTGCAGTTACGATTCCTGCTCCAAATACATAGATAGAAGTCATAGATAACCATTCTATTTCTCCAAAGCTTCCTGCTTGTTGGCTTAATAAATACAGTAACGCAATAGGAGTGACCAATAATGTCTCGATCGTCAATCCAAACACTGCACCTACGTTCACCATCTTCTTTAATAAACCATAGGATCCAAAACTAAACGCAAGTAATATTGCAATCCAAGGGAAGGATCCGAAGTTCCACGTCATATAGGTTACACCGACTGCTGCAAGAAGGATGGCAAGCCATTGAGCTTTATTAAACGATTCTTTCAATACAAGCATTCCTAAGAATATGCTTACAAGTGGATTAATATAATAGCCTAGACTAGCTTCTACTACGTGATCTGTGTTTACTGCCCAAATATAGGTAACCCAGTTAATACTTATAGTGATGGAAGCAAGACTGATGCCAATAACCTGTTTTTTATTCGTGAAGATGCGTTTAACTTCCTGCTTAAATGGTTTGCTTTTTCGAAGTATAACGATGACTCCGAACATAAAGAGACACGACCAAATAATACGGTGAGCCAAAATTTCAAAAGCCGGCACTTCTTGAATCAATTTCCAGTAAATCGGCAAGATCCCCCACAAGATATAAGCACCAGTCGTATAAAGTATTCCCAGTTTGCTTTCCGTTTGCATGTCGGATGTGTCCTTTCTTATTAGAATCACCTCATCCATTATAATTCTGAAGGATAAACATCGCTACTTAAATGATTGAAGGTTAATAGGGGAAGGAGAAATCGGAATGAAACCCTTTAAAGCACATCTATCTGAGAAGGATGTTGTAGCTCTTGCTTATTTAGTCGGTCAGCGACTTGATTCCATTATTGCAACTTCAACGAGCCTCCATGTTCAAAACGAAGCCCTGGATGAATACGATTCAATCCTAATTGAAGTGAATCATCAATACATTTCGATTCATAATACAAGACTTGAATCGGAGGGTTTTGTTAGGTATTGGGATGTAACTAAACTGCATCCTTCTGAATTAAACCGTGAAGAAGAGGATGAAGACAATATTCTGTATCATATTTCTGTTGATCAGCTTTTTGTCACAGAGATCAGGGGCATTTCCATTTTTGCAAAGGAAGTAGAAACAGATGAGGTAACACTAATGGTAGATGAAATGATCGTATTTGATCTAGAGGATGGACGAGAGGTTGGCTTAGTAGCCAGGAAAGAGAAATCAGGTGTTGGGATTTTGTTTGAAAGCGAATCTATCAATAGGATCGCTCAATCTTGTATAGAACGTTGTCGATGCGGATAAAAACAAATGATCCCAGTTCGCGTGTTTATTTCCAGTTGAGAAGCGGGTATAGACTATTGTAGTCAACAAAAGAACTTCTAAGGAGGTATTTACAATGGCTAACAACAATAACAATCAAGGTAAAAGTGGCGAGAACCGAACAGAGGAACAAAATAAAGAGTACGGCCGCCAGGGGAAATACGCTAAAGGGAACAAGAAGAACTCAAGTGATCATGAATAGGATGTACACAATAAAAAGACTGGCCTAGAAGTCTGAAAGGACTTTATGAGGCCAGTCTTTTTTATGTAACTGAGTTTGGCGTTTCTCTCATTTGGCTGTTATTCAATCTCTTCGAAAAATTTTCCATCTTCTGGAGCTTCATCTTTAGGAGCTAGTACGCCAACTTGGGCAATCCCGTCTTCTTTAACGAGATAATTGTAAAACCAATCTGGTTCTTCTTCGAAGGCGACGGTGATGAGTGAAGACGAACTGTCACCTTGTTCTTGTGGTTTTAAATGATAAGATGCATCAGGAAACTTGTCACTTAAATAGGATGTTAATCGATCAACGCCAGGCTCACCTTCTAATGCTTCTGCTTTCTTAAATCCATCAGGAATAGTGGAAGGGGGTGTTGTCGTGTAGGTTGTATAGGCGAAAAAAATAGCTAAACAAGCGCCTACTGCCAATAAAATTTTATTTCTCTTAATGCCACCGATCACAATGAGAATAATAGCGATAGGAGCGACAAATAGATAAGCCATTGATGTTCCTCCTCCAAATGAGTAATCTTCTTGGTTTTTCCAAGTGTTCATTTTGTAATATAGGGGTTGAGACCAGCCGCGTCAATAGGAATATTCAGGGATGTCTCGTTAGAATTTTGCGAGTAATTTCGTTGAAAGCCCCGGAAAATCTTGATATGATGGGCTTAGTAGATCACTCTACAAAAAGGAGATATGCACATATGGACTTTAATATTTTCATGCAAGACGCTGTTGGTCAGGCTCGTAATGAAATTGAATCGGTTGGTTACGAACAGCTGACAACACCTGAAGAAGTAGACGAAGCATTACAGCGAAAAGGAACTACACTCGTTATGATTAATTCTGTATGTGGTTGTGCTGGTGGTGTAGCACGCCCAGCTGCGGCCCACTCTGTTCATTACGATAAACGTCCAGATCACTTGGTGACGGTTTTTGCTGGCCAAGATCGTGAAGCTACCAATCGCGCTCGCGAATATTTCGAAGGCTTCCCTCCATCTTCACCATCTTTCGCGTTCTTAAAAGATGGTAAGATTGTAACGATGGTAGAACGCCACGACATTGAAGGATTTGATCCAATTCAGGTCGTAAATAAACTACAAGCAATCTTTGACGAACATTGTGAAGAAATTTAAGTGAAAAGATGGTCATACTTGGCCATCTTTTTACTCGTTTAAATGGAAATGTTACCGAAATTAAAGGAGATTAAGACGTGAAGATTGGATATCGAACGATTAAAACCGCTGTAGGGACCCCTATAGCGATTTGGATTGCTCAAATCCTAGCCTTAACGAATTTCGCTTCGGCTGGAATCCTTACCATACTTTGTATACAAAACACGAGAAAACGCTCTATAATGAGTGCATCATCCAGGTTTGCAGCTTGTTTATTGGCAATGGCCTTTTCCTACGCTGTATTTGAAACGATTGGCTATCATCCCCTTGCAATCGGAATCATGCTGATCTTATTTATTCCCGCAACGGTAAAATTAAAGGTAAAAGAGGGAATCGTAACAAGCTCTGTTATTATTCTGCACTTATATGGTTCAAACAATATTGGCTTAGAAACCCTCATTAATGAATTTTTACTGATTGTCGTTGGCATAGGTGTAGCCCTAATTCTGAACTTGTACATGCCGAGTCTTGAAAGCAATTTAAAAGAGAAACAAAAACAAATCGAGGATAACTTCAGCATTATACTTAAAGAAATTGCTGAATTCTTAAGAACGGGTGACCAAAAATGGTCTGGGCAAGAGTTAACTGAAACGGCTCTTATGCTTGAAGACGCAAAGAGCTTGGCTTATCGAGATGTGGAGAACCATTTGCTTCGTAATCATCATGAATATTACCACTACTTTCAGATGCGACAGAAGCAATTTGAGTTACTCGAACGCATGTTGCCTCATATCAGTCGTGTTAACCATACTTATCAGCAGTCAATGATCATGGCCGAATTTTTTGATGAGCTTTCAGATAGCGTCCACCCGGGAAATACAGCAGTACTATTCTTGAAGCAAATTAAAGAAATGAAAGAAGGCTTTAAAAAGGGAGAACTTCCTCAAACGCGAGAAGAGTTTGAAGAGCGAGCAAGTTTATTTAATTTGTTAAATGAAATCGAACAATATTTAATTATCAAGCGATCGTTTAAAAAGAGTGATATTTAGTAACTTGAGCGGGCAAGCTACCACTAAAACCATACCGAACAGGAGGTGTTGTGGTGAAAGGCTTGCTCGTTTTTATTTTGCTCGTTTCTCCAATTTGGCCGATTGGGGAAAATCCCTCAAGAGGCTACCCATTTGTAATTGTAAATAAAACGACGAATGAATTAGCTTTTATGGATGAAGGTAAAATACAAGGTGTCTACCCGGTTGCCACAGGGAAAACTTCTGATCTAACTCCAGAAGGACTTCACACGATTACAGTTAAAGCGAAAAATCCATATTATCGAAAACTGAACATTCCAGGTGGGGATCCGAAGAATCCGCTTGGAACTCGTTGGATCGGATTCGATGCTAAAGATACGGATGGTCGAATTTACGGGGTGCATGGTACCAACAGACCTGATTCGATTGGGAAATATATATCAAACGGCTGCATTAGAATGAATAACAAAGATGTAGAAGCCCTTTATGAGAAGATTCCAATTGGTACTAAGATTCTTGTCACCTCTACGAAAAAATCATTTCAGCAGCTGGGTAAAGAATACAAGGCTATTGAGTAGAATTAAATCATTTGAAAAAGAGCTCAGAACTGAGCTCTTTTTCTCATCGTTATTTACTTTGTTGTAACTGCTTTTGTAAAGGTGTCGAGATCATTGTGTGTGATTCTTGTAATAGCACCGTCCTCATTAAAATTAATTCTTCCTGATAGTTCAACGGTTTCATTCTCTGCCTCAGCTTTAGTGATCTGAACGCTAGCGGTATACGTATAGGCGTTATCAACGGACTCTACTGGTTCTATTGTTAAATCCTCCACATTCATCTTCCCATCGATTCCTTGGACTTTACTGTGAAATAAGCTAATCGCGCGATTGGCTATCGCATCGTCGTAATAGTTTTCTGAGAAATAGGGCTTAAACTCTTCGTCATAATAACTCTCGATTTCACTAGCTGATTGTTGTATATTCTCGTAATTCTCTGCTAGCTCTTCGCTTGGGCCTGTGAACATCTCCTTGACTACGATTTCAGCTGTTTCACGGTCTTCATCTTTCTCTTCTGAGTTTACAGAAGAACACCCAACCGCAAGGAATAAGACTCCACATATCGCGATTAACTTCCAGAGCATGTTGCTATTCCCAATCATTAAAAACCCTCCAAAATCTTTGTTACTCTTATTTACGTTTACGTTGCAGTGAGGTTTCAGGGAATTCCATAAAAATGTAAAATCACCTGATTCATGAAGCTAAGCTCGTCCTCATAGAGTAGTTGGAGGGGGAATTTCAATGGGAGTAGAAATGATAAGTATGCTAGTGGCTTCTTTATGTACGCTGCTCGGTGCTTTACCTGTATTGCTCATAAAAAACCTTTCTCATAAAGGACGTGATGTGCTTCTTGCCTACACCGCTGGCGTGATGGTGGCAGCTTCAACGTATGGTCTTATTCCTTCAGCTTTGAAACTATCGAATGTGCCTGTCTTAATAACAGGAATTTTAGTTGGAACTGTGGTGCTGATGCTCCTAGAAATTCTTTTACCTCATCAGGACTTAGAACATGAAGTGGAAAAAGTGTCACGTTCTTCTATTTTATTGTTTATTATCGCGATGTCTCTTCATAATGTTCCAGAAGGTTTATCAGTAGGCATTAGCTTTGCCAGTGACTATAGAGATTTAGGATCAATCGTAGCCTTTGTCATTGGACTGCAAAATATGCCTGAGGGGTTTCTGGTGGCTTTATTTTTATTGCTACAAAAGGTTCATCAACTAAAAATGATGATACTGGTTAGTGTGACAGCTCTTGTGGAATTACTAGCGGCAATAGTAGGGATGTGGTTTGGGCAATTTTTTAGCAACGTTATTCCATATGGACTTGCCTTTTCAGCAGGTGCGATGCTTTTTATTGTCTATAAAGAATTGATACCTGAAAGTCACGGTGATGGGAATGAACGGGTAGCTACGCTTTCGTTTATTTTTGGGTTTATCAGTATGATTTTTTTGACGGATATAATGAGGTGAAGAAGTTCTTCTAAAGAAGAGGGGCTTCTTTTATTTATACTGCGAAGAAAAATAGTTCCCATCTTTACATTTAATGTTAACATGAGGTTGGTGAATCAGTCGCCAATACATAGTTGAATCTTCAAAGGAGGAAGGCGGTTGTGGCTTAACGATCTAATATTAGCCATCATGTGCTTATTTATGGTGCTCGGTGCACTAGATTATTACGTATTGAATCATAAATTATATTTAGGTTGGCGATTCTATGAAGCTTTTATGATGATGGGACCACTCGCCCTTTCTATGGTCGGCATCATTTCATTGGCTCCTGTTCTTGCCAAGTGGCTCGCTCCGATTATTGTTCCGCTATTTGAATGGTTTGGAGCAGACCCATCCATGTTTGCTTCCATGCTTCTTGCTATTGATATGGGGGCATATCCGCTCGCTACATCTCTTGCTGCTACAGAAGAAGCGGCTATTTTCTCCTGGTCCTTATTAGGTACGATGATGGGGCCGACGCTTGTTTTTACAATTCCCATCGCTCTAACTGTTATCCAAAAGAATGATCGCCCCTTTTTTGCGAAGGGGATCTTAATTGGAATGATGACCATTCCTCTTGGAGTTTTTACAGGAGGTTTTATTGCAGGGTATGAACCTTTGTGGATGGTACAAAACCTTGTCCCTTCTATTCTACTTGCTGTAATGATTGCCATTGGTTTATGGCTTTTCACGAATGCTACTATTCGTTTCTTCGCTATATTTGGAAAAGGTGTAGAACTTATTGTAATTACAGGATTAGCAGCGATTATTATTGAAACATTAACAGGATTTACTGTCATTCCGGGGATGGCCCCTTTAAATGAAGGGATAACAATTGTAGGGCGTATTACTGTTACTCTTGCAGGAGCTTATCCACTCGTTGCTTTTCTAAATCGAATAGGAGAGAAGCTCTTTACCAGGCTTGGGGCACGCATTGGGCTGAATGCGACCGCGATGACTGGACTTATGGCCTCCTTGGCTCATCACTTACCGATGCTAGGTACGATGAAAGAAATGAATGACAGGGGGAAAGTTGTTAACGCGGCTTTCGCCGTCAGCGGAGCGTTTGTTATTGGAAGCCACCTCGCGTTCGTAGCAGGGGTAGAGAAGGAAATGATGATACCTGTCATGATTGGCAAAGCCTCAGCTGGTATTATGGCTGTTGTGATTGCTTTAGTCATGACTAGGAATATGAAGGACTCTAATGGATGATCCTTTTTCATTCTATTCCAAGACGGGCTCTTTGTAGCAGAGCATACCAAAACAAGACAATAGACGAATAGGGGCTATACCCTCTATTATAGAAAGAAATAGACTAGAGTAGGTGGGGAAAGATGAATTTTATAGCGCTTGATTTTGAAACAGCTAATTCTTCGAGGTCTAGTGTTTGTTCAATCGGTCTCGTAGAATATGAAAATGGTCAGCCCAAACAAGAATACTATTCATTAGTAAAGCCAAAGCGGAACTATTTTGCTCCAATTAATATATCCGTTCACGGTATTACGAAAGAAGATGTAGAAGAAGCTCGTGAGTTTGACACACTGTGGCACGAAGACATACAGCCTCTCCTTGAAGGTAAGTTCCTTCTGGCTCATAACGCTCAATTTGATATGGGAGTCTTGCGTGCAGTGTTGGATGAATATAAGATCCCTTATCCTATGATTGCTTACAATTGTACGATGAACATCTCGAAGAAGACGTGGTCATTCCCTAGGTACAATTTAAAAGAGCTATCGCATCATTTAAATATAGATTTGAATCACCACCATGCTCTTGATGATGCTCGGGCAGCTGCACAGATTTTCTTAGAAGCAGGGAAACATCTTGAAGCAAGTGATGAGAAAGAAGTCGTAGAAAAAAGTCAAACCATTAACGGGATGATGTTTGATGCATCTTATGAGCCTGCGCGTCTAAATCGGAAGAAACGTGTTAGTAAAAAAGGTCAAAAAGCCGAAGCTAAACAGTATATGGCAGCAACTCGTGATTTCAACACCTCTCATCCGTTTTATAATGCTACGTTTGTCTTTACTGGTAGACTGAAAGCACTCAAACGAGACGAAGCTATTCAGAGAGTCGTTGATCTTGGTGGTAACTGGGAATCTTCTGTCCAATCCACAACCAATTATGTTGTAGTAGGCAACCAAGCTTACGAGAATTATTTACAAGGTAAGAAAAGCAGTAAATTAGAGCGTGTAGAAACACTAATTGCTCAAGGACATTCCGTTGAAGTCCTTTCTGAGGATGAGTTTATCCGTCAACTTGAAACTGCTTAAGAGGAAAATGCTCTAGGGATGACCTTGAGCATTTTTTTATCATAAAGGGGGCCTATTATGGAAGATCTGTACAATCACCTAAAAGAGTTAGAAGAGACGTTACTCCAACCAGAAACGAGAAAATCTCTAGAATCTTTGCAAAACTTATTAGCACCTTCTTTTTTTGAAGTTGGTAGTAGTGGTGAAGTTTTATATAAGGAAGGTATAACGACAGAGAATATTGGGGTTGTGGACATGACCTTATTTGATTTCGAAATCCATCCTCTTTCTGAAGAGGTGGTGCTGACGACATTCACTATCGATAATCACTTAAAGCAGCAACGCTCATTGAGAAGTTCGATTTGGAAACATATGAATGGAAATTGGATGATGGTCTTCCACCAGGGGACAATTGCTAAAGAAACCTATAAAGAAAATCGGAGAGAGTTATGAAAAACCTCTCACCATTTCAAAAAAGAATGCTCGTGTTTAAGATAATTATAGTAGTTGCATTTGTAATTCTGCTTCTTTTTCTAGTGCGAACGATGTTTATTTATTAATGAGTGATGGTTGTTTTTCGTTAAATCACTTTACTATTGATCAAGGCAACCGGAAACACTGTCTATACATTGTAAAATAGAGCGATTTCATATTATGATAAGTAGGAAATGGATGGGAGAGGGAGGAGTGTTCACATGAATACAAGTGTCAAGTATGCGATACAAGATGTGTATCCAGCTGATTTTTCCTGGTGCTACGGTTGTGGACGATTAAATGAAAAGGGACACCAGTTTCGAACGGGATGGGACGGGGATAAAACCGTAACAATGTATACGCCAAAGGCTGAACACACAGCGATCCCGGGGTTTGTGTACGGAGGTTTATTAGCATCTCTTGTTGACTGCCATGGCACTGGGTCTGCTTCATTAGCGTTACATAAGAAAAATGGCTATATGCCAGAGGATGGGGTAGAGGCACCTAGGTTTGTAACTGCGTCCCTACAAGTGAATTTCACAAAGCCAACACCACAAGGACAACCTTTAAACGCAGTGGGTACAATTGAGGAGATCCATCCTAAGAAATATAAGATACATATAGAAGTCTTCTCAAGGGGCGTTTGCTGTGCTTCTGGTGAAGTAGTAGCGGTTAAAATGCCAGAGTCATTTGGTCAATCATCATAGAAGGACAAAAGGAGAGGTATTATGAAACAAATTGTAGCCATATTGCTCAGCATGGTTGCAATCGTTGTGTTTACAACGGTTTACTTTTATTCATCCACTGAAGGGATACGAGAAGAGATTTTCCAAGAGAGTGGATATACGTTGAAGCTTGAGGATCCTGCTGTCACAGCTGATGTAAACATTCAAAAAGAGTGGATGAACGAGAAGAAAACGGACGTTGATGAAAAGGTTCTGGAAAAAGGTAGTTCCACTGTCATCTTGGAAAGCGTAAGTATTGACTCAGAAAGCAACTACACGCTAACGTTTGATATTCGTCAAAGCTTCTCGAATGAAGAGAAGGGCGGTTTCCTGACTAGCTTCAATAGAGGTGTTGGAGAGGTAACCTTTAAACCGAAAGAGAAGGTTGCTTTTTATACCTCAAACGGTGAACAAATCAGCATAGATCAGGTCATGTTAGATGAAAGCTCAGGCCCTAATGAACGCTATACGGTCACGTTAAATCGGGACTACCTAGTTGATGTGCAGGATTACATTAGAATGGAATTGGATTATCAATATTATACGTATAGACAAGAATAACCAGCTTTTGAGCTGGTTATTCTTGTAGGTTCTTACATTGAGGATTGCTCTGCCTCATTATGGTTAAAGCTCGACGTTTCTTGCTTCCTTAAAAACAATCGAAAAAGGAAGATTGTTCAAGGAAATCTGAACGTAATCTTCGTTTCTTACTTCAGAAGAAGGGATTGAAAGGCTTAATTTTTCTATTTCACCTAGAGAGTGTGATTCTCTTCCACTGTATAGGATGGTAGTGTCAGAGTCAGAAGCTGTGGAAGCGATTGGCTGAAATTGAGAGGGGTCTACTCTGAAGCTGACTGTACGAAATGGTGCCTTTAGCCCGTTTGTCAGCTCCTTTCTAAGTCTAATCGTTAAGTTTGAAGAATTATATCGGATGGATTCGAGACTCACCTCTGCCTGATCGAAGACTTCAATGGTTTCTTCAGGTTGTTCTTCATAGGTATCTTTCTCTTCTAAATCATTTGGAAGTCTGGTCGTGTCCATTTTGAAAGTAATGGATTGATCACTTTCAAAGCTAACCGTTTGCAACGTGAATTTCATCTCTTTTGGCAATGACTGGACCACTTGATGCCCTTTGATAATATAATCGTTATCAATTTCTTGGGTTTGTTTATTTTCTACGAACCAGCCAGAAAATTGAAGCCTTTCTCCTTGGTTCGTTGTTGCAGAAACATGCATATTTTTTGGGAGTTCATCTTTAGGATGTTTAATGGTTACTCTGAGATCTGTACCAAAAGTACCAAAATTAATAGAATTAAAACTGATGTTATAATCTTTGTATGAGAACGTTTCATTAATCCTCATGCTTTTAACCACATCTTCATGAGCTTTGAAAGAAACGGAAAGGTCTATTTCCTGAACTTGTCCGTCTACGTTAATCATGGGGGAACCTTTAATGGTCAATGCATTTCCTTCAAGTGGAACGTTACTGTCAACGCTTAATGGTACAAATGAATAGAATTTGTTGCCGAGTTGGATGCCATGTTTACCCTCTATGTCTGAAGCCATTGCTAGAAGAGGGATGGATTCGTCATTAACTTTTGCTATGAAAGATTGATTATGTACATTAGGTGTATAAAGCTGTGGTACTGGCATCTCTTCTTTATTATTTATTGAAGCCTTCCCAATTGAAGCGACATCCCTGTGGTAGAACAAGTAAATTGTTCTTCCATTGTACCAAGCTTCATCTATTGTAACTTCCGCTTGAACGCCAGGTAATTCATACGTTTGATTGATTTCCCCTATAAGTGATAATTCTTCTGCTCGCTCTAATGCAGGGACGTTTCGATAAAAGTATTGTTTTACATCATTCATTGACGAAGCCATTTTGACCTGGGGTAAATCAATCTTTTCTACTTTTTCAGGGGAGTCAAAAACAGAATATAGTCCAACCCCAATTAACAATAGTAGACCTATTCCCATCATTAATCTATTTCTCATCGCCGAAACTCCTTCATTTATGTATTACCAGTATCGTATCAAATTCCGGAGTAGTTGTGGTTGAATTTGGAATGTTTTGTGGAATGAAACGAAAAGGATGGGGGACTGAGATAAAATTAGAGAAATGGAAGTGGGGGGGAGAGGTCTGAGTTTAATCAAAATTGTGTTTATAATAACGGCATGAGTTAAGGGGGAACATAAATGAAAAAATGTTGGTTACTCATATTATTAATCACACTCATTACATTAGCCGCTTGTAGTTCAACAGAGACTTATACATACTGGACTGAAGAGACCGATGAGCAAATACAGCGATTAAATGAGGCGAATATTAGGTATGAAATAAGAAATGGTGAAATTTGGGTGGGGGAAGGTGATATGGATAAAGTAGTTGCATGTTGCTCTTGAAGCAATGTATTTAACAGGGATTATAAATTGGAAAAGCGAGCCAGGTCGTCACCTGACTCGCTTTGTTATCGTACTTAGGAAAAAATGATTTTACTCATTTATCTTGCTTGCTTATTTGCAAGGTACGTGTTTGATTAGATATTCAAACACTGCCGCGGTTTATAAATTCTACAAGGTAGTTTTTCAACTTAAACGACGCAATCCCTACCTCTATTGCATCCTCACAGCTCCGAAGCTGATCCAGTGTGATTAAGTTGTATTAAAACATAGCAGAATGCCAGTCTCATACACATCACTCTTTCAATTTCCGATATAGTTACCTTTTAGCGAAGGCACAATAATTAATTATAGTATCTTACTTGTGAAAAGTCAATATGTTTTATACTGCTACAACAACTACCTTTAGAAAGGGAACTAATTATTAGAATACCCTGACCTTTAGAGTTATAAACCTGCAAATATTATTCTTGAAAATCTTCACTGTAGAGCTCTTCTGTAGAGGAGTCATTTTTCGACTTGGTTTTCTTTTGTTCTTCTACTAGTTCTTGACGTTGATCTTCTGTTGGAACACCGTCAATCAATCCTTCTTTTTCTTTTTTCTCTTTAAAGCTTTGATCGTCTTCTGTTAGCTTTCGATTTTGTTGATTTTTTTTATTAGCCATGTTCAACCCTCCGCTTTAATACTTTAGGGATATATTTCCTCTTGTGTAAGTGAGTTAAACCGAAAGAGCACATCAATGGAAGTAATCTTGTGTTTCGTAGACCTTCTGTGTGATATTGTAAGGATATAAAGAAAGTTACGCGGAGAGGAATGCAGAAGCACTTGAGAATACTAGCGAATATTGTAGCTTTTTTAATACTGCTTTTAGGGACAGGCGCTTTACTTTTGTGGTTTATTGCCAACACAGACTCTTCAGGGAACTCAGTGGGAGTATTTCAGCCGATAGAAAAGAAAGACGCCCCTATGCCTACTGAACTGCACCCGGAAGTTGAGAAAGCTAAAAATGAATTACTTAATAGAGCTAAGGAGAAAGGAATTTCTGTAGTCATTACAGATGGTCATCGTTCAATTGAGAGGCAAAATGAGCTTTATGAACAAGGACGATCAGGTAAAGGTTCTGTGGTTACGAATGCAGACGGAGGAGAATCGTATCATAATTACGGTCTTGCTATTGATTTTGCATTGAAAACGAACCGTGGAGACGTGGTATGGGACACAACGCGTGATGGTAATGGAAATGGAAAGGCTGACTGGATGGAGGTCGTATCCATTGCCAAAGACCTTGGTTTTGAGTGGGGGGGAGATTGGAGTTCCTTTAAAGATTATCCTCACCTCCAAATGGACTTTGGACTTTCTATTCGCGAGTTGCAATATGGAAAGAGACCAAAGGTAGAAAAAGATACTAACAAAGCTACTACAGAGAGCGAATCCTCATAGTTAGAGGTTCGCTCTTTTCTTATGTATAAATTGTCCTACTCTTTTATATATTTTGTAATAATCAAAAAATTCTTTGAATTATGCCGTTTGTTTTGGTAGCTTAGTATGTGGGGTATTTTGAAAGCGCTTTATTAAAAGGGGGATGATGTATGAAACGAGCTATTCATTTATCAAATCGGCTAATGCAACGATATTTACCAGATCCATTTGTTTTTGTCATTATACTTACACTCGTTGTATTCTTGCTCGGAATGGGTGTCACCGGGAGTACGCCTGTTGCCATGGTTCAATATTGGGGTGAGGGATTCTGGAACTTATTATCCTTTTCTATGCAAATGGTATTAGTTCTTGTAACAGGATTTGTGTTAGCGAGTAGTCCATTTTTTAAAAAGATGCTTAGTGCATTAGCTTCTAAACCGAAGTCACCAGGGCAAGCGATCGTGTTTGTCACACTGGTATCCTTACTCGCAAGCTGGGTGAATTGGGGGTTTGGACTTGTTATTGGCGCGTTATTTGCGAAAGAGCTAGCTAAACAAGTGGGGAATGTGGATTATCGTTTATTAATAGCTAGTGCTTATTCAGGTTTTATCGTATGGCACGGTGGATTAGCGGGTTCTATTCCGTTAACAATTGCGACACCGGACCATTTCTCACAAGATATCATAGGTATTATTTCGACTAATGAAACCATTTTTTCGGTATTTAACTTAGCGATTGTCGCATCATTATTTATTGTACTACCTATTCTGAACCACAGAATGATGCCATCTAAAGATGAAAGGGTCTTGATTGATCGATCCATTTTAGAGGAAGGCCGTGATTATCAAGCTGCTTCTGTGGAAAAGAGTGAGCTTACACCAGCTGATCGTTTAGAGAACAGTAAAATTCTAGCCATGATCACAGGGGTGCTTGGTCTTGCCTTTTTAGTTTATTATTTTGCAAGTAATGGATTTCAACTCAATTTAAATATCGTCAACTTTGGTTTCTTATTCCTTGGTATTCTGTTTCATGGAACACCGAAAGCATTTATTGAATCTGTCAAAGAAGCAGTAAGTGGGGCAAGCGGGATTATCATTCAGTTCCCGTTTTACGCTGGAATTATGGGGATGATGGTTGCATCAGGTTTTGCACAAGAGATGTCTTCGTGGTTTGTAAACATATCAAATGAGTTTACGTTTCCGTTTTTCGCGTTCATTAGCGCTGGAATCGTTAACTTCTTCGTCCCTTCAGGTGGAGGACAGTGGGCAGTGCAAGCACCGATTATGCTTGAAGCTGCAAAAGAATTAGGCGTATCGATCCCAAAAACAGCCATGGCAGTCGCCTGGGGAGATGCATGGACAAATATGATTCAACCATTCTGGGCATTGCCAGCCTTAGCAATCGCTGGCCTAAAAGCTAAAGACATCATGGGCTTTTGCTTAATCGTACTTATCGTAAGCGGCATATTCATCTCACTAGGTTTACTATTCCTTTAGAGTTCTTTATCACAATAAAGAGATGAAGGGTGTCTGGCACGCGGTCTTGCTGTACAGTAGTAAAGGGTGCCAGGCACGCGTTAGCGCTGTGAAGTGATAAAGTGATGTCTTTAAACAAAAACAGGCCCTTATTTGGGGCCTGTTTTTGTTTAAAATACTTTTGTTGTCCAGTCTTCGCAGTTCCACACGTCAGTTACGATATCCTGGTAGAAGTCTGGTTCGTGAGAGATGATTAAGACGCTTCCTTTATAATCTTTTAACGCTCGCTTTAGTTCTGCTTTCGCATCCACATCGAGGTGGTTGGTCGGTTCGTCGAGAACAAGCAGGTTTGTTTCTTTGTTAATTAGCTTACATAAACGAACTTTGGCTTTCTCACCACCACTTAACACTTTCACCTTACTTTCAATGTGCTTTTGTGTTAAGCCACACTTTGCAAGGGAGGAACGAACTTCATATTGTGTGAGGTGACGGAATTCTTCCCAGATTTCTTCTATACAAGTATTATTACTTTCTTCTTTCAACTCTTGTTCAAAGTACCCGATATGGAGATGATCGCCAAGCTCAACAGAACCTGAGACAGGCTGAATTTCTCCTAATATACTTTTAAGCAAGGTTGTCTTACCAATTCCGTTTGCACCTGAAAGGGCAATCTTTTGATTACGTTCCATCTCTAAGTTCAATGGTCTTGAAAGAGGTTCATCGTATCCAATGACAAGATCCTTCGTTTCAAATAAATATTTGCCTGGTGTACGGGCTTGTTTAAAATTGAAACTTGGTTTTGGCTTTTCAGAATCCAGTTCAATAACGTCCATTTTATCAAGCTTCTTCTGACGAGACATCGCCATTTTACTTGTAGCAGCATTAGCCTTGTTACGTGCCACGAAATCTTTTAAGTTGGCAATTTCTTTTTGCTGCTTTTTATAGGCAGCCTCAACTTGTTGCTTCTTCATTTCATATACACGTAAGAATTCATCATAGTCGCCAGGGTACCTTGTAAGCTCTTGGTTTTCCATATGATAAATCAAGTTCACAACGCTATTTAAGAATGGGATATCGTGTGAGATTAAGATAAAGGCGTTCTCGTAATTTTGAAGGAACGTACGCAACCACTCAATGTGTTCTACGTCCAAGTAGTTTGTTGGTTCGTCGAGTAGCAGGATATCTGGTTTTTCAAGAAGTAGCTTAGCGAGTAGTACCTTAGTACGCTGTCCACCACTTAAATCGTTCACATCTCGTTCTAAGCCAATATCATCCAGGCCAAGACCGTTTGCGACTTCTTCTACTTTGGCATCAATGGTGTAGAAGTCATTGTTTGTTAATTCATCTTGCATTCGACCCGTTTCTTCAAGCAGCTGTTCAAGTTCCTCTGGCTCTACCTCACCCATTTTGGCAAATAAACCATTCATTTCTGTTTCAATATCAAATAAATATTGGAACGCTGTTCGTAAAACATCACGGATCGACATACCTTGTGCTAAGTCTGCGTGTTGATCTAAATACCCAACTCGCACTCGCTTTGACCAGGTGACTTTACCGGCGTCAGGCTCTAGTTTACCTGTAATAATATTCATAAAAGTAGACTTACCTTCACCGTTGGCTCCGATAAGTCCAATGTGTTCTCCTTTTAATAAACGAAAAGAAACGTCTTCAAAGATCGCACGATCCCCGAAGCCGTGACTTAAGTTCTTTACTGTGAGTAAGCTCATGTTTTACACACCTTTTCCTTCGATAAGTTCATGCTTGTCTATTATAAAGGTCATTTCCTATTTCCGATAGTAGGAGCGAGCAAAATTTAATAGAAAGGCGCGTTTCTCTTTTAAAGTTGTTTCAATTGGAGGCGTCTCAACCCATATAAATCCAGTACACTAAAACCTATTTTTGAAAATATAGGGAGGATAATGAAAGCAAGGATCTCCATTGTTTCTTGAGTCACATCTAATCCAGACGAACCGAGTATCCAAGCAGTCGGATAGAGAACCCAAAAGACAGTAAGGTAAAGGGCAATTCGTTTGTAATGTCTAGACAACTCTTCACCCGTATGATCAGCTATTCTTTTTAAAGGGTACCATATGATATATAAGATTAGACAAAGTGCTAATACCCCCAGTACATACCATATATATTTTACAGCGCCATCAGAAAAATCTGCTATCAAACCAGTCAAAATCATAAATACATCAGCGACTACAAGCGAGAACAGAAGGGCAATGTTTTTCTTCTTGTGTTCAATCATTGCCGTTAAACCCAGTGCAAGTAGAAGTAGAGGGGTTGTGATGACCCAGTCGAGGTAACGAGCAAAATATATCGTCTTCTCTGCTTCCTCGAGAAGTCCCTGACCTAAGGCGATCGATAAATAAGCAACTCCAGACCAAGCTGGTATGGTGATGGCAAGTACATACTCATACGAAGGGACGCCTTGTGGATTTCGACTTAAAAAGTAAAAGTAAATAGCTCCGATCATCATGATAGCAAAATAGGCCCAATGCATGCCGGTTACAAATGAACTCATAACAACTCCTGCCTTTCTTTATATAGTAGGATTATGGTCGATCCTTCGTTCGTTTAAACCTATAAAAGGGATCTGAAGGGGAATCTTGGTTTCGTCGAGAATGTAATAGAAAGGGAGGTGAATGATTATTTGCATAGAATATTTTTATCCTGAACCTTCAACTTTCACCTCAACTATAATTGGACAGTTACCAGATCTTTATCATTCAGTTGCAATAGTTTACTCTCCTTTTGTTCAAATGCCTAAAGGATGGGTTGAACAAGAACAAGTAAGACAAGGTAGGGAAGAACCGTTTATAGATAACAAGGATATTTTACACTATGGAAAATTAGTAACTTGGGTTGAAGTAAAGGAACAAACGGGGTTAACGATGGATGAGCAAGTTTCTGTGGCTTTAAGGACTTTCTACGGTGCTTTACGTACGTCTTCAGAGCGCCAAGACTTACTTGCTACCGTTCAACACTCCTTAGAAGAGGATATAATTTTTCCTTATGAAGATAGTTTCCCCATACTGTTTCTCCCAGCTTTTTTCTCTATGCTAAAAGAAGTGGGGTGCTCAAAAGCTTATTACTCCCAGCTTAATGTAAAAAAGGGAGCGATCGATTTAGATGATTACTCTGATGAAGAATTAATATCTCTTTGTGAGCAACCTACTACTCTTATTGGAGACAATGAAGAATTTGGACTTACATGTCACTTCGATTGCCCGTTTAGTCTGTTATTCTCCACTCATGCCTCCCTTGATAAGTGGATAAACCCTACTAGTCTTGAAGGCTTTCAGTGTGATGAAACGACGAAATTGGGCTGGGATTTAGAAGCGTTATGAATAAAGTAAACATACGAAAACTAATTTCATGCATGTGCGATAAGTGGTCATGATTTTACTAGCATGCTTAAGAGGAGAAAGAGAGGGTGGACATATGCTTGAGTCTGTAGATCTTTCCTTGAAGATAAGTGACAAAAAGCAATACAAAAAAGAGCTAAAAGAAACCCAGTTGGAGTTGCTTCAGCTCCAACGGTTATTAGTCGATCACCAAATGGGATGTCTGATTGTTTGTGAAGGGTGGGATGCAGCTGGTAAGGGAGGGGCCATTAAACGACTGACAAGCGGTCTCGATCCACGTGGCTTTGAAGTACATCCAATAAGCGCACCTACATCAAAAGAAAAGAGTCATCATTATCTAAAGCGCTTTTGGACGAAGATACCACCTTACGGCAAAATTGCCATATTCGATCGATCTTGGTATGGAAGAGTGTTGGTCGAGCGAGTAGAAGGGTTTGCTAATATGGAAGAATGGAGCAGAGCGTATGAGGAAATAAACCAGTTTGAACGTAAGCTCCTCCATGATCAATATATCATTATCAAGTTATGGTTCCATATTTCAAATGAAGAACAACTAAGGCGTTTTCAGGAAAGAGAAGCAGATCCCTTAAAACGATGGAAGATTACTCAAGAGGATTGGAGAAATCGATCGAAATGGAAACTGTATGAGGAAGCTGTAGAGGACATGCTACATAAGACGTCACCTCCTCAATGTAAGTGGCATGTTATTGAAGGGGAAGATAAATATTTTGCCAGGGTTAAAACAAATAAAATTGTTATACAGGCTATTAAAGAAAGATTAAATCAACAAGCTCCTTAGAATGGACCAGGGTTATAAGAGAAAAGGGGCAGCTTTAGAAGGAAACTCAAAAGAAAGTAGATCTAAAATTAAACCACTCAGAACTAATTCCTGAGCGGTTTAGAAGATGTTCAGTTAAACAGTCATTTTTGAAAGCTGAGCTTCAATATCTTGCTCCATATCGATTGTGTCTGTTGTACACTCAAATCGATTGACTACTTCTCCATCTGTATTAATTAAGAATTTGGTGAAGTTCCATTTAATAGAATAGTCATCAGTAAGATATTCGGGATGTTTTTCGTTTAGTAGTGGGATCAGCACTTTCGCAACAGGGTGTGTTTTATCAAATCCTTCGAACGCTTTCTTACCTGATAGATGGGCGAAGAGAGGGTGAGCGTTTTCGCCTCTTACGTCGATCTTTTGGAAAAGGGGGAAGGAGACTCCATAGTTTAATAGACATGTTGTTTGGATCTTCTCATTTTCATCAGGTTCTTGGTTGTCGAATTGATTGCATGGAAAGCCTAAGATGACAAGCCCTTTGTCCTGATAACGTTCATGAAGGCGTTGTAGATCCTCGTATTGATATGTAAAGCCGCACCTTCCGGCAGTATTCACGATCAACAGCACCTTACCTTTATAGTGTTCAAGTGATAGTTCTTGTCCGTTCATGGCCATAGCCGAATAATTATAAATGCTCATGTAAATAACCTCCTAATAGATTGATAGAAAAGGGTTGAGTCTTTTGGCCCATTTGTAAGTATGGCAATATATGATCGTATTGGCAAATAATACGCATGGATTAAATAAAATGAAAAGGATGGTTTATCTTTGTATACATTGAAAACGCAACCTAATGATCAAGGTGTACTAGAATTTATTGAACAAATAGAGAGTGTGAAAAAGCGAGAAGATGCCTACCGGTTACTTGATCTTTTTACTGAAATTACAGGATGCGAGGCAAAGATGTGGGGGGCATCGATTATTGGGTTTGGATCTTATCATTATAAATATGACTCAGGACATGAGGGGGATGCGCCTGTTGTTGGATTCTCCCCCAGAAAAGCGAAGCATAGTCTCTACTTAGCGCAAGGAGAACCAAACCGAGAAGAACTCCTCAGTCAATTAGGGAAGCATAAAACAGGGAAGGCTTGTGTGTATGTCAACAAACTAGATGATATAGATATGGAGGTGCTTCGTTCGCTCATACAACAATCTATAAATTTCATCAAACATCGATATCCTACAACAATGAAGTAACCTCAACTTACAAGGTGTACTCTAGTAGAGCAAATGTCTTTACTCGTTTTGAATATATCCTTTACTAGCTCTTCCTCCCTCTCTTTTAGTCTGTTTGTTGTAAACAAGGAATAGATTTATAAATAGACGTTCATAGATAAAAAGGAGGTTATGTTTTGAAGCGAACTTACTTTATAACGGGATTTCCAGGATTTATTTCATCAAAATTAATTCAAAAGCTTTTGATGGAGGACCCAAACGCTCATTTTGAATTGCTGGTTTACAAGGATCAATACTATAAAGCTACTATAGAGATGGATAAGCTTGTTAAGGATTCTAGATACACTATTATTAAAGGGGATATTACTCTTCCTGATTTAGGTGTGGACGAAGAAACTAAGAATCGATTATACAATAAAGTGACACATGTCTTTCATTTAGCTGCTATTTATGACTTGGCTGTGCCTGAGGATCTAGCTTATAAAGTAAATGTAACTGGCACAGAACATGTGCTGCAGTTTGTCAGACAGATCTATTCGTTGGAGCGGTTTGTCTATTTTAGTACAGCTTTTGTTTCCGGGGATCGGGCGGGAGAGATATTGGAGACAGAACTTGATTGTGGCCAGTCTTTTAAGAATCATTATGAAGCTACAAAATATGAAGCTGAACTACGGGTACAGAGGCATATTTCGGAACTGCCTACTACTATTATTCGCCCAGGTATTGTAATGGGGGATTCTAAAACTGGGGAAACGGCAAAATTTGATGGTCCGTACTTTGTAATGAGATTTCTTGATAAGTTTGCCCGAATTCCAATTCCTTATATCGGTAAGGGAGCAGCCCTTATTAACTTAGTACCAATCGATTTCGTAGTAAATGCTACTGTCTTTCTGGCCAATGATCAGAGGGCGTCAGGGAGTGTTTATCACTTAACAGATCCTAATCCTTTAACGGCGAGGAAGGCCTATCGATTAATTTGTGAGACCCTCCTTGGAAAGAAGCCTTCCTATACTTTACCGACCTCAATCGTATATAAGACATTATCTGTCCCCTCATTCCGTAAATGGGTTCAGGTGGAGCGAGAAACCCTAGACTATTTTCAATTGAAGGCAGCGTATAATTGCGATCAAGCTTGTGAGCACCTGAGAGGGTCTGGTATTGAATGCCCTAACCTAGCAGACTACCTACAACAAGAAGTTACTTATTATAAAGAACATCGCCATGAACACGAAAAACTTATCCAGGTCAATTAATAAAATAAGCCAAAACCTTTCAAATCGCTTCATAATTTAAAGCCTCACTGGTATCGTATTTGTTTAGGTTCTAAATCCTCTGTATTCCTCTTAAATCATTGAAAATTTCATTTTGACGTCTTTATTCACAATCTATATAATTAAACACTATGTGAAAAAGGTCGGAAATAAAGGGGAGAAACGCTTTCTAATAAAAGAATGAAAAATTCCAGAGCATCTAAGAACAAAATACGAACTATATCTAGCAAAAGATATAACAAAAACCAGGAGGAAAACAATGACAGACGAAACGAATAGAAGAACGGGGCTTGATTGGGTCACATTCATCATTAGTGGAGGATTCCTCATACTATTTCTTGTAATGTCCCTTGTTAATGACACACTAATGGGAGAATGGATTACAAGCGCGTTCGACTTTTCTGTTACATTCTTTGGAGCATTCTGGCAATTATTATTACTCGCTACATTTGTTGTCGGAGTTGCGCTAGCACTTTCGAAATATGGGAAAGTGAAATTAGGAAAGCTTGATACACCTGAATACAGCCTATTCCGTTGGGTTTCTATGATTTTATGTACGTTATTAGCAGCAGGAGGTGTTTTCTGGGCAGCCGGAGAACCGTTGTACCATTATTTAACGACACCTCCTTTATTTGCAGAGGAAGGAATGAGCCCTGCTGAGTCTGTAGTTCCTGGATTAGCACAAAGCTTCTTCCACTGGGGCTTCACTGCATGGGCGAGTCTTGGTACAGTAACGACTATTGTCTTGATGTATGCACATTATCACAAAGGGTATCCCCTTAAGCCACGTACGATGCTATATCCGATGTTTGGAGAGAAAATCTTTCGCAAAGGTAGCATAGTGGGCTCAGTTGCTGATATTGTATCGATTATTGCAGTAGCAGCAGGAACAATTGGGCCAATTGGATTTTTAGGACTTCAAGTGGGATATGCCTTGCAGTATTTATTTAATGTTCCTGATACGATTTTCACCCAATCCATTGTGATTATCTTTCTTGTAGTGGTCGCTTCTATTTCAGCAGCTACAGGTGTTGATAAAGGGATTCAGCTTTTAAGTCGTATTAATGTTGGGTTAGCTCTAATCCTGATGTTAGGAATGCTTATTCTAGGACCAACACTCTTTATTATTGATTCATTTATTGGAGCTGAGGCTTACCAAATACAGAACTTTGTGCGCATGAGTCTATACAGAGGGGATGATGGTTGGCTAGGTTACTGGACGATCTTCTTCTGGGGTTGGTTCATTGGATTCGGACCTGCAATGGCGATGTTTATCAGCCGGATCTCAAGAGGTCGTTCAATTAGAGAATTAATTTTGGCTGTGGCAATATTAGCCCCAATCGTTAGTAATTTTTGGTTTGCGGCTGTTGGAGGATCGGGACTTTTCTATGAAATGGAGAATCCAGGAGCTATTTCTGATGCGCTCAATAATTCAGGAATGCCGGCTGCTGTTATGGCGATTATGGAGCAAGTTCCTTTTGGTACCGTGATGGCTAGTGGATTCCTTGTTGTAACCATTGTATTTGTTGCTACTACAGCAGATTCCATGTCCTATTCTGTGGCTGTAACGCTTACAGGTCATGCGCATCCACCTCGTTTGTTGCGCGTGTTCTGGGCATTATTATTTGGAGCCATTGCTTCAACGTTACTTGGTATTGGTGAGAGTAGTATTCAAACACTACAAAACTTTATTGTTGTGACGGCTGTACCTGTATCCATTCTCATGCTACCACCGGTATGGTTAGCACCTAAAGTAGCTCGAGAGATGGCGGTTGATCAAGGCATCGTACTTGAGGAGAAACAACAGCAAACACAAGAATTAGAAAAGAAAACCTCATAAATAAATTCAGGAGACCTAAATCGTTGTCACGATTTAGGCCTCTTTTTATTGTGAGTAATAAACGCATATGTTTAAAGGGATAAAAATTTGCAGCTATCCTAATGGGATAATATGTTAAACTAGTAAAAAGTAATTTTTCCTATTAAAATTTGTATTTACTTATAAAGGTGAATCTATGAAGGTGGTATATTTTGATTACTCTTCAATACTTCAATCAGTCAAACTTCGAACAACTGATCAGTTGGATTCCATCCAAAGAATCTCTTTTACAATGGAGTGGCACACAGTTCACTTACCCATTGAACGAAAGTCAGCTTGTAAATTATATAGCTGGTGCAAATCAAAATGGTTCTGATCGATTCATATATAAAATAATAGAAGATGAAACAGGCAGTATGATTGGTCATATCTCCTTAGGAAGAATTGATTATCGTAATCGTTCTGCTCGTATAGGGAAAGTATTTGTCCATGATTCTATGAGGGGAAAGAAGGTCGCTCACGTAGCTATAGAAAAGGTGTTGAGACAAGCGTTTGAGGATATGGGATTACATCGTGTTACGCTTGGTGTGTTTGATTTCAATGAATCTGCCATTCGTTGTTATGAGAGAGTTGGCTTTAAAACAGAGGGACTTCTCCGAGATCATCGTAGGATTGGAGAAGAGTACTGGAGTTTATATGAAATGGCAATGTTAGAAGGCGAGTGGAGAGAAATGAATAAGAAAAAATCAGCTCGATAGGAGCTGATCTTCTCTCTTATATCGTTTCGACTTCCCATTTTTCATTAACATAAAGTCCTACTACTTGAACAGGAAAGCCCCAAGATTGTACAGCTTCAACAGCTTGTTTGATTTCTTCAACCTTTTGTTCACGGCCAACCGGATTTCCAGCGCAGTCATGGTGGCCTGCTACCGCTACAACTTCAGATCCATGTGCGTCGCAAGAAATGGTGACTTTCTCTTTCATGGAATCCACTTCTGAAGCGGCTCCTGCGAGAATAACCTTTTCGGGACCAGCTGCTGTGATCGTATCAACATAAGGGGTATTGTATTGATTTTGCATCCACTCGTTTACGGGTAGCTGGACACGTCCGTCCATACATGTAATTACAGTTGAGAAAGTTTTTTCAGACATAATGGTCCTCCTAGCATAATAAGCTTTACAAATCTATTATATATAAAATTTGCAAAAAGAGAAAGAATCATTTGGAGAGGGATAACAAGATGATCGTGGGTGGTCAAGGTAATGTTCATCCTCTTACCAATTAGTCAGATATTTATGTATAATATATATCTTATATTTGATTTTTTTGGTAGAAGATTACGAGTGAAAGAAAGCGCTTTCTTGTTTGTTTTGTTAGCTGGACACGATACTAGAAAAAGGAGAGCGGAATATGAAAAAGAGAATCGGCTGGAGTTTAATTGCTGTCTTGTTGTTCTTAGTTATTGGTCTGATCGGTGCTGGGAATTATTTTTATGGAGTAGCAATCAACAGCAGTAGTGGAGCGGTTGAATTACACGGGGGAGAAGCAGACGTTGCAAAAGCAGCTAGTGTACTAGATGAAGAACAGCGTAAAGAAGAAATGGTAAGGGAATGGACTGAGGAGCAGGATTTTCAGGATGTTAAATTGAAGACCGATGATGGGTTAACTCTTAAAGCTGTGTTCTTGGAAAATGAAAAACCGAGCGGGAAGACTATCATTCTTTCTCATGGCTATAAAGGCAATAAAGAACAAATGCCAGGAATTACAAAATTTTATTATGAACAAGGCTATGATATTTTAAAGCCTGATGCCAGAGGGCATGGTGACAGTGAAGGGGATTACATTGGTTACGGTTGGCACGATCGTTTTGATTATTTGCAATGGATTGATTTTCTAGTTGAAAAAAAGGGGGCTGAATCGATTATCTTGCATGGTTTCTCCATGGGGGCTGCGACGGTTTTGATGACTGCTGGCGAAGATGTGCCGAAAGAAGTCAAAGGGGTTATTGCTGATAGTGGGTATACTTCGGTAAATGAAGAGCTAGCGCACCAGATGAAGCATCTGTATAACCTTCCTTCTTTCCCTCTGCTTCAAGTTACAAGTATGGTAACAAGTTTACGGGCAGGATATACGTTTGAAGAAGCTTCAACGATTGATCAGGTGAAGAAGTCTGAAGTACCGATCTTTATTATCCACGGAGAGGACGACGAATTAGTTCCGACAGAAATGGCAGAGCGCCTCTATGCAACAGCTCCTGGTATAAAGGAGCTATGGATTGTTCCAAATGCAACTCACACGGACGGGTATACGGTTGCGGAGGAGGAATATCAGAAGCGGATCAAGAAGTTTATAGAAGAGACAGAAAAATAATAATGAAAAGGCGAATTCTATTTAGAATTCGCCTTTTCATTATTGGGGTCTAGCTATACTAAGCTGGTGTTGTAAAGTCCGTTTTGTAATCGGATAATCCTTTCCACCTCAAAGGGGAGCAAATCAAATAGAGGAAGTAGATCAAGTTGGTTATGAAGGTTCAATCATAACGATAGGGGAGATGCATATGACTACCGTAGTCATTATTAATTTTACAATTGGCATGTTATTGGTAGGGTTAGCGTTGTATAGGGGACGAGAGGTAGAACACAGACAAATCACGTGGCTTAGCTATTTATCTTTAGGCGTTCCGATATTACTGTTTATGCTTATGTACCTTACACCCACATCAGCTACAGGGGTTTTGCTAGTTGGTTTGCCGATTGGGACATTTGTGAGTTTAATTTGCTCTATAGTTGCATTGTTTAAAATGGATGAAAAGAAACTCATACCCTCAGTAGGGCTGTTTCTTACTCTTATTTTAACAAGTGTTATTACTATGTATGGTATATTTCTGTTCACACCACTTGCACCTTAAGGACCCTAATAGTATTTGGGAGAAGATTATATGAAGAAATGTTTAATATGGCTTATGGCTATGATCATTTCTATGTTACTTCTTATTTGGGTAGGTTTTAATGAGAAAGAAGGTATGATGCAAATCCTGTTGAGTTTGAATCTGATTGTGTACTTTGGATTAAAAAGAGCAGAACGAAATGAGTCTTGTTGAAATAGAACGGAGGGAAGAGCATGTTGGATTTTAATCAATTGAAAGGTTCGTCCAAAGAAAAAGGGAGGTCCGTCATTGGAATCGATGGTTTAAGTCGTTCTGGAAAAACGACTTTTGCTGAAAAAGTAAAAGCTCAATTGGATGAAGAAGAGATAGCTAGTACCATTATCCATTTAGATCATCATATTGTTGAAAGACATAAGAGGTATCAAACAGGGTTAAATCCGTGGATGGAGTATTATCATCTCCAATGGGAAGTTAAACAGTTAAGGGATGAGCTATTCCGTAAACTTACAACAGCGTCTTCTCTCACTCTTCCTTTCTATTATTCTTCAAAAGATGAATGCCGGGACGAAATAATTAATTTGCCTACGGATGGAGTGGTTATAGTAGAAGGGGTTTTCTTACAAAGAAATGCATGGAGACAATACTTAGACTATGTTTTTTATATAGAGTGTCCAAGAAAAACGAGGTTTAGTAGGGAATCGGAACATACGAAAGCAGATTTAGGTAAATTTCAGCAAAGGTATTGGAAAGCTGAAGAGTATTATATGGATACAATTCAGCCTCTATCAAAGGCTGATCAAGTGCTCTTTACATAGGTGATGATTAACAAAAGGCCCCATACAAAACAAGTATGGGGCTTCTATTATGAAGATCCTATGAAAGCAATGATTAAAGTTAATAGTAGAATGATCCCGATTAATAGGAGAGAGGCTTTACCATAGTTTCTAACCGTTTCATTTTTATTCCCAAATGCCAATATAAAAAGGGTGACAATGTTAACGCCTGGAATTGCTAATAATATTAAATAGAGAAGCCATTTCTTAACCGAAACAACTTGATCGCCAAAATTCAAATGACATCACCTTTCTGTACAGTCTTCTTTCCATAGTAGCATCTAGTAACAAAGTGATTCAATCCGATGATGATGGTATATATTGTTAATCATCAAGGGAGTTCAGGTTATATCTCATGTAACCTCTGCCTATATTCGTTAAACCTTTCCCTTGAATTTTCTGAATAATCAGCATACAATGGAATTACATACTAACCGGTTAGTATGTAAGCCGGAAGGAGGTCTACCATGCATTTTGATTACTCCACCAAAGTAAACGATTTATTAGGGCGGGTACGTTCCTTTATGGAGGATTACGTTTATCCAAATGAATCGTTGTACGAAGAACAGCTTAATAACCAAACATCTCGCTTTGAACAAGTTCCGCCTATTATAGAAGAATTGAAACAAAAGGCTAAGAAAGAGGAGTTGTGGAATCTCTTTTTACCTGAAGCTACATATGGGGCCGGATTAACAAACCTTGAATATGCTCCTTTGTGTGAAGAAATGGGGCGCTCGTTAATCGGTCCAGAAGTATTTAACTGTAATGCACCAGATACAGGGAACATGGAAGTGCTCGCACGATTTGGGAGTGATGCTCAAAAGGAACAATGGCTCATACCTTTATTAAATGGTGAAATTCGGTCCTGTTTCTCTATGACAGAGCCTGATGTTGCTTCTTCTGACGCAACGAACATCGAGGCGAGGATTGAACGAGACGGGGACGAATATGTTCTAAACGGTCGCAAATGGTGGTCCTCTGGGGCAGGGGATCCCCGCTGTAAGGTTGCCATTTTTATGGGGAAAACAAATCCTGATGCCCCGCGTCATAAGCAGCAGTCGATGATCCTAGTTCCATTAGATACACCAGGCGTTAAGATTAATCGAATGTTGCCAGTATTTGGGTATGATCATGCTCCTCATGGTCACGCAGAGATTGATTTTGAAAACGTTCGGGTTCCTGCAGATCATATCATTCTTGGAGAAGGCAGAGGGTTTGAAATTGCGCAAGGGCGTCTTGGTCCAGGTAGGATCCATCATTGTATGAGATTAATTGGGGCTGCTGAGAGGGCGCTTGATGATTTATGTAAACGCGTTCAAACTCGTGTTGCCTTTCATAAACCACTTGCTGAACAAGGGGTTGTGCGGGAGTGGATTGCAAACTCACGAATTGAAATCGAACAAGCGAGACTGCTGACATTAAAAGCCGCATATATGATGGATACAGTCGGGAACAAAGAGGCTAAGTCAGAGATTGCTATGATTAAAGTTGTAGCCCCGCAAATGGCCTTGAATGTTATTGACCGTGCCATTCAGGCTCATGGTGGTGCAGGTGTTAGTGACGATTTCACGTTAGCAGCTCAATGGGCAAACTCTAGAACGTTGCGTTTAGCAGATGGGCCTGATGAAGTTCATCGTCGTCAAATTGCAAAACTCGAACTCTCTAAACATCAGTGAAGGAGGAGTATAATGGGTATTCAACAATTATTTGATTTAGCAGGTAAGACAGCAATAATTACAGGAGGAGGGAGGGGGTTAGGCGCGCAAATGGCAGAAGCTTTTGCTGAAGCAGGTGCTAACCTTGTCCTATGCTCACGTAAAAAAGAAGCTTGTGAAAAAGTTGCCACTCAATTAGAAACACAATATGGGATGAAGGCGCTTGCCTTACAATGTGACGTCACGAATCAAGAACAAGTGAATGAAGTTGTAGCACAAGCAACAGAAGCATTTGGAACAATTGATATCTTGGTTAACAACAGCGGTGCTACTTGGGGAGCGCCATCACTTGAGATGCCTTTAGAAGCGTGGCAGAAAGTTATGAATGTAAATGCGACAGGGACCTTCCTCATGGCTCAGGCTGTAGGTAAAGTTATGGTTGAACAAGGGTCTGGGAAAGTCATTAACATTGCATCCGTAGCAGGATTAGGCGGAGCTGATCCGCGCTTTATGGATACGGTTGGCTATAACGCAAGTAAGGGAGCCATTTTAACACTTACGAAGGACCTTGCAGTAAAGTGGGGGGCATATGGTGTGAATGTAAATGCAATTGCACCAGGTTTCTTCCCAACGAAAATGTCCAAGGTTGTCCTAGAGCAAGGTGGACAGTATATTTTAGACCGCACTCCACTCAACCGTTTTGGTAGTGAAGAGGACTTGAAAGGGGCTGCCCTTTTTCTTGCATCAGCTGCATCTAATTACGTGACAGGCGAGACGCTTGTTGTGGATGGCGGCATGCAGGCCCACTGCTAATCATAATCACAACTTACTAACGAGAGGAACTTATACATGAGAGAGAAAATCATCAATACAAGCATAGCTCTATTCGGAGAAAGAGGTTTCCGAGAAGCATCGATTCAGGATATCACAAGAGAATTAGGTGTGACTAAAGGAACCTTTTACTATTATTTTACTAATAAAGAAGACGTGTTGATGCATATTCATCTTAGGTTTATTGAAGGGTTGCTAGAACAGCAGGAATCCATTTTACAAGATGAAGAGCTTACAGAGCGTGAGAAGCTTTACGCTAATGTAAAGATGATCATCAGTAATATTAAGTCAGGTGCCCAAAGTGCCCGTGTATTCTTCCGGGAAATGCGACACTTAAGTGAGAAGCATACCTCACAAGTACTTCCTAAACGAGACGAATTTCAGCGAAACTTACAGCATATTATCCAAGCTGGAATAGACAATGGAGAATTTCGAAGTGATTTACGTGCTGATATGTTATCATTTGCTGTTTTAGGCGTTTCCAACTGGAGTTACTTTTGGTATGAACCTGACGGTGAGGTAACAGAAGACGAACTGACTGACCTTTATATGAAAATGGTCCTAGAAGGGATCCAACTATAAGGAGGTAGTGTATATGAGAGTGAATAAGTTAGCGGTTATTGGAGCGGGTTCAATGGGGCATCAGATTGCGATGCTTGGGGCTTTAGGTGGGTATTCAACAGTACTTCAAGACTTAAATGAAGAGGCACTTGAGAAGGCAAAGGGAACACTCGAAGGGATTATGGATAAATGGGTGAAGAAAGGGAAGATCTCAGAAGGAGATAAGAATGAAGCATTTAATCGCCTTACATTTACACCAAGTCTTGAAGAAGCGGCAGGAAATGCTGATTTTGTTATTGAGGCCGTAGTTGAGAAGCTAGACGTAAAGCGTGAAGTGTTTCAACAGCTTGATAACATTGCTCCTCCGCAAACGATTCTTGCAACGAACAGCTCTACTATTGTCAGTTCCCTGATCGCTGACGTGACAGAACGTCCAGACCGCGTATGCAATATGCATTTTTTCTTCCCGGCCCTAGTCATGGATTGTGTGGAAGTGGTAAAGGGAGACCATACTTCTGAAGAAACAGCACAAATTGCTATGGAAGTTAGTGAGCAGATGAATCGAACGGCTGTCCTTCTTCATAAGGAGATCTCTGGCTTTATAGCAAATCGTATTTTATTTGCTATTCAAAAGGAAGCCATGAGTCTCTATGAAAATGGCTATGCTGATTTCAAAGATATCGATACGATTACGAAAAAAGCCCTCAGCCATCCACTGGGACCGTTCGAATTGCTAGATTTATCTGGTATTGACGTTGGATATTACGTTATGCAACAACAATATAATGAGACAGGTAATCCACTTGATCAGCCACCTAAAACGATCGTGGATAAAGTGGAAGCGGGCGAGCTTGGCCGTAAGACAGGTAAAGGATTTTATGAATATAGTGAAAACGGAAGAGTGCGCTCATAAAGGTGAGGTGACGATGTGCATCAACATAAAGTAATGGTTCGGTTTTGTGAAACAGACTTACTCGGGCATGTAAATAATAGTAACTATTTTGTTTATTTAGAAGATGCTAGAATTCAGTTTTTCTATGATGCGGATATTTTCGATGAAGACCAGAATTATGTTCTGGCATCGGCAAAATGTGACTTTATTAAGCAAGCTTATTTTAGGCAGGTCCTTGTTATTGAGACGAAAGTCGTTCGCATTGGTAATAGTAGTTTCACGGCTCTTCAAGAGATTTATGATGATGAAACAAATACATTAATCGCTAGAGGAGAGTCGGTCATTGTTTCATTCGATGTAGAAACAGAGAAAAGTAAACCACTCTCTGATCCTATTCGAGAGAAGTTAGATCAGTTTGTAGTGAACGTTTAAAAAGGGGGAAAATCATGCAGGATACACAACCCGTAAGGAGCGGAGAAGAACTTGATAGTAGAGCGCTCGAAGATTTTCTTAAGCGTCATTTATCTTCCTATCCATCAGGAGAACTTCAGGTTCGTCAATTTGGTGCAGGTCATTCGAATTTAACTTATGAATTGAAGAAAGGGGACTTTGAAGCGGTACTACGTCGCCCCCCTCTTGGACCGGTTGCTCCAAAAGCTCATGATATGAATCGAGAGTACACAATTTTGAAAGCGCTTCACGATAAGTTCCCTCTTGCCCCTAGACCTATTGTGTATGGTGATGAATCCGTTTTAGGAGCCCCCTTCTTTTTAATGGAAAGGAAAAAGGGGATCGTTCTTGATACGGAATGGCCAGAAGGAGTAGAAGGTTCTCATCAACTAGGACAATCGATTTCTAAAGAGATGGTCGACAGACTTGTCGAACTACACAACCTTGACTATCAAGGAACTGAACTTGAAACAATGGGGAAACCTGAAGGATTTATGGAGCGCCAAGTGCACGGTTGGATTAAGCGTTATGACAAAGCCCTGACAGATGATGTGAAATCAGGTGAGCGAATTAAGAAATGGCTCATCGATCACATACCATCTTCTTCTGAAGCTTCAGTTATCCATTATGATTACAAACTAAATAACGCGATGTTTAATAGAAACAACTATAGCAGGATGGTGGGTTTATTTGACTGGGAGATGACGACGGTTGGTGACCCAATGGCTGATCTTGGAGTAGCTTTAGGATACTGGATCCAGAAGGATGACCCAGAGTCGTTACGAAAAGGATTAGGGAAGCCACCATTAACCATACAAGAAGGTTTCTTCTCTCGGGATGACTTTATAGAACGGTATGCGAAGAAAAGTGGTAGGGACGTAACGAATATGGACGTCTATCTATCGTTCGCTTATTTTAAGCTCGCTGGGATTGTACAACAAATCTATTACCGTTACAAAATGGGGCAGACAAGCGACCCACGATTTGCGCATATGAATCATTTTGTGAATCACCTTATTGATCTAGCAGAAGAAACAGCGAGGGTGTAGAGGTGGGGCGCATTCATGTAGTGATGAAAAAAGAAGATATTGATCCTTCTAGGTGGCAGAACAACTCAGTTGCCGTTGTCTTTGATGTACTCCTTGCTACTTCCACTATTACGGCAAGTTTAGCGAATGGTGCACGGGAAGTAATACCGGTTCTAAACGAACAGGAAGCGAAATCAGTATCAAAAAGATTTCAGCATGAAAACCCACTCGTTGCAGGGGAGTATGGAGGCATCACAATTAAAGGCTTTCTCCCACCTAATCCACTAGCGTTAAATCGAGTTGTTTATAATCGTCTACTCATATTATCGACAACAAATGGTACAGTTGCCACTCGCCGTTCAGAGGGAGCTTCAATGGTCTATCTATGTTCACTCTTAAATATAGGTGCTATAGCCGACCGGCTCTACCAAGAACACCGAACAGAAAATATTGTACTTGTGTGCTCCGGATCAGCGAACTCGTTCTGTCTTGAGGACTATTACGGTGCGGGGGGACTCCTACATTCATTGATACAAAAAGGTGACTGGGAATTATCTGATGCGGCTCGAGGTGCCTTAATGGTATACAGCAACGAAAAACGGACCGCTAAAGAAGTCTTAGCTGAAACGAGAGTTGGAGAAATGATGACTGCTTATGGCTTAGAAGAGGATCTATCGTTTGTGTCTAATGAAAACCAATATAATATTGTCCCCGTATTTTCCAAGAGGAGCGGGTCGATTAAGGAGGTTAAGGAATATGAATCCAGTCGATAAGATGATCAGGGGTGGTCAGTTTTTAACGGATCGTATAACGCCTCTAGAAATGTTTACTCCAGAAGATTTATCAGATGAGCATAAGATGATTCAGACAACAGCTCAGAAGTTCTTAAGAGGAGAAGTCTACCCTCAAAGGGAGACCATCGAGAATGGAGACTTTGAATTAGTTGCAACCCTTATGAAGCAAGCTGGGGAGCTTGGTTTACTTGGGCACAGCATTCCAGAAGCTTATGGAGGATTGGGATTAGACAAAATTAGCAAAGGGATTGTTGGTGAAGCCCTGGGGAGTGCGAGCGGATATTCTGTAGCGCACAGTAATCATACTTGTATTGCGACCCTACCTATTACGTACTTCGGAACAAAAGAACAAAAAGAGACATACCTTCCTAAACTTGCCTCAGGTGAATATATTGGAGCTTATTGCCTGACTGAACCTGAGGCAGGTTCAGATGCATTAGCGGCTAAAACGACAGCCGCTTTGAACGAAGCGGGCACGCACTATATTTTGAATGGAACTAAAATTTATATAACGAATGCTGCATTTGCTGATACCTTTATTGTTTATGCCAAAGTCGACGGGGAGCATTTCTCTGCTTTCATAGTTGAAAAGGATTTTCCTGGGGTCACGATTGGACCGGAAGAACAGAAGATGGGGATCAAAGGTTCTTCAACGTGTTCAGTCATTTTTGAAGACTGCGAGGTGCCTGTAAAGAATCTGTTAGGGGAAGTTGGCCGTGGTCATGTTATTGCTTTAAATGTGCTGAACTTAGGGCGCTTTAATCTTGGCTTTGCAACCACTGGCGCTTCACGTGCTGTCTTTGATGCGACCTTGTCACAGGTAACGGAACGAAAGCAATTTAAACGGCGCATTGCAGACTTTCCGGCAACACAAGAAAAAATTGCAACGATGGCGAGTGAATTATTTGCAGCCGAGTCGGTTATGTACCGTACAGCAGGGCTTGTAGAATCAGCTCTAGGAGGCTATGAGGATTCTGTCGATTATAAAGCGATTGCTAAAGCAATGAATGAACATGCTCTAGAATCGGCAATTTGTAAAATTGTAGGTTCTGAGACTCTTGATTACATGGCAGATGAAGGCGTTCAGCTTCATGGGGGAGCCGGCTTTATTAAGGAATATCCAGTTGAACAAGCCTACAGGGATGCACGGATCAATCGAATATTTGAAGGAACGAATGAAATTAATCGGTTACTAATCCCTGGGGCGTTCTTTAAACGAGTGGCGAAAGGGGAAGTAGATGCACGTTCATTAATTGAGCAGGCACAAGCAAAGCTTGAAAGTGGTATTCAGAAAGAAGACGACATTCTCGCTTCCCTCCATCAAGTCGTAGATACCTACAGAAACATTTTCTTAGTATGTGCGGGTGCTGCCTACGAAGCCTACGGGGACGCTATGAAGAATGAACAGGAAACCCTGATGAAGCTTGCTAATATTGCGATTGCTCTTTATCAGGCAGAATCATGCGTAGTTCGGGCAGAGAAAGCGAGAGAACATGGGGATCGTACCTATAGTTTAAAAGAAAAACTTGCGGAGACGTTTGTGGAGCATTCTTTAGCACAAGTTGAAACGAACGCGAAGTATCTCGGTGCATCCTTGTTAAAAGGCGAAATCCGATCCCAATTCCTGATGGGTGTTTCCGTTAATTTGAATGCCTTTCTTACAGAGAATCGCATAGAACGAAACCGTGTCATAGCGTCTCACATGATCGAAGCGACCAATTACGTTCGCTAATATAAAGGAGGATATGATTTGATACAAGGCAATGATCATTTACAAATTACTCAAGAGGGGCCTGTTTTATCTTGTGTGTTAAACAGGCCAGATCGCCTTAACGCATTCAGTGAAGAAATGATTACTGGATTAACACGGGCGGTGAAACAAGCAGATCGCTCTGATTCTATTAAAGCGATTACCATCTCTGGTGCAGGACGTTCTTTCTCCGCAGGTGGAGATGTAAAAGAGATGGGGCAAGCAACGGCTACAGATGTGTATGATCATTTAGGGTATTTAAATGAACTCATACTGACGATGAAAGAATGCTCGAAGCCGATTATAGCAATCGTTCATGGTTTCGCAGCAGGAGCTGGCTGGAACTTGGTACTTGCTTGTGATCAAATTCTCGCCGCTAAAGAAAGTCAGTTTGTCTTAAGTTTTGCCCAGGTGGGATTGGTTTCAGATGGAGGTGGCAGCTATTTCTTAACGAAAAAGCTTGGTCCGTATAAAGCCAAAGAGCTTCTTTTTAATGCGGAACCTGTATCAGCCCAACAGGCCATGGAGCTTGGGTTAGTCAATAAAGTATATGAGCAAAGCGAACTTGAAGCTTCAGCAAGAGGATACGTTACTAAAATTGCAATGGGACCAGGTCGTGCGATCAGTATGATGAAAAAGCTCGTCAACCAGTCTGAAACAGCCGATCTTGCTTCGATTCTTGAGCAAGAGCGAATTACTCAGACGGTCATGGTTTCAACAGAGGATCATCAGGAAGGCGTTAGCGCGTTTGTTGAGAAACGAAAGCCTGCATTTACAGGCCAATAAGGAGGAGTTTTATGAAAGCTGTTCAGTTTGAGAACTATGGAGGACCAGAAGTGTTAGAAATCAAAGATCTAAATAATCCTAGTCCATCTGAAGGGGAGGTGCTTCTTAAAGTTGAGGCTATTGGGGTGAATTATGCAGATACGGCTCGCCGAGAGGGAGCATATGTTGTTCCAACTCCACTGCCTTTTATCCCTGGTGCGGAAGTTGCTGGAGTCGTTGAGGAGATTGGAGAAGGTGTTTCAAACGTACAAAAGGGAGACCGAGTCGTTACGCTCATTGAGAAAGGGGGATATGCTGAATACGCTGTGGCTAATGCTCAGATGTTAATTCCAATACCAGAAGGCGTAACACCTGAAACAGCTGTTGCTCTCCCTCTTCAAGGCTTGACCGCTTATCATATTTTAAAAACGATGGGACGGCTTGAAACAGGAGAAACAGTTCTTGTTCACGCAGCCGCTGGTGGTGTTGGATCTCTTGCTGTACAATTGGCTAAAACATTCGGAGCAGGTAAGGTTATTGCTACCGCTAGTACAGAAGAGAAGTTAGAACTTGCCAAGTCACTCGGGGCAGATGCGATTGTGAATTACACGGAAGATAACTGGCGAGAGAAGGTAATAGAAGCAAACGGCGGAAAGGGAGTTGATGTTGCATTAGAGATGGCAGGTGGCGAGATCTTCCATGAAACGGTTAAGTGCATGCGCTCATTTGGACGTGTCGTGGTGTATGGTGTCGCGAGTGGAAACCCAGCTCAAATGTATCCTTCAGGTTTAATGAACCGGAACTTATCAGTTGTCGGCTTCTTTTTACCACAAATTATGAAAAAACCTAAATTATTCAGTTCAAGCCTTCAGGAACTTTTAGCTCTTGTTCAAAAGGATGAGCTGAAACTTACAATTGGGGGAGTCTATCCTCTTGCTGAAGCAGCAAACGTACATGAATTACTTCAGAGCAGAAAAACGAAAGGGAAGCTAGTGCTTGTACCATAACGTAGGTTAACTACTATACCTAAGAGTGGAAAGGGGAATGGCGATTTATGTTTACGAATCATCTTCAGTACTACCCGAATCGTGTAACGAAAAGTCTGTCTGTACCACAAACGACACTCTATCATAATTTGGAGGTGGCAGCAGCACGTTTTCCTGATCATCCAGCAATGCTTTATTACGGAAGTGAGATTTCCTATCGAACGTTTAAAGAAGAAGCAGGGGCACTTGCTGGTTATTTGCAGCACAAGCTAAATGTTGAAAAAGGAGAACCTGTTCTGATCTTTATGCAGAACTCTCCTCAATATGCAGTAAGCTTCTATGGTATTAATCGTGCGGATGCCCTTGTCGTCCCGATTAATCCCATGCTCACGTCGGAGGAGCTTGCCTTTTTCATTCAAGATAGTCAAATTAAGAACGCGATCGTTGGACAAGAGTTGTACGATCGAGTACAACCTCTCTTAAAATCGACTTCTCTTGAGTCCATTGTGGTAGCTTCCTACAGTGATTATCTGCCTGCAGAGCATATGGAAGATCTCCCGCCTGAAGTGCTTGCGCCACGTCAATCTTTCCATCACGCCGGAACGTATTATTGGAAAGATGCCCTGGCAGCTGGTCTTTCACCTAAGCCAGCTGAAGCAGGTCCTGATGACTTATGTGTTATGCCATATACTTCTGGTACTACAGGAAAACCGAAAGGGTGTATGCATACAAATTCAACTGTTCAAGCGAATGCAGTATCTGCTTACAACTGGGTAAGCATTACAATGGATAGTGTGCACCTTACTACCTTACCTCTGTTCCATGTAACGGGGATGCTTCATAGTCTTCACGCTCCAGTATATGGCGGATGTACAATGGTCATAGTAACTCGCTGGGACAGAGAGATGGCAGCTAAAATGATTGAGGAAAATCAAGTGACACACTGGGTTATGATCAGTACGATGCTGATTGATTTTCTTTCAAACCCTACTCTTTCTTCATATGACATCTCAAGTCTGCAAGTACTAGCAGGTGGTGGAGCTGCATTGCCTGAGGCTGTTGGTAACAAGCTATATGAGATGACGGGGCTTAAGTTTATTGAAGGATATGGTTTATCAGAAACGATATCCCATACTCACTTCAATCCACCTGATCGTCCGAAACTTCAGTGCCTTGGTGTTCCTTCATTCGATGTCGATGCACGTATTATTGATCCTGCTACTCAACTAGAGCTTGGAGTAAATGAGACAGGGGAAATTGTTGTAAATGGCCCTCAAGTCTTTGTAGGGTATTACAATGAATCTGATAATGAAGGGTCATTTCTTGATATTGACGGGAAAACATTTTTCCGTACAGGGGATATAGGAAGAGTGGACGAGGAAGGATACTTCTTTATTGTTGATCGGGTTAAGAGGATGATCAATGCTTCAGGGTACAAAGTGTGGCCTACAGAAGTGGAGTCACTACTTTATAATCATCCTTCCATACAGCAAGCATGTGTTGTTGGAGTTCCTGATCCACGACGGGGTGAAACAGTAAAAGCCTTCGTGATTTTAAATGAGGAGGCAAAAGGCACAGTAGCTGAGGAAGAGATCATTGAATGGGCGAAAGAACACATGGCTGCCTATAAGTATCCTAGGCTCGTAGAGTTTCGCGATTCCCTTCCGACAACAAGTTCCGGGAAGATTCTGTGGAGGAAGTTGCAGGAGGAAGAGAAAAGTCAGGTGTAATGAAGAACTGAATGTCTTTGCAGGGCGAAATCAAGTAGATTTTGCCCTGTTTTTTATTGGGGCATGAACGAAAAGGTCTTAAGGGAAAAAATTTCATGATTTCTCTATATTTACTCCTTACCTGAAGAGTAAATAGAAAATGAATAATAGGATAAGCAGCTCTTACATACTTATAAATATTGGGTTTTCACAAGTAGTTAGACAACGAAAGAAATTTTGCATACAAAATTGTGAGGTGAAAGTATGCCGAGAGTGAAATATACAGATTCAGACGTTGCTTTAATGGCGAGGATGATGAGAGCAGAAGCGGTTAGTGAAGGAAAACAAGGAATGTTGTATGTCGGTAATGTTATTGTAAACCGAACTGCATCAGATTGTTTAGATTTTAAAGATCTCAGAACCATTTCTGATGTTATTTATCAAGTTCAAGGAGGAAATTACTCATTTGAAGCTGTACAAAAGGGGAATCTGTTTTACAACAGAGCTAGATCGGCTGAAAAACGATTAGCAGAGAAGAATTTAAAATTCTGGAGACAGTTCCCTGCAAAGTACTCCCTTTGGTACTTCAACCCATCAGGTGCATGTCCTCCCACATGGTTCGGTCAGCCTTTTGCAGGACAATATAAGAATCATTGCTATTATGAACCGCAGGCGAATACGTGCGCTAGCGTTTATCGCTAAACTTAAGTTGCGCCCATCCTTACAGTAAGGATGGAGCGTTTTTTTAATATAAGTAAATGTTATACCTAACTATTACAATCTGGTATTATTTTAATCTATTATGTTCAATTATAATAATTATAAATACTTGTGAAGGTAGGTAAGCATGATGGATATTAAAAAAGTTAGCTTAAAAACAAATCACATCAAAGCTTTAAAAAATTTCTATTCAACTGTACTAGGTATGAAAGTTATAAAAGAAGATGAAAAAAATCTTCAGCTTGCCGTAGGCTCTAGTTTATTAGAGTTTTCTTCAACGAATGTAAAAGGAAATCCATATTATCACTTTGCATTTAATATTCCTTCTAACAAATTTAACGAAGCAAAAAGCTGGGTAGAATCAAGAGTTCAATTGAACACGGAAGATGGGGAAGATGAAGTAGATTTTTCAGACCTTCCTGCTCATTCTTTATATTTCTATGACCCTGCAGGAAATATTGTTGAGTTCATTGCTAGACATTCTATATCAAAAGATAGTGACGATCCATTTTCCTCGCAAAGCCTTTTGAAGATCAGTGAGATCAGCGTAACCGTTCAAGATGCTCAAAGTGCGGGAGAGAAATTAAGTCGTATCGGTATCCTAGAACGAGACCAGGAACCGATTGACGGTTCTGCTCTTAATTTTATGGGGAGAAGAGAGGATGGGAATTCTTTATTGTTAATCGAACCAGGAAGACGGTGGATCTTCTCAGACAAACAAGCGGAAGTTTACCCTTTAGAGATACTCCTCGACACAGGTGACCGAATTATAGTTAATGATCAACATGAATTAGTCGTTAACTCATAAGAAGTGACGTACTCTCTCAGGGTACGTCTGTTGTTTTAGAATTTTAATTGAATACAGTCCATTCATTTGGAATAATGTGGAGTGTGTAATTGTTCGTAGAAAACATGAAGAAGATAATAGGATCCATCCAGCTGGTTATAGAATTGGTTGAAAAGCTAAAAAACAGTAGAGGGGAATAGGTGTTGGGATATATAAAAGATTTAAGAAAAGAGGTAGGAACAAGGCCTCTTCTTATGCCGGGCTCATGTGTATTGCTATTTAATAAACAAGGAGAATTATTGTTACAGTTGAGGAAAGACAATCAGTGCTGGGGACTTCCTGGAGGATCTATGGAGTTAGGGGAGAACTTAGAAGAAGTGGCCTATAGAGAACTGGAGGAAGAAACAGGGTTAAAAGCCAAAGATCTAAAATTACTAAGAGTGTATTCTGGTGAAGAATTCTATTACAAACTGCCCAACGGGGATGAAGTGTATAACGTGACAGCAGCTTATTTATGCAACGATTATAGTGGCACATTGCAAAAACAAGAAGAGGAAGTAGCGGACTTACAATTCTTCTCTCCCTTTAGCCTCCCTTCTTCACTTAATCCTCCTGATGCGCCTGTTATAAAAAACGCCTTAGTAAATCAAGAAGATACATAATCGTAATACTATGGTAAACGTCCTGTAGGAATGAGTACTCTAATGCTCCCTTTCGTTTTATGTCTTTACAATCTGTTAGTTTAATAATTGGAGAGATCTATGGAAAACCTTGATAAAATATATAATTTAGAAGAATATGATGATCCGGCTCGTTATGATGGACAGAATAATGCGAATAAGCGTGATATTCCTCTTCTGTTGAAGTGGGCGAAGAAACAAGATGGTCCTATTATTGATCTGGCTTGTGGCACAGGTCGAGCAACGTTCCCCTTAGCGCGTGCGGGATATGATGTGACTGGTATAGACGTACATCAGGGCATGTTAGAGGAAGCAAAACGAAAAACAAGAGCAGGGGACACTATTAACTGGATCCTAGAAGACTGTGCAGATTTGAACCTCCATAAGAAAGTGGATTTCATCTTTACTGTTGGAAATTCATTTCAACATTTTCTCACCAATGACTCTCAGGATGGGTTGCTGGCATCCGTTAGGCGCCACCTGAAAGAGAATGGTGTGTTTATATTTGGTACTCGCTTTCCGAATGCCTATGAACTCTTAAGTGAACCGGAAGAGGTATTTGAGCATTCTTACAAGGATGAAGAAACGGGGGTTTTAGTCGATGTTTATCACTCTAGTCAATATGACGCTTTAAGTCAGGTACAGTATAATACCACAACACGGCGATACAAGAATGAATTTGATGAGATGATAAACGAAGAAAAATCTCACATAGCCCTCCGATTTGTTTTTCCGAAAGAAATGAAGAGACTTCTAGAGAAGCATGGACTATCTATTCTTCATATATATGGGGATTGGGAAGAAGGTCCGCTTACCTCTACTAGCAAAGAGATGATTTATGTATGCCGAAAATAATAATTTCATAAAGGAAGAAGGAACACCGAAATGAATCTATCAGAACATAACCGGAAAGCTTGGAACAAAAAAGTAGAGGCTGAATCAAGGTATACGAAAGCTGTAGATTCAGAAATTATCGAGCAAAGTAGACTTGGAAATTGGGAGATCTGTGTCACGACAGAGAAACCAGTGCCTCGTCAATGGTTTCCGGAATCGTTAGAAGGGAATAAGGTATTATGTCTTGCTTCAGGAGGTGGACAACAAGGGCCTATCTTAGCGGCAGCAGGTGCTGATGTAACCGTTCTAGATATTTCAGATAAGCAGCTTGAGCAGGACAAACTTGTTGCAGAGAGTGAAGGTTTAAAGATTAAGGCCGTTCAGGGAGATATGTCTGACTTGAGTGCCTTTATGGATCAAACATTTGATATCATTGTCCATCCTGTTTCCAATCTATTTGTTGATGATATTCGCCCGGTATGGAAAGAAGCATATCGTGTTCTGAGGGATGGTGGTAGCTTGATCTCTGGATTTACGAACCCTCTACTATGGTTATTTGATGAATTGAAAGAAGAGCAAGGTGTTTTGGATGTAAAATATGCCGTTCCATCTTCCACGCTTGATCATCTTGATCCGGAAGAAGTAAAGGCCTATGTTGAGTCAGGGGATACGATTGAGTATGCTCATTCTTTAGAAGACCAAATTCAAGGCCAAATTGATGCAGGGTTTGTTATTGCTGGATTTTACGAAGATGACTTTGGAGGAGAGAGATTGATCGATCAGTATATACGTACATTCATAGCTACTCGGGCGATCAGATAGATAGGTAGATTACTTGCTGTTATTAGGGAGCTAATTGTAAAATTTCTCTTCTAGTGGATAATCCTTTTTCTAATTTCAATTGCCTAGAGAGCAAATGATCTGATACTGTATCTTTAAGGATAAAAAAATCTCAGATTGAATGGATTTTTACGATCACCACAACTAGTTATAAAGCATATGAGGAAGGATTGTCGTTTTGTTAGAACATAAAGTATTGGGCCAAGACAGTAGTAAGGAATATGTTGTTCTTTTACACGGGATTGGAGGAAATTCAAGTATCTTCTTCCCGCAAATTAAGGAGTTTAGAAAGAATTTTAATATCATTGCTATTAATCTACCAGGACATAAGAATTCACCAAGTGTCGATCGTTATAATGAAGATTTTTCGTTTGAATTAGCTTCAAAAGAAGTTCTAAGAGTATTGGATTATTTGAGTATAGATAAAGCTCATTTTGTCGGAATATCCTTAGGTTCGGTGCTCATACACAACATTATGTCTATTGCTCCAGAACGGATAGAAACAGTTGTACTTGGAGGTGCAATTACAAGAATAAATCCTTTATCAAGAGTCTTACTTACTCTTGGAGGGATGTTAAAAAACATGGCACCTCATATGTGGATTTACTCTTTATTTGCTTATATATTAATGCCTAAGAATAGTCATAAATCTTCTAGAGACGCTTTTATCAAAGAAGCTACAGAAATGGAACGAAAAGAGTTCCTCGGTTGGTATAGAATCCTCCACACGGTGGAACGAACATTTGAGAATGTTAAAGAAGTAGCCTCTCATATTCCTAAACTTTATTTAACTGGTGCAGAGGATCATATGTTTAAGAGGTATATTAGGGAAGATGCTAAAGAGGCAGGGAACTCGACATTACTTCTTATTCCTGGTAGCGGACATGTAGTAAATATTGATAAACCTAAAGAGTTTAACCACTGCGTTCTTTCTTTCTTGAAGGAAAAAGGGGACATCCAAGACCATGAGTTAAGGGGTAGCTCTCTTACTTAAGTCAAAGGAAGCTGGTAGCGATTTTTATTCCTCTTGTACACCTATTGAAACATCAGAATATGGACTAGGTATTAAAGGATTATTAAGGTTTTCTTAATAATCCTTTTTTGGTGTGCCCGGCATGGACGTAAGCTTTAGGGTTAAAGTCCCGAACGGTGAAGGTCGTTGTAGCCGTTAGCCAAAGACAAGGGTGTCTGGGGCGACCCAGAATCTAAAGGAAGTCGGAGGCA
>NZ_BMIN01000010.1 GCF_014642405.1 Pontibacillus salipaludis
TGCCTCCGACTTCCTTTAGATTCTGGGTCGCCCCAGACACCCTTGTCTTTGGCTAACGGCTACAACGACCTTCACCGTTCGGGACTTTAACCCTAAAGCTTACGTCCATGCCGGGCACACCAAAAAAAGCCAGAACCCGCTACGGGTTCTGGCTTAATTGATACCAACTTTCTTCCTTATTTATTACTTCACGATCATAACCGGACATTGAGCTCCAAGGGTCACTTTGTGAGAAACACTACCTAAAACGACTTCTTGGAGAGCGTTTAGACCTCGACTCCCCATGATGACAATATCGTATTCCTCTTCGTTAGCTACGCGAGTGAGTTCTGTTCCTGGATCACCTTTTAACAGTTTAAAATCATAACTTACTTCTTTGCGATCGAATAAACCTTCAATCGGTTTAACGCGTTCGTGCCTTTTTTGTTCTAGGAGACTCATACTGCTTCCCTCTGTAAGAACATCGTGCTTAGAGGCGGCTGGGTCGACGACATAGGCAATGGTTATCCTTGCACATGCTTCAATCTTAGCAAGGTGTGCAGCTTTATGAGCAGCTCTCAGAGCAGATTCAGATCCATCTGTGGCTAGAAGTATTCGTTGATACATAACAAAACTCCCCCCTAATATATGGCTATACTTCTTATCATACCACGGTTTTAAGCTCTAAAGGACCCTTAAATATTCAGACAAAAAAATGTCATTTTTATGGTTCAGGGGTCTTTAGGCAAGCATGTACGAGGAATTTGAAGAAAAAACCTTATTTAAACGCTTACATGGGGTTATTTGTTTTACGGTCTTCGTGTTATAATCACTCTCGTTGCAATCGGATTTGCTTTCGGCGCGGTCGAAAGCCAACATTAAAAACTGAAGAAAGAGGTGTCGATTTGAACCTAGAAACAATTAAACAACAATGGTTCGGTAACGTTAAGGGTGACGTTATGGCTGGTATTGTCGTTGCTCTTGCTCTGATTCCTGAAGCTATCGCCTTCTCTATCATTGCAGGCGTAGACCCTAAAGTCGGCTTGTATGCATCCTTCTGTATTGCGGTTGTCATTGCTTTTACCGGCGGTCGATCTGGTATGATCTCAGCGGCCACAGGGGCTATGGCGCTCTTGATGGTGACACTGGTTAAAGATCATGGCTTAGAATATCTATTGGCTGCTACGATTTTAACCGGTATTTTGCAATATTTATTTGGTGTATTGAAGGTCGCCAAATTTATGAAGTTTATCCCCCGCTCAGTTATGATCGGGTTCGTAAACGCCTTGGGAATTCTGATCTTTACAGCTCAGCTTCCACACTTTGAAGGTGAAGGAATGGCCATGTACCTAATGGTTGCAGGTTCTCTTGCGATTATTTACATCCTACCTCGCTTTACAACTGTGATCCCTGCTCCTCTTGTTGCCATTATCGTTATGACAGTTATTGCTCTAACAACAAGCGTGGGAGTTCGAACAGTAGGAGACATGGGTACATTACCAAGTGAACTACCAATGTTCCTGATTCCTGAAATCCCATTAAATTTCGAAACGCTTCAAATTATATTCCCATATGCATTTGCATTATCAATCGTGGGACTACTTGAATCGTTACTAACAGCTCAAATCGTAGACGACATGACGGACACGCCGAGTGACAAGAACAAAGAAGCTCGTGGTCAAGGTATTTCTAACGTCGTTACTGGATTTTTTGGCGGCATGGCCGGCTGTGCGATGATTGGTCAATCTGTCATTAATGTAAAATCCGGTGGACGTGGAAGACTTTCCACTTTAATAGCAGGCTTGTTCTTATTATTCTTGATTCTCGTTTTACAAGATATCCTTGTCCAAATCCCAATGGCAGCTCTTGTAGGTGTAATGATTATGGTATCGATCGGTACTTTCGATTGGTCTTCTCTAACGAAGCTACATCGTATGCCCGTTACTGACGCAGCTGTTATGATTGTAACCGTAGGAACAGTTGTTTACACACACAACCTATCCCTTGGAGTATTTGCAGGTATTATCTTAAGTGCGATCTTCTTCGTTGCAAAAATCTCTAATATTCACGTGGAGAAGACATTAGATGCTGAGCATAGTAAGCGTATGTACCGTGTAACCGGTCAAATGTTCTTCGCATCTATTTCCGAATTCGCGGATTACTTTGATTATAAAGAAGAAGTAGACACAGTAGCGATTGACTTTAGTACCACACACGTTTGGGACGACTCAGCGGTTGGAGCGATTGATAAAGTCGTGATGAAATTCCAAGAACAAGGGACCAACGTGGAAATTATGGGACTTAATGACGCAAGCTCTACTTTAGTAAACAAACTTGCTGTCCACGATAAACCAAATGCCAAAGCATCTGGCCATTAAAAAATGCAAGATCCCCTGCCGCTAAGCGTCAGGGGATCTTTTTTATGCTATCATTTTAGGGGGTAACGATTGCTGTGTAGATTTACATGAAATAATGTTGTACAAGAAGTGCGAGTGATGTAAGGACAAGTGTTCCATAGTTAAACAAGAAGTTATTCTCTTTCGAAAACTGTTGCTCTCTTCCCGTGAGTGATACCATGGCTTGTTTACGCAATTTGGTCTCTTCCATCAGTTCTAATCACCACTTTTGTAAACGTTTTCATTTTGTGAACCCATCATACCACACCCCTCAATTGTCTGACAAGTCTGATAATTATATTTTTATAGTAGACTTTAATCCCACCACTTTAAATGTCTCAGCTTCGTGTACAAAAAAAAAGATATGGTTTCCCATATCTTTTCCACTTCAACATTATTTATACGATTGCCGATACAACAACGTAGGCAAGGACTGTCAGGATTACAACGAGCCACGCAGGGCGCTTCCAGAAATATAATAGCGCAAATGAGCCCAGGCTTACTGCTACATCTTTAGGTGCTTGGATCGCACTTGTCCAAATCGGATCGTAGAATGCTGCAAGCAATAGACCAACTACAGCTGCATTTACACCTAGCAAGGCCGCACGTACTCGTTTTACCTTGCGGAGTGAGTTCCAAAAAGGCAGGACGCCAATTAACAGCAAGAATGATGGTAGAAACATCGCTAAGGATGCCACAATTCCGCCTGGGACACCTTTTACGACTGTCCCAATATAACTTGAGAACGTGAACATAGGGCCAGGTACAGCTTGTGTTGCCCCATACCCTGCTAAGAATAGATCCTTAGAAATAAGTGCAGACACAACTTCAGCTTCTAACATAGGCAGAACGACGTGACCTCCACCAAATACAATAGAACCAACTCGATAGAAGATATCAAAAATCGTCACGTATATGGATGAGCTAGCATTCGCCACAACAGGAATAAACGCAAGCAAAGCAGCAAAGATCGTTAGGGAGATGATTCCTGTTCGTTTCTTGAAGCGAAGTCCCACATCCTGTCCTTCAGGTAACTCAGCATTACGATAGAGGATAATACCACTCATAGCACCAGCTAGAATCACAACAATCTGGAATAAAGCAGTTTGATAAAACAGCAATGCGATAGCTGCTAGAATCGCAATCGTAATACGAGGACGATCCGGTGTTAACTTCTTGCCCATATTCATGATCGCATGAGCCACTACCGCTACAGCGACAACTTTTAATCCTTTCACCCAAGAAGCATCTTGGATTCCTAAAGAATGAACCGTGAGCGCGAAGAGGATTAGGGCTACAATAGACGGAAGGGTAAACCCAATCCACGCACAAATCCCCCCTAAGATTCCACCACGAACCATACCAATAGAGATTCCTACCTGACTACTAGCAGGACCAGGTAAAAATTGGCACAACGCAATAAGGTCTGCATAACTTTTATCATCAAGCCATTTTCGCCTTTTCACATACTCATCTTGGAAGTACGCCAAGTGAGCAACAGGGCCTCCGAACGAGGTCAACCCCAACCGAAAAGCGACAAGCAAAATTTCTATGTATGTCTTCACACAATTGCCTCCTTCACTAAACATCCCCCTCATTTTATAGGGAAGCGTCTTTGGAGGCAATAGCATGAATGATATATTTACATTCTTGTAATCAACCTAAACGGTTTCTTCTTTTTTATGTGCCAGCGTTTCATCTAGTAAACGCTTCTCTAACGTGGACTCAATTCCTGCATGTTTATATTTCGGAGATACGGTCAACTCAACATATTCGAAGCAATCATAAATGCCTTCGGCTCTATGCTCACCTGCAGGTTCTAAATCAGATCGTTTCACGTCCTTCTTTACACAATGATAGCCATACGCATATCCAACAACCTTCCCCTTACACAGAGCAATCCAACCTTTATGACCTTCTTCATAAGCATCCTTTATAATTTGCGAGCGAATAGACTCACCTGTTTTCTCACCTTCACACATTTCAAGAGACAGAGACACTACATCTTCTATATAACCGCTCGTCTCATCAAACGGTACATAAGATATCAACATTTCAGTTCACTCCTTATTCTTACCAGACCATTCCCTTTTTTGCTACAAATGTAAACCCTTTTATTGTGTTAAAATAATAAACGGCACTGGCATTTCATAGCCAGTACCGCTCTTTTTAGTTATGTTAGCCATTGTTTGACTTCTTCTAATGCTTCCGCACAATCTCTACCCTCGCATCGAATTAAAAGGCGATCTCCATTTTTAAGTCTTAAGTTAATCAACCCGAGGAAGCTTTTTAAGTTTACCTCTACCATACTTCCTTCCACATTCTTCACAAGATAAATTTCTGAGTCATAGCGTTGAATTTTATTACTTAATTCAATAATCGTTTGTGTTTCATCAATATTTACTGTAATTGATTCAGATACCTGCTCCACCTTATATTCCACCTTTTTAATTTTTTTGTTGAATAGTATTCGTCCACATAAAAATAAGGAGCATATTCATTCCTATGAAATAAATGTTAACAATGTTGAAATCGTCACAATACTCGCTAATGTAGTCACAAGTGTAATGCTTGAGACAAGTTCTGGCCTGGCATTAAATTCAACTGCATACATCGTCGTGGTTGCTGCTGAAGGCATTGCGGCAGATACAATTAATACTTTAGCAAGCAGAGGATCCACTGGCATAATCCATACTAGAAGCAGGGCAATAAGAGGTGAAACCAGAAGTCTGAGACTTGATGCATAGCTTACTTTCCCCCACTCCATCGATTTCACTGATATATCAGCCAACTGCATCCCTAAGACAATCATAACTCCAGGAATGGCAGCGTCAGCAATAAGATGAATAGCAGAAAATAGATTCTCTGGCATTGGGATATGTAATACATTCATGAGTAATGCAATGATGACAGCATAGGTAGCCGGCATTTTCATAACCGATTGTGCAGCCAACTTCATGCCAGACTGCCCTCTTGCCGCGTAATACACGCCAAAGAAATTCATGATAATAGCTTGTAAGACAAGAAAGGATACTGAATAGGCAAACCCTTCCTCACCAAATGCAAACAGGACAATTGGAGCCCCGTAATTACCTGAATTCATAAATGCGGTAGATAAAATCATACCGCTCTCAACAGATTGATCATATCCCTTTATGACTTTTGTGATCTTATTAATAATTATAATAGCCGCAAGTAGACACGCCGAAAAGGCTACAATAATGATATATTCACCATTTAGCTTCGCATCATAAAATGTTTCAAACACTAAGCACGGCGTTAAGATATAGATGGCAACTGTGGATACTGATTTAATATCTAACTGCTTCCACTTCTGAATACCAAACCCACATAAAAACACAAGAAGCACAGGAAAAACGACCTGGATAAACACACTCACTTGCGATCCCTTCTTTCATTCACAATTGCTTTTCCTTCATCACGTTTGCTTCTTATTCCCAACCGATGCAAACTTCTGAACTATTCATAAACATAACGAGGATTCTTTACATAAAGTAAAGAATCCTGTTAAGTACTTATCCTCCCAAATTAGCTAACCACAAAGATAGTTGTGGAATAAAGATAATCAGACCAAGCGAGATTAACATAGCTATAAAGAAAGGTAGAATCGCTTTTGATAGTTCTTCAATTGAAAGTCCAGATATCCCTGAACCAACGAATAGATTAACACCTAGAGGTGGTGTAATAAATCCAATCGCTAAGTTTACAACCATTAAAATTCCAAAGTGGATCGGGTCGTAACCTAAGTTCGTAGCAATTGGCAGTAAGATCGGTGTAAGAATAATAATGGCAGCTAATGTATCCATGAAGCAACCCACAATAAGAAGAAGGATGGTAATCATTAAGATAATAACAATATTACTATCACTTACAGATAACATAAAGCTTGCCACTTGTTCTGGAATTCGTTCAATTGTAAGCAATCGCCCAAATGCTGTTGCGGTACCTACAATAATTAAGATCGTAGCAGTAGTTAGTGAAGAATCAATTAATAATTTAGGAATATGCTTTACTTTCAGTTCCCCGTACAAGAATAAACCTGCAATCAGACTGTACACTACGGCAATGACCGCTGCCTCGGTAGGAGTGAAGAAACCACCGTAAATACCACCTAATATAATAACAGGGATAATAAGGGCCCACTTCGCTTCCCAGAAAGAAGTAAACACGTTTTTGAGTGTCATTTTCTCACCAGTTCCACCGTAATTGTGTTTCTTGGAGTAGATATACGCCCAAATCATTAGAGCAACCCCAACTAAGATCCCAGGGATAATTCCTGCCATAAACATTTTACCAACTGAAGCACCACCAACTACACCATAAATAACCATTGGAATACTTGGCGGGATAATGACTCCAATTGAACCGGCTGCAGCCACTACAGCTGTGGCAAACTGTTTATCGTATCCTTTACGAACCATCGCAGGAATCATAATTCCCCCAATCGCCGCAACGGTTGCAGGTCCAGAACCTGAGATCGCCGCAAAGAACATACAAGTAACAATGGTCGCCATTGCAAAGCCGCCTGTTTTGTTACCAACCAAGGCGTTTGCAAAATCAAAGAGTCGTTCTGATATGCCGCCCTTCCCCATGATCTCACCTGCTAGTATAAAGAAAGGTACTGCCATGATTGGGAAAGAGTCTACCGCTGTCACGAGTTCCTTCATAAGAAAATCTAGTGGAAGAGCTCCTGTATAAAGGATTGTTGCAAGCGACGATAATCCAAGAGCGATTCCAATAGGAACACTTAATAAGAGAAACAGAGTGAAACTTCCAAATAAAACACCCGCTGTCATGCTTCGACTCCTCCCTTCTCTTCTTGCAATCTTTCACGGTCACCCGACACATTCATTTCTTCTTTTCCAATGAGCATCTTAAATTGCTTGTAGATATTTTGAAGCAGACGGATTGCCGCTAAGCCCATCCCAATTGGCGCTGATAAATAAACAAGACCCATCGGTATATGTAACGCTGGAGATTGTTGACCAAACGATAAAAGTTTCATCGCAATAGCTGATCCGTACTTCATCACAATAATAGCAAAAACCAAAAAGAGCAGATTAGACAAGATAGATAGAATTAGCTTTCCTTTATCTTTTAACACCAAAAGCATTACGTCGACTTTTAAATGGCGTTGTTTCTTAACACCATAGCTGATCCCGATGTAGACAAGCCATATAAAGCAATATCGACCCAACTCTTCAGACCAAGAAAGTGAATTCCCCGCTAACCTCATCACTACTTGCAGAAAGATTACGGATACCATGACTGAAGAAAATACAACTAACAAAGCTTCTTCTAATCGTTGATCAATTAATTTTAGTAATCTCATCGTTTTCACCTCAGATCATGCTTGTCAATTACATTAGTAGAAAAAAGGGCACCTGGATAAGGTGTGGTCTAGAGCCAGGAAACCCTTGTTTTTAACCCTTATTTGGAAGCTTCTTCAACGGCTTTATAGACTTCATCTACAATGTCTTCGCCGATTTTACTCTTATACTCGTCTACAACAGGCTGTACTTTCTTCTTCATTTCTTCACGTGCTTCGTCAGTAATCTCTGTGAATTCCATACCTTCTTCTTGTAACTTCTTAAGGTATTTTTCGTTCGCTTCACGGTTAAGTTTACGCTCATACTCCCCTGCCTCTTCTGCTGCTTCTTTGACAATCTTCTGATTCTCTTCAGATAAGTTATCAAAGAATGTTTTACTCATTAAGAATACAAATGGGCTATAGATATGGTGCGTATTTGAAACGTGGTCTTGAACTTCATAGAATTTCTGTAAATAGATCGTTGCGTATGGATTCTCTTGTCCATCTACAGTTCCTTGTTGCATCGCTGTAAATAGTTCAGTGAATGCCATTGGAGTAGGGTTTGCACCTAGCTCTTTAAATGCGTCTAAGTGAAGATCGTTCTCCATTGTACGAATCTTAAGACCTTTGAAATCTTCTACGGAAGAAACGGCACGCTCCGAGTTTGTCAGGTCACGGAAACCATTTTCCCAATACGCTAAACCTTTTAAGTCTTGCCCTTCTAGTTTATCTAGAATCTTCTGTCCTGTTTCTCCATCTAATACCTGATCTGCTACATCTTCACTTGGGAATAGGAACGGAATATCAAATACACTAAATTCAGGGACAAAGTTCGCCATTGGAGCTGTAGATGGAATAACCACCTGCTGGCTGTTAATCTGTAAGTTCTCAATCATCGTACGGTCATCGCCTAGCTGGCCACTGTGGAACGTTTCCACTTTAATAGAACCATCTGTCTTTTCTTCAACGATTTCTTTAAACTTTAGCAAACCTTTGTACTGAGGGTGCTTGTCGTTTAACCCAATACCTGCTCGAATCACTTTCTCTTCCCCAGAATCACTTCCATCACCATTCGAACTATTTCCTTCAGATTCTGTTCCTCCACAAGCCGCTAACACTAGGATAAGCATTGCTGTTACCGCTACAGTTAATAAACGTTTCATACTCAGTCTCCCCTTTGTCTTATGATTAGTTATTCAGTTCTTTAGTTCTTTACGACCGCATGTCCGCCGAATTCGTTACGTAAAGCAGCAACTACTTTTCCTGTGAACGTATCGTCTTCTTGTGAACGATAGCGCATCATCAAGGATAAGGCGATGACGGGAGCCGCCGTTTCAAAGTCAAGTGCTGATTCAACCGTCCATTTTCCTTCTCCAGAAGAATTCATTACCCCACGAATGTCTTCTAGCTTTGCATCTTTACTAAATGCACTCTCAGTTAACTCCATTAACCATGAGCGAATAACCGAACCGTGATTCCATACATTCGCCACTTGCTCATAGTTATAATCGAACGGACTCTTTTCTAAAATGTCGAAACCTTCACCGATGGCTTGCATCATTCCGTATTCTATTCCGTTATGTACCATTTTCAAAAAGTGACCACTGCCTGTACGCCCCGCAAAATGGTAACCGCTTTCAATTGCTGTATCTTTAAATATAGGTTCAATTTTTCTAAATTCTGTTTCATCTCCGCCAATCATATAACAAGCTCCATTGCGAGCTCCTTCTGTTCCGCCACTAGTACCAACATCAAAATAATGAACTCCGTACGTGCTCATCTCTTCAGAACGGCGTAGTGTATCTTTATAGTTCGAATTTCCACCATCAATAACGCGATCACCAACAGATAAAAGCGGTTTCAATTCAGATAATACTTGTTCCGTAATCTCTCCTGCCGGAACCATCATCCAAATTGTTCTCGGTGCTTCTAATTTGTTAACAAGTTCTACAATGGATTGCGCCGAAGTTGCACCATCTTTTGCGATGTTTTCTACTTGGCTGCTGTTTACATCTGTTGCTACAACCTCATGTTGATTGTCTAAAAGATTTAAGGCTAAGTTATACCCCATCTTTCCTAGTCCAATTAATCCTAGTTTCATAGAATGACCCCTCTCTGTATGCAAACAACTATATTTATAGTGTTTTAAGAAATATTTTTTCGTTAATTCCAATTATACATAAAATTTTTTTCGTAGCAAGCGTTTTCATGAAATTTTTTTTCGCCATTACGCTTCATTTCTTTTTTGATATCGTTTACACTTAATGTATTAAATTCTTAGAAAAATGAGGGAATCGTATGCAAGAGACAGCATCGATGCACGTGATTCAGCGAACTCGTGCTATATATAATCAATTAAGTGAAAAAGAAAAACTTATCGCAGATTATATGATGAAAGATCCTCAAAGGATTCTTCATTCTACTATTAATCAAATTGCGGATGATCTTACAATTGCGGATGCAACGGTCTTTCGTTTTTGTAAGCGCTTAGGTTTCAAAGGATATCAAGCTATGAAAATCGCTTTAGCATCTGAATTGGTTAACCCCATCCAAGACATTCATGAAACGATTACTGAAGAAGATTCTGAATATGACATCACTCAAAAAGTATTTAAAGCGAATATGAATGCCTTAGAGCAATCCAAAGAGTTACAAGATAAACAAATCATGAAATCTGTTGTGGATGTTCTATCGAATGCCCGCTCTATAAGCTTTTTCGGATCAGGGGGGTCAGGAATTGTAGCGATGGATGGCCAGCACAAGTTTATACGTACAGGAATGCCATCCCACGCGTACAGTGAATCACACCTACAAGTGATGGCAGCTTCACAAATGTCTTCTGAAGACGTCGCGATCCTCATCTCTCACTCTGGATCAAATAAAGACATAATGGATGTTGTCGATGTCGTGCAGCAACGAGGAGTTACTACCATCGCCATCACAAACTTAGCTAAATCTGCTTTGGCGAAGCGAGTTGACTATTGCTTGTACACCACTGCTCAAGAGACAGAATATCGATCAGAAGCTCTTGCTTCAAGAATTGCTGAGTTAACCATTATTGATGCCCTTTATGTTAACTACTGTATGAAGAATCAAGAACAATCCAAAGAAGCCATCAAGAATATGAGAGAAGCCATTTCGCTAAAGAGAATGTAGAAAGGATTTTTCAACCATGAAATACATTATTGGACTTGATATCGGTACCACAAGCACGAAGACTGTTGTGTTTAATAGAAATGGACATGTCCTATCCGAACACGAGGAAGGATATGATCTCCTTCACTCAGCACCCGATTATGCCGAACAAGATGGAGACGCCATTAATAGAGCGGCTATGGACTCTGTTCGATCAGCAATGGATAAAGGTTCAATCAAAAAGGAGGATGTTATCGGAGTTGGCTTGTCCTCAGCTATGCACTCGCTTCTTTGTGTGGATGAACAAGGGCAAGCGATCTCCCCTTCTATCACATGGGCAGACCGAAGAAGTGTAAAGGAATCAGAATATCTCAAAGAAAACCACTCGACGACCTATTTGCGCACTGGTACCCCACTCCATCCTATGTCTCCTCTATCAAAACTGATCTGGATGAAGAACCATCATTACGAGCCTTATCAAATGGCCCATAAGTATATTTCTATAAAAGAATATGTGCTGTACAAATGGTTTGGAGAGTTTGTCGTGGATTATTCTGTTGCAGCCTCTTCTGGTATGTATGATATCCATAAGCAGGATTGGGATGAAACCTCCCTAAAACTTGCTGGCATCTCCAGAGATCAACTATCAAAAGTAGTTCCTGCTACGCATGAAATGAAAGGGCTTTCTAAAGAGGCTTCAGAATATATGGGACTTGCCTCTAGCACTCCTTTCATTATTGGTGGAAGTGATGGTCCTTTGGCGAATTTAGGCATTGGAGCTATTAAACCAGGTGAAACTGCCGTCACGATTGGAACAAGTGGAGCGATTCGTCAGTTTACTTCTGCTCCAGCTGTTGACGAAAAGCAAGGCGTCTTCTGTTACAGTTTCACAGAGGATCTGTGGATTACAGGAGGTCCCACAAATAATGGCGGGATCGTACTTAATTGGTTAAAAGACTTATTCTCACACGAAGGATACTCCCTCTCATTTGAGCAACTCAACCAAATGGCTGCAAGAGTAAGCACAGGTAGCGACGGATTACTCTTCCTCCCTTATCTAAATGGAGAACGCGCTCCGTTCTGGGATGCAAGTGCAAAAGCCAACTTTATAGGTTTACGTTCTACTCATGGAAAAGAACATATGGTAAGGGCTGGGATGGAAGGTGTAATCTTTAGCATCTATCATATCGCTCACGAACTAGAACGATTAGGACACTCACATGACTCCTTGTACGCAAGCGGGGGATTTGCAAGAAGCGCTTTATGGACCCAAATGCTGGCCGATGTATTTGGAAAACACGTACATATTCCCAAAAGTCATCAAAGTTCAGCTTGGGGAGCAGCCTGGACTGCGCTTTATAGCTTAGGAGAAGTTCCATCCCTTCATAGTATTAAAACGTCCATTCCTATGAGCGAAACGATTGAACCAAACAAAGAACACCACCAAACCTACCAACAAATGTTTCAAGTATATAAAGAGCTTTATCCTTCTCTCATGAACCAATTAAAACAGCTACAAAGCATATAAAAACCCGATCCCTCTCTTCGCGAGAGGAATCGGGTTTTCCTGCGGAACACGCGAGCAAACCTTTGTCGAATTTTTGAACATTCGGACTAGCATATTTTCTAACTTTACAACTATGATAAAGTTAGAAACACGAAGATTGATGATATGGAGGAAATGTTTATGAATTCTATAAGTCTATTGTTACTACGTTTCGCAGGCCTGTTTGGTTTAATCGGAGCCTTCATCGGTTCACACATGGCCGGCTCACAAGGAGGAGCCTATGCCCTTCGCCCCATTCACGCTCACATCTTAGTCGTAGGGTGGCTATCTCTATTTGCCTGGTCCGCCTTTTATCAACTATTCGAAACCCGATTTATAAAACTAGCAAAAACCCATGCCTGGACAGCCATTATCGGCACCTCTGGCCTAACACTTGGTATGTGGCTGTACATGGTAAACCCTTTAGAACTTGCCAAAGGTTTCACAACCGTCTTCTACATCGTAGGAGGAACGCTAGTATTAGTAAGCTTTGCATTGTTTTTTGTACTAACGTTTTTAGTACAACCATCCCGAAAGCAGTAACACACAAGAAATAGTTCAGCCCTATTCCACAACGCTTCAACGATCTTTCAGTGGAAGCTCGGTAATCTTGAATATTCGGAGCTGAGAGAATGTTTCCGTTAGCGATATTGTAGAGAAAGGTGGTCCTGGAAATCACTCGCTTTCCTGTGGACGAACTCCCGAGCTTCCTCGTTCGCTTCGCTCTCTGCGGGATCTCGGAATCCCGTTTTCCACGGGAGTCTCGCAATTTCCAGGACCACCTTTGACTTAGAAAAGAGAACGGAAACATGCCTGAAGGGGAGTGTACAGATCCGTGATTCTCTCCGAAGGTCCGTTCACCTACTTTCAAGCAGGGCTGGATGGAGGACTGCGAGACTCCCGCGGGGTAAGGAGCCTAGGGGAGACCCCACAGAGAGCGATAGCGAACGAGGAGGCTTCCCAGCTCCCCGCAGGAAAGCGAGTGGTCCTCCATCCAGCCCAAGCACTTTTATCGTAACGGACAGGTAAGAGCTACATAAAAGAGCATCACATTGCTGCTGGCAATGTGATGCTCTTTTCTCTATAGCAGAGGTGCGAAGAGTCGGGCGAAGGCTTCTTTCCACTTCTCTGAAGTCTTTCGCTTCGCAAATTCATTGTAAATCACTTCACTAGACTCCTCTAAGTCCTTATAGTAATTCTCAATCAACTTATCGACAGGCTCTCCGCCATATAAAATCATATTTACCTCAAAGTTTAGATAAAAACTTCGTAAGTCCATATTAGCCGTACCGATTGAAGCTGTTTCATCATCGATAATCATAATCTTATGGTGCATAAAGTCCTTCTCATATAAATAGATCTGAATTCCGTCTTCAAGGAGTTCAGGGAAATACGAATGACCAGCATAATAAGTAAGCCAGTTATCAGAAGGTTTTGGAATGAGTAATTTCACATCTAAACCTTGCTGAGCTGCAATTCGAAGGGCTGTATGAATCTCTCTTGAAGGTACAAAGTAAGGTGTAGCAATCTTTACAGACTTCTTGGCACTGTGAATTAGCGTAGTGTATACATCTCTCATAATCTGGTGTTCATTATGAGGACCACTTGGAACCACTTGAGTATTTGTATTAGGTTGTTCTGGTTCTGGTATGGCTTCTGTACTATATTGTTCTACCAAGTTCTCATCCGTGATATACCACCAATCAACAAGAAAGATCAAGTGTAGGTCCTTGATGGCAGCACCACGTAGAACCATGTGTGTGTCACGCCAGTCTGGAAATTCCTCACTAATTCCGTGATATTCATCCCCGACGTTCATTCCTCCGACAAATCCAATTTCATTATCAATGACAATAATCTTACGATGGTTTCGGAAGTTAAATGTTTGGGTTGCAAGCCCACTAGCAATTGGCAAGAATACATGTACTTCAATGCCTGCTTCCTGCATATCTTTCACGTCTTTTTTCTTCAGTTTCAAACTACCAGCGGAATCATAAAGAAGACGAACAGTAACTCCTTCTTGCGCCTTCTGTTTCAAAATTTCTTTCATTTCACGGCCTGTTTCATCACTGTTAAATAGATAGTATTCCATATGAATAAATGATTTCGCTTGTTTTAGCTTTTCCATAATTTCAGGGAAAGCTTCTTGACCGTTTGTTAAAATCTTGACGTGATTCTCATTACGGAGTGGCGTTTGTGCATAGGATTCTACTATTTTACGAATGCGCTCTTGCGGACCATTTAATGGCTTAATATCCTTTCTTCCTGTTTCCGGCTCTTCTTCATCAAACACTTCATGAGCTTTCTTTCTTTTATCCTGGAATAGAATCCCTTGTCTTGAAAGCTGTCCTGAATAAATGTAAAAGAAATAACCTACTATTGGAAGAAGGAGAATCAAAAGGATCCACACAAGTGTATTTGTCGATGACCTACGCTCCAAAATAATATAAAAAGATATGACTAAAATAGCTCCTATGTAAAAAAGAGCGAAGATTAGTTGAAACATAAAGCTAAGCGGAAGTAAAAATACACCCAAAAAAGCGATGCCTAGTAAAACGAGTAAAGTAAGTTGTATTTGAGGTTTCATAATGATCTCCTTTTCAAGAGATTTTCTTCTGACTAAGAACGTTTTCCCTATGGACCTTTCCCTCAAACAGATCATTCTCAGGAAGATCAAAAAAGCCGCACTTTTAGCGGCTTATTATTTTTGTTCCAATTTAAGCTTGTGTTTAGAATCATCTATGACGTATTTCGTATAGGTTAGTAATCCTTCAATATCTTGAGGTGGTAAGGAAATAAATCCGATCTCCTCTAAACTTCTCTTAAGTTGAGACGGCAACGTTCTGAAATAATCTTCAAATTCCTTATCCTGAGACGTTTCAAGTAAAAGGGAGAATGCTTTGTTGTAGGCATGCCATAATACATTTGCTTCGTCGCCCTCTTCCGCTTTCCTTTTAGCCTTTCTTGACCAGAGATCATCTTCAAGTTCTGATAAACCACCTACATGATCAAATCCAGATTTACGAAGATGTTCACGCAGCTTGGTCATCACTTGAGCTACTTCCTCAAAGGTAACTCTTGAAGCAGGGGAAAATGGCAATACATCCATAATTTCAGACGAGCGATCAAGCTTTCGTAAGTGCGTGACGATATGACCTAAGCTTACATTATTCTCGTATATAAATTGATGTAATAGCATGCTCTCCGTGAAAGCTGCAAGCGCGGCATGCGTCGCCCCAAATGCTCGTCCTGCCCCGACTTGGTCTTCTGCATATTTAATACGCCCTTCAATTAACCTTTCAACATCCTGGATCGATCCTTTTTCCCCTTTGATGGAGGAAAAATAAGACTTGGCCCAGTTCTGCAATTTACTCAACTCAGCATTTGTATCCTTTAAAATAACAGACTCACTGAGGAAGCGATAATGCCATGGGTTGTATGCCAACAATTCTTTATTTGGAAATTCCAAGATCGATTTCGTATGAAGTTGAATATACTCACCTCTATAAAAAATGACGCGATCTCCCAAATATTGCTCTCTGCCTGTATAGCAAATAATGTTGATGTCACTGTACTTATCTGCTTCCCCTCTAGCTACAGAGCCAACTAAAATGGCGTATGTGCTATATACAAGCTCATTCTGAACAAATTCCTTAGCCAGTTCTAAAAACCGATAATTTCGAGGATACATCCCTTTTCCCCCTCATCAAAATAGTTTCGTTCAACTGTCAATCTCCGCATACCGTATAACCGTTATGTGTTTACAAAATCAATTAAAAGACCCTAAAATGAAAAGTCATTCTTTCTATCTAAACAAAAGTCTCATTGGGTATAATAGGTATAATCTATACATTTGAGTTCATTTTTTACTGATTTTGCTTTATCCTTAGTACAGTAAGCATCATCAATTGCTCATACTGATATGTATACCCTTTCCATAGACGTTTCAAAAGGCGAATCTGAAAAAAGGAGATTCAACATGTCTAAACTTTCTGAAATGTATCATCATTACCTAGGTTCAAAACAAAAATGGTTACAATTTTCACTTTACTTATTCGGCATTGTAATCTCTAGCCTAGGATTAGCGCTTCTTGTGATCTCAGCTGTCGGGGTAGCTCCCGGGGATAGTGTAGCACTTGGTTTATCTAAGCGATTTGATATCAAAATTGGTTATTTACTTATCATTGGATTTATAGCCCTTGTCCTTGTAAATGCCAAGATTGAAGGGAAACGACCTCGTTTTGAATCATTATTACCCATCCTTTTAAGAGGATGGACATTAAACCTATGGTTATACAACGTGTTAAACAATACACGCATTGATGTGTTGTGGGCCCAATGGGGTGTGTTCGTTATTGGAGTCGTGTTCATGGGACTTGGAATCGGAATGTATTTACGCGCTCCATTCCCTCATATTCCTGTTGATCACTTCATGATGATTGTAAATGAAAAGACAAACCAATCTAAACGAGTGGTACGAATTCTCTTTGAGTTCGCCCTTGCTGGCCTAGGTCTTTATTTAGGTGGTTGGGATGTAGTTGGACTAGGAACAGTCATTACCGCCTTATTCCTCGGACCTATTATTCAATACTTCTATGAGATAACAGGCTTTGTAGAGCGACTCAGTCACTCTAAAGCTTCAAAAAAACAAGACTCGGTATTAGAGTGAACGCTTTCTACTAGCGTTCACTTTTTTTATAATCAAATAAATAATAGCCAAACCAATTAAGATTCCGTTCACTAAAGAAAAGATATCTCCATAATGACGCCTGTCCCAGTATGATACAGGCCCTCTTATAATCAAGTCACTAACTGGATAAAAGATAGGTATGGCATCATTAACATGTGTAAGTAGATCAATAACAACATGACCAAGCCACCCATACATAAAGCCTGTCCATTTATTCATCTTCCACCCTTTGTAATAAACAACCAAAGCAAACACAATTCCCCAAATAAAGATTGAATGCCCCGCCTCCCTTAATACCTCCACAACCGGATGAGCAAATAAAGCATGAGCCAGATCATGCACAACCCCAGCCCACCCCATCTCTTCTATCGCATTAGCAGTAAAAATATCGCCAAAAATTAAGATATAAAAGAACATAATATAGTAAATCAAATCAGGAAACACACTCCCTACAAGCGCATAAGGAACAGCTTCTTTCTTCTTACGCAATGCGACATACGTCCAAAATCCATGATGTAATGTATTCATGATGGAATAGGCTCCTTTTCATTTAGGTTTGTTAAATGGAACAAAGTTTTCATAATAGGAAGGATTGTTGATGACTTGAAGCTGAGACATTTGAGGCGGATAGGTCCGTTGCTTTAATAGTGATTGGGCTTGCTCGGGGACAACTCGCTTTCCTGCGGGGAGCTGGGAAGCCTCCTCGTTCGCTAGCGCTCTCTGTGGGGTCTCCCCTAGACTCCTTATCCCGCGGGAGTCTCGCAGTCCCCGAGCAAGCCCTGCCATGGGTGATGAACGGACCTCATACAATCCCAGGGCCAACCCTCACATTCTCATATATGGCGCGTTTGGGTTACTCTTCATTCAGCAAAGGTGGGCCTGGAAATTGCGAGACTCCTGCGGCAGTAGGAGCCTCATTAGTGAAAGAGGAAGTTCGACTAAGACCGTCACGTCCTGTGACAACGTCGAACGACCCCACGTCGTGTGGGGCCGCGGAAAGCGAGTGATTTTCAGGCCCACCTTTCGCTCCATTTAGGCAAACGGAAACGACTCTCCATCCATCGCATAACAAAGCCATCTGAACTTTGAGTCTTTCATAGGACTTAAACAAACATATAATAAAAAGGTGCTCTGCAACGTTCGCTAGAGCACCCCCACTAGATTAGCACCAACCTAAGTCGCAATCATGAACGAATTGAGTGACAGGTTCACCTGCTTCTTCCACTTTATATATGCGGTTTCCTTCTGCAACAAATCCGGATTGAAGCAAATACTCTTTCTTGTTATTCCGTAACGATATTTCACCAATACGATCCTTGTTAAGAAACAGTTCAAAGCCATCTCCATTCACTTTCCCTACCACACGCTCAGTGATCTCGACTTTTTTCATCTTTTTCCTCCCTCATTGTTGTTCATAATTCAGGACAAAAGACAATGGACGATAATCTAAATCGGAAATGATGTAATATAACCTCTATTTCCCCTCCTTCTATTCTCTTACTCTATAAATATAATGGAGAGGCGACGAAAAGAACGAATATTCAGACTTTAATTGACAAAAATTTAAACCTTTATTAAATCTTATCTAGAGAGGCTATCACTCCCAGTAAATCATTTGCGCTCCCTATCCCCTTACCTGTATAACTTCTCTACCCCTACCAAGAAATCCTATCCACAAAACAAAAAGGAGCAGCGGGAGTACTACTCCAACTGCCCCTTATCGTTGTTATTCTTCAAATTGATCCAAGAATTCTCCGTACCCTTTTTCTTCCATTTCCTCTTTAGGGATAAATTCAAGTGCTGCGGAGTTCATACAATACCGAAGACCCGTTGGTTCAGGACCATCCTCAAATACGTGCCCTAAATGGGAATCTGCTTTTTTGCTTCGAACTTCAGTGCGTGTTCCAAATAGTCCAGGATCAGGTTTCGTTACAACGTTTTCTTCGACTAGTGGCTTTGTGAAACTCGGCCATCCTGTACCTGATTTATATTTATCTTTAGAGCTAAACAATGGTTCCCCAGAAACAATATCCACATAAATGCCTTCTTCTTTATTATCCCAATAGGCATTATCAAACGCCGGCTCTGTGCCGTCTTCCTGAGTCACTTTATACTGCATATCTGTAAGCATTTCTTTTAATTCTTCCTCTGAATAGTTACCTGGGATTTCAACCTTTAAGTCTTCCCCCCAAGTATTTTCTAAATAGTCATCCCGTCCAGAGTTGCTTCGGTAAATCTTATAACGAACTGAATTTTCCTTATAATAATCCTGGTGATAATCTTCTGCTTTATAAAAGGTTTTCGCTTCACGGATTGGAGTGACAATCTCTTTATCAAATCGACCTGATTCCGCTAACTTCTCCTTAGAAGCTTCTGCAGCTTTCTTTTGTTCTTCATCATGATAGAAGATCGCTGTCGTGTATTGATATCCTCGATCTACGAACTGACCTCCATCATCAGTTGGATTGATTTGTCTCCAAAAAACTTCTAGTAAGGTTTCATAACTGATAACATCAGGGTCGTAGTGGACTTGGACCGATTCAATATGTTCAGTGGAACCTGAGGAAACATCGTTATAGGATGGATTCTCCATATCTCCACCTGTATAACCGGACAGGACTTCACTTACTCCATTTAGCTTCTCAAAAGGAGGCTCCATACACCAGAAACAACCGCCTGCGAATGTGGCTACGGCTTCATATTCATCAGCATTTACCGCTTCGCTTCCTGTTGATCGTTCAAACACATATTTATAACCCATCGGAATGAAAATAATCCCCAATACGACAACAACAACGGCAGAAAGAACCCACTTTAATTTCATTCTTTTGTTTCCTCCTTCATGTTGAATGGTAATGTGAACCAAAATATGGCCCCATCATGGAGCTGACTTTTCACACCAATTTCCCCTCCATGGCGCTCAACGATTTCTTTACAAATCGCCAGTCCCAAACCAGAACCACCGTAACTTTTATTCCTTGATTTCTCTACCCGATAAAACCTTTCAAATATATGCCGCTGATCGGTTTCTTCTATGCCAGGACCTGTATCCTCTAGTGTAAAACGTGTTTCACTCATGCTTTGTGAAATATGCAGCGTGATTCTATCACCATCTTGCGTATAACGAATGGCATTTTCAACCAAATTGCTCAACACACGCTTTAGCTGATTCGGCAAGGCTCGAACAGGTTTCAATCCTTCATCTAAATTCACATCGAGTTGTAAAGATTTATCTCGTAACAGGATATCAAACTCCTGTAAGGTTTCGATGACTACTTGGTCCAGATGAATCCATTCCGTCTTTAAAGCTCCTTCATTCCTCTCTAACTGGGATAGTTCCAATAATTCTTGGATAAGTTGAGAAACTCGCTGTGTTTCAGTATGAATGGTAGCTAAATAAGCATCTCTTGTTTCTTTATCTTCTAAAACATCATCTTGCAAAGCTTCTACATACGAATTAATAGAAGCAACCGGAGTTTTGAGGTCATGGGACATATTAGCGATTAAGTCTTGCTTAAATGCTTCTGACTCTTTTACTTTTTGGAACATTTGATTCAAGTCATCGGCCATTCGATTATAACTTGCAGCTAGTTCCTTAAACTCTTTAGGACCTGACTCCTTAATATGAGTATTAAACTCACCCTCTGCTAGCTTCTTGGATGTCTCAGACAGTTCTCTCACCCCTTTTAATAAGGGATGCGTCACAATCAAGTGTGAAACAATCGAGACTAGGCCGGCTCCAATTGTAATCAGTGACAATAGTAAGATGACATCTGTTGAAAGGAACATATGCACATAGCTTATGAGCAAGAAAATGATAATAATCGAGATCGATAACAAGTTTGAAAAGATTAGTATGGTCCTAAGTTTCATGAAGTTTGCCTCTCAAACTTATAACCAATGCCCCAGACCGTTTTAATGTAGACAGGTTTAGCTGGATCCTCTTCTATTTTTTCTCTGAGTTTTCGAATGTGAACGTTAATGGTGTTGGTATCTCCTTCATAATCAAACCCCCATAGCCTCTCTAAAAGATGCGATCTCGAGAAAACTTGGGCTTCGTGTTGAACAAGAAACCAGAGCAAATCAAATTCTTTAGCTGTTGTTTCAATCAGTTGGTCAGCTTTCCAAACTGCTCTTTTTGTAGCATCAATTGTAACGGAACCAAATTGCTGGACCTGATCCTTACCGTGAAGATCATAACGTCGCATGACATTTTTAAGCCTTAAAACGAGTTCACGAGGACTAAATGGCTTTGTTATATAATCATCCACACCAATGGACAAACCAGCAAGGCGATCTTTTTCTTGGCCTAGAGCTGTTAATAGTATAACCGGCGTTTCTTCTTCGAATCGGATTTCTTCTGCTAAATCAAGCCCACTTTTAACTGGCATCATAATGTCTAAAATAACAGCATCCGGTTTCGATTCTTTCCATTTATCTGTAGCTTCTTGACCGTCTCTAGCCACAACAACAGAATACTTTTCCCTCTCTAAATAACGTTTACAAACATCAATAATATTCTCATCGTCCTCTGCTAATAAAATTGTATAACTCATCCCATCACCCGTCTCTATTCAGCATCTCCATATCCAATGCATTCTTTCTAAACATTTCACTAGTAGCTTAATGAGAACTTATTTACACTATATAATTAAAATATAAAATTTCTATAAACTTCTGAGCTTTTCTTTCATTCTGTTTCTCGGTTTAACACATCTACGTACTGCTTTCCTTCCAAGAGAGATAACCCTAAAGCTTGTCGGGCTCTTTTCACCGCTTTAACCTCTTCGCCTTTTTGTATGAGCGTTCTAAGTTCTTCATTTACCTCAGGTTCTGACACATCCACGTCCCTCTTTATTCGATCCACCTTATTTTTCACTTGTTTATACTCTTTATCTACTTTTTTCAGGTTACCCATTACGACTATACCGAAGATTATGAATAGAAGTACAATAACAGTCACTATGTTCATACTACCCCTCCTTAAGTTAAATAAAAGCTTCAAGATATAGATGGCCCCTCTTTGTTTCATTTTTCCATTATAAACGCCATGTATTTTGTTCGTACAATAGGCGCACTTCTTCCTCCGCCTCATTGAAACATCATGAGCCATGAAGGAAGGGATTTATGTACAAATAACAAGGCGATTAACATATATGTTAATCGCCTTGTTTCATTACCTAAATGTTTTTAGCTCAATCATAGTTTGAACTTAACAAATATCCTATTAATGCCATACAGCCAACAACAATGGACAGGATAAACAAAATCGCATATCCACCACTATAAAGATTAGGATTGTAATTATGATATGGTGTTAAAAGTAGTGCACTAAAAATACTAAGGACAATTACGGTAAAAAAAACCTTATTGTAAATCGCCTTCGTGCGAGAATCTTTCCCTTTAATCAGGCTATACATAATGGCAATACTAGCAGCACTCCCAAATGCAATAGTAATAAACAAATTCAAAAAAAATCCCCCTATCTGCTCAGTCCTGAAATCCTCCATCAGAGTGGATGATCTGACCCGTAATCCAGTTCGCTTCTTCACTCGCTAAGAAAGCTACTAAATTAGCAGCCTCTTCGGGAGTACCGATTCTACCAGTTGGAAACTTCCCTCTTAAGAAATCCTTCGTTTTCAAGTCCATACCTGAATCGGTCGGCCCCGGGTCCAGTGCATTTACGGTGATGGATTGACCAGCGAGCTCCATTGCAAGGGACTTCGTGAACGCTGAAATAGCACCCTTTGTCGCCACATAAGCTAAGTTCCCTGGTTCAGGGCTTTTATCTTGCCCCGATACAAAGTTGATGATTTTTCCTTTCTTATGGCGGGCCGTCAGAAGTTTCGCAAACTCAGCGGAAAGCATACACGTCCCTGTAACATTCACGGCACAATGCTGATTCAATAATTCGTAAGTTAATTCATTATGCCCTACCTCCACACAAAAGGTTGCATTATTTACTAACACAGCAGGCGTTCCAAGGGTCCGTTCTACTTCCTGGAGAAGCATAGTTGCCGAATCTTCCCTGGCTAAATCAAGTTCCATATGAGCAGCACGGATCCCCTTTTCTCGTAATTCTTCAGAGAATCTTTCTCCAAAATCCCTCTTTCTATCGTCATACCCAGTCTTAACATCATAATGATGTAAATGAGTAAAAAAGATATCAAAACCATCGTTACCAAGCTTCCTGCAAACCGCCGCCCCAATCCCATTAGGCCGACTTGCTCCTGTAATAATCGCCACTTTATTCAATTGATTGTCCCCTTCCATATTTATCATTCGACAAATATAGCAAGGTTCCTCCGACATATTGGAGCAGTGCTCAAGGTAAGAGATTGTTTCCGATAGCTTTATGAGCTTAAGGTGGAAACGGAATTAGGGCACATATAGATTCTAGAGGGCACCGCAACACTCACACACGGGGGGCCGTTAGAAAAGCAGTCTATCTAACCCTTATTTCTGTCAGCGTAATGTGCCATGGCATCTTTCATAAAAGCCGCTAGTCCTTCTCCGTATTGATCAATATTTTTAGTGAATCGCTCGTCATCCACATACAATTGCCCCAGTCCTCTGAAAGCTTCTGTAGAATAGTCGCCAATACGATTCAGAAAATGATACCATTCCCCGATTGTACTTTGCGCTTCGTCTGTATCAGGTGCGTCATAACGTAATTTAGCAAGTTTCCTATAGATTGTACCCGTTTCTTCTTTAATCTTCTCCGGATCCATTTTCTTGATGTTTTGTTTAGACTTATCAACTGCTTGATCCCCATACTTCTCTCTTGCTTCTTGTTCATAAGGATTTTGACTGAAATCAAATCCCTCAAATCTTTCTTTGTTTGTCATAGTCGTGCCTCCTTTGGCGTGCTGAATTGTTTTATCCACTGTCATAACCATTTGATCCAACCGACTTCGCTTTTCAATTAAAAGATTTCGGTGCAACTCAAGTGCTTCGATGCGGTCAAAGTCAGATGAATGGATAATCTCTTTGATCTTCTTTAACGGAAAGCCCATCTCTTTAAAGAAGAGAATTTGCTGAAGCATTTCAAGATCAGCATCCGAGTAAATCCGATAACTCGCATCTGTCGTATTACTGGGGGTCAAAAGGCCAATCTCGTCGTAATAATGAAGCGTACGCACACTAATTCCTGTTAGATCAGCAACCTCTTTTACTTTTAGCAAGGTGGTAACCTCCTTCCTAATGAAAACAATAAGCTATGACGTAACGTGAGAGTCAATGAATAGTTTAAGACAGATTAAAAAAGTCCTTCCCATACTAAAAACCCCCCTAGTCTTTAAACTAGGGGGTAATATTCTTAATATTCACCAGCAGAGTATGTTAACTCGTAGCTGTGTGTATAAATTTCAAACACATTTCCAAATGGATCTTCTACATATACCATTTTATAAGGCTTGTCGCCTGGGTAGTACTCACGAATCGGCATGCGCTGCTTACCGCCGTATGATTTAATTTTTTCTACCATTTCTTCAATGTTTGGGTCTTGAATACAGAAGTGGAAGATTCCCGTTTTCCAATACTCGAAATTGTCTTCTGGCGTTTCATTGTTTCCAAATTCGAATAACTCAACTCCAATGCGGTCTCCTGTAGATAAGTGGGCAATACGGAATTCTTCCCAGTCATTGCCGAAAACATCACGGCACATTTGACCTACTGGTGTATCATCATTGTAAACCGGAGATGGCTCCATAATGACATACCACCCAAAAACCTCTGTATAAAATTTAACCGCTTCATCAACGTTAGGTACTGAAAGTCCAATGTGTGAGAAATTTCTTGGATATGGTTGCATATCTTTTCCCTCCTGTTTATCTTTTGACAATTGTCATTGTATATAAGTATAGTTCAGTATGTAAGTATGCACTTTTAGGTTAGAGACTAACCTAAAAGTAAGAAAAGGAGGGCAAAACATGGACGATACTCTCTTAACAGATGAACACGGAAAATTAAAATGTTCGATTCAATATACACTAAAGAAAATGGGCGGGAAATGGAAGCCGGTTATCCTTTGGCACCTTGGAACTGAAGGTGCTTACCGATATAATGCACTCAGACGTTTGTTACCAGGGGTGTCACATAAGGTGTTAACGCAGCAGCTGAAAGAACTAGAAACTGACGGATTTATTCACCGTAAACAATACGATGAAATGCCTCCAAAAGTTGAATATACATTAACACATAAAGGGACAACGCTAATGCCGATTCTTCATGCGATGCATGATTGGGGAACGGCGAATGGCGAGGATTTTTGCGAGTAATGTCTCGGCAAAGTCACGAAAACACTCAGATGTTAAGGTCTGAGTGTTTTTTAGTAAGTCTACTGTTTTTCTGCGTACACCATATGCAAAATATTGTTAAACGAATGGGTGTGTACCTTGTACCCAAGCTGTTCAAACCAAGCCACCAAATTCGATCGATTCGCATAGTATTCATCTTCAATAGCAAAAATCGCTTCCTGGTTGCCAGCATCTTTGAAATCACCAACAACACACTCACGATCATGTTGATCAGCAAACATAAGATCCACAATTGCAATCCGTCCATTAGGCTTTAAAATACGGTCCATCTCCCTAAGTGCCAGCTCTTTCTCTTCTTCTGTCACATGATGAAGAGCATAACTCGTCGTAATGAAATCAACCTCACCGTCCATGACGGGAAGCGCGAGAAAATGTCCATGACGAACGTCGATCTGCGGGTGTTTTTCTTTGCACACGCTAAGCATTTCATCCGACTGATCCACACCTATGATACAAGCCCCCTTGGGGGTAAACTGTGAACCAAGATTCCCTGTGCCAATGCCAATATCAACACCCTTTTCCCCTTCTTTTGGTTGAACAACTTCAACGGCCTTTTCTAGAGCTTCTTCATAATGTTCATGAACATTAAAACGATAGCCATTCATCTTCAGACTCTTATCATAGTCACGCGCCTGGCCGTTAAAATCCCACTGATCCTGCCACCCTTTACGCTTCTCCTTCACGTTTTTCAACTGATCAGCTAGGGCGAAGATATCTTCTTTAACGAACCCTTCATCCGTACTCTTATCTAGCATTTGATCAATTGTTCCAATCATATCTTTGATTTCTAACCATTGTTCATATAGAGCCGAGCGTTGCACATTTAAATAACACTCAACCTCTTCTTCATTTTGAAGCGTGTGCTTAATTTGCTGCGTGGACATACCCACTTCCCTTAGCGACAAGATCGTTTGGAGTTTCCATAGATGATGTTCATTGTAGGAGCGATAATCGTTTTCTCCTTTGTCAGGCTGAATCAATCCCTTTTCCTCATAAAAACGAATCGTTCTCGGCGTCGTATTTAAACGATTAGCGGCTTCTTTTATTTTCAAAATATCGTCCCCCCCTTTTGTTTATAAATCTATCGTAAACCTTAACGTCACGTTAAGGTAAAGAGGTTTTTTGGCAATTTTCATTTATGTATAATGAACCTATCTATAAAAGATCGGGGTTATGTTATGAAGAAGTTCTTTTTATTTCAGATGTTTATCTTTAGCGTTGGCTTTGTACTAAATGTCCTACTTAACCATTACATTAGCCCACCATTTAATAAGGTGGACGTCATAGCTATAATGGTTGCTTCCTTAATTTTCTTTCCTTTTATAAATCAAATAGATAGGATATATAACCCCTTTATAAAGATCAATAAACGAAGTAAAATCGTTTTGTCCATATTTGCATTCCTTGCAGCCGTGATACTGGTTGGATTTGTAGAGAATGTTTGGTTTACAATTACCGGAAAAATGTTATTTGATTTGTGATAAGCTTTCTATTCTCTCCTTCAATTAGTTCTTTAAATAAAAAAGCTTCAGTATTAGTCCATATACTCAAGCTTTTGAGGGGTTAAACTTATGTACACACACGCTGGATACACCATTCATTTACGCCTTTTATTGTCCATACTTTTTAACTGTACTTCTAAAAAGATCATTTAAATCCTTTGTAATATCTACACTTCTTCTTTTGGCATTCTGCAAATAGATTTCTATTTCTTCCATTTGTTCTTCAATAAAAGCATCTACATGACAAAGTCGATGCAACTTTGTTTGACTCGGATTATGGACCTTAGTTTCTAATAGAGATCTTAATTCTTCGTTTAGACGTTTATTGTGAGCCAGCGCATCCACAGCGTACCAGATATTAATCCCAAATAATTGACCGGATTTCATAATCATGAAACACATCAAAACGGGTCGCACTACATTGAGATATTTCTTAACCGCTACCTCCTCCCCCTGCCCCAGTTCTTTCAAATTCCGCTTCGCCATTTTGTGATAATGGTGCAGTACCGCTATCGGATTAAATGCCTTCTGGGCGAGGTCTCGTACCGTATTCATAAAACCTTCATCCTCATCATACACAATATCAGAATGAAGCCACTCAAGAATCGATGGATTCGATTTTTTAAGAAGCTGCAGCGCCTTTCGTAGTTCCCAACCGCTCATATCCAATTGATTAGAAATCGGCTTTTCAATGACATCCCGCTTCTCCTCAACGGATAAATACCAATCAAGAGGGTGGACATAAATAAACCGCACATCATAGTCACTCGTTTCATTCGAGATCCCATACGCACGACTCCCCGCCTCACACGCGTACAACACCTTCACATCATATTCCCTCTCAAGTTCTCTTACCTTCTCAATCACCAAATAAAGCCTCCCTCATCACTGCACAGCACTAAAGCGTGCCAGGCACTCTTCACCACTCTAAAGCAACAGCGCGTGCCAGACACCCTTTATTCTGCTAAAGGGTGTCTGGCACGGTTTTGTTTGTTATGGTTTAGTGTACCACGTTAGAGGTCATCGAATCCGTTGTCTTGGTAGTGAACTTTGGTGTACTGGCGTGATTTCTGTTCGAAGAAGTCTGATTTTCCGCTGTTGACGTCCTGATAGGCTTTTATCCATTTAAGAGGATTTTTGGCATAGCCTTCAAATGGTTTCTCGGCACCGAGTTCTTTGCACCGTTTATTGGCCATGAATTTGATATAGTCCTCAACTTCTTGCATCGATAAACCTTCAAAATCATCACCGATAATATAGCGTCCCCATTTAATCTCTAGGTCGGCTGCTTCCTTAAATGTATCCGTCACAAACTGCAATAATTCACCGGTATTATAGTCAGGATTTTCAGCGAGCACTTCTTTAAAAATGTGCTGAAATAAATTAACGTGGATCTGTTCATCTCGGTTAATATAATTAATCATCGTACTCGTTGAAACCATCTTTTGATTACGAGCTAAATTATAAAAGAAAGCGAACCCTGCATAGAAGAACAGGCCTTCTAATACAACGTCATACACAATCGACTTTAAGAATGATTCGACCGATTCCTCTTCGACAAAGTCTCTGTAGCCTTCCGCAATGAACGCATTTCGTTCTAGCAGGACTTCATCATGCTTCCAATATTCAAATATAGCATCTTGTTCTTGCTTATCAACAAGTGAAGATAATACATAGGAATAGGACTGATTATGAACAACTTCCTGAAAGGACAGCACCTGCATAAGGGCTGTTAAGCTTGAGTCTGTTAAATAGTCAGCTACTTTCCCACTGTAATCGGTCTGAATCGAATCCAAAAAGGCCAGAAGCCCAATAATCTTCTTGAACGTATCCTGCTCTTTATCGCTCAGTTCGCTCCACTGCCTCAGGTCGTTCGCCATATTGATTTCATTTGGGATCCAGAAGTTTGCTAGCATATTTTTATACATCGGGTAGGCCCAGCTGAATCGTACATCATCCCAGTTTAATACGTTTGAACTTTTCCCATTTATAATGCCCGTTGAACGATTTGGAGCATCAATGTCATATAGGTTTCTCTTTTGTAATTGAGTCTTCACGCTTTTCCCCTCCTTAAGATGAACAACTTTCACAGTCTTCAAGATCCTCTGTACTTGTTGAACGCATATAATACGTTGTTTTACACTTCTCTCTCCAAGCTGTCAGATGCATGTCTAATAGCTCTTTCGCTTGAACCGTGTTCTTCACGTACATATTAAACGAAATTGATTGGTCAATATGACGCTGGCGGGCAGCGTTTTGACGAATGCTCCATTTCTGATCGATTTCGTACGCAGATTTATAAAACCAATAAGTAGTCGGTGTTAAATCAGGTGCCGTAACAGGAATCTTATAATCTTTCTTTTCTTCTGAGTAAAATTTCTGGAAGATTGGGTCAATACTCGCTGTACTACCAGCGATTAAAGAAGTTGAGGAGTTTGGTGCAACCGCCATCAAATATCCATTTCGTACGCCATTCTGTTGAACCACATCCTTTAATGCCGTCCATTCTTCATTGTCATACCCTCGATCCGTAAAGTAGTCGCCCGTTTGCCACTTCGACCCTTCAAAGTAAGGGTAAGCACCTTTCTCTCGCGCTAGCTCATGACTAGCTTGAATGGTGAGATACGCAATCTTTTCATATAACGAATCGGCGTACTGAACAGCCTCTTCTGACTCCCAGCGAATCCCTTGTACAGCCAGAAGGTGATGCCATCCGAAGGTTCCAAGTCCAATACCACGGTAGCGCTGATTCGTGAGCTGTGCTTGTAAGACAGGGATGTTGTTCAGCTCTATGACGTTATCAAGCATACGCACCTGTATCGGAATCAAACGCCGAAGCGCCTCATCCGGGACAGTTTTACCAAGATTAATACTCGATAGATTACAGACAACAAAATCTCCAGCATCTTTCACAGTGACAATTTGACCATCCTCCGTGTAGTGCTCTTTCACCGTCGTTGCGCTTTGATTTTGCGTAATTTCCGTACATAGATTCGTGCAGTACACCATTCCTTTATGGCTATTGGCATTCTTACGGTTCACTTCATCACGGTAAAACATAAACGGCGTACCCGTTTCGAGCTGTGAGACCATAATCCGCTTCATAATGTCGATTGCCGGAACCTTCTTTTTCTCTAAACGAGGTTCATTCACACAATCCCAATACTTTTCTCGGAAGCTACCAGCACCTTCTTTCTCATCATAATAATCTTCTAAGCTATACCCCATTACCGTTCGTACTTCATGAGGATCGAATAAATACCAGTCTTCCCGCTTCTCTACCGCTTCCATAAACAAATCGGGTAACGTGACGCCTGTAAATAAATCGTGGGTACGCTGACGGTCGTCCCCGTTATTCAACTTGGCATCTAGGAACGAGAAGATATCACGGTGCCAGATATCCAAATACACGGCAATCGCCCCCTGACGCTGCCCAAGCTGATCGACACTTACGGCGGTATTATTCAGCTGCTTCATCCAAGGGATTACACCCGAACCCACACCTTTAAAGCCTTTAATATCACTGCCGCGGGAACGAATTTTCCCAAGGTAAACACCGAGTCCGCCTCCACTTTTCGATAGATTGGCAATGTCTGTATTACTGTCAAATATGCCTTGCAAACTATCATCAACCGTATCAATAAAGCAACTCGATAACTGCCCGTAGCTTTTCCCTGCGTTAGCAAGCGTCGGTGTCGCCACGGTCATATACAAATGACTGAGCGCCCAATACGCTTCTTTTACAAGATCAAGACGGTGATCCGTATCTTCTTCCGCCATTAGCGTCATCGCAATGATCATAAATCGTTCCTGAGGGAGCTCGTATAAACATCCATCATGGTCTGTCGCCAAGTACCGGTCAGCCAGTGTTTTCAACCCAATATAGGTGAAGAACGCGTCACGCTCTGGAACGATTTCACTTCCTAATTCTTTAACCTCTTCTTTCGTATAACTTGTTAACAGACGTTCGCTGTAAATCCCTTTTGTATGTAGCGATTGAATAAGGGAATAAAAGTCTGGATAAGCTTCTTCCTTTGTATGGTGGCGATGAAGGGCTGCTTGTTCATACAAATATTGAGCGTAAATTCGCGCACATAAAAATGTCCAATCCGGCTCTTCTTCATCCATTTGATCCAACCCTTTTAAGATCACCTCATTGTAAAGTTGATGATAGGATTCGATCCCTTTTGTTTGAATCAACTGATCGGCAAGCCTACTTAACCTCTCTACATCAAGATGTGGATACTCTTTATATGCTTCTTCTAAAACAGCGTAAATCCCCGTACTTTTTTGAACGATTGTCATGTGATAACCTCCTCTAAAATAAAAAAACCCGTTCCTCTTCCACTCGGGAAAGAGAAACGGATCAAACGACAGGACAACAAGACGAACCAACGTTAGGCTCATCCAGCTGAGGCTATCGTTTCATCTTCTCAATCCCCGAAGAAAAAGAAACTTTTAGCGAGGGCAGGCAGGTCTCCTGACTCGTGCATCGTCCTACTCTGAGACCTTCCCATGCTTTTTTAGCACAGTGGAATCTCTCATTTCGTCCACACTTACAGTTGCGGGGACAGTTCTGGGCTTTCACCAGATTCCCTTTCAAGCCTTGAATAGGCACCTTGCAACTCGCTTATAAATCAATATGTAGTGTTTCATTTATATACATCCATATATCTTGTGTATATCGTAATAGATTTCATCTATGAAATCAAGTCTTGAAGTTTAAAGAGAAGAGTAGTAATGGTTATTTTCGAAATCTTTTACAAATGAACACTCCTTACCATATAATGAGAAAAAGCAATTGGATTAAGGGAGGTCGTTACATTTGCTTTACAGACCTAGAAAACCTGTGATTCAGAAAGATCTTTCACCAGAAGAACAAGAGTACTTAGAAAGTCTCCCACAACAAAACCACTTAGGTATTCTGGCCATGTTTTTTGGCGGGATTGGCTTTGCATTTGGCTCATTTTACATCTCTATTCCCACTGCCGCGTTAGTATATAGCATCATTACAGTCCGCACGTTTGACCGAAAAAAACACGATAACGCATGGCCCTTCTTTATAGGGCTTGCCTTAAGTACGATCGGCATTGTCCTCCATATTTTACAGTACTCCCAGCCGTTTATATAGATCCTACACAATAGCAAATTCAGTTATTCTTCGCATCAAAAAACCTGCTCTATATATAGGGCAGGTTTTTTTGGGGTTATTTCCCTTTCGTTTTAAACCAGTTCACACAAAGAACAATCAACAACAGAGCCGCAAATCCACCCGTAATAAATTTTATAAGAGCACTGTCTTGATAGAGATAGATCGCCACGTACCCCCAAACAAAAACGAGAGGAAACAAGTAATCTTTTTGCAGAAAATGAAAAGCCAGTGCAATGAGGCCTCCGGCTGTGAGCATAATAACTGCCCAACCAAGTTCACCAATGGAAAGAATCTCCTCAATTCCATTCCCTTTTATCGCTACAAAGGCCGCAACAATGGTCGCGATTGATGTCCACCCTAAATAGATCGAGAACGGAATGCGATAATTAGTCGATGATAAGCCTAACCCTTGAATAATCGTATACACCACACAAAGCGTAAGTAGTGACAACGCGATAAACAGGATCGAAGGGTTCGTACCCACTACGACCGATGTTCCCGATAAGATCATACTAATCGGGAACCAAAGACCAATGCCCTTCACGACTCGATCCAATTCTTCGTCTGCAAAAAAAGATTTCACAACGAACCATAGTAGCAACAGGTAAATAAGTCCCCAAATCGAAAAGGCATACGGCGCAGGCATAACATAAACTTGTTCCATGGCCCCACCCATAAAGTCCGCAATGAAAACCGAAGTGACAATTAAATAAACAAAACTAGCCAGGTTAAACAATTTAAGTACTAGTGCATTCATGATGCATGTTCTCCCCTCTCGTATGTGTATATGTACTTCCACTCAAGAAGTACAAAATGGACAACTAGTACAGTGTATGTATGAAACATACAGGAAATCCATCATTTCCACCATATTTCCTACCCCATGCCACATTTGTGCCACAAATGACCCTTACACTGAACAAGTACTTTTAGAAGGAGGCATACATATGAAAAAAATAGCAACCGGAACACTAGCAGCTTTATTAATTGCAAGCGGCTGCCAAGACGATACCACGACAGATGAGAAAGAAACTGAACCATCTAATCCGTCGGGTTTTGCATTTGAACAACTCGGAGAATTTTACATAGGAAGTGAGTCAGGGGACTCTTCTTCACAGTCCTTTATTCACTCGTATATCCCAACCAATGCCGATGAGTCATCTGTTGTCATGGTGCCTGGATTAGGCTTAAGTTCTTATATTTATAACACAACACCAGATGGCCGAAATGGCTGGGCCTATCACTTCGCTGAGGATGGACACCCTGTTTACACAGTTGATACGTCTGACCTTGTCGTCTCTGGTTTAAATCCAGAACCCTTCCAAGCAGTGAAATCGGGACAAGCTGACCCTTCCACTCAACCATCTCTATCTGACTGGGAAGAAGGGACAGTATGGGCACGCTGGGGCTTTGGTTCAAGCGAAGGTCAGCCGTATGAAGATACACAATACCCAACAGAATCTATTGACCAATTCTTTAACGCGATCCCCCCTCAAATTTCGCAGACGAATGCATCATCAGGCAGCAGCCAAGGAAATAGTTCAGCTCAATCCTCGCAGCAGGGACAAGGGAAAGCTTCCGGCGGTCAAAGAACGGGAACGGATACAACAAGTGGCAAAGCGAGCAGTTCGAGGGTAAATACACAAGAAGTCGAGAACATGATTAAGCTATTAGAAGATAAAGGCCCGTCCGTGCTACTCGTTCATTCCATGGGAGGCGAAATTGGTTATGAAGTTGCAAGACAGCGACCAGATCTTGTCAAAGCGCTTGTAGCAATTGAACCTGTTGGGTCACCTACCAACGAAGAAGAAGTAATAGAGAAGTTCGCCGACATCCCTTACCTTATCGTGTACGGTGACTATATAGAATCTCGTAATCAAACCGGCAGACTAGAAGCTACTAAAACAACAGCGCAGATTATCAGAGACAACGGTGGCACAGCTGAAGTAATCGAGTTAACAGAAGAAGGCATTGATGGAAATACACACATTATGATGCAAGATAAGAATAACGAAGAAATTGCTACGATCATTACCGAATGGTTAGACGAAAACGTAGAATAAGATCGTCCCTATGAAGAAAACCTACTAATTGCAGAGCAATTTCGCTAGATCACACTACCTTACAGTTCAAACCAAGGAAACACAAAAAAAGCATGGTCCCAATAATTATGGGAACCATGCTTTTCATCTATCCGGACACAGGGCGCTCTTGAGCAGCGGCAGGAAAGATTGAATCTGATTGAGGGATTTTAGCGTCTTTTTCATAGGCTTGTTGAAGTTGCTGTGTTACAGGTCCTGGCTTACCCGTTCCAACTTGAATATCATCTACCTTAACGACGGGCATTATTTCTGCGGTACTGCTCGTAATAAACAATTCATCAGCCTCCGCAATATCCTCTAAACTAAATGCCGCCTGAATAAACGGGAAGCCAAGTTGAGTCGTCAACGCTACAACACGCATACGAACACACCCATGCAGAATATTTTCTGTTGCAGGATGCGTGTAAACAATTCCATCTTTGACAAGATAAACATTTGATGAGCTACCCTCTGTTACTTTTTTATTCCGATGGAGTATGGCTTCAAATGCACCCTTTTCAGTCGCTTCTTGCTTAGCCATAACGTTTGGTAATAGATTTAAACTTTTAATGTAGCAATAATCCCACCGAACGTCTGGCTGCGTGATGGTTGTAACACCGTTTTGCAAAGGTTCCACTTTCCTAGGAAGGTCCTGCACATACGCATACAAATTCGCCTGAACATCTTTAGGGAAAGCATGATCACGAGGAGCTGATCCCCGCGTTAATTGTAAATATACTTTGGCATCAGTTTCTACACTGTTTTTTGTAAGAAGTTCATCTAATTTCTCATACATTTCTTCTTTCGAGTAAGGCACATTAATCTTGATTGCCTTTGCCGAACGGAACAAACGCTCTACGTGTTCTTTAATTAAGTAATAGTTTCCGCGATAGATTCGAATAACTTCATAGACTCCATCACCAAACTGAAGCCCCCGTTCTTCAAACGGATAATAAAGCTCATCGCGATTTACAAACCCCTGATCCGTTAACAAATATGGCTTTATACTCATTTTGAACCACCTCATCTCGTTAGGTTACTCTTCTTAAAGGGACAACGACTAGTTCCACCTGTCCCATTATAAATTCCGGTTCGATATAGTGTATCAAATTGTCGCAACATTGTGTACAGTTATGCTCTAATTGTTAGGCTTCTGTAATGTAATCTTTTTTTAGATACTCTTTAATCATGGGGATGAGATGGTTTTAGCAAGGGGAGAGTTCCTATGGGGATAGGAACTCTTCCAACTTGAGCCGGTGCGCTGACCTCCAATCATGTACTGTGCATACTTGAGCCGTTATTTCTCTAACTCGAGCCGTGCATCCCTCTTCTTGAGCCACTCTCTCACCACTTGAGCCGGTTCGACTGGACTTGAGCTGTTATTTTTCCCTCTTGAGTCATTAATTCGAAAACTTAAGCCGGTTTCCTCCGCTCTTGAGCCGCAAACCCCTAACTTGAGCCGGTCGCCCACGATCTTGAGCCATTAAACTGAAACTTGAGCTGGTGCGCCGATCTCCAATCAGTGCTGCGCATACTTGAGCCGTTATTTCTCTAACTCGAGCCGTGCATCCCTCTTCTTGAGCCACCCTCTCCCCACTTGAGCCACTCTCTCACCACTTAAGCCGGTTTCCTCCGCTCTTGAGCCGTAAACCCCTAACTTGAGCCGGTCGCCCACAATCTTGAGCCATTAAACCGAGACTTGAGCCGGTGCGCCGATCTCCAATCATGTACTGTGCATACTTGAGCCGTTATTTCTCTAACTCGATCCGTGCATCTCTCTTCTTGAGCCACTCTCTCACCACTTGAGCCGGTTCTACTGGACTTGAGCTGTTATTTTTCCCTCTTGAGTCATTAATTCGAAAACTTAAGCCGGTTTTCTCCGCTCTTGAACCGTAAACCCCTAACTTGAGCCGGTCGCCCACAATCTTGAGCCATTAAACCGAGACTTGAGCCGGTGCGCCGACCTCCAATCATGTGCCGCGCATACTTGAGCCACTCCCCACACTCTCAAGCCACAACCCCAAAACTTGAGCCTCTCCGCCCCGCTCATAACATCAACCACCAATTAAAAAACCACGAAGCCAAAGAGCTTCGTGGTTTCCCAACTTAAATTTAGTTCACTTTTCCATATTGAAGTTCATTCACAATACGAGTTTCATCCTTGTGAATAGACAACTTCAACGTCGGGGCAAGGGTTCCCCCGAAATGTTCATATTGGAAATCAACGGGTTGAGCTCCAACTTCTTTTAAGCTAACGTCTCCAAGATCGATATAGTTTACAAAGCTAATCACGTTTCCATTTGGAAGGACAATCCATGAATAAGCTTGGAACGGATTATCTTCTGGATTAGCTACAACAAGACCACTTTCGTTTAATGGCTCATAATTCCCATATAGAGAGTCTGCTGTAAATCCATACAGCCCATCTGGTCCTTCGATGCCAGGGGAGAAGGTAAACTTATGGCTATCCACAAACAGATAGTACTGATTTCCCTTCATTACGAAGTGAGGACGTTCTAGCTGTTGGTTTACGCAATCCGCTTCAAGTACAGGCGGTAGGGTCTCCCATTCTGTGTAGTCTTCACTATCTAATTTCGCTAAGCCAACATTACCATTGTAAGCTGATGCTTCATTAGAAACTTCAGTCGATCCCTGATACTGCTCATCTCCTATGTTACGAGGCTGACACGTTTGTTCACTCGCATGTCCTGCTGAGTTCCCTTCAAATGTAATGTATTCTTCTCCTGTTTTAGGGTCTTCGAAGTACCATGGATCACGGAAGGAATACAAAATCCCGCCTTCAGACTGTTCTTCTGTCTGATAGTACTCGCCTTGTGGTTCAAGGATGATATCATGAGACCAATCTGAGAAAGAAATCCCATCTTTTGATACGCTCATCTCACCATTCGCAAGGGCTAGACGTTGTTCATACGTAATTCCATCTTCACCTTTTCGTCCTGTTGCTGTGTAGAATAAGTGGATTTTGCCATCTTCCACCATCGCTGAACCTGCCCACTGTCTCGAGCCGTATGCTTGTTCAGGATCAAAGGCTTCTCCACCCATTTTCCAGTCCTGGCCGTTCTTCGAGTAAAAATAACGAATCGTCGCAATGTCGTGACGCTTACCTGGAAGTACATCATCAGGAGCTGTTAAAGCGAAAATAACTTTATAACCATTTACCTTAGCGACAGAGCCATCTTTATTCCGTAGAGGCCATGTATCCCAAACCCAGTGGTTCGGCGCCATCTGTTCAATCTCTTCCTTTTCAATAAGTGGTGCCGTATTGCTCGAATCACGTTCAATCTTGCTTGCTTCCTGGTGTGACCAAGCCGCTGGACTTTCACTTTTAGGCTCTGCATGTAACATTGTTGTCGGAAGCACACTCGTTACCGCCAACACAGAAGCCATCAACACCTTTTTCACATTTCTCAACTCCTCTTAATTTAATGAAGGGACAGGTACGCTTCTATGCATTAAAGCACTGACATGTACCTGTCCCCCTTCACTCATTCACATCACTAAAGGGTTGTTCCTTTTTCGTGGTGTGTTATTTAATTTTAGGGAACTTCGATTCATTAACGATTTTTGTTTCGTCCTTATGAACAGATAGTTTAAGCGTTGGAGCAAGGGTACCACCGAACTTCTGTTCACCGTCTTCTGTATTGTACTTGTTTACGAAGCTTGATACTTCACCGTGCGGAAGGACTACCCAAGAATAAGCTTGTAGCGGGTCATTTTCAGGGTTCGCAATAACAAGACCAGAATCGTTTAATGGTTTGTAATCACCGTGTAGTGAATCACTTGTGAAACCATAAAGACCATCTGGAGCAGTTATTTGTGGAGCGAACGTAAACTTATGCGTAATCGTGAATAGGTAATATTGGTTCCCTTTCACCATAAAGTGTGGACGCTCTAATTGTTGGTTCACACAATCTGCTTCTAAGATTGGCTTTTGAAGATTCCAATCAGAAAGGTCTTCCCCTTTCTTCGCGATTCCGACTGCACCGTTATAAAGCTTTGCATCTTCAGGCGCATCATGAGTCTGTTGGAATGATTCACTACCATAGTTGGCAGGTTGACAAGTTTGTTCAGAAGCTGTTCCTGCAGAGTTTCCTTCAAATACTAAGTATTCTTCACCAGATTTAGGATCTTGGAAGAACCAAGGATCACGGAAAGAGTAAATTACTCCTTTACCTTCAGACTGTTCTAGTGTCTGATAGTGTTCTCCATCTGCTTCAAGTAAGATTTCGTGGTCACCATTACTTGTAAGTTCAACACCATCTTTATTTGTTTCAATATCAGCGGATACTTTTGCTAAACGCTGCTCATATGTTTTCGTTTCATTCGATTTACGACCTGTTGCTGTATAGAACAAGTTTACCTTACCATCATCAATCATAGCTGAACCTGCCCATTGGCGAGATCCTAGAGCTTGTTCAGGATCATAAGCTAAGCCGCCCATCTCCCAACTCTTTCCATCTTTAGAGTAGAAATAACGAATCTTTGCAATACCATGACGTTCGCTTGGAGTTACGCCTTCTTTCTTAGCCGTTAAGGAAAAGATCACCTTATAGCCATTCACACGCGCTACACTTCCATCGCGATTACGCAGTGGCCACGTATCCCATACATGGAGGTCTGGAGCAATATCCTTAATTTCCTCTTCAGAGATTTGCGGTGCTGTGTTTTCGTCCGTACGCTCAATCTTATCTGCTTGTTCCCAGGACCATACGGAAGTATCTTCGTCCACCTCAGCCTGGACTTGCGTGGATAATGACCCTGCAACTAGCGTTGTCGCGAGCGCTGTTGTCACCACTGCTTTGCGTTTTAAGATCGATAAAAAGTTCTTCATTTCTCTCCTCCTTAAAAATTTTGTTATGAGAACTCTCTCACACTCTCTCACTTACCTTTTCTCTCAGTGCAAGAAACTGATATATTTCTATCATTTATTCATACTTATTCATGGTTAATACAGTCCCTTTTATATCCTTTTTATTACATAAAAGCCTCTTTAACGAGCATACATACGTTATTCTCATTTTGAATTAAGTCAATATTATTAATAAAAATCCAATTATATACAATTTGTTCTAACAAAAAAAAGAGCACTTTTTTAAAAGTGCTCTTACATCATCCATCTTAATTAATACTTTGCCAAAAATGAAACACTTCCTTATTCCCATTTTGGATCGTAATCGCTTGTGAGCCCATTTGTTTCCACCCTTTTATAAAGGATGATCGAAGCAAACGACGATTTTGCTCTCCTGTGAGAGGGTCATTTACGTAAATGTACTTGGAATCATAACCTGTAATGACAACCGAATGCTCTCGGTACGTCACACGAATGGCTCCATTTGATGTATGCCATGTCACCCACTGTTGTGGTGGGAGGGTATTAAAGCGAGAATTTTGGATTACCCAGACCGGATTACCTTTTGCAACTTCACGAAGAATCTCTTCGAACGGTTGACCTGTTAAATCAACCGCAAGGTCACCTACATAAGAAGTTGCCAGTTCATGAATTGGCTTGTGATACACACCTAGCCCTGGGTTTTTATACGTATACATATCTCCTACAAATCCCTCGTTCGGATCTCCAAAATAGACCTTTCCACCTTTAACTTGGTAGATCTCTGGATTTTTCTTCACTTTTCTTGCCAGGTCCATTTTATCTACTTCAATCCCCTTTGAGTGAAGAACCATGGCAAGACTCGTTACTTCACAACCGCGTGGAAGTTCAGGCATTTGTCGAATGACAGGGATCTTCATTCGATAAGAATCCGGGATAGGCTGGTTTATGCTAGAAGCCCATGTCACGTTATACTTTGCCATTATGGGCATAGCCACGATATACAATACGATTAAAGTTACCGCAAATAATTTCTTCATTCTTTCACCTTCTTTAAGAATCAAAGATTATTGTGACCGTTTTTGAACCAAAATATAAAGAAGAATCTCACACAAGAGGAGGGGGCAGAGGTGAGAAAACCCAAGCATTACCTTGAACAGTTCTATACGGTTGATAAGAAGAGCGGTGATTTCCTGATCGAAATTAAACTCAAGGAATACGACGACATCTTTAATAATTGGGATTCCTCTGTATATAATGTCCGGGATTTGGATAGCAGCCTTAAATCGTTCATTTCCGATTGTTCACAAGACATCGATTTGTCTCGGAATGTTGGACTGCGTTTCCACTTATCCAAAGAACAACCTGATCTTGATAAAGAGGAGACAATCCGGGAAGGCATTCATAAATACTATGAATATTTACTATTTGTCGAACGAAAAAATATCACCTTTAAGCGTAGGCAGGCTTTTCTGTTCATGCTAATCTCGAGCGTGTTTATCATCGGTTCATTCTATTTAAGAAATGCAACAGACTTAGCCTTATTTCAACACTTCCTTCTTGAAAGCATTACGGTTGGGAGTTGGATATTTATGTGGGAAGCGTTTTATATGTTATTTATTAATAGTCGTGACGAGCTTAGAAAACAAAAAGAATACAAAAGATTAATACGGGCTCCTATCCTATATTCCTACGACTAAACGAGTATCTTTTGTTACACTAAAGGGGAGTTCGATTGGAGGATATTGGCATGCGGTATGTGTTGTACTTCGGGCCATCGGTGATGATTTTTATTGGGTTGCAAATTTTCTCAAGCGTTCCACTCACCTTTTGGCTCTTCTATAGTTGGTTACTCCTCGTCCCATTAATCGATGGGTTGCTTATAAAGCGCAATACGTGGCGCGAAACATTGAACTGGATATGCTTTCACAAGCCGCACCACTCCATTAAGATCGGACTAATCAGTGGAATTATTGCTTTTATATCTATCTTCGGTGGAGTGGCTGTTCTTCATGATTGGATTATAAATAAAGAAAAAGCCATATCACTTTTAGAAAGATGGGGAATTACAGACAAAGGCATTATTGTGATGGTCCTCGTTCTGGTCGTTATTAACCCTATTCTTGAAGAAACGTATTGGCGCGGATATATGCATACTAAAATTGTGGAACGAAAAGGACTTAGACGAGCCATTTTCATCACGGCTTTTTTCTATTCTTTGTACCACCTCCTTTCCCTTGTTCCCATTTTTGAGTGGCCTGTTAATTTTTTGTTTGTGGTTCCCGTATTTGTCGCAGGATTATTCTGGGGATGGATGAGGCACAAGTACAATACCATGATCGGAACAATGGTCAGCCACTCCCTAGCTGATATCGGAATTGTGTGCGTCTATTTCTTCTTCATCCGATAACATTTTAAAAAGGAGTGAACGTATGATCCAACTAAAGTCCGTAGAACTCCAGAAAAAAGCAAAGAAGAATGAGTATCCTTTCTCGCTTCCGTTCATTCAAACATTTGATCACCTTACCTTTAACAAACCTATTACAATTCTTGTTGGCGAAAATGGTACAGGTAAATCCACATTTCTAGAAGGGCTCGCCACTAATGTTGGAAGCATCCTAATCGGCGGTGAGTCTATTGACCTTGACCCTTCCCTCGATCCTGTGAGACCTTTAGGAGATGCCATGAAGGTAACGTGGAGAGCCCGAACGAAAAAGGGACTCTTCTTTCGGGCAGAGGATTTCATTTCGTTTACGAAACGAATAGCAGAAGTACGCGATGAATCGAAAGAAAAATTACGTGAAATTAAAGAAAAAGATCCGTATTCGCTAGAGGTACTCCCCTATGCTAGAACCGTCCATGATCTCAAGCAATTATACGGGGAAGGATTAGAGATCCGTTCACACGGTGAGAGCTTTTTGGATCTCTTCCAAGCCCGGTTTAAACCAGGAGGCGTATACATACTAGACGAACCGGAGGCCCCGTTGTCTCCATTAAAGCAACTATCCCTCATTTCTATGATTAAAGAGATGGTGAAGAAGGATGCTCAGTTTATCATCGCCACCCATTCTCCAATGTTAATGGCGTTACCTGAGGCTGACATTTATCAGATTGAAGAAGGAGAACTGAAGAACGTTTCATTTGAGGACATTGAGCACGTTAAATTAACGAAGGATTTTCTGAATTATCCTGAGCGTTTCATTCGCCATTTATGACTACATAAAAAGCTTGCGCTTGATCAACAAGCGCAAGCTTTCCTATTGCAATCATTAAGACGATCCTCTATCAGAAAGATTACTCAGAATCCCTAGTTAAGCCATAGCGGAGTTTTGATTCGAGTGGATCTCGTTCTTTCATTTTTGGTACGACAGCGGGATATCCTATATGAAGAAGCCCTACCAATTCTTCAGTCTCACCTATATCAAGGAGTTTTTTCATTTCTTCATCTTGCATGAATCCAGGCGTTTTCCAAACGACTCCTATCCCCTTCTCCCAAGCGAGTAACGAGAAGTTCTGAATTAAGCTTGAAACAGCTCCATAATCATCACGGTAGACTTTCTCTTTTTCATTTACATTCATAATGACGGCTAGCATATGAGACGGGGCATCATCTGCAATCGGCTCCTCTTCCGGAACTGGCTTGCCTTTCTTAAGCGCCTTTTTGCTCTTAATGAGATGTTGCAGAGGCGCTTGATCGTGACGATCTAATACGACAAAACGCCATGGCTGCGTCATTTTATGATTGGGTGCATACCGTGCGATCTCTAATAGTTCCTCTATAGCAGAAACGTCTACTTCTTCTTTCTTAAAGGAACGAATGGATCTTCTATTCATAATGGCTTCTCTTAGTTCCATCTACAACTCTCCCTATAATTGAAACTCATTCTCATCTACCTACAATTATAAGGATAAAAAGATCAACGTCAATGATAACTGTTCTCATTTCGTGTTGGATTTTACAAATCACCTCCAATACCCGATTCAATTAATAACCACGCAAGCGCTTAAGCTCTTGCGTGGTCCTTATTCACTTATTTTCTTCCCAGTTCTCTAAGAATTCATCTACTTTTTCAATTTCCTTTGTTCGTAATACCACTTTTCCTTCGTCATTGATAAGCAGGACTTCCCCATGCTCATTAAGATTATAAGCTAAGAAAACAGGGAGCATTACATTATACGTGGAAGGCGATAGTGGATTGGATGGTTCCTGTATAGATAGTGGATTAGAAAGCGCCAGGCCACGATGTTCTTTCATCACATCTTGCATTCCCTCAACCTCATCTTCTCCTTCAACATATATGGCACTAAGCGTCCCTTTTTCCTTAGGTAAGAGAGCTTGTATAAACTCTTCTACCGATTCTGGTGTATCGTATTCAATATACTCTACGGTTTCACCATCTGGCTTATACTTCACATTCAAACGACCAAATTGTTCTACAAGGCACGTAGCTTGTTCGCTACAAACAATATCTATCGAGCTCGTTGGTTCTCCGTACTGTTCTCTCACGCTCTTCATCGTTCGAGGAACTTCCATTTCCTTAGTCTTGGCTACCTCTACACGGATTTCGCCCACATCATTATCTTCGCTTAGAGAAACACCCATCACTGTTGTTTTTCCTTCTTTGTATACCGCATAGGGGGGCCCTTGATCTGGATTAGGACTGTAAACATTCGCCTCTCCTAATTGTTCTAACACTGTGTTAAAGGAATCCCCTAGTGTAATACCGTTAAGCGTATACACCCCTTTCTCTACGTCTGATTCCGGCGATTGGTATAAAAGAGGAAGGAAGTCTTTCAGATCTTTTAGTTGATCTGTCCGATAGAGGAGCTGATCATTCTCAGAGTCAAACACATAGGCAATTGGAAAATACATTCCCTCTGGCCTTGGGTTGCTTGCTAGTATGCGTCTAGCTTCCATAGATTTATCAGAAAGGACGCGTGTCTCCTTCATATAGTTTTCCATCGGTTGTTTATTATAGAGATACTTCCACTCCTTATCTTCTAACTCTTCCTCATCATCGATGACAACCATTTCATAGCGGAGATCTTCATTTGCTTCTTCTTGGCCAAAGCCTGACTGATCCCCTTGAGTTAAATTCATTTCTCCACTCCCAGCATAAACGACAAATAATATAAGGGCCGCCATGCCCACTATACTTGCACCAATTTGACCAAGTCGTTTAGGCCCCTTCATAGAAAAGCGTTTTTTCTTATGACTCATCACATACTGTTTCGTTTTTTCTTTATCCGCCTCAACCTCTTTCAAGGAAGTCTCTTTCATAGATTTTCGAAGGTTCTTCAATTTGTCATCAACACTCATTCCGACCCCTCCTCGTACATGGATTTGAGCATTTTCCGTCCGCGATTCAATCGTGTTTTCACCGTGTTCACTTTCACACTCAACACGTCAGCGATCTCTCGGATCTTCATATCATCAAAGTAATGCATAAATATTACTTCCTTGAATTTCGTTGGCAGCGCCAGCACACGCTCTGACAATATCTGATCTTCCATTGATTGAATGGTAATCGATTCAGGGTGATGCTCTTCAACCGCAAGATTGTCTTGTTTTTGACTTTCAAACGTTAAGAAAGCCCGAAGCTTCTTTTTCCTTAGCTTATCTTTACATTTATTTATCGTAATCCTATATAGCCACGTACGTATGCTAGAATCATTTCGAAACGTATCAATCTTGTGATAGCACGTTAGGAAAACATCCTGCGTAATCTCCTCAGCCAGCGCATGATCCTTTACATAGGTATATGCAAGCCAGAGGATCTGCTGGTTATATTGGTCAATCATTCGCTCAATAAATCGTTCTCTCATCTCTTCATCCTGAAGCATTTCCTGTATCTCTCCATCCATAATTTCCAAGGTGGCACTCCCTCCTCCCTTTCCACTACCTTTGACGTAAAGATTGGAAAAAGGTTCCCGTATGTATTAAAGAAATTTTAACAAATAAAAAGAGACCGCACGTGACGGCCCCTCTCCTTCTTAAGATATAAACTTCCTGCCAACCTTCTTCCCTTCGTACGTAAACAACACGCTACGCCCTTCCACCATTGTTTGCATATGAACAGTGCGCCCCCATAGCTGATACAAATACGGAAGAACTCGCTCTAGATACGTCAGGTCTAACTCCACGTCTTCAAAATGATGCATTAAATACAATTCTCCATTCCGTAAGTAATCCCCGTCCTGCACAGTGATGTACGGGAAGCCACCGTTTACTCGCATGGTGACGAGCTGATCGCGAACGGCTTGGTAATCTTTTTCCGTGATCTTATAATCCCTGCCCTGCTTTTGGAACAAATATAAATCTTCTTTAAAGCAAAGGTCCTTCGTTAAATAGTTTCGAATAAAGGAGATGTCCGACTCGATCTCTCGTACCTCAAACATTTTCTCCCGACCAGCCCCAGGCTTAGCGCCATTTAACTTCATTTCTTCAGTCGGATTATTATACCGCTCTTCAATATCTTCAAATATTTTAAGACCTAAATAGTACGGATTGATTTGCGTTCTAGATGGCTGTACAACGCCAGCATTCAGTTTCGCAAACTCGATTGCCTCATCGCTTGTTAAATCCATTTCGCGTAAAATACGTGCGTGCCAATAGGAAGCCCAGCCTTCGTTCATGATTTTTGTTTCAAGCTGAGGCCAGAAATAAAGCATTTCTTCCCGCATCATGGTTAGCACATCACGTTGCCAAGGCTCTAGTTCTCTGCTGTGCTCTTCAATGAAAAGAAGAATATCTTTCTCTGGGCGCGGCGGGAATTTCTTCCGCTTCTTCTTAGGTGCCTCTTCTTGCTTCTTCGCTTCATCAAGAGACCATAAATCGTCATATGGTGTAATTCGTGCTGTTTCTTCCTCTTCTTCCTCAAGGTCTTCAAGCGACCAGGCGAGCTTCGGACGGAGGAGTGATGGATCGATATGTTCTTGAATGGCTAAGACGGCATCAATAAACTCTTCGACATTTTTACGTCCATGAACCTTCTCATAATGAGCAACACGCTCAGCCGTTGCCGACATCTTCTCGACCATGTCACGGTTCGTATTCTGAAAACGAACATTGTTTTTAAAGAAATCACAGTGGGCCAATACGTGAGCAACAATAAGCTTGTTTTGCACTAAGCTATTCGTATTCAATAGGAATGCATAACATGGGTCAGAGTTGATCACGAGCTCATAAATTTTACTCAAACCCAAGTCATAATGTAGTTTCATTTTGTGATACTGTTTTCCAAAGCTCCAGTGAGAGAAACGGGTCGGCATTCCATATGCGCCAAATGTATAGATAATGTCCGCCGGGCAAATTTCATAACGCATCGGGTAGAAATCAAGCCCAAATCCTTCAGCGATTTCCGTTATCTCGTCGATCGCATATTCAAGCTGCTTATTATATTCACTACTCACATCGATCTCCCCTTCATACAAGTCTTATAACAATTGTATGAAGGAGGTTGTTTAGGAATGAACGTTTTTCGGAGTGTTATGGTTGATAAAACGAGATTTCACTCACATTTTCAAGCCATTTCTCTGCATTTTTTCCGTCCTTGTCCCCAATCCATACTTCCAGGTGTTCATCAGTAAGACTCTCTCCTCTTACCCAGGAAAGTTTTTCTTCTTTCTTTAAATAGACTGGTCGATAGTCTCCCTTTCCCTCTTTCGGTGAGGTAATTTGAGTTTGATTCTGGTCATTAATATTGACTGTATATAACGATGGCTTCGGACGCATGGTAGGATCATTTGACCATTCCGCTTCTTTCACCCGGGAGGTAACGAGCTCTTCATCTGACATCCATGTAAAATCAAGCTCCGCATACTTATTCGGGGTAAGCGAATTCGAAGCTGGAAACTCTTTAACTTTCAAATTCTTATCCTTAAACCCGAAGACAAGCCGCCCGCTCCCTCCAATATAAGCGAGAATGTCTTTAGTAGCTGCCCACTTAGGTGCTCCAACTCCCGTAATGACCTCATCGACTACCGAAAAACCAGACCCATCTGTTCGAATCGCACTAAGCATGTTGCTGTCCATCGACCAGGAAGCTGTCGGATACACAATAAAAGAAACCCATTCTCCACTCGGGGAAAAACGAAATACCTCTGCCCCGATCGCAGGAATTTCCGCCTCACCAGTCTCCAACTGTTTCGGAATTGTATAGAACGTTTCTGCTCCTTTATCGATTGCATCCACAAGCTTATCCGGAATCATTTTTTTATAAAGAACAGCATTCGTCCAACCATCTGGGGTGAGCGTTGCATTCGAGGACAATAAGAATCCATCCCCCTCAGGAAGCCATGTGTACCCACCAACTCCTACTGAGACATTATAGAATTTACGTAAGTCTGAGATACTCAAGGCTCCTTCATGTTGAAACGCAATTCGATTGTCTGTAGGCGACCATTGTGGATTGAATGCATTTGTATATACTTTCTGTTTCTTTTGGTCATCGATACGATAAGTCCAAAGTTCATTGGAAAGTTCTCCTTGCTCATTCAATACACCCTTTTGCAAAAACGCAACATATTGACCGTCATGGGACCAAATCGGCTTACCTGTCACTGTTTTGGTGTGCGTAACCTTCTTCTCATCACCATTTTGAACCACCCACAAATCCCCGTTCCTCACAAATGCAGCTGTACGATCTGCATCTTGAGCAAATCCAGCAGCTGGGACCATTATAAGAAGAGCCATAATACTTACCATTATAGATTTCATAACCGAATCTCCTTTAGAATAGGATAGTCTTACCTTTTCACCAGGGGTTATGAATCATACAACTAAAAAATTTTAGTTTTTTTATCTTTTATGTTTAAAGCATGTTTAATAGGGTAAATAAACTTTGATACATTAGCGAGGTAACGTATATACAACTCTATACTTCTTAAAGATCTACATAATTCGTTTTACAGCCCGTTTAGTCGGCTGCTTTTTTTTGACCTCGTTCTAGTTCTTTAGTCTTAATCTTAAGGAAAACACTACATTATTAGGAGGAATTTAGATGGATTTAAAAAGTTTATCCCTTTTCAAAGAATGTTTTGGTGAAGTAGAAGGTGCTACAGACAAATTAAGTGATGCTTCCCTTTCACAATTAAACGCTCGTTCCCTTAAATACGAAACCAAAGTACCTCAGCTTGAGTATATGTGCTTGATGATGGAGAATATGGTGCTGACCAAGAAACTAGAAGGAAACGTATACGCTGGTTTCCAAAAGTTCTCCCGTGCCAAGAACGTAATCGATCGTTTCCAAGCCATGGCAGAATACAGCAACGTGTACATTTTTGGACAGAATGATGCTGCTATGGACCCTAACGACGGCATTAACTATATTGAAATCCCACCAGAAAGTGAACTTATGCGCGAATGGTTCCTTGTGATCGACTCACCAAAGTTTAAATCAATGATGGTTGCTTATGATATGGAAGGTTTCGGGACACACGAAATTGAAGAAGATCGTAAATTCAGAGGAATGAAGTCCTCTAGTCCACGCGTCATTAACAAAGCGACAGACCTTCTTGCTCCTCATACAAAAGCAACCCCTATCGCGTAACGTCCTATCCAAGAAGGGCAATCACACATAAGGTTGCCTTTTTCTTTTTTTCTATCTAATCAATAAAGGAGATTTCTATGACTAAATTACAAAAAATGACCGCCATTGGAATATTAGCGGCCATCAGTATGATTTTATATTTCTTTAAGGTACCCCTTCCGTTTTTCCCGATATTCCTAACCCTCGATGTGAGTGATGTCCCTGCTCTCATTGGCGCAATTACAATGGGACCTATTGCAGGGGTAATGGTGCAATTGCTAAAGAATATACTCGAATACCTATCCCACGGCAGCTACGTTGGACTACCCATTAACCAAATTGCCAACTTCCTTTCAGGAGCCCTAATTGTTGGATTAATCGGAGGATTCTATCACTACCAAAAGAAACTCAATTGGAAAAGCTTTGTCTTATCCATAACGGTTTTTCTAACAGCCATGTTCTTTTTGAATTACTATTTCATACTTCCTACCATCATGAACCTCTTAGGACTAAACATGGAACAATACTTAACCTCTTTCACAGAGGCCAATCCATATGTAACCGACTTCCGTACAGCCGTCTTACTCGTCATCATCCCTTTTAACTTGATTAAAATCTTGTTTGTGTACGCTGTTGGACTGCCTTTTTCCTTTAAACTTCAACGAATCTTACAAAAAAGGAGACTAATCACATGAAGATGACGTTTTCCAAACAAACGACTATATCCATCTGTTCGCTTCTCATCTATAGCCTGGTCCTGACTGTTTATAATTTCTATAGCACAAACCTGTTCTTTGCAATTGGTGGATCTCTTTTCGCTTCGGTGATCTTAGCATTCATTTACCTGATTAACCATAAACCTTCAAACAAAAGTGAGAACCCTGAGTCTATACCTAATGAAGAAGGCACCTCAACTAATACAAACGCAATCCAAACGTCTTTAGAAGAATTGCGTCATTTAGAAACTCATATTGGCCATATGAACTCCATGAACAGCCAAGTAAGCTCTTCTTCAGAACAAGTCAATGATCAGCTGATGGAAATGGTTCAAGACATCTACCAACAACAAGACCACATCAACCATTTTGGAGATCAGCTTGGTAAAATTAATGGCATGATTCAAAATTTAGATGCCATTATTGAAGTCACAAATGCTACGACTGAGGAAGTAACCGAACTGTCCAATTCAGGTAAACAAAAAGCAGACGACTTTAACCTCGTCTTCTCTAAAATCATCACGATTACCAAACAATTCGGCGAATATAATCAACAACTTCTTGTCAAAATGAAAGAAGTGACACAAGCGCTAAGTAGCATTGAGTACATTTCAAATCAAACAAACTTGCTTGCTCTTAACGCATCAATTGAAGCGGCTCGCGCTGGTAGTCACGGAGCAGGATTCGGTGTTGTAGCAGAAGAAATTCGGAAGCTCTCCACCCAAGTTAAAGGAAGTGCCGAAACCATTGAGAAAATCGTTACGGACGTAAATACGAGTATTGCCGACCAAGAAAAATCATATGAGCGCGATATACATGTATTAGAAGAGGGCAAACAAAAAGGGACGCAAATGATCCATATTTTTGATGACGTAATCACAAGCATCCGGACTCTTTCTGCTCAATCACTTGAAATCAAAAAAGATTCAACAGAAGTCGAATCAGAAAATCAACGCCTGATTGACATGATGCAAGAAGTAATGAACCTCACAGAGGGGCTTACTTCTAAAACGGAAGGCTCCTCAGAACTTACAATGGAGCAACAATCCCACTTAATGGAGTTAGAAATGACAGTCTCAACAATGGTCAGTCATATCGAAACAATTCAGAGTAATCTGCAGGAACATTTAGATCATTCAAGTAAAATCGCTTGGATTCGCCCAGCTGAGATGGAAGAAAGAGAACGCATGAAGGTAGCAAAATAACGTGCATACATTTCACTTCCCAACATAGACTAACGTTTAATGTTGTTGGGAAGGCGGGATCGTATGTTTAACTTTCTTCCACCGTTGATACTGATTTTTGTCTTATATATTCTCGTGGTCCGCTTATTGGGAAAGTCAGCCCTCGCCCAATTGACCCCACACGATTTTGCGGCCTTGTTTTTCCTGGCTTATGTGGCTTTTCAACCGATACAGATTGATACATATTTCCAATCGTTTATCGGAATTATAGGAATCGGACTAACCCACTACGCTCTCTCTCGTATGAGTCTAATGGATGGCATTAAACACCTTATTATTGGACAGCCAACAGTATTAGTCCGAAACGGGGTAATCTTACCGGAAAACTTGAAGAAATCAAGGTTCTCCTTAGATGAATTGCTCTCTGTTCTAAGGACTTCCGGTCATCCACGCGTGAAAGAAATTGAATACGCCTTTTTAGAACCAAACGGAGACGTAAGTGTCATCCCGAAACGAGAGAGCGCCCCTCTCACCCCTGCTGATATGGGAATGGAATTACCTTATCAAGGGATTCCTTTATCTGTAATCGTTGAAGGAAAAATTCAGCACCGTAATTTATCTCTTATTGAAAAAGATGAAACCTGGTTACTAGAACAACTCAAAAAACAAAATTATACTTCAACTCTTCCGATCTTTTTCGCCTATGTCTTAGACGGGGACAACACCATCCACACCAGTGAATACCCGCCACCGAATTAAACGCTCAAGGCATCTTGAGTGTTTTTTTATTGCCCAATGAGTTCTTCTATGTTGGAGGGTCTGACGTAGGTTAAAGCATTAGTAGAACCTGTGTAGGAAAGACGCATTCGACTTAACAGCTTCGAAATAGCATGTCTTGAATCGAGTCCGAGGAAATGTTGACACGTTTGGTTTGTCAACGTAGAACCATATAATAAAAAATAATCCGCCACGGCTAATCTATGTGCCATGCGAGAGCGAGTCGTACAGGTAGGACATTCCCAAGAGAGCTTCTTACGAGTCATACTATATTCTTTGCATGTAGGGCAACGGATTCCTGTTTGGATATGAGAGGAAGGAATAGAAAACGTCTGTAGGATATCAGAATAATAAGGGCGATGTTTTTGAAGTAATGACTGTTCAAGGGGAGTTAAGGAGAATGACTTTTTGTTTTCATAAGAGGCGTGTAGTTTTTTTATTCGCTCCACGGTCACATCAAGGTGTGTAATAGGAACGGAGAGTGTATCTTTAAAATTTAACTCAGCGTTAGGATTGCTAATTGCAACTAGAGGAAGTAAGGGATAAGTGTAGACTTCATGGACATGGAGCCACTGTTTGAGTTGAGAGAGCTGCCGGTTAACTTGAGCCAGAGGATTTTGGTACCTCTTAGCACTTCCATGCTTCACAACCGTGAATTGACCTGACTCATCATCTACTGTAATAACACCAGCCAAATTCTTCACTTCAATTAAAAAGCCAACATGAGGTGTAAGGATAAGGGTGTCTACTTGAAACGATTTCCCATAAACGCTCAAACGAAGATCATGAAAAATTCGATATGTGGAGAACGGCAAAAAACCTAAAAAATAATCTAAGGCCTGTTCCCCTCTATATCCAGCCCACCTTTTATTTATATCCTTTTCAATAGTGTCACGTTTTGGATGATTTTGAGGCAATCGTCTAAGCAAAGCCTCAGTTTGCCTAATCACAGGAGGAACTGTTCTCTTTTTGACATTTACCAATAAACCACTTCCTTTCACCTCTTAATATAACAACAATTACCGTTTAGTGGAAAAGATTAGTCTTATATGGAGTTAAGTTGTCTCTGATCCTGAGTGTGTAGGGTAAGAATAGGGCCATTTTCCCATGAACTTGAGTCGCTACAGTTATACTCCCCCTTCACTTGAGCCTTTTTTCTAAAATCTTGAGCCGCTTCTCCGTTTCTTGAGCCGGCCTCTATTCAGCTTGAGCCACTTCCTGCTGACTCGAGCCGAATTTTCTCCTGCTTGAGTCAATTTCCGCTCAGCTTGAGCCACTCCAAACCATCTTGAGTCTCTTTTACCGAAATCGAGCCGCTCCCCATGAACTTGAGCCACTCCCCAAACCAGCACTGGCCACTTGAGTCATTTTTTCCAAATCTTGAGCCACTTCTTTTCTTCTTGAGCCGGCCGCTATTCAACGTGAGCCGATCTCTGCTGACTCGAGCCGATTTTTTTCCTACTTGAGTCAATTTCCGATCAGCTTGAGCCACTACAAACCATCTTGAGTCTCTTTCACCAAACTCGAGCCGCTCTCCATGATCTTGAGCCGCTCCACATGAACTTGAGCCACTCCCCTGCCTCAGACAACCTGACGCACCAAAACCAATAGAAAAACCCCCGCTCCAAAGCGCGCGGGGGCACTCCAAAACAGGGGCTACCTTATATTTAGTTAGCTTCAGGGAATATACGGTCGACCATCTGACCGAATTCTTTAAAGAATCCTCTTACAGGATCACCGTTTTGTACGTCGCGTACGTAGTCACCTGTCATGTCGAAGAAATCTGGATTTGATGAAACAAATACATTGTTAATGTCTTTGTCTGCTGCTTTTGCTGCTTTTGAAATTTCTTTCTTTAAATCATCATTTAGTTCTTGTGTACTTTCGCCTTTTTTCACAACAGCAACATATGCATTACGGTCTGTTTTCAGAACGTATGCACGTTTCACCTCATCAATATCTGCTGTAATTTTGTCAGCAACTTTGTCCGCTACGCTGTAACGACGGTTATTATCTCTGTCATCTTTGTATGTGTCTTCATTACCTACGTTTTCCTCGCCGTAGTCCTGACCGTTATTCATTTGGCCATTGTATGGACCGTTGTCATAGTCGACTTGGTTAAAGCCATCTCTTTGAGCATCGTAGTTTTGCTGATTATGAGCACTTTCGTCATAGTTATTGCCTTGAGTACCCATACGGGATTCTTTATCTCCTTCAGCTGTACAACCAAATAATACTGCAGCAGAAAGAATCGTTACGCCTACTAATTTCATGTTCATGTTGGTACCTCCTAGTTGTATTTGTGCCCTTAGTATGGAATCGTTCATATCGGTTTATACAAAAACAAGCACGCCCAATTTTTGGACGCGCTTGTATCATTCACCTTAGTGGTTTCCTGGGTTCTTAAGTTGTGATTTACTTCCTTTTTTTGAACGGTATTCTGTGTTTTTATTGTTATCGCCAGAAGCGATTTCTTTTCCGAACTCTTCGTTCATTTTCCCACCCTTTAGTTTTCCTGTTCGTTTCGGTGAGTTCTGATTTTGGCTTCCTTTACTTCCATTTCGGCTTGTCATGGTTCATCACTCCTTTTAGTTGTCATACATTTATTATCCTAAATGAATCTCAGAACTATTCAGGCATTGTTTGACAAGATCACCAACAACGTTAAAGAGTGAAGAACTTCATTCTGGTCAAACTAGAAGTAACCCTTTTTGAAAGGGGCAATGCCTCAGTGACAGTTTATATAGCTGATTATGATAAAGCTTTGTATTTCACACTTTGGGGGCAGTGGGACGACTTACTGATCTTAATGGTACGAACGAAAGATGATTTTTTGGCGAAGAAAATTGAGTCGTTCCTTCATTCGTATCATTATTCCCAGAATGATCAGGAAGTTATGACGTCGCATGGAGATTTAATGCACTATATTGATCACGCGATGATCCATATGCCTGCCTTTTCTATTTCAGAATATACCGAAGAAGTTTAGCATCCAGGGTGTTCCTTTACAGGAGCACCTTTTTTGAATGCACCAAAAACCCCCGCAGCCTAAACTGCGAGGGTCCCCCTCTCCTTATTGTTACTTTACATAGCGCTCTATATAGCTTTTAAATTCGTCTAAGACCACTTGCACTTTCTCTGCTGCATCGTCTGTTAAACAATCCTCATCCCTTAAGAAACAATGTGGATCTAGAACGAGTTGATTTGGAATAACATTCGCATAAAGACCACGACCTATAATTCTCATTTGGTTGAGGGAATTAATCCCGCCCTTACCACCACCTGCAACGGAGAAAAGTAAGGTCGGCTTATGACGGAAGTGATCACCGCCGAGGAAATCCAAACAGTTCTTTAGAGCTCCGCTCATGCCACTATGATATTCTGGAGAAAGCCAAACGAAAGCATCGGCTTCCATCGCGGTTTCTTGTAACAATTGAACTTCAGCAAGGTCTCCTTGCTCTTTTTCCCCGTTAAACATAGGTAAATTCATCGTGCTTAAATCCACTAAATGAGCATCTAACCGTTCGGCTACGTGTTTTGCCGCAATACGAGTGCGGCCGTACTTTCTTGGTGTACCGTTTATAACCACAATGTTCATGGTCTTCCTCCTTTGACAGTCTTAATATCTGGTATGTATACGTTGCCAGAGAAGGGGCTTCTCCAAATCATAACACTCTTTAAAATGTTTTACAGTTCTAACGATTACAAGCGACCAGCTAAAAAAGCTGACCGCCTGAGAGTTTACGTTCTTGGATATTCTTGAACAAGTGGATGAAGGTGCATTTCATCGATTTGCATATGCTTTGGGGCACTAGCCATATAAACCGTAGCTTCTGCGATGTCCTCTACTTTTAGCCAATCCTTTTTCTCGGGGTCGCCTTGTTTTGAATCAGCAAAATAGGAATCGACCATTCCTGGGTTAATCGTTCCTACTCGAACACCGTATTCTCTCACCTCTTGAGCCACTGCCCCCATAAAGCCTTGAACGGCATATTTCGTTGAAGTATACAGCGAACCATTAGGGATCGTGTAGCGGCCCACATCAGAAGAAATCGTTATGACTGTACCTGCTTTTTGTTTCTTAAAAGTAGGAATTAGAGCTTTGGTGCATAAAAACACCCCTTGTACGTTTATTTCAAACGCCTTTCTCCACTCTTCTACTGTGACCTCTTCAACAGGTTTGAACATACCAATTCCCGCATTATTGATTAAGATATCTACTCGTCCAAACGCATTCTTCGTAGCTTCTACGACATGATCTACTTCATCTTCATTACTTACATCAGCTTGAAAGGATAGGATGTCACCGTATCCCTCTTTCTCTAATTCGTGTTTCGTCGCGTGAATGTGATCTGAACTTCCGAGTATGGCAAGCTTCGCCCCCTTTTCAGCAAACTGACGGGCAATCTCTTTCCCGATCCCTCTAGAAGCTCCTGTGATTATGGCAGTTTGTCCTTCAAACATTCTCGACCACCCCTGATCTATTATTCGTTTTCTACTACTTCTGTCGTTAAGTTCTTATACTTCGTTTCAAATAAATCCTTGCGACGGTCACGAAGTTGTCGGACCGTTCCTGATTTTCGTTGACGCCTTAACACCTCAAGGTCTACATCTCCTACAACGACGGTTTCGGTGTTTGGTTGACTTTCTCCTACAATTCCATCTCTTGCAAATTCAAAATCAGAAGGTGTGAAGATTCCTGACTGGGCGTACTGCACGTCCATGTTCTCTACTTGCGTCAAGTTCCCAACCGTACCAGCAATGACCGTGTATACTTGGTTTTCTACAGCGCGCGCTTGAGCACAATAGCGTACCCGAAGGTATCCTTGCCTGTCATCGGTACAGAATGGACAGAAGATAATATTCGCCCCTTGGTCTACAGCATAGCGAGATAATTCAGGGAATTGAACATCATAACAGACTTGGATGGCAATCTTACCGCAATCTGTATCAAACACTTTCACCGTATCGCCTGCCTGAATGCCCCACCATTTCTTTTCATTTGGTGTTACATGAATTTTATACTGTTTTTCAATTGTTCCATCTCTTCGGAAAAGATAAGCAATGTTATAAATTTGATCCTGCTCTTCTACAAAATGAGAACCACCGATAATGTTGACGTTATATTTTACAGCTAAATGTGTGAACAGTTCAATATAATCTTCCGTGTACTCTGTTACCTTTCGTACAGCTTTAGATGGAATCTTCTCATTGAATAAAGACATCAGCTGCGTTGTGAAGATCTCTGGGAACAGAGCAAAATCTGATCCGAAATCGCTTGCAACATCAACGTAATATTCTACCTGACGGGCAAATTCATCAAACGTGCTGATATTTTTCATCATATACTGTACCGCTGTAATGCGTACAGGGTAGGAGGTCTTAAAATAGCGTTTTGTCGTCGGGCGATAGTCTACATTATTCCACTCCATTAGCGTTGCATACTTGCTAGATGCTTGGTCATCAGGTAAGTAGTTCGGATTTACTCGCATGACCGTGAACCCATTCATAATCTGGAATGTTAATACCGGATCATAGATGTTTTTATTCATAACCTCTTTTACATACGTTCGTGGCGACATTTGATCTTCGTACTGATGGTAGTTTGGGATCCGCCCTCCGATGATGATACTTTTCAGATTCATTTGCTGGGCTAATTCTTTTCTCGCTTCATATAGACGGCGTCCGATCTTTAATCCTCGATACTCTGGATGAACCATAACTTCAATCCCATAAAGGTTATACCCTTCAGGATCGTGATTCGTGATGTACCCCTCATCAGTAATGTCATCCCACGTGTGCTGGTCGTCATACTCATCAAAGTTTACAAGGAGACTTGAACAGCTCCCCACAATCTCTCCATCAGCTTCTACGCAAAATTGTCCTTCAGGAAAGTGCTCTAGATGACTCTCTAAATGGGCTTCTTCCCAAGGCTCCATATTTGGAAAACAAATCGACTGCAAATTCATGATTGGCTTAATATCTTCATGCCTTATATTTCGAACAATAACTTTCTTCTCAAATTGGGATAAATCTAACTTTGACATGACTCACTTGTCCCTTCTGTCAAAAATTTCTCTCTTAACTATCGTAATGCTAAATCTCCCCATCTGTCTAGGTGGACGATGTATAGCGTCCCCATATTTGCCAAAAATAGATGTAAATACATAGATGAGGTGACCGTATGTTAGAAAACTGGGATTCATGGACCTTAGGAAAAGTACTTACCCTCCTCCTAACGCTAGGCATATTAATGATTTGGTTGCAAATTACCGTATGGCACCACAGAGGTAAATTTCATAAATGGCAAATGTGGATCCCCGTTTTTGCCTTGCCATTCTTTGCATTAACAAGTTTCCTTGTGGTTGTCTTCCCTTATTCATGGGCAGGATGGTTACAAACGATTATGTGCAGTCTGGTTATAGTTGCAGGTCTGTACGGTGGCATTTTACACATTGGCGCCATTGCCGGGCGAACGGGAGGATTTCGATATGAGAATCTGCAAGTAGGTCCTCCCTTTGTGCTTCCGTTTACAGTAGCGGCATTTGGTGTCATTCAACTATTCAATCTATGGTATTAAAGGAGTAAATGATTATGGATAAGCACCCAAAACGAACGCATTACCCAACTTATGACGTTATGAGCGAAAAGAATGAATGGGATCCTGTTACACAGCAGGTTCTATTCTCACGCATTCATCCATCAGAGGGTTCCATTTTAACGCCTGATATGAAGCGCACCTTACAGGCTTTAGCTAAAACGTTATTTCCCTCACATCTTGGAGAACAAACCTTAAGCCTGACAATGGTACTCGATCAGAGATTAACCGCAAAGAAGCTTAAAGCCTTCCCAAAAGGAGCTAATCTCTCCAAGGAAACGATTATTTTAAAAGGGTTAACCTTTATGGAGCAAGAAGCCATAACCGAACACGGAAAAACCTTTTATCTACTAGATGAAAAAACAAGAAATGAGCTTGTGAGAAAATGGAGAGGCAGCGATGGTGATCCCTCTATTTGGGCTGAAGTGCATAGCGATTTATTCTTCTCAACGGTATCGGCTGAAATTGTAAAAATTATTTATTCAGATCCTGCTATTTGGTCTGATATTGGTTATGGAGGCCCTGCCTTCCCAAGGGGGTACTACGCATTTGGTCCTCACCAGTTCGATGAGTGGGAGGCTAAGCCTCATGGCGAGAACCTCGTTTGATGTTTGCATCGTAGGCGCAGGAGCAGCAGGCTCTGTCATCGCAGCTCATTTAGCCAAGACAAACCTAAGCGTTGTTATGCTCGATGCAGGGCCTCACCGCGATCCAGAAAAAGATTTCGCAAGTGATGAATTAGAAATGGAGAAACTGTTCTGGGATGAGCCAAGAGTCAGTGTCGGGCAAGACCCGCTCGATTTACACAGAAGTACATCTGGGAAAGGTGTCGGAGGAAGCGCGGTCCATTACACAGCTCAACTTTTACGTTTTCATAAAAGTGATTTTAAAACGAAGACAACAGAAGACATTGGAGAAGACTGGCCGATTTCATACGAAGACGTACTTCCTTATTATGAACACATGACGAAACGTCTTTCCCTATCCGGGCCAAATCGTTTTCCATGGCAGACATTTGGCGAGCACTTCCCATACCCAGCTCATCACGACCTTTCAAATAATACATTGAAATTCCGTTCCGGCTTAGAGAAGATCGGGATGAAACACGCCGTTTCCCCTCTTGCCATCCTATCAGCGCCACTTGAGGATAGACACCCTTGTATCAATCGAGGCTTTTGCGAGGAAGGATGTATGCCAGACGCAAAGACTACACCTTTGAACACGTTTATACCAGAAGCCTTACACGGTGGTGTTACTCTTTTGCCAGAAGCGACCGTTACATCTCTAGCTACCGATCCATCAAAACGAGTAAAGACCGTCCACTATAAGTTAGATGGACAGAAACATGAAATCAAAGTCAAAATTGTCGTTTTAGCAGCGTATGCGATTGAGACACCTCGCCTTTTACTGCACTCAAAAAATGCCGACTTTCCGAATGGTTTGGCAAATTCTTCAGGGCTTGTAGGAAAATACCTAATGACGAACACAAATGACCATATCATCGCTAAGTTCCCTGAGGAGATCCGAATGTATCGAGGCAATCCCGTTCAAGCGTTAACCATGGATCCCTATTTATGTGGTCAAGAGAATGGATTTAAGCGAGGATTCATCTTAAATTCTTACGGAATGAGACCTGTACGATTAGCTACACTGTTTCTAGAAAACGACGAAACATGTATCGGTGAGAATATGAGGATGAGAATGCTTGACTATAATCATTTCGCAAGCTTTGCGATGCTTGGGGAAGTGATCGCTCAGGCGAGTAATCAAGTTGCATTAACGGATGAGCTCGATGGTAATGGTGTTCCCATTCCAAAAGTAACCTTCTCTTACCATGAAAATGATTTACTTATACGAGAACATGCTAAAGAAACATTGAAGTCTATAGCCACAGCAGCAGGCGGTGAACCCCTGTACCATCTACGAGCACACGCGCACCTGATGGGCGGATGTCGGATGGGGAATGACCCTCATTCCTCTGTCGTAAATAGTTACGGACAAAGCCATGATATTGATAACTTGTTCATCGTCGGAGCTCCTACATTTGTTACTGCTCCTTCCGCTAACCCAACCCTGACCATTTACAGCTTAGCTAAGAGATCAGCTGAATATATTGAAACATTTTCAAAAGAAATCGGGGTAAATGGGGACAGTTGATTTGAACTAAATGAATTGATTTGCTTCAAAACCCACGGTATGATGGGGATGAAGAGGTGGAGCCAATGAATGGTTTTGAACGAAGAACAGAACTAAAGAAGAAGAAAATTTTAAATACAGCTTTTGAGTTGTTCTCTAAATATGGGGTTCAGAAAGTGAGTATCCAGGAGATTGCTAAGTCTGCCCAAGTGTCACAAGTAACCATCTACAATTATTTCGGAAGCAAAGACCAACTTTTGCTCGAAGCCATTAAATCATATGGTTTTGAACGCCTTACGACATTTCAAGAATTAATAGACGACTCCTCTCTTACTTTTGAAGAAAAAATTCGCCATATCATAACATCGAAAACAACAGACATGTTGGACTTTGACCTCGATTTCGTGCAAACCCTGATGTCAAACCAACCAGAAATTAAAGAATTTGCGAATGAATTTGCTCAAAACCACTCAATCCCTTTGTTCATGAAATTGGTTGAACAAGGCAAAGAAGAAGGAGTAGTAAGTCCTTCTTTATCTGCGAATATGATAATGTTTTACATTAATATGTACAACCAAACCATGCGTAACAACCGCGAATTTTTTCAAGACAAACAAAGCACCCAACAATTCACAGAAGAAATGCTACAATTATTTTTCTACGGCATTAGCGGGAAACAGAATAGAGAGTGAACTGAAGCAACGATGAACATACCTCCAACAACCAAACGAAAAAATTTCCACTCATGAAGTGGGCGCCACGTGCTCATATTAAGAGTACGCTTCGCATCACAAACGGAGCCATTCCATGAAGGCGTTCACTAAACATAATCCTTCATTCCAAATTCTGATTGCCACTCTTCAGTACTGTAAGGGTTCTAGATGATAAGCGATTGCTCATTACACGGAATTGAAGTACTGGAGCGGGCTCAAAAAAAGGCTGTCTTGCTTAAAGCAAGACAGCCTTTCTGTATCTATACATATTGGAGGATACGCGTGAGTTCATGATCTCCTTTATAAGAATTCATTAAATTGGATTTTTCTTCCAATAAACGCCTTTCGCTGCCTTGGAAAACCGGCTTACCTGAAGCAAACACCATATATTCATCACTTAATTGTTTTAACTCGTACCAATCATGGCTAATATAGAGAAGCGTTCTACCTTCCTGATGAAGTTTTCGAAGCCAGCCAATAATATCTTCTTTCGCTGCTAGGTCCACACCAGCTGTTGGTTCATCCAATAAACAAATAGAAGGGTTCTTTAACATTCCAACACAAATGTTTACCTTCCGCTTCCATCCCCCAGAAAGACGGTCGATCCTCTGATCCCAAACTTCGTTCAGCCGTAGTGTTTGAATCATTTCATTTAAGAACGCTTCGTCCACTTCGACAGGCTCGATTTTTCTCCAAAATGATAACTGCTCCTTAACGGTCAGTTCTTCATAAAGGGCAATCTCTTGTGGAACGTACCCAATTTCAGCCCGAACACGACGGATAGCCTTTTCATAAGATTCACCAAAAAAAGATACCGTTCCATTTGATGGTCTTTCTAATGAAGCAACTAATTTCAAAAATGTAGATTTTCCTGCGCCATTTGGTCCAATAATGCCTACAGCACTCCCTTCTTTGACGGTGAGGGAAAATGGGTTGAGGACACTTTTTCTCTTATATCGTTTCGATACATCATGGAATTGAATCACATTCTTCTCCTCCTTTCGTTATGGCTTATGAATTAACCAGCTATGTGGCCAAGCTAAAGTCCACCCAAGGTCCGCAATAGTCAGTGTAAAAGATCCTACCGCTAGTGCTATAAAGAGTATAATCGTCCACCTTTTCCGTCCTAGTCCCAAGAACAAGAACCACGTAATGACAAGAGTCGTTACCAACACAGCCATAGCCCATCCGCTCCATTCTGCATTGACAGGAACCGACGTAGAGGAAAGGAAGAATAACGCAATCGCTGCAGGAAGGAAGGTTCCAATACCTAATACAATCATGACCAGAAAATGTCCTGCAAAATAAGAATAAGTAGTATATTGTGTAATCCTAATGCGCTGCAATCTTCCCGCTTCTTCGTCTCTGATTAAGGTTCTCAAGAATAAAATGGCTACAAGCCAAGCATAAAGGAAGTACAGCGCTACTGTGACCATTTGCCAGGAAGCAAGGGGAACTGGTCCTTGAGCTACATCCTCAGACGATCCCTTCTTGAAATCCATCTGAAACAAAGGTTCAGGCTCCCAAAATTGATCAGCATATTGAAACCCTTTTTCAAACGAAACAGAAGAGCTTTGTTCAAGTGTGTTCCCTGCTTTGGCATTTAACGAAATTCTCATTAATTCTGCCCCAATGGCTTCTTTCGCAAAGACATCAAGTGTTGATTCATTAGATCGAACCCAGGTAATGGTTTCTTCGACCTCTCCATTTTGAAGCGTATCTTGAAATCCTTTTTTTATAATAAACGCAGCCTCAACTTGCCCTTTTTGCACACTTTCCACTGCCTCAGGGGAACTCATGGATAAGACGTGTAGTCGCTCGGCTTCCCTTACTCGACGCACTACAGTTGTAGAATAAGAACTTTCATCCTCATCCACAATCGCCACTGGAACGGCCGTTTCTTCAGCCGCTTTTTGAAAGAATGGATAAGATAAAATCGTCACTAGTATTGGGAATAAGAGTATAAAAAGCGCGAGGCCAGGGCGCTTCTTCCATTTATTTAGATGTAAAGACAGATACGTAAGCATCGCGCTTCTCCTTCCTATACCCAGCGAATAGTGCTAGAGAGCTGAATGCAATTCCCCATAGGACCAACCCTCTATATGGCATACTTTCACTCTGCTCCACAAATGCCATACGGAACACATCATATGAAAACGCGAATGGAGTTGCCTTTTGATAAAGCCAATCAGGCAAATAAATCTCAGGGACAAAAGCTCCTGCACTAATCAATCCAATAATAGAAATGCTCGCTAAAATAAGTGATCTGACACTGGATTGAATATTCAGTCCATACAGGCAAGCAGCGAATGCAGATAACCATAGCGCTACTAAGAATAGCCCTAAGTGAAGTCCTGCTGAATAGTAAACGGGCAAGTCCATAAATACAATGATCCCCACACCAACCTCTAACATCACGAAAAGGATGAGCCACCATTTAAGTTGTTTAACCATAACTTGATGCATAAAGGTGAGATTTACCATCCTCCACCTCCTACTCATAGAGGTAGAATGGGCGCCACCATCCAAAGCTTGATATAAGATTATGAAGAATACGATAAAGGTTAAGACTATAGCAATGATCGCATGAGTCTTCCACCCCACGCTCGCTCCGCTAATTACCTTATCTTCTTCAAAAGCTTCATTCCGATCTAACGCAAAAAGCGTAAATGTCACGATCGCTTCTTGAAGTTTCTGATTTCGTTCGTTTCCTGGTAATTGTTTAATATGTAAATCATATACCGCGTTTACGGCACTTTGAGATGCAGAGATGTATTTGGCACCACTCTCAAGCAGTACAGTCAACATCGTTGAATCAAGAGGCTTCTCTTGATTTGTCATCACGGTAATCGGTTCATTTTCCCCGACACGAAGACTTTTCGTGAACCCCTTTGGAATCGTCATAATCCCAGCAATGTCCCCACGCTCAAATGCTTCAAGTGCCTCTTTACTTGTCATAGGAGCTAATTGAAGAGCACGCTTCATCCGTTTCTCTTCTGATAATTGATTGACGAGGGATTTCGTTTCAAACGTCTGGTCATGATCCACAATCGCGGCTTGAATCTGTTTCTCTTCATCTTGAAAGAAACTTTGAATGCTTAAGACTGCTATAACAATGATGGCAAGAGGAATAAAAAAGGATAAAAAAAGAGGGGCAGGCCGACGAACGGTTGCCCTCATTTCATATCTCCACAACGAGAACCCATTCATACGGTCTGCCTCCTTTAATACGGTCAGATTTCACAATTTAGAAACCACCTAATCCACCAAAACCACCTAATAGTGAGCCAATGTGTTTTTGGAAGTTAGTCTGGACCTCCTGCCCAATCTGCTGTAATTCCTGATCAGATTGATCCATTACACGTACTGTATTTCCTTCTTTTAACTCAGGGAATGATAGGTCATCCGAGAACGTGATATTCTGTTCAACATTCAGTTCGATCTCAGCCGCCATATCTCCCATCATTGGATCGTTCATACTAAGGTTAAGACCATAATCGACATTGCGATTGAAACTGTCTTCCCCTTCTTCAGTCGTCTTCATATTCACAAATCCTGAAATGCTTGGAACAGGTTGTTGCTCAAACAGATCACCAGATAGTTCAACGTTAAAGTCCGTTTTAGAACCTTCTTCTGTAAGATCAGAATTTAGAACGAGGGTCATATCAAATGACTCAGAAGGCATGTCTGAGTTCACACCAATTGTGTGGTCTATATGCATTCCATCTTTACTCGATTTTCCGTCTTCTTTATAGCTAAGGGTAAACGCACCCTCTTCGTTCTCTGGCATAACCTTCATGTCTACACTGCTCGTATAGCGATCTTCATTCTCTTTACTATAATCACTTGTGATCTCCATAGACACTTTTTCTTCATTTTCTGGTTGAAGAGCCATGTTCCACGTTTGGTGAGCGACTAAATCGTCTTTAAGATACGCTTCAATCGTAATACCACCAGGAATTTTAATAGAATCAACATTTTCAATCGCTTTATTAATATCAGCTTTCATGTCTTCTCCAGATACAGAGTTAACTCCTTGCTGAAGAGCTGCTTGTTGATTAAGGATGTCCCAAATGCGTTCATCTTCTTTTACCTGCTCAAGAACAGCAACAAGCATATCATGTGCTTCTTCTTCACTAATCTCTACTGTTACTTTATCGTATTTCTCTCCTTCATAAGTAGCACCTTCACTAAGAGAGAACTGTTCTTCGTTTAGCTGTTTCCCTAAAGTCATTACATAATCTTGAAGGATTTCTTCTGTTTCTTCAAAAGTCAGTTGCATTTGAGAGTATTCCGCTAGGTTCGGAAGCTCATTAAGACCTTCACTTGATTCGCCCATACGTTCTACAAATGCACCTAGTTCGTCATTACCAAGTGCAAAATACTGATCGTATACAAATGGTGCTTGTACAGCCGCAGTTTCTTCATTTTGGTAAAAACTACCGTTTGCAATGCTATTTCCTTGCATCGTTAAATCAGCACTTGCAAACGTTTCTTTTGATTCTGGGTTAATCTTTGAATTATACTCTATTTTCAGCGTGGAAAGAATTCCTTGGATCATCCCCATTTGAGGAAAAGCTTGTTGAATCTGTTGCCCATCTACTTTAAGATCCATCGTTACATTTCCATCCGTCTCATAAGCTTCTTCTAATTGACGGTCATAAATTTCCTTATTGCTTCCTGTGTACTCTTCCATACGCTCCATCTGGTCTTCCATCGTGTTCTTTTGTGCTTTCATGTACATTGTCATCGGATTTGAATCTTGTAACATTCCGTACGCCGTAGCCCCAAAAGCTCCAATTACGACAATCGTTAAGAGCGTAACAAGCCACTTGTTAACGCCCTTTTTCGCTTGCTGTTGATTGCTCATGTATCTCTCCCTTTCTGTCCTCCTGTGTAAATGGTTAATAGTTGTTCTACGAATATATGAGGAAAAGGTTTCACAGATTCGTAGATAATGTAAAAGCCTTACTCATTATACTATTATGTAAATTACCAGGAAAACACCGTTACAGAAAAAAGAGATAAAATAGGAAAAAAGCCTCTAAAATAGAGACTTTTCTGTTAACGATTATATAATTCTCGGATTTCTTCCATACGCGAACGATTTTTCCCAAGATCTGAATATCCCACTCGTGAAGCCGAGCGAAAATGGACCACTTCCGCCGATTCATCAAGATAAAATTCAACATCATCAGTAAAACGCATGATTTTTGTTTTAAACGTTGCGTGAATGTAATCTTCTCTTTCTTCATCGATCGAAACACGATCATACTCTTCTAGAATGGTTTTTAATTTAGCCTTTGTCTCCTCACGTGTCCCTTTGAAGGGAAGAGGTTCCATTTTCTTCGAAGCATCTTCCGCCTGAGTTGACACACAGTTTGGCGATGATGGGCACGCAGCTAATTTTCCGTCTTGAACTCCTAGTTTAGAATTAGACAAGATCCAACACTCCTTTTTTACTAGCATACCCAAATTCACACACGTTGCCTACTTTCTGATAGGCTATCCTTCTAAATCTATACATACTAAAAAAAGACTTCTTCCAAGGCGTTCCCACTCCCCGCCTTAAAAGAAGTCCTTCTCATCTGTTCTTTTTCGTTCTATGTCCATCTACTTCTACTTATCTTTTCCATTTCCATTACCGTTATTATTGCTATTGCCTTTACCATTTCCTTTACCATTCCCATTATTATTGCTATTGCCGCTACCGTTGTTACTGCTATTGCCTTTGCCGTTATTACTTTGCTTTTTTCCACTCTTACCTTTAGCTTTATGCTTATCTTCTGTTTCCTGGCTATTTAATGAGTGATAGACCTCTAAGACCTGCTTTTTAATACCGTGGGGCAATGTGTTCCAGTTATTATAAGACTGAACTTTTTTCTGTAAACCTGGATTTAGCTCTTGAATGATTTCTTGTTTTTTAGATACAAGATCGGAAGGAAGAGCCACGCTTTTCCCAGGTGGATCTTCCTTTTGCTTACCTTGTTTCGCCCACCCTTTTTCTTTACCAGCAGGATTCACCGGATCTGTAGACGGGGTAGACGGTTCAATTTCATTCTTCGAGTGAGGTTCTGGTTGTTGCTTAGGTTGTTCTTTTTCTTCTTGTTTTTCATCATTTGATGACGGTTCCGGTTCCTTTTTCTGAGTCGATTCTTCTTCAGATGATGAGTCAGGTGCTTCTACTTGAGCCTTATTATAATGGTTATTAAAAGCCTTAACTTCATTCTCGGACATCTGAATCGATGGATCGCTCGTCATATTGCTAGAACGAGAAAATTGAAGCGATTGAGCAAGCATATCGTTCATGGATTTCCCATTACTTTCCGCTTGTTCACGGATAGATTTTGGAACGGCGAACGTCGCAATATTCATCCCCATTACCGAATGATCTTGTAAGTAGTGATCAATCGTTTGAAGAACGTCTCCCTCTTGTCGAACCGTGCTTTCATGACTGACGCCAATCATAACACTCTTTTTCTCGTTTATAAGACCAATCTCTTTGCCTGTTTCTATAACGGTAAATGTAACCTTTTCAACAGCTTTATTCTTCCAGTCCGTGACCTTCTCAACAATTAAGCCAGCATCATCATTGAGAGGCATCATCTCGATGACTTTCATCTTGTCGTTAACCTTCATCTCAATGCTTGGATTCATTTCAATATTGACATAAGCATACGCTCGATTTGAATCAATCCAAGAATAAAGAGGGAGAATCGCAATCAAGAGTGCTGCAACCATAGCGATAAAACGAACATTGGGTTTCATTATATTAGGGAAGAACTGACCAAGTTCCTTACGCTCTGGTAACGGCTCAAATGAAACTTCATCTCCAGGTTGGGAAGACTGAATGGCTTTAGCTTTGTGAAAGGTTCCTTCACTCGTCATTACGATGGTATATCGTCGGTGTTGTTCCATGACAACCCCTTTTTTCACAGGCCCACCCCCTTGATATAATCTTTCAAATATACGTAATCCTCATTCAAAATGATGAAAATGGCTAAAACAAACTTTCGGTTCCGTTCAAGTGTCTTCTTACTAACTTCCACTTCATTAATCAGTTGTTTCATAGGGAGTTTTCGCTTTTCAAGCACAAATTCCCTCATTTCTTCATGATGATAAACTGTACGTGCCACATGAATGGCAGATTCTCGTGCATCACGGTGTTTAGGTGCCACCTCTGTAAGTTCTTGAAATGACAGTTTATACTCTTTCAACTTTTCACTGAAATCTTGTATTTCAGTGCGACGGTACCAGCTTTCTGTTTCAGATTGGTAACGTTCCTTAGCAGCCTTAACCTCTTGAGGGTTTTCCATTTGCTCATCATCTTCGTACTCTTGGTCCAAAGAGGCTACCACAGGATTGTTACGATCATAACGAATATAGTCAATGACTTTACGCTTAACTACCAGCTTAGCAAAGGAAAGAAATGAACTTCCTTTATCAGCTGAGTAAGAATGCATCGCTTCATTAAAAGCCATTAAACCAATACTAAATTCATCATCTTTTGTAGGATCTATATATCTTTTACATACTTCTGATACACTTTTGGCGATAAAAGGTTGATATTTTTTAATAAGATGGTTTTGAAGCTCTTCATCACCTTCTTGAACAAGTGCTACTTGCTCTTCTAGTGACCCATCCTTTTCCTTTTTCCACAGACGTCTGATCAACCCTGGTCACCTCCAGCTATTATAAATTTCGCTTTGGTCGATCTTTTTTTGGGTGTTTTCGAGATCTTTTTTTGCAGTTTTGTTACAAAAACATTTCACTCAGTGTCATATTAAAGCCATGAATTTCCTATCATGACGCGGGTTTAGCCTTAATCAATATGGGTATCATACAACATATTTCTACCTATATCTACAGTAGATTCTAACCATATTCTCTGATCCCTACAGCCAGAGGGCACCTGAACGATTAGGATAAAAGTAGACTATTTTCCTTTATTACACATAAAACGAGCAATGAAATGATGGTGGGAAGGGGGAGAGGAGTAGAGTGGGACCGTTACGTTTATTGAGTGATAGGGGGGCTGGGGAACGACTCGCTTTCCGCAGGCGAGCTGTCGAGCCTCCTCACTCACTACGTTCGCTCCGGGGTCTCGTCGACCTCTTTCTCCTGCAGGAGTCTCCCCGTTCCCCAGCCCCCCTTACCAAAAGTGGTAGAACGGCCCCATAAAACTCGCTCGTGGCAGGGATATTCATCCCCCCCCTTATATAGCATGCTTCCGTTCTTCTATATATGGCAAAGGTGGTTCGGGAAATTGCGAGACTCCTGCGGCAGTAGGAGCCAGTCTAGTTCTGGCGTGGAGGACCTAGCGTGATAAGTCATCTTTTTTCCAAAGGCTTATCGCCTTTTCCAAAAAGCTGTCTTATCCGTACGGCCCTAGGCACCACGCCTGCACATTCCATCTAGGGGAGACCCCGCAGAGAGCGGTAGCGAACGAGGAGGCTCCCCCGCTCGCCGCGGAAAGCGAGTGATTTCCCGAACCACCTTATCCTCATTCTAAGCAAACGGAAGCATTCTCTCAGCTTCGAGTCCTACGCATAAGGAGCTTATATGGAAAACAATAAAAACCCTCTAAGTTTTATAAAGACTTAGAGGGTTTTCACTTATTGCCAGTATTTTGGTTTTTGGAATGCTTGGTAGATCTTCTCTTCATCGTCACGTGTTACAGGTTGTTCTGGGTCGTATTCTGGTGCATCTTGAATTCGCTTATAATCGAGGTCCACAGGGATGCTTTTCTTTCCCCAGTCTATGGTTTCCATCCAATCTGGTGAAAGCAGAATTCGTTTTCCGCCTAGCTTCTCAACGGTTTTGACTACAACATAGCGAATTCCCCATGACTGGTCTTCTATGATGAAGTCTTCGATAAAGCCAGCTCTTCCATCAACAGCTTCTATTTGATATCCTGCTTCATCACCTTTTATTTCATTCATACTTCTAAGGTGGTGATTGGGTTCTTCATTAAATTCATTTTCAGTTACGGTCGGTGTTTCTTGGGACAAGTCAGGTCCTACCATTTCCGGCGCTCCAGTTGTTCCCCATAAGGAGTCACCTTTCCAGTACGGAAACCAACCGTAATAATTTGCCATTTCTTGTTCTTTTTGTAGAGACACTGGTGCTTCTTCTTCTATTGTAGGAGCGTTACGTATCGATTCTTTATCATTGTCCATATAAACAAGCTGATCTCCCATGTTGATTTCCTTAATGCCTGTAGGGGATAAGACAACTTTTCTTCCTGGTAGCCATTTTCGTGTATCGACGACCACATAGCGAAGTGCCCATTTCTTATCGTCGAAGTACAGATCCTTAATTTTCCCAAGTTCTCCGTCACTAGCATCCAAGCGAAATTTCTCTAGTAAATTTCCTTTTAATAACAACGTTTGTCACCTCTCTAGTAGTATCGACTTTCTACTATCTATGTACCACTAGAGGACAAAACTCAAACGATTCAGTCTTCTTTGGAAGGAAGGGAAATGGGTTCATCTATATTCTGTATCTTTTCATGGAAATACGTAATGGGCACAGCCAATCCAACTTTCCCGTGCAAGTCATCCTTAATCGTTGCAAAGACTACAGCAATGACATTTCCATCCTCTGTGATCACAGGACTCCCACTGTTCCCGTGATAGATAGGGGCTTCAAGCATGAGAACTTGCCGTTCCCAATCACTTAAGTCTCGATAGCCAATAACCTCTCCTTCATTCGCGATGCCATTAAAACGCAGTGGATTTCCGATAAAAAACACATGCTCCCGTTCTTCAAATGTCGTTTCAGCAGCAAGGGGAAGGTAAGGCAATGACTCACCATCATTCGGCTCTACCTTCAATAAGGCAAGGTCTACGTCCTCAAAGGTCTGAACCACTTCACCTCCATACAGTCCCTCATCTTCAAATGCGACTGTAATAGGCATCTCATTATCGATCACATGTTCATTCGTAATGACATATCCATCTTCAGAGATTGAAAATCCTGTCCCCTTAGATTGACCGGACTCAATAACAACAACGGATTTCTGGTACCGATCAATATCAGGGTTTGTCATAAGTTCAGCTGACTTCACAAGGAAATCAACAGCTGGAAGAGAGAACGTTCGCGGCAGAATACCGACAATATTAATGGCCATCATTATAGCAATAAGCCAAAACGCCCACTTTGGAAAAGGTCGCTTTGGTTTCTCTTCTTCTTCCTCCTGCTTCTCCCTTTGCTTCGCCCGTTCTTCATCTAATATCTCTTTCATTTCCTCATCATCAATTTCTTCATATAAATCGGCATCTATAATATCAGCCGCATTATCTTTATTCTTGTAATCCTCGTTCATAATCGACCCCCTTTAACGAACTAAAGGGTGCCAGACACCATGCGTTACTGTACTGCGTTAAAGTGTGTGTGTGTCTGTTCCCTAAAAAAAGAAGTAGACGCTTTGGCGCCTACTTCTTATTATGCTACGAAATGATTGCTTGTTCCAGTCTGCCTTGTTGCATTTGATACATTTGTTGATAAATTCCGTTATGTTGAAGCAACGTTTCGTGATCTCCTTGCTCAACAATACGGCCATGATCAAGCACAAGAATCTGGTCTGCTTGTTGAATCGTAGACAGGCGATGAGCGATTACTAGTGTCGTTCGCCCTTTCTTTAACACTTGCAAAGCGTTTTGAATCATTCTTTCTGTTTCTGTATCAATATTAGCCGTAGCTTCATCCAAAATAAGGATCGCTGGATCATAAGCCAAGGCTCTTGCAAAAGAAATAAGCTGACGCTCCCCGGCAGAGAGTGTACTTCCCTTCTCTTTCACCGGCTCATCGTATTGGTGAGGTAACTTTTCAATAAACGTGTCTGCCCCTACCGCTTTTAAAGCTTCAATTGCTTTTTCCCTGGATATAGCAGGATCGCCCATTGTCACATTCGATAAAAGGGTCCCTGTAAACAGAAAGGGATCTTGTAACACGATGCCCATATGACTACGTACTTGCTGTCTGGATAATTGTCTTGTTTCCATGCCATCAATTGTAATGGAACCTTTTTGTGGATCGTAAAAACGGAATAAAAGATTCATAATAGAACTCTTTCCAGATCCCGTATGCCCGACAAATGCTACGGTTTCTCCTGAGTTTGCACGAAAGTTAATATTCTTCAGGACATAATCTTCCGCTTCATAAGCAAAACTGACGTCCTTAAACGCAATATTCCCTTTATAGCGTTCAATCGGAGCAGATTGAACGACTTCTCCATCGTGGTCCATTAATTCAAACACTCTCGTCGCAGCCACTCGAGCCTGCTCAAGCTGAGCTAGTTGATTGACCACGTCAATAACAGGCTGAAACAAACGATTGAGATAATCCACAAACGCATATAACACACCTGCTGTCACAATCGAACCAACACCAAGCGAAGCTCCACCAAAATACCAAATAAACGCTACAAAAGCGAGATTTCGTAGAACATTAACCAGGTTAAAAGACGTTAACGAATTTAACTTCAACAACTTCTTTTGATACGTGTAGTGCTTCTCATTCATTCGTTCAAACTCTTCTGTTACTTGCTTTTGGCGACGGAATGCTTGAATGATTGGCATCCCTTGAATCGCTTCATTAATATTACCGTTTAGATCACTGATCGTTGAACGAATGACTTGGTTGTACTTTCCCGCATACGTCTTATACAGCTTCATCCAAATAAACATGATCGGGATCAACAGTAAACAAAGAGAAGCGAGTTTCGGGTCTAATAGAAATAGTGCAATGTAAATTCCCGTCATATAAATAGCGCTAGTTACAAACGTAGCCAGAACCTTTACATAAAGTTCACGAATAGCCTCTGTATCATTCGTCACACGAGCCACGATTTTCCCTGCAGGCCGATTAATAAAGTAATCAATCGGAACGCGCTGGATATGTGCAAAGATATCATTTCGCATCCGCTTAATAATTTGATTGGATGAGATTTGAAGCAAGTACGTCTGCCCATATTGAAATACAGCTGCAATCATCAATAGTCCAACATACAACACAAGAAGCCAGGTAATCGCTTGTGTCTCAGGCTTGAAGAAGCCGTACAGTTCTCCACGACTCATTTTAGTAGCCTCAGCCGTTACGGTATCATCACTTGTCGAAATCGTGATTGTACCTTGTTCAACAGACTTTTTCCCCGAAGTTGGAACATCAGATGGTATGAAATAATATGACTTTCCTACTTGCAGGATCGTAGCCACCTCTCCTGTCTCATCGCCTGATTTCAGACGATCTTCCCTCTTATAGAGTTCACCCTGATAAGGAACAACATGGCGGTCGTTATCCTCTTCAACTTGAATCCAGTTTGCCTCGATTCCTAATATGTGTTCATCTATTAAACGCTTGGCAATAAAAGGACCCGTTAATTCAAGCGCAACCGCTATGGCCAGGCACAAAAGTCCAATTAAAATCGTCTTTTTACTGGTTAGCGCGTATTGAAACAACCGCTTCTCTGTCGAAGGCTTCACTGATCATCCACCTCCTCTTGATTCATCTGCTGTTTCGTAAACTGATCTTTATACCAGCCACCTTGCTTCATAAGTTCTTCATGAGTACCACGCTCTGAAATACACCCATCTTCAAGAACAATAATTTCATCAGCATGTTGTACGCCAGACAAGCGATGCGCCGCTATAAATGTCGTCTTATCCTTTCGCTCTTCTTTTAGATGTTGAATAATGTTCGCTTCTGTTTTACCATCAACAGCCGACATAGAATCATCTAAAAGGAGAATCTCAGGATCCATAATCAAAGCTCTCGCTAAGGACACACGCTGTTTTTGCCCTCCGGATAAGGTAACCCCACTCTCACCGACCTTTGTATCGAGTCCATTAGGAAGGTTATCGATATCTTTCTTTAAATAGGCCAGCTCCAGAATTCGCTCAATTTCCTCATCCGTTGCATTGTCTTGACCAAATTGAATATTCTCCCGTACCGTTTTGGAGAAAAGGATCTGATCCTGAGGAACATACCCAATCCAACCTCTTGAAGCTTCAAGGGATATTTCTTCAAGTGGTGTGCCAGCTACAGTTAAACGTCCTTCCATCCCAGAATAATCACGCAATAACTGACGGAAAAGTGTCGTTTTCCCAGCACCTGTTTTGCCAACAACTCCAATGGTAGAACCACGCTTCACCGTTAAATTTATATCTTGTAATTGATCCCGATCTGTGTCCGGATAACGAAACGTAACATGATCGAAATGGACAACGGATGGCATCGGTACATGTTTAGGATGTGCCGGGTCTTTCACATCAGCTTCATACCCAAGAGTGTCATTAACACGGTCTAGGGAGGCATTTCCCCGTTGCATTACATTAATTAATTCTCCCACAGCAAACATTGGCCAGATCAACATCCCAAGGTAAACGTTAAATGAAACCAGTTGGCCAAGCGTAATATCATTTACAAATACAAGGTTAGCCCCATATCCTAGACCAATCGTATAAGAAAGTCCTACAAGAATTTTAATCGTAGGTTCAAACATCGCATCAATCTTAGCAACTTCAACATTCTTTTCGTAAACATCGTGCGTCATATTCTGAAACCGTTCTTCATCCTCCTTTTCCTGAACGAAGGCACGGATCACCCGCACACCTCTAACGGACTCTAATACGTTGTCGTTCATATCCCCAAATGCATCTTGGGCCTTCGTGAACCGTTCGTGAATCGTCTTGCCGTATCGATTCATCATTAAAGCCATAATGGGTAGCGGAATAAGAGCTGCGAGTGTAAGCTTCCAACTAATCGTAAAAATCATTACCCCCACAATCATAACCATGAAAAAAGTTGAATCAACAAGTGTTAATATTCCAAACCCAGCTGTCATGGAGATCGCTTTTAAATCATTCGTAGACCGGGCCATCAAATCACCCGTTCGATATTTGCCGAAAAACGTGGGCGTCATAGCCAGGAAATGTTGCATTAAATTAGAACGTTTCTTCCGCTCTAAAATCATCGCTCCACCAAATAATAAAAAGCCCCAATAATAGGAAACAACATAACTCACCACGAGAATGATTACATACCAAAAAATCAACTCTGTTAATTTCTCTCTCGTTAACGATTCAAACTGAATCCCATCAATAGCAGCTCCGATTAATTTCGGAGGTAAAATATCGATGGCACTCACAAAGACTAATAAAATAATAGCGATTGAATATCTGATCCAATGTTCTTTAAAAAACCAATTTAATTTCCCTAAAACCGAAAACATCTAGTCACCAACTTTCCAATTATTCCTTTGTTAGCCGCCTTCCATCTCCTGCTTTGATCCATACATACGAATGTTTCTTTCCATAATAACGCCTCCTAAAATTTTTTATATAGATGAAGCAGACAAGCTGCTAAACCTCATTAAACACAAAAAAAGCACATACGTTAGGCTCTTAACGTATGTGCTAAAGGCACAAAAAAAGAGGCTACGATCTTGTCGCAACCTCCACACGTCTCAAAATGAACAAAAAGATACCTTAAGACCGGAATCTTTTACGAGAAGGATGAGGTCACGTAATTATTCATATTCATGGCAATCATAATTACAATTTTACGGTTGTTCATTTTGATGTGACCTCCCTTTCATAAATAGTGTTTAAAGTATATAATTTTCAAAATCTTAAGTCAATAACTTTCCACGATTTTCTTTTTTACTATATGAGTTTCTCACAAGTTTATGACAAATCAAATTAAAATTACTGTAAAGGAACGCCCTCGCCAAGGAAGATGACCCCTACTAAAGAAGCGACAATAATGAGTACAAATACAATAGACAAAGATCTGGACACGTTAGCTCTCTGCACTTCTTTCCAACGCACAGGTCGAATACCTGCTAAAGAGAAAACAATAACTGCTGACAGTAATATACACATAATATTGACCGTTACAAGCAGGAAGGAGCCATACGCCTCTCCCCATAATCCTTTTCCGATTGACATACCGAGCGCAACATTAGGTGGTAATAAGGCAACTGCGACCATCACTCCAACTAAGTTTCCCGCTTTTCGGTTCAAGGTAGCAATGGCACCTGCTCCCCCAGCTGCGAGGGCTAAGAAGAAATCAGATCCTGTCACTCCCGTCCTAGAAGTATATTGGGAGGACTCGCCACTCATATGAAAGATAAAATTGAAAAGAATGGCCATTACTACCACAATCGCTACTCCTACAAAAGAAGTTAAAGCTGCCTTCCCAAGCAATTTGTAATCTCCTAGAATAGCAGCGAAAGCAGTTGCAATAACCGGACCAATTAAGGGCGCAATTACCATCGACCCAATTACTACAGCATCACTGTCTTTAATGAACCCCATCGAACCCACTACGGCAGAGAAAAAGATCATCAGGGAATAATTCAAGGTTGTGACACTATTACGCTCTACAAATGATATAAGTTCTTGTCGGCTTGCTCGAAGAAGAATTTGCTTCTCTTCCTCATCCGCATCTTCTTGAGTTGTCTCTTCCTTACTCTCACTATTTAACGTTTCCCGTGATAGATACGTGCGAACCGGAATGAGCATCGTTTCAAATCCGTCTACAACATTGGAAACACTCTCTAAATAATTTAAAATCTCTTCCACTTCATCCGAGTCTACTAGGATGCGAATAAGCATCCTCTCTTCTGACTCACTCGACACCCAATAAGAAGTATGAGGCTGTTCTTGTAATTTTTCATTGACCTTTTCGAAATGTTTATCGGGAACATACGCTTCAATTAATTGCAGGCTCATCGCGACCTCGCCCTTTTCTTCTAGATTCATTTTCGTTTTATTAGTATCGGAGAAAATGAACATTCCTATGTACTTTTGGTGCAAAATCCTACAACGCACCTCTTTTGAATCACATAATAATCTTTTTTCTTTGCACCTTATAAATTATGGAATTCTCCTTATACTAACAAAAAATGCTCGATAAAAAGGAGGATCGAAATGCGACGTTCTGTTCAGAAAAAGAAAAAACCAAGTGATCTATTTCCCTGTACCATTGAAGAGTTAAAGAAACAATTATCCACCATGCTACAGGATAGTCCGGACTTGAATTTCTCTACTTATACGCTAGGCCAGAAACGGGTTATCGTATTCTACTTTACGTACCAGATTAACAAAGAACAGCTACACAGAAGCATATTAGATACACTCCTGGCCTCACAAGATAAAACATGGGATGCTAAGATGATCCAAAACGAAGTCCCTCTCGCTTCTAGCACCTTACATGACAAGCTTGTATCTGTAGCAAAAGAACTCATACAAGGCGGTGTTGGAATTTATGTAGAGGAAGACGATCAACCGATTACGTATTATATCCCTGAACAAGCTAGGCGCGCAGTTTCACGTGCAGAAAATGAATCACTTGTCCTCGGTCCACAAATTGCTTTTACAGAATCTATGGTGACGAACTTAAATATCATTAGATGGAGATTAGACACCCCTGAATTCAAGACAGAGAAGTTAATTATTGGGAAAGAAATCCCTACTGAAGTTCGCATTGCATACTTAACAAACATTGCCAACGAAGATTTAATTAACACCGTACGCCAGCGACTCGAAGACTTAGATGTAAATGACGTGATGGACAGTAATGTGGTGGCGCAATTGATTGAGGATCGATCAACAAGCATCTTTCCCCAGCTATTAACGACAGAACTTCCAGATCGATTTTGCAATTCTTTAATCAATGGAAAAGTCGGGATTATGGTAGATAAAAGTCCCACGGTTCTCATTACGCCCGCAACTTTATTTAGTTTTTTAGAGTCTACTGAAGATATTTATTTTAGATGGAATATTGGGACATTCCTTCGAATAATGCGTTTAGCCGCAATGTTCCTGTCGATCTTATTAACTCCTATTTATGTAGCCGCCCTATCGTTTCACGTGGAAGTCATCCCTTCTTCCCTTCTTGTGTCACTGGGACAATCAAGGGCAAACGTGCCATTTCCACCTGTCTTTGAAGCATTGCTTCTAGAATTGTTAATCGAGTTACTCCGTGAGGCTGGAGCTCGGTTACCAACTAAAGTTGGTCAGACAATGGGTATTGTGGGAGGTATTGTATTGGGTCAGGCTGCAGTTAAAGCAGGATTTACGAGTAATATCTTAATCATCATAGTAGCATTAAGCGCATTGGCTTCCTTTACAGCGCCAAGTTATATGATGGGAGGAGCGATACGAGTCATTCGGTTTCCAATGATCGTCCTATCTGGATTGTGGGGGCTCTTAGGAATCTTCCTTGGCTTATCCTTCTTAATTATTCATTTACTCAAGGTGTCTTCACTCGGCACACCTTACTTATCTCCACTCTATCCATTCCATTTTGCAGATCTCGATAATTCGATTATACGTCTGCCATGGTCACGAGCGAACAGACGACCGACAGTAAATGAAACGAAAAAACCTGTGAAATTCTCTCAAAAAGAAGCTAAAAAGAAAAGAGATATCGATGAGTAGGGATGCATTATGAAAATACAACTTCAAGTACCAGTAGGAATACAAATTCAGGCGTTCTACGTTTTTTTCCTTATCCACACTACTCAAGTCGGGACAGGGATTATGGGGATATCCACACATATATACAGTACAGCCAAACAAGATGCGTGGATTTCCATTCTAGTAGCAGGCGTTTGGATGAGCATCAGTGTATTTTGTATGGGGAAGATCTTACAACAATATGAGAGCGCTGATTTGCCTGGAATTCAAGTAGATATCTTTGGGAAATTCGTTGGCAAATTTCTAGGAACCATTTTAGCACTATACTTCTTCGGTCTTCTGATTTCCGTTTTACTTAATTACATTGAAGTCATTCAGGTATTTTTGTTTCCAACCGTCCCTACATGGCTAGTGTGTTTATTCTTGCTATCACTCGTGGTTTATGCCGTTCTAGGTGGAGTGAGAGTAATCGTTGGGGTTTCGTTTTTGTTCTTTGTTGGAACGGTGTGGCTTTTAATCGTATTATACAAGCCTATTTCGCTTATGGAATGGAATCACTTCCTCCCAGTTATGGGAAATTCTTATTCAGACATTGCAAGCGGGGCATTTAAGACCACATACTCTCTAGTTGGGTTTGAAGTATTATTGTTTATCTATCCATACATTCAGAATAAACGAAAAGCTCATTCAGCTGCTCAACTAGCTGCATTGGGGACTACGCTTCTCACCTTAGCCGTTGTTGTTATAACAATTGGTTACTTTAGTGGCCCTCAGTTGGAACGCTTGATTTGGCCCACTCTTTCCATGTTTAAAATCATTCAATTCTCTTTTGCAGAAAGATTTGACATTATCGCTGTAGGATTGTGGATGATGATTGTTTTACCGAATATGATAACGGCTATGTGGTTATGCACACATACATTTAAAAGAGTATATGGTTTGAGACAGAAACAAGTTCTATACGTAGCCGCCATATTACTTTTCTTTGGGACGATTGTATTCCAAGACCGTCTGCAAATTAACTATTTCACGGATAAGCTAGCAACGGTTGGCTTTTATATCGCCTTTGTCTATCCAATCGTTCTCTGGCCTATTGTTTTACTTAAGAACTATATCCGAAGAAAGCGAGGAACTTCACAATGAGAAAGGTGATTTGTATTCTTTGTGCCCTTGTTCTTCTTACGGGATGCGTTGAAAGAAAGTATATTGAACGACTTGGGATCATTACGGTAATTGGGTACGATTTATTAGAGGAAGGATTCTTGGAAGGGACACTGATTTTCTTCCAATTTGATCCGAATGCGAATAGTGTCTCACAAATTATTACGAGTCGCGCTAACTCAGCTAAGGGTATACGCCAAGACGCGAACTTAAAGTCGAGTAAGCAGCTTGTTTCAGGACAACTCCGGCTGGCTGTCTTTGGATCAAAGCTTGCTGAAAAAGGAGTTATGAGAGTAACCGATACCCTTGCACGTGATGCGGCTGTTTCCGACTTGTTATACATGACCATTGCAGAGGAAGACGCAAAAGCGATCCTTTCATCTAATAAAATGGAAGATGCAGCTGATATCGGGAACTACCTAAATAGTATGATTCGGAAAAACATTCGAAACGAAGTTCTCCCATATAGTACTCTTCATCAATTCCAACACGATTATTATGATTTAGGACGGGACCCCATACTGCCTATGCTTAATTTAGAGGACGGCAAGCCTGTACTACGTCACTTAGCACTTATGCAAGATGATCGTCTCGTTGGTAAACTTCCGGTAAAAAAAGGGTTCTATCTGAAGTTAATTGAGTCACGTTTTGAAGCAGGTCATTTAGAGGTTGGCTTACCTCGAGAGAAATTTAAAGAGTACTTCAAATCCGATCGAAATCACGAAGACATTGACCAGATGTTTGTAACATTTGATGAGATTAAAAGTAAAAGTAAGCTAGAGCTCATCTCACCTGAATCTCTAGAGTTTAGAGTAAACATTACACTTGAAGGGCGGATCTTAGAAATTTCAGATGACTTAAAAATTCAAGATCCTAAGGTTGTCAAATTGTTAGAAGAAGAATTCGCTTCTTTAATTGAGAAAGAAATTGAAAGTGTAGTAGAGGTGTTCAAAGAGAATCAAGTAGATCCTATTGGCTTTGGCCAACTATACAATTCCAAACGTCCTTTAAAAGAAAAAGGAGAATGGAGAGAGATGATTCCAGACATAAGCGTAGATGCACAAGTAAAGACAAGAATCGTCCGTCACGGAATCATCAAATAAAGAAAAGAGCCACCTTATATAAAAGTGGCTCTTTTCATTAGCTATTATAATCAAACTCATCCGGATGGGCTCCGTTGCGCTCACCTGTATTAAGTTCATCGATTTGTTTCATTTCTTCAGATGTTAATTCAAAGTCAAAGATATCCGCATTTTCTTTTTGGCGATGGGGCTTCGTGGACTTCGGTATGGTGATAATACCATGCTGCACGTCCCATCGTAAGATAATCTGAGCTGGTGTCTTGTCATACTTTTCAGCTAGATTCTGCAATACTTCATCATCAAAATACCTTCCACGAGCAAGTGGAGACCAAGCTTCCACTTTAATATCACGCTGGGTGCAGAAATCTCTAAGTGCAGGCTCAGCTAAACGCGGATGAAGTTCAACTTGATCAACGACCGGTTTAATTACAGCATCTTCAAGGAGATCTTCCAAATGATGCTCTAGAAAGTTACTCACGCCAATCGCTTTCACTTTGCCATCCTTATATAATTTCTCCAACGCTTTCCACGTTTCTTTGTATTTCCCTGGTACAGGCCAATGGATTAAATAAAGATCCAGATATTCGAGACCAAGCTTCTCCATACTTCGTTCAAAAGCAGCTAACGTCTCTTCATACCCTTGCTCATCATTCCAAACTTTCGTCGTGACAAACAACTCTTCACGAGGAACAGACGTCTCCTTAAGTGCTTGCCCAACTCCCTCTTCATTCTTATAGAAAGAAGCCGTATCAATACTACGATAACCAATGTCGATTGCTGAAAGAACAGCCTCTTTTACATCGCTTCCCTCTTCCATTTTATACACACCAAGACCGACTCTTGGCATCTTTACTGCATTGTTTAACGTTGTAGTAGATTGTAAATTCATTGGATTATGTCCCCTTTCCATAAGGTATATTCCCCTATGATCATAACGCTCACACGTAACTATAACAATAAATTTACACTCAATGTTTTCTCATTCACCAAGTACCCATCATGGAAAGCTTCCTCACTTAATAAAAATCGATATCAAAGAACCTATCCGCCATCGGATAGGTTCTACATATACACGATTCTACAATGAACCCTTGACTTTAGTAACTACTTCTTCTGAAACCCATTCAGTCCAAACATCTTCATGTTCTTTCATCCACCAATGAGCCGTTTCTTTAGCATTTGTACCATTTTCCCTCATATACTCCAACGCACTCTGAGTCAACTCATTGCTTGTTTCATACTGTTTAATAAAATCAACCACTTCTGGCGCTAGTTCCGGCATATCTTTATGAACAGCGGTTGTTACTTTCATAGGTGGAATTTCTGTGCCATAATCTTTTTGATATTGCTCTTTATTGTATTCTGGTTCTTCAAGTAAGGTTAAATCGTATATGCTCGTTACCCATGTTGGAGACCAATAATAACCAACCCACGCCTCACCTGATTCATATGCATCTGCAAGCGACGTCGCTAAGGCAGCTCCTGAACCAGGACGGAAATAATTAAAATCTTCAAGTCCATAGGTCTTCACTTTTTCTTCTAAAATGGCATCTACCGCCCAACCTGAAGGAGATCCATAAACCCTCCCCATTTCAGGCTGCTCAGGATCTTGGAAGACTTCTTTATAATCTTTTAAATCCTCAACCGTCTTTAAGTCTGGTGCAATAGGTTCGATCCCCCGTTCTTGATCACCTTCAATTACATATGTAGGTACGTAATAGCCTTGTTCGTTGTCATCAAAGTTTATAGAAGTCTCGATAATATCTCCCTTGTCCTTGGCCTCGTTGTATATTTCTTTGATATTATCTGTCCATAATTCCATATAAACATTAATATCTCCATTCCGTAAGCCTTGGACAGTTGCAGGAGTTGAGCCTGCCGTCACTTCTGTACTGTAACCAAAACCATTCTCTATGATGGTTGCAGCAATTTGATTGTGCACTCGCACACTATCCCACCCCGGGTCGGCAAAGGTGATCGTATTAATGCTTGAATCACTCTCAGATTGCGTCTCACCACTACAAGCGGATAAAACAATTACTAAAAGTGTCATCAATAATAATGTGAATGTATTCCTCATATCACTTCTCCTCAACAAGGTATCATGTATCTACCCTTCTTCAATCTGGAAGGATAGATACACGAAAATAAATTTTAATTTTTAGATCGCATGGAAGAATTTAAATCGTTACTGCTTGTGTAGAGGTTTGATTCTCCTCAATATCATCCCCTACAAGTCCAGCCAACACATGAACTCTTAAAATAAAACCTTCTAAACGGTCTTCTTCTCCCAATACAGCTAGAGGATATTTTGAATCTAACGCTTTTGGAATTAAATCGTTCACATATTCGTCTTTCTTTACCATGTGAATATCAGTAGTGATTACATCAGATAATGATTTTTTTAAGCGGATTCCATTAACTGCATCATCGATCGTTACTATACCTTGCACATGTCGCTGTCGATCGACTACAAACACACTGGATATGCCGTTCTCTTCCATCTCTCGAACCGCTACATTCAAGCCGTCCTTAAGCGAAACTAAAGCATTTGGCTTTATCATCACATGTTCCGCCTGAAGAATTTTAGAGCGGTCAATATCTGCGATAAAGTTCTCAATGTATTCATTTGCAGGACTTTCTAAGATTGCTTCAGGCGTTCCAATTTGCTCAACTTTTCCATTTTTCATAACAGCTACACGGTCCCCAATTTTAAAAGCCTCGTTAACATCATGAGTAATGAAAATAATCGTTTTCTGAAGACGCTCTTGTATATCTAACAATTCAAGCTGCATTTCTCGACGTATTAACGGATCCAAAGCACTAAATGGCTCGTCCATTAATAAGATATCAGGGTCATTTGCAAGAGCACGCGCGAGGCCTACTCGTTGTTGCATACCTCCAGATAGCTCACCTGGATATTTATCTTCATATCCTTTTAATCCTACGATCTCAATATTCCTCATCGAGATCTTCTTTCTCTCCTCTTTATCAACACCACGAATTTCAAGTCCATATTCGACATTTCCTAGCACCGTACGATGATCAAACAAGCCAAAGTGTTGGAAAACCATTGCGATTTTATCTTGGCGATACTTCTTTAACTGAGCCGGGCTATATTCTACAATATTCTCATCATCAACATAGATACTCCCATCAGTTGGCGTATTAAGCATATTCAAACAACGAATAAGAGTCGACTTCCCACTTCCTGAAAGACCCATAATGACAAAGATCTCTCCTTGATTAATATCCATGGAAGCATCATATACCCCTACTGTATGTCCTGTTTCTTCTAAAATTTGATCTTTCTCCATACCGTCGCGAACCTTGGGAATAATCGATTTAGGTTTTGAACCAAATATTTTAGATACATGTTCTACTCTCATCTTAACAGTCATTAATCAGCCCTCCTGTGCTTCTGGAATCGTTCCGCTACTCCACCTGTAACACGGTCTATGAGAATCGCCAGGAATACAATACTAATTCCTGCCTCAAACCCTAGCGCCAAATCTATGCGGTTAATGGAAACTAGTACAAGCTCCCCTAAACCACCTGCGCCGACCATTGAAGCGATAACAACCATAGCTAAGGCCATCATTGTAGTCTGGTTTACCCCTGCCATAATCGTAGGTAAAGCTTGCGGTAGCTGCACCTTCTTAAGCATTTGCCACTTCGATGACCCGAAGGACTCAGCAGATTCAATCACTTCTGAATCAACATTACGAATAGCAAGATCTGTTAATCGAATAACAGGGGGCAATGCATAAATGAGCGTTGCAAATACAGCTGCTACGTTCCCTAATCCAAAGAAGAATATAGCCGGTATCAAATAAACAAAACTAGGCATCGTTTGCATCGCGTCTAATAAAGGACGCATTACAAATGAGAATTTTTTACTAAAAGCCATCCATATACCTAGTGGGATTCCGAGTAATAGAGAAGTGATCACTGATGTTAAGACAATTGCAATTGTTGTCATTAACACATCCCATAACCCGAATGTCCCTACAAGGAACATAAAACCAGCATATAAAACACCAGCAGTAATGGATTTAAAACGCCAACCTAGCACAAAAATGATGGCAATAAATACCCACCATGGCAAAAACATTAACCCTGCTTCTATTGATAGAATTGCTCTAGAAGCAATTAAGAAGATAAAGTCAAAAAACGGCTCAAGCACATCGTTAAGCCATAACACAAAATTCTCTACATACTTTCCAATCTCAAGCTGAATTTCCGGAAAATTTCCTTCCATTGAGGTCCCTCGCTTTATTCATATTTATAAATATGGAAAGGTAGATGATGGAACAATCTTTTCATCTACCTTCCTCTCATTAAATCGCGTCTTTTACTTTTGAAACGACATCTTCTGATACCCATTCGGTCCACACATCTTCGTGCTCCTTCAACCACCAATGAGCTGCTTCCTCAGCACTCGCTTCATTCTCTTTCATGTAGCCTAAAGCACTTTGAGTTAACTTATTGCTTGTTTCATAGTTTTGAAGGAAATCGTAGACTTCAGGTGCTTGGTCAGGGAAGTCGGAATGTACAGCTACCGTTACTCTTGTTGGAGGAATCTCAGTTCCGTAGTTTTCTTTAAACTGCTCTTCGTTGTATTCAGGCTCTTCTAACAGAGTAATATCAAATACACTTGTCACCCATGTTGGAGACCAATAATACCCAACCCAGGCTTCTCCAGCCTCGTAAGCATCAGCTAAAGATGTTGCCAAGCCTGCTGAAGATCCTGGTCGGAAATAGTTGAAATTATCTAAGTTATAAGCATCTAATTTAGGTTCTAACATCTTGTCAGCAGCAAACCCTGATGGAGATCCATATACCCTTCCTTTATCCGGATCTTCAGGGTCCTGGAAGAGTTCAGGATATTTCTTTAAGTCAGCTACTGTTTTAAGGTCTGGCGCCATCGGTTCAATTCCTCGTTCTTCATCTCCCTCAATAACATAAGTCGGCACCCAGTACCCTTGCTTATTATCATCAAAGTTTACAGAAGCCTCTTTAATTTCATCCTTTTCAATCGCCTCATCGTATTCTTCTTGCATATTGTCTACCCAAAACTCCATCATTACTTGGATGTCACCTTGTCTTAAACCTTGCACAACCGCAGGTGAAGACCCTGTGGTAACATCTGTTTCATAGTCAAATCCATTTTCGATAATCGTTCCTGCAATTTCATTATGTACGCGCTGGCTATCCCATCCAGCGTCTGAAAATGTAATCGTCTCAATAGAATCACTCTCAGACTCAGTGCTTCCACTGCATGCTGCTAATACGAATAGAAGCATGGTACTAATTAATAACGTAATTTTTTTGTGCATGAAAATCCTCCTAATAGTATTTTGTGAATTATTTCACATGATTAAACGAATAAGCCGCTCAATCTTAGTTAATTCTTCACTTGATTGACTTGGAAAACTCACACTCTTCATTGCTTATTTACAGAAAGAAGCCTATACAAGACCACAGAGGGGAATTTTTGAAGAAGATAATTGAGAAGGTAAAATAAGATTTAGATCATTCTCTTATGCAACCATTCATCTCTTTCATTTAGTTTTGCTAACGTCTAAATAATATCGCCTCCATTAATTATTCCAACATTTACTATTGTACATAAAAGGAAGCACTTCCATCAAAACTGATATTCCATCGTATTATGTAAAGAACATGTAAAGACAAGCGCTAAGGGAATATATTCTTTATTCTTGCATAAATTGTCATTTTTCCTCCTTATTCCCCTTAAATAATCATTATTTGCAGAAAAATTAGACAAAATTCAACACTAATTCCTCATTTGCCTAATTTTATATTCAAGAAACCTTTTGTTTATACAACAAAAAAAGACTGCCGAAATTCATTTCGACAGTTGTGTATCGTTAAAATATTTAGAGTCCACCTCGTTGAGAAGAAATGATGCTTGTTCTTGCGCCCAAAACTGCAGCCTATGTAATGGACGTGTCATAGCAACATACAACAGCTTCCGATCCAGTTCTTCTTTAGCATACGATTCGTTTTGGTTAACTAAAAATACGCAATCAAATTCCAGTCCCTTTGCTAAATAAACAGGCAGAATAATAACGCTGTCTTTTTTCATTTCTTCATTCCCTTGTATGAACTGAAGAGATTCATTGGGGAAATAAGACGAAAGGGAATGATAAATCATCTGACATTCTTTTACCGTCTTTCCAATCAGAGCAAAGCTTTTGAACCCTTCTTCCTTCAAACGCTTATATTCTTCGTATAGCGCCTTCTCCCATCCTTCCTCCCCTAAATAGTGAAAGGAAGGTTGATCTCCTCTTCGAAGGACTGGTTCAGCCAGAGGCAAATTCGCGTCCATGGATGTTAATATGCTATTTGCCACTTCCATTATTTCCATCGTCGTTCGATACGTCTTCTGTAACGTTAAGTAGTTAGGCTCCCTAAACACGTGTTCTAAAATAGGTTGCCATTGTTTTAAGCCACGATATTGGTATATACCTTGAGCCAGATCACCAACTATCGTAAATAAATCAGTATTCAATGCCCTCTTCAAGCTTACAAACTCCATATAGGAATAATCTTGCGCTTCATCCATCACAACTTTTTTTGCTTTGTAATCAGGATCAAGTCCATATAAATTTGCTTGTAGATACAGCAACATCGCTAAATCCTCAGCGTCTACCTTATTCTTATTGAGCTGTTCTAGCGTGTGTGTCCTCATAAACTGTCGGTCTTCCTTCGACAGGTACTTCTCAAGTAATGTGTCAAACAGCTCCTCTTCTTTATAGAAGCGTGTAAAGTATTCACTCAAAGAAGCATTAGGATACTGCTTCATATATACACGAACAGCCTTTTTAGATTCTGTTTCGATTTGTTTTAGTTTCGCATCTTTCTGATCCAAGAGAAAACTTACGCGTCGCTTTCGTTTGTCAGCATCTTTTATGCCATACAAGGCGCGATCAAGCTCATCATCATATTTCTTCGTCATTTTCTCGAGCATGACTTTCTTTTTTCTTCGTACATCACTTATAAGAATCTGACGAATTTTCTCTTTCCTCTTATAAAAGGGTAAGTAAGAATAGTCTTCTAAAAAGAGCTTCTTCATCTTCTTCCCATTTACAACTCGGAATCCAGCAATTTTCAAATCCTCTTCCACTAAAAATTCTTTTTTCACATGCTGAATAAAATGATCGAGTACGGTTTGTATAGACATCGATCCTTTCCATTCTGCCATCTTTAAAATGGCCTTTTCCTCACCGGAATGTTCTAATACATTCATAAGTGTCTCATGTTGTGTTTGAACAGTGAAAGTATGGCCAGTAATAAGTTGAACATAATCTACAAAGGTTGTCGACCTTGCTTTTTCTACTCCTAATTCAGGAAGAACCTCTTTCATATAATCAATGAATAAACGGTTTGGTGCTAGTATTAGCATTTCCTCTGGTCGAAAGATATCTTGTAATGTATATAAGAAATAGGAAACTCGGTGCAAAGCAATTGTTGTCTTCCCACTACCAGCAGCCCCCTGCACAACAATTGGCTTACGGAGGTCAGCACGGATGACACGATTTTGTTCTTCTTGAATGGTCGAAACGATTTCCGTTAAACGATGGTCGGCGTTCTGGGATAAAGAGTCCTGAAGTAAGTCATCTTTAGTCGTAATATCTATGTCTCGAAAATCGAGAAGTTTTCCTTCTTCTATGGAATACTGACGCTTTAAGGAAACATTCCCCTCATACCATTCACCATGCGCCTCATAGCTCACATCACCAACACGACCCTCGTAGTAGACGTTCGCAAGCGGCGAGCGCCAATCAAGAATAATCGGTTGTTGGGTTTCACGGTCGAACAAGGAAACTTTCCCAATATAAAATATTTCACGTTCTGGTTTCTCTTTTCGATGATAATCAATGCGGGCAAAATACGGTTTCTTTCGGAGTTTCTTGAGGTTTTCTAGCTGTTCTCTGGACATTTTCATGAAGTTTGCATGGGTAAGCATGTCCTGGTACTTTAAACTACTGTCCTTAAAATCAAGAGAAGCTACTGTACTCTCCTGACGTTTCTTCAACGTTTCCTGATCCGATTGCTGGGCAGCTATAACGGAATCCATATACACTTTAGTAAACGTTAAACGATCTAGTTCTTCTTGGTAATCAGGATGTTCTTTCATGGCCATTCTCCTTTCACAAATGTGATGTGAATGACGAGTCGGACGTGGTAGAGCACATACCATTTCGAAGCAACGTACCTACTCTAGCACATCCATATTCCAAAATAAAGAAATGCTCACTTTGTTTCATAAATAACATAGGAAATGATACGAATCATCATTGGGTATAACGCTAAAACACCAATAAAGTTACCTAGATTTCCTAGCCATTCCGTTACTCCAAGCACAATTGCAAGAATAAGTAGAGCGATCGACGTAATTGTCCAGCCCACTTGGTTTATAGGTTTCCACATTTCATTAGTAGATATGGTTTCTTCCTCTTTTAGTTCAAAACATTCCTTGTGAAAAGGATTGATCTTCAAACGCCGAATCGCTGTCCGCAGTTGGTTCTTCTCGATCTTCTTTCCACAATAACGGCACACTAAATCTTTCATACTTTTCCCCTTCCTCATGATTCTGATTCTATTATATAGAATGCAATTCTTTATAGATAGATGTTTCTCTTCCACATAAGTTTCCTTATGTGGAAAACTCCAAGTTGAGGTATTCTAGCAGGAAGGGACCGTTATGTTTGTTGAGCGGTGGGGCTTGCTCGGGGACAACTCGCTTTCCTGCGGGGAGCTGGGAAGCCTCCTCAATCGCTACGCGCTTTCCGGGGTCTCCCCTAGGCTCCTTTTCCCGCGGGAGTCTCGCCGTCCCCGAGCAAGCCCTGGCATAAAGAGGCTAAACGGCCCCTCAGATGGTAAACAGGAAAGCTCACTTCTCTCTAGATGGTATGTTTCTGTTCCTCATATATGGAAAAGGTGGGCCTGGAAACTGCGAGACTCCCGTGGGCAGAAGAGCCTCGGTGAGACCCCGTAGGCCGGCTTTGCCGGCTGAGGAGGCTCACCAGCTCCCCACAGGAAAGCGAGTGGTTTCCAGGCCCACCTTACTCTCAATCTAGCTAACGGAAACATTCTCTCACCTTCGATTGTTAAACAATCCTGCCATATACTTGAATAAGAAATAACAACTAAAACAAACCGCCCAAGAAGTTTCTTGGGCGGTGGTATAGGAGGATTCATATTTTAATGATTACTTCGATTTGGCGTGGGATTTAATAATATCTATCACTTGTTCTTTCGCGCGTCTGCTTTGATATTGACTCATTGCTTCTAACATCTTTTCTTTCTCTTTACTTAACTGGCGAACTTCTTCTAAGAAGCGTTTCTCATCCAATTCTTCTTCCTCAACGGATCGGGCGTAGCCTTGTTTTTGGAAGGATTCTGCATTTAAGATTTGATCTCCTCTACTAGCATGTCGAGATAGTGGGATTAAGAGCATAGGCTTTTTAAGTGCAAGGAATTCAAAGATTGCATTTGATCCGGCTCTGGAGACTACAAAGTCAGTCATGGCAAATAGGTCATTTAATTCTTTATTTACGTATTCAAATTGTACATAACCAGGTCGATGAATACTGTCATCTTGATTCCCTTTTCCGCAAAGATGGACAACTTGGAATTCTTTTAAAAGCTCATCTAAATTATCCCGAATGGCATCGTTAATTTTCTTCGATCCCATACTTCCTCCCATCACGAGTAACACAGGCTTGTTTCGGGTGAAGTCGCATAAGGCACGCCCTCTTGCTGCATCTCCCTCAAAAAGCTCTTCTCTGACAACAGCTCCAACCCACTCTGCTTTCTTATCAGATATGTGATTCATCGTTTCTGGGAATGTTGCTAGTACTTTTTTGGCAAATGGCATGGCTAATTTGTTCGCAAGTCCCGGTGTATAATCCGATTCATGAATAACAGATGGCACCCCAGCCATACGCGCAGCTAGGAGTACAGGTACCGATACAAACCCGCCTTTAGAGAAGATGACTTGCGGCTTTCTTTTTCGCATAATGGAATAGGCTTGCCCAGTCCCCTTTAATACTTTGAAAGGATCTTTAAAGTTTTCTTTAGAGAAATAGCGGCGTAGTTTACCGGTTGATATTGGGTAGTAAGTGACTCCCCCAAGAGACTCAATTAATTGACGCTCGATCCCTTCATGAGAACCAATATAATCAACTTCCCAGCCTTCCTTTTGAAATTCAGGTATAAGGGCAAGGTTAACGATTACATGTCCTGCCGTGCCCCCTCCGGTAAAGAGAATGCGCTTTGTGTTCATAGCTTTGACGTCCTTTCTATATAGAAACATTTTCAAATTTTCACAGTATCAGTAGAATGTATGCTATAATCCCCCTTATCGTAAAAGAAATTTCGGATAAAAGGAAGAGTTTCATGTACAAAACAGATACATGGCAACAAAAAGTTAAATTATTTCTTATTATTTTAGGCCCCATTCTTGTAACCCAGCTTGGTATGTATGCAATGAACTTCTTTGACACGGTGATGTCTGGTAATGCTGGGGCAGAAGATCTAGCAGGTGTTGCAATAGGATCAAGCCTATGGGTACCTATTTTCACAGGAATAAACGGTATTATGTTAGCCCTATCTCCTATCGTAGCACAATTGACTGGAGCAGATCAGAAACAAGATGTGCCTAGTGCGGTTCGACAAGGCGTCTACCTTTCAACATTGCTCGCCATACTCGTTCTGATTATTGGATTTTTTGTTCTTGATCCCATCTTGAACTTAATGAAGCTAGAGTCTGAAGTTCGTTCAATTGCAAAGGACTACTTAATCGCCTTAAGTACTGGCATAATTCCGTTATTTATCTATAATGGCCTCAGGTCATTTATAGATGCACTGGGAGCTACTAGGGTTACGATGGTCATTACCCTTTTATCCCTTCCATTCAACATCGTTTTTAATTACATCTTTATTTTTGGTAAGTTCGGATTACCTGCGTATGGCGGTGTTGGTGCAGGGATTGCTACATCTATGACCTACTGGGTAACGCTGTTATTTACAGTTATGATTATTATACGAGTTCGGCCATTTTCTACTTATGCAATCTTTAAAGTGTTTGAGAGGCCTTCCATCCAAGCATGGTGGAACCAACTAAAGATCGGGGTACCAATTGGAATCGCTATTTTCTTTGAAGTTAGTATCTTTTCAGCTGTTACGATTCTAATGAGTACCTACAGTACAAATACGATTGCAGCTCACCAGGCAGCAATTAACTTTGCCTCGTTCTTATACATGATTCCTCTTAGCATTGCAATGGCTTTAACGATTGCTGTCGGATTTGAAGCAGGTGGTAATCGTCGTGACCATGCAAAGCAATATAGCTATCTTGGAATAGGCATTGCTGTCCTCTTGTCAATATTATGCGGAATCGCTATTTATGCCTTTGATGGACCTGTCGCTAGACTTTACAATGATCAAACCGAAGTGATCGAAATGACGAAACACTTCTTATTCTACGCGATCTTCTTCCAGCTCTCTGATGCATTTGGTGCTCCTATTCAAGGTGCGCTAAGAGGATATAAAGACGTAAATATCACTCTGCTCATGGCGTTTGTATCTTATTGGGTGATTGGATTACCAAGCGGGTATTTAATGGCGACTTACACATTCTTAGGACCAGCAGGGTACTGGATGGGACTCATTACGGGTCTTGCTGTGGGAGCGATCACATTGTTTATTCGTCTCATATATGTTCAAAAAAACGCATCCTCAACAGTAAACGCAACGAAAAGCCAATGACACTTATGTGTCATTGGCTTTTATATAACGAATAGCTGGATTAATCCAAATCCTCGCCTCTTCATTATTACTTTTCCATGTATCAATCCACCTATTAATACGATTCAACACATGAAACAATTCTAGAATTTTAGAATGACTATATGGAGGCGTTCTGTTTTCGGCAAGTTCTTTATAAATGCCCATGTAGAGGGTTTGCCAATCTTTCACTACTGGCTCATGTGACCATTCTTGGATGTACTCAAGCGGAGTAATTCTCATCAGACACTCTATTTTCTCTTCCCAAATTTCAAACCACTTACAAATCGCAGAAAGCATCTTTATATAATCACAATCTAACTTATCACGTAGATCGGTTGCATATGCTTCTCTGTAGCTCTTAACACTATAAATTAGTTTGAGACAGCTACTCGCTGATTTAAAGAAACTATGTAATAATCGCCTCCTTTGTTGTGAAGCTACTTCTCTCATAACCTACACTCCTCTATCTTAAATCAGCATTCACTTCCATCATCATGACATGTACAGTAGTGAGGACAATAAGAATCATGTAAAGGTAAACATTCACACACTTCCTCTAACTTTTTCAATAGTAACCATTCTTTCATAATTATACTATCTACAAATTTCCTTGCCCCTTTATTGAAAGAAATAATTTCATGTGGATGTGGATTAGAAGGGAAGTCATGGGATTCTCCTATAAAAGCTTGGATTTTATCTGCTTCTGCATTTAAAAGATTAGCAAGAGCCATTTCTTCTAACGCAATAGATTCCAATAAGTCAATTGTTACTTCTTTTTGGCTAGGTCGATTCGGCTGATGGGGCATTTTGGACATACTCATATAAAACCTCCTAAATCATAGACCAGCTTTTATTGAATTCATTTCAGTATATGGCTCCCCATCAGTGAGTCATGACAGTTATTTATAACTTTTCATAAGAGGCTTCAATATGTAACATTATTACCTGGGAAATTTGAAATTTCATCAGCATTCGACTAAAAAAGCTCGTTTTGGAAGTATTCCAAAACGAGCTTTTTTTACCCTTATTGTTCTAAATTCATAACAACTAAACGTTCTTCCGTCATATCCTCAATCGTGTATTTGGGTCCTTCTTTACCCCACCCGCTGTTCTTAACACCACCATAAGGCATAAGGTCTACACGGTACTGAGATGCATCATTAATCATAAATCCACCAACTTCCACTTTCCGAGCAGCTTTAAAAGCACGATCGACATCTTGTGTAAAGATTCCACCTTGTAATCCATAGTTTGATTTGTTCACCTCTTGAATACACTCATCAAGATCAGTGAAGGTCATCATTGTCACTACAGGGGCAAAGATCTCTTCACAAACGACTTTCATAGAGTGGTCTACGTTCGTTAACAGAGTTGGCTCAAAAATGGATCCTTTTCGTTGGCCTCCATAAATAACATCAGCCCCTTGTCCTTTAGCCTCCTGGATCCACTCTTCAGCCCGTTCTGCTTCGCCCTGACTAATCATCGGTCCTACATCCGTGTCATCATCTGTTGGGTCTCCTACATTTAACTCTTTCGTAGCGCTAATAAAATGATTCTTGAATTCTTCTGCTACTTCTTCATGAACGTACATGCGCTGAACAGAAATACATACCTGACCCGCAAAAGCAAAACTCTTTTGAGCTAAAGTTTCTGCAGCCTTCTTTACATTAGCTGCTTTGTCTACAATGACAGGCGAATTATTTCCAAGCTCTAAAATCAACTTATTTAAGCCTGTATTTTGCTTTAGCTTTAACCCTACTTCGGCACTCCCCGTAAACGTATAAAGGTTAATACGCTCATCCTTCATCATTTGGCTACCAATATCTGACCCTGATCCTACTACAACGTTTAAAAAACCTTCAGGTAGGCCTGCTTCTTGGAATAACTGTGCCAGTTTTAAAGAAGAGATTGGTGTGTTCTTAGCTGGCTTCAGGACAACAGCATTCCCAGCAGCGATAGCCGGAGCAATCTTATGAGACACAAGGTTTACGGGGAAGTTAAATGGACTGATTGCCCCAACGACTCCAACAGGTACTTTTATAGTAAAAGCCATCCGATTCTCTGACCCAGGAGCTGCCTCCACAGGGACACCTTCTCCGTGAATACGTTTTGCCTCTTCAGCAGACAATTCAAATGTTTGAGTAGCTCGGTCTATTTCAGTCCGTGCCTGTTTAATTGGTTTACCTGCCTCAGCCGTAATAATTTGTGCCAATTCTTCTTTATGTTCTTGTAACAACGTACTTACTTTATGGAGAACTTCAAACCGTGAGTAAGGAGACATTTCCTTATTGCGATACGCTGACTCTGCACTAGCAATCGCCTGGTCTACCTCATCTTTCCCAGCTTTCGAAACCGTTGCAAACACTTCTTGAGTATACTTATTATAAACCTCTACTGTTTCTTGGGATTTGGTCCATTCACCATTTATAAAAAGTCCGTACTGCTCCATAAGACGAGCACTCCTTTATTTGGAATATTTCTTTGAATATTACCTTTATTAGGAAATTCCAAACATCGAAGCACAAGCTCTTCTCCTATTCCATAAGCGGGCAGTGTATTATTGAACACTCGAAGCTGAGACGTGTTAACAGGATGAGGCCGTTACGTTTACAAGTGCAAGGGCAGGATTGGGGCCTACTCGCTTTCCTGCGGGGAGCTGGGAAGCCTCCTCAATCGCTACGCGCTTTCCGGGGTCTCCCCTAGTTTTAAAGTGCAGGAGTGGTGCCTTTATATATAAGGAAGTTCGACTAAGATCGTCACATCCTGTGACAACGTCGAACGACCCCACGTCGTGTGGGGCCGGATAAGACAGCTTTTTGGAAAAGGCGATTAGCCTTTGGAAAAAAGATGACTTATCTCGCTAGGTCCTCCACTCCGGAACTGGATAGGCTCCTACTGCCGCAGGAGTCTCGCAATTTCCCGAACCACCTCTGCCATATAGGATGAAACGGAAACATGCCTTATGTGGTAATCCCACCACTTCCACCCCCTTCGAGATGCAGGACCGTTCGTAAAACTATAGGAAGGGGGGTCTGGGGAGCGAGGAGACTCCTGCGGGAGAAAGAGATCGACGAGACCCCGCAGGGTGGCCTTCCCGAGGAGGCTGTTAAAAGTTAAAAAATAGAGGAAGCTCGACTAAGACCGTCACGTCCTGTGACAACGTCGAACGACCCCACGTCGTGTGGGACCGCGGAAAGCGAGTCGTTCCCCAGACACCCCAAGCACTCAATAAACGTAACGGTCTTACCCAAACAAAAGTGTCTCAGCTCCGAGTCTTCTATGTAAGGTGGGGCAATAATGGCAAAAAAAAACGCTTAGAACATAATGTTCTAAGCGTTGTAGACTTTATAAGAATAGTCCAGCGATAGTTGCTGATAGTACAGAACCTAGTGTCGCACCGATTAACAACTTCAAACCAAACTTGGATACGGCTGCACCCTTCTTACTATCAATACCTTGAACTGTACCAGCAATGATACCGATAGAAGCAAAGTTAGCGAAGCTCGTAAGGAATACAGATACAATACCAATTGTTTTATCGGATAATTCATTTGGCTGATTAGCCATAATATCTGTCAATTGTAGCATTGCAACGAATTCGTTTGTGATAATCTTCGTACCCATTAAGCTACCTGCTTGAATAAGGTCGCCAGAAGGAATTCCCATCAGGAAAGCAAGTGGAGCTAGTACATAACCTAAAATCTGTTCTAATGTAACCCCAGAGAAAACGCTTGAGATTAGGAAGTTAGCAAAGTCAAGAGAAGCGGTAAATGCTACCAACATCGCAGCTACAATTAAAGCAATCTTACCACCATCAAGAGCTCCATTCCCCATTGCCTCGAAGAAACTATTTGCGTTTGAAACTTCTTTAATATCAACATGGTCTTCTTCTTTTGAAACTTTTACAGGAGCGATAATTGATCCAAGAATAAGAGCACTAAACATGTTTAACGGAATCGCTACAAGTACAAATTGTTCTGGTAACATTTCAAGATATGCACCTACAATTGAAGCAGATACAGATCCCATTGCGGAGGCACTTACGATATACAGTCGGTTGTTTTCTAAGTGGTGAAACTGAGATTTAATCGCTAATAACGCTTCAGACTGTCCAAAGAACATACTATTTACAGCGTTAAATGATTCTACTTTTGGAAGACCTGTGACTTTAGAAATTACAGCCCCCAAGTATTTAATAATCGTAGGTAGAATCTTCAAATATGTTAGTACAGAAAGAAGAACAGCGAAGAAAATAATGATCATAAGAACATCTAGGAAGAAGACGTTCATTGGGTTTCCATCTTCCCCAACGTTTGCAACGTTTGGAAGAATAAAACTCACACCAGCTCGTCCCGATTGAATGAGCTGATCAAACGCAGCTGAAATCCCCGTAATAATGATCTTACCAATCTTAGTATTGAACACAAACCAAGTTGTAAACAATTGAAGCACAAGCATAATTCCGATACCTTTATAATTAATGTTACTTCTATTATTGGACATTAAAAATCCGATACCAAGAACCACTACAATTGCAAGCAAGCCAAGCAAAATATTCATGGCATAAATGCCTCCCTTTCCCTTTTATATAAATTTAATAATAATTGATATGACGGCAATGAAAATGCTTTCATTAATACCTTCTTACAGAATCATACCAAGTTGTCAGACGTCATGCAAATGCAAACATTTCCATATAAACGCTTACATAGGGAAAAACGTTAATTTATCGCTATTTTCAATAATTAAATTTTTTTACCCTCTCTCGTAGTATTGTCCTATTGCGTTCGAATCATGTCGATACGAGTCCTTTTCTAGTTAAAAAAAGCCAGCCTATAAGGCTGACTTTTTCATTATTTTGTAATAAATTGTTGGGTCCAGTAGTAGCCATAACTACCGCCCTCAGCATATCCTACACCAATATACGTTAAGTCTTTATCAAGGATATTCTTTCTGTGTCCAGGACTATCCATCCATGCTTGAACAACTTCTTGTGGAGTTCGTTGTCCTGCTGCAATATTTTCTGCTGCTTTACGGTACGAAATATTAAACGACTTCATCATTTCAAACGGCGATCCATAAGTAGGAGAATTATGGGCGAAGTAACCCTGGTCTCTCATATCACGTGATTTGTAACGCGCCACACGTGATAACTGCCAATCACTCTTTAAAGCAGGCAATCCTTGCTTCGCCCGTTCTTTATTTGTAAGACGAATGACTTCTTGTTCAACTGATTTAATATCCCCTTTAAGTGGAATCGTTACTCGATCACCTGGATAAATTAAATCTGGGTTACTGAACTGTGGATTGGCACTAATAATTTCATTCAATCCAATTTGGTAGCGTTTAGAGATCTTCCAAAGGGTGTCGCCACTCTTTACGGTATATGTATCCGTACTCTGTGCATGGCTAGAACTTGGCACAATCATGGCAACAAGTAAAACTGCAAAAAGAAGGGAAAATAGGATCTTCTTCATTTCTTATCGCTCCTTATTTTTGTAATCATGTGTAGTGTGCCTAAATAAGGAAAAAATACTCATCAACGTTAACAAAACTTATATTAATGAAGAAACAAAAAGGGTACTGTTTTATAATCACTAAATAAAAGGAGTGGTTATATTGACTGTAGGTTGTCTCTTCATTCATGGATTTGGTGGAGCTCCTTACGAATTGGAGCCTCTTTATAAAGAAATTAAAGAACACTCAGAATGGGAATTAAGCATCCCCATTCTTCCCGGACACAACGAAGGCGAATCTCTGAAAGAAAGTGAGTATATGGAATGGGTGCACAAGGCAGAAAATGACTTTAAAAAGTTGAAAGCAAAATGTGAGACCATTTATATAATCGGGTACTCGATGGGAGGAGTCATCGCCGCTTACCTCTCCACCATTTACAAAGTCGATAAACTTGTACTATTAAGTACATCCGCTCATTATATAGACATTTCACAAATTGCTAAGGATTTATGGAAAATGGCTAAGGATGGGATACGGGGAGATTTACTCGAAAATGATCTATTTCATCGGTATATCAGACGCATGGGGAATGCGCCAGCGAGCGCATCACTTCAATTTCAGAAACTCGTAGGTGAGTTCCGCCCGTATTTCAAACAGGTCACAACCCCTACTTTAATCCTTCAAGGTGGAGAAGATGGATTGCTCCCTCAAAAGAGCGCTAGATACATTTACAATTCCATCCAATCCACAAAAAAAACTCTTCACTTCTTACCTCAATCAAAGCACATGGTTTGCCACGGGCCAGACCAAGCCGACCTCATCCACATGTGTTTTGAATTTTTGAGCCACAGTAAACGTACGGAGTCTTACTGAACTAATAATAAGATAGGTTTTTATCTCTCCATATAAACCTCTTATATGGAAGGCTCTAAGTTGAGATGCTTTTGTTACGTTATAATTAAAGGGATGTTTCCGTCATCCTTAACGCAAAGTAAGGTGGGCCTGGAAATCACTCGCTTTCCGCGGCCCCACACGACGTGGGGTCGTTCGACGTTGTCACAGGATGTGACGATCTTAGTCGAACTTCCTTATATATAAAGGCACCACTCCTGCACTTTAAAACTAGGGGAGACCCCGGAAAGCGCGTAGCGATTGAGGAGGCTTCCCAGCTCCCCGCAGGAAAGCGAGTAGTCCCCAAGCCTGCCCTTGCACTTATAAACGTAACGGCCCCAGTCACAATAAAGTGCCTCAACATAGAGTCTGCGTGGAAATAAAAAAATCTACCAAAGAAACTTTGGTAGATTTTACTTAGCGGAATGATTTTGGATTAAAGGCATCTTTAACCCCTTCTCCGATAAAGTTAATAGCTAGGATGGTAAACACCAGAATGATTGCTGGTGGAACCCAGATCCATGGCATATCCTGAAGAACTTCAGGTTGTTGAGAGGCACTTAACATGTTCCCCCAACTTGGCACTTCCTGAGGAACACCAAAGCCTAGGTAACTTAAAGCCGATTCTGCTACAATCATGTTCGCAAACAAAATAGTCGCTTGAACAATAACTGTTGTCAGAACATTTGGTAGCAAGTGCTTCATAATAACTTTATTTGGTCGCCCTCCGATTGAAGTAGCAGCCAGTACATATTCATTTTCTTTTTCAGATAAGATCTTACTGCGGACAAGACGGGCAACCCCACCCCAACCGAGAAGACTAATAACCCCAATTAGTACACCGACACCGCCTACTTTACCGAAAAGGATCGCATTAAGAACGATAACGAATACTAAGAATGGGAAGTTTAACACAAAGTCTGTGAATCGCATTAACATACTATCTACGATTCCACCGAAGAAACCAGCAATAGCTCCTACAATGACTCCTAGGAACAAGATAATCATCGTACAGCTAATTCCTACAAATAATGAAACACGGCCTCCGTATAACAAACGAACGAAAACGTCTCTTCCACTTGTATCTGTTCCAAACCAGTGCTCGGAAGAAGGAGGAAGTTTCATTTGCCCAATATTAACTCGTGAAATATCCACGGTAGTTATGTATGGAGCTAAGAAGGACAGGATTGCTAAGATGATTAAATAAACTAAACTAATCATCGCTAATTTGTTCTTCATAAACTTTCGACGGGCCATTGCCCAAGGGGACATACTCTTGGGTGGCTTTGTTGTTTTTAGTTGTGGGTCTTTGTTAGGAACAACTTCCATAGCCACACCTCCTAATCAATTCTGATCCTTGGGTCAACGATTCCGTAAAGAATGTCAGCTATTAAGTTACCGACTAAAACGATAAACGAAAACATCAGTGTTAACGTCATCAGTGTAGGATAGTCAGAAGCCTGAACTGACGTTAGGAATAATTGTCCTAAACCTGGATAAGTAAAAATCGTTTCTGTAATCAGTGCACCGTTAACTAAAGATACTAAATCAAAACCTAAGAAAGTAATCAAAGGAATAACAGAGTTTCTTAAAATGTGGTGATTATAAATTCTTGATTCTGGCGTACCTTTTGCACGAGCTGTTCGTACAAAGTCTTTATTACTGTTATCAATAATATCGTTACGCAAGAATTGTGTGTAACTCGCCGTTCCCATAGCCCCTAATACTAGTGCAGGTAAGAACGTATGATAGACCTTACTTAACCACCAGTCTAGTGTACCTTCATCAACGGCTATGTTAACGGAACCGTTAAACGGAAACCAACCTAATTGGAATGAGAAGAAGTAAATCGCAAAAACACCTGCGATATAACTAGGGATAGCCAACATCATGTAGTTAAATCCACCGATAAAGTGATCCAATTTTGTGTAAGGCTTTCTCCCAGCTGTCATTCCCATAGCAAAGGCAAAGCAGTATGTGATGACTAAAGACATTATTCCCAAAAATAAAGTGTTTGGCAAACGTTGAGCAACTAAATCACTAACAGGGATCTTGTACTTAACAGACTTACCAAAATCTCCTTGAACAAACCCAGTAATCCAATCGTAATACTGTACATGAATGGGGTCATTATACCCTAACTTCTCACGCATTTCTTCAATATACTCTGGATCGGTATTATTCGGATCTATCTCTCCAGAGAAGGGATCTCCTGGCATTGCTAATGCCAGGAAGAACACTACAATGGAGATAAGGAGTAACATCGGAATCATGCCTAATAATCTACGAAGTGTGTACTTTAACATGGACATTCCCCTTATCTAATAAAACTTCCAAGATGGTCTTAGTTCTGGATGTACCATTCGTGAGGGCTGTTAGAACCTGATACATCAAATTCAACTCCGCCAACACGTTTGTTTACACCATAAATCTCTTGAAGTTCAGCGATGTAAAGCATTGGTAGCTGCTCGTTAAGAAGTTTCTGCCATTCACCATATACTTCTTTACGTTTTTCTTGATCTGTACCAACTACATCAATATCAATCGCATCTTCTAGAAGCTGATCACTTTCTTCGTTTACCCAACGAGTGTAGTTCCACAGCTGGTCAGACTTCCAAAGTGCTGATGGATCTGGGTCAGAACCTGTACCCCAACCACCGAAGTAAACTTCAATTCCTTCAGCATCTTTCTCTAGCTTGTCATAGTAAAGGCTTGATTCGATCATTTCTAATTCAGCCTTCAGACCTACTTCTTCCCAGTACTGAGTCAATGCTTTTGCACGAGACTCAAATGTTGGGTTTGTAGAAGAATAGTGAGCAAAGTTAATAACGAACTCCTCACCATTTGGATCTTCACGGAAACCGTCATCGTTTACGTCTTTATAGCCTGCTTCATCAAGAAGGCTCTTTGCTTTTTCAGGGTCATATGCATAGTCGTTTAGTTCATCTTGGTCAGCAGCAATCCAGTGAGCAGTTGGTACTGGAGCATTTACTTTAGAACCATAACCACTAAAGAATGCGTCAATCCACTCATCACGGTTGATTGCATGGTACATTGCTTTACGAAGCTCTAAGTTTGCGTACTTGTCATTTTGTTCAACAACTTCTTTCTTTTCGTTGTCGAACTTACCAAATTTGAATCCAACATAGTAGTATGCAAGACCTGGATAAGTTACAAGATCAACATTTTCCATGTTTTCTACTTGCTCACCTAGTGTTGGGTGAACAGGAACCATGTCCACATCACCATTTTCAAGAGCACCAATTACTGCTTTGTTATCAATTACTTTAACGATAACTTTGTCTAGCTTAGGAGCGCCTTTCCAATAGTCTTCATTTGCTTCAAACTGGTACGATTCACCAGGTACAACTTTAGTAAGTTTAAATGGTCCAGTACCCATCATGCTTTGACGTGTTTTTTCGCTGTCAAGAATGTCAGCTACTTCTACACCTTCCCAATAGCTACGGTTCATAGGGTATGACCAAACATTAAGTAAGTTGTTTACACGAGCTTTGTCGAATGTAATCTTAATTTCATAATCACTAATAACTTCGATACCAGAGATGCTGTCCGCTTCTCCATCACGGTAAGCTTTTGCACCTTCGATTGTTTCAACGTTTGCATAGCGAGGACCTTCATAGTCAGGGCTAGCAAGCGTTTCAAGTGCGAACTTCCAGTCTTCAACTGTTAGCTCATCACCATTATGCCATTTAATACCTTCTTCAAATGTGAATGTATACACCTTGTTATCCTCAGTGCTCCAATCAGCAACATTTGGTTGAATAGCTAAATTCTCGTCATATTCGAATAATGGATCTACAGCGAACTGGATAATTTCAAAGTCAGTTGCTGTACCATAGTAGTGAACGTTCAGAATACCTTCTGGTTCACCATCAATTGCGTAATTTAACGTTCCACCCTCTTGTGGCTCTCCGCTTGCTTCTTCTCCACTGTCACCTTCAGAACCTGTGTCCTCAGTCGTATCTTCCGTGTCGGTATCTTCACCGTCACCTGAATCTCCGTTAGCATCACTGTTACATGCTGCTAAGAATAACGTTAGCATTAACATTAAAGACATTAGCCAATAAAAACTTCTTTTGTTCTTCATGAAAAAATGAACCCCCCTGATAATTTTTAATGATTATTACTCATAAAGAAGACATGCGACGTGCTGACCTGGTTTCACCTCCTTTAATTGAGGTTTAGTTTTAGAACATTCATCCATTGCTTTTGGACATCTTGTATGGAAAGGACATCCAGATGGTGGATTTTCAGGACTTGGAACGTCCCCTTCAAGGACGATCCGCTCACGTTTTTGCCCTATTTTAGAGGCATCTGGTACCGCTGAAATCAATGCCTGTGTATAAGGATGTAAAGGCTCTGCATAAATAGAACTCTTATTAGCAACTTCCATGATATTTCCTAAATACATAACACCGATTCGATCACTCATATGTTTTACAACACTCAAATCGTGCGCAATAAATAAATAGGTTAAATCAAATTCATCTTGTAACTCATTTAATAGATTCAACACCTGCGACTGCACAGAAACGTCCAATGCAGATACAGGCTCGTCCGCAATAATGAGCTTCGGTTTAAGCGCAAGCGCTCTAGCAATGCCTATACGCTGACGCTGTCCACCCGAGAACTCGTGAGCATATTTATAATAAGCATCTTCAGGAAGACCTACACGAGTTAATAAATCCATAACTTCCGCTTTTAGTTCTTCACCTTTGCGGTTTTTATGGTAGTTTTTAATAGGTTCGCTTACGATATCCCCAACCATTTGCATAGGGTTTAAGGATGCGTATGGGTCCTGGAACACCATTTGTATATCTTGACGAATATCACGGAGTCGTTTACCGGTTAATTTCGTAATATCCTCACCATTAAAGAGTACCTCACCATCTGTAGGATCTAGCAATCTTAAAATGGAACGACCTGTAGTAGATTTGCCACACCCGGATTCTCCTACAAGACCTAGCGTTTCACCCTTTTTAATATCAAAGGAAACACCATCTACTGCTTTTACAGCTCCTATTGTTCTTTTAAAGAAACCGCCCTTTACGGGAAAATGCATCTTTAAATCGTTTACTTCAAGCAACTTTTCGGTTTGAGCTTTGTTCAATTCGGTTATACTCATCGTAACACCTCTTCTTCAGGTCGACTTGATTCGTAGAGTAAGCAAGCTACTTCATGACCTTCTTCATTTTTCGCTAACTTAGGTGTAACGGTTGTGCATTCTTTCATAGCTTTTGGACAACGATTAGCAAATCGGCACCCTACTTCTGGCATTTTCGTTAACGAAGGCACAATTCCATCAATTGTTGCAAGCATATCTTTCTGTTCCTCTAAACGGGGAATTGCTCCCATCAATAATTCTGTATATGGATGTTTAGGTGAATGGAAAAGACGCTGAACATCCGTACGCTCTACAATTCTTCCTGCATACATGACAATAACCTCATCACAAGTCTCAGATACAACACCAAGATCATGAGTGATAAAGATAATCGCCATATCGTTTTTCTTTTGAATATCCTGTAGCAGCTCTAGAATTTGAGCTTGTACTGTTACGTCTAGTGCTGTCGTAGGCTCATCTGCAATGAGTAACTTCGGCTGACAGGCAATGGCCATTGCGATCATGACGCGCTGTCTCATTCCACCAGATAGCTGGTGAGGATACTCGTCAACGATACGATCTGCTCTAGAGATTCCAACAGCTGATAATAGTTGTACTACCTTTTCCCGCGCTTCTTTTTTAGACAGTTTAAAATGGTTATGCAGTACTTCCTCCAACTGATAACCAATCGTAAATACCGGGTTTAGGGAAGTCATAGGCTCTTGGAAGATCATTGATATATCTTTACCCCGAATTTTATTCATTTCTTTATCGTCTAAACCTTCTAAATTTCTTCCTTCAAAAAGAACCTCTCCGTTTCGGATTTTACCGATTCCTTTTGGTAACAAATTCATTACAGATAAAGACATTACACTTTTTCCGCAACCGGACTCTCCAACGATTCCGACGATCTTACCTTTTTCGACATTAAAAGAAACACCGTCGACCGCATTGTGATCTTTTCCCTCAATACTAAAGGCCGTCTCTAAGCCCTTTACCTGAAGTAAAGGGTCATGATTTACATTTGATTGTGAGTTCTTCATTAGGACACCTCAGATTTAAATTTTACAAATGTATTAGAATTAATAATTTTCTGATTTTTTATTATAGTAAACTATTTATTGGTAGAACGTCAATGCTTTATTAACAATTTATTGTAATATGTGCGAAATTTTTTAAAGATTTGTAATAATAATGTAATATTTGACTCTAAATCTTCATGCTAAATAATCTGTTCGGCCTATTAAACAAAAAGGGTCATATGAATTTGTGTCGAATCTTTAGATATAGGACCCAATCAATAGGAGGAGAACGATGAAACAAGATATGGCACAGTTACATAGTTTAGAAGATTTCCATAAGAAAATGGCCGTAGATCTATTTAATTATGTGTGGACACTACTCGATCGTGAAGATAGGTCAGAAGAACAAGGGCAAACGATGATTCATGCTGCTCATGCCTCGAGGTATCACTGGGAACAGATCGGCACTTCGCTCAACAAAGTTCGAGGCGATTGGCAACTATCGAGAGTATATTCTGTTACCGGACGCGAGGAACCCGCCCTCTTTCACGCTAAGATTTGTTTAGATTTATGTTTGCAAGAAGAGATTGGAGATTTTGATTTAGCTTTTGCGTATGAAGCAATGGCAAGAGCGTACAAATTAGCTGGACTAACGGAGAAGAAAGAAGAGTATAAACAACTGGCTCAACAAGCTTGTGAGGACATTCAAAATGGACCAGATCGCCGTATTGTCATAGAGGATCTTGCTTCAATTTAACTAAATGAGAAGGCATAAACTTGAAGGATTTATGCCTTTATCTAATTGATTACACCATGCCCTGATAGATCTACCTTTGTATCTATGTTGAATGTAATATTCGGATAAGTATCTATCCAGCTTACCTTTTCCCACGTAGGATGATTAAAGGCATGAACTCTTCGTCCAATTCCTAAGAAATCACTATTGGCTTCTTGGGTTTTTTGAATGACGCTTTGCATATCCTTTGTTAGGATCTCCGAATACTTCTTTTCTAACTTAGCTACTTCCTTGTCATTTAAAATTACAGGTAACGTTTTTTCTACAATTTTCGCCTTCAACTTCATGGTCATCGTAACTTTAATATCATCTGGAGCATCGGCTTGGATATTCATTTTCCGTTTTACGCCCCCTACCTCAATAGATACATAATTCTTCAAAGGCTCTTCCTCGTTGTCAGTCACTTTACGATTAATCGTTGCCGATCGCTTCAGTTTGTCATCTAATAACAACAGAAGAAGCGATTCATCTGTTGTTAATGTTACCCCTGAATATTTCTGATCACTAAACAGGGCCATCCCTACATAATTGATAAGACCTTCGTCCTGATCAACTTCCAAAGCTGGCAAGCCGAAATCTTCTCCTTCTTCTAATAACTCTGCACATATAAGCTGTAAGTTTTCAGTAGGTGCTTCTGTATTCATCATCTGACTATCTAAAATCCCACTAATATACCCACTTATGCGAGGCTCCTGATTCACCCTGAGCCGTAATGCTTCTTCAGCAGATCCCATCACCATAGCTAATTTGGCATTCAAATTATTTTTCGGATCTCGATAGAGTACGTCCAATATAGGGAAGATATCATGACGCGCTACCTCTTCTCCTAGTAAAAAGACCCTGGCCTTCGAAGCATCAAAAGAACGCGAAATACGATGGTCGACGTTCTTTTTCCCATCCCTTGTAGAATAAGCTTCACTCGTTATCACTTGAATGAATTCTTGTCCTGGTCCTTCAAGCCCTTTCTCTACTGTAGGGATTACAACTGTATTTCGAATAAGTCCATCATTTCCAGCATCAAATCCCGCTGCCAACACAAGCTTCACATTCTTAAATTGCCGCTGATCCCAGCACCCAGTAAGTAGTATGAGACATGTGATAATAATGAGCGCTTTAGTGCCTATTCTCATAATTAGGCCCTCCTTGTTGTCTCTTTCTAAGTACAAGGCTAATTAGCCACAGGAAGATCGGAAGACCAACCCCGGTCCACATACCAGCCATGGATACGTAATCATCCAGAACGTTCAACCACTCTTCATCCTTTGGCATGAAATAAGCGATACAAAAGAGAAAAAAGCCAATGAATAGGACAGCCCTCTCATAAGGAAGCTTAGGGAATACGTGGCTCATGCCTTTGCTAGCTATCAATAGATAACTACAAAGTGTGGTGGCGACAGAAACAATCCACATGGATATAAAGAACATATCAATTCTTGAAATGATAGGAAATTCAACAGCTTTCAACATATATAGAACAGGCTCACTGACATACTTCATTTCTACGGTTCCAAAATAAATGAAAGACAGTAGTACCGTTATAAAATAAAAAGATACAACGAATCCGTTAGCAAACGTAATGGTTACTAGTTTTTGCTTTGGTGTTCCTTTCGTGTACGGGAACAGTAACAGAACGATCAAATAACCGAGCAAGGATAAAGAGGATTGATACACACCATCGAATATCGATGAAAACCCTGATTCACCAATTGGGAGTAGATAAATCCATTGACCATCTTTGGCAGCAAATAATAAGAGGAGCACTAATATGGGCAGCAATACAGAAACGAATACATATAACCTCGCCATTACTTTAATATTACCTGAAACCAAGTAAACACCTAATGCGATAAACATAAGACTAATAATCCAGTAGGGCGTTCTTGGGAGAAGCCAGGTTCGTATCATTTCATCGAATAACAATAGTATGACGGCTGCAACGGCTAGTGAGTATAGAATCAGTACAGCATTGAATAGCCCTCCCACTACTTTTCCAACGATGGTAGGGATATATTCGTATAGGTGTTGATCAGGAAAACGTTTGGCCAATCCCCACATTATAAAGAGTACGATTTGAATAAGAACCCCGCCTATGAGGAGGGAGATCCACCCATCTTGTTTTGCAACTTCATGTAGGTTAAAAGGGAGGGTTAAAACGCCCACTCCGATCAAAGTTTGAATAATAAAGAAGAAATACTGTCTTCTACTAATCATCTCATTTTTTACTGCGGCCATTCTTCTTCCACTCCCTTGACGTATCACCTGTATTACTCTTAGCTGGCTGAGCATCCTTTGGTCTGTTGTCCATCATAAAAAGCGGCAGCCGTATGAACGTATCCTTCAAGTCTTTTACTCTTAAAGGGGCTAAAGGGGCAAAATATGGTGATCCAAATGATTCAAGACGGCATAAATGAATTAACAGGCCAAAAAAACCAAACACAATCCCTAAAAATCCAAAAGTAGAGGCTAATAAAATGAGCGGGAAAGTCAATAATCGTAACGCTGTGCTTAGTTCATTTGAAGGGACTACGAAAGATGCTATCGCTGTTAACGCAACTACAATTACCATCAAATTTGATACAAGGCCGGCCTTTACAACAGCATCCCCAATAACCAAACCACCGACAATCCCTATTGTCTGGCCCACAGGACTCGGAAGTCTTATTCCAGATTCACGAATGAGTTCGATAATAATAACCATCACTAAAGCCTCGACAATCGGGGGATAAGCAATATTATTAATGGAGCTTTTTATGGGGATGACCAGTGTGTCTGGAATAACCTCAAAATGATATCCAACAACCGCGATATAAAAAGCTGGCAATCCTATCGCAATAAGAAAGCTCATTAATCGAATCAATCTAATAAAGGTACCAGATATCCATCGACTATTATAATCATCCGGCGTCTGATAAAACGTAAAAAACGTGACAGGAAAGACAAGACAAGTGGAACTACCCTCTGAGAGTAGGATCACTCGCCCCTCTAAAACATTCGCAGCACCCCTGTCAGGTCGCTCGGTGTTTAGCATCTGAGGAAACGGGGATAACGAATTATCTTCTACCATTTCTTCAATGTAGCCTGGACTAATAATGGTATCAGCAGAGATATGTTTGATACGGTCCTCAATTTTCTTGACCACATCGGGATTAACGAGCCCTTCCATATACATAATGGCTAAGTTCGTATTCGTCTTCTTCCCGACTCGAAAATATTTTACCGTTAAGTCTCGATGTTGGATTCTTTTTCGGATTAAATTAATATTAATCATCACGCTCTCTACTAATCCCTCATGAGATCCTCGGAGCACTTTCTCTGTATCAGGTTCCGACATATTCCTATTATTGGACATGGTCACGACAAAGACTGAAATCTCAGTGTTTCCTTCTTGTACAAAAACCGCACAACCGCTTAACAAAGCAAAGATCGCATCGTTTAAGTCAGTAGTACCCCTTCGGTTCGGTAACTGCCCAATTGTACGATCAGAATAATTGGAAAGTGGAATGAAAATTTTGTTTTGGATCTGTTCTTGATCAACTAGCGACTCGAAATAGAGAAGGGCCTGGCGATTTCCATCCATATGCGTAACTTTTAAGTCGTGGGAATGATGAAGCTCTGAGCTGATATAGTCAATATTGTCTTTCAGCGAACGAAAACTATCTTTCGTAGGACTTTCCTGCTCTTTAACCACACTACTTTGATTCTCTGTAGCCGATTGTCTCGGCCGTAACAACTTTCGTATTTTCACGCCACCCCTCCTCTAGAACAATTTGATTATGTATGTAGTGTCCTCAAACAACTAATTTCCTATACATACCGCGTATAGGTTTAGAACACACAAAAACTCGAGTCCCCTCAAAAGGGGACTCGAGTTTTTCTTATACCAACACTTCCTCATCTTCTTCTTTAAAGAAATGCTTCATTGCGTAAAATACGTCAGCTTTTCTTCTTAAAACAAAGTGTCGGAAACGCTCATCTTCAATTTTCTTATAGGCCGACATTAGAGTACTATGGCGGTTATACTGATTCACTTCACCATATCCAAACATACTCGATACATCCATTAACTGTTCAACAAGTTGTAAGCATCGTTTGTTATCAGATGTTAAGTTATCTCCATCAGAGAAGTGGAATGGGTAAATATTGTAACTCTCTGGGTTATATTTTTGGTCTATTAACTCAAGTGCCTTCTTATATGCAGATGAACAAATGGTTCCACCACTTTCTCCTTTTGAAAAAAAGTCATCTTCAGAGACGACTTTGGCTTCTGTGTGGTGGGCGATAAATTCGATGTCCACTGTTTCGTATTTCGTTCTCAAGAAGCGCGACATCCAGAAAAAGAAACTACGAGCCATATATTTTTCCCACATGCCCATTGATCCAGAGGTATCCATCATAGCTAACACAACCGCTTTTGATTCTGGCTTCACTTCTTCATTCCAAGTCTTGTATCGGATATCTTCTGGGTAGATTGGATTAAACGTCGCATCCCCTCCCATAGCATTCCTCTTAAACGCTTCTAGCATAGTACGTTTCTTATCAATATTTCCTTGCAACCCCGTTTTCCGAATGTCATTAAAATTAATATCCGTTGTTATAATGTTATCTTTCTCTTTTTCCTGCAAATTCGGCAAAGCTAACTGATTAAACAAAGCCTCTTCTAATTCTGCAATCGAAATCTCTGCTTCATAAAAATCTTCACCAGGTTGATCACCTGGTTTCTCACCTTTCCCTTGCGCTTGCTGCGGGGATCCATCTCTAGCAATTACATCTCCGACTTGGCTGTCACCTTCACCTTGCCCTACATGTTTATTCTTATCATGGTTATAACGAATCTTATATTCATCCAACGACCGAATCGGAATCTTCACAACATCTTTCCCATTTGACATTACAATGTTTTCTTCAGAAATCAGGTCCGGGAGTTGATTCTTCAGCGCATCCTGAACTTTTTCTTGGTGGCGCTGCTGATCATCATACCCTTTTCTATGGAGGGACCAGTTCTCTTCAGATATCACAAAATTTTTCGAACGACTCATCCTTACCCCTCCTCCATTTTGTTTACTCTATCATATGCAGAAGTTGTCATTTTGATTAAAAATTCTGAAAACTTATTTAAAAACTTGTCACTTTCCGCATATGACCGCTTGCACCCATAGCGTTCCGTACCGCGACAACACTCTTTCTACCTGTAAACTGACCGTACCTCGCCTAACGTTTTATGTCTTTCATCATATGAGCGCAGTTCGTCTATTATGAGTCCCGTGTAAATAGAGGACAAGCATTCTGTGACTTAATAAAGGGTGGAGATGTTGAGGACTAAAAGTTGAGACATGTTATTAAGGTTGGGGACTTAATAATATTGAGAGCTAGGGATGCCTTTCCACAGAATTCCTGTTACATGGAAACATTTATAAAAAATTACTCACCTATATCATAAAAAAGCCCAGGGTCTGCTAGCTGATCCTGGGCTTTCTATAGTACAACTGATTAATTTGATGGCTGTGGTACGGGTTCAGCTTCTGTTTGGTATAGTTTACGCCCAATAATCGTTTGGAAAATTAAGAACAGACCACCTACTGCCCAGTAAACGGGTAACGCTGCTGGAGCGTTAAGAGAGATCACAAAAATCATTACTGGAGACAGGAGACCAATGAGCTTCATCTGTTTTTGCTGTGATGCTGGCACGCCAACTAATGATACCCGGTACTGAATGAAGTATAATGCTCCTGCAATAAGAGCCATTGCAATATTGGGTTCGCCAAGGTTAAACCATAAGAAAGAATGTGTGGCAATGGTTTCTGAGCTTCGAATTGCAAAGTAGAAGCCCATTAAAATTGGCATTTGTAAAAGCATAGGTAAACATCCCATGTTAAGAGGATTCACGCCATGTTTTTGGTATAGAGCCATCATTTCCTGCTGAATCTTTTGTTTATCTTCAGGAGTAGCCTCTTTCATTCTTGCCTGAATATCATCCATTTCAGGCTTCATTCCTGCCATTTTAACCTTCATTTGTTGCTGGCTTTTGTACATATTCAACATAAGAGGCATTAGCACCAGGCGAATGATTACGGTAATAACGATAATGGCGATCCCGTAATTTCCACCTGTAACAGATGCCGCCAATTCAATGGCTTTCGTGAATGGTTCAACGAATAAGTTGTGGAGAATTCCATCTCCACCATCACTTTGACTTGAACACGCGGATAGTACAAATGCTGTAACAATAAATAGCAGACTTGATTTCCATAAAGCTTTCATTCTATTAAATCCTCCTCAATAGTCGATTATAAAGTGAGTAACCGATTATTGAGGTAGTCTTCATCATCTGGTGAACTTTCTTGTCTCCCTATTGTTTTGCAAAACCAGCTAACGAAATGGTCAGTTGGTTTTACTCCACTGTTCATATGAGACGGTAATTGAATAGTTGTTTGTTTAATGGACCAATTTTTTGAGAATAAATTGGCTGCATCGCCAACGAGTGAACCCCATACTCTATTAAACGCAAGGGATAAGAACAAACTTACGTAAAATGAATAAAGAAAGGGATCATTGACTAGATCCATATCCAAAAGATATTCGATAAGCATATTCATTCATCTGCCTCATTTCTCATTTGCATCTCTTACATTTACGGCACAACCATTTCATGCGTTTCAATTTCCTTATCTTCAGTCTACTATTTTTTCTACGAGCAAACAACCGATCTAAAAAAACCCGTCCTGCCAACAAGAGCAGAACGGGCTTTAAGCTTATCTTATTAACCTTCTAATAGAAGATTGTACGGGTCTTCTAACATTTCTTTAATACGAACGAGGAACTGAACCGCTTCTTTCCCATCAACGATGCGGTGATCATAGGACAATGCAATGTACATCATCGGACGAACTTCAATAGAATCATCCGGCATAACCATTGCACGCTTTTGGATATTATGCATTCCTAAGATTCCTACCTGTGGAGCATTTAGGATTGGCGTAGAAAGCATTGATCCAAAGATTCCACCATTTGTAATCGTGAATGAACCGCCTTGTAGCTCGTCTAGCGCCAACTCTTTGTCACGAGCTCTCTTGCCAAGACGACCAATTTCTTTCTCAATTCCAGCAAATCCTAAACGGTCTGCATCACGAACAACCGGAACAACAAGACCTTCGTCCGTAGATACTGCCATACCGATATCATAGAATTTCTTCTTCACAATCTCATCGCCTTGAATTTCAGCGTTAAGAAGTGGGAATTCCTTAAGAGCGCCGACAACAGCTTTCGTGAAGAAGGACATGAAACCTAGTTTCACATCATGCTTTTGTAAGAATTGATCCTTACGTTCTTGACGAAGATTCATAACTGCAGTCATATCTACTTCGTTAAACGTTGTAAGCATAGCAGCCGTTTGCTGTGCTTCAACAAGACGTTTTGAGATGGTTTGACGACGACGTGACATCTTCTCACGTTCTACCGGTTTTTCGAATTCGGTTTTCTCAGAAGACTTTTCCTCTGATTTCTTAGATTTCTTGCTTTCTTTCTTGCTATCCTTAGAACCTTTGTCTTCTTTGGATTGGTTAGCAGCTGCTTCTACATCTTCTGGACGAATGCGGCCTAACGGATCATTAGGTTTAACGTCTCGAAGATCAATCCCAAGTTCACGCGCTTTTTTACGAGCAGCTGGTGAAGCTACAATATCTTTATTCGGATCTTGTTTGCTATCATCCTTTGTATCTTCTTGTTTCTCTGAAGCTTCTTCTTGGCTGTCTTTGGAAGATTCCTGTTTTCCATCATCAGACGATTCTTCTTGTTGCTCGGATTCTTCTTTTTGGCCGCTATCTTCTTCAGCCTCAGAAGAACCGCCGCCTTCACCGTTTTCGTCTATTTTTGCAACGGTATCCCCTACTTCGACGTCGTCTCCTTCCTCAACTAGAAGTTCGGAGATGACGCCAGAAGCATCAGCGTTTACTTCAACATTTACTTTGTCTGTCTCTAGTTCAAGGATCGCATCGCCTTTTTCAACGGAGTCGCCTTCTTTAACCAGCCATTCTGCGACCGTACCTTCTGTAATGGATTCTGCAAGTTCTGGTACCTTAATTTCCTTCATTGGAATCTCCTCCTTTAGATAGCTTCAGTGCTTCTTGGATGATTCTGTTCTGCTCTGTCTTGTGAATATTCGGTTCACCGACAGCTGGTGAAGAACGTTTTGGACGTCCAATATATTTAATTTCGTGTGTATTGTTCACTAATTGATAAAGTGTTTCTTTAACAAAGTCCCATCCGCCCATATTACGGGGTTCTTCCTGGACCCACACCACTTCTTCAATATTTGGATACTGTTCCAGTATTTCCTGCAGTTGCTTTTCTGGGAATGGATAGATCTGTTCTACCCGAACGATATGAAGCCAATCCCAGTTTTGATCTTCATTTTCGATGCGGTCTTCTAGATCAATCATGACCTTCCCGCTACCAATGACAAGTCTAGTCACTTTATCTTCGTTTTTCCCCAATCCGCGCTGTGGTTTAAGTGGTTGGAATTGTCCATCACTGAACTCTTTACCATCTGAAGCAACACGTTGATTACGAATAAGGCTCTTTGGAGTCATGAGCACGAGTGGACGTGCTGCATCTTTACCACCAATAGCAGCCTGACGACGAAGCAAATGGAAGTACTGAGCGGAAGAAGTTACATTAGCAACCGTCCAGTTATACTCTGCACTCATCGTCAAATATCGCTCTAAACGGGCGCTGGAGTGCTCAGGGCCTTGTCCCTCATAACCATGAGGTAACAACATCACAAGACTTGATTTCTCTCCCCACTTCGCACGTCCTGCTGAGATAAATTGATCAATAATAACCTGACCTGCATTGGCAAAGTCTCCGTATTGCGCTTCCCATAGAACAAGGGCTTCTGGCGCAAGAACGCTGTACCCGTATTCAAAACCGAGCACACCCGCTTCGTTTAACGGGCTATTATAGATATCAAATGAAGCGTTCGCTTCTTCTAATCCATGCATCGGGCAATAGGTAGATCCATCTTCTACATCATGTAAAACAAGGTGACGATGTGCGAACGTTCCTCGCTGACTATCCTGACCTGTTAAACGAATCGGCTTACCATCTTGTAAGATCGATGCAAAGGCAAGCGATTCGCCTGTAGCCCAATCTACTTTATTGCCTTCTTCAAGCACATTTTCACGTCGCTGAAGAATTTTCTCTAGCTTCTTAAAGCCGTTGAAACCTTCTGGACGTTTTAATAATCCTTTATTCAACGTTTTCAGAACATCTAGCGAGACCGATGTATCAATGGCATCTAAACCACTCACCATTTCTTCAGGTACATCTTTCGCATCACGTTCTCCGGTTTCATTTTCTTTCATATTCTCATAAGTCTGACGGAAGTTCTCATCAACCTCTTCTTTCACTTGGTCGAAGTACCCTTCCTCAATCACACCTTCATCTTGAAGTTGCTCTGCATACAACGTTGCAACCGTGGCATGATCATCAATTTCTGTATACAACTCAGGCTGAGTCGCACGAGGCTCATCCATTTCGTTATGACCAAATCGACGATAGCCTACAAGATCAATCAAGAAATCTTTATGGAATTTCTTCCGGTATTCATATGCTAGCTGCATAGCAGACAAACACTGAATTGGATCATCAGCATTCACATGAATAATAGGAATCTCGTAACCTTTAGCAAGATCACTTGCATAACGAGTTGAACGACCGTCCTTTTGAATCGTGGTAAACCCAACTAGATTGTTCGCAATAATATGAACGGCTCCACCTGTACGATACCCTGGCAAGTCACTCATATTTAGTGTTTCAGCTACTACTCCTTCGCCAGGAAAGGCTGCATCCCCATGAATAAGGATAGAGAAGGCTTTGCTCGTATCCTGGTCTGATAAACCACGTTCTTCGCGGCTATCCTGCGCTGCACGGGCAAACCCTTGTACCACCGGATCAACAAATTCAAGGTGAGATGGGTTATGAGAAAGGGTGACGCGTGTAGTTCGCTCTTCTTTCTCCACATCAAGACTAGCACCAAAGTGATATTTCACATCACCAGTCCAACCATAATTAATGCCCATTGAACCTTCTGATGGCACAAGCTCTTTGTTTGGAGCATGGTGAAATTCAGAGAAGATGCGGTCATAAGGCTTTCCTAATACGTGAGCTAAGACATTTAAACGGCCACGGTGAGCCATCCCCATCATCACATGCTCGACGTCTTCTTCAGAAGCTGCCTGCACAATGTGATCAAGCATTGGAACCATGACATCTAAGCCTTCAATTGAGAATCGCTTTTGAGCAACGAAGGTTTTAGCAAGAAAGTGTTCAAACCCCTCTACTTGAGCTAATAGTTTCAGGACTTGCTTCTTCTGATCATCATTGAAATCTACTCTATACGTGCCTTGTTCAATCTTGTCTTGTAACCACGTACGTTCTTCCTCATTGTGAACATGATCCACTTCGAAAGATATACGGCCAGCATATTGCTGCTTTAGCGTATGAATAGCTTCAAGTCCGTTTGATACTCCGTTAGGCGCTTCAGGCCAAATCCATTTCGCTTGAATGGATTTCAAATCATTCTCCGACAAATTATATGTTTTCGGATCGAGTAGCGGTGAATAACGCTCTCGGCCTCGACCAACGGCATAAACTTCTGCCTCTAGATGACCGGAACGACGAATAGCCTCAACCAATTTCAAAGCTGAGGTCACCTTCTGGATATCCGCAGCAGATGGGCTGTTAGAACCTTGTTGGCTCTCATCCCCTTTTATCCACTCTGGAGCACCATATTGTTCAAACACCTCGACTAGAGATGAATCGACCCGCTCTGGATCTTCTAAGTATAAATCGTACTGTTCTTCGATGTACCCCATGTTGGGGCCATGAAACTGTTCCCAAATGTTTTCGTTAGACCCTTTGTTCGACACTGTTTACTACCCCCATTAGAAGTTCGCTTTCTGTGACGTAAACGTTTGCAAACTCATCTTCTATTATAATTTTTTTCCGTTTTCTTCTTCAACTACTTTACCCTAGTTTTTTTTAAGAAAACAAAAAAAATTGAAAAAGATAATAAAAAAAGTACAAATGTACGGAATATTGTACACTTGTACCTCTTGATTTTTCAACTATTATTCTTCATCTTCACTAACTGTGTATGCTCGATCAAAGAGTTCTAGCTGGCTATCGAGTTCTTTTTCGTTTGGACTCTTCTTTACATAATGGTAATTACCATGCTCATCCTGAACACGAGCTTTTAAATTATCTTGTAAATGAAGCTCTAGTATTTGGTGTAACCTGGATTCTATATGGTGGTCATAGATTGGGAAGAGCAGCTCTACACGCTTCTCCATATTACGTGTCATTAAATCTGCAGAGGATAAATATATTTTACCTTCCCCGTTTTGATGACAATAATAAATTCTACTATGCTCCAGGAAACGGCCGACTATACTTCGTACTCGAATATTTTCGCTGACACCTTTAATCCCTGGACGAAGGCAACAAATTCCGCGCACGATTAAGTCGATTTGAACACCTTCGTTTGATGCTTCGTAAAGTTTTTTAATAATAACCTTATCTGTTAACGAATTCATCTTGGCAATAATTCGACCATTCCCATGCTTCTTGTGACTTTCAATCTCTTGATCGATTTGAGCCACCAGGTCGCTTCGAATATCAAATGGCGCCATTGAGATGTGATGGTAGGCTGGCTTCTCTGTATAGCCACTTAAGTAATTAAAGAAATTGGTTGCATCGATTCCAAATTTCCGATCTGATGTAATAAGCCCCATATCCGTATACAATTTAGCTGTTTGGTCGTTATAATTTCCTGTGCCAAGGTGTACAAATCGTTCAATCTGATGCTTCTTCCTGCGGACAACTAGCGTAATTTTACTGTGAGTCTTTAAATAGTTCATCCCGTATATAACATGACATCCGGCTTTTTCAAGTTCTTTTGCCCATTGCACGTTATTCTCTTCATCGAAGCGAGCTTTTAGCTCAACCAGAACCGTAACTTGTTTCCCTTTTTCAGCAGCCCTTTTTAAGCCTTCAATGATTGGAGATCCTCCACTCACTCGGTAGAGCGTTTGTTTAATGGCTAAGACATCTGGGTCATCAGCAGCATCTTCTACGAAGTCTACAACAGGCTGGAACGATTCATATGGATGGTGAAGAAATACGTCACGCTCTGAAGCAACCTCGAATAGATCTTCGTCTGACCCCACATCTTTTGGTGGTTGAGGAATTAACGCTTCATAGATGAGCGAATCATTGTATTCTTCCATATCTTTATAAAATTTAAATAAGAACGTAAGGTCAAGCGGTCCGTCAATTTCGTATACATCTTTACGATGGATTTCAAGAACATTTAAAAGAAACTCTAACAATTTCGGATCATATTGGTCGCGCTTAATTTCTAATCGAACGGCCGCGCCCCATTTCCGCTTTTTTAGCTCCTTCTCAATTTCCTTTAATAAATCTCGGGCTCCTTCCTCGTGAATCGTCATATCTGCATTTCGCGTAATTCGAAATTCCGTAACAGACTTGACTTTATACCCTTGAAACATTTTATAGATAAAGTGGCTTATGATATCTTCAAGCATTATAAACTTGCGTATCCCTTCCTCATCCACCTCTAATTCAATATAACGGTCGAGTACGGCGGGGACCTGAACGATAGCCGTCTTCTCAGAGTATTCCTCTTCATCAAACGTGTCTTCAAGAACGACCGCAATATTAATACTTTTATTCAGAAGCATCGGAAAAGGACGATACGCATCCACTGCCATAGGGGTCAGCACAGGAAAGACTTGCTCATCGAAATATTGCTCCATCGCATCATGTTGCATGGTTGTAAGTTTGTCCATTTCTACAATTGAAATCTTATGCTCTTCTAGCATAGGAAGTAAAATATGCTGATACGTCGAATATTGCATATCAACAAGTTTATGATTTTTCTCAGAAATTTTGGCTAATTGCTCCTTAGGGGTAAGGCCTGCTTTGTTCTCTGGCTTATTGAACCCTGCTTTTACCTGATCCTTTAATCCAGCTACACGAACCATAAAGAACTCATCCAAGTTCGAGCTAAAAATCGCCAAGAACTTAAAGCGCTCCATCAATGGGTTACGTTTATCTAACGATTCCTGGAGTACTCTTTCGTTAAAAGCTAACCAGCTTAATTCACGGTTATTATAATAACGTGGATTATCTAATTGAATATTTTCCATCTCTCCTCACCCTTTCATCCGAAGTAGACAAATGTCGTCACTTATATTTTATCAACAAATTATTATAGTCATATTAATTAAATATGAACCTCATATTAACTTTTCACTTCTCTTTACCACCCACTAGTCTATGTCAATCCACAAAAAACTAACACACCCCTTACCCTTTAACGCACCACCGCACGAAACGGCGCCAGACACCCTTCATGGTAGTAAAGCGCGAAAGGGTGTCTGGCACGCTTTCACGCTTTAGTGTAGGAAAAAAGGGTAGCTTTAGAGGCTACCCTTTTAGTGTGAATGTAATGTTGATTCTCATTTTAAGCGCTTTTTCTAGATGTTTCTTTTGCTTCTCTACTTGATATTCTTCCGCCATAGGATCCTGGTTACAGAAGGCAACGATATTAATATCTTCACCTTTCACTTCTACGTGCAAATCTTCTACAATGCTTCTTCTAGTCGAATCAAAGCTGTAAGCAAACTTCGTAAGTGCTCCTAGGGTTCGAATTTTCTTCTTCTCTTCCTTTAAGAACCAATGTTTGTACGGATGAAAGTACTGTTTAAAGATCGGCTTACTTTTATAAGAAGCAACAAGAGCTAGCATGAGTCTCTCTTTATGCATAAGACCATCAATGGTCCGATTGGCTAGTAAATAAAACGTATGCTGAGAGCTTGATTCTGAATCAATATACTCACCAAGGTTAAATACAAACGCACCTCTCTTAAGCAAGGTCAAATCTTCTCTTGATAGATGGCTCACTTCCGCTTCTTGTAACTCATCAAACATGATTTGGGCTAAATGAGTTACCTGGTGAACATGTTTATAATTAATATTATAATCAATGGCCAGTTCATTAAAACTTTCTTCTAACACATCAGGGAACACAGTAATATTAAAATCTTCCATGAGTTGTTCATAAAACACACCATCTCTTAGTCCCTTACGACTTAAAATGAAAGATGTGGCATCCGTCACCTCATATAAAGAATGGAAGACTTCAATAGCTGGTAAGATAATATCCGCACGGTCTTTCGTTAATCCTTCAACCTTTTGCAGCTTCTTAAATGACAAGGTTAGTAAGTAACTTTTAATGAAACTCATATCATGTTCAAACATGCGATACTGGTGAAGACCCGCTAATGGATAGCTTTTCAGTGACTGATCGACCTGTGCCATGTTACGAGCACTTCCACCGATTCCAATAATAGGTACTCTTCTGTCTGTTAACCAGGACAATGACTTAAATTGTTCCACTAAGTAATTCTTAACATTTTCCATTTCTTTAGGTGAAGGCACATCGTCTTTTACAAACATTTGCTTTAACGTTAATGCACCGAAAGGAAAACTATGAGAATGGTTAATTTCCTTATCTTTGTAATACGTAACTTCTGTACTTCCCCCACCGATATCAATTGTAATACCTTCACGAAGCGCTGTAGAGTTCACAACAGCTAGATATCCGTAGTAAGCTTCTTCTTCTTCAGAAAGAATCCGCATATCATGATTAAGCTCGTCCTTCACACGTTTCGTAATCATTTCTTGGTTCAATGACTGGCGAATCGTCGCTGTAGCTACACAAACAAGCTGCTCCAATTCATAAGTGTCAGTGACTTTCTTAAAGCTACGTAAAATCGATAGGAGATTCTCGATTCCTTCTTCGCTCAGATTATAATCGTCGCCAAGATAATTCCTTAACCGAGCTACCGCTTTGATATTCTCTACTTCCTTAAAACGCCCACTCTCACTCCGCTCATAAACGACTAATCGCACTGTGTTAGATCCTATATCAATAATTGCATAATATTGTTCACTCATCGGAAGACACCCTTTTCTAACAATGAAATTTCCACCATTATAGCATAGGTACTCCTTTAACCCTTGATCAGATATACAATCTTTCGTCTGAACGGACATTTATTACCCTTATCGGCCAATAAAAAACCGGATCGCCTAAACGATCCGGTTCTCTGTCTTTTATCGATTTAATAAACTACCAACATATCTCAGTAACTCATTTGCTGAACTAGAATTATAGCCGTACCCCTCTACAAGTGTCGCCACCACTTCATTTACTTTCTTAAGCTGCTGCTCATCTGGTGTCTTCGTCGATGTCGTGATTTTCACAACGTCTTTCAGATCAGCAAACAGCTTCTTCTGAATCGCTTCTCTTAAACGTTCGTGAGAAGAATAATCGAACTTCTTCCCTTTACGAGCATAGGCTGAAATCCGAATGAGAATTTCTTCACGGAACGCTTTCTTTGCGTTTTCGGAGATGCCAATCTGCTCTTCGATCGAACGCATCAACTTCTCATCTGGATTTAGTTCTTCCCCTGTTAACGGATCACGAAGCTTCGATTTGTTACAGTATGCTTCAACGTTATCGAGGTAGTTATCCATAAGCGTCTTCGCTGATTCTTCATACGAGTACACAAACGCTTTTTGCACTTCTTTCTTGGCAATCTCGTCATACTCTTTACGAGCAACTGAAATAAAATTCAGGTAACGCTCACGGTCATCTTTAGAGATGGATGCGTGACTTGAGAGGCCTTCTTTCAAAGAGCGCAACACGTCTAGCGCGTTAATTGACGTCATCTCTTTCTTAATAATGGTTGATGAAATACGGTTGATTACATAACGTGGGTCAATGCCACTCATTCCTTCGTCGTGGTGCTCATTTCGCAATTCCTCTACATCTACATCACTGAAGCCTTCCACAGTTTCCCCATCATACAAGCGCATCTTTTTCAGTAAATCGATGTTATTTTTATTCGAATCTTTCAGTCGAGTCATAATCGTAAACATGGCAGCCACTTTCAACGTGTGAGGGGCAATGTGAACGTCTCTAATATCACTTTGGTTAATCATTTTTTCATAGATCCGTTCTTCCTGCGTGACTTTCAGGTTATATGGAACAGGCATAACAATCATCCGGGAATGGAGTGCTTCGTTCTTCTTATTCGAAATAAACGAGCGATACTCCGATTCATTTGTATGCGCGATGATCATCTCATCCGCAGAGATCAGTGCAAACCTTCCTGCCTTAAAATTGCCTTCTTGTGTAAGAGAGAGCAAGTGCCATAGGAACTTCTCATCACACTTCAACATTTCCTGGAACTCCATTATACCTCGGTTCGCTTTATTAAGCTCACCATCAAAACGGTAAGCGCGTGGGTCAGACTCAGAACCATATTCCGCAATTGTCGAGAAGTCAATCGATCCTGTTAAATCAGCAATATCTTGTGATTTAGGATCAGACGGACTGAATGTTCCAATACCTGTTCTCTTATCTTCCGAGAAGAAGATCCGCTCCACTGGCATATCTTCAATACGGCCTCCGTATTCCTGCTCAAGTCGCATTAAGTTTAGAGGCGATAAGTTCCCTTCAATACGGACACCAAATTCTTCAGCAAAATCTTCCCGAAGATGTTGCGGGATTAAGTGCAGAGGATCCTCATGCATCGGGCACCCTTTAATTGCGTATACTGCACCTTCATCTGTATGAGAAAACCGCTCTAATCCGCGCTTCAACAACGTTACAAGTGTTGATTTACCTCCACTAACCGGTCCCATCAATAACAAAATTCGTTTCTTTACATCCAGTCTCTTCGCCGCCGGGTGGAAGTATTCCTCCACTAGTTTCTCCATGGCTTCTTCTAACCCGAAGATTTGATCATCAAAAAACTTATAATGCACTTTTCCATTTTGCTCCTCAATCCCCGCATGTTTAATCATATTATAAACACGGGAGTGAGACGACTGAGCAAGATACGGACGTTCTCTAAGCATGTCTAAATACTCACCGAATGTCCCTTCCCACTTCAAATTCTCCTCTTCTTCCCTGTAACTTTGCACCTTTTTTAAGAAATCCACTCAAAAGACCTCCCCTGTTGAAGTTAGGCAAGCACTGAATAATACAGTCTATGTACGAGGTTTCGGAAAAATGATTCGAAAGAGAAGATTCATATCCATGATAGATAAGCTTCAAGAATTTTTACCCTTCTTCAATTATGGAACTCTACTTAAGGGGAACTCATATGAAGTAAACTTCTATTCTATATAAAAAGCTGACCCCTTTATCTAGGCGTCAGCTCTTTGGTGGATGTTCCTTAAAATCTTCTCAAATGATTGAGTCGTGTGAGTCAGCTCTTCGTCAGATAAGCTATTTGCAAATAGATGATAGACATAGTTGTCATATTGCTCAAGGTCCTTGGCATACGCTTCACCTTTATGCCCTAAACCAATGCGCTGCACACGCTTGTCATCTGGGTCAGCATGTTTAACGATGAATTCATCTTCCTCTAATTTTGAAATCATTTGACTCACTGCACTCTTGGTAATCGATAATTTCTCCGCCAACTGACTGCTTGTAGGATTCCCCATTCTAATTACAGCCATAAGGAGCACTTCTACGGTTGAAGATAGACCATATTGCTTGAATCGGTCCTCTTCATCAGCAAGGTTCATCCACAATTCTTCATATAAATGTTGTAGATAAGCTGCTTTCTCATTCGTCTTCATAAATATCCCTCTAATCTATTAATGGGTAGCTTTAGCCATGTTCAAGATAAAGACCCCACCGATAATCAACAGTATGCCTGCTATCATCATACCGTTAACTTGTTCTTTGAAAAGAAGAGCGCCAATAGCTACTGTGAGCGCGGTTCCCCCACCAGCCCATACGGCGTACGCTGTATTTAATGGGAGATATTGAAGAGTGAGCTGCAGGAAGAATAAAGCCATCATAAATCCAGAGATAACTCCAATCGTTCCCCATAGTTTCGAAGACCCTTCGACAGTGGACCACTTTAACATGGAACTTCCGAATACTTCCGTTACTATGGCAGCTAGTAAATAAATGTAACCCATGTACACCCACCCCTTTACATATATATTAGATTTTCATTTAGTTAACTTAACTAAACTAATTCTATATTATTCTTTGCTTCAAGTCAATCTGAATGTATGAAACATGCCTATTCCTTCAACTGCATATACATCAATAAGGAGTTGAGGGCGGATGAACAAACGTACATGGATCGTTATAAGCTTGTTTTTACTTGCCATATTGACAGGCTGCAAAGAAGAACCTCCTTCCCTATATGGTACATGGGTTATTTTAGAAGAGGGAGGATCTTTTCATACGGGCGATCGTTTAACCCTAAAAGAAGATGGCAGCATTACACTTAACGGATGGACTTCACAATATGAGCTTATTGAAGCAAAACATATTAAAATTGCAGCAGATAGCGGGAAGTTGATGTGGGTGTATAGTGTGACGAAAGATACCTTATCTCTTCAGTCTAAGAACAGCAAGCATGACATGAAAGTGTCTGCTCAGCGCATAGTTACTGAGAAACCTTAAGAAAACGTTCACATTTCAACTAAGAAAAAACCTATTCTATGTTCACACTTTTGTCCAAATTGGGTATAATAACTAATAGCGAACATTTTCTCGTTTCAAGACTAAGGGGGCATCAGATATGAAGATCATGTTAATTCTTGGGGTTATTGTAACTTTTGTTGTTTCCATTTTCTCAGCAGGTTACGATACAAAATAATGCGCTACATAAAACCAGCATCTTTTGAAGGTGCTGGTTTTTTATAGTAAAAGGGGGCTCTTTTGGGTGAAAAATATCCATGTATTCTATATTAAACTTCTCTTTACCGCGGCCTTGATCTATTACTTTATTCATTATCTAGTCACGGGTGAAGGTGGCCTTTTGAACATATTGCTACCTTTTGTCTATATCACCTGGGTGGGGTCGGATTTCATGAGACACCGAAAAAACAATACATGGCAAGAACCTTATACGTTCAAAAGCTGAAATCTAACGTTACATGATACACATAGAAAAAGCCGATCTGCCTTCTTCAGGCAGATCGGCTTTTTTCATTAACGTAATCCAGGAAATCCTTGCTGGCGTAATACTTCATACACTAGAATTGCGGCCGTGTTCGATAAATTTAAAGAACGAACTTTATCAGACATATGAATACGCAAGCATTGGTCTTCTTTACCTTCTAGTAAGGATTTAGGAATACCGTCTGTCTCCCGTCCGAATACAAAGAACAATTCTTCTTCTGGGTTGCTATAATCATAATCCGTCCAATATTTTGTACCAAAATTCTCAATATAATAAAAGCTGCCATCCGGATGAGCTTCATACAAATCATGAATGGAATCATGATAGCGAACATCAACATCGTGCCAGTAATCAAGACCGGAACGACGAAGCATTTTATCGTCTGTAGAGAAGCCAAGTGGACGAACTAAGTGCAAGATTGTATCTGTAGCCAGACAAGTTCTTGCGATATTGCCTGTATTGGCTGGGATTTCTGGTTGATATAATACGATATGAAGAGCCATTTGCAGTCACCTCTAACATGTAATAACTAGAGTATTATACCATATTTTCTACTCTCCTATCCGGAAAAACTTATACTGAATATTTGGTGTGTAAGCTGTAGAATCTTCATAATCCCAATAGCGGTGGTAGCTATTTGAGGTATGAGCATTGACAAGAGGCTCACCAAAGGCATCTTTCTCTACTACTATAGTCGTATGATTCCATCTCCCGTCTCCCTCAAAGTCATAACAAATGATGTCTCCTAATATGAGATCACTCGCCCTCTCCACTTCCCTGCCTCGAACCCCTTGCTTTGCTCCACTTAAGTACCAACGCATAGCATTCGCTACTGTCCAACTATAGCTCCAAACTTTACTATTGTACCACCAACCTTTTCCTCTGTTAGGAGTCCCCCACATTGGTGCCCCTCCAGCCCGAAGGCACTGAGATATGAAATTTGTACAATCATCTGTGAAGTGTCGATAGGCAGGGTTATACGTGTTCCACCACAAATTGGCGTACTGCACCGCCTTCTGTCGATCATAGGTTCCTCTCTCTCCCTCACTCTCGAGAGTACCTTCTTCATTTATTAAAGTGAGAGCATCACGCAGGACCTCTGGCTCTTTAGGAGCCATAAGTTCCTCATCGTAGAGTAGCTCCCCTCCTACGAAATGTGCCCTATGATTACGCTGTTCCTCCTCTATATAATAATAGTCTCCTTGTTGTATAAAGAAAGTGACATATAGGGCATAATCTACCTGATGCTCACCGCCATTTGTATATAATGATCCATATGGAGCCCCCTCAGCTGTTATACGAACAACTCTAGACCCGCGCTTTTCATGACACTTCATTTTATGAGTGATCCATGAATGATTCCTTGCATCAATCTCACCGCTATTGAGGAACCTTTCCCAGTACCTCTGCAACCGCCTTTGAATCTCCATAGCTCCCCTCCTTTCTTACAATCTATGAAACATCACCGCAAATCATCCCTTTCCTACACTAAAGTACGAACGCGTGCCTGACACCCTTCACTGCTCTAAATCATGAACGCGTGCCTGGCACCCTTCACTGCTCTAAATCATGAACGCGTGCCTGACACCCTTCACTGCTCTAAATCATGAACGCGTGCCTGACACCCTTCACTGCTCTAAATCATGAACGCGTGCCTGGCACCCTTCATCGCTCTAAAGCACGAAAAAAGGGACAGGTTTTCTTTACGTTGGTAAAGATTCCTGTCCCTTTTTGATTAGGCTGTTTCTTGTTTGATGATACGGTTAATTTCGTTCTTATAAAGGTCAGAGCGCCCTCCGAAGATGGCTTGTATATTGTGATCTACCTTTACGACACCTGCTGCTCCTAGAGCCTTCAATTTGTCTTCGTCAATCTTCTCACGATCACTAACTTCTACACGTAAGCGAGTGAAGCAGGCATCAACATGTTTTAAGTTTTCCTGACCACCTAGAGCTTGCATAATCGCCGAAGCTGTTTCTCTATTAGCGCTTCCTTTATCCTTCTTACCGTCCTTCTCATCGCCTTTCTTTTCATTATAATCTGCTCTTGTATAAAGCTTGTTCTCTTGACCACCGCGACCTGGTGTAGCAAGATCCCATTTCTTGATTGCAAAAGAAAAGGAAAAATAATAAATAACGAAGAAAGCAGCACCTAATACAAGATTCATCCACCAGTTTCCTGTTCCAGGTATAGCGTTTACTAGAACATAATCAATAAAGCCAGAGCCCCCGGCCCATCCTAAATGAACGTCTAGCATATACGTAACAGCGTAAGATACCCCCGCTAAGAATGCATGGAACACAAACAACAATGGAGCTACAAATAAAAATGTAAATTCAATAGGCTCGGTAATACCTGTTAGGAAAGCTGTCCCGGCAGCTGCAATGAGCATTCCTTTTACAACCGGACGATTGTCTTTATCAGCCTGACGATACATCGCAAGAGCTGCACCTAATAACCCAAACATAATGACTGGGAATTTCCCTGCCATAAAGCGACCAGCCGTTACTTCTACACCTTCAGCAATTTGAGCGAGGAAGATATATTGGTCACCTGAAACCATTTGTCCAGCAACTTCTGTTGTTCCACCAAGTGAGGTCCATAAAAACGGTGCGTACCAAATATGGTGTAACCCTGTTGGAATAAGAGCGCGTTCCAAGAACCCGTAAAGACCAATGTACAGAGGATTTGTTGCACCGTTAGCAATCACGTTCGCAACAGCATCTATACCACTTTGAATAGGTGGCCATATGACCATCATCCCAATAGCAAGGAAGATTGAAGTAAATACCATAGCTATCCCTACTGATCGGTCCCCAGCGAAGAAACCAAGCACTTCAGGGGGATCAAACTCATGGAATTTGTTATATACCCAAACGGCAAGTAACCCGACAACAATACCACCGAGCACCCCTGTCTCGAGCGTCGGAATACCTAGCGCCATCCCATACTCACCGTTTTCCGCTACCATCTCAGGAGTAATACCAAGTGCAAAAGAAATGGTCTTATTCATAATCACATAGCCTAATAACGCAGCTAGAGCTGCAATCCCTGATCCGCTAGTTAAGCCAATCGCTACCCCGATTGCAAAGATAACAGCAAGGTTGTTAAATATACTAATACCGATATCAGACATGCCTTCACCGATAAATTGAACAACATCATTTTGTAGAAATGTAACAGTTTCGGCTAGCGGACCTGTGAGTGCTGCACCAAAACCGAGTAATATACCTGCTGCCGGCAGGAGCGCCACAGGAACCATCAACGATTTTCCAAACTTCTGTAATGATCCGAAATATTTTTTCACGATTCCGATCCCCCTTTAATTACGAAAACGCTTACCTATTTAAATGAAGAGAAGACCCGGGGTGTGGTCCGGGTCCATCCTTCACCTTTTACTGTAAAACAGCTTCCTTACTGCGTTTATGAAGATCTGGCCAATATTCTTTATTCGCATCAATTAGGTCATCTAAAATTTGACGTGCAACAGGTGCGTCGACAACCGTACGATTTAAAGTTAACGCCTGAAGTGCCTTTTCATAACTATTCTCAAAGTAAGCATCTACAACGAGTTTTTCATAAGCAAGTTGACCTTCAATTAATCCTTTATAGAATGTTGGAATATGTCCTACAGCGAATGGTTTAGGTCCGCGATTGGTCATCATAGCCGGAACCTCAACCATTGCATCATCTGGAAGGTTGGCAATCGTGCCGTTGTTCTCAACCATCACGATGAAAATATCGCCATTATTGTAAGCCATGGAAGCAGCCACACGGATCATATAACGTCCGTGAATATCAACTTCTAACTCAACGTTTTCTGTCGTTCCATCTGCTACAATTTGGTCTGCTAACGCATGCACACGTTCTTGACGACCATTAATAACTTGACGCGCTCTTGTATTCTCAGGATCTTCTTTCTGCACCATTTCGGTTGGGTATAAATAATACTGTAGATACGTATTTGGAAGATAATCAGGGAAATCATTCACCATCCGCTCAACCTGTTTGAATGTTTTAATCCAAGATGGATCATTTGCAATCTCAGCGTCTTCTGGAATAAATCCATCTTCTGTAATGGCACGCTTAATCGTTTGAGTATGGTCATTTCCGTCCTTATCATAAATTCCTGTAAACCAACCGAAGTGGTTGAGCCCAAAGTATTCAGGAACAAGATCGAAAACGTCTTTACCCAATATCCCTGCGTAACTTACCATGATCGCTGCTGGCATATCACAAATGTTTAATAGTTTCTTATCGTTTGGAAATTCTCGTTTGAGTGCTTCCGCTACAATCGCAGCCGGATTCGTATAGTTCAAAATCCAAGCGTTTGGAGCATAATGTCTTATGTCATTGACGAGATCGATCATATCGCCAATGGAGCGTAGTCCATAAGCCATTCCCCCCGGGCCACAAGTTTCCTGGCCAACCGCATCGTAACGAAGTGGAATTTGCTCATCTTTCTCACGCATCTGTAGTCCACCTGTACGAATTTGAACAAAGACGAAGTCGGCCCCTCTTAAAGCTTCTTCTTTATCTGTGGTATAAGAGAATTTTTCAAGTTCAGGATATTTCTCGCGTAAAATAACATCCGTTGCCTTTGCAATCTGTTCTTGCCTAGCTCCATCTGTGTCGTAAAACGTAATCGTTTTCAAAGGAAATTGCTCTTTTTCAGCAATCAAACTCATGATCATACCGATTGTATATGTGCTTCCGCCACCAACAACTACTAAATTTTGCTTTTTCATATTCAAAACCTCCAAAAAGGTATTATATTTGTATTAAAAATAACTTAATATGAATATAATACACATTTATGAAAGCGTCAACATCAATTATCGATATTTTTTATATTTTCCGTTATAATGGTTTTATAGAAGAACTGGAGGAATTCTAATGTCAGCTCCTTTATATAGACAAATTGCACACAAAATAAGAGAAGAAATCGAATCAGGGAATTGGAGAGAAGGCGAAGCCATCCCCACAGAGAACCATCTCTCTCTGCAATATTCTGCATCACGCGTTACAATAAGGCAGGCCATTAAATGTCTTGTAGAAGAAGACTTGTTAAAGCGCGTTCAGGGTAGTGGCACATATGTAAATGAGAAAAAGATCGAACATAATATCTTTGAATTACAGAGTTTCACTGAAGAGATGAGGCAGTTAAATAAAGAACCAGTAAACCATGTGATAAACTTTCAAATGATTACTCCTAGTGATTACGTAAGAGAAATGTTGCAACTTCCAGATGGCGAAAAGGTCTTTTATATTAGGCGACAACGTTTAGTAGATCATACGCCTTATGTATTAGAAGATACTTATTTGCCTGTTACGATGTTTCCAGACCTCTCTTACCAAATTATGAGTGGATCGAAATATGACTATATTGAACGAGTGCGAGGCATGAAAATAAAAGAAAGTTTTCAAGAGGTTATTCCCATATTGCCTGAGCAAGAAATAGCAACTTCTCTTAGTCTTGAAGAAACAACACCCATCTTAAAAATTCAATTGCACAGCATCTTTTTCGATGGCACCGTCTTTGAATACAGCGAAATCTACTTTAAAAGCGATGAATACAAATTCAAACTTCGCGCATCAAGACCATAAAAGTAAGGCAGCCCCCGCATTAGGAGCTGCCTTACTTTTACTTTGTAAAGGAACACCGCGTGCCAGACACTCTTTATTAGGGTAAAGGGTGTCTGGCACGCTGCAGTTCTTTGCTGTGATAAAGTAAACGACAAAAAAAGCCGTTTCCTCCTAAGAGGAAACGGCTTTACGATGTTCTAGATCAAGTAAATGCTCTTTGCGCTCAAGACCGCCAGCATAACCGACAAGTGCACCATTACTTCCAATGACTCGATGGCACGGAAGAATAATGGATAGAGGGTTTTTATTAACCGCTCCACCTATAGCGCGGACAGCTTTAGGCGCCTGAATGGCTAAAGCAATATCTTTATAGGAACGAGTTTCACCGAACGGAATGTCGGCTAAGGCTTTCCATACTTTTTGCTGAAATGGAGTTCCATACAAATCAAGCTGGATCTCAAAACGATCTCGTTTGTTGGAAAAATACTCATCTAATTGGTGCTTTAATTGCTTAAATTGAGCTGGGTCGTGTACATATTCAATGTGTAAAAAATATTTTCTGGCCCAAGTTGTTTGTCTTGATTCAACATCTCGCAACGATCCATGGTCAATGCGACAAAGACCTTTTTCAGTTGCAAGGAGTGTTAAAGGGCCAATTGGACTGTCCATTTCATCGTAATAAAGGAAGGAACCTTTCGTCATGTTTTATCCCTTCTTTTACAACAGATTTTCTATTATTGTACATGGTATTCAAGTAATGTAAAAGTGTTTTTCAGCCATTTTTATAAAAATAGACTTACTAATTTTAGGTGATTTTGTCGAAGACTACAATAAAGCCAATCCTTTATCCATCTCTCCGACTACGTCATCATCTGTTTCTTTCACTTTTGCTTCTTGTATTGCAGTATATGCAGAAGGGTTCCCAATTTTGCCTAATGCCCAGGCAGCTGTTCCACGAATAACAGGTCTTGGATCTTGGTTCATTAAACGAACAAGTTCATCAATAGCTGTTTCATCTTTGTAATGGGCAAGCGCTAGTATAGCATTTCGTTGAATGGGTTTCTTTCCACGCCAGGAACCCGACATCTGTCCATATGTTTCTTTAAATTCACGATTGGAAACGGATAGAAGCGGCTTCAAGCTTGGCTTTACTTTCTCTGGATCTGGTTGAAACTCTGCATGAATTAAATGGTGCTTCTTTCGATTCTTCGGACATACTGTCTGACACGTGTCACATCCATATAAACGGTTCCCTATAACGCCACGATACTCATCAGGAAGAAAACCTTTCGTTTGGGTAAGAAATGCAATACACTTTTGCGCATTCAACTGTCCACCCTCAATAAGGGCACCTGTCGGACAAGCATCTACACAAATATTACAATCACCGCATGAATCTTCAACAGGTTCATCAGGAGGGAATGCGATATTGGTAAGCATTTCACCAAGGTATACATATGACCCGTACTCTTCAGTAATCAAATTCGTATTCTTCCCCGTAAACCCAATACCTGCACGCTCTGCAACAGCACGGTCAGACAGTTCCCCGGTATCGACCATAGATCGACCATAGAAATCTGATACACGTCCTTGCAAATATTCACCTAGCTTGTTCAAACGGTCACGAAGCACATCGTGATAATCTTGTCCCCACGAAGCACGACAAAATAACCCTCGACGATCATCCTTCGTACTACGTGGTGCATCCTTAAGCTTTGATGGGTAAGCAAGTGCAATGGAGATAATAGACTTCGCTTCTGGAACTAACCGATTCGGCTCTGTACGCTTCTCAATGCTTCCCTTTTCAAAACCAGATTGATAGCCCAAGTCTTGTTGGGTACGCAATCGTTCCTTTAACTCGGTAAACACATCTGGTGTCGTGAAGCCAATCTTATCAATTCCAATCTCTTTAGCATAAGCTTTTACGTCCTCTTTCAACTCATGAATGTCCATCTTCATTCCCTCCCTTCTTCTGGTATATTGATCTAGTTTATGAAAACTGGTCTACTTTACTCGTTCGAAGACGATTTAGCGTCGCAGCAATTTCATGACGTCTAGGTCTTGCTAAGTCGCCTGGATGCTGATCCTTAAAACCTGTGAACGAAGCAAGACCCTTTTGATCGAGTTGGTCTTCAATCGCATCTAGCAATTCTTTAAAACTACGCTGTTCTTTCAGCCAGTTTCTTTGTTCTAAATGATGGAGAACCTCCGCAATCATACGTGTTTGAGAACTACTCACAAGCTGCTCCACATAGTGTAGAGAGACTTCAGAACGTCCCATTAAAATAAGGGTACGGCCCTTTGTCTGAACTTTCGACTTGTTCCCTTTTCGACTATCTAAACTACTTGGTAGAAAATGACGATTTGGCATTGATTTGAACTGATTGACTGCCTCTTCATCACGATTGAACGGATACTTCTTAGCAATCGCTTTTGCTTGATCCGTTACGTTATACGGGAGATATTGATCAAGCATAATCACATCATCCGCCGCATCAAAGTAATCACCTGAGCCACCCATAACAAGAATCGTTGATACACTTAATTGGTCACGCAATCGCTTAATCTGATCAATAAATGGTGTAATGGGCTCTTTATCTTTCGCGACAAGCTCCTGCATACGCGCATCACGAATCATAAAGTTTGTTGCACTGGTGTCCTCATCAATGAGTAAGGCAGATGCTTCTGCTTCAATGGCTTCCATGACGTTTGCGGCCTGAGATGTACTACCACTTGCATTTTCTGTAGAAAAGCGAATCGTATCTTCTCCGTGGGGTAAGTGGTTAATAAATGGTGAGATGTTAACGCTCGTAACCTGTCGACCATCTTCAGCACGAACCTTAACTGCATCTGGATCTGTTAAGACATATTCACGACCGTCTCCTTTAACATGAGGATACACCCCACGCTCGATCGCTTTCAATAGTGTACTTTTTCCGTGGTAACCACCACCAACAATGAGAACAATTCCCTTATTCAGAGCCATGCCCGTAATGGGTTCGTTTCGGTGAGGAATGGTAAAGGAAACCCTGTTGGCTTCAGGACTTTGAAATGGAACAGCACGTTTCATAGGCTTGTTGCTTATGCCGCTCTCACGAGGAAGAATGGAGTCATCAGCGACAAAGGAAACCCACCCCTCTTCTTTCATCTTAGCGCGGATGGCGTCATGCTGGTCTGCTAGTTGACAAACCGCTTCAAAATCGTGTGCCTCCATCTTAAACAAGGAGTTCTTCACAATAGAAGGAATCACCTGGAAAAATAATTTCTCTGCTTCTTTGCCGTTGATGCGACGCCCGTTCGCCGGAAGTCCAATCGATAAACAAATCTCAGTCTGTTTGTTGTTAATGGATACGGCTGTTCGTTCAAGAATTTCCTGACCTGGTGCATCGATTGAAATCGCACCACTCTTTCCAGATCCTTTTACAACCGTTCGATCTTGATGAATCGCCCTGCCAACATGACGAGCGACCTGGTCTTCTATATACGTCAAGCGAGTCGACGTTTCCATCCACTCGTTCGCTATTTTATATTGATTTGATGGTACAACGATCCGAATCTTAGATGGTGCTGCAAACGGATCGCCCTGCACATAGTCAATGGCAAGAGAGTAGGACTGAAATCCATAGCTTCCTTGAATATCCTTATAGGATTTATAGCTTTTCCCATCAATTTGTCTCAATTTTTGCTGTAGATCTTTCATCCAAATGGCACCCTTTCTTTATTGGTTCTTGTTGTTGTGATAAAGGGCATAATATCCCCTATAACCAATGTAACCTTTTTGGACAATATAAAAACGCAATGCTTCGTTTCCACACCTTTAAACGAAACACTGCGTTGGCAACATAAAATTATGGAGCGGGTGATGGGAATCGAACCCACGACATCAGCTTGGAAGGCTGAGGTTTTACCACTAAACTACACCCGCATTTCACCAAATGCATAGATTATTTATACTAAGTTTGTAGTGCTAATTATGTGTTTCAATCAGCTACAAAAGTTATCTTAACAAATCCTTAACAATAGGGCAATAGAAATTTAAAAAAAATGTCGAAAACCGTAATATTTGTGCGAAGTTCGAATTCTTTGAATCTTTCTTATAGTGTATACAAAAAGAGCAACTATTAAACCTAATAGTTGCTCTTTAATAGAGATTTCGCATGATTTAGTTGTTTTTTCACCTGATTTGGAGCTGTTCCACCTAAACTATCACGTGCTGCTACCACGCTCTCAGGACGTAAGCAATTATAAATATCCGCCTCTATAGAAGAAGAATAAGACTTGTATTCTTCTAAACTGACTTCTAATAAATTCTTCTTTTCCTGTATAGCCGTCAGTACAATCTTACCCGTTACTTCGTGCGCCTTCCGAAAGGCCATTCCCTTTGTAACCAAGTAATCAGCAAGGTCGGTTGCATTCGAGTAATCCTGTTTTACCGATTCATACATGTGTTCACTTCTAACCGTCATGCTTTCAATCATAGGAGCCAGCACGGCCAAACTTTTCTCAAGGGTTTCCACCGTATCAAACATACCTTCCTTATCTTCTTGCATATCTTTATTATAAGTAAGTGGCAATCCCTTTAGAGTTGTTAACAGACCCATCAAATGTCCATATACACGCCCTGTTTTCCCTCTTAGAAGTTCAGGCATATCTGGATTCTTTTTCTGCGGCATCATACTTGATCCTGTACAGAAAGTATCATCAAATTCGACAAACTTAAACTCTTCACTTGACCAAATGATCATCTCTTCACTAAGACGAGATATGTGCATCATGAGCATCGAAGCATTGCTTAAAAATTCAACTATGAAATCCCGATCACTCACAGCATCCATACTATTTGGGTAAACTTCATCGAAACCAAGGAGCTCTGCTGTAAACGTTCTGTCAATCGGGAACGTCGTGCCAGCAATGGCTCCTGCACCGAGTGGTGAAACATCAATCCGCTTCAAACTATCCTCTAATCTCCCTGTGTCCCGCTGAAACATCCAGAAGTACGCTAACAGATGATGAGCAAATGAAATCGGCTGTGCACGTTGGAGGTGAGTATAGCCAGGCACAATCGTATCAAGGTGAGCTTCAGCTTTGTCACATAAAACGTGTTGCACATCTTTTAAAAGTCCAATGATGTTATGAACTTTCTTCTTAAGATATAAATGCATATCAGTCGCAACCTGATCATTACGACTACGTGCCGTATGAAGTTTCCCAGCCAGTTCCCCTACTTCTTCATGAAGCAACATTTCCACATTCATATGAATGTCTTCATATTGGGCTGAAAGCGTCGCTACCCCTGATGTTACTTTTTCATGAACCTTCTTTAGTCCTTCAGTAAGCTTCTCTGCTTCAGCTTCTTCTACAATGCCGCAACGAGCCAGCATAGCTACATGCGCTATGCTGCCTTCTATATCCTCATCCAACAACGCCTGGTCAAAAGAGATCGAAGCGTTCATTTCTTCTACGAGTTGATTAGGGCTAGCTGTGAAACGTCCTCCCCAAACTTTTGATGACATGATTCTCCCCTCCTTTAAACCTTTACTTTGGTCTTCTGTTTTTTAGCGTACACTTTAGAAGGCAGCCCCCACAGTTTTATAAAACCAACCGCTGCATCGTGATCAAAGGCATCCCCTTTTGAATACGTCGCTAATTCTTCATCATATAGACTCACATCTGCTCTAGTACCTAAAACGGTCGCTTGGCCTTTAAAGCACTTCACCTTAACCTCTCCAGTCACATTAGCCTGTGTCTCTTCATGAAAGGCAAGTAGCGCTTCACGTAGTGGGGAATACCATAATCCCTCATAAATAAGCTCTGACAGCTGCTGCTCTGCTTGAGGTTTAAACTTAGCCACATCTCTTGTATGAGTTAGGTGCTCTAATTCTTTATGAGCCTGGATTAACATCATCGCTGCCGGACACTCGTATACTTCGCGTGATTTAATGCCCACAAGGCGATTCTCAACATGATCAATACGCCCAATCCCATGTTCGCCACCAAGAACATTTAGCTTTTCAATTATATCCACAAGGGACATTGATTTGCCGTTTAATGCGACAGGCTTCCCTTTTTCAAAAGAAATAACGATCGTCTCTGGCTCATCTGGAGTAAGATGAATCGGTGCTGTCCATTCGTAGGCTGCTTCTGGTGCCTCCTGCCATGGATCTTCAAGAACTCCTGCTTCACAAGCGCGCCCCCAAATGTTTGCGTCAATCGAAAACGGATTTTCATCTGTAATCGGTATGTTAATCCCTTTTTCCTTCGCATAAGCAATCTCTTCATCACGAGTCATTTTCCACTCCCGAACAGGTGCAATGACTTCAAGATCAGGATCTAATCCTTGAATCGCTACTTCAAACCGGACTTGATCATTTCCTTTACCTGTACAACCATGCGCTACAGCGACCGCCCCTTCCTGGTGAGCTACCTCTACAAGCTTTTTAGCAATCAACGGACGAGACAGCGCTGAAGATAAAGGATACTTCCCTTCATATAAAGCATTTGCTTTTAGTGCTGGCAATAGAAATTCTTCTGCTAGTTCTTCTTTAGCATCAATCATAATCGCTTTCACTGCTCCAACATCAAGTGCTTTCTGACGTACGGATTCCATATCCTTCCCTTCACCAACACTCAACCCTAACGCAATCACATCATACCCATACTTCTCTTGAAGCCATTTAACTGAAACGGAAGTATCTAAACCTCCGGAATAAGCTAATACACACGTTTTACCCATATTAAAAATCCCCTTCCCTGCTCTCATGTTATAGATTATGTATGATTATAACTTTAAAAGTATACTTATTCAACAATTATGTATAAAAAGGTTAAAAAACACTTATTTTATTCATTATTTCGTATAATAAACCAACCACCTTTTTTATTTCACGCACAACTGTTGACATTTCTTTCAGTTATCTATATATTTTGCACTAAGGAAACTTTTATTGTTTCGGTTAAATTTTATAAAAACACGCACACTTTTCATCTAAGCTCATATCTTTATAGAGCTAAGGAAAAGTCATTTTTTTAATTATTTTTTTGCATATAGGAAACTTTTATTAACATGTACAAAAAGGGAGGACAAAAGAAACATGAAGAAATTAATTACAATCGCATTACTATCGATCGTTGCTTTAGTAGGGTGTAATGCTGAAGCCGACACAGGAAAAGAAGGAAACGTTAAGGTGGTTACAACCATCGCTCAAATTGGAGATATCGTAGAAAACGTGGGCGGTGAGCACGTTGATGTGAAGAGTTTAATGGGACCAGGAACGGACCCTCACACATACAAAGCAACTACTAGTGATATTGATAATTTACAAAAAGCTGATGTGATCTTTTACAATGGTCACCACTTAGAAGGACAAATGAATGATGTGTTTGAAAAGATGCGCTCTGAAAAACCTACACACGCTGTAGCTGAAGCGATCCCTGAGGATATGCTTGATGCTGATCCAGAAAATCCTGATATTCCTGATCCGCACGTCTGGTTTGACATTAACTTATGGAAGTACGCTGTAGATGAAGTTACAAAAGGCTTGAGCGATTTAGACCCTGAGAACAAAGAATACTATGAAAAACAAGCCGAAAACTATAAACAAAAATTAGACGATACGCATACTTATGCTAAAGAACAAATTTCTCAAATTCCAGAAGAAAGCCGCGTCCTTGTCACTGCACACGACGCCTTCCATTACTTCGGGAAAGCATATGGATTAGAGGTTATGGGGCTTCAAGGGTTGAGTACAGAATCTGAATACGGGCTAAAAGATGTCCAACGTATTATAGATACGGTCTCAGAACGTAATATTAAAGCTGTATTTGTTGAGAGTAGTGTAAATGAGCGATCCATTAATGCTGTAGTTGAAGGTGCCAAAGCTGAAGGGCACCAGCTGAAAATCGGCGGAGAGTTATATTCCGATGCAATGGGTCCAGCTGATACGGAAGAAGGAACGTATATTGGAATGTTTAAACACAATATCGATACAATCGTTAATGCATTGAAGTAATGAGAAGCTAGAGGGGATTAAGTCCCCTCTTCATGGCTTTACGAAAGATAGGAGTCAAATAGAAAGGAGTTTCTTATATGAAAGCTATTGAAATTCAGAATCTGGCTGTAACCTATGAACGACAACCTGTCCTTGAGAATGTGAATTTCACAATACCGGAAGGAACACTTACAGGTATCATTGGCCCAAACGGGGCTGGAAAATCGACTTTAATTAAATCAATCCTACACCTGATCCCTCGTTTATCTGGGGATATTGTGGTTTATGGCAAACCTTATAAAAAACAACGAAATTTAATTGGATATGTACCTCAAAGAAGTGAAGTGGATTGGGATTTCCCAACCAACGCACTAGACGTTGTCCTAATGGGGCGCTATGGACATATAGGCTGGATTCGTCGTCCGAATAAGAAGGAAATTCAATTCGCCTATGAGTGTCTTGAAAAAGTCGGTATGAAAGAATTTGCAAATAGACAAATTAGTCAGCTTTCAGGAGGACAACAACAACGTGTCTTCCTCGCTCGCGCATTAGCACAAGATGCTCAAATCTATTTCATGGATGAACCATTTGCAGGAGTAGACGCTGCAACGGAGAAAGCGATTATGAAATTATTGCAAGAATGGCGTGAACAAGGTAAAACGGTGCTTGTCGTCCACCATGATCTACAAACAGTAAAAGACTACTTTGACCATTGTCTATTACTAAACAAAACACCTGTAGACTATGGACCAACTGAGAGTGTCTTTACACTTGATAATTTAGAACGGACTTATGGAGGAGCCATATCCTTTTTAGGCAACAGTCCTATACTCACTCAAGGAGGGTAACTCATGAATGAATTACTAAGCCTTTTAACCAACCCAAACACACAGTGGGTCTTAGCAGGTTCCTCCTTACTCGGTTTTGCCAGTGGATTAATTGGTAGCTTCGTACTCCTCAAAAAACAAAGTCTAATCGGAGACGCCATGGCTCACGCTACTTTACCAGGTGTCTGCTTAGCGTTTCTCTTATTTGGGGTTAAGTCGATCCCTCTCTTTTTAATAGGAGCTGCGACAACAGGTTTAATTGCGACGTACTGTATTCAGGCAATCGTCAAGCACTCTAGAATTAAAACGGATGCGTCAATCGGCGTTGTGTTATCCGTCTTTTTCGGGCTTGGGATTATGCTACTAACCTATATTACGAAACATGCAAAAGGAAACCAAAGCGGGCTTGAAGATTTCATCTTTGGTCAGGCGGCTGCAATGGTTAAGAGTGATATTCAAGTCATTGCAGTTGGTTCTCTCTTAATCATTATTCTTTCATCACTATTTTTCAAAGAATTTAAAATTTCAATATTTGATCCTAATTATGCTCGTGGGATCGGTTTACCAGTCAGCGTATTTAATTTGGTTCTCATGGCCCTCGTGGTAGGGGTGGTCGTTGTTGGAATTCAAATGGTTGGAGTAGTTCTTATTGCAGCACTTCTAATCACCCCTCCCCTCGCTGCCCGTTATTGGACAGATCAACTTGGGAGAATGGGTGTAATCGCAGGTGTATTTGGAGCCATCTCTGGTGTAACCGGTACACTAATAAGTACAGCAGGAGAAGGACTTCCGACAGGCCCACTCATTGTCTTGTGTGCCTCATTGATCTTTGTCCTTTCCCTTCTATTTGGAGCTAGTAAAGGAATCATTGTAAAGGCGGTGAGACAAACATGACGTACAGTTTATGGATTATCATTACAGGAGTATTAGTTGGCATTACATGCGGTATGACAGGAGCCCTTCTCGTTCTTAGGAAAATGTCGATGCTAGCAGATGCAATCAGTCACACTGTTCTTCTTGGAATTGTAGGAGCTTTTCTTGTGACGCACTCTTTAAACGGAGTACCCATGCTTGTTGGAGCTGCTACTGTGGGAATACTCACTGCTTTAATGGTGCAACTGCTAGACTCAAGCGGGGTTCAGTCAGATGCAGCAATAGGAGTCGTTTTCACCTCCCTTTTCGCTCTAGGTGTCGTACTCATATCTTTTATAGGAGATAGTGTCCACCTTGATGTTGAGCATGCTCTAATGGGAGAGATTGCTTTTGTACCATGGGATACCTGGACGTGGAACGGGGTAAACCTAGGACCAACAGCAGTCTGGCTATTAGGATTTGTTTTCATCTTAAACCTAACCATTATATTACTCTTTTATAAAGAGTTTAAAATCAGCACATTTGATCCTCAGTTGGCCATATCAATCGGCGTTCCTGTAGTAGCAATCCATTACGTATTAATGTCGATGGTTTCGTTCTCTACAGTTGCTTCCTTCGATAGCGTAGGAGCCATTCTAGTTGTAGCGATGTTAATCGTTCCAGGAGCGACTTCTTATCTTTTAACAGATTCTTTTGGTGGGATGATTGCTTTAAGTGCTCTTATTGGCGCTCTATCATCCTTGCTCGGTTATACATTCGCTCTATTCGTAGATGTGTCCATCTCAGGAGCCATGGCCACAGCCACAGGCCTTCTCTTTACCCTTGCCTTCTTCCTTAGTCCAAAACACGGCATGCTCGCTAAATGGTATAGAAGAAAGCAAATGCAAAAGCAACAACTAAACGCGTAAGAGTATACGTCTTCAGCTTCCTACTCGGTTAGTAAAATAAAATGCTACTAGCAATATAAACAACTTAATAAACAAACAGAAACGTTCAGAATTACTTCTGAGCGTTTTATTTATTCCTTTAAAGTTTCCTTTCGACTTGCCACTCAGGGATGATGTCAGAACAACAGGTATTCTAGGCTTCCAGCAACCATAGCGATTAAAGTTTAGGATAAAAAAACTCCAGTTTCTGTAAACTGGAGTTTTTCAATATGAGTTTAATTTTTGTAATCTGTTACAGCACCTTTGGAAGAGCATGATACATTATGAGCATATTTGCCCAAAATCCCCTTCTTGTAAAGAGGTGGTGCTTCCCAATGCATACGACGACTTTCTAGTACTTGTTCTGTTACATCCATGAATATTTCTTTTTTGTTTGAATCTATTGTGACAAGATCCCCTTCTTCTAATAGAGATATTGGTCCTCCCACTTGAGCTTCAGGTGCGATATGACCCACCACGAGTCCATGGGTTCCTCCAGAGAATCTACCATCTGTTAATAAGGCGACCTTTTCCCCTAAGCCTTTTCCAACCAATAGAGCAGAGATTGATAACATTTCAGGCATACCTGGCCCGCCTTTAGGACCAACATATCGTATAACTAATACGTCGCCTTCTTGTATTGAATTATTCAGAATAGCTTCCGTAGCTTCCTTTTCAGTATTAAATACACGAGCTGGTCCAGTATGACGCGCAACCTTAACACCGGATACTTTAGCTACTGCACCACTTGGAGCTAAGTTACCTTTCAAGGTGATCAAAGGTCCATCTTTTCGCTTAGGATGACTGAATGACGTTATAATATCTTGTCCTTCTTCTAAAGTTGGCGCTTCTTCTAAATTCTCTGCAACTGTCTTTCCTGAAACAGTTAAACAGTGTCCGTGTAGATAGTCATTGTCATAAAGAAGCTTCATAACTGCCTGTACTCCTCCAACTTTATGCAGGTCTTGCATCACATATTTGCCGCTCGGTTTCAAATCAGCAATATGTGGTGTTTTTTCTTGAATTCGATTAAAGTCTTCCATAGTTAAATCCACTTCAATGGCATGAGCCATAGAAAGCAAATGAAGTATCGCATTTGTAGAACCACCAAGTGCCATAACGACTGTAATCGCATTTTCAAAAGCCTCTTTAGTCATGATATCTTTCGGGTAAATATTATGCTCGAGTAAGTATCTCACTGCTTCTCCAGCCGACTCACAATCTTTTGCTTTAAGATCAGATTCCGCAGGATTTGAGGAGCTTCCAGGTAAACTCATCCCCATAGCTTCAACAGCAGATGCCATCGTATTTGCAGTGTACATACCACCACACGCTCCTGCACCAGGACATGCACTACACTCAATTGCGTTTAGTTCATTTTCATCTATGTCACCCTGGTTATATTTTCCGACTCCTTCAAAGACAGAAACAATATCAACATCTTTCCCTTTATGAGACCCGGGAGCAATTGTGCCTCCATAAACAAAAACAGATGGCACCTCAGCATTGGCAATAGCAATCATACAGCCTGGAATATTTTTATCACAGGCTCCGATTGCAACTAATCCATCCAAGTTCTGAGCTCCTACTACCGTTTCGATAGAGTCAGCGATCACATCTCTACTTGGTAATGAATAACGCATTCCCTGTGTCCCCATAGAGATACCATCCGATACAGTAATAGTATTAAAGATTAAGGGTAACCCTCCTGCTTCTTGGGCACCTTTCTTTGCACGGACGGCTAAATCATCTAGGTGTATATTACATGGAGTCACTTCACTCCATGTACTTGCAATACCAATCATCGGCTTTTTAAAGTCATCATCTGTAACACCAACAGCACGAAGCATGGCACGGTTCGGTGCTCTCATTGCACTTTCACTAAACACTTTACTATTTATTCGTAAATCTTTTGTCATCAAAATCCCACCTTTTCCTTCGCATAATTATAGGACTCTTTACTTTAATCTTCAATGGTTTTTTCTGAAAAATTTTTTTATTTCGTAAATTATTAATATGTGATTAAAGCATTTTATGTATAGAGTAAATGCAAGGTAGGGGACGACAGGAGAAAAATTACCTTCTAGCCATTTTGTTGTGTGTATTACTAGAGTCTTTCTATTAAAATGGTTCTGTTAATGTTTATTGTTGATTTTCATTTGATCCACATAAGCCCCTTTATATGGAACAGTGGAAGTGGAGATATTTCAGCAGGAAGGGACCGTTACGTTTATGAGTGCTTGGGCTTGCTCAAGGGACAACTCGCTTTCCTGCGGGGAGCTGGGAAGCCACCCCCCTCGGGAGTCTCGCAGTACCCGCAAGCCCTATCTTTAAAGAGGTGAACGGCCCCGCAGATAGCAGCAGGTGGTCTGATCTCACCCTTCATGGCATGTTTTCGCTTATCCATATATGGTAAAGGTGGGACTGGAAACTGCGAGACTCTCGTGGGCAGAAGAGCCAAGTCTAGTTCTGGCGTGGAGGCTGAGGAGGCTCACCAGCTCCCCACAGGAAAGCGAGTGGTTTCCAAGCCCACCTTATGCTCAATTGAAGCAAACGGAAACATTCATTCTCTCAAATTCGAGTCTTCAAGATTACTACCCTCATCTTAAACAAGCTTGTAATAAAGGTTAACAACATTAAACTTTAACAAAGCTATAAAAAAAATCCCCGTTAACATAACGGAGATTAGAGAAATTTATAAATGATTCTGTGCCTATGAGTCCTAAACAAATAAAACAGTATTTTCTAACTCAAACTTATTAATTAGACATAAAAAAAATCGCTTTCGTTAGCGATTTCCATTGCAATGTTAAGTTTTACGATACCGGTGGTCGGGCTCGAACCGACACTCCGTGAGGAACACGATTTTGAGTCGTGCGCGTCTGCCAATTCCGCCACACCGGCATATGAATGGAGGCGGCAACCGGATTCGAACCGGTGGTAAAGGAGTTGCAGTCCTCTGCCTTACCACTTGGCTATGCCGCCAAATAAAAATGGAGCGGAAGACGGGATTCGAACCCGCGACCCCCACCTTGGCAAGGTGGTGTTCTACCACTGAACTACTTCCGCGAAAACTCTTGGCTGGCCCAGCTGGATTCGAACCAGCGCATGACGGTACCAAAAACCGTTGCCTTACCGCTTGGCTATGGGCCAATATTTATGGGGCGAATGATGGGGATCGAACCCACGAATGCCGGAGCCACAATCCGGTGCGTTAACCACTTCGCCACATCCGCCATAAAATGAAATTGGCAGGGGTAGTAGGAATCGAACCCACATCGGCGGTTTTGGAGACCGCTGTTCTACCGTTGAACTATACCCCTACTTACTGTAGTAATTATAATGGTGGAGGGGGCAGGACTCGAACCTGCGAACCCAGAGGGAGCGGATTTACAGTCCGCCGCGTTTGGCCAACTTCGCTACCCCTCCACGTTTTTAAAAGTATGCAGGCCAGAGGACTTGAACCCCCAACCTACTGATTACAAGTCAGTTGCTCTACCAATTGAGCTAGGCCTGCACAAAACATGGTGGCTCGGGACGGAATCGAACCGCCGACACACGGATTTTCAGTCCGTTGCTCTACCGACTGAGCTACCGAGCCAGTCTTATGTACTTTACAGTAACAAAAAATTATTTAATTGAAAAGTGGCGGTCCGGACGGGACTCGAACCCGCGACCTCCTGCGTGACAGGCAGGCATTCTAACCAACTGAACTACCGGACCATTGGTTGTACCTAAAGGTACACAATCATTTGTAATTCGAAGAAGTCTTTTCGACGTAGTACAAATTTAATTTGGTTGCGGGGACAGGATTTGAACCTGCGACCTTCGGGTTATGAGCCCGACGAGCTACCAGACTGCTCCACCCCGCGATAATGTTGAATACTTATTGCATATTCAATTATATGATGTTTGCAATGATCATGTGCATTGCATTTTTAAAATGGTGGAGGATGGCGGGCTCGAACCACCGACCCCCTGCTTGTAAGGCAGGTGCTCTCCCAGCTGAGCTAATCCTCCATAATATTAAGTGGTGACCCGTACGGGATTCGAACCCGTGTTACCGCCGTGAAAGGGCGGTGTCTTAACCACTTGACCAACGGGCCAGTGAAAAGTTAGTGGCGGAGAGCGAGGGATTCGAACCCTCGAGACCCGTGTTTGGGCCTACACGATTTCCAATCGTGCTCCTTCGGCCACTCGGACAGCTCTCCATGGCTCCAACGGCAGGATTCGAACCTGCGACCGATCGGTTAACAGCCGATAGCTCTACCACTGAGCTACGTTGGAATCATGTCAAAAGACCGTTTGCCTTTTGATCAAAGTCAATAAAGTGACTTGCCTGGCGGCGTCCTACTCTTGCGGGGGTGAAACCCCGACTACCATCGGCGCTGAAGAGCTTAACTTCTGTGTTCGGCATGGGAACAGGTGTGACCTCTTCGCCAAAACCGCCAGACTCTTTATTGAATTTCTTCCTCGTCTTTTCAACGACAAGTTATATTTTATCTTGTTTCAGAAGAAAAGTCAAGAGGTATTTTAGATTTTTTTCTAAGTACCTTCAAAACTAGATAAGAATTAAGACATAACCGTTTTTCACTTTAGTTAGATAAGCCCTCGATTTATTAGTATCGGTCAGCTGCACGTGTCACCACGCTTCCACCTCCGACCTATCAACCTTGTCGTCTACAAGGAATCTTACTCACTCGAAGTGATGGGAAATCTCATCTTGAAGTG
>NZ_BMIN01000011.1 GCF_014642405.1 Pontibacillus salipaludis
GAAATTTGCCTCCGGCTTCCTTCAGATTCCGGGTCACCCCGGACACCCTTGCCCTTGGCTAACGGCTACAACGACCTTCACCGTTCGGGACTCTAACCCTAAAGCTTGCGCCCATGTCGGGCACACACCACAAAGGCCCGCTCGAATATTCGAGCGGGCCTTTTTATGCACCTGCTTGGAAAAAGTCATCCCATTTGATTACGATTTCCTTTCTCCTTAATAAATAAATGAAGGTTAAAAGCATTAGTAAAAAGCCTGCCATGACAAAGGGTGATAACTTCGATATCCACTGTCCAACAGAGGTATACACGACTGCTAAAGGGATATTTGAATAAAAGGATGTTTTCATGTAATCTTTAAAACCTTGTGACATTTCTATAATGCAAAGAGATATTAAATGAAAATGAATAAAGGGCACTAACCGAAGTAATGCAATTTGAGAGGTGGAAAAGCTAGAGTGCTTCCCAAATAACTTATGCTTTAATTTCACAAGCTTTTGAAGTGTCTTTGGCATCCATTGACTCATTTTATAAAATAATAAGCTAGATAAAGTCACACCAATCACACTATAAATAGAACCTGTAATAGCGCCAAACAAAATCCCGCCGGAAATACAAATAAATGCAACAGGCAAAAATAAAAGTGGACGTAGCAGGTGAAAACTTATGAAGAGTAGCGGTGCAAAAAAGCCACTTGCCTCCAAGACGGTCATAGCGACTGTCCCAAACTGATTCATGATGAACACACCCCTTCCGCCCAAGCGGTATAGTACATACTTATGACAGAAGACGAGCGGTTATGACAATAAGTCTATAACAGTTATGTCGCTATGATCTCATCGTTAGGAACACTACCATAATACAATGAGCAATCAACGCACATGGTACCCCTATTACAAAAGCAGTGTGCTTGGTTTTGTGACGAAACCACTTCATACCTAAATAGGTGCCGAGCGACCCTCCTATAAGGGTAACAATCCACAACTGTTTTTCAGAAATTCTCCACTCTTCTTTAACGGCTCTTGATTTATCCTGTTGCATTTGAATCAACGCAACGACGTTCACAGCAACAAAATACCAAATGAGTATGACTCCCATCTATAGCTCTCCTCTTCCTTCCGTTAGTTTATAACCACTATATTTAAGAAAAAAAGCCATTTTCCTATACGGTAGGAAAATGGCTTTCGTCTGATTCTGCTTATTTAAGAGCGGCTTTAGCTTGTTCAGCTAGTGCAGCGAACCCTTTTTCGTCAGTAACAGCAAGATCAGCTAGCATTTTGCGGTTAACTTCAACGCCAGCTAATTTAAGTCCGTGCATTAGACGGCTGTAAGAAATGTCGTTCATACGTGCCGCAGCATTAATACGTGCGATCCATAGTTTACGGAAATCACGTTTTTTCTGACGACGGTCACGGTATGCATACTGACCTGATTTCATTACCTGTTGTTTTGCTGTTTTGAAAAGAGCATGTTTTGAACCATAATAACCTTTAGCAAGCTTTAAGACGCGCTTACGACGTTGGCGAGTGACTGTTCCACCTTTAACACGTGCCATAATAGTTCCCTCCTGTATTTCAACTTAATAGTTAAATTCGATTATTTCTTAGGAAGCATAGCTTCGATACGCTTTAAGTCGCCACTAGATACTAGTGTGTCTTTACGTAGTTTACGCTTTTGCTTTTGAGATTTGTTAGCGAACAAGTGACTAGTGAATGCGTGAGAACGTTTAACTTTGCCACTACCTGTACGACGAAAGCGTTTCTGAGAACCTTTGTGAGTCTTCATTTTTGACATGAGTAATTCCTCCCTTTAGAAATATGTTAGAATCACGTTTATTGCTTCTCGTTTACTGGAGCGAGCATCATAAACATGTTACGACCTTCCATTTTCGGTTTTGTTTCAACCGTAGAAAGATCTTTACATTCTTCAGCCAAGCGATCAAGCACTTTTTGGCCTAATTCTTTGTGAGTGATTGCACGTCCGCGGAAACGAACAGCTGCTTTCACTTTATCACCCTTCGATAAGAACTTACGCGCATTGCGTAGCTTCGTATTGAAGTCATGTTCTTCGATACCAGGGCTAAGGCGAACTTCCTTCACGTTAATGACTTTTTGCTTCTTACGCGCTTCTTTATCTTTCTTCTGTTGCTCAAAGCGATATTTACCATAGTCCATGATACGACATACTGGCGGTTTCGCATTTGGAGCTACCATTACAAGATCAAGATTTGCATTAGCTGCAATATCTAAAGCCTCGTTTTTGGATTTAACGCCTAATTGGTCTCCGTTTGAATCAATGAGACGAACTTCGCGAGCACGAATCTTTTCATTGACGATCATATCTTTGCTAATAACCAGCCACCTCCAAGGTTTATTAAAAAGGTTTATATACGTCTGTTTATAGACAAGTGTATCTCAATCATGGTTGTAATTTCAGACAATCAAAAAAAGTGTCGGTACACATACTGCACCCACACGTTTCCCAATTACGTTTAGAAAATCATACCTGGTAACTACTCATCAGAGTGTCAATCAGGTGAGAAGCGGGTGCTTCTACTTGTCTCAGACAATATTAAGTTTACCTTATTGAGAATAGCACGTTTAAAAAACAATGTCAAACGTAAACCAATCTTTTTTGCTGCACATCTTCTGTGCATGACTTTTTAAGGATATATGATATAGATCATATTTGCAACCTAAATTTTTAACTTGTTCCTAGTAATTCGCGTCACAGTTACGTATTGATTTCTAATAAAGCCGAGCATCCTACAAAGATTTGAAACATTCGTTCCTTGTCTTTGTTACCTCTACTTAGGTACACTTTGTCCATTCCCAAAGTAGGTGTACCCCCACTCTTTATTATCGCTTGTGGGACCATTGATATTGTAATCAAGGTCATGCAAGATACGATGAACAATTTTTAATTCTTTGGTACCTCGTTCGAAACGGGCTGCCTGCAAGTAATAAAGTGCGTTCTCGAGATCTTTCTTTATCAATTCGTCTTCAGTCTTATCAAGCAGACTCTCTAGTTGTTTGACCGTATCCTTAAGTCCGTTAAAGTCTTGTTGATTAAGACTTTCGTATTTCCCATGACCGAGGGCATCATTAAACTTATAATGCACAGTTTCGACCTTTTTTCCAATTCCATCAAAGTGTGTCTCTTCTTCAACAGCATTTTCTACATTAGAACCACCTGCTGTCTCGGCAACCCCTTCATCCCCTGCCTCGTGTGTACCTTGAGTAATAATCACTGCAAAAAGAATGCCGATTGTCAAAATGGACGCCACCATCACAGATAAAGATACCTTTGTAACCTTAGACAATATACACCTCTCCCTTATAATTACTACTTGCTAAAACATAATAAATATCCATATTCTCACTAGACCCATAATAACACAAAACATGGAATATTATGTATTTAACGGTACGTTGATCAGAAATGAAACACTTGTAATAAAAATCCCCAAAGCTTTTAAGCTTTGGGGATTAAAGTATTTATTTCTTTCCACTTATTTCTTGTTTGATCTGAGCTACGAAGTCTTGAAGGGATTTTGTTTCAGAGTCTTTCTCTCCATAACGACGAATGTTCACACCGCTTGCTTCAATCTCATTATCTCCTACAACAAGTTGATAAGGGACTTTTTGCATTTGAGCTTCACGGATCTTATAACCAATCTTCTCATCGCGCTCATCTACTTCAACACGCACGCCTGCATACTTCAGCTCATCTTCTACTTTCTTCGCATAATCTAAGTGAACATCAGCAGATACAGGAATGATCTTCGCTTGAACAGGTGCTAACCATGTTGGGAATGCTCCTTTGTACTCTTCTATTAAGAAGGCAACGAAACGTTCCATAGTTGAAACGACACCTCGGTGGATAACAACAGGGCGATGGTGGGCCCCATCTTCACCAATGTAGGTTAAGTCAAAACGTTCTGGTAAGTGGAAGTCCAGCTGTACAGTTGAAAGCGTTTCGTCCTTACCAAGCGCTGTTTTCACTTGTACATCTAATTTCGGTCCGTAGAACGCTGCTTCGCCTTCTGCTTCTACATACTCTACTTCTAGGTCTTCCATCGTTTCCTTGAGAAGAGCTTGCGCTTTATCCCACATCTCGTCATTATCTACATACTTCTCTTTATCTTCTTTATCACGATAGGACAAACGGAAGTAGTAATTTTCAAGACCAAAGTCTTTGTATACTTCTTGAATCATACGAACAACCCGAATGAATTCTTCTTTCAGCTGATCCGGACGAGCAAAGATGTGAGCGTCATTCAACGTCATAGCACGCACACGTTGAAGTCCTGCTAGTGCACCGGACATTTCATAACGGTGCATGGTACCTAATTCCGCGATACGTACCGGTAAATTACGGTAACTGTGTAACTGATTTTTATACACCATCATATGGTGAGGACAGTTCATCGGGCGGAGAACTAAATCTTCATTATCCATCTCCATTGTAGGGAACATGTCATCCTGATAATGATCCCAGTGTCCACTTGTTTTATATAAATCAACGGACCCAAGCACTGGTGTATACACGTGGTCATAGCCAAGACGTTCCTCTAAATCAACAATATAACGTTCGATTGTACGACGAATGGTAGCACCCTTTGGCAGCCATAAAGGAAGGCCTTGCCCTACCTTTTGCGAAACTGTGAAGATATCTAGCTCTTTCCCTAGTTTACGGTGATCACGCTCTTTAGCCTCTTCACGCATTTTTAGGTACTCTTCTAAATGATCTTTCTTTTCAAAAGCTGTACCATAGATGCGTTGAAGCATTTTATTATCGCTATCTCCACGCCAGTATGCGCCAGAAACGCTTAATAGTTTGAAGACTTTAATCTTGTTTGTAGAAGGGACGTGAGGTCCACGACAAAGATCAAAGAACTCTCCTTGCTTGTAAATGGTTACCGATTCACCTTCTGGAATGTCGTCAATCAGTTCAAGTTTTAACTCATCACCAATTTCACGGTACATCTCTTTAGCTTCTTCACGGGAAACCTCTAGACGTTCAACCTCTAAGTTTTCACTTGTGATTTTTTGCATTTCTTTTTCGATCTTCTTCAGGTCTTCAGGCGTGATAGACGTGTCAAGATCCATATCGTAATAGAACCCATTTTCAATAACAGGGCCTACTCCTAGGTTAACTTCCCCATAAATGCGTTTTACAGCCTGAGCCATTAGGTGTGCTGTTGAGTGACGAAGAACCTCTACGCCTTCTTCATCTCGAATTGTTACGATTTCTATAGAACCATCACCAGGAATAGGACGGCGAAGGTCAATCAGTTGACCATTATGTTTCCCTGCCAACGCTTGCTTCTTTAAGCCTGAGCTAATGGAAGCAGCTACATCCTCTGTTGTCGTTCCTTGCGAGAACTCCTTAACCGCACCATCTGGAAATGTTAATTGAATAGCTTCCGACATGTGTATGTCACTCCTTTTATAATAAATCGATCTGCTTTGTCTTAGTATAGATAAACAAAGCCAAAATAAAAAACGCCCATCCCTTGCACAATAGCGAAGGGACGAGCGTTATACCCGTGGTTCCACCCAAATTCCCACAGTCATAACTGTGGCTTCATTAGCACATCCGTAACGAGGACGAATCGCTGTTTACTACTATATTGTTCGTAAACAGAGTTCAGAGGTGGTAAACAAGTGTCGTACTTAGGAAGCTTCCAGCCTATGACTTCCCTCTCTGAGTAAGCCGATGCAACTCATTCTTATCCTCATCATCACTGATATAAATTCAATTTAAACTTTATAGAAGTTAGTATAATGGGAATAAATGCGAAAAGCAAGCCCATTTTTAGAACGGAGACAATCTTTTAAATGGAAATTTATTTAACGGAAGAAATTCAGCACGCTCTTGGAAGATGTTCATCACGGTTAGCGTTTTAGGATCACTAGGATCATTTCCGTAAATCTTAATCCGATCTGGAGCCAAAGCCATTATAGGAGTCAAGTCTAGCTCGTCTGTTCCAAGACCAAACAAATATAAAGGATAATCCTTTGTCAATTTCTTAATTTCTTCAGATGTATAACGACGCCCTTTATGAGAATAGAAAATAAAAGGTTGGCTTTGCACAATAGATAACCTCTCTACTTTAGAAGGGTTAGCTTGCAGGTATTCCCTTAGATGTTGAATATATGTCTGATAATCCTGCTCTCTTTTATATTCATCTATTGCTTCTCCAACGACCTCAATCAACTCATCATAAAATCGCTGAAAGCGAAATGTGATGATCGAATCAAATGCAAACCCTTCCCCTTTCTCGAGTGCCTCTTTAAAAACCTCTCTCAACCGCTCTAATTGTTGACTGTGGCGATAAGAAGAAGGGTGATCTTCACCCCACTGATCTGGCTCGTCCCTAAAAGAACAACACAATTCATATATGTGAGCTACTTCATCATCGTCACTGAAGTAGTAGCAATTCCGTATGATGTCTATTAACCAGGATCGCTCTCTATGTACGACATAGACATGGATTAGTCCGCGTACGACCCGTTCCTCTTTCTCCTGATTTTCGTTAACAAGAACAACATGCCCCCATTTCTTGTGATAATGCCACTGCACGCTCATTTCATCTTTCTGAGCAAATAGAAAATCACAAAATGATAAGGCTTCTTCTTTATTAGAAAAATAGATCTCGGCCAACGTCTTCCCTCCCTCCACGAATGCTACAAGAAACTGTTACAGTATATGGGAAGAAAACGCGAAAAATGATTATTCTCATTAAAAAAACTTCAATACCTCTCTCTGGCACAACTTTTGGATAGGGAGTTATTCAATATCAATGGCATTAACTTTGAAGACTGGAACCCAAGAAACTTTATTGTGCTTGTGGGTCCGGTACCTTTATAGGGAGCTAGGGAGCTGGAGAACAACGTCCCCCAGTCCCTCTTGTCTTGTAAGTACAATCACCCCGCTGCTCGGGCGTTGTTGAAGCCTTACTGAATCTACATCTCGCTTGTTTCCGTATCTCTCAATACGGGGAAGGTGGGGCTGGAAACTGCGAGACTCCCGTGGGCAGAAGAGCCAGTCTAGTTTCGGCGTGGAGGACCTAGCGTGATAAGTCATCTTTTTTACAAAGGCTAGTCGCCTTTTCCAAAAAGCTGTCTTATCCGTACGGTCCTAGGCACCACGCCTGCACCTTTCAATCTAGGTGAGACCCCGGAGCCCGGCTTTGCCGGGTGAGGAGGCTCACCAGCTCCCCACAGGAAAGCGAGTGGTTTCCAGGCCCACCTTACACTCTACTAAAGCAAAGGAAACATCCTCTTATGCGGAGAAAAAAGCAGCTCTGCCAGAGGGATGACCCTCCGGCAGAGCTGCTAACGGTACACTTATTGTTTTAGCTACGTCGATTCTGTCCAATTACTTCTACCGGGTTACTTACTTGTTTAATACGTTCAATAATTCTCCCAGCTTTCAATTGCTCAACATCTCCACGGTTGTTCGTCATAAGATGCTTTTCCAATTCCTCTAAATTGTAATTAGAAGTAAAGAAAACAGGTAAACGTTCCATCATACGATACTGTAGGATTGAGCCTAATATTTCATCACGGAACCAAGATGACATGGATTCAGCTCCAATATCATCAAGCATCAAAACCGGTACCGTTTTGAACTTTTCAACTTTCTCTTTTAGCGTGTTGTCCCCTAATGAAGACTTCATTTCACGAACTAGTTCAGGCATGTAAATAAGGTAAGAGGCAATTCGTTTATTCGCTAATTTATTGGCAATAGCTCCTAAAAGGTGTGTTTTTCCAACACCAAACGGTCCATGAAAATATAGACCTTTATTCCCTTTTTCCGTTTCGGCATTTTCTGTGTAGTTCATCGCTTGACGGATCGCTTCGTAACGATCATCCGGATCTAAGTCCTTAAACTTAGCTTCAACAATATCTTTTGGCATATACAAACTGTTAATGAATGAACGCTTTTCTTCCTGTTGTTGAGATTGTCTTTTACGAGGACACATCTCATACGTCAGCCTAATCTCTTTCCCCTGAACATGAAGATTCGGAGAGTAACCTGAGACCAAATTCTGACAATTTTCCAGAGAAGGGCATCCTTCACAGCGCTTAGATTGAGATTGATACTCATATAATTTCATTAAGTGGCGTTCTACATCATGACGAGAGAGGTTCGAGTGCTCCTGCAAAATTTGTTGAATATCAGGATCTTTCAAGATTGCCTCACGCATACTTTGGTAATGCTCTTGAAAGTTCTTACTTTCCCTCATCCATTTCTTCAAAGCTGTTTGGATCGGTTCCATTTCACTCATCCTTAAATCAAATTATTCGTAAACGTTAATCATCCATGTTCTTCAAAGCTTCTGCTAACTCTTGCTTTTCACGTTCAATATCAGAGGCAGATTTCCCATCTTTGCGTTTTGGAGCCTGATCTTCACTTGACTGACCTTTTTGATCTTTTTGACCTTTTTGATCTTTAAACCAATCAGGAAGGACGTCTTGCTTTTGATTTTTGTTATAAGAACGGTTCCCTCCGCTTTTACGGTTATTTGCCCATTGCTGATACTTTTTATTTTCTGTCTTCGCAACTCGCATTGCATGGCGAACGGTTTTTACCTGAAGTCTTGTCCAATGCCCTGCGATCGTTTCCATGTAATTCTTTGATAACTTCATATCTGTTTTTAGTAATACATAATAAATTAACACATTCATCACACCAGGTGTTAATCCTTGTTGAGTCATAATATCACGAATCATACGTAAATCCTTCTCAGGAGGTTCCGCTCCTCCCGAGAGATCTAACAACAGTTCTCTAGGAGAGATATGTTCTAAGCGTTTAATTAGTGCTTCTTCTTTGTTATCTGGTTGCTCTTTTGAAGCATCTTGGTCATTAGAGACAGATAATGAATCACGTTGATGAGTGACATGAAGATTTTCACTTTGACCACCTTTGCTTTGGTAAAGGTCGTGACAAGCCTCTTTTAACTCAGAAAGGTCTAATTGATTCTCATCATTAAGAGCCCACAAAATCGCTTTTTCAACATCATTAGTAGTTAAATTATATAACAAAGAAAGTTGAGTTAGCACCTTTTGGTTCCGATTGGAAAGTATACTCTGCACAGGTAACATTCTCTGGTCAAGTGATTGTTTTATATAAGAAAAGTCAATTCTGCTCTCTTGTATGTTGGCACCTTGACTCTCGACTAATTCTTGGTCTTGCTCATTAAAGTGAGTGGGTGGTGGTTCAGTGGTTACTCCACCCATTGAAAATACGTCCTCAAAGGTAGACGTGACTTCTTCACCTTTTCGTGATGAGGATGAACCACCCGAAAACGTACGTTGTAATCGTTCGTACTTTTGTTGACCAAGATGATGATATAGTAACAAGGATAGCATCTCGTCCGCAAAGAATTCACTCGGGGTGAATGGACGAAGTAGTACATACGTATAAACCGTTTGATCCTCAGATTGATCAACAAAAGTTCGAAGAAGCCCTATGGCTTCTAATCGTTTCCTTGCTTCGTAAATATGATTTAAAGGGAGATTGAGGTAACTCATCAATAAGTGGTGTGTATTTACACCTCCCACCTCATCTTGCAGATCATACTCTGACAATAACGTTTGGTATAAACTAATGGATTCATTCCCGATTAAAGGTTGATATAAATGAGTCAGGGACGTTGTGAAATCCATGGGCATGCTCCGAGCGACTGTTAACCGAAACCCATCTACCGGTAAAAGCTTCCCAATTGATGTATGGTTCATTAAACTCCCTCCTTCCTCATATTCTTGGTGTAATGGCTCTATTCTATTACGAAGGAAATAGATAAACCTGCTTCTTTTCTGTGATTTTCTTCTAAGTATACATTGATCTTGCTTCTAAAAAAGAAAAGAGCCACTCGGCCCTATTCTATTACCCCTCTGGATCTTGTTTAATCAAATCTTTTAATTCATCAAGAAATACATTTATATCCTTAAACTGCCTATAAACTGAGGCAAAGCGGACATATGCAACTTCATCAATATGCGCAAGTCTGTCCATTACCATTTCTCCAATTTCCTTACTATTAACTTCAGAGACACCACGATTTCTTAATTCCCGTTCAATTTCCATGGCAATTGTCTCAAGTTCATCAACAGCAACAGGTCGTTTCTCACATGCTCGAATTAGACCTCTCATCAACTTCTCTCGACTAAATTCTTCACGAGTCCCCTCTTTTTTGACAACAATCAGTGGGACTTCTTCAATTCTTTCAAACGTTGTAAAACGAAAGTGGCACTCTTCGCATTCCCGTCTGCGTCGAATCGATTTACCCTCTTCGACCGGACGCGAATCCAACACCCTAGTGCTCTTATAATTACAATTAGGACATTTCACAGATAAATCAACTCCACATTTTTCTACATTTTATGAGCCATAGCCGTTTCCAAAAACGGAAGGAGTTCCCTAATTTCTTCATGTTGCTTTTGAATTAACTTATGGCTATTCCCGAAGTCAAACGGTAAGGCAGATTCCGTGGTAACAGAATAGTCAATCGCAGTTCTATACGGTTGAACCATTACTATACTAACGACGATAAATGCTTTCTTCCCTTTCACCGTTTGCAAGCTCATCTCACCATGTTCAATAGAAGATGAGACCAATTTATATTTACTTGAATTGTTATAATAATCCTCTAGCTGAGTAAATGCTTTATCTTTTGTTGTTTTAAAATAATGCGTTCGAAGAGCTTCATTCCAGTGTTCTTCACTTGTTTCGGCATGATTCGTAAAATATGTTGAAAACCATTGTTTAATATTCATATGCGTCCACCTCTAATCTATTATATCAAAAATTAGAAAAGGTTAAATACACACTTCTGTCAAGAATTTCACTTTTTCTGCATTCATACCTAAATAATTCCGTTAAAAAGGGGTTTACCCTCGTTTTCACCTATTAAGAAATCTGAAATATTTTGTAGAAATGGTTTTATATTAGATATGTAACTAGGGATATAAAGTCCTTTTCGGACTTTTAAAGCGCCATAAAAAAGAAAGTACTCTTCATAAGAGTACTTTCTTTCGAACATTTATATTAGAGTACGTTGAATTTCTTTACTTCGACAGGCCCCATACCTCTTGGGACTTCAACTGTTTCTTGTGTTTTAGCTTCTAGTGATTGTGCAATATATTGGGCTGCTACATTAGGGTCTATCCGATCCCCGCACGTGTATACATCAATACTTGCATATCCATGTTCTGGAAAACTGTGAATGGTTAAGTGAGATTCAGAAATAATAACGACGCCACTAACGCCGTGTGGTGCAAATTTGTGAAAAGCAACTTCTCGAACTTCCGCACCTGCTTTTAAAGCAGCATCTACGAAAATTTGTTCAATCATTGTCATATCGTTCAGCTTTTCTGTATTACAATCCCAAAGTTCTGCAATTACGTGTCTACCCATTGTGTCCATCGGTAGTCCCCCTTTAAAACCAAAAAAGTTTACTTCTAAACGTCAAGCTTATGCACTACCACGGGGGCAAGTTAGTCCTAAGAGGTCCTAACCCTTTAAGCAGTCATAGGTTCGTCGGTATTTCGAAGTTCAAAAGTTAGTATATAGTGTTTCCCTATATTTTGCAATAAGTTTTTTTATCACATATAAACGGACGTGGTCGTTTAAGCTTTGTTAGTAGTATAAAACATCAAAGGGGGATTATCCAATTATTTTATTTCTCTAGACTTTCAAGAAACACGGGCTTCTTCACGTGCAGCTAAGTGAGTTCCTACAAATTTCACAAGATCCAACACACGTTTTGAATAGCCCCACTCATTGTCGTACCAAGCCAAAACTTTCACTTTGCGGTCATCCATCACGATTGTAGAAAGACCGTCAATAATAGAGGAGTATTCAGATGTCGTGTAATCAACAGATACGAGCGGTTCATCAGAGTAATGAAGAATTCCTTTCAAATCATTCTTAGAAGCATGTAGGAAGGCTTGATTGATTTGATCTGCAGATACGTTCCGCTTAACGTCCACCACCAAGTCTACGAGAGAAACGTTTGGTGTAGGTACTCTTAACGCCATACCATGCATTTTTCCATTTAAATGAGGAATCACTTCACCTAACGCCTTAGCAGCGCCTGTTGAAGTTGGAATAATAGATTGTGTACAACCTCTCGCACGTCTCAAGTCTTTATGTGGATTATCTAAGTTCTGCTGATCGTTCGTAAAGGCATGAACCGTTGTCATTAATCCGTTCTCAATACCAAACTGTTCATCTAATACTTTTACTACCGGAGCTAAACAATTGGTCGTACAAGAAGCATTAGAGATCACATCATGCTCTTCATCGATGTAAACGCTCTCATTTACGCCCATAACAATGGTTGCATCCACTTCTTTCCCTGGAGCTGTAATAACGACTTTTTTTGCGCCCGCTTCGATATGCTGTCCCGCTGTTTCTTTGGTCTTAAACTTCCCTGTAGCTTCGATAACAATATCCACTTCATGTTCTTTCCAAGGAAGTTGTTTAGGGTCTCTTGAAGCAAACAAATGAACCTTTTTTCCATCTATTTCAATTCCATCTTCAAGCGCTTTCACTTCTCCTTGAAAATGACCATGCACACTATCATACTTGATTAAATGAGCTAGCGTTTCAGGAGGGTAGCTGGCATTAATAGCAACAACCTCTACCTGCTTATCTAAAATCGCTTGGCGAAACACCATTCGACCAATTCGACCAAAACCATTAATAGCAACGCGTGACTTCATTCTGCATACCCCTCTCATTTATGATACACTTTATTGATATTTCGCATGATTAGTATAACACAATAAAGGAATCCTAGGGAGTAGATTGTGGTTTTTTTCCAAACTTTATTGTAATATATGCATCTATCCCTCAGTAAATGAAAGCTAATGTGCTGTTTATAGATTACTAGCTAGCTTGAAAACTCGAAGCTGAGGATGTTTCCGTTTGCTTTAGTTGAGTGTAAGGTGGGCCTGGAAACCACTCGCTTTCCTGTGGGGAGCTGGTGAGCCTCCTCACCCGGCAAGCCGGGCTCCGGGGTCTCACCTAAGCTCTTCTGCCCACGGGAGTCTCGCAGTTTCCAGGCCCACCTTTGTCATATTAGGGGAACGAAAACATGCCATATAGGGGGATATCAGATCTCATGATGTTAAATTGTGGGGCCGTTCACCTATTTAAAGCCAGGGCTTGCTCGGGGACTGCGAGACTCCCGCGGGAAAAGGAGCCTAGGGGAGACCCCACAGAGAGCGAAAGCGAACGAGGAGGCTTCCCAGCTCCCCGCAGGAAAGCGAGTTGTCCCCGAGCAAGCCCAACCACTCATCAAACGTAACGGCCCACCCCTGCTAAAATATCTCATCTTCGGGTCTTCCACATAAGCGGGCGATTGGGACGATTGTGGAATACCAAGTTACTCCAATAAAAATAAGGCTGCTCTTGTTATAAGAGCAGCCACTTTCTATTACGGGAGGATTTCCCACTTGCGCAGTATAGCATCAAGTTGATCATAGGTTTCTTTCTTTGATCCGTTGTTATCGATTACTTCATCAGCCATTCTGGACTTTTCTGTAATTGAGATCTGAGAGCGAATGCGACTAAGTGCTTCTTCTTTTGTGCTTCCATCCCGTTCCATTAAGCGCTTGAGTTGAACCTCTTCGTCTACGGCAACAACGAGCGTTTTATCTACGTAATCCGTTAACTGGCTCTCAAATAATAATGGGATATCTAATACAACCGCCTTGTCCCCTTGCATTAAATATTGATCACGTTCCCGGACCATCTCCGAACGCACAGCAGGGTGTACGATTTCATTGAGCTGCTTTCTCTTTTCGTCATTATTAAAAACAATTTCTCCAAGTGCTTTTCGATCTAGTGTGTGATCTTCTCTTAAAATCCCTTCACCAAAAACGCTTACAATTTGATTATAAGCATCGCGGCCTGGTTTCACGACCTCGCGAGATAATTTATCCGCATCCACTACAGGAATCCCATAATCATCAAACATTAATGATACAGTACTTTTCCCTGTTGCAATGCTACCTGTTAATCCTATAACGACACCCATTAAAAGCCTCCTACTACGTAAATTTCAACATTCCTATAACGATTAATAAGAGTCCTGGTAAAAATGTCAACCGTTGAATCCACTTAAAGTAAGATAACCAGTAACCGCTTTTTAATCCAATCCAAAGAAAGAAACTGCTCATGAACGCAATAAGTAAAGCTGTTGTCAGTGGAGAGAAACCAAACATGGCTGCGCCAATTCCGGCACCAAAAGCATCAAGAGAAAGGGCTATCCCTAAAAGAAATGCTTCAAAACCATTAATGGAACCCGACTGATCTATATCAGCGCTCATCGGTTTTCGTAAAATTTGAATGACGATCCCAAGAGATTTAATCTCCAAATTAAATAGATAAGAAGAGGGATCTTTTGTTTCTGTAGGTTTTTCCGTTCTAAAAAACTGATAAAGCACCCATATTCCAATAGCGATCAATATCCCCCCGCCAAACATTTCGGTAATGTGAGGAGAGAGAAAATGGGCAATCATGTTCCCAATCATCATAGACAGAAAGAATGAAACAGCTGAAACCATCGCAATAACTCCAATGGCTCGTAAAGAAAGCCCCATCTTCCTTAGTCCATAAGTAAATCCAACCGTGAAACTATCTAAACTTACTGCAAAAGCAAGTAGGATGAGGGTAGTGAATGGTGCCATAGCCGGTAAGCTCCTTCTCTCATATTTACGCATAGTATATGAAAGGAGCCTACCCACTGTTACTGTCAGACAAAGCGTTTACTCAGGCTGACATTGGCTGCAGAAATGAGTTCCTCTCCCACCGACTTTTGTTTTTGAAATAACTGTCCCACACCGTTCACATGCTTCGTCTTGTCGCCCATAAACTTTCAGACGCTGTTGAAACATTCCAATTTGCCCTTGGGTATTCACATAAGAGCGAATTGTGGTACCTCCCTGTTCCACTGCTTCTTGAAGCGTGGAAACAATTTCACCATGTAGACGAACGGCATCTGACTTTGTGATATCCTTCCCCTTTCTTTCAGGGTGGATGGAAGAACGATGCAAAGCTTCATCTACATATATATTCCCAAGACCTGTTACAATCATTTGATCTAATAGGGCGGTTTTTACATGCCGGGACGTTTTCTTTAGCTTATTGTATAAGTGATCTGGAGTGAATAATGGATCAAAGGGTTCAGGTCCAAGCTGGTCTAAAGGAGCTCCTTTGAATTCTTCTCCAATTGGATAGATGTGCATGGTCCCAAACTTCCTTACATCTTGATATCGAAGTTCAGTTCCATCTGTAAAACGAAAAATAACATGTGTATGTTTTGCAATCTCATCGCCACTTTGAAAAACCCCATACTTTCCTTCCATTCTTAAGTGAGAAATCATCACGTGTGTATCCAAATAAAACAACAAAAACTTCCCGCGACGTTTTAACTCATGGATGGTTTGTCCTTTTAAAAGCATTTTAAATTCTTCAGGGTCTTTCGGGCGCTGGATGATATTCCCCCAAAACACATCTGTCTCTTTTATGGTTTTCTCAGTTACAAGATGCTGTAATGTTTTCTTGATTGTTTCGACCTCTGGTAACTCAGGCAACACGTTTCACCCCTTTATTTAGCATCATACCAAGTTGATCCTTTGGCAGAATCAACCAGAAGTGGCACATCTAGATTGACGGTATTTTGCATCACCTCTGCAACAATTCTTTCAAGCTTTTCTAACTCTTCCCAAGGAGCCTCCAGTATCAATTCATCATGCACTTGCAAAAGAACCGTAGCTTCTAAATCTTCTTCGGCTAAGCGATGATGTAAATCAACCATTGCTTTCTTAATAATATCAGCTGCAGAACCTTGAATTGGCGTATTCATCGCCGTTCGTTCAGCGAAGCTTCTACTATTGAAATTACGACTAGTTATATCAGGTAAATAGCGTCTACGGTTCATGAGGGTTGAAACATACCCTTTTTGTTTTGCCTCCTGTACAACTTCATCCATATATTCCTTCACACCAGGATAACTATCTAAATAACGCTCAATGAATTGCTTTGCTTCTTTCCGACTAATCCCAAGACTTTGAGACAACCCATATTCACTAATCCCATATACAATACCGAAGTTAACCGCTTTGGCTTGTCTTCTCATTTGATCCGTTACTTCATCTTTTTCCACATGGAATACATCCATAGCCGTTTGAGTGTGAATGTCCTCATTCTCATTGAAAGCTTTGATTAGTTTTTCATCTGCAGCAATGTGAGCCAATACACGCAGTTCAATTTGAGAGTAGTCTGCCGCAAAAATATACCATCCTTCTTTCGATGGGATGAACGCTTGTCTGATCTTTCTGCCCTCTTCAAGACGGATCGGAATGTTTTGCAAGTTGGGTTCTGTTGAACTTAAGCGACCTGTTTGAGTTAGAGCTTGATTAAAGCGCGTATGAATCATGTCATCTTCATGAACGACCTTTAATAGTCCTTCAATGTAAGTAGAATTCAACTTACCTAATTGACGGTACAATAAGAGCTTAGGAATGATCTCATGTTGATCACTCAGTTGCTCTAGAACATCAGCTGAAGTTGAGTAACCTGTTTTCGTTTTTTTAATGACAGGAAGTTCTAATTTCTCAAACAGTATGGGCCCAAGTTGCTTAGGAGAATTCAAATTGAAGGATTCACCAGCCAGTTCGTGAATTTCAGATTCAAGCTGATTAAGTCGTTCCTCAAGCTCTGTACCCATTTCTTTCAGACGGTCCACGTCAACTTTAACTCCCGTATGTTCCATTTCGCCTAGTATTAGAGCAAGTGGCATCTCTAACTCATCATACAACTCCCATTGCTGATTTTCTTTTAATTGTTCTTCCATCTCTGGCTTCAACTCAAATAACATGTTCGCTTTGCGGGCTACATGACTTGCTAAATCATTCACTTCTTCTGGAACTTTCATCTTTGCACCTTTACCATACACTTCTTCATCAAACGCAATTCCTTTATACCCCATGCGATGACTTATAGACGGTATATCATGATGGTTTTCACTTGGGTTTGTTAAGTAAGATGCAAGCAACATATCAAAGTCAATCCCACTAACTTCTATGCCATGGCGTTTAAGAGCTACAAATGTTTTCTTCGCGTCAAAAACAGCTTTTTTATTTTGACGATCTTCAGCCCATGCTTTAAACACACTCGACCCTAATGCTACTTCTTTAGGTATAAAGTAAGTACCTTTTTCATGTACTAAGCCAATCCCTTCGATATCGGCTGTGTGATAATTATCTCCAAGCATTTCTACTACGAGAGCTGACGAGTTGTTCACATGCTCTTCCGTAACCTCATCAAGCACCTCGACCTTTAATTCTGGAAGGGCAACTTGTACTTGTTCAGCCTCCTCTTCTCCTCCGATGCGGCTAATAAGAGATTGGAATCCAAGGTCACGGAAAAACGCGCTAACCTTTGGATATTCGTACCCTTTATAAACCACGTCTTCAAGACCAATCTCTACAGGCGTTTCAACGTTAATGGTAACTAATTGCTGACTCATGAAGGCATTGTCTTTATTAGTTTCAAGCTTTTCCTTTAGCTTTTTCCCGCTCACGTCTTCGATACCTTCATAGACGTTTGACAATGTCTCAAACTGCTTTAGTAATTTTACAGCGGTCTTCTCACCGACGCCTGGAACCCCCGGGATATTATCTGAACTATCTCCCATCAACGCTTTTAGATCTATGATCTGATCAGCGCGAACCTCCATTTTCTCTTCTAAGAAAGAAGGAGTATAGGTTTCTACATTTGTAATGCCTTTCTTCGTTAACGCGACAGAGACTTGATCTGAAACTAACTGCAGTAAATCTCGGTCACCGCTAATGACTTTAACTTCAAAGTTCTCTTGCTCACCTTTTCTGGCAAAAGTTCCGATAATATCATCCGCTTCATATTGATTAAGCTCGTAATGTTTAATCTGGAAGTTATCTAACAACTCTCTTAAAAGGGAGAACTGCTCTGAAAGCTCAGGAGGAGTCTTTTGGCGACCTCCTTTGTATTCTTCATATGTCTTATGACGAAAGGTCGTTTTCCCTGCATCAAATGCCACAAGCATATGAGATGGGTTCTCTTCTTCTAAGATCTTCAATAACATCGTAGTAAATCCGTATACGGCGTTTGTATGTACACCTTTATCATTATTTAATAACGGCAGAGCAAAAAAAGCTCGGTACGCTATACTGTTTCCATCAATAAGAACCAGTTTATTTGTCATGTTTTCCACTCCTTCGTTCATTAGCATACCTTTTCCATGAGAAAAGGCGACTTGTTTCCTTTATTCTATCATGTTCCATAATAGAAGGAAAAAGTCGCCTTTTTATTAATCAAAATAGCCAGTTAAACTTCGTGCATACGGAGAATCTTGTGGAAGAATGATCGTTGTTTCTCCATCAATCGTTTTCTTATAGGATTCTAATGTACGATACAATTGATAAAAGGACTCATCCTTTGAAAATGATTCATTGTATACTTTAGCCGCTTCTTGTTCTCCTTCAGCTCGAATAGAGGCCGCTTCAGCTTCAGCTTTTGAAAGCATTTCTGTTACTTCTCTATCTGTTTGAGCTATAATACGATTTTTCGCAGCTTCCCCTTTAGATAAGTATTCCTGAGCTTTTGACTCTCGTTCTGAAATCATGTTACGAAAAACCGTTTTTTCGTTCTCATCCGGTAAATCCGTTCTCTTAATGCGCACATCATCCACCCGAATACCGAACTCATCACGTGCTAGCAGTTGATTCACTCTCTCAGTAATTCGTTTGTGCAAATCTCCTCTAGATGACTGCTCATCGTTTATTATTTCTTCATAGTTCATTTGACCAAGCTCTGTACGGATGACTGAAAAGATAAATTCCCCCATCCGAGCTTCAGCCCCTATCATCGTTCTTGCATTGTTGATCATCTTATCCGGATCAACAATATGCCAGATCGCGTAGTTGTCAATAATCATTCTCTTTTTATCAAGCGTGTTGATCTCCTTCTCATTAACATCATAAACCATCTTCTTTTTTGGAAGGGTACTCGCGTTTTGAATAAGCGGAACTTTAAATTTCAGACCTGGCTCTTTTTCAATTCTTACAATCTCACCGAATTGACGAACAACTTTATACTCCCCTTCTTTAACAATCATCACACTACTTATAAATACAACTAGCAACAAGACTAGTATCAGTAAGCTTAAGCCTATTTTAATCATACGCTTTATATAGTTAGAGTTTGTTTCGTTCCCTGTCTCTATTACGTTCTCATCACTCATCGTCGTTTGAACCTCCTTGTGTCGGAGCAGGCTGAGGTGCTTGTTGTTGTCCGATTGGTAAGTACTTAAGCGTATTTCCATCATCATTCATGATATAAATATTAGCCTTTGGCAGGACATCTTCTAACGTTTCAATAACTAATCGCTCTCTCGTAATATCAGGAGATTTACTATAAGCTTCATATAAAGCATTGAACTTTGCTACATCCCCTTTGGCTTGCTCAATCCGAGCAACTTTATCCCCTTCTGCACGCGTTATAATCGCATCTTTTTCACCCAGAGCTTCTTCGTATTTTTCATTTCTATATTTCTCTGCTTCATTACGCTTCGTATTACTAGTTTCGCGGGCATCAGTTACCTTTGTGAAAGCTGTCCGCACTTCTGCATCTGGAAGATCTACTTCCTGAAGCTTCACATCACTGACGGATATCCCGATATTATAATTTTCAACTAACCCTATTAGCATTTCACGCACTTCATTTTCTATTTCTGCTTTACCTGATGTTAGCGCTTCATCAATTTCTGAAGTTCCAATTACACTTCTTAAGGATGCAGAAGTAGCGTTATTTAACGCTAGTTCAGGATCTTGAGATTGGTACAAATATTTGGCTGGGTCTACAATCTTCCACTGAACTACTAGATCAGCTAGAACAATGTTTTCATCCCCTGTAATCATTTGCACTTGTTTTTTATTGCTTTTATCATCTTGTGAGTACCCAAAGTTCAAACTAAATGTTTCTTTTGAGAGCTTCTCTACTTCTTGTACTGGCCAAGGCATTTTAAAATGCAGCCCAGGCTCTGTTATGCTCTCGTCAGCGTTACCAAACGTAAGGATAACTGCTTGTTCTGATTCGTCGACTGTATACCAACTTGTAATCCCGACTACAACTAGAATGATTGCCGCTACCCCTATAGCAATCCAAGTATAAATTTGTTTTAGAGTCACCCGTATCTCTCCCCCTATTTCATTTTCTTTACAAATTATTTACGACTAAATAGCTAAAAAGTTTCAAATAAATGGATTCCAAAGGAGGGTGAGATAAAAAAAGGCATAAAAAAAGACGGAGGCGGGTTGACCTCCGTCAAGTAAGAAAACACCTTGGATGAAAGGGTTTCATAGAGAACTATATCAAGGAATTATTTGCATTTAATTAACTTAATGTTAACGTTTCGTAAATTTTTTAGGCAATGTAATATGAAAGGCTGTTCCTTTCTGATATTCACTTTCTACTTCAATGTTTCCATCATGTGCTTCTACGATGTGTTTGACAATAGCTAAACCAAGCCCTGTCCCACCTGAGTTGCGGCTTCGAGCTTTGTCAACACGATAGAAACGTTCAAATATTCGAGGGACATCTTCTTTTGGAATGCCAATTCCACTATCCGTAACAGAGATCATAAAGGAGTCCTGTTGGTTCTTTAAATCGAGCTTTATAGTGCCGCCATTTGGGGTGTAATTGATAGCGTTCGTTACTAAATTAATCACTACTTGCTTTAAACGGGCAGAATCTCCATCAATATAACCTTCAGTATCAATTGTTTGCTCTAGCTCAATACCCTTTTGATTTGCTTGTTGCTCAACAATCGGAATGATATCTTTTACTAAAGATGGAACCGAAATGTGTTCGATATTTAAAGTAAACTCTTCCTTCTCTAACTTCGATAGTTCTAAAAGATCGTGGATTAGAGATTGAAGTCTCTCACTTTCATTTAGAATGATTGTTATAAACTGTTCGCGTAGCCCCTCATCTGACATCGCCCCATCTAGAAGAGTTTCTGAGAACCCTCTAATTGATGTAATTGGTGTTTTCAATTCATGAGACACATTCGCCACAAAGTCTTTACGCATTTGCTCTAAATTCTTTAACTCTGTTATATCATGAAAAACAAGTACTACGCCTTTCCACTGATTAGCTTCATTGAAGATTGGTGCGCCCAATACCTCAAGGAATCTTCTCTCAATTTGAAGGGGTAAGATAAACGAATGCCTTACTTTGTCTTCTGTCATAAATACTTCTTTTACAGATTTATGAATCTCAACCTCAGCTACGGCTTCATAATACACACGACCTAAATATTGCTGTTCCTGACCTCCAAAATGTTCTAAAAAGGCACGGTTAACGAGATTAACGTATCCTTTCTCGTCAATTAACATCAGCCCATTTCCCATGTTGTTAATAACCGCTTCTAATCGATCTTTTTGCATCTCTTGATGCATGGTCATCTCTTGAAGGTTACGTGCTAACACATTAATAGAAGAGGTTAATATAGCCGCCTCTCCGTAATTCCCTTCATAGGTCCTAGCCCTGTAATTGCCTCTGGCTAATTCATCGGCTACATTTGAAGCTGAACGTATTGGTTTAATATATTTCTCAAAGATATTACGTCCAAGGGTTGCCATGATGAGAATTCCAACAAACAAGGTAATCCCTATAAGCACCCATATGTTGCTCGTTATGTGAGTTAACGAATCAATACGAAGCACAAGCACAAGTTGTCCACTCAAAGCGCTGTTATCCGCCTCAAAGGGATAAAAGAACATATGCTCCTCTAAAAAGCCTTTGTGAGTAGTACTGAAACCTTCTTGATGAGTGTTCATATAAGAATTTACAGTTTCCGCTTCCCCTGGGGTTAATTGAAGAACCTGTTGCGTGGTATTTAAGAGTGTTTGCTTTTCTGATAGATAGATTAATCCAATATCTAACTGCTTGCTAAGGTCTTCAAGAGTACTTAAATCGGAAGCATCTTCAACAAACTCTGTTAAGTATACGGCTTCATTCTCAACTCGTTCTTCTATTACATCAACGAAGAAATTTTTTGTTAATTGGGCCAAAACCAATCCAAGACCTAGCATTAGAAGAATTGCTAGTATGGAATAGGTTAAAAATGGCCTTGAACCATATTTGTTACGCATCTCTAGAAGGGTCCTCCATCTTGTAACCAAGACCTCTTATTGTTTTAATATATACCGGTTTCTTCGTATCAGGTTCAATTTTCTCCCTTAAGTGACTGATATGAACATCAACAATACGTGTATCTCCAACAAAATCATAATTCCAAACGGCACTAAGCAGTTGGTCACGAGAGAGGACACGACCTTTATTTTTGGTCAAATAAAGTAAAAGCTCAAATTCCTTTGGGGTCAGAACAAGAGATTCACCCTTAATTGTTGCCTCATATTGCTCTGGGAACACTCTTAAATCGGCAATTTGAATAAGATCTCCTTCAAGGTCAACAGACTCTCGAATAGTGGATCGTCTTAAAATTGCTTTAATTCGTGCTACAACTTCTCTAGGACTAAAAGGCTTCGTTAAATAGTCATCAGCCCCTAATTCGAGACCAAGAACTTTATCAAACTCATCATCTTTAGCGGTTAACATAAGTATCGGCGTCTGTACTTGTTTCTGTCTGAGTTGCTTACAAACTTCCATTCCATCCATTTCAGGAAGCATGACATCTAGAACAATAAGGTCAAAGAACTGTTCATTAGCTTTTTCAAGTGCATCTGCACCAGTATAAGCTACTTCTGTTTCAAATCCAGATTGTTCAATGTTGTATTTTAATAACGTTACAATGGATTCTTCATCATCCACAATTAATATATTTTGAGCCATCTCGTATCCACCTCTGCATCTTTTTCTATCTTCATCATACAATGAACGGCAGTTTTAATAAAAGAATATTTGTAAGGTTCACGGGTTTCTTTACAAGAACTTAACAATTACTTTACCCTACTTCCATTAAATTTACATCTCTTCTACCGAATAGTCATTGTTATCCATTTATACTTACGCTATTTTATTCCATATAATCCAGATTATATGGAATATTCGAAGTTGAGAGGATGTTTCCGTTTGCTTTAATTGAGTGTAAGGTGGGCCTGGAAACCACTCGCTTTCCTGTGGGGAGCTGGTGAGCCTCCTCACCTATGCTCTTCTGCCCACGGGAGTCTCGCAGTTTCCAGGCCCACCTTTTCTATATTGAGAGATACGGAAACAAGAGACATGTAGATTCAATTAGGCATGAGCAAACGCCCAAGCAACGTGGCCGTTCGTACATTACATAGCAAGGGGTGTCTGGGGAACGGGGGGACTCCTGCAGGAGAAAGAGGTCGACGAGACCACGGAGCGAACTAAAAAGCCCCTTCTTGTTAGGAAGGGGCTTGTTGAGAATGATATCAATAGAAATTTTCTAATGAGCGAGCTGTCATGGATTCTGGTTCGTATGCTGGTGTGACTTGAACCGTTCCAGTGATGACTTCTTCTCCCGCTTCATTCATTCCATTTACAGAAAGACTTATATGATGTTGAGCATTGTTCACTTCTAAAACCTTGATCGTAAGGGTGACTTCTGAGTAGTGGTGTAAAGGCGTTGGGTATTGGAGCACTTGCTCTGTAATATGACTTCCTGGTCCAGGTAAGTGAGAGGAAACAAGAGAAGACACCATACCGTATAGCATAACTGATGGAACTAGAGGGCGCTTATAAGGAGTCTGAGAAGCATAATCATGTTGAATATACAAAGGATTGGCGTCATTTGTTAAACCCAAGTAAAGTAGAATATCTTTATCTTCAATCGACATCGTTTTTGAATACTCTTCTCCTACCGTTACATCTCCTATTTTTTTACCTAGCTTTCTTCGTTTACCAAGCAATATTTCCACCTCCAAAATGTAAGCGTTTTCTTATATGTTTATAGAAAAGCTGCCCTTTAATGAGGGCAGCTTTTCGTAATGCTTCTTTTATTGTACTACTTCCATGACTTTTTTAACAGAGTCAGCAGATTGGTCTAACTGAGCTTTTTCATCATCTGTTAAGTCAAGTTCAATAATCTCTTCGATCCCATCCCCACCAAGGATTGTTGGCACACCAAGATAGATATCTTTGTAGCCGTATTCTCCTTCAAGATAGGCAATGGCAGGTAATACACGGCGCTGGTCTTTCAGAATGGCTTCTGCCATTTCTGTCAGGGAAGCTGCAGGTGCATAATAAGCACTTCCATTCCCTAATAGCCCAACGATTTCTCCGCCACCTTTGCGGGTACGTTCCACAATTTCTTCAAGACGGTCTGACGAAATTAACTTCTCTAAGGGAATACCACCTGCATAGGAATAGCGGATCAGTGGTACCATATCATCTCCGTGTCCGCCGAGCACAAAGCCTGTAATATCTTTTACTGATAAATTTAGCTCTTGTGCAATGAATGTACGGAAACGCGCTGTATCTAAAACACCACTCTGTCCAATGACACGGTGTTTAGGGAAACCGGACTCTTTAAAGACAGAATACGTCATGGCATCGACTGGGTTTGTTAACACGAGAATCGTCGTTTCAGGAGAATGGTGTACAATTTCTTTCGTTACACTCTTCATGATTTTTGAGTTAGTAGCTACTAAATCATCACGGCTCATCCCTGGTTTACGAGCAATTCCAGCAGTGATAATAACAAGATCTGAACCAGCAGTATCTTCATAGTTAGAAGTCCCTTTAATATCAGCATCAAAGCCTTGTACAGGGCTAGCCTCTAGCATATCCAACGCTTTTCCTTGAGTTGGTTTTTCCATATCAGGCACATCTACAAGCACTACATCTGCCAGCTCTTTCTGCGCGATCATAAGGGCTGTTGTTGCTCCAGTGAAGCCAGCACCAATAACGGATACTTTCCTTCTTTGAATGGCCATATTAATCCCCTTCCAATACTTAGATTAGTCCATGTTTTTGATAAGTGCATCACCGAATTCAGAACACTTCACTTCAGTAGCACCATCCATCATACGAGCAAAGTCGTATGTCACTGTTTTATTACCAATTGTTTTATCCATGGATTTGGTAATTAAATCTGCCGCTTCTCTCCACTCAAGGTGTTCAAGCATAAGTACACCAGAAAGGATAACAGAAGATGGATTAACTTTATCCATGCCTGCATACTTTGGAGCCGTTCCGTGTGTAGCTTCAAAGATTGCATGTCCTGTTTCAAAGTTAATGTTCGCACCTGGAGCAATTCCAATTCCACCTACTTGTGCAGCAAGCGCATCAGAAACGTAATCACCATTAAGATTCATTGTTGCTACAACATCAAACTCTTTTGGACGAGTTAAAATTTGCTGTAAGAAGATATCAGCAATCGCATCTTTTACAATGATTTTGCCTTCAGCCTCAGCCGCATCTTGTACCTTGTTAGCAGCTTCTTTGCCTTCTTTCTCAACAATCTCATCATATTGTCTCCAAGTGAAGACTTTATCGCCAAATTCTTGTTCAGCGACTTCATAGCCCCATGCTTTAAATGCGCCTTCTGTAAACTTCATTATGTTCCCTTTGTGAACAAGCGTTACATTACGACGACCTTCGCGAAGAGCATACTCAATCGCAGAACGTACTAGACGCTTAGTTCCTTCTTCAGAAACTGGTTTAACGCCAATTCCAGACGTTTCAGGGAAACGAATATTATGTACGCCCATTTCATTCTGTAGAAAATCAATTACTTTTTTCGCTTCAGGCGTTCCTTTTTGCCACTCAATACCTGCATAAATATCCTCCGTATTTTCACGGAAAATAGCCATATCCGTATCTTGTGGACGCTTAACAGGGGATGGTACACCTTCAAACCAACGTACAGGGCGAAGACAAGTAAACAAGTCTAACTCCTGACGAAGAGCAACGTTTAAGGAACGAATTCCTCCACCAATTGGTGTTGTAAGAGGACCTTTAATCGCAATTTTGTAATCACGGATCGTATCAAGCGTTTCTTTAGGAAGCCATTCGCCAGTCTTGTCATAAGCTTTTTGACCTGCGTAAACTTCTTTCCATTCGATTGATTTGCTGTCGCCATATGCTTTTTGAACAGCTGCTTCAATTACCTTACTCGCAGCAGCCCAAATGTCTGGACCGATTCCATCACCTTCAATGTATGGAATGATTGCATGGTTTGGTACGTTCATTTCGCCATTTTCTACTGTAATTTTTTCAGCTTGTGTCACTGATAACCCCTCCTAAATCTTTGCAAATATTCTCACTATAATCATATCACAGGAATTCTATAATCAAAGAATAAAAAATTCAAAAGGGTAGACTTAAATGAGTACAACCTCTCTAAGCCCGCCCTTAATGCTAATTTCATAGATTAGCGATTTTCAATTGCTGTATACGTTTGCCCAGTTGGACCTGTGTAATCAGCACGTGGACGAATCAGGCGATTGTCTTCATACTGCTCTAAAATGTGTGCCAACCAACCTGACGTACGACTCACAGCAAATAGTGGCGTGAACAGGTCATGATCAATTCCAAGACTATGATAGACAGACGCTGAATAGAAATCTACGTTTGCCGGAAGCCCTTTGTTCTCTTTAATATAATCTTCGATTTTCACAGACATGTTATACCACTTAGAATTACCTGTAAGTTCAGTAAGTTCGCGGGACATTTCTTTTAGGTGTTTCGCACGTGGATCCCCATTCTCATACACGCGGTGCCCCATACCCATAATCTTTTCTTTATTTTCAAGTTTCTCTTTAATAGCATCGATTGCACGATCTTCGTCGCCAATCTCTGTTAACATTTTCATCACGCGTTCATTCGCTCCACCGTGTAGCGGGCCTTTTAAAGCACCAATCGCTGCTGTCATACCGCTATAAATATCTGAAAGTGTCGCTACACATACACGAGCTGTAAAGGTAGAAGCGTTTAACTCATGGTCAGCATGAAGTACAAGTGCTTTATTGATCGCTTCAATTTCCAAATCTTTTGGCTCTTCACCATTTAGCATGTACAAGAAGTTCGCCGCAAAGCTTAAGCCTTCTTTAGGCTGCACAGGCTCTTGTCCTCTTCTGATGCGAGCAAAAGCGGTGACGACTGCTGGCATTTTAGCCTGTATGCGGATCGCTTTACGCTTATTCGCGTTCTCTTCCATCACATCTGACTCTTCATCATTTAAACCTAAAATAGAAACAGCTGTGCGCAATGCTGCCATAGGATGAACCGATTTCAGGTCATATGATTTCAAATGGTCGATTACGGATTGAGGAATCGCCATCTCTCTATTTAACTCACCCTTAAACTGATCTAGCTCACTCTTAGTCGGTAACTGCTTATTCCAAAGAAGATAAATAACCTCTTCGAAACTAGAGTTTTGAGCTAAATCATCAATGTTATACCCCACATAGGTAAGCTGATCATCAATAATTGAACTAATAGAGGATTCCGTTGCAATAATCCCTTCTAAACCTTTAGTAGCTGCCATTGATACTCTCTCCTTTTTCCCTAATTTTTCCCCGTATACGTTCTCTATGTAAACCCGAGAAAACGCTTAACATATTTATTAAAAAATTTTCAGGATATCATCCCCATAAACAATTATAAACAAATATCAGATTTTTGTGAAATGAAACCGTTTAATTTTCTGAAAAAATCTACAACGGATATGGTAACAATTCCTCTATATCAGATGGTTAAAACATCTATTTTCCTTATATTTCTACTTTTTTAATCGTGTGAAACAAAAAATCCTAACAAAGCATTACAACGTCATTTAACTTAAAAAAGGAAGTTCTTGGTGTACAAGAACTTCCTGAATGATGCTATTTATTAGAATAATTTAACAATGCTATCAACCAATTTCATAGCCATATAGGCTATACCGGCACCGATGAGTGGTCCCACAGCCACACCATTGAAGAAAACGACAGCAAGAATCGTTCCGATAATTAACGCGGTAGTTAATTGCGGGTCACTAGCGAGTAAACTTAAACCATCACGGGCTACAAAAGCGACAAACATACCTGCCCCTAAACAGATCCACGCATAATAGGACTTTACACTCTCAGCAAGCTCTTTAAATCCGATTTCTCCTGTGGCAATAGGGATTAAAACAGAAATGGTAATAATCGTAACCCCGATGCTCATTCCTTTTGATTCAAAGAATGGGAATACTTTTTCATCTAATTTAAACAGCTTCAACCCAGCTAATACATATACCGCAATCATTATAGATTGATTTTTTCCAATGAGTCCTAATAAGAATAATATAAGTAAGAAAATAGTAGACTGTGATATAACCATTTGTTCCCCTCCAAAATTACTTTTCAGCAAAAACCAAATGTAATCTTACCACACCCCTATTGAATTGAACAAAGAGTCCCGTTTGTAAATAAACAGTCAGATGTAATTTACTTTAAAGGAGGCAAGTGAAAGAAATGGACAAGGACCATGCTTGGCTTTTACTATCACGTATTATAAGAAGTATGCTAGTTGGGATTATAGTGGCCGCAAGTGTTTTTACAACAATATTATTATGGACGTATCTCTACCCTTTTATTATTGCTTTGACCATTGCCTATTTGATTAATCCTTTAGTTAATATTTTAGAGAACAAAACCCATGCTCCTAGAAGCTTAGCAGTCTTTATTGCTATCATGCTTTTGTTAGGAGCGATCATTGGTGTCATAACACTTCTTGTCGTTGAACTTATTGATGGTTTTACTTATTTAGGAATGCAACTTCCAGAACATTTCAGAACTTTAATTTCATATCTTGAAAATCTTCTGACTTACAAGATTGTTCCGTTATACGAAAGAATAACTTCTATCATGAATACATTAGACGCATCCCAACAACAAGAGATCATCCTACAAATCCAAAACGTCGGAGCCAACATCGCTCAAAGTGGGGCAGAATTGCTTGGTGATGTATTAAATGCAATTCCATCTTACCTAAAAAAACTACCTAACTTTGCTACTGTATTAATTTTTTCTTTGCTCGGAACTTTCTTTATCAGCAAGGACTGGTATAAGCTTTCCATACGAATTAAAAAACTCACACCTTCTAAAGTAGCAGAATCAAGCGCTAGTGTCTTTAGCGGCCTCCAAAAAGCTCTATTGGGCTTTATTAAAGCTCAATTCACACTCATATCTATTACAGCCTTCATCGTGCTCATCGGCCTTCTTATTCTACGCGTAGAATATGCGGTAACAATAGCCATATTAACGGGCGCGGTTGATCTGTTACCTTATTTGGGTACAGGTTTTGTATTTGTTCCATGGATCGTATATATGTTCTTCACTGGTAATTACTTCTTAACCATCGGTTTATCTATCTTATACACCATTGTCATTGTACAGCGACAAATGATGGAGCCAAAAGTTTTATCTACAAATATCGGCTTAGATCCCCTAGCAACATTGATGGCTTTATTTGTAGGTTTTCAACTTTTTGGATTCTTAGGATTGATTATAGGTCCTGTCTCACTTGTCATGTTAAACACCTTGCATCAAAGCGGGGTTTTTAAGGAAATATGGGCTTATATAATCGGGAAAACGACCTCTTCCTAGTTTGAAGTATATAGAATGACAAAAAGTCCAGAGTCAGCCCCTGGACTTTTTAACATATCTATTAAATTCTCATTCATTCTTTATCTTCTGAAGATTGTAATCGTCCCATTCTCCATCATGCGCTTCACAGCTTTTTGCAATGAGCGTTTCAATGGTGTACGAGTGATTGGGAGAAGGAGAGTAAAGCCTACTGCATCCGTTATAAAACCTGGAGTAAATAACACAACAGCACCAATTAATATACAGATTCCATCAAAGATCTCTTCCTGTGGAACTATACCTCTTTGAACGTTATCTCTTGCTCGATTGAGCGTTTCCATCCCTTGCTTTTTGGCTAGGAACGCACCAAGTATGCCTGTAGCAATAATAAGAAGGATGACCCACCAAGGCCCAACAAGATTGCCAGCCCAGACCAGGACACCAATCTCAAGTGCAGGTACAACTAATATAAATAGTAAAAGCCATCGAAACACAAAAATCTCCCTTTCACCTAGAACTTAAACTTTATCTTTATTATACATGAAAACCTATTGTATTCCTAACATCCTCATTCTTCATATCGATCTTAGAAGCCGATATCCAATAATAATAGTTGGTACAATCACAAAAAAGAGACCCAGGAAACCCGGGTCTCTATAGTTCAATCTTATAGTACGCTAGCATGACCTTGATAGATGTCGCCGCGCGCAGAATCAATTGTAATTTCATCTCCATCGCTTACAATCGTAGTCGCATCTGAAACTCCAACGATAACTGGAATTCCTAGGCTTAAGCCTACTACAGCTGCGTGAGAAGTAAGTCCGCCTTCTTGAGTAACAAGACCGCTTGCTTTTTCAATTGCAGGCATCATTTCTTTGTCTGTACCGATTGTAACAAGAATGTCTCCTTCTTCCACTTTGCTGTTTGCTTCTTCTGCTGTTTTCGCAACAACTACTTTACCGAAAGCAGATTTCTTTCCAATTCCTTGACCTTTTGTTACAACATCACCTACTACGTGAACTTTCATAAGGTTTGTTGTACCACTTTCGCCAACTGGTACACCTGCTGTAATAATTACGCGGTCACCACGGTTGAACGCCCCAGTCTTAAGACCGTTATCGATTGCTTTAGTAAGCATGTCGTCTGTAGACTCAGAACGGTCGCCTAATACAGCATGAACTCCCCACACAAGAGAAAGCATGCGCTGTACGCGCTCATCAGAAGTAACAGCTACAAGCGGAGCTTTTGGACGATATTTAGAGATCATTTTAGCCGTGTAGCCACTTTCTGTTGGAGTTAGAATGGCCGCCACATTTAAGTTCATTGCTGTATGAGTAACAGATTGACTAATAGCGTCAGTAATAGTCATATCGCTTGTACGAGACAGATTACTTAAGATCATTTGATGATCAATTGCAGATTCAGCACGTAACGCAATATTATTCATTGTCGTTACAGCTTCTACTGGGTAGCTACCTGCAGCTGTTTCGCCACTAAGCATGATTGCATCTGTGCCATCAAAAATCGCGTTAGCTACGTCACTTGCTTCTGCGCGTGTAGGACGTGGATTACGTTGCATAGAATCAAGCATTTGTGTAGCAGTGATTACTGGCTTACCAGCTGTATTACATTGACGGATTAGTTCTTTCTGAACAAGAGGTACCTCTTCTGCAGGAATTTCTACACCTAGGTCACCACGTGCAACCATCAGGCCGTCACTGACTTCTAGAATTTCTTTGATATTGTCTACGCCTTCTTGGTTTTCAATCTTTGGTATGATTTGAATGTGATTAGCGTCATGTTTTTCTAGTAGTTCACGGATTTCAAGAACATCTGATGCACGACGAACGAAAGATGCCGCGATAAAGTCTACGCCCTGTTCGATACCAAAGATAATGTCAGCTGCGTCTTTATCTGTAATACCAGGCAAGCTTACACTAACGTTTGGAACGTTTACGCCTTTTTTGTTCTTAAGTGGGCCAGAGTTTAGGATACGAGTACGAATCTCATTTTGCTCTTTTAATACTTCAAGTACTTCTAATTCAACTAATCCATCATCTAGAAGAATTTTTCCTCCAACGTGAACATCGTCGATTAGTCCAGGGTACGTTACAGCAAAACGATTTTCGTCACCTTCAAGCTCTTCATCCATTGATACATTGATTTCAGAACCTTTCTCAAGGTGGATCTCGCCCTCTTTAAGTTTGCCAGTACGGATTTCCGGTCCTTTTGTATCTAAAAGAATGGCTACCGTATTTCCTGTTTGCTTTGCAGCTTCACGGATGCTTTTTATACGAGCTCCGTGCTCATCGAAATCTCCGTGAGAGAAGTTAAGACGTGCCACGTTCATTCCTGAATTCATAAGCTCTGTTAATTGTTCAACGCTCTCAGACGCTGGTCCAATTGTACATACAATTTTTGTTTTCTTTTTCATTGCAATGGTCCTCCTCAAAAGTCTTCATTTTATCGTTCAAACTGAGATCGTTCCCACAGCCCTCGAGGATATTTCTATATTGATAATTCCTGAGATAGCTTATACATGTCTAAATCAAGTTCATGTTTCGTGTTTAGAGCTTCGATGATGTCATGATCAACTAGCTTATTGTTCTGAATCCCAACCATTCGTCCAGCTTTTCCTTCAATAAGAAGATCAACAGCTTTAGCTCCTAAACGACTTGCTAACACACGATCATACGCTGTTGGTGATCCACCGCGTTGAGTGTGTCCAAGAACCGTAACTCGTGTTTCAAGATCAGTTGCATCTTTGATGCGTTGACCATAATCAAAGCCTGATCCAACACCTTCAGCTACTAAGATAATACTGTGTTTCTTGCCACGTTCATGGCCACGTTTTAAACGTTCGACAATATCTTCAAAGTTATCATCCACTTCAGGGATAATAATACTTTCAGCTCCATCTGCTAATCCAGCCCAAAGAGCAATGTCACCAGCGTCTCTTCCCATTACTTCAATAACATAAGTACGCTCATGTGATGTAGCAGTGTCACGAATTTTATCAATGGCCTCAATTACAGTATTTAGAGCTGTATCAAAACCAATTGTAAAATCAGTAGCAGGAATATCGTTGTCAATTGTACCAGGCACACCAATACATGGGTAACCTGCTTCTGTAAGTTTCTTAGCACCCATAAATGAGCCGTCACCGCCAATGACAACTAACCCTTCAATACCGTGTTTCTTTAACTGGTCAATACCTTTTTGACGGCCTTCTGGTGTTTTGAAGTCATCACAACGAGCGGTATAAAGCATCGTACCACCCCGTTGAATAATATCACCAACTGAACCTAATTCCATTTTTTCGATATTACCGTCAATTAGCCCTTGATATCCATAGTAAATTCCATAAACTTCGATACCATGGTAGATACTTTTACGAACAACTGAACGTATCGCAGCGTTCATTCCGGGAGCATCTCCCCCACTAGTTAACACACCTATTTTTTTCATTGTAATCACCTCGTATAACGATCAATGTTTTAATAGCACTGAATGTAGTAAGTATGATTCATATATTGTCGAAACGTGTGTAGCTTTCTCCCTATTCAAAGATACTGCTAAACCGCTCGTTTGACAACCATAAACCTACCTTGAATAAAAGTTTCAACATCAGGAATCTTCTGAAAATAGTATTCCCATATGTATCATATATCTAAAACCCTTTTTACGTAAAGAAGGGCATAAAAACTAAATTTAGTTCAAAATATTGAGGAATATTCCACCTCACCACTTATACAATAAGCGAATAGCCATGTGTATAAGTCAGTAGACAAGAACTTACTTTACCATGCTTCATGAAATTTGTCGATCATGGCCAAAAGAGAAGCTTTTGGAATATGAAAAGGGGTGCCTTTCCAGTTAAGACTGTAACGTTACCTAAGAAGTTACGCCTCATCAGACACCCCCATCCTACAGAAAGACTACAACGTTGAGTAGTCTCCAATCTGCTTATATTTTTCCCATCTCTTCTCAAGTAATTCCTCTTTCGGTAAATCATAAAGCTCTTGTAAAGACTGATTCAGAACATGATCAATCTCTGTTGCTTGAAGAGCTACATCACGATGGGCTCCACCTTTAAGTTCAGGGATAATATCGTCAATCACTTGGAGCTTCTTTAGATCATAAGACGTAATCATCATCGTTTCTGCAGCTTTTTGAGCTAAGCCCGAGTCTTTCCAAAGAAGAGCAGCGGCGCCTTCTGGAGAGATCACTGAGTAAGTTGAGTTTTCAAGCATATGAATCCGATCGCCAACTCCTAGCGCAAGGGCTCCGCCACTTCCGCCCTCGCCAATAACGATACAAATAATCGGTACTCTTAAGCCGGCCATTTCCATCAAATTTCGCGCGATGGCTTCGCTTTGCCCTCTCTCTTCAGCTGCTTTACCAGGGTAAGCGCCCTTCGTGTCAATAAAACAAATGATTGGACGATTAAACTTCTCTGCTTGCTTCATATGACGCAAAGCTTTCCGGTACCCTTCTGGATGCGGCATACCGAAATTACGTCTGATGTTTTCTTTTGTATCTTTTCCGCGTTGGTGTCCAATTACTGTGACAGGTTTGCCCTTATACTTTGCCACACCAGATACAATTGCTTCATCATCACCATATAAACGATCGCCATGAAATTCCAAGAAATGAGTAAACAATTCTTTCACATAGTCTAATGTCGTCGGACGCTCTGCGTGCCGAGCCATTTGTACGCGATCCCAGGGCTTCATGTTTCCATAAACGTCTTCTTCTAGCTTCACTAAACGTTGTTCTAAGGTTTCAATTTCAGAAGTTAAATCCATGTCGCTTTCTGCTGTGAATTTTTTTAATTCTGCAATCTTTTCCCTCAGTTCCATAACTGGTTTCTCAAACTCTAAAACCTGTTTCACGATGGCTGGGCACCTCCTTCATGAATGTCCAATAGAGTAGTTAGAACTTCTTTCATATCTTGACGCTCAATCACCTGGTCCAGATGACCATGCTTTAAAAGAAATTCTGCTGTTTGAAAGTCTTCAGGAAGTTCCTCCCGAATCGTTTGTTCAATAATTCTACGGCCCGCAAACCCAATTAAAGCGCCAGGTTCTGCAAAGTTATAATCTCCAATTGAAGCAAAGCTTGCTGAAACACCACCTGTTGTAGGATGGGTCATTACAGAGATCATTAGACCTCCCGCTTCACTGAATCGTTTAATAGCTATAGAGGTTTTCGTCATTTGCATCAGGCTTAAAACACCTTCTTGCATCCGAGCACCACCACTGGCTGTAAATATAATAAATGGAATCTTTTGCTCTTTCGCTTTTTCAATCGCTCGAGCGATTTTTTCCCCCACAACAGACCCCATACTTCCCATACGAAAGCGAGAGTCCATGACAGCAAAAGCCGTTTCAAATCCCTGCATTTTACCTTTACCCGTCACTACAGCTTCGTTCAGACCTGTTTTCTCACGGTCTTTCTCTACCTTCTCTAGGTAATCCGGGAAGCCTAGTGGGTTTTCGGTTATGATATTTTGATCCCATTCTTCGAAAGTATGTTCATCAAACAAACTATCAATTCGTTCTCTCGCTGTCATTTGATGATGGAAAGAACAATTTGGGCAGACATTCAAATTCTTTTTTAATTCTTTACGGTAAAAGATTTTATGACAATTAGGACATTTTTGCATCAATCCTTCGGGGATCTCTTGCTTTGCTTCTTCCCGAGGTATGGATGCGTACTTTTTCTTCTTGCTAAAAAAATCTTTAAGCAAGGTGATTCCTCCTTTAGGACATATAAAGCCTGTCTACCTTTTCACTTTAACGAAAATTTTTAAAAAGTGTTGTAGAATTTTGTCTTGATCATTTCGACATTTTCTCCTGATAGAGTTGTGCACAGAGTATTTCTATCCGTTTGTCGTCCTTGGCTTGAAGGGCATCAATAAGTGCTTTATATAAATCTATATCGTAAACGGGTTTGTGGAATGTACGCGAAAACTCTTCCATTAAGCGCCATATTTTAAGTAATAGTTGGTTTTCCCCAACGTCAAATATCGTATAAAAAAAGTCATAATGAAACGTTTCAGAGCCAGATTCAAATAGCCGTACATGCTCTTCTAATGTTTGAAAATCCTGGTCACTTAAATGGTGCATAGCAATTTTAGAAGCTTCTTTCTCAATTAATTGTTTCGTCGACTTTAAATTCTCTTTCGTTTTCGCTTCTTGAAGTATAAAAGCAGACAAGATCTCAACCATATGATAAGGGCGATAAGAACTTAAGAATGTCCCCTCTCCCCTTCTCGTTTCAATTAAACCTAAAAGCTCCATCGCACGGAGAGCCTCTCGAACAGAAGAGCGTCCAGCGCCCAACTGTTCTGAGAGTTCTCGTTCTGATGGAAGCTTATCTCCTGGTGAGAGTTTATTTAGATCGATTAAGCGTCTGATTTCCTTCAATACCTCTTCGTACACTTTAGATTTAGATGGTATTGTCACGGATCAGGCTCACTCCTTTGATCATAATCCTATAAGAGATTGCGTACTTCGAAACCTATTCATTATCTTCATCAATTAAAGCAAGCTGACGCGTTTTCTCTGCGACTTCTTCAGGGTCAACCTGATGACGAGCTACACCCGACTCCATAGCAGCTTTAGCTACAGCCGCTGCTACAGCAGGGGCTACTCTTGTATCGAATGGAGCAGGAATAACGTAGTCTGCGTGTAGTTCTTCTTCACTTACTAAAGAAGCAATTGCTTCCGCTGCAGCAATCTTCATTTTCTCATTAATTCTAGTAGCTCGTACATCAAGAGCTCCACGGAAGATACCAGGGAATGCTAAAACATTGTTTACCTGATTCGGGAAATCAGAGCGGCCTGTCCCAATAACGCTTGCCCCAGCATTCTTTGCATCTTCTGGCATAATTTCAGGTTCTGGATTTGCCATGGCGAATATAATTGGGTCATCATTCATATTCTCAACCATTTCCTTAGAAAGTAACCCTCCTACAGATACCCCTACGAAAACATCTGCTCCTTGCATAACATCAGAAAGCTCGCCTTCTATGCGATCTTTATTTGTCATCTTAGCAATCTCATCTTTAACATCGTTCATCCCATAACTGCGTCCTTCAAAAATGGCCCCTTTTGAATCACACATGATAATATCACGAACACCGAAATGGTAAAGGAGCTTAATAATCGCAATACCAGCAGCACCAGCACCGTTTGCCACTACTTTAATATCAGACCATTTCTTGCCTGATAGCTTCAATGCGTTCATTAATCCAGCAACAGTCACAATCGCTGTACCATGTTGATCATCGTGAAAAATAGGAATATTCGTTTCCTTCTTTAAACGTTCTTCTATAATGAAACAGTTCGGAGCAGCAATATCTTCAAGATTCACTCCGCCAAAGGTTGGTTCCATTAATTTAACAGTCTGTACAATTTGATCCACATCATTCGTTCCCAGGCAAATTGGGAACGCATCAACACCTGCGAAACTCTTAAATAACGCCGCTTTTCCTTCCATAACTGGCAAAGAAGCTTCTGCTCCAATATTGCCCAAACCAAGCACAGCAGAACCGTCACTAACAACAGCTACCATATTCCCTTTCATCGTATAATCATAGACCGCTTCCTTCTGGTCATAGATCTCCTTACAAGGCTCAGCCACCCCTGGAGAGTAAGCTAAACTTAAATCATTTTTATTTTTAACAGGAACCTTAGAATGCGTCGCAAGCTTCCCTTTATGAACTCGGTGCATATGAAGTGCCTCTTCACGTAAATTCGTCACCAAAACCCGCTCCTTCTTTGTAAAAAAACGTATTGTAAAAACCTTCACAAAGTGGTCTGACCACTAACCTACTTCATTATAACAAATGGCTATGTTGTGTAAAGAGGAAAAGCGCAGGCGGGTCGACCAAGGGCGTACGGATAAGCAAACTGCCGGAAGTGGCGATTAGCCACTGCAGGTAGGTTGCTTATCTCGCTAGCCCTTACCCGCCGGAGCTAGACACGAAAAGCACAAGCGGCTTGCAAACAATAGAGGAAGTTCGACTAAGACCGTCACATCCTGTGACAACGTCGAACGACCCCACGTCGTGTGGGGCCGGATAAGCAAGCTATCGGAAGTGGCGATTAGCCACTGCAGATAGATTGCTTATCTCGCTAGGCCCTAGCCCCTGGAGCTAGACACGAAAAGCACAGGCGGGTCGAATAGAGGAAGCTCGACTAAGACCGTCACATCCTGTGACAACTTCGAACGACCCCACGTCGTGTGGGGCCGGATAAGCAAACTGCCGGAAGTGGCGATTAGCCACTGCAGGTAGGTTGCTTATCTCGCTAGCCCTTACCCGCCGGAGCTAGACAAGAAAAGCACAGGCGACTGTTCAGTCCCGTACGCATAAGCAAGCTAACAAAAGTGGCAGAAGGCCACTGGAGTTAGATTGCTTATGACGCTAGGGGCTAGGAGCCGGAGCTAGACACGAAAAGCGCAAAAGGCGCTATTTCAACACAACATTTGCCCTACCTAATTCTTCCTCTAAAAGTTTGATAGCTTCTCGTTTTGGTTCGATGGCATACGAGACCCCTAACTGATAGGTCTCTTTTCGAACCGGGTAATGAACAATGATCGGAACTTTCCCTGGATACTGAGTCGCAATCTCCTTGACCTTTTTTAGGGTTGAATCTTTCTCATCTTGAATTTTCACGAACAACCTTCGGCTATCTGCTGAAGATTCCACCAATTCTTCTTCCTTGAAAGGCCCAATTTGCTCCAGGATCCACTGAAGTTTTCCATTCCTTTCTTCCATCCTCCCTACTATAAAAACGATAAGCTCCTCATCAAGCCACTGACGCACTTCTCTAAATAGATCTGGGAACACGACCGCTTCCATCTCCGTTTGCTCATCCCCTAGCGTTAAAAAGGCCATGGGATCGCCTCGTTTTGTGCGAATCACTTTTAATTCTTGTATGACTACACTTGCTTTCAGTTGCTTTTTACGAGCTGCTTTACTCGCTTCACGAAGCGATAAGAAACCGTTCTCCCTCAATTGCTCCCGATAGGAAGCTAAAGGATGGGAAGAAATATACATGCCTAACACTTCTCGTTCCATCCCCAGCTGCTTCATTTTTGAGAAAGGTTCTACTTCAATATAGGAAGGTCCAAGTTCAATTTCCTCCATAAAAAAGGATTCCTGTTCATTCGTTTCGCTGAATAGTTCACCTTGTTCCATAGCATGGTCAACGCTAGCTAACAAAGAGGCTCGGTTACTATTTGTATCATCAAAACAACCTGCCAGAATAAGAGACTCAATTACGGGACGATTGACGACTGTCAGTGACACCCGTCTGCAGAAGTCGAATAAATGTTTGAAGGGCTTCTCTTTACGAGCCTGGATAATCTCCTTTAAAACATTTCTCCCTACTCCTTTAATACTACCAAGACCAATACGTATTGATCCGTATTCAACTGTATACTTCCCAAAGCTTCTATTAACAGAAGGAGATAGAATCGGCACAGACAGCTCTCTTGCCTCATTGACATAAGATTGAATTCGATCACTAGAAACAGAGCTCATCAACTCTGCCATGAAATAGGCTGGATAATGAGCTTTCAAAAATGCCAGCTGATAGGATATTACACTATACGCTACGGCATGACTGCGGTTAAAGCCGTAGTTTGAGAAGCTAATGATCCATTGAAACATCTCTTCTGCTACATCTGTTGTATACCCATTGGACGTACATCCTTTAATAAAAGCATTCTTTTGTTCTAAAATGGCTTGTTCTTTCTTTTTGCTAACAGCACGTCGTAGAATGTCCGCTTGCCCCAAAGAGAAACCTGCCATCTTATGAGCAATCTGCATAATTTGCTCTTGATAAACTAGAACTCCATAGGTCTTATGCAGAATCGGTTGTAAATCTGGATGAGGGTACGTCACCTCTTCTTTTCCATGCTTCCGGTTAATATAGGTCTGAATAAATTCCATTGGGCCTGGCCGATAAAGGGCGTTTACAGCTACAATATCCTCGAAATGGGAAGGCTGTAATCGCTCTAGAACATCACGCATTCCTTTTGATTCTAGCTGAAAAACACCCGTTGTTTTTCCGTTTCGAAGGAGAGAGAATGTAGCCGGGTCTGAATAGGAATCAAACGTTACACTGATTGACTCCTTCTTCTTAATCGATTCAGTCATTCGTTCAATGAGACTTAAGTTTCTAAGACCAAGGAAGTCCATTTTTAATAACCCGATTGCTTCTAATTCATTCATAGCAAACTGTGTAAGAGGGACACCATCGTGACCACTTGTCAAAGGTACATTCTTCATAAGAGGCTTCTGACTAATCACTACACCTGCTGCGTGGGTCGATGCATGACGAGGGAGCCCTTCAAGCCTTGTTGCAATTCTAAATAGCCGCTTCAACTTATCTGACCCTTGAATATATTCTTTTAATTCTTTAGAATCCTGAACAATCTCAACGACAGAACCTGAAGATTGTTGAGGGATGAACTTCATTAAATAGGCGGCTTCTTGTTGATCGATCCCCATAGTTTTAATAAGTTCTCTAATAACAGAGCGAGGTCCAAATGTCCCGAACGTTATAATTTGAGCAACATGTTCTGCCCCGTATTTCTCGGCTACATATTGGATGACTTCATCCCGTCTTACATCAGAGAAGTCGATATCAATATCTGGCATAGTGACACGATCAGGGTTTAAGAAACGTTCGAATAACAAATCATATTTAATTGGGTCGACATCTGTTATATATAATAAATAAGCCACTAGAGAACCAGCTGCTGAACCCCTTCCTGGTCCTGTCATGATTTTTTCTTTGCGTGCATATGCCATAAAGTCCCAAACAATTAAAAAGTAATCACTAAACTGCATCGACTCAATTACACTCAGTTCATAATCCAGTCGTTTCCTGACTTCTTTTGAAGGGTCACCATATCGGTGTCCCAGCCCTTGTTCACAAAGAGATCTTAAATACTGATCAGATGTCTCCTCTGTCGGAACAGGGTAGCTTGGAAGCATCATTCGATCAAACGATAACGAAATATTGCAGCGGTCGGCTATGTTCTTCGTTTGGGTAAGGAGTTCAGGCTTCCACTCACCAAAAAGGTTGTGCATCTCTTTAGAAGACCTAAAGTGATGATGCTTTTGATCAGATGAGGGCTCTCCATCCCATTTGGTATTTGAACGAATAGATTGTAAACAGTCATAGGCATACACATCTTCCTCATTTAAATACCACACATCTTGTAACGCAACCATCGGAACTCCTTCTGGCATCACTTCTTCTAGAGCTACGTGAAGGTGGCGTTCTTCTTCTAAGCCATGATCCTCTACTCCTATGTAGAAATCGCCATCTTTAAAGTCCTTCTTCCAATTATGCAAAGATTCACTTAACCGATGCCCTTCATTTTGAAGAATGAATGGATGGAGGGAAGATTCATATAAAGGTAATATTCCAATACAGTCTCCTGTATAAGCATTTATCTCGCTTCGGTCTAAACCACCTTGTTCACTCATTTGAAGGTAGCTGCTCAACGCTACTAATTTTTCATACCCTCGATTTGATTTAGCTAGCAATACAAGTTTTTCTGTACCACCTTCGTAAAATACAGGGACGGTCAAACCTATAATGGGTTTAATCCCATATCTGATACACGTTTGGTAAAAGGATACCGCTCCGTACATGACCCCCTCATCTGTAAGAGCTAAAGATGTGAAGCCTTGCTCCTTTGCTGTTGCCACTAACTTTTCTATTGTATTTGTGCTTCTCATCAGACTATATCCACTACGTACTTGTAGATGAACAAAATCCATATTAACTACCGCCTCATGGTCAAATTCTTTTATTCATTATAGCGCAACATCCCTCTTAAACGAAACGATGGCATACTGCGTCTTTTTTCTCCATACATTTACTATAAGGCAGGTTGTACCATCCTAGAGGGGAGGATTGTATGGAAGAACGTTTCTTTGCAGCCATTTTTCAGTACTATTTCATTGCACTCGGGGTTATGATCGGTGGCACTTTAATCGGGACGATTGGAGCTTTCGCTGCCGGGGAAGCCCCCTTCACTTATATGGCAAGACTGGCTAAAAGCCTTCGTATATGGGCAATAGTAGCAGCCATTGGAGGTACTTTCGATGCCATTACAAACTTTGAAAAAGGATTTTATGATGGATCTACGATTGATATATTTAAACAAATCCTGCTGATTTTATCGGCAATGGGTGGGGTTCAAACAGCCTTACTGATTATTGAGTGGCTTATTCAAGAGGAGGTATCTTAATGCATATACCTCCTTATTATAAGAAGACAAGTTGGCAGAGATTTTTTGCAGGAGTTTTTATAGGTGCCATATTAGCCTTTCCCGTTTTCTTATTCATGTATGGAACTCTAATGGAACAACGAATTGAAGAAAACGTACGATTACAAAGTGAGCTAACTACACTAGAGGATAATTATGAGATTTTAAATAAAGATAAAGAGGAATTAAACGAACAGCAAAAGAAATCAATTACCGTTCAAAGTATCGAAATTAATTTTATAAATGAAAAAAAATTACTTTCTGAGCACAAACTAGACCGTCTCAGCGTATATAAATTAAGGGATATGGTAAGAAAGCAACTACCTGACACGATCGGGCAAAACATTTCATCTTTATCAGAGAACACTAGTTTAATCTACTCATCCATAGAAAACAGAAGCTACCAAGTGGACGATTCAACATATGAAGTTAAGGTTGAACGGTTGGTAATCGCTCCGACTTTTAAAGTGAGTTTAAAGATTGATTTGGTCAAAAACTAATGAACAATTTGTGAAAAATTCTGAAATCTATAGTGTTATTACCCTAATTTTAATACAATAAAGATAGAAACACATCACGACAAAAAAAGGGGTGAGGAACATGTTAATCATGAACCGAAAGCGTATGGTAGAAGATAAGTTAGATCGTCTTACGAAAGGTCAAACAGCCTACGCTGAGTCTAGAGAACTCATTCGATTAGTAAAACGTGAAATACAAAACCGTCAAATCCCAGTTTTAATGGATGAAACAGATAGCGGTTGTTGGTTTATCCCTCAGAAGAATACTACTACGCCCTCTGATGAACAATTAGCACAAATGTAACCTAGTCCTCAAACAAACAAAATGTCCACATAGAATACAAACTTCCAGTTTTGTAGGCTTATAATTTAAACGAAATAAACCAAAGCGATCAGCACCCCAAACTGGAATGGGCGTGCTTTTTTGTTTTGGCTGAGTTACATTCCAATCATAATGAACAAAACCATTCAAAAAGTCTGGAGATGATCATCTCCAGACTTTCATTAGATTACTGGGGGTTGTTGTATTGAATACAAACTTCATTTAAATCGGCAGCAACGTTATCGGTGTCGGCCCATGTCTTAACAGATGCGCCTGAAGCCATAGGGTGACCTCCACCATTATATTTAGCTGCAATTTCATTTACGACTGGACCTTTCGAGCGTAATCGTACGCGAATCTGATCCTCTTCTTCAACAAAGATTGCCCAGGCTAATACGCCTTCAATATCACCGAGCGTACCAACCAATGCAGATGTCTGTAATGGAGTCACATTATATTCATCTAAAATATCCCTAGTGATTTTAACCGTACTGAGTCCTGTATCAGCTACAGTAAAGTTTTGGAGGATATACCCTTTTAACCTGGCAATCGCATGTTCTGTAGTATATAACTGATCATATAAAGCAGGTCTGTTAAAGTTATACATGACAAGTTCAGCAGCATAGCTGAACGTTTTACCTGTTGCGCTCGGGAATAAGAACCTCCCAGTATCGCCGACGATTCCCGCATAAATTAAGCGAGCTGCTTCATCTGTCATTTTTAAACCGTTCTCTTTAAAAGTGGTGTAAAATTCATAGATCAATTCAGAAGTTGAGCTTGCGTCAGTATCAACAAGGCGCACGTCCCCATAAGGGTCAACATTTGGATGATGATCAATTTTTATAATCTTGTCCCCTTTTGTATAGCGTTGGTCATCCACTCGAGCCTGATTTGCTGTATCGCATACAATGACTAGAGCACCTTCGAATGCATCATCTTCAATAGAATCCATTTCAGCCAAGAAGGTAAGGGATGGATCCTCATCTCCAACAAGATAAACAGTTTTCTCAGGGAAAGAAGCCCGAATGATTTCGGCTAAGCCACCTTGAGAACCAAGAGCGTCAGGATCCGGACGCACGTGTCGATGTATAATAATAGTTTGATACTCTTGAATCAATTGAAATACTTCGGCTTTACTCATGAACAGAACTCCTTCTTAAATACTTTTATGTACTATTTAACCATACCGCTTTAAAAAGCGGTAGCATAACTTTACCAATATCGTTACAATAATAATAGTCTTACATTTTTGGTGAAAGGTCGATTCATATGGTGATTATCCCGATTATTATCGTACTTTCTTTAGCGATGTATCTACTCTACAAAGTGCAGATTCTACGCTTAGGCGAAGACCCATTAAAACAAGTCTATACCAATTCGAAAGCACGAATTGCTCTTGGATTATTTATGGTGTCCGTTTCCATGAACGTTTATATCGTTTATCAAACGAAATTAGCCCTTTATATTACCATTGTATTTATCATCTTAGGTGGCGCTCAATTCATCTATGGATATAAAACAACCCGATTTTATGGGAAACAACTAAAAGAACGGAATAGTTAATAAAAAGTACCCGCTGTCCTTATGTAACCGATAGGAGACCGGGTACTTTTTTAGCGATCAATTAGTTGAGCCATAAGCATCGCTTTCCCTACTAGCACTTTCTCATTGAAGACTTCTACATCAACCTTAGCAAACTTCCTCCCCACTTCTAAAACACGTGGTTTAATTTCAAGTGAACTATCAAGCTGAACAGGTTTTATAAAGTAAATCGATATATTCTCTACTACAAGATCTCCTTTTTTATAATGGTGTAATAACCGGCTACCTGCGTCTACAACAAGAGAGGTAAATACTCCATAAGACAAGGTCCCTAATTGATTAGTCATTTGCGGGGTTACGCGAGTTTCATAAATGGTTTGTTCAAACAGATCTGACGTCTCTTGAAGTTGGCTTGTAACTAAATCATCAATGGTTTCTCCAACTTGTGGTTGGCGTTGTAATTGTTGTAACGCCTTTAACACGTCTTGTCTTGAGATAATCCCTTTGAATTTATGGTACGCATCAACTACTGGCATGATCTCAATACCTTCCCATACCATCATATGAGCAGCGTTAGCAAGAGAGGTCTTCGTTTGCACCGTCATGGGTTGCTTTGTCATCACTTTATCGATTGCAAGGGTAGGTTCTTTACCTATCACGTCTTTTGACGTCACCATTCCCACTACTCGCAAGTGTTGATCAATTACAGGGTAACGGCTATGCATCGTTTCTTCGTTAAATTCATGCCACCTACTCACAGGATCGTCTGGATGAAGATAAAAAGAGTTTTCAAAAGGGGTGTAAATATCATCGACGAGAACAATTTCTTTCTTAATCAACTGATCATAAATGGCCCGATTAATCATAGTAGCTACTGTGAATGAATCATAGCTTGTTGAAATGATGGGGAGTTGCTTCTCATCTGCAAGACGTTTCACGTGTTCTTCTGTATCAAATCCACCTGTGATCAGAACGGCAGCTCCTTCTTTCAAAGCTAATTCATGCGCGTTCGTTCGATTCCCAACGATCAACAAGGAACCAGCCTCTGTATAACGCATCATAGCTTCTAACTTCATCGCTCCAATAACGAATTTATTTAGAGTCTTATACAACCCTTCTCTTCCACCAAGCACTTGACCGTCCACGATGTTGATAATCTCAGCAAATGTGAGACGTTCGATGTTTTCTTTCTTTTTCCTTTCAATCCGTATGGTCCCTACTCGTTCGATCGTGCTTACTAGACCTTGGTTTTCAGCTTCTTTAATCGCCCTATATGCCGTCCCTTCACTTACTTCTAAGGCTTTCGCAATGCCTCGAACAGAAATCTTGGTTCCAATTGATAGGGAGTCTATATGGTTTAATATTTGCTCATGCTTTGTTGCCAATCTAATTCACCATGCTTTCCGAACTATACAAACTGTACTAGTCATAATCCTTCTTAGTGTTATTATACAGATGAACAATCATGGCTTCAATTTTTACCAAGAGAAAACTGTTTTTCTTCCTTCACTTCTTCTTGTCTATACACAAGCTGAACCCGCAAATTTAATAGAATCGCCAGGTTTGCCCCTATTGCCATAAACAAAAAAACAAGCCAAGCCATCCAAAAATAGGATCCAGCCGCACTCCCCTGTACCTGTACGGAAGGCCAAGCTACATAAAACAGAAAGCACGCTAACAATAATCTCAATAATGCATGTTGTCTCATTTTGTTCCCCTCCTCCGTGTTCTTGTCCTAATTATATGAACCAATGAGACTGAACATGATGCAGGAAAGAAGAGATTCACAAAACAATAAGAGCCTATGTTATTTAATAACATAGGCTCTTAATTAACATCCTTGTTTCTAAAGAGTTAGTGATTCACCAACTTGCATGACTTTTCCAGCTCCACCTTTTATCCCTTCAGCAAACGCTTCACCGTCTTGCTCGATGAGCGGGAACGTATTGTAATGAACAGGCACAACGTGTTTAGCCTGAAGCCACTCTGCAGCTAATGTTGCATCCTCTGGCCCCATTGTAAAATTATCACCAATTGGCAAGAAAGCTAAATCAATATTATTTCGTTCGCCAATCAGCTTCATATCGCTAAACAAGCCGGTATCACCTGCGTGATAAATCGTTTTCCCTTCGTAGGTGAATAGGATTCCTGTTGGCATACCTGTGTAAACAATTGTTCCGTCTTCTTCTGTGTACGAAGAACCATGAAAAGCTTGTGTAAACTTAACCGTACCAAAATCAAACGTATGCGCTCCTCCAATATACATTGGGTGAGTGTTTAATCCTTTATTCCCCAAATAAGTAGCGAGTTCAAATGGAGCAACAACAAAAGAATCATTTCGTTTAGCAATATCCACCGTGTCTCCAACGTGATCGTTATGACCATGAGTTAATAAGATAACGTCCGCTTCAATTGTACTAGCATCAAGGTCGCAGTTTCCCTGCTCCGAAATGTAAGGGTCAATTAAAATCGTATGTTCGTTTGTTTCAATTTTTACAACAGAATGTCCGTGGTAAGATACCTTCACAGAAAACCTCTCCTTTATATCGATTAATCGTACCTTCACTTATGTCTTTACCCGTTTAGTAGTTCTTCCATGCTTGTTCATACTTTTCAATTAAATGAGGATCAATTAATGTATTTGGCTTTAGTTCAACACCCTCAATATCCTTGTCTTCATCTTTCCCAAAAACAGTAAGTGCTTCAAGCATGTCTTGAGTTAGGTAACGAGTTGGAGCTTTAATAGCAAGCTGCTCCATACTTGTAGGTGTACGGCTCGCAAGAACGTATCCCCAGTTCCCAAAACTCGGAACATCAATGTGGAGATTCTTTGTATGTAAACCCGTTGAAGCAATAGTCTCAGAAATGGTCCAGTAAACGGCTCTTGCAAAAACAGGGCTCGTTGCCTGGACCATGATGGCACCTTCACTCTTGAGATGATTGCGAATGAGGGAATAGAATTCCCATGTATATAACTTGTTTAAGCTTTCATTATTAGGATCAGGGAGATCCACAATCACAACATCATACATCTCATCTGTTTGCTCTAAATACTTAAAGGCATCTCGATTTAAGATGTTCACCCGCTCATCGCTTAAAGCATCTTCATTTAATTGCAATAAATGAAAATTGGTCTGGGCTAGTTCCGTCATTCTGGGATCAAGGTCTACTACCGTAACCGACTCTACCTCCTTATACTTTAGTATTTCTCGAACCGCTAGCCCATCTCCTCCTCCAAGAAGTAACACATTCTCAGTAGAAGAAGCTTTAGCCATCGCAGGATGAACAAGCGTTTCATGATAGCGATATTCATCTGATGAACTAAACTGTAAGGCCCCATTGAGGTATAATCTTGTATCCCCTTGTTCTTTCGTCAAAACTATACGTTGGTATGCAGTGTCTTCCATATGTATGATCGGATCTTTATAAAGTTTTTGTTCAAAGGAAAAAGCCATTTCTTCCCCAAATAAAACACCTGCTATAAGCAGGAGCCCTATTAGAACCCCTGACACCATATGTATCTTTAAGTAAGAAATCTCTTTGCGAAACAACCAAAGGATCAATAGAGCAACAGAAAGGTTAATTACCCCAACAATAAACGCACTTTTCACCATCCCCATTTGAGGGCGTAAATAAAAAGCAAACAGCAATCCACCAATTAATCCACCAGCATAATCTGAAAACAACACACGAGCTGTGGAACGATTAAGTTCTACACCGATCTCATTCGCCTTACGTATTAGAATAGGTAGCTCCACGCCAGTTAAGGCACCAATACTAAACGTAACTGTATACAAGAACAGGGCTTCAGAACCCTCGGGAGCAAAAGCAGTGATCCCGAACATAAGAAAGCTTGAAAACCCTCCAATTAAGGCCACGGCAAACTCTACACGAACAAAAGCCGTAATTAAATTTTTCATAATCCGTTCACTAATTGAGGCCCCAATTCCCATTCCAGTCAGAAAGAGAGAAATCGTTAGCGTATATTGTTTCACACCATCTCCTAGTATGTACGATCCAAGCGCTCCGAATAATACTTCAAAAATAATGCCGCAGATTGATACAATCCCCGACGCCCAATAAATGAGCTTACTCTGCCTCACCGCCTTAGCTTCCACACATATCCCCCCTAACAGCTTAATAGTAGAATGGCCAAACCGACTCTGTGCCTCAGTATCCGTTACGATAAAAGTGCTTGGGCTGGCTGGCGGACCACTCGCTTTCCTGCGGGGGAGCTGGGAAGCCTCCTCGTTCGCTATCGCTCTCTGCGGGGTCTCCCCTAGGCTCCTCTCCCCGCGGGAGTCTCGCAGTCCGCCAGCCAGCCCTGCTTGTGAATGGGGTGAACGGACACACACATGAAGGAGGGAGTGGCCCTCTCTGAAAGCATGTTTCCGTTCCTTCTATATATAGCAAGGTGGTTCGGGAAATTGCGAGACTCCTGCGGCAGTACGAGCCTAGGGGAGACCCCGGAGGGAGCAAAGCGACTGAGGAGGCTCCCCAGCTCGCCGCGGAAAGCGAGTGATTTCCCGAACCACCTTACGCTCAATTAAAGCAAACGGTCACGTTGTCTCAGTTTCAAGTAATCAACAATTCTCCCCAATAGAAAAATCCTTCACCCCAGAGGGAGCGAAGGGTTTGTAGTTCTAGGTTATCGAAGCTCCTATTACGAAAGCAAGCCCAATGGAAACTCCCATCGTAACAATCCCAACAGCTATGTTATTTTCTTTAAGCTGGTCCTCAACTGAGAAACGACGGGTAATGAATTCGAATAATAGATAAGCGATCATTTGTAAGAAGACCCCATACGCTCCCCAAATTAATGTATCCATTAGCTGTAACGAGTGATAAATAGCAAATGATAAAATGATACAGATCCCTATTATTTTACCAGCAATGGATAGAGCAATTGCTGTGTTTCCATTTTTAATTTCTTCCCAATCCTTGTATTGTTTCGTTATCTTCTCAAATATGAAAAGTCCGACAAAAACCACTACGATCGCTACTACAAAATAGTAAAATGTCCATAAAAATGGCTCCATAATGATCACCCTTCTTTGGTTATTTTCCTGTTCCTGGTCCGCCGCCTCGACCACTAGATCCACGTAAACTTCCTGCCTGACCCGGGCGGTATTTACTGCTGGAATAACCTCCATAGCACCCGCTACTAGCACAAATTCTTTTTCGCTTCTTCCCCCAGTCATCGACGTCAAGAACTTCGTCTAATACCCATAAAGCAAAGAAACCGTTAAAATAATTTGGTGAATAATTGTCTCTCACAAATCGGTCACTTGCCAACTCAATTAACACAGCATCTTCGTCTTGTTCACTCTCTTTTAAGGTAATAAAGTGTTCAGGGTAAATGAAGATCTGCTTTCCATTCTTAACCTCACTCTTTTCATCAGGAGGAAAGGCGTCGGTTAAAGACGTTGCTAATTCTTGTATAGTAAACTGCTGTGTAACGTAAATACGAGCTTCTTGATTCGAAGAAGACCCTTCTACCACATCCAAAAGCGGAAATACTGAACTCACTAGTTCCTCAGGAGAAGTCTTCTTCTTGTCACTTAATTGTTCTAGCATCTCTTCTTTAGGAGGTTCTTCAGGAAACGTGTATGTACGAGAACCAGACATCCCACTGTTTGAATCACCAACACCTTCATCAAACGGTTGCAATCCCTGGCTACATCCAGATAAAGCAACCAAGGAAAGAATCATAAGAATAAAAACGCCCCTCATTATTTATTCACCTCCATCAATTGCTATTTCCTCACAAAGGAAGGGCCAGCTTCCTTAGAAGCAGGCCATTAAAGCATCTTTTTATTCTTTCCCTAATTTTTTCTTTAACTCCGCTAATTCATCATCGACGCCATCCTTTTCTAATTCTTCAAATTCATCATCCAAAGAACGTGATTCACTCGACAAATCTTCGCTTGTTTCCGCCTCAGCTTCATACTTCATAACCTTCTCTTCCATACGCTCGAATCCTCGCTTAGACTCATCGCTAGAAATGCCTGACATCGTACGATTCATTTTTGTGCGTGTCTTAGCCGATTCAGCTCTTGCCTTCAAGGAGTCTTTCTTTAACTTCATTTCCTGATATTCTTTCTTCATCTCATCTAACTTTTGTCTTAACGATTCAGAGTCCGTTCTCGCTCTTTCCCATGATTCCTTCAAAGATTCAGATTGCTCTTGCTGATTTTTCTTATCTTGTAAAGCGCGTTTGGCTAAGTCTTCATTACCAGCTTCAATGGCCTTCTCTGCTTGATCCTGACGCTTATCCACTAGCGCTTGTGCATCGTCATACTTTCTTTTCAACATCTTTTCATTGGCAATTTGTTTAGCGACTGCGCTTTCTGCTTCACGTATATCCTTTTCCATGTCCCTCATAAATTGGTCTAACATTTTTACTGGATCCTCTGCCTTATCAAGCATCGCATTTAATTCAGAGTTAACCACTGTGCCTACACGTTTAAACAGTTTAAACATAAGAAATTCCTCCTTTTAATTATGAACCCGCAAGTATTTTAATCTCATATTCTTCAACGGAAGTCCCAAGGCTTACTTCTGTTTCTGTTCCCCATGTTTCTACACTTAAGTATTGCTCACCATCTCCATCACTATAATCTCCATAATGGGTTACACGGCCATCAATATTCTCACTACGTCCTTCTCCCATGACATTGGCCTTACCTTCCTCTTCTAAGTGGTAGGTTTTACCCTCAAATTCAAGCTGCTGAGGAAATGGTTCCTTAACCGACAAGGATACAGTTTTATAAATACCTAATTCTAATTCATCGTCCATTTCAACAGAAAGCCAGATCGTATTCCTTCCTTCTAAAAGTTGGTATGAAAACCATTTATAAGAACCATCCTTGTAAGTGATTTTTCCTACCACTTCATAATCCATTAAGTCATAAGTAACAATATCCCCAACTTGAATCGTCAGGGGCGTCCTAGCTTTCACATCATTTTCCTTAGGCTTTGATTTCTGAAACCACTTTGAAAATAACCCCAAGCTCCATCACCTCATCTATTGGATAGGTTCTATAACCTCTTATACGGATGTAAAAAGAATACGTTTCATTTTATATGGAAAAACATGACTTTTATAGGATTCATACATCGCCCTCATGCATATACGATAGGACAGACCTTTTAGCCTGTCCCTTTCATTCCTCTATTCATTTAAAAGTTCAAAAACATCACAATACTCAAGCTCATGGGCTTCAGCTACTGCTTTATACGTCACAAATCCCCCAAGAGTATTGATGCCTTTCAACAAGGCTTCGTTATCGAGGCTCGCTTTCTTATACCCTTTATTAGCTAGTTGCAACGCATACGGTACGGTTACGTTTGTTAACCCAATCGTAGAGGTTCGCGGAACTGCACCCGGCATGTTCGCGACTGCGTAATGTAAAACACCATATTTCTCATAAGTTGGATGATCATGGGTGGTAATTCGATCTGTTGTCTCAAATATTCCACCCTGGTCAATGGCTACATCTACAATCACCGACCCATCCATCATATCTTTCACCATGTCCTCCGTAACAAGCTTAGGTGCTTTAGCACCGGGGATGAGAACAGCTCCAATGACCAAGTCAGATGTTCGCAACTCCCTTGCTATATTTAACGGGTTCGACATTATCGTATTAATTGAAGAACCAAATATGTCATCAAGTTCCCTGAGTCGCCCAGGACTTAAGTCTATAATTGTGACATCGGCTCCAAGACCCATAGCAATCTTTGCAGCGTTTGTTCCAACTACGCCACCACCAATAATGGTCACTTTCCCTCTTTTAACACCTGGAATTCCTCCTAAAAGAATCCCCATGCCACCTTTTGACTTTTCCAAGAATTGAGCCCCTATTTGAGAAGCCATCCGCCCAGCTACCTCACTCATCGGAGTAAGAAGAGGCAATGTGCCATCAGCTGCTTGTACTGTTTCGTATGCAATAGCGACTACTTTATAATCTATTAAAGCCTTTGTTAATTCAGGTTCAGGAGCTAAGTGTAAATATGTAAATAGGATTAGACCTTCATGGAAATGTGTAAACTCTTCCTCCAGAGGCTCTTTGACCTTCATAACCATCTCTTGCGACCATGCTTCTGAAGCCGTTTTAACAAGTGTAGCTCCCGCGTCTTCGTATTCTTTATCGAAAAAACCAGACCCAATTCCTGCACCTACTTCGACAACAACCTCATGACCCGCGCTCATTAGCGACATAACCCCAGCCGGTGTCATGGCTACACGATTTTCATTATTTTTTATTTCCTTAGGTACGCCAATTTTCATTCCTAACCCTCCTATTGAGCTCTTATATGAAACCCAGCCCCACTAAACAGCATTATTTTGTAAGCCTTTTCATTGTAACAAAATTACACTAGTTAGCTCTACCTTTTAAAAATGCTCCTTCCAACAACAATCAGGATACTCTAGTTGTTATAAGAATAGATTATTTAAATTGACGGTTCTTATGAATTACATCTACCCCACCCGTTACTTCCATAATCGTACCTGTTATCATATCTGCATTCTCATCACTTAAAAACAGGATTGACCGTGCTATATCTCCTCCTGTTCCAGGGCGACCAACAGGGGTTTTTGGATCAACCATCTCTTTCCCTTTCTCAATAGGAGCTTCTTTTAAATCCCCTTCAATTTTCCCAGGACACACCATGTTAGAAGTAATTCCATACTCAGCCTCTTCAAAAGCGATAGACTTAGTCAGAGAAACTAGTCCTGTTTTCGCTGCAGCAAATGCCGCTCTATAAACCCATCCAGGGGCGTTGCTCGCGTCTTGAAACCCATAATTAATAATACGACCATAGTGTTGCTGTCTCATAATGGGAACAACAGCCTTTAATAAATAGAATACTGCGTCTAAATTTCCACGAATCATTGTATTCCATTCATCTTCTGTGTAATCCATTAATTTCTTACGCTCGAAAATGTATGGCCCTGCATTGTTAACGAGAACATCAACACGACCGTATTTATTCACTGCCTCATTCACTGTGTGGTCAATGTCTGCCTTACTGGTTACGTCTGCTTGCACAGCATGAATCCGTTCTTTTATAGAAGCATGCTCATTTAACAGCTCCTCTACCTTCTCATAATTACTTCGATATGTAAGGGTAACGGAGAAACCAGCTTCTAAAAATTCTTCTGTTACTCTTCTCCCTAATCCTTTCGCTCCTGCTGTAATAATAGCGTGTCGCATGCACTGTACCTCCTTTTATATTTACAATTTGTTCTCTGTATATGTACAATTGATGTGCTAAGAGAGGAAGTGACGTTATGGATCAAGCAGCTTCAGCTAAGCAATCTTTTGTAGAAAGGATTGGCTTAGATGCGGTACCTGCTTCTGAAAGAACAACACCATGGTATCAATATGCCATTATTCAAATCGCCATATCCGCTAACGCTGGTAATTTTCTAATTCCTGCATTGGCTGTAATAAAAGGAAATTTATCTTTCCTCGCAGCTATAATAGCTACAAGCATTGGTGCAATTGTAGGATTTATTTTCGTTTCTCTATTATCTTATCCTGGTTCTATATATGGAATCCCGTCTCAATACGCAATTCGAACGATACTCGGAGGGAAAGGTGCCAGGTACATCTCTTCTCCTATTCGTAGTATAACATCGCTCTATTGGTTCAGCGTGCAAACCATCGGCGGAACATATGTCCTTCAACAATTAATTGTACGTATGACAGGGCATGAATATCCATTTTTAATGTTCTCGCTGCCTCTCTCCATCCTTATGGTACTTTTAGCTATTGTAGGATTTGGAGCTGTCAAAAAAGCCACCTCTTACTTCCTACCACTATTGCTGGCAGGTGAAGGTGTAATGCTTTACTTATACTTTACTACAAATAAAGCCTCTAGTTCACTTGTTACGCTTTCCCCTGAACAAGGCCATGGCAGTATAAGCATGATGATCTTTTTCGCAAGTTTAGCTTTCGTTCAATACGTTTCAGGAGTTAGCGCTTCAGCCGATATGGCACGGTACGCAAAAACTCCAAAACAAGGGGCGATAGGCTTATGGATCGGTAATAGTGTAGGTTTCCTTATTACTGCCACGATCGGCTGCAGTTCAGCCATCCTATTTGACGAATTAAACCCTTATGTTTCAGCAAGTAATGCTACAAACTCACCTTGGTTTCTCGGAATCATCACGCTTACTGCGATGGTCTCTATGATATCGATAAATATCAGTAATGCTTATACAGGCGGGTATAGTTTATTGAATACTTTCTCAAAGTTATCTAGAGTGACAAGCGCAGTGATCTTTGGAGCTCTAGGAGTATTATTAAGTTCTTATCCCCCCCTCGTTAGTGAGGCAGAACAATTTATATCCTTACTAGGCGGTCTTATTATTCCTATATCAGCTGTTATTGTTGTAGATTTTGTAGTGATAAAAAAAGGTAAACTACCATTCGAATCCCTACAAAATGTTAAGAAAGATCAAGCAATCTACAAGCTCCCCTTTGGAGTTATCATTTTAGGCAGCATCCTTTACTTCCTTTTACCAAATGCCTTTTCACCTGGCTTTATTACATTCGTAGTGGTTGGAATTAGTTACTGGATCGTCGCAAGCATTAAAAAACCTCATCCTGAGTTCGTGTAAGACTCAGGATGAGGCATTTTTTATCGATGTTTAATACCTTTTAATTGTTCACGCTCGCGTTGAGCATTCTCATCAATATAGCCACTTTGATAACTGTCACGTAGCTGACTCGCTACCATGTTTTCCCCTTCTGAATCATAAGTTAAACCTAATTTGTTCTTCTTATCTTTGTTTTGCATCTCAAACACCTCCACACCTATAGTATGTCACAGTTTCGTCTAATTCCTCCCCACACCTTTTACCAATTGAATGCGCTTCCATGATATAATAAAGGAAAGAAGGGAGAGATGTGTTATGTCTTTTGAATACAAACGAATTGTCGTAGCTGTTGATGGCTCCGAGGCATCAGAATTTGCTTTTGAAAAAGCCGTTGAAATCGCTAAACGAAATGATGCTACATTATACCTTTCTCACGTCGTAGATACACGGGCTTTCGCCACCGTTGAAGCATATGACCGCTCACTTGCGATTAGGGCAGAAGAGTATGCAACAGAAATCTTGACCAAATACGAAAATCACGCAAAAGGCCAGGGTGTACAATCAGTTGTTGTAGACGTTGAATACGGATCTCCTAAAATAAAGATCGCTAAAGAAGTTGCACCAAAATTTAAAGCAGATTTAATCATTTGCGGAGCTACTGGGTTAAACGCAGTAGAGCGCTTCTTTATTGGAAGTGTTTCCGAACATATCACACGATATGCAAGCTGCGATGTTCTTGTTGTACGTCCTGATAAGACTTAATGAATACTATTACCAACAAACATTAACGATAAAAAAGAAGCTCAGACATGACGTCTGGGCTTTTATGATGAAAAATCCCCGTATTCTTTAATATGGCGATATTGGTAAAAACGAAGCGCAAAGGAAGTGACCTGCTTGGTCAGTTGGTAGTTGGCATTTGCTCCGATAACCATACTGACAAGCGGGAGCCCCTGTATAATTTTCTTTCGAAACATAAGAATAAATAAAGATTTCATTCCTTGCTTCATTGGCTGTTCTAACCACGTTTCATTAGTCAGCTTCTCATCTCCTTCGTAGATAAATGGAGATGTATGATTGGAGAGCTCTACTTTCAATTCCTCCCACGCTTCTTTCTGTAATCGCTTCGGAAGTGTAGCTGCGTGAAACACCTTTAAGGATAGCATCATTTCATAAGGGTGATTAATTTCATACCCAAATGTAAGTCCAATTAATTGAACAGCCCTTACGTTCATAATCATCATAAGAGGGAAATCAATTCCTAAGAGTAACCAACCGCCCGTCCCCGTCAGTCCTCCTTGCGCAAAAGAATATAGCTTACCTTTTGCAATTTGTTGATGAGCTAAATACGTTAGCTGATCAATAGGAAGTTTTCGCATATCTTCTAAGTACTCAATGTCAGACCGGAAAATCCGACCGCTTGTTAAGATACGCTGCCTGGCTTCCGTTTGAAAAGCGGACCCTTGAATATAGGCATGTGTGTGAAACAACCATTGATCAAATTGATTGAAAAAAGTTTGCTTCGCTTTAGGGTTCACATTGCGAAAGGACCGCTTCATCCATTGATCGTAAAGGACAGTGAAATCCGTCGACTGATAATCTTCCCATTGTTTCTCCCAAGCTTGGATATCCTTCATAACACGCTCATTACTCATTACCCCACCCCTTATCCGTAGCATTCCTTCATCTTTATTTTAGCTTTATCCACTTAAAATTGCGAGCGTTTACAAAAAGGGGAAGAGATAATACCCCCTCCTCTGATATAACTAGCGTATTCAGGAACAATATCCCAAAGTCATCTTTAATCCATAAAATGAAATCAAAAAAATAACCTTCCCATCTAGAAACCAGATAGGAAGGTTATTTAAGAAATGCAATTCTATTGAGTTAAACGAACCGTGTCACGTGCAATGACAACTTCTTCGTTCGTTGGAATCACCATTACTTTAACTGGGGAATGAGGGTAGCTAATGAACGCTTCGTCTCCTTGAATTCCTTTGTTTAATGTTGGATCCCAGTATACGCCCATGAACTCTAATCCTTGAAGGACACGTTCACGAACAGGGGAAGAGTTTTCACCAACGCCAGCAGTGAATACAATCGCATCTACGCCGTGCATACGAGCTGCGTAAGAACCAATGTACTTGTGGATACGTGCTGCGAATACTTCAAGAGCTAATTCCGCACGTTCGTCGCCTTGGTCTGCTTTCTCAATGATATCGCGGATATCACTAGATGAACCAGAAAGTGCAAGCATTCCACTTTCTTTGTTAAGAACGCGGATTACTTCTTCTGCTGTTTTACCTGTTTTGTCCATGATGTATGGGATTAGTGCAGGGTCAATGTTACCTGAACGAGTTCCCATAGTAACACCAGCAAGTGGTGTGAAGCCCATGGATGTATCTACAGATTTGCCACCTTCAATTGCAGCGATCGATGCACCGTTACCAATATGGCAAGAAAGGATGCGTAGCTGTTCAATTGGACGGTTTAACATTTCAGCAGCACGCTCTGAAACGAACTTGTGAGATGTACCGTGGAAACCATACTTACGAATGCCATACTCTTCATAGTACTCGTAAGGCAGGCTATAAAGATAAGACTGCTCCGGCATGGACTGGTGGAATGCAGTATCAAATACGACAACCGCAGGTACATTTGGAAGCACTTCTTGGAATGCACGAATTCCTGTAAGGTTCGCTGGGTTATGAAGAGGAGCTAATTCAGAAACCGTTTCAATTTCTTGAATGACTTCTTCCGTAACGACAGCAGAATCAGCGAAGCGTTCTCCACCATGTACAACACGGTGACCAATTCCGTCAATTTCATCTAGAGATTGGATTACACCTGTTGATGTTAGCTTGTCTACTAACAACTGTACAGCTACTTCGTGATTTGGAATATCTGTAACGGTTTTCTCTTTCTCACCATTTACTTCAATTGCGAATACAGCATTATCTAAACCAATACGTTCAACAAGACCTTTTGTAACTACTTCTTCAGCAGGCATCTCGATTAATTGAAACTTTAGAGAAGAACTACCCGCATTAATTGATAAGATTTTTGACATTTATTTCATCCCCTTAATACTCTAGGTTCATGATTACCATTTCCCATTTAACCACCCGCCATCAAGCTTTTCAAGACAATTCAGGAATTGGAAACGGTTTCTCCTTGAAATCTTTATTTTCAAAAAATTACGACGTTCTTTCCGACTTGAACCAATCATTAATTTGGTTAACCATATCATTCATTGCCTTAGCATTTTGGAAAGAAGGAAGCTTAGCCATCAGAGCCTGCTGAGGCGCTTTGGTATCTTGCCCTTTCTTCTGTACGATGAAGATACTCTTACCAAATTTCTCATTCTTGAACATGGATTCTGGTAGTTGCAGGACACCTACAATATGAACATTCTCCTGTAAAAATGCGTGCAGTTGTTCTGATTGATCACTATCAAATAGGAAGTTCGGAATTAAAAATAAAGAGTAGCCGCCTTCTTTAACATAGTGTAATGTTTGTTCAATAAACAAGTGATGAGCATATGAATGACCTTCATCTGCCTTTAGTTTGTAATTAGCTGCTTGTAGATCATCCGGGTAATACCCGACAGGAAGGTCCGCCACTGCAACATCTACTGGTTCGAGTAATAAAGGACGGAGACTATCCTGGTGGAAAAACTCAACTTCCGATTTTTGTAAATTAGCGTTTAATAATCCGAGTTGAATTAGGGTTGGATCGACTTCACTTCCATACACTTCAACAGATTGTTCCATTTGATTTATAATTGCAGTTAGTAAATTAGCTGTCCCTGTTGCAGGATCAAATAATCTAACCGTTTCTTGTTCACCGAGCACTTTCTGTATTAAATAACCCATAAAAATAGCAACAGAATCAGGGGTGATCAAATGCTGTTGCTGAGTTGATCCCTTCATCCCTTTTAAGATAGCAAGTTGCAATCCTTTACGAATTTCTTCTTTTTTGAAGTTTTCAATTTGAATCCCTTTAATCTTATCTGACAGTTTACCTTGAAGACTTTCACTGTAATCTGTAGATGGTGAACCTTCAAGAAGTAATTCACCCGCTAAGGGTAGCAATTCTAAATATGAAAGGTCGATTTCCTCACCGATTAATTCAGCTGTTTCATCGAGCCATGTATATAACAATTCAACATGAGACTGATCCATGCTTATTCCTCCTATTATCACGTTCAACTTTACTAGTTTAGCAAATGCATCGTAAGAATACCAAATTAGAGGCTACATCTTATTTAAGACTATGTAAAGGGTCAAGCTTATACAATAGTCCTTCTATTAAACAAAAAGGCTAGGCATCTTGCTACCTCTAAGTTGCATACAGCTTTGTATACAAAGAAAGAAGAAACGAAGATGCCTAGCCCTTTTCGCGCGTTTTAATATTATTGAGCGTCTTTTGCTGCAGTGATTGCTGCTTCGTAATCAGGATGATTTGTTGCTTCTGATACATATTCAGCATGCACAACTTCATTTTGGCTGTTCACTACAAATACAGCGCGTGCAAGAAGGCGCATTTCTTTAATTAGAACGCCAAATGCTTCCCCAAAGTAAGCATCGCGATGGTCAGAAAGCGTGTCTACGTTTTCAATACCATTTGAACCACACCAGCGACGTTGTGCAAAGGGTAAGTCCATGCTAATCGTTAGAACATTTACATTGTCTAACTGAGCAGCTTCTTCGTTGAAACGACGCGTCTGGGCGTCACATACTCCTGTGTCAATTGATGGAATCACACTAATTAATTTAACCCCATCATATTGTTCTAAAGAAACTTCTGATAGATCATTAGCAAGGACGGTAAAGTTCGGAGCTTTGTCCCCTACTTTAACTTCGTCGCCAACTAGTGTAACGGGATTATCTTTGAATGTAATAGATGCCATGATGCATTCCTCCTCTAATATCTGTATAAAAGCTCTTTAGGATCCCTTTTTATGTATGAAATAAGGAAAGAGCCTGACCCATACTATTATGAGGGCAGTTTCTTTCCTTGTCTAATCATTTCCTACCAGGAATAGTTCTGTCCATCTGAACCACCTTGGTTTTGTCCTTGACTTTGGCCCTGATTCTGGCCGCCATTTTGTCCCTGGCTCTGCCCTCTGTTACCAGAAGATTGTCCATTTTGTTTATCACCATTTTTACTAAGTATGTCTTGTATTTTCTGCACGGCCTGTGGTGCCAAATCAATCATACGCTCATATAAATGAGTGCTTTCATCCAAGTGAATCATTTTCACTCCTGATGTTTTGTTTACGATCAAAAAAGCAATTGGTGTGATGGAGACTCCACCACCGCTTCCTCCACCAAAAGGAAGTTCTTCACCATTAGATCCAGGGCTAGAACCATTTCCTTGTTGCCCGTTCTTACTATTACCGCTGTCTTGCTTGAACTGACTTCCTCCTGCCGCAAAGCCAAATCCTACTTTTGATACAGTCAAGATTAATGTACTACCATCTGGCGTTTCAACAGGATCACCAATGATTGTGTTTACATCAATCATATCTTTCAAGCTTTCCATAGCAGTGGTCATCAGACCTTGAATTGGATGTTCTGACATGATTGTACCTCCTCATATGAATTACGCGGGTTTCTTCCGCCACTTCGGTATGTTTCCACGAGAGTACCGAACGACTTGTAATACTGCGAATATAGCTTGCCCAAAACGAAACGAAATCATACACTCCAAACGAGTTTGAGAATGCTTTTGTTGAAAATAGGGAGTTACATATATTTCAGGTGTTCCTTGTAGTTTCATACAGTTGGAGACCACACCAACTAATGTCCCTTTTAAAGACCAAATTCCACCACACACCATGCCAGTTATGCTGGCGTTTGATGTGCCCACTTGAGTATCCCAAAGTAATGTATGAACATGAACTTTCCTCAAAAACCGCCTTATTATTTTATGTAACCCAATCACCCTTGTAACAAGATCTTGAATACTTTGAATACGATTAAAGACTTCTTCAGGAGTATATGATTTTTCTTGTTCTCCTTCATTTTTATTTCCAACCTCTGTTTTCTCTTTTGTCTTTAGAGAAAGATCTTCCTTATCTAAAGCCATCATAGGGACTTCCTTTTTTATTCTGATCCATTTCCATATGCGTAATTCCATTTTTAAAAAATCTTGATCAGAAGAGTGCAGATAGGTCAGCGTGATGTAGAGTCTCGAGAACCACACGAAAATAATATTAACAACAAAGAAGATAACAATCCCCAACACCCAGACCATTCTTTCATCCCTCCTTTTCTATCTAGTTTCATCCCCTTTCATAAAATTTAAACAATCTGACATTAATTTGTTTAGAAAACGCTTTCGTTTTTGATATGATGTGAATATAGGAACATCTAATAAAGATGATATCGCCATTCGAAGAGGAGTGTTGAAGATGATGATGAATCGCAATAAGTTATTCTTTTACTACCAACATAAGGACGAGCTCATAGAAAAGCTCAATCCCTTATTTGATTTAGCCAAACAGAATGGATTTGAGATTGTTCAAGATCATAAAGACGCCAATATTATTATTAGCGTTGGCGGGGACGGGATGTTTCTTCAATCTGTAAGGAAAACGGGTTTCCGTGAAGATTGCTTATACACAGGAATTACAACTTCTGAAAATGAATCAGGTCTTTACTGCGACTTTAACTTAGATCATTTTGATGAAATGGTTCATTCTATGATGCACGAAGCTTTAGAGGTAAGGCGTTTCCCAGTAATTGAGGCAAATATCAATAATGAATCTTCATTTTATTGCTTAAATGAACTAAGCATGCGCTCAACACTTATTAAGACGATTGAAATTGATGTTTTCATCGACGACATTCCTTTCGAATCGTTTCGAGGTGATGGACTCATCGTGGCGACTCCTACAGGAAGCACAGGATATAACAAATCATCAAAAGGTGCAGTCGTCGATCCTAAACTTCCATGCTTCCAGGTATCTGAGCTCGCTTCTATAAATAGTAACCGTTACCGGACGCTAGGCTCTTCTTTCATCTTAAGTGGTGATCGCACGCTAAATTTACAATTAGTACAGGATGGGAATGACTATCCGATCTTAGGAATTGATAATGAAGCACTTCCTATACGAAATATCCGAAATGTAAAAGTTAATTTAAGCGACAAAGTGATTAAGACGATAAAATTAAAAGATAACTCTTATTGGGAACGAGTCAAGCGCACGTTTCTATAAAAAAACCGTCTAGAGGATTACTCCTCTAGACGGTTTTTGTAAAACAGTACTTACTAGTTTATCGCTGATAGACAACTGTACCATCCACAATCGTTCTTGTAACATTTGCTTCTAGATGGCGATCAGGATGTAAAGCAAAGAGATCTCGATCAAAAATAGTAAAATCAGCATCATAGCCTACAATGATCTGCCCCCTCTTGTTTTCCTCATGAATGGCATATGCGCTTCCCTTTGTATAAAGAGAAATAGCTTCGTACATCGTTAGACACTGCTCTCTACCATACACCTTTTGGTCATGAACAGATTTTCGTGTCACCGCTGCTTGAATGGCTAATAGTGGATTAATCTCCTCAATCGGTGCGTCTGAACCGCCAGCACAAGGTATACCGCTTTGTAACAGACTCTTCCAGGGATAAGCATTCTTTAAACGATGTTCACCAATTCTATCTAGCACCCATGGGAAATCAGAGGAAACAAATGTAGGCTGAATATCCACAATGGAGTTCGTCGTCTTCACCTGGTCATAAAGTTCATCTTGCATAAACTGTGCATGAATAATACGGTCACGATAAGGAGCATCAGGCACCCCATTTAAGATGCGTGTAATCATAGCAACAGCTTCATCCCCAATGGCATGAACGGCTACAGGTAGATTATGCTTTCTTGCTTTTTTAACAAGCTGAGCTAAATGCTCTTCTTTATGAATAGCCATACCTCTATTCCCTTTATCATCTTCATAGCCTTCAGATAAAAGAGCCGTACGGCCACCAATAGCCCCATCAGAAAAAATCTTTACAGCACCCAGCTCAACGAAATCTGAGCCACTCTTGTAACTCAATCCTTCTGTTAACATGTCATCTAAAACCTCATGATGAACAAGCAGATGGGCCCGGAATTTCGATTGATGAGCTCCTATACTGTTTTGAAAAGCCTCATATGTCTTTCCGAAACCACCGTAGTAATTAAGATCTTCACTATGACCACCAACGATCCCATTCCTCGTAAGGTCCTCTACAGCTACAGATACAGCCTTTTCAAGATATGCTTGACTATAATCGGGCATGGCCGCCTTAATGGGATCTTGAGCAGCATCCAAAAAATACCCAGTCGTTTCCCCTTGATGATCTCTTACAATCTTTCCCCCTTGAGGGTCTTTACTTTCTTCTGTAACACCAGCAAGCTCCATTGCCTTTGAGTTAGCCAATAGTGCATGTCGACAAACTCGAGTTAGCATAATAGGATGCTCGGTTGAGATCTCATCTAACTCTGATTTATGTATAATACGGGGGTCTGCCCACTGATTCTCATTCCACCCCTCACCAATGAGCCACTCTCCTGGTGGAAGTTGCGAGGCATGTGAAGCAACTGCTTCTTTCACCTCCTCAGGAGACTTCATGAACGATAGATCCAAACGCAGTAACCTCTCCCCGTGACCAATAATATGCAGGTGACTATCTACAAATCCCGGATACATGACCTGACCTTGGAGATGATGCTCCTTATCAATCGAACCCTTCCACTTCTTCATCACATCTTCAAGAGCACCTGTCATTTCAATACGGCCATTCTTCGTAACCACAGCCTCCACCTGCTCTCCCTCTTGGCTCATCGTATAAATCGTTCCACCATACCATAACTCTGCCATATGTACCTACTCCCTTGTTTTTTATGTAACATATCATATTTCCTGATGAAGTCACAACTTCCTGACCTTCTCTATTGTCTCTTCGTTATTAGGGAAACGAAAACATCTTAGGTCCGTTGCTAGAAGAGTGGTTGGGCAGGCTTGGGGACCACTCGCTTTCCTGCGGGGAGCTTGGGAAGCCTCCTCAATCGCTACGCGCCTTCCAGGGTCTCCCCTAGGTTTAAAGTGCAGGAGTGGTGCCTTTATATATAAGGAAGTTCGACTAAGATCGTCACATCCTGTGACAACGTCGAACGACCCCACGTCGTGTGGGGCCGGATAAGACAGCTTTTTGGAAAAGGCGATCAGCCTTTGTAAAAAAGATGACTTATCTCGCTAGGTCCTCCACTCCGAAACTGGATAGGCTCCTTTTCCCGCGGGAGTCTCGCAGTCCCCAAGCCTGCCCTGACGTTTTAATTAGGTGAACGGACCCGCTTATTATAATTGCTCTCAAGCCCCATACCAACCAAAAGTGGCGCGTTTCCGTCTCTCAACATTTGGCAAAGGTGGGCCTGGAAATTGCGAGACTCCTGCGGGAGAAAGAGGTAGACGAGACCCCGCAGGGTGCATTTCCCGAGGAGGCTCGACAGCTCGCCCGCGGAAAGCGAGTAATTTCCAGGCCCACCTTACGCTCTATTCAAGCTGACGGAAACGCCTCTACCTATTGCATAACAGAACTATCTCGGATTCAAGTCTCACACATAAGCGGGCTTTTATGGAACAACAAAACATCATAAGCTCTAGAAGTTTCTACTTTTCACCCCATAGGAAAAGGACAGTGTTACCACTGCCCTTTTAAACCACATTATTTAATTATTGTTGTTGCCCACCGCTGTACTGTTGTTCAGCCATTTGAACTAGACGCTTAGTGATCTCCCCACCTACAGAACCGTTTTGACGGGATGTAGAGTCAGGACCAAGTTGTACGCCAAATTCTTGAGCGATTTCATATTTCATTTGGTCTAGAGCTTGTTGTACACCAGGTACTACAAGTTCGTTTGAGTTGTTATATGCCATGTGTGTTTCACCTCCTTGTACTACTAGCATGCGCCACAAGGAGGATCTCATTCTGAACAGTTTTTGGCAGTTCAACTAAGTTTATCTATTAAAGCAAATCAGAAAATTCGTCTTTTTCTTGCGTATGATTCTCTTCAAATTCGACTGTTTCAATACCTGCAACAGTTTCTTCAATTTCATCAGTGAAGTCAACTCGCTCTTCATATTGAAGAACCTTTTCACGAGTAGGTCTTGTCTTCGGTGCACTTGGCACGAATACAGTACAACAGTCCTCAAAAGGACGAATCGAAATGTCATACATATCAATACGCTTAGAAATATCAATTATTTCTAATTTATCCATGGATACAAGAGGACGAATAATTGGATAATTCGTTACTTCGTTAATTGTATTCATGCTTTCCATTGTTTGGCTAGCAACTTGTCCAAGGCTTTCCCCAGTTGTAAAGGAAAGAATACCTCTCTCTTCAGCTACGCGCTCACTAACTTGAAGCATAACGCGACGCATGACAGTCATACCATAGCCTTCAGGGATCTCACGATGAATGGTCTGCTGCAATTTTGTAAACGGAACAATATGAACTTTAATCTTATGCCCGTATCGAGTTAATTGCTTGGCTAAATCAAGGACTTTCTGCTTTGCGCGCTCACTTGTATAAGGAGGTGAATGGAAGTGAATCGCTTCGATTTCTACTCCGCGCTTCATTGATAAATAGCCTGCTACAGGACTATCAATTCCTCCAGAGAGAAGAAGAAGGCTTTTGCCAGTTGTACCTACCGGAAGTCCACCAGCACCAAGAATTTTCTCTGAAGTGATATAGGTTCCATCTTTTCGAATTTCAACATTAATCTCTACATCAGGATTGTGTACATCGACTGTATATCCTTCTGTATTCGTCAGAGCATACCCACCAAGAACTCGGTTCATAGCTTGTGAATCAATAGGGAAGTCTTTATCAACACGACGAGTGGTAATCTTGAACGTCTTCGTGTTCTTAGCATGTGTTAATGCATACAAAACGGCTTCTTTCATTTGTTCTTCTTCATTCTCTACTTTAATTGCCAAGCTAAATGACTGAATTCCAAAGACATCTTTACATCTTTCCAGAATGGGTTGAGGATCCTCACCATTCAATAGGATATACATACGATTTCTGTTTCGCTTAATTTTAATATCTTCGTAATCGTGCAATTTGGCTTTTACGTTTTCATACAACTTAGCTACAAAGTGTTTTAAGTTTTTACCCTTTAACGACATTTCTCCGTAGCGGATTAATATATGATCATAATGCATGTTATCTACCCCATTACTTCTTTTAATTCGGTTAATACATTTTGAAGCACGTAAATAAATCGCGCTCCTTCTTCCATCGTATTATCATACGTAATACTAACACGAAGCCCTGCAGAAGACCGTTCACGTGAATGGCCACAAGCGTTAAGGACAGCACTCTCATCAGCATGTTTAGAGGAGCATGCTGACTTTGTGGAAATATAGATCCCTTCTTCACCAAGAGCATGAATGACCACTTCAGGCTTATATCCCGGCACGGAGAAGTTCACGATGTGTGGTGCACTGTCAGAAGGTGTGTTCATGACAACTTCATCTATTTCAGAAATCTTTTCACGCAAATAGTGATGTAATTCCTTTAGATGTTTTCTTTTGTGTTTTTGACTTTCCTTCGTCATGCGAAGTGCTTTAACCATTGCAACGATTCCAGGGAGATTTTCGGTTCCAGCCCGATAAGAAGCTTCTTGACTTCCTCCATGCAACAATGGAAACAACGACGTATTACGCTTCACATAAAGGATACCAGTTCCCTTCAAACCATGTATTTTATGGCTCGACATTGTACACAAATCAATCAGGGACAGATCCAGGTCTGTCTTCCCTAAGCCTTGCACATGGTCGACATGGAAATAAAGTTTAGGGTACTGACGAGCAAGCGTAGCGATCTCTTCTATAGGCTGAATGGTTCCCAATTCATTGTTGACATGCATAACACTAATTAAAATAGTGTCTTCGCGAATTGCTTCCTGTACATCTTTTACACTAACACGTCCATGTTCGTTTACAGAGAGATAGGTAACCTCGAACCCAAGCGACTCTAATGAACGACATGCCTCCAACACGGAAGGGTGCTCTATGGAAGTAGTAATAATATGCTTCCCTCTATTTTGGTGTTGTAAAGCAATCCCTTTTACAGCTAAATTGTTCCCTTCAGTTCCTCCAGAAGTAAAGACGATTTCATCTGATTGTATACCCAGCAATTGAGCTGCCTGCTTTTTGGACTGCTGAAGCAGTCTTTCTGCTTCACTTCCAAAAGCGTGTATAGATGAAGGATTCCCATAATATCGCTCTGATACTTGCTGAAAGCTTTTTAGCACTTCGGGATATGGTTTTGTCGTGGCACTATTGTCAAAGTAAATCATGGCACCGATCCCCTTTTCTCTTATTGCAATCAATTCTATTATCATACGTTTCTTCTGACTGATCTGTCAATCGCTCTTATATGTCAACATTACTATAACATGATTAAGAAGGAGTTTCAGACCCCTCCCTTATGAAAGGGTTCGTCGTTCAATATTATGGCAGGATTGTTGAAGACTCGAAGCTGAGATATGTTAGTGTAAAATGGGGCCGTTATTTTGTTGAGAGCTTGGGGTGTCTGGGGAACGACTCGCTTTCCGCGGGCGAGCTGTCGAGCTTCCTCGGGAAAACCACCCTGCGGGATCTCGCCTACCTCTTTCTCCCGCAGGAGTCTCCCCGTTCCCCAGCCACCCCCTTATCAGAAGTTGTAGAACGGCCCCGCAGCTCTAGCTCGGGCGAGGGCTCTACATTAATCCTGCTTCTTTATACAGTATGCTTCCGTTCCTTCCTTATATGGCAAAGGTGGTTCGAGAAATTGCGAGACTCCTGCGGTAGTTGGAGCCTCATTAGTAAAAGAGGAAGTTCGACTAAGACCGTCACGTCAATAGCCAACGTCGAACTACCCCACGTCGTGTGGGGCCGAGGAAAGCGAGTGATTTCCCGAACCACCTTATTCTCAATTTGAGCAAACGGAAGCATTCTCTCAACTTTAATTCTTCCATACAAGGAGGCTTATGAAAGACTTGAAATCACAATAAACATTAACAAAACCTAAAAAAAGTCCTTTCCATACGGGAAAGGACTTTACTTAATGTCTAGTTTTGTTAATAGGTCATCAATGGCAAACGTGCCATCTTCACTCCATTCGTTAGCCCAAGAGCGGGTTAAGCCTTTTTCTTCCCATTTTCTCTCGTACTTTTCATTTACTTCTTCAATATTGAGAGCTTCATAATAAGAGACCAAACTAGGTAGCTCATCAGAAGACTTCATTTGGAGAGCAGAGGGAACACGTTCGCTGTGTTGTCCTATAGCACTTTCTTCTGAAGGAAACATTAGAAGTAAGATGACAACAATCCAAATACCGATTGATAAAAAGGAGAGACCCATAATTAAGCGATTCTTCATGCTTACCTCCTATCCTACCGTCGAACTTACCCCTATATATTCACCCAAGCGATCACGCGCCCCGGGTTCAACTTCTTCTAGTGCATCCGTTGCTAACTCTAACGCTTGATCGTACTCATAATTCCTAAACGAGCGCTCTGCTTCAGATAACTTTGCTGCTGTAAAAGGATACTGGCTACGATAACGATTACCATATTGAATCATTGTCTCAACTAAGGCTGCTTGATCTAAGAGAAGTTCTGTTTGCTCAGATGCACTCTCCGTTTCCTTTGTAGCATTGTCAAGCGACTCCCTAACCTTGATCATGTCAAGCGGTTGTTCATCTAATAAATCGTGCACACGATACAGAGAATGGGCAGCTGCTTCAATCGCATTTTGCAAATACAAAGGCACCCCTGGGATGTTGCTTTTTTGCAACTTGCGATTTACGGCAATTAGCTTTTGCTTCATTACTGTGATCTGTTCTTTTGCTTCTCGTTCGCCAGCACGGACTTCATGTAAACGTTCCTTAAACTGTTGATGTTGTTCGATAAGCTCTTGAAGTTGAACTTCCCATCGCTCTAGTTCCTCTCTTATAGAGGAATGAGGCAGACCTTCTTCTAGTTCATCCATAATGTCGTTATATTGCTTTAATAGCAGATTAACCCATTTCTCAAGACTTGTATGAATTTCCAAATCTTTATCTTCAAATTGGTATGTATGCTGCAATACTTCGATTTCTTCTTTACTCAAACGGATATCTTCACGAATCGATTGAAGTTGAGATAACAAGTTTGGTTGATGCTTCTCTACATAACTCTTTGCAATAGCTTCCGTCTCTAATTGGGCAAACATTTCATTTACACGTTCTTCAATCTCAATTGCCCCAGAACGAGCTTCTTCCATGTCTGCCTTGTCCAATTGTTCGGAATATCGATTAAGCTGTTCCTGAAAGCCAGCAAGCTCTTCCTCAAAGTTATACGCTTCAACTCGATACCCATCGTCACTCATTTGCTTCAATCCGTTTACTAAGTCCTCAATTTGTGAAGGGAGTTCTTGTTTACACATCTTATAAAGTGAAGGAAATTCTTCAATTTGGACAGTTAGTTGATCAATCTCGTCTTTCATGGTTTGAACAAGCTCATTCGCTTCGAAATAGTTACCTTGTTCGACAAGCTGATAATAACTCTGCAATTTCTCTTCAGCAGCATCGATCATGACTTCAAAACGAACCTCAGCACTCCCGTATCGGTGGCGTTGTTGCAATAATTTTTTGCGAAGTTGTTTTGTTTGTGGATGGAGTGTTTCAATATCTTTCCGACTGTTTTCTTCGGAATGAAGTAACGTTTCTAATTCTTCAAACATCTTATCTATTGAAGACTCGATCGTTTTCAAATGTTCTTCAATGGCTTTTATGACCTTTTTTGCAGAACCGAATCGGTATTTATCGGCATAATCCTCCGCCTCAAAAAGTTGCTCTTCAAGATGAGGAAGTTGCTTGGATAATATATCGTCCCATTCAGAGCGCCAGGACTCAAACCTTTCTTGCGTTTCACCAGACAGATTTAACGATTTCACCTTGGAAAGCTCTTCTGTCACTTCACGATTCATAATATCCATCTTCCATCCTTCAAGCCGGTCAACTTCATCATAAATCTGCTTTCTAAAAATCAACCCCACAATAACTCCAACAATCACTGCTAGTATCGCACCGATGCCATACGCCATATAAAGCCTCCTAACTGTCAATAGTTCATCTATGTCATACCAGGTAAAAATATGTATATAGTAATGTTTTTATGATACCATGTAAACGGTCATTTTGGCTAAATTTTTTCAAATTTATTAACCTTTTTACATTTTTTTCTACACCTTTTTTGGAGGAGGTCAGCTTATGATTATTGATGGACATGTACACACCCCATTCTGCCCCCATGGATCAAGGGATACCCTAAAACAGTACATTGAAAACGCCATTTCACAAACTTATTCATCTATTAGTTTTACTGAACACGCACCACTACCCCCATCCTTCATAGATCCTGTACCAACTAAGGATAGTGGTATGGAATTAAAATTGATGGAAGATTATATTTCCACATTACAAGAATTGAAAATAAACTATGAGAAAGACATCACAATTCATATCGGTTTAGAAGTGGATTACATTGAGGGGTATGAAAAAGAAATTAAAGAATTTCTGAATACATATGGAGATTCTTTAACAGATGGCATATTATCTGTCCACTTTCTCCCAACGCCGTCTGGATATGTATGCATGGATTACAGTCCTAACTCTTTCAAGAAACTTGTTGATGCTCATGGAGGAGTTAACGGGGTCCACCGACTATATTACCAAACACTACTCCGCTCTATAGAAGCAGATTTAGGGCGTTATAAACCAACAAGAATTGGTCATATGACACTCTCCCATAAGTTTCAAAATCTATTTCCAACAGAGCAGTTCTTTACAGAAGAGACAGATGCTGTATTAGCAAGCATAAAAGAAAGAAACTATTCATTAGATATGAATAGCGCCGGCTTGAGGAAACCTTATTGCCAAGCAACATACCCTCATCCATCCATTCTAGAAAAAGCTATTCGTAAAGGAATTCCATTAGTGTACGGTTCAGATGCTCATAAATCTGAAGATCTCGGAGCTGGTTACTCTCAGCTAAAGCAATACGTTTCGAAGGGCTATTAAAAAGAAGACTCTTAGCCTTTGAAATAAACGGAAAAGGTTGGCCTGGAAAATGTGAAAAATGCGCTAAGATCCTAATGGGCTCTTAGCGCATTCTGTTTGCTGATCTACTTATATAAAATATTAGAAACTGTTTTCTACATAATGCTTTCTTTTTTTGGAGGAAGGCCACCTGACTGATACACATGTTCAAGCCAATGCATAATGGTTTCTGTATATTGCTTCACGAAAAATTCTGGTGATTGATCCCACAATACATGTTCTCTCATCTCATAAGGCATTAAGAAAGGCATCATTAACATCCCTTTGAACTGAAGAAACAAATGTTGTAATTGCATTTGTTTTACGCGTGTATGCTTCAAGGATTCTTTAAAAAGTTTAAATAAAATATACTTTTCTTTAGCCAAGTAGGTAACCATCATTTCACGGACAAGTACATTATCTAGCGTTAACTCCCTGTGGATGAAGCATGTAAATTGATGGTGCTGTTTCTTATACTGTATAATTACTTCTATCATTTTACGGAGTCTTTCTTGAGAAGAAAATCGTTGATCCATATTTTGTTGTTCCTCTAATAATTCTATATAGGGCTCAAAATATTGGACCATAAGATGTTCAAGTAGGCCTTGTTTATTTGTAAAATGGTAACTAATAAGCGAAACATTCACTTTAGCTTTTGCGGCGATATCGCGAACAGAGGTTCCAGTGTAGCCTTTCGTATAAAACAACAAACACGCTGCATCCATCACTTTTTGTCTTGTTGACGATTTTGTCATAGCGCATGACCTCCTTATTCGAAAAGATTCGTTGAATAGGGTAATAATCCTGCATGAATCGCTCGTCAACTTTCGCCCCGCACTATTAGGAATTTTGCCAAAATAGGAGGAATATTTGATGTTTAATGTCGAACATTACAATGGAACGAAAGAACAAAATTATGACTTATTGTTAAAGCAACTAAAAGCTTTGATTGAAGATGAACCCGACCAGGTTGCAAACCTTGCCAATGCTTCATCTCTATTAAACCAGTTTCTTGATAAGGTGAACTGGGTTGGCTTTTATATCTGGAAACAAGATCAACTTGTGCTAGGACCTTTCCAAGGACTTCCAGCATGCGTTAGGATCCCAAGTGGCAAAGGGGTATGTGGAACTGCAATTGCTGAAGGTAAAACTCAACGCGTAGCTGATGTCCATGAATTCCCAGGCCACATCGCATGTGATGCTGCCAGCCAGTCCGAAATTGTGGTGCCAATGTATAAAGACGGAAATATATTTGGCGTTTTAGACATTGATAGTCCTGTTAAAGAGCGCTTTGATGAAACCGATGAGAAGTATATCGAGCAATTCGCTAGACTTGTTGAACAATACATTTAACACTTCTTCCTAAATGGAAGTAAGAAAACGCAGAGATAAACATCTCTGCGTTTTCGTATGTGTTCAATTATTAATCTACATTTAGTTCGACCATTCCTACTTAAACTTAAGGGGGAGATGTTGTGTAGCTCTCCCACACTCCCCTCTATTTAACTATTTACCCATCATTTGGTCATGCTTTATACAATCTTTCCCCGATTCTTTAGCTTCATATAAAGCTCGATCTGCGCGCCGAAATAAATCAACAACCTCCCCTTCGCTTGAAGCATCCCAATAAGATACCCCACACGAAATGGTAACGCGAGGATTGGTGTAGTCTCTTACTTTCCTAACTAACTCTTCCCCAATTTTATAAGCTTCATTTACATCCACTTCAGGAAGATAAATTGCTAACTCTTCACCGCCCCACCGAGCTGTTATTCCCTTATTACCTATTTCTTGTCGTAACAAGTTTGAGACTTCAACAATGATACGATCTCCTTCTTGGTGACCATATGTATCATTTACTTGTTTAAAGTTATCAATATCGACAATGATAAACGATCCATCTTGATCTTGATCATAATGTTTATGAACGGCTTCATCTAAATGCTTTCTAGAGTATAGCTTTGTTAAATAGTCTGTACTGACTAACCTCTCTAGTTCCTCTCTAAGCATAGAATTTGCAAAGGCAAGCGTGGAATGATGAACAAGCGATTGCAAAAGTTTAAACGTTTCAAATGAGAAGAAATATGGCATTGTATGCATTACAATGACGACCCCTTTTAACGATTCTGACTGAATCATTGGGATGGCCATAATCGATTGGTAAGGACTATAAAAAGAAGGGTTCTTTACTGAGAAGTCTCCAATAAATAACGCATCTCTTTGCTCACCGATTGAGGCTGTAATGTATTGCACCAACCTCTCAGAACCTGCTTGAGAGAAGAAGGGTGAGCTTTCTTGCAGAACTTGAAAATCTTCAACATTTCCATCTTGAAAGAGAAGTACGCCTACTTCTTCTGCTTGAAAAGAGTGAAGAATTTGATTAGAGAGGAAAGAAATAGTGTCTGATAATCTCAAATTAGAATTTAACTTATGCGTCGTTTCATTAATTAACTGCAAGTCTGTAATTAATCGTTTTGATTGTTGATATAGTCGCGCATTCTCTAGTGCATTACCCGCAGTATTAGCCAGAAGTGTTATAAAGTTAATATCCTCATCTACAAACTGAACGGTATTAGGAGCCACAACTTGTAATACCCCGTAAACACCTTGCTTTCCTTTAAGTGGAGCATAAAAACATGACTGTCGATCATTCCAAGATTCTTCAAACTGAATTTCTCCCGTTAAATAAGCTTGAGCACTAGATTTGTTACCACCATCACTATCATAAACAAGCTCCCTGATCGGGAGTTCGTGAGCACTTGAATAATCATGAGAGAGTAATAGGTAATAATCAAACACCGGATATAACTGGCGTAAAGTGTCAATGATCTCAGCAAGGACATCGTCCATATTCATTGATGAATGAAATTTTGCGGTAACCTTAAACAAACGTTCATGACGCTTCTCGTCATCTAAGGATTGGAAATAGGTCCTCATCTTTATATAAACGTTAGACACTTCTTCCCCTATGATTTCCAAATCACTGAGCACCACGTTTTCTTCTAAACTATGGGAAATGCTTATGTACCCATAAGTTTCATCATGATTCCACAGCGGAATTAAGTAGCGATCATTTTGATTTGAGTGCTCACACGCAATGACAGAAGTCCCCATGACCATTTGGTTCTCACATAGCCACAACCAATCTTGGTAAGTAAGTATTTCTTGTTCTAAAGGATTCTTATTCCACGTGTAGGAGATTGGAATAAATGAATCTTCAGCTTTGTTGTATATGTATATGCAGGCCTTTTTGGCTTGGGCTGAATCCGTGATTATAGACTCAATACCTTCCACGAATCGTGACCAACCGCCTTGTTCATCCGTTGTCATTAAGTCAAAAAAACGCGCTTTTAACTGAGTACGGAATTGACTATTTACTTTATTTGAAATCATCTGTACATCACCTTATTTCAGTGGAGTTCTCTATAATAAGATTCTTTCTATCATTATACTTCTTATAGTCTTTTTTTCCTATTACTTTCCGGAATTTTTTCAATTTTTAACAATTTCAACAACAAACCCATCCAAAAGAACTACCCAAACGTCTCCCTGAGGGGCTAACCTCTCGACTTCAAGAGGACGTTTTAGAAAGGTATTTGACCATTCGCTTCCATTACTATCTTGAATTGTAGTTTGAAATGTATCACCGACTTGGATGACTTCTTTGATGGAAGGAGAAGTTTCATTGTGTCTTGGCGGCTCGGTTGTTGAAGTCCTTAATGGTTTCAAATCTTCATCCAGGAGAATCCATTCCGAATCACGCTTTATCCACAATTCCCCACCTTGTGAATACCTAATCTCTTGAATCGGTTCATTAAGTTTCTTATAGGTATTTGCAGTGAAGGAATATGTTTGAGGATCTACACTATATTCGACTAAATAGGGTTGCTCTTCTTTCACAGTTGTTAAGGTAACTTCCACTCCATTCCCTCCTTCTCGGACAGCTAAGAGCGGAGACTGAGTTCGTAATGATTCACTTGTTTGTTTCATCCAATTACTTTGTACCATTAGAGCAATCCCAACAGCGACTATCAATATGCAAATAAGCACATAGCGAACCGATTGAGATTGCTTCTTATGTAGTTTATAATCCTTATTAGACTTCATCTATAAAAAACCTCACGTAAAATTTTGCCCCATTATATCATAGCCATATTTATAAAGACTGTATTTACTGCTCACATTCTTATTGTACGTGCTTGACTTCTAACAGAATAAATTCTATAATAGCGTTTGTGTAAAATAAAAGGCAGCTTAGGTGAACCACTGTCGTTATCATTTTGTTCCTCTTATACTAAGAGGTGTATCGCGTAACTCTCGGCTGCTGGAGCGATGGTGCATGAAAACAAAATGAGCTTCAAGAACGGGGCACTCCTGTTTTTATTTTATACAAAATAAAAATAGAAAAGGAGAGATCATCCAATGGCACGTTACACAGATTCCACTTGGAAAAAATCTCGTCGTTTAGGTATTTCTTTATCCGGTACTGGTAAAGAGTTAGAAAAACGCCCTTACGCTCCTGGCCAACACGGTCCTAACCAGCGTAAAAAGCTTTCAGAATATGGTACACAGCTTCAAGAGAAGCAAAAACTTCGTTTCATTTTCGGAGTTAACGAACGTCAATTCCGTCGTTTATTCGAAGAAGCAGGTAACATGAAAGGGATCCACGGTGAAAACTTCTTAACACTTCTTGAGTCTCGCCTGGACAACATCGTTTACCGCTTAGGTCTTGCACGCACTCGCGCGCAAGCTCGTCAACTAGTTAACCATGGCCACATTCTTGTAGATGGTGGACGCGTAAACATCCCATCTTACCGTGTGAAGCCTGGTCAAACAATCGCAGTTCGCGAAAAATCTGCTAACCTTGATGTAATCAAGGATGCAATCGAAGCAAACAACTTCGTACCTGAGTACGTATCATTCGATGCAGAAAAGCTTGAAGGTTCTTACGTTCGCTTCCCTGAGCGTTCTGAAATGCCTTCTGAAATTAACGAAGCGCTTATCGTTGAGTTCTACTCTCGTTAATAGCTTCTACGAAACACCCATCCCTAGCGATGGGTGTTTTTTTATGATTCTATTATCATCTATTTCCAATTCCTGATACACTAAGAATAGAAGCATAAAGGAGGGATCACGTGTATACCTTATATATCGCCATTGTCATTGGGATTTGCGTCCTAGCCTTTATTGGAACTCTGTTAGTGGGTAAGAATGTAAATAAGTCTATTGAACAACGAGAAGTGGAAGGCGAGTCTCCGGCTGCAGAACTTCAGAGGTCCCATAAATATGAAAAGAATTCAAGCATCAAGGTTCTCTCTATTATTTATTTGATCACCTTTATTCTGACAGCCATTGTTTCAGCGATCTTTATCTTCTAACAGATGGCTCTCATTAGAGTCATCTTTTTTAGTCCCCCATATGTCTATATCCTTCGATTATTCAATGTTACAATACGTTCGCTACCATATAAGAACTAGCATCAAATATAAATACCTCATATTCATTCACTCCACGCTACAACGGAGCGAATTAGAACTGATAAAAATGAAAAAGAATCTGGTGATAACATGAAAGAGTTAAGAACATCTATAAGGAGTCTAGTTGAATATGTTTACCGATCCGGAAGCCTTGATCGACGCTTTAAAACGACAACAGCCCTTACCGAAGGGACAAGAGCACACCAAATGGTACAAAGCGAGTACAGTGAACACGATCAAAAGGAAGTGCATCTTGCCTACACTCATATAGCTGAATCTATACATATTCACATAGAAGGACGTTGTGATGGATTACTTCAAGAAGAGGATAAAATCACCATTGATGAAATTAAATCGACATCTTCGTCAATCTATGACATTGAGGAAGACTCTCATCCCGTCCACTGGGCCCAGGCTAAATGCTATGCATATATTTACGTAAATCAACAAGAACTCGATGAAATTGATGTGCAACTTACGTACGTTCATTTGCCATCATCTGAACGAAAACAGTTTGTTAAATCGTTTAGTTCTGTTGAGTTAAGAGAATGGTTTCATACTATGATCGAACAGTATATTCCTTATGCTAAACTAATGACTGAACACAGGCATAGTCGACAGGAAAGCATACAACAGCTCTCTTTCCCTTACCCTACTTTTCGAACTGGACAGCGAAAGTTTGCAGGAGCAGTTTATAAGACCATCACGGATCATAAAACCCTTTTCGCTCACGCTCCAACCGGAACAGGAAAAACCATCTCCACTCTATTTCCTACTATTAAAGCAATCGGGGAAGGAAAAGCAGAACAATTTTTTTACTTAACAGCTAAAACAATTACCAGGCAAGCAGCGGAAGAAGCGCTCTCACTTATGGAAGAGAAAGGATTGCACTTCCATACCGTTACGGTAACCGCTAAAGACAAAATGTGTTTCACAAATGAAGGGTGTCAGGTGGATTATTGCCCATTTGCAGATGGATACTATGACCGCATTAATGAAGCTTTGCTAGATTTGCTATCAAATGAAACGATGATAGCAAGAGACGTGATTGAACATTACGCACGGAAGCATCAAGTCTGTCCTTTTGAGTTTTCAATCGATGCCGCCTACCATGCCGACGCCATCATATGCGATTACAATTATGTATTTGATCCAAGAGTATCTTTCAAACGTTTATGGAATGAAACAAAGAAAAAGACAACATTGCTCGTTGATGAAGCTCATAATCTTGTCGACAGGTCGCAGTCTATGTATTCAGCTCTAATAACGAAATCATCTTTCTTACAACTTAAGCGTGAATACAAGTCTAAAAACCCACATTTATACGAAGCTGTTCACCGTATCGATCAGTCTTTGTTAGCGCTAAAAAAATCGATGGATGAGGACCAATACATGACAACGATGGCGGAAATTCCTGATGGGATTGTTGAAAGTATCGAGCACTTTATTGATCTGGCTGAACTAGAGATCCCATATATTGAGGATTCCGAATCTCTATTAATCGAAACGTATTTTATGGCTTTAAGTTTTGTGCGGATTTCAAAACTCTATGATAAATCGTATGTCACCTACATTAGACGTTATAAAAGCGAGGTAGAGCTTAAACTTTTCTGCGTAGATCCCTCTTCTTTGCTACACAAAACAACTAAGGGATATGGAGCAACGGTCTTCTTCTCTGCGACGTTCGCTCCATTTGATTACTATAAAGACATGCTCGGTTGGACAGAGGGGGACTACACTTTTTCTATCCCATCACCATTTGATAGGAACAATGTGGACATGTACATTCAACCAACCTCCACACGCTTTCATGACCGTGTTCAATCTACTGATTCAATCGTTGGTACAGTACTTGAATTAATAAGAGAGAAACCAGGGAACTATCTTGTTTTCTTCCCCTCTTATGTATATATGGAGCAGGTTTTTGAGAAGATTCAAGAACTCGATCATCCAGCTTCCGTTCTGCTCCAAACGCCACAAATGACCGAACAAGATCGAGAACAGTATCTAGCTGAATTCCGTGAAGAACGCAAAGATTCCTTAATTGGATTTGCAGTATTAGGAGGTATCTTTTCTGAAGGTGTCGATTTAAGAGGAGACCGTTTGAACGGGGTTCTAGTAGTTAGTGTAGGTTTACCAAGATTAAATGATGAACAAGACATTATGAAACGTTATTTCGATGAACGAGGTAAGAATGGTTTTGACTATGCTTACATGTACCCCGGAATGAATAAAGTCTTACAAGCTGCAGGAAGGCTAATTCGAACAGAGACTGATTCGGGAACGATTGTACTTATTGATGACCGTTTTATTCAGCAAAGATATAAAAGTTTACTTCCTTACCACCTCCAGCATTTTCGTATCAAAAGAGACTGATGGAACAGAGACGATTCCCTCATCCTCTTCCCTATCCAGTCTATTTTGACTTCTTTGTTCAAAAAAGGCCACTTAAAGTTACTGACACTCTAAGTGGCCTTTCATTTCATCTACATGAATGTATTACCCTTCAAAGCGTACCAAGAAGTATTTCTTCTTACCACGACGAATAATTGTAAACTTGCCATCGATGCGATCTTCAGCGTCCACTGTGTATTTCATATCTTGTTCACGCTCACCATTAATGTAAATCGCACCATTCTGAATATCTTCACGAGCTTGACGTTTTGAAGAAGAGATCTTTGCTTCAACTAACAGATCGATTAATCCTTTTTCTTCTTCCACTAAGTTGTAAGTAGGAACGTCTTTAAAGCCTTGTTCAATTTCATCACCTGTTAGTTGCTTTAGGTCGCCGCTAAAGAGCGCTTCAGAAATCTTCTCAGCCTGTTCCAGAGCTTTCTCATCGTGAACCATCTTCGTCATTTCTTCTGCTAACCTACGCTGAGCCACACGTTTTTCAGGTTGCATTTCTACTTCCTTAGCCAACTCACCAATTTCGTCTAAGCTTAAGAATGTAAAGTAATGAAGGAAATTCACAACATCACGATCATCTGTATTAATCCAGAACTGGTAAAATTCGTATGGCGTAGTCTTTGCAGGGTCTAACCAAATTGCACCACCAGCTGTTTTACCAAACTTACTGCCATCTGCTTTTGTAATCAATGGAACAGTTAGACCAAATGCTTTCGCTTCTTCTCCTTCAGTCGCATTCTTACGAATCAGCTCAAGCCCAGCCGTAATATTCCCCCACTGGTCGCTTCCACCAATTTGCAACGTACAATTCTCTTTACGGAATAGGTTCAAGAAATCATAAGATTGTAGAATCATGTAACTGAACTCTGTAAAGGAAATTCCATTTTCAATACGAGACTCCACAGAATCTTTCGCTAACATGTAGTTAATACCAAAGTGTTTTCCTACATCTCGCAAGAATTCAATCATTGTCATTTGGTTTAGCCAGTCTAAGTTGTTACGCGCTACAGCTGCATTCTCCCCTTCATCAAAGTTTAAGATCTTAGCAAGTTGACCTGCTAGCTGTTCACTGTAGTGACGAACTGTGTTCTCATCGTTAAGCTGACGCTCGGTAGAACGACCACTCGGATCACCAATCATACCAGTCCCACCGCCAACTAAAGCGATTGGACGGTGCCCTGCTTGCTGAAATCTCTTAAGAATTAATACAGGTAGCAAGTGACCTATATGAAGACTATCCCCTGTAGGGTCAAAACCACAGTAAAGGGTAACCTGTTCTGAAGCTAAATGCTTCTTTAGACCTTCTTCATCCGTCATTTGATTAATTAATCCTCTTGCTTGTAAGTCTTGTAAAATATCCACTCTATCCACTCCTAATCTCCTCATATTAAGTAACGACATAAACGTAATGAAAGTACTGAAGGCGCCCTTTTCAGGTTATACTACGAACCAGATTCAACTTTTGAATAACACAAAAAACCCCGCCCCTAAAAAGGGACGAGGCTCGCTCGCGGTACCACCCTTGTTGTAACCAGACAACTGATTACCACTCAAGGAATTTATAACGGATTCACCCGTCTTCTGAACTGATCAGAAGAAAACTCCAGGACGTAATTCGTAAATTGCTCTGTACTGACTCACAGCGGCCGTCAGCTTTCTGGAACAGGGAACAACTTACTACTTCAACCCTTCTCTGTTTAGTATTCATTATCGTTCGTGACTGTGACATAATTTATAGCATATATTTTTTTAAAAAGCAACTCACATTTCATGTTGAACCATGTCTCCTTATGGTGCAATATGGTATAATATTGCGTGTATGAAATAGGAGGTCGTTATATGAGCCAGAACCATTCAAATGGTCCAGATAGATCCCCGCTTCGTAAATGGTGGGAAGACGGAAAGATCCAAAAATATTTCCGCATCTCTTATGATGTAATCTGGAACATCGTTTTATTCTTCCTCATTGTAGGTGTGATTGGCGTGTTCTTTGCTGCCGGGCTAGGTGCCGGTTATTTCGCCTCGCTCGTCAAAGACGAACCAATCCGTGCTAAAGCCGAAATGCAAAAAGACATTTACAATTATGAAGAAACGTCAGAATTGTATTTTGCCGGAAACACATACTTAGGAAAGATCCAATCTGATTTATATCGTGAAGAAGTCTCCCTAGACCAAGTATCCGATCATGTGGTCAATGCTGTAATCGCCACTGAAGACGAGAACTTCGAGACACATAATGGTGTTGTACCAAAAGCTATAATGCGTGCAATCTTCCAAGAAATCACGAACGCAAACGTTAAAACAGGGGGTAGTACACTTACCCAACAGTTAATAAAGAATCAGGTTTTAACAGACACCGTTTCATTCGAACGTAAAGCAAAGGAAATTTTACTAGCCTTACGCTTAGAGCGATTCTTCGAAAAAGAAGAGATCTTAGAAGCATATCTAAATGTTGTTCCATTCGGCCGAAACGCCGGTGGACGAAACGTTGCAGGAATTGAAACTGCTGCTCAAGGTATATTTGGAGTGAGCGCCAAAGAATTAAACCTTCCTCAAGCAGCCTATATTGCAGGTATGCCACAAAGCCCTTACATGTATACCCCTTTTACAAATACAGGGGAAGTTAAATCTGAAGCAGGGCTCGCCCCAGGCATCGAGCGAATGAGAACGGTACTAGAACGTATGCTAGAAGCCGAAATGATTACACAAGCTGAATACGATAAAGCAATCAATTACGACATTGCATCGAACTTTACAAAGCCAGAACCTTCACCAGTGCAATCATATCCATATATCGCATTCGAAGTAGAAGAGAGAGCCACAGATATTCTTCAAGGTATCCTAGCTGAACAAGACGGATATACAAAAGAAGACTTGGCTAACAGTGAATCACTAAGACAAGAATATGCTACTCTAGCAGATCGAACATTAGTGCAAAATGGCTTGAAAGTTCATACAACAATTGATAAACCGATTTACGACAAGATGCAGGAATTACACAAGAACTATGAACATTACGGCCCTGTTCGATCTTGGAAAGTAACAGACGAGGAAACAGGCGAGGAGAAAACGATCAAAGAGCCCGTTCAAGTTGGCGGAATGTTAATTGAAAATAAAACTGGGAAAATCATTAGCTTTATCGGCGGACGTGATTTTGACCTGGAAAATCTTAACCACGCGACTGATGCGAAGCGTTCTAACGGAAGTACAATGAAGCCATTGCTTGTATATGCTCCAGCTATTGACTTAGGACAAGCAAACCCAGGTTCTGTAGTAGCAGATATAGAAACAGTTTTTGCAGGAGGATATACTCCTGGTAACTATGGAGGAAGGTTCCATGGCCTTACCTCTATCAGACGAGCACTAGCTATGTCATATAACGTGCCAGCTGTTAAAACATATGCTGATATTAGGAATCAAAACCCAGCATCTTATTTAGACAAAATGGGCTTCACGACACTATTAGAAGAAGATAAGACTAACTTATCCACTTCACTTGGCAGTCTTCTTGAGGGTGTAACTGTAGAAGAAAATACAAACGCCTTCGCCACTTTCGCCAATAACGGTAAGTTTGTAGATGCTTACATGATAGATAAAATTGAAACAAAAGACGGAGAAGTACTTTATGAACATAAATCTGAATCTGTTGATGTATTTAGTGAACAGGCATCTTATTTAACCGTAGACATGATGAGAGATGTTTTAGATTATGGAACAGCCCAATACGCAGGAGATCGGTTAAAGTATCCAGGAGTTGACTGGGCCGGAAAAACAGGTACTTCTCAAGATGTACACGACACTTGGTTTGTTGCGACAAACCCAAACGTTACCATGGGGATGTGGATGGGCTATGACACACCTTACACATTAAGAAACTGTGGCAACTGCAGTCTGGGATACAGCAACCGCAACGTAAAACTATGGACAGATATTGTAAACGCAGCCTCTGATCTGAATCCAGACTTAATGGTTCCAAAAGAAGGTTTCAAACAACCATCTGGTATTGTCAGACAGTCCTACTGTGCTGCTTCAGGCTTGCTTCCATCTCAGCTTTGTTCTGAAATGGGACTTGTCAGCAGTGACATTTATTACGCTAAATACGCTCCAACCAAACGTGACGATAGCTTAATCGCGACTGGTTATGTTGAAATTGGAGATAAAGCCTATGTAGCAGGTGATTCTACACCACCTGAATTTACAAACGAAGGCGTCTTCTTTAACCCAGAGTACATTGAACGTAACAACTATGACCGACTATCAAGTTTAGATCAGCTTGTACCAAACAATAGCCAGTGGGCCAGCGTACGAGTTCCTTCCACAGACAAGGTCCCTAATGATGGCCAGGCTCCAGCTGCTCCAGGTGCTGTATCAGCTAGCGGTGGCGTCTTAAATTGGTTACCTTCTGGAAGCAGAGATGTTGTTGGTTATCGCATCTATCGTGCCGCGACACCAGGAGCAAGCTACCAACTAGTTGGAAGTTCAGCAAGCAACAGTCTCGGTATTGCAGGTAAAGGTGTTTATGTCGTAAGAGCAGTGGATTACTTCGGAATGGAATCTGCAGCATCACAAGCTTATGAATACGGAGATTTCACTCCAGACCCACCACCAAGCGACCAAGACCAGGAATCTGGCAACAATAATAATAATGGCAACAACAACAACAATAACGGAAATAACAATAACGACGGCAACAACAATAATAATGGAAATAACAATAACGATGGCAATAACGATAACGGCAACAATGATAACAATAATGGTTCAGACGATAACAACTCGGACAACGGCAACCCGGACGACGATTCCAACGATGACAATTCATCTGGCGGAACTGAAAACGATGGCTCATCAGGCGATGATAACTCCGGTTCAACCGGTGAATCCGGTTCCGGAGGATCTGGAGACACAGATAACTCTGGCGGTGACTCATCAACCGATGACGAATCCTCTTCAGAAGGATAATTTCTATAAGGCTATCCCAAGAGTCTTCCCAGACTCTTGGGATAGCCTTTTTATATAAGCGCCCTTATCCGTAAAACTATAACCAGCTATATAACCGGAATGGTCCGTTATGGTAAAAGGCGATAAGGCTTGCTCGGGGACAACTCGCTTTCCTGCGGGGAGCTGGGAAGCCTCCTCGTTCGCTAGCGCTCTCTGCGGGGTCTTCCCTAGCTTAAAAGTGCAGGCGTGGTGCCTAGAACCGTATGGACAAGACAGCTTTTTGGAAAAGGCGTTAAGCCTTTGTAAAAAAGATGACTTGTCTCGCTAGGTTCTCCACGCCGGAACTAGATAGGCTCCTTTCCCGCGGGAGGCTCGCAGTCCCCGAGCAAGCCTTTGCGTTAAGTAGCTAAACGGACCACCTTTCGTTCTATCATGGCAAACGGAAACATTCCCTCATTCTCAATCCTCCCACCTTCTGTCCTCCCCTTGAATACTTAGATTCAACATATTACTGCTCAGGGATTTTTTTCAGTGAGATTTACTGTATAATAGATAACAAATATAGGTAACTTTAGGTGGTGGAGGCATGAAGCATACAAAAGAATATCATTCCAAAGAGATCGAAACGAAAAGCGGAACGATTACCGTTGAAGGGCCTCTTTCTTCACAAGAACTAGCAAACTATCATTTTCACGAAGGGCTTAAAGCCTTCAGACCGGCCCCGAAACAATTTGAAGCTGTTAAGAAGATTGCTGATTTTGAAGAAGGCAGAATTCTAATTGCCAGAACCTCAGATACCATTGTGGGTTATGTTACGTACCTTTATCCTGATCCATTAGAAAGATGGTCAAAGTTCGAAATGGAGGATCTCCTTGAACTGGGTGCTATAGAAGTCATTCAGGATTATAGGGGATATGGTATCGGTTCATGGCTATTAAAGGTGTCTATGATGGACGATGAGATGGAAGATTTTATTGTCATTTCAACAGAATATTACTGGCACTGGGATCTTTCTGGAACAGGGTTAAACATTTGGAATTATCGAAATGTCATGGAGCGAATGATGGGTGCTGGTGGCTTAACCCCCTATCCTACAGATGATCCAGAAATCGTTTCACACCCAGCTAACTGTTTAATGGCTCGCATTGGGAATCGTGTACCTCAAGCTTCGATCGATCGCTTTGAGGAATTGAGATTCTTAACGAGAAGAAGTTATCGCGCGAATCGAGGAGGTCTATAAATGCTAGTAGAAGAGGTTATGAAAACAGAAGTTATATCGCTGAAAGCTGATGAAACTATTGAAACCGCTTTAAAACTATTGAATGACCACCATATCCGCCACATCCCTATTGTGGATGAACATAACCACGTTATCGGGATTGTGTCTGATCGGGATGTACGGGACGCTAGTCCGTCCGTTTTTCAAATCGAACAAGATAAAGAGGCTCTGCAGAACAAGTTAGAATCTATTATGAGTTCTCCAGTCATAACCGCTCACCCTTTAGATTTTGTTGAGGAAATTGCGAGTATCTTTTATGAGCATGAAATTGCTTGTGTTCCTGTCACAAAAGCGAACAAACTTGTTGGAATTATTACAGAGAAAGATATGTTATATACGATGATTCAACTTACAGGAGTAAACGTTCAGAGCTCTCAAATTGAAATTAAGGTAATTGATAAACCAGGAATCTTCCCCGAGGTGACGGCAGTGCTAGGAAGACGTAAGACAAATATAACGTCTGTTCTCATCTATCCATATCAGCCAGATTCAACATATAAAGTTCTTGTGTTCCGTCTTCAGACAATGAATCCTATGCCTGTAATTGAAGATTTAAAGCTTGCAGGATATGAGGTACTATGGCCAAATATGCCGGGGATGGAACAATGACTTGCAAAGCAGCCTTTGTCTATTCAGAAGAATTTAGGACCTACCGCTTTAGAGATGATCACCCCTTCAACCAATTAAGAGTCACCCTAGCTTATGAACTACTTCAAAGCATTGGGAGTATCACAGAGCAGGATCTCATCCCCCCAAGGATGGCGACAGAGGAAGAACTCCTTTTGGTACATGAGAAGCCATACGTTGATGCCATCAAAAAAGCGAGCTCAGGAAGTCTTAGTGAAGAGGAGGGGTATGAATTTGGAGTAGGTACTGAAGATACACCAATGTTTAACGGAATGCACGAAGCGTCTTCCCTCCTAGTTGGGGGGACATTGTCAGCAGTTGATGCGGTGCTTCAGGATAAAGTTGATCATGCCCTAAACCTTGGCGGAGGGTTACATCATGGATTCCAGAGGAAGGCATCTGGTTTTTGTATTTATAATGATGGTGCAGTAGCCATCCAGTATATTCGAGAGCATTACCAAGCTAAAGTTTTATATATTGATACGGATGCTCACCACGGTGATGGTGTGCAATGGGCATTTTACGATGATCCAAATGTATGCACGTTATCCGTACATGAGACAGGCCGATATCTCTTCCCTGGGACTGGCAACGTAAACGAGCGTGGCATTAAAGAAGGCTATGGATACAGTTTTAACATACCCGTAGATGCCTTTACAGAAGACGAATCTTTTATGCACGTTTATGAAACCGCATTCAGAAAAGTGACTGAATATTTTAAGCCTGATGTTATTATTACGCAAAACGGTGCGGACGCCCATGTATTAGATCCATTAACTCACCTATGTTGTACATCGAAACTTTACGAATTTATACCGAAGCTAGCTCATAATCTAGCGCACGAGTACTGTGATGGAAAGTGGATTGCTTTAGGCGGGGGAGGATATGATATTTGGAGAGTGGTTCCTCGGGCCTGGGCCCAGATCTGGAATATAATGGCTCACGATAAGCCTGCTGAAGGGGACATACCTAAGGATTGGCTGGACAAATGGCAACCTAAAGCACCTGTACAACTTCCTTCTTCATGGCACGATCACCAAGGACTTTATAAGGAGATACCTAGAAAAGCCGAAATTACAGAGAAAAATGAAAAAGTTTTGGAAAAAGCAATGCAGTTTATTCAGCTTAAGCACAATCTCCCAAAATAAAACAGATACACTTCTTGGAAACACCGATTACCAAAAAAAAGAGTGTTACAATGCCGCTCCAGTCATTGTAACACTCTTCTTTATGTATAGATGATCAAGGAGATGTAACTCCTTCTTGCGCTTTGTAGCTTGGGTCTAGAATGACAATTTCTACACGTCGATTTTTCTGCCAATTTTCTTCGGAAGTATTTGGAACAAGCGGACGAGTATCACCGTACCCCACTGCAGTGAAACGACCTGCATCTACGGCTGTTTCCTGAGCTAAATAACGAATAACACCACTTGCTCGCGCTGCAGATAGCTCCCAATTCGAAGGAAAGCGATAGTTAGATATAGGGCGGTCATCCGTATGTCCTTCCACTTTCACATAGTTAGGAATATTATTTAAGAGTTGACCGACTTTTTTGAGGAAAGGCTGACCCGTTGAAATGATCTCAGCTTCAGCGGTATTAAACAATACCTGTTCTTGTAGTGTAAGTACCACACCTCGATCCGTTCGATTGGCTGTAATCTTTTCCGTCAAATCATTGTTTTCAAGAAATGTTTCTACCTCTGTTACAAGCTGGTTTAACGAATCCTTTGTATCTGTAGAGCCAGTTTCCTTATCCTTATTCACATCTTCGCCTTCCTCTGATTCAAACTCACTTATATCTTGTTGGTTATCATCCTTTTTATCAGCAGGGTGCTCTAACTCAACAACAGATGGGTTAAAATCAAAGATGGCTCGACTTCGGAACGACTCTGCTACAGCTTCAAATTTTTCTTTATCAATTTGCGACATGGAAAAAAGCAAAATGAAGAAAACCAGAATCAACGTCATCAAATCAGAGAAGGTGACCATCCACTTTGGAGCGCCTTTTTCTTGTACGCTGTCTTTCCGTTTAAGCTTCATTCGGCGCTCCCTCCATTACGTCTTCTTCAGTTGGCTCTTCCTCCTGACGTTGACGCTCATCTCCAGAAAGGAAAGCACTTAGCTTTTCTTCTAGGATTTTTGGATTCTGCCCTGATTGAACTCCGATGACACCTTCTATGGTAACTTGTTTGATAAAGATTTCTTGATCTGTTTTATTCGCTAATTTCCCGGCCATAGGTGAAAACACAAGGTTAGCAAGGACTGATCCGTAAAAAGTCGTTAACAAGGCAATCGCCATATTTGGTCCTAGCGTCGTTGGGTCTGTTAGATTCTTAAGCATAAGAACTAATCCAATTAAAGTTCCAATCATCCCCCAAGCTGGTGCATATTCTGCAGCCTTTTCGATGATTGCACGACCCCGCCTGTGCCTTTCTTCAATAGCTGATACTTCAGCATTCATAATATCGTTTATGACTTCTGGTTCAATACCGTCCACAGCAAGAAGGATTCCCTTTTTAATAAAAGGGTCTTCTACTTCATCTAATTCTGATTCTAATGCCAAAAGGCCTTCACGACGCGCCCTTTCTGATAGACGTACGAACAGATCAATTAGCCCTGACAAATTCTGATCATTTGTTTGGAAAGATTCTTTTAATACCTTTCCTGTCAGCTTGATCTCGTCCAACGTAAAGTTAATCAGGAGCGCAGCCGCAAGGCCACCAAGCACGATAATCATTGAGGATATCTGAATAAAGGACACAACGTCCCCCACTCCCCCAGTGGTAAAGATTCCTACAAAAATCATCGTAATTCCTATAAATATGCCAATTGGAGTTAATAAATCATTTCGTTTCATTGTCTCTCTCCCTAATATAAAACCTAATGATCTATTTTTTATATCGACATATTTATGATTTTGTTGAGTTTCTTTCAATATTTCGGTGTGGAAGAATTACATTTTGTTCTTCGACTTTTTCGTTATTCATGTATTTCGTCAGTAGACGCATTGACACAGCACCAATATCATACATCGGTTGTACAACGGTAGACAATGTCGGACGTACCATTGTCGCTAAACGTGTATTATCAAAGCCAAAGACTTCTACATCCTCAGGCACACGAAGACCTTTATCTTGAGCACCATGAATGACACCAAGAGCCATTTCATCTGATGCTACAAACACGGCACTTGGGCGCTCTTCCATATTAATCAGTTGATCAAGAGCTTCAATACCACTATCATACGTGTAATCGCCGCGGATCACATAACGGTCTCCATAAGATTTACCTTGTTCTTCAATTGCACGGTAGTAACCTGACAATTTCTGATCATTAATATTCGTTTCAAGCGGTCCTGAGATGAAAGCTACATGCTCATTACCTTTATCGAATAACGTTTTTGTTGCTTCATAAGAAGCTTCTTCATAATTAATGTTAACAGATGGAACAGAATTCGTTTCATCTACCGTAGCTGCTAGTACCACTGGGACGGACGCATTCTGGAACTCTCTTACGTGATCTTCTGTAATCTTTCCACCCATGAAGACAAGTCCATCTACTTGCTTTCCTAACATTGAGTTAATAAGGTGAATTTCTTTCTCTTTATTCTGATCTGAGTTGCTTAAGATGATGTTATAGTTATACATTGTCGCAATATCCTCAATACCTCGAGCTAATTCTGCAAAGAAAATACTTGAGATATCTGGGATAATCACGCCTACTGTCGTTGTCTTTTTACTTGCTAAGCCTCGAGCCACCGCATTAGGACGGTATCCTAATCGCTCAATCGCATCTAAGACTTTCTTTCTTGTGGCAGGTTTCACATTTGGATTTCCATTGACAACACGGGAAACCGTAGCCATGGACACATTGGCTTCTCGTGCCACATCGTATATTGTTACATTCATTCCTTTTAACCTCCTCAAAGTTACGTCTCTATCTTTATTTTCCCTCATTCTCTCTCTTCATTATCATACGACACTGCTAAAGAGAGCGCAATAAATCGGACATATTCATGCTTTTATATGCAGTATTCACCATACATTCAGAAACAACTCATATGTAAAGAAAGTTGTAGTGAATAGTGGACGTCAGATACATATTTTCTTACAGAAAAAGAATACGCCAACAAATTGTTGGCGTACTTTTCCTCTTTAAAATATAGATTAAATTGTCTATTTATGCAAGAATCTATTTCAATTCTTTCATAAATTGATTAAATGTTTCAATATCCATTTGCTGTGCAGCGTCTGACAATGCTACCGCTGGGTCAGGGTGAACTTCTGCCATCACTCCATCTGCACCAACTGCAATCGCCGCTTTTGCTGTAGGAAGAAGAAGGTCGCGACGTCCTGTGGAGTGGGTTACGTCTACCATTACAGGCAAGTGAGTCTCTTGCTTCAAGATCGGTACAGCAGAAATATCAAGCGTGTTGCGCGTTGCTTTCTCGTACGTACGAATACCTCGTTCACATAGAATGATGTTTTCATTGCCTCGTGATATGATGTATTCAGCAGCGTTCACAAATTCTGAGATCGTTGCAGATAATCCACGTTTAAGTAGTACCGGCTTATCAACTGAACCTGCTGCTTTTAGTAATTCAAAGTTCTGCATGTTACGTGCTCCGATTTGAATGACATCAATGTAATCAACCGCCGTTTCAATATCGGCTGGATTAACAATCTCACTTACAACACCTAAGTCATATTCATCGGCAACTTGTTTTAATATTTTCAAACCTTCAAGCCCAAGTCCTTGGAAATCATATGGAGATGAACGCGGTTTGAAAGCTCCTCCGCGAAGTAGCTTCAACCCTTGCGCTTTTACTGCTTCTGCCACTTTAGCAACTTGCTCGTAGCTCTCAACAGCACAAGGTCCCATGATGAAGGAAGGATCGCCAATTCCGATTTCTTCACCTCGAACTGTAACAACCGTATCCTCAGGCTTCTTCTTACGTGAAACAAGAAGCGCTTTTCGATGATCATCTTCTTGAAGCTCAAGGCTTGCTTTAAAGATTTCTTTGAACAATTTCTCAACTGTAGAATGTTCGAAAGGACCTTCATTGTGGTCCGTAATCGTATCTAACATCGCGCGTTCACGCACGGGATCAAAACGATTCATTCCTTGCTTTTTCTTCACCTGTCCAATTTGATGCGCGATCTCGGCTCTTTTATTAATTAAATCTAGAATGTCTAAATTTAATGTGTCTAACTCTTGTCTTAACTGGTCTAATTCTTCATTACTCAACTCATACGCCTCCAATTTGTTTAGAAAGATGAAATTATGATAAATTCATAATAATTAGACATCATTATAGCTAATATTATTTTAATTGTCACGGGGATTTTCAACATTTTTAGTGAAGAATTTTATTAAAGGGGTCGAGAAAATTGAAAGAACGCGTCTTCGCGCTTGATATCGGCACAAGATCTGTCGTTGGGGTAATAGTAGAAAAAACAACTAATGACTATGAAGTAATCGATCATGTCTCAAAAGAACATGATGAACGAACAATGGTTGATGGTCAAATCCATGATGTACGTTCCGTCTCAGAAACGATCGCATCCGTTAAACATATATTAGAGGAAAAGCATGGCCCCCTACATAAAGTATGCGTAGCTGCAGCAGGTAGAGCTTTAAAAACGAAACGGACAAGTATTAATCAGTCTGTAAGTGGACAGCCCCTTATGGATGATGAAGATGTGACGCATCTAGAATTAAGCGCTGTGCAACAGGCTCAATATGAATTAGCAAAAGAAGAAACCGAAATGCAAAGTACTCATTACTATTGTGTAGGGTACTCTGTCTTACGCTATCATCTAGATGGCCAAGAGTTAGGTTCTCTAATTGATCAGCAAGGTGAACAAGTAACCGTAGAGGTTATTGCAACATTTTTACCTAAAGTTGTTGTCGAATCGTTAATTGCTGCCTTACATAGAGCAAATTTGGAAATGGAGGCCCTCACACTAGAGCCGATAGCGGCTATTAATGTACTCATCCCTCCTTCAATGAGGCGTTTAAATGTGGCGCTTGTAGACATTGGTGCTGGAACGAGTGATATTGCGATTACTGACTCAGGAACCGTGACAGCATACGGAATGGTTCCTGTAGCGGGGGATGAAATTACAGAAGCAATTAGTGACCATTACCTACTTGATTTTCCATTAGCTGAAAAAGCCAAACGAGAGATTAGCACCCGACAAGAAGCAACCGTCACCGATATACTTGGATTTGAAACCACTGTTACCTATCACGGTGTAACAGAAGCCATCGATTCTGCAATCGAAAAGCTAAGTATAGCGATACGAGATGAAATTCTTCTCTTAAATCAAAAAGCTCCGAAAGCTGTGATGTTAGTTGGTGGAGGTAGCTTAACACCCGATTTATCCAAAAGGCTCGCTCGCATACTCGATCTCCCTGACAACCGTGTAGCGGTAAGAGGAATTGATGCCATTCAGTCCTTAAAGAAAACGGACAATTTACCGACAGGACCGGCTTACGTTACGCCTATTGGAATAGCGATTGCATCTAACCAAAATCCTGTCCAATACATTAGTGTCACCGTTAATGATCGAACGATCCGCCTCTTTGACATCAAAGCACTAACAATAGGGGATTGCCTTCTAGCAGCCGGAATTGAGATTAAGAAACTATTCGGCCGTCCTGGTATGGCCAAATTCATTTATTTAAACGGAAATCAACTCACCTTAAAAGGAGAACATGGTACAGCGCCTATTCTATTGAAAAATCAACAAGCTTGCTCTCTGAGTGACACGATTCAAAACGGGGATATACTGAGCGTTACTAAAGGGGAAGATGGTACCTCTCCAGATGTAACATTAAAAGATCTATTAGGAGAACTCCCCCGTTCTACAATATCTATGAATGGGCATCATCACCAAGTCCAATCTGCTCCCCGTGTAAACGGGAAGAAGCAATCGCTAGCCTACATCGTCCAAGATCGTGACCAAGTCGTATCAGAATCAACCCATACTGTAAGGTCTTTCCTCCAATTTATTGGCCAAGAGTGGATCCTTGAAGAAACAAAACCGTTTGATATCACAGTTAATGCAACAGAACATAGAGTCGCTTCTCACAGAATTACCATTCTAAAAAACAAGAAAAAGGTTCATTCAGAATCTACTCTACAAGATGGAGACCAACTGACAACAAACAAGCACTACCCAATAGAAGCACAAGCGCTTTTACAGCAACTAGGCGCACCAACAAACCAATCCATAGAGGTTCTCTTTAACAATAGAAAGCTGACCCTCTACAAACCCATAAGCAAGCTCACTAAAAACGACATGCACTTAGACCCCGAGGAGCTTATCTACCCGGGGCAAAGTATAGAATTAAAAGAATCCAATTCTTGGGCCTTTATCTTTCAAGATGTATTTCGCTACGTGGATATTGATTTAACGAACGGAAAAAACTTTAAAATCTATCGCAATGAACAAGAAGCTACCTTTGTTGAACCCATCCACTCTGGTGATCGACTCGAATTACAGTGGCTTACGGAAGGTGAGAATTGAAAAAACAAGGATGAAACCTTTCTGGCTTCATCCTTGTTTTTATAGGAAAAGACTTTATACTATCAGCCTTTTTCCTTTTCATTTATTGATCAGCTTCAGCCAACGATTCTTCTTTAATATGCCAATGAGAAGTATTCCACGTTACTTCGCCTCCGTTAAATACCAATACCTGTGGAGACTCATGTTTTACACCAAATGCTTCTGCAACTTGATTGGAGAACTCTCTTGTTTCTTGTATATTTAAGATAAACATAGGAGTTTCCGTTTCTGAAGAATAGCTTTCGTATGCTTGTTTTGCCCCTGAACTAATAGGACAAGTCAAACTATGCTTTAACAACATCACTCGTTCGTATTCGGTTAATTTCTCTTTTAACTCATCGTAGTTCTGTAAAAGCGTTACAGCCAACGTCAATCAACCTCCTCTAATTAAGACCCACCTTCATAAGGGTCTTCATGACAACAAAAAAGTTGCTAGTATTAATGTAGCATACTAGCAACTTTTCCCCAAAATTATTCGTTTAACCACATCATTTAGTAAGTGGTGGTAGTCGTCGTTGTTTCTTGTTGTCTTTCAAGCTCTTCCGCCGCCTCTTCGATGGCTTCTGCTACTTCCTCAGCAGCTTGTTCAGCTTCATCATTCGTGTTGCGGAATTCGCCAACTTTCGTCTTCACTCGAGAACTAAGGTCCTGAGACTTCTCAGAAACATTTTGAGACCACTGAGAAGATGTTTCTACAGCACGGTCCTTCCATTCAGTTCCCTTTTGGTAAGCAACATCTTTCCACTCGCCAGCACGTTCACGAACGTATCCTGACTTTTGGTTTAGGTCATCTCTTACTTCTCTTCCTGACTTAGGAGCAAATAAAAGGGCTGCAGAAGCTCCTACGATGCCACCAATTAGTGTGCCTATCATAAAGTCTTTACTGTTAATGTTTTCGTTTTGATTTTTGTTCTGGTTCTGATCTTGTGCCATACTCTATTCCTCCTAGTAAAATAAAATTATTGTACTGCTTTTTCGTCTTGTGGTTTTTCTTTTTTCCACTTTTTATAGAGATCAATACCGACCTGACCCCACTTCATGGCCTGAGCAGCATTGTCTTTATTCTGGTCAGCTGTATGCTTTAGGTTGTTCGACATCGTGTGTAGTGATTGATTAAACTCATGAACCGAGTCCCCAATTCCTTTGACACCGTCTACTAATGTATTTAATTTTTGAGTCTTTTCTCCAATATCCTCTGCTAGGTGATTGGTCTTCTGTAATAATGATGTTGTTTCAGTTGTAATGCCTTCCATTTGCTTCTCTAAGCCGCCCATTGTAGATGCTACGTTTTCTAGCGTTTTACGAGCTGACTTTAAAGTTTTGGATATGTAAATAACTAAAACAGCAAATGCAATAGCAAAGATGAGTGCTGCGATATATAGTATGATGATCATAATCCCCTGATTCACCCCTTTAAAATGTAGTATAGTTAATCGTCTTCCCTTTTACTAGTCCGTATAAACGTGTCGAATTACAGATTGGGATTATTTTATAGTATTCTCTTTTTTTGCAGAAACTCCTGCAACTCATTTCTTTTTTTTAGCTAGAAATTTCTGTATCATTATGAATAGAAAAGGAGGAATTGTTATGCGCGATCCAAGACTGCAACAACTAGCACAACAAATTATTCACTACTCTATCGATCTACAAAAAGGTGAAAAAGTACTTATAGAAAATACAGGTCTTCAACAAGAGTTGGTTTCCGCTCTTATTGAAGAAGTATATAAAGCAGAAGGTCAACCCTTCGTGAATGTGAAAGACCCAAAAGTGCAGCGATCTTTATTAAAGAATGCGTCTGAAGAACAGCTCCACTTACAAGCAGAACAAGAGGCTTCCCTAATGAGCAAAATGGATGCTTATGTAGCCATTCGCTCTGGCGAGAACATCTCTGAGCTGTCCGATGTACCTGCTGAGAATATGAAGATCTACAACCAAACAGTTGGACAGAAAGTACATAGAGAAATCCGTGTTCCAAAGACGAAGTGGTGTGTGCTCCGCTACCCGAACGCTTCTATGGCTCAACTAGCAAACATGAGCACAGAGCAATTTGAAGACTTTTACTTCAATGTCTGTACTCTTGATTATAAAAAGATGGACCAGGCTATGGACTCACTAGTAAAACGTATGGAGGAAACAGACAGGGTTCGAATTACAGGGCCAAACACAGACTTGCAGTTCTCTATTAAAGGCATACCGAATGTTAAATGTGCCGGTCACTTAAACTTACCCGATGGAGAAGTATACACAGCACCAGTGAAAGACTCCGTTAATGGAACCCTTCACTATAATACGCCTTCTCCGTACAATGGTTTCACTTTCGAAGATGTCTTCCTTACATTCAAAGATGGAAAGATCGTTGATGCAACAGCAAATGATACAGAACGAATCACCGAAGTCTTCAATACAGACGAAGGCGCTCGCTATATCGGAGAGTTCGCAATTGGTGTGAATCCTTATATTCTTCACCCAATGAAAGACATCCTGTTTGACGAGAAAATAGACGGCAGCTTCCACTTCACTCCAGGTCAGTGCTACGACGAAGCACCAAACGGTAACGACTCAGCCATTCACTGGGATATGGTTATGATCCAGCGCGCTGAATATGGTGGCGGAGAGATCTATTTTGATGATGTTCTAATCCGTAAAGATGGTCGCTTCGTTGTACCTGATTTAGAGGCTTTGAACCCAGAGAACTTAAAGGCGTAGTTACTTGACCTTCATTCGAAGTTATATAAATTTTCATGGGGTTAAGTTTTGCATTATCTCTGACTACTTAATTTATTTCACTAAAAAGCGCGTAGGAGTTTCTCCTACGCGCTTCACTAGTATTTACAAACCGCTCACTTATATAAGGAGCAAAATGAGTATAAATTATTCCTTCTCATAAGCCTCTTGGAACTTCTGAATATCCCCAGCGCCCATAAAGATAAGCACGCTATCCCCATGCTCTTTTAGGACAGCTGTTTCATCTAATTCCAGTAAACGTGAAGCTTCAATCTTCTCTTGAAGGTCGTTGATCGATAAATTACCTGACTCTTCGCGAGCAGATCCAAAGATATCACAAAGGTAAACGAAATCAGCTTCTTTTAAGCTATCTGCAAACTCTTGCAGGAACATTCGCGTCCTCGTGTACGTGTGAGGTTGGAAGATCGCGACAACATCCTTCTTCGGATATTTCTTCTTCGCTGATTCAATCGTTGCTAAGATCTCACGTGGGTGGTGAGCGTAATCATCAATTACTATTTGATCATTGTGCTTCTTCTCTGTGAAGCGACGCTTAACACCTTTAAATTCAGAAATATGCTTAATATCATCTGAAGGGATTCCTTCATATTGACACAAAGCAATAACAGAAAGTGCATTTAACACGTGGTGATTTCCGTAGCCAGGGATCGTATACGTGTTGTAATACGTGTTCCGAACAAAAACGTCAAATGTTGTACCGTTCTCGTCTTCTGATATATTAGATGCCTGAAAGTCATTACTATCATCTAAGCCATAGTAGACTACAGGTACTTTGGCCTGGATTTCTTGTAACTGATCATCATCTCCACATGCGATAATGCCCTTTTTGACTTGATAAGCCATTTCTTGAAAGGCATCAACGACATCTTCAAGGCTTGTAAAATAATCCGGATGATCAAAATCAATATTGGTCATAATTGCATAATCCGGCTCGTAAGCCAAGAAGTGCCTGCGGTATTCACAAGCTTCGAATACAAAGTACTCCCCATCTTCGTGACCCACTCCTGTTCCATCACCAATTAAGAACGACGTAGGCTTAATATTACTTAGTACGTGGGCAAGCAAACCCGTAGTCGAGGTCTTACCATGTGCGCCCGTTACAGCAATACTTGTGTAATTCTGTAGCCATTCTCCTAAAAATTCATGATAGCGGAATAAAGGCAAACCTAATTCTTCCGCTGCCTTTATTTCCTCATGATCATCCCCAAATGCATTTCCGGCAATGACCGTTAAGTTGTCTTTGATATTTTCTTTTGAAAAAGGCAGAATCGGAATGTTTTTCGCTTCAAGAACTTCTTGTGTGAAAAAACGCTTCTCAATATCAGAACCTTGTACAGTCTCTCCAGCATCATGAAGGATTTGTGCTAGTGCACTCATCCCGGTACCTTTAATACCAACAAAATGGTAAGTTGTCATATAGATAGAACCTCCACAATTATACAGTCATTTCTGTTTCATAGTATATGTATTCAAGCTCAACTTGCGCCTAATTTACTTTAACTTTTACGTCCTCATCTATTATAACAAAACAGTGTGTAGACGTGAATCAATTCGACAAAAACCGTTAGTAAACCCCACATCGTTTCCAAGTTTTTCTCTGCGCACAAATGAACCGCTTTCTTATATTCCCACCTTTAAGCCCCCACAAACCTAAACAGGGAAATAAACTTGAAGACTTGAAGTTGAGAGAATGTTTCCGTATGCGTTATTGGAGCGTAAGATGATTCGGGAAATTACTCGCTTTCCGCGGCGAGCTGGAGAGCCTCCTGCGGGAGAAAGAGGTCGACGAGACCCCGCAGGGTGGTCTTCCCGAGGAGGCTGTTAAAAGATAGAGGAAGTTCGACTAAGACCGTCACGTCAATAGCCAACGTCGAACGACCCCACCTCGTGTAGGGCCGCGGAAAGCGAGCCGTTCCCCAGACACCCCAAGCACTCATCAAACGTAACGGCCCTGTCTACACAAAAGTGTCTCAGTTTTGAGCATTCCATACAAGGAGGCTTATATGGAATAAAGAAATTCAAAGAAAAAGACTGACAACAGAGTGTCAGTCTTCAGGATTGTAGTATTCAACTTTTTCTAAGCGTGGGTTAGGACGATAGCGTCTTCCTTCTTTCGCTTCCGGCTTGCCATTGATCATGACATTATCACCCGTGAAGGATGTATTCATTTTCAATAAGCTACTGCCTACTCCGTAAATATCTACAGGAACTTTAAGCTTCTCGAAATCACGAATGCGCTCTTCAGTGAAACCACCACTTACTACAATTTTCACATGCTGGAATCCTTCTGCATCTAATGCCTTACGAAGGGCAAAGATCAACTCAGGATTTACGCCTCTTGGATCAAATGTACCCATAAGGTGTTGATTTCTCAGGAAATACTTATCGACAAGCGCTCGGGATGTATCGACTCGCACGCCTTTTAGTTCGTCTCCGAACTCTCTTGCGACTTTAAGAGAATCTGTAATGACGTCGTTGTTGTAGTCTACTAGTGCTGTAAGCTCATCATTAGGGAATTGCTTATGATACGCTTTAGCTGCTGCTACAATGTCGCCTTGGAACATTTGAATTAAGGCGTGAGGCATAGTTCCCATACCTTCTTTTCCCCACCATTCATTCATAGCGTGAGTCGCCTGAGCCGTTGAGCCTCCGATATAAGCTGCGTACCCATCTCCCGCCTGTTGGGTGTAGTGATCATCACGATCCCCCATAAAGATAACAGGCTTTTGCTTGCCTGAGGCACGCGCAGCTTTTACCACGTTATATACGTTCGTGGATACCGACGTTCGGCGAGAAAGAATTCCGTCAATGATGCCCTCTAGATACCCAAAATACTGATATGGACCAGTAATGGTTAAGACTGTTTCAAAAGGCTTCACACGGTCGCCATCCTTCAATGAATGAATCTCTAACTCTTCCGGGTGATCAGCAAATGTATGGATCAGCGCAATGGCTTCGTCTGTACCACATAGTACTGCGTCATCTTTTTGGAAAAACTGCATAGTGATATAGTTGTCTGGAAGTGTGCTTTCAACAATATCACGTGTTTTTAAAAAGTAAACAGCGGAGAACCAACCCTCTCGAATACGTTCATCAAACTTAAATGTTTGATTCGTGAGGCGCTTAATTTCGCCGTTCATCTTTTTTTCAATTTCTTTCATAACTTTGTAACCCCTCTTATGGTCATTCTCCTCGTAAATCATCCATCTTCTTATAGTATAAAATTCCTTGGATTTCGACAAGTTTTATATGTTATTGGGAAATTATTCATGATCGCGTCGTAACTCTTCAAACCCAGCATGATCCATATAAACGTCACGAGGTTTACTGCCTTTAGATTCAGAGATGATGCCTTTCTCCTCCATCGTATCAATTAGGCGTGCAGCACGATTATAACCTACTTTGAAACGTCTTTGTAGGAGAGAAGCACTTGCGCCATTTTGATCAATAACAAACTGAACCGCTTCTTCAAACAAATCATCTTCAGCTTCTTCAAAGTTAGGCTGTTGCATCAGCTCTTCTTGTTCAAATAAATAGTTTGGAGAGGCAATCTTCTTCACATGGTTGGTAATCCGCTCAATTTCCTCGTCTGATACAAATGCACCTTGAATTCGTTTTGTTTTTCCTGCACCGTTTTCTAAGAATAGCATATCTCCGCGACCTAACAGTTTTTCAGCACCAGCTGAATCAACGATCGTTCTTGAGTCGACCTGAGAGGATACGCTAAATGCAACACGTGTTGGAATGTTTGCTTTAATAAGTCCTGTGATGACATCTACTGACGGTCTTTGGGTAGCTAATAATAAGTGAATTCCACAAGCTCTTGCTTTTTGTGCGATTCGGCAAATAGCATCTTCTACGTCTTGTGGAGACATCATCATTAAATCGGCAAGCTCATCAATAACTATAACAAGATATGGCATTTTGTCATTTAGTCTTCCTTTAGCCTTTATCTTATCATTATAGCGATCGATATCGCGAACCCCTTCCTCCACAAAGCGTTCATACCGCTGCTCCATTTCTTTAACTGCCCATTTCAAAGCAGATGTTGCTGCTTTTACATCGGTAATAACAGGTGCTACTAAGTGTGGCAATTCATTATATGGAGCTAATTCTACCATCTTTGGATCGATTAACAGAAACTTTACATCTTCATGACTTGCTTTATATAACAGACTGAGCAATATTGTATTGATACATACACTCTTACCAGAACCCGTTGCACCTGCTATTAACCCGTGGGGCATTTTCTTTAAGTCTGTCACAATTGGTGATCCCTCAATATCAAGTCCTAATCCAACCGAAAGAGGTGAAGACTCCCCTTGAAAAGCCTCACTTTCAAGGATTTCCTGAAGCCCAACCGCTTCTGACTTCTGATTCGGAACTTCAATTCCAATCGCATTTTTACCAGGGATCGGAGCCTCCATTCTTATATCCTTTGCAGCTAAGCTCATTTTAATGTCATCAGAAAGGTTTGTTATCTTACTCACCTTCACACCGGGCTCGGGCTGTACTTCAAATCGCGTCACCGCCGGGCCTTTCATCGCATTAACGACTTTAGCCTTTACATGGAAATTATGAAGCGTTGTTTCAAGCAATTGCATTTGCTCTTCAATCCATTCATCTTCACTTTCCATACGCTTCGGTGGATCATTCAATAAGTGATAAGGAGGAATTGTCGACTTAGTAGGAGCTTTCTCTTGTAGCTCCTCCTTTTCTTCCACTACCTCTTCCTCTTTAGGAGGTTCTTCGACTTGTTTAGGTTGGGTCGGTGTTACCGCCTTTTGTTGATCACGGTGTCTCTTATCACGTGGCGTCATGATGACATTGAAAGGACGACTTCTACGTTTAGGGCGTTCTGGTTCTGCTTCCTTGCTTTCTACCTTTTCTTGGTCCGTCACCTGTGTGGCTGCTACCTCTTCTTCTGCTCCACTTTCACCCCTACTATCCGTAGTTTGTTCTTTTGTTTCAATCGTATCTACTTCTTCGGAGGATGGGTCTTGCATTTGGGGCAGAGCTTCTTCCTCAAGGGTTTGGTCAGTTGCCACATTCTCGGATTCATCCTTATTGGAGCTTTCATTTACCAGATGTTCTTCATTTGTTTCCAATGCCAAGTTTTCTACACCTTCTGGTTTCTCTTCTGACTCGTCCTTAAACCTCAATGTTTCATTTAAGGAATCCTCAACTTCATCCGTGTCAAAAGTTTCATCAACTGTATAAACCTCATCAAGATCTGAGCTATTTTCTAATTGTTCTTCCACTGTCGTTTCAGGCTCTTCCGAATAAGCATCGACCTCGGGTTTTCCTTCGTTCTCTTCTTTTTCCTCAGCGCTGCTAGTTGTCTCACCTATTTCAAAACCATTCACCGCTTCCTCAGTCGCATGCTCGTCCTGGTAAGAGAACTCTTCATCCACTACAGAAACTCCCTCTTCCTCATACGATTCATCCATTTCTAACATGGAGGGAGGAAGATAACCTTTTTCTGAATCGCTTGCGGTCTTATCTTTCACTGTTTCTTCTTCATTTTCTACTAATGGATCGTCCGCAACTTTTTCACTTGATAAGACCTCTTCATCCGAAGATTCTGATTCCGTATCACGAGATCCATACATGATAATAGTCGGTGGTACGTCTTCTTCTTCGTCTTCGTCTTCTTGATCTGAAAAATACTCTTCTTCATGCGAACTCTCATTTTCCTCGTGATCGAATAAGCCAATAACATTATCCTTTTCTGGCTCTTCTACTCCCTCAACGTCCTGGTCTTTTGAAAATGATGCCACCTCTTCCTCCTCTTCTTGCGTAGGAGGGGTCATAGACGTAGAAGGATGTGTTTCTGGCAACACTTTCGCTAATGTAGATTCATAGAGCCGATCGTCCTCATCTGCTTTCTTCATAATAGAAGGCAGATCATCTAACACCGTCTCACTGAAGTGCCCTTCCCTTTTACCATACCCATAGATAGGAGAAGGAACATTGCTTGGTGTGAATGGAGATCCCTGTTCGAAGGAGGATGGTTGGTATGTATCCTTTTTGCTCCATTCATTATTTTGTTTATTTGAAGAATATTTATATGAATCATAATTGGATCGTTGACTTTGAGTATGATTGGACTGCTCATTTTTAGAATCCGTGTTACGTTGACGTGGTTCACGTTTCTGTTGACTATCAGGAATCATAGGAAAGCGAAAATTACCTTGTTTCGGGTATTGATACACCATCTTCGTTTGAAAGTGCTGCTGACTTTGTTGACCTTGTTGTCTCTGATGTTTCGTTTCATCCTCTTGCGGAAATGGGGGCTGTTGATCTTCTGGAGATTGCTCTTCTTGTCGCATTTGCTGCAACCAATTTTTCATTCTATTCCACATGAAACCTCACTCTTTCTTTCAATTTTAGAATTAATCCTATTTTAACAGTTTTTCGTCTATTTGAGTGCGCCATAATGCCCGATTCTAAAATTCTTACTTTAGACGCACAAATCCTTACACTATTCGTATACCTATACTCTTTCAAGGGGGAGAAATGGCTTGCTTTTCATATGGAACCATTTTTTTCAGATGAAGATGAACAGCCTATTCACTTACCATGCGTAACAAATGAACAAAACGACCAGAGAATCGTCTCTGGTCGTTTTGTTTGTCTTTCTATTCATTTCAGCATTACGCTAAGCTGAAAGGTTGTCCTACTTCATACGAGTCCTCAAGGACAAGAATTCCTTTTTCTTTTGGTGCATCGGGAAGGCCAAGTTCTTTTGCAGAGCAAATCATACCGCTTGATGGCACACCACGAAGCTCAGCATCCTTAATTTCCATGCCACCTGGCATCACAGCGCCAACTTTCGCTACAACTACTTTTTGACCAGCGTCTACGTTTGGAGCTCCGCACACGATCTGAACCGTTTCGTCCCCTAAGTCTACTTGGCAAACGCTTAATTTATCAGCATTTTCATGTTGATCTTTCTCTTTCACATATCCAACTACAAATTTTGGAGAAAGATCTACGTTTAATTCTTCAGCTAGTTCGTTCTTTTGGAATATATCATGAATTGCTGTAAGCCATTCTTCTGTTAGTTGAATGGCTCCTTTTTCGTTAATATTCACGTAGGAAGACGCGTTAAAGATATTGTACCCTAATAGAGTTCCATTTGACTGATCAGTTATCTTCACAACATCGCCAAAGCGCTCTTGCTTCACCTCATTGCGATCTCCTTGTGCTACGGGGATAATTAATACATCTCCAATTCCATCTCGGTTATAAAATACTTGCATTCACTTGACTCCCTTTCTATTCCATTTAATCTGATTTCGGTTTATTTTGAGCTAAAACGAAGATCGGTTCAAGGTTTTTATCTTCATAAAGGAATGGCAACGACGTAATCGGTACACGACCTTCTGCAAAAAACTTCATATTCATCTGGGCTAAAATATCATAACCAGAAGCATTCTGGATGTCTGCGAAGATACACACATCCCCATGAGGAACAGCCACAGCTAGTTCACCCACACTTTGAGCTTTCATTTGCTCTAATAAAGCTTCATTTAAAATACGTGATGCATCATAGCCATCATTCGAGGATAAGAAGTAAAATGTGTTACCTGCGACTTCATCTTGTTTCATTCCTGTCTCTAAAGAACGAAGGTTAAAGCGCGCAATTTCTCTAATTCTTTCTTGATCTAATCCCTCTTCTTGTAACATAGCATGGTCGATTAAGCGATACGACTTCCCAAGATCTAAGGCATAATAGATACGTGTCTCTGCAGTATGTTCATCCGTAACAAGCTTTTCTCCTTCATTGGATTCGGTCGGGAAAGAAGCTGCTCGGACAACAGGATAAATACTCTTTTCTTTACCAGCTAACTGCTGTTTTTCATTCATAATGCGTAATGCTTCATGAATGTGTTCTTCTAGTTCATCAAGAGCTTGTTCTTTCTTTTGCTCATATTTAGAAATAATGCCTGGTAATGAGATTTCTATTCCTTGTTTCGTATCTGCCCATTCTACACGGAATGTATCTTTATCTCGGTTAAATTGAGTCTTCCATTCTGGATTCTGTAACCTAGACTCTAACAACTTCTTCATTTTAATACTCGTCATCTTCATTATTCTTCCTCCTTTATATGATGAAGGAAACATATACGTTTGTTATTTTAGCATGAATTCGATAGGGAAAAAAGTTTCTATGATAACCCATGTAATCCACTCTGTTCGAAAGAAAGAGCTGTCCTGAAAGTATTTCAGAACAGCCCCGTATTCCATTTATTAAGATAACCCTTGAATAAATGATTCAATTTCATCACGAGTCTTACGATCCTTACTTACAAATCTACCTGTTTCTTCCCCGTTTTTGAATGCTACAAAGCTTGGGATACCAAATACAGAAAGGTCTGCACATAGATCAATAAATTCATCACGGTCTACATAATAGAACTGAACATTTGTATACGTTTCTTCTAACTCTGGAAGGAACGGTTCAATAACACGACAATCCGGGCACCATGTTGCAGAAAACAGCAGTATGGTTTGTTGATCTCCTTGGATAATCTCTTTATATTGTTCAATTGACTCTAATTGTTTCATTTCGATCGACTCCTTATTCATACTCGATAGTTAGGTCACCATATTGGATCCAACCTTTTTTTCTAAACCACTCTGATAATAACAAAGTGATAAGGGCTGGACCAACAATATGCAACAACAAGATTTGAATCAGTATTTCAAAAGAAAATCCATATACTTGAAAAGTCATGATTTGCCCTACGAAGCCGCTAGTTCCCATACCTGCTCCAGGTGCATTGTTTTCTAATTGTAACCACACTGTAGCAATAGGCGCCAAAATGGCCCCTGCAATTGTAGGAGGAAGTATAAGAATCGGTTTCTTCAAAACATTCCCGACTTGAAGCATAGACGTTCCAATCCCTTGAGCCAGCCAACCGCCCATTCCGTTTTCTCTATAACTCATCGTCGCAAATCCAATCATCTGCGCCGCACATCCTACTGTCGCGGCGCCGGCTGCAATTCCGCTAATGTCTAACATAAGAGCTATCGCAAGGCTTGAAATGGGTGCAGTCAACGCCCATCCCATTAAAACGGCGACGATCATCCCCATAATAAAGGGACGCTGATCTGTTGACCACTGAATAACTTCACCAAAGCTAACCATAAATGTGTTTACTGGTGGCCCTATTACAGAAGCAACCCCATACCCTACGAAAATCGTAACAAGGGGTGTTAATATGATATCTAAACGTGTTGTTTTATTGATCAGCTTTCCAGCTTCAACAGACAAAAGTGTGGCTACATAGGCGCCTGCTGGCCCACCCAGACTTGCTCCAAAAGCTCCGCTAAATAGAGCCGTGAACATAACAAGGGGAGGTGCTTTCAGTCCATAGGCAATTGCGACGCCAATCGCTCCTCCCCATACTTTTGTATCCATGGCAAACGTCCCCATCTCCACAAGCATAGCAGAACCCGGAAGCGCAACTTGTTCACCAATTGTTTTAATAATAAGTCCTATAATTAAAGATGAGAACAAACCAAGTGCCATATAACTAAGGGCGGTAATAACATACTCTTTCCAAGAAAGGCTAACCCCTTTCTTGTGCAAAAATGCTTTGAGTTTATTCACTCCACATCAGCCTCTCAATAGTATCAATCGCTTACATCTTACCGAATCACAAAAACCAAAGCAACTAAAAACAAGACTCTGTTCATTTTATGCCCATTCCATATAGGCCTCCTTATACGGAACGCTCGACGTTGAGATATTTTAGCTGGGAGGGACCGTTATGCTTGATGAGTGGTTGGGCTTGCTCGGGGACAACTCGCTTTCCTGCGGGGAGCTGGGAAGCCTCCTCGTTCGCTTTCGCTCTCTGTGGGGTCTTCCCTAGGCTCCTTCCCCCGCGGGAGTCTCGCAGTCCCCGATCAAGCCCTTGCTTTAATGGGGGGGAACGGCCCAGCAGTTCGTATCAGGAGTCTGATATCACCCTATATTGCATGTTTTCGTTCACTCTTATATGGCAAAGGTGGGCCTGGAAACTGCGAGACTCCCGTGGGGTGAAGAGCCAGTCAAGTTCCGGCGTGGAGGACCTAGCGTGATAAGTCATCTTTTTTACAAAGGCTAGTCGCCTTTTCCAAAAAGCTGTCTTATCCGGCCCCACACGATGTGGGGTCGTTCGATGTTGTCACAGGATGTGACGATCCTAGTCGAACTTCCTTTTATTCCTAGGCACCACGCCTGCACTTTAAATTCTAGGTGAGACCCCGCAGGAAAGCGAGTGGTTTCCAGGCCCACCTTATACACTCCATTAAAGCAAACGGAAACATTCTCTCAGCTTGCAAACAAAAGCGGAAATGCGCGTTTAGCAACGTATAGACTGGACTGAACCACATAATAGTATTGCTTATTATAGACCGCGTTAAAAAAAGCTGACCAAATATGCTCGGTCAGCCTTTCCATACGTTTGTTAGTTTGATGTTGATAGAACAATCGAATGAACAACCTTCATCATTTTTCCGGCGTCTTCTTCCATTGCATTTAAATCAGTTTCGGTCGTCATTTTAACGCCGCCTGCTCCAACTTGTAATTCATAGGTATCATCATCAATAGATGAAACTTTCATGTAACCAAATACCTCATCACTCTCAAATGCTTCGACAACAAGAATATTTTGGTCTTCTTTTGCCGACTGATAGAACGTCTTACTCGTTTTCTTTTCAAAAGGGTTGTAAAAAAGAATAAACTGTCTCTCATCAGATTCTAAGAGGATGTTATTAGGAGAATTAGACACTACTTCCATAGAATCTGGCAAAAACATGGATACGTTCTCGAGCTCCGTATTTAACGGCAAGTCATCTACACTTAATGAAGATTCAGCAGCTTGTTTCGCTTCTTGAATGACAGCTTCTTCTGACTTAAAGAAACCTCCAACAAACAAACCTAGCAGAATAATAACAGCTATTCCAATCAAGAAAATTAATAGCCATTTAGGGTTGAAAGCTTTCACACACACTCTCTCCTTGAATAATCTCGTTACTTCCTTCAGCAACAGTTCCTATACATATCATACTATGGAATACAAATTTGACAAGTAAAGATTTCAGACTCGCTAACTGTCATATGAAAGCGTTTGTGCTACACTTTACAGTGGTATATTAAACCAATTTTATAAATAAACGAAAGGGGCAATTTTAATGAAACTAACCGTATATTTAGCAGGTCAGATTCACGATGATTGGAGAAAAGACTTAGAAAAGAAGGCCGAGGAAAAAGGTTTACCCGTTCAGTTTGTAAGTCCTCAAACGAACCATGACCGTTCCGATTCTATAGGAGAAGATATACTAGGCGAACAACCAGGAAACATTTACCGTGATGACGTAGCCTCAAGTGTTAACAACTTACGAACAAAAGTACTATTAAATAAATCCGACCTTGTTATCGCGCTTTTTGGAGAGAAATATAAACAGTGGAATACGGCAATGGACGCAGCTACAGCAATCAATCAAGATATTCCTACTATACTCATTCGCCCTGAATCCCTACACCATCCACTTAAAGAATTATCAAATAAAGCCAACGTAACCGTCGAAACCATCGACCAAGCCTTAGAAGTAATCGAGTACATTTTCGAATAGACCCAACCCTTCAATATGCATATGGCTTTAACCACCCTTGCCATATGGTGATTTATGAAGGCATACCATAATTGTACTTTGAATACTGTGTCTTCTCCGCCACCGCTTAAGGAGGGGCCGTTTGTTAAACTATGGTCAGGGGTGTCTGGGGAACGGGGAGACTCCTGCGGGAGAAAGAGGTCGACGAGACCCCGCAGGGTGATTTTCCCGAGGAGGCTCGACAGCTCGCCCGCGGAAAGCGAGTCGTTCCCCAGACACCCCTAGCACTCAATAAAAGTAACGGCCCCAGCCATACAAAAAAAGGGCGATTATACATCGCCCTTTTTACTATAATAAAACTCGTATTGACCTTTTAATAGTTGAACAATGTGAGCAAACATACCGGATCGATTCACAAGTTCGTTCGTGAACACACCGATCGCCCCTTCATTGTGACGAACATTCTCACCCTTGGCATAATCATCTATTACATCGCCAAGTTCTTTTCCTTTATTTAACTCATTTGCAATTGAATCGGGTAGAGGGATTCGGGCACCACCTGCAACAAACGTATTCTCCTCAGAGTCCACTAACGCCCCCCAGTTGCATAGGTACAAGTCATTCTCTAACTCCATTACGCCACCTTCAAGACCGATTCCTACAACACCTTTCTCAGTCTTGGCGCATTCTCTAGCACGATTAATCGCTCCTTCAAGTGTCTCTTCATCACAAAAAGGCTGAGAGGAAACCCTGGAGGAAACTTCAATCCCGTCCACTTGATCATTACCAAAGATTTGTTGCACGGCTTCAAGTTTTGCAGGGTTGGTAGAGCCAACGATTATTTTCATCGTTACATCCTTTCTTGGATCAAAAACCTACATATTAACGCATCAAAGGTTGTTCTATTTTTTATAAGAGAACAACCTTTGAACATGTTACCCGTTTTGTTTAATATGTTCAAGAGTATTTTGATCAGTTGTTCGTACTAGCTTCGTAATTAGTTCCTTGGCAGCTGCATAATCATCCACGTGGATCATTGAAGCGGAAGTATGAATATATCGTGAGCAAATGCCAACAACAGCGGATGGAACACCTTCATTTGAAGTATGAACGCGACCTGCATCTGTACCACCCTGTGATATAAAGTATTGATATGGGATATCATTGGATTCAGCTGTATCAAGAATAAAATCACGGATGCCTCGATGCGTTACCATCGTTCTATCAAAGATACGAAGCAATGCTCCTTTACCTAACTGACCGAACTCTTTCTTATCTCCAGACATATCATTTGCTGGAGAAGCATCAAGTGCATAGAAAATATCTGGTTGAATCATATTAGCAGCTACTTGCGCACCACGCAACCCTACTTCTTCCTGTACCGTAGCACCAGAATACAACTGATTTGGAAGCTTTTCATTTTGAAGTTCCTTCATAAGCTCCACAGCAAGCCCACAACCATATCGATTATCCCAAGCTTTAGCTAAAATTTTCTTTTCGTTCGCCATTGGAGTGAACGGACAAATCGGAACAATTTGTTGGCCTGGCTTAATGCCAATTTGTTTAGCATCATCGGCATCGTCTGCTCCGATGTCAATCATCATATTCTTAATTTCCATTGGTTTCTTGCGTTGTTCAGGAGTAAGGTTGTGTGGAGGGATAGAACCAATCACCCCTATGATAGGACCGTTGTCTGTCATAATTTGTACTCGTTGAGCTAATAGCACTTGGCTCCACCAGCCGCCTAGTGTTTGAAAGCGAATCATTCCGTTTGGAGTAATCTGAGACACCATAAAGCCAACCTCGTCCATATGGCCTGCAACCATAACTTTTGGTCCCTCACCATTTTTCACTCCGAACACGCCACCTAAACGGTCTTGAATAATCTCATCTGAGTATTTCTCAAGTTCCCCTTTCATAAAAGAACGGACAGCGTGTTCATTTCCTGGAGCTCCCTGTAGCTCAGTTAAATTCTTGAATAAATCCAGCGTTTCTTGATTCATATGTATTCATCTCCAATTTTTTATCACTTGATCTCTTCATCATTTTAACGAATGTTCTGAATTGTTTCCACCTATCTAACCCTATTATTTTCTATTTTGCTCATTTTCGTCTATACTATTAAGTATAAATCGTTAGTAGAGAGGTGTTAGGAATGAAATTGAAACGTTCATTGTTAGCTTTAGGTATCGGTACAGTAGTCGGTGTTGTTGCTTGGAAACAGATAAGCGATAAACAGCAACTATCTCCTGAGAAGGCTCTTAAGCTCGCAAAGGAATCCTTTAAACGTCAGGGTCCTATTAGCGGCTCTTGGATTCACATGAAGACCGAAGAATTCTCAAGTGACGATCTCCCTTACACAGTTTATCGTGGAGGAGTTTCACGCTCTCTTGATGGCCAGACAAAGCAATATGAATTCTATATGGATGCCGTTACAGGCACTATTTTAGATGTTAGCGTTGTAGCCTAAATCGTAGACAAAAGGTATCTCCGTATACAGGAGATACCTTTTTCATGTTTAACGATCCCTTTTTATTTGGTCTACGATCTCACCACTTGGGTTAAACTGTAAAGCTCTATAGTATGCATCATGATAAAACGTATACCAAGCTTTACGCTCACATCCATACTTCATCCAATCTTCCTTCTGATGAACAGATGTAACAGGATAATCATCATAAGCTAATACCCACAGCACGTTTTGATGAGCATGTGTGGGCATAATGTCAGCCATATGAATAAAAAGGTTTTCTTCTTCAGCAAACTTTATAACGCTATGTCCAGCACTATGTCCACCAGTGTGAATCATATATAACCCTTCTGCTATCTCTAAAGATTCATTAAATGGCTGAACTCGTGATTCAATTGGTTTCCAATTTTCTTCCCAATATGTATTTTTTGAACGAATATTAGGAGACCTCATTTCATTCCATTCAACAGAAGAAGTATAGATTACAGCATTTTCGAAAGCCGGAACCCACTTCCCTTCATTCCATTTGGTTAATCCACACGCATGATCAAAATGAAGATGCGTCATTAAAATCCCATCTATTTCACTCGTATGGTAACCTAATTCTTTAAGGGAATCCTCTACGGCAGACTGCTCGTCTACACCGAAATTCCTTAGTTGCTTCTCTGTCATCTTACCATTCCCAATTCCTGAATCAATTAAGAACTTCTTACCATCTAGTTCTAGCAGAATGGGATCTGTCCTAAGTTCTATTTGGTTTTTTTCATTGTGTGGATACTTCCGGCTCCATAGAGGTTTTGGAACAACTCCAAACATCGCTCCACCATCCAAGTGTGTCACGCCTCCATTTAACCAAGTCAACCTTGCACGTCCAACATGTAACGTTTCCATATCCATCCCCCCATACTTCAATAGTTTAACACAGAGGAAATGTTAAATGTAAACGTTATCAATCAGTTAGTTTTTCCGGAAAACGTACACGGCAACGATAAATAGGTTGTCCTTTATTTGAGAACTTCTCTTCATATTCCGTCATGACATTATAAGGATCTTCTAACGTATGAAGATCTAAGTTAACCTCTTCAATTTTACAACCATATTGCGAAAAACTCATAAGAGAGTATTCAAAGAGTTGTTGGTTGTCGGTTTTCATAACGATTTGACCATTAGGTTTTAATACTGCTTCATACTGTTCCAAAAAGGTATGGAACGTTAAGCGACGTTTCTCATGACGTGATTTAGGCCATGGATCAGAGAAGTTTAAATAAATTTGGTCTACTTCATTATCCCCAAACAAATCTCTCAGATCACTTGCGTCTACATTAAGAAGACGAACATTGGATACTTCTGCATCTAACACTTTACGAAGTGCACCTACAATTACACTCTTAACTCTCTCTATACCTATAAAATTAATTTCAGGATGTTGCTTACCCATTCCGGATATAAACGCACCTTTACCTGAACCAATTTCTAAATGAAGAGGCTGATCCTCTGTAAATTCATTTTTCCAATTTTCTTTTTTTGAAAAGGGCTCTTCTACAACAACATGGTTATTCTCTTGCATGAAGTCATCGGCCCACGGTTTGTTCCGAAGTCGCATCTTGCCTTCCTCCTTACCATAATCAATGTATACCTTATCACGAACAAATGAAAAGTGAAAGTTTTTGTCGATACGTAGCAATACCGTAGATCTAAGAGGAAATGAATGCTTTTTTAACTGTGAGTACCTGTTAAGATCCTATATCACTAAATAAGATGAAATTTCATCCTAAAAAAGGGGAAAATGATGTTGGGTTGGAAGCGCTTTCTATTTTATGATATAGAAAGTGTTCAAATACGGGAAATGGAGTGATCACATGTTAACTCTCTTATCTAAATGTACAGAAGCGTTCGTTTTGTTTATGCTAGGCATATCTTTTGTAGGTTACGCTGTTTTTGTTTATCCATTTGAAAAGCTTCATGAGAAAACAAATAGAGAAGTAAAAGCCAACCAGCTTAAATATGCACCTAATGTGTAACAAACTTCAGATGACACTAACTTACTGTGTAATAATAAATATAGCGTAAAAAAGACCTTTGGGTTAGAATACCCCAAAGGTCTTTTTTTACGCTATATGATGACGTTTAAGTTTTCACATGTTGATAATGGTGTACATATTCCCTCTAAATCCGTAAAAACTACGGATAGAAAGGGGATAGACAGTATGCCATTAACAGTAAAAGATCAAGTCAATGTACTTTATGATTTACTCAGTGAACATTCAGAAGACTGCTGCGGCAGCGTATCTGAGTGCCAGCAAATCCAAAGGTTAGTCCGCTCCATTCTTACTAAAAAAGAATTACAGGACGAAAATGTCCTACGTTCATTACCGGCCATTTATGATTATGGAAAAGCCGGAGAAGATTCAGGTGACTTAACTGGCCATATTACATCGAACCAGTCTCAATTAGAAGAATGGGTAACATCCATTGGAAATGTTAAATATTAATAATCCCAAGCTTCACCATAAGCCGCTTAAGGTCCTCAAGCCAACGAGCGGCTTCTGATTCTTCATGCCTGCTTTTATGCCACTGAATAAATGAAACGGTTTGGGCTACAATGTACCAATGCATGCGAACCAACAAGGGTTCATCTAACTCAATACCGTAAGTGTCTAACCAAACATCCCATTCCTCTTCAGGGATATACCAATGTAGAATCATTCCCAGATCCATAGCAGGATCAGCTACCATCGCATTGTCCCAATCAATTAAAAACAGTTGATCTGCATCTGTTAAAAGCCAGTTATTGTGGTTCATGTCACTATGACACACCACTTTCTTCTGATTTTGAACATGGGGAAGTTGCTTGTCAAGATAACGCAATGCTTGATGAATTTCTATTTGGGTATTTATGAAACTTGAACACTGCTCTTGTTTCCGTAAATCATTTAAATAATCGATAGGATCTAAAGGTTGTTTCCCTAATCGCATAAGCAGATCTAACAATTCGGAAGAATGATGAATTTTACTTAACAGTTGGGCTACTCGAGGGTGCTTGATCTCTTCAGGCTTAAGCTCTCTTCCTTCTAACCACTGTTGAGCGGTAATTACATCACCATTTTCCATTCGTTTCGTCCACACAAGCTTAGGGACGATTCCTTCCGCTGACAGCACAGCTAAAAAAGGTGAGGAATTTCGTTTAAGAAATAGGCGCTTTCCTTCACGGTGTGCATAGTAAGCTTCTCCTGTGGAGCCGCCTGCTGGGGTAATTGTCCAATCATTACCGAGTATTTGTTCCAACCAATTCACCTTCAATTCCTCAAATCTGTTCAGGTTTGTTTTCTTTATAATCGTAAGCATGTATAATTGTTATAAATATCGCACAGAGTCAGTACGTGCCTTATTAGTAATGCAATATTATCATGTTGTTTTTAAAGACACGACATCAATAGATTAACGCATTTCAACTATCGAATTCAAGTCTTATTCCGTTATTTCTTTCCTCCGAATACGTACCTAGGTATATTTACCTTTTGAATATGACAAGCTTGGCATGAACCAGACTCGCCGTCTACATGATAAGACAAGATTTCTTCACTCTTAACAGAGACATTAGATCCAGTCAGAACCTCTACTTCTTTAAATCGTACATGCCCTCCCCAAAAAACACTCACAAACATGACAAGCACTTTCCATTTAGAAATATTATGAAGAACGAGTAGCGCCAATTGGTTTGATTGCATGCGAGCGTTTGGTAATATTCGCATCCCCCCACCGTAGTAACCGTGGATTCCTATTGTGACCATCCATACGTTTTCGAGTGTTCGCGTTTCCCCATCTACTGTTAACTCTATTGCTTTCGGTTGAAAGGATCCTAACGTTTTTATTAGAGCCAAACAATAGATAAGAAAACCAATATGGTAGTGATTTAACCATTTCTTTAAGATTGAATGATTTGCTGCCTTTACAATTTCTCCATCAAAGCCAAATCCAATACTATTCGCAAAAAGCCTTGTGTTCTTTGCTTTACGATAATCCGTTCGATAGGTTCCTACACGATAGTCTAAATAGTTTTTCTCGCTTCCTATGATACCTTCAAATATTTCAATAGGACCTTTCTTCAAAAGGGTAGCCTTGCCAAAGTCATTACCAGATCCACCAGGGATAAAAGCAAGAGGAACAGAAGGGTAATATTTAAGTCCATTCAAGACTTCATGAACTGTACCATCTCCCCCTATAACAACCATACAAATAATTCTATCTTTGTATATTTCTGTAACTTGTTGAGCCAGCGCTTCTGCATGTCCTTCATGTTGAGTTATAAAAGCACGACATTCCACCTTCTTATATGCAGGAGATTGTCGTATTTGCTCAAAGACTTTCATGGCCTTGCCGCTCCCGGCAAAAGGGTTCACAATAACAATGTACATATTAAAATTCCCCTTTTCCAAACCTTATTACTTCAGAAAATAGTCCTACTTCTATTATACTAGTATAAAAAGGAGTGATGATTATCTCTATCGATTGCCAATGGTGCGGAACTTCTGTATCACTGCCGTCTAGTGGATACATGACAGTACGAACAAAAACCAAACAACAAACGTGGAAACATTCTATTCAGCTACCAATTAGCCAGCAGGAAGAAAGCTTTCTTATGTATGAATTTAATTCCCATTACGAATTACTACAAGGTTTACAAACCTTGATGGACCACGAGATGCAGCAAGAGTGGGTTCATTTATCTCAAATACATGGAAACAAGTCTTTCCCTATGCAGATTGAACATTTATTTGAGCGACTCTCCCATCCTGAACTTGTAACAATTATTGAAGAAGGACGTTTCACATCTTACCTTCAACCAATTGTGCACATGGATACAGGGGAGGTCTATGGATACGAAGCCCTCTTACGATCAACAGAGAGAAACGTTTCTCCAGGAGACCTATTTTCTTTCGCCAAACGAGCGGGACTTCACTCCATGTTAGATCAGAAAGCTCGAGAAGAAGCAGTAAAAGCAAAAGCTACACATCTTTATGATGGTCAGAAGTGCTTTATTAACTTTCTTCCATCAACTATCTATGTTCCCGAACATTGTCTTAGCCATACCTTTAACATTGTTAAAAAGTACAACGTAGACCCGGGAGATCTTGTTTTTGAAGTTGTCGAAACGGAAAGAATTCACAGCATTGATCACTTACATAATATCTTTTCGACCTACAAAGCTTCAGGCATGCACGTAGCATTAGATGACGTAGGCAGTGGTTATAGTACTTTAGAAGTTCTTAGTCTATTAAAGCCAGATGTAGTCAAGATTGACCGAGAGTACATCAGAGATTGTCACGAGAACTATGACAAACAAACATTTTTAAAATCGGTCATCACTACCGCTAATGAATTGTCCATCACCTTACTAGCTGAAGGGATTGAAACCAAGGAAGAATATAGATGGCTAGAAGAGTCAGGGATCCACCTTGGGCAAGGCTATTTCATTGGGAAACCATCACCGCAACCAGTTGAAGAATTTATTCTTCCTTAAATGTGTCTTCTTGGTTCCATTCCGTTCGTTTGACAGAAGTAAATTGTGTATAGTGGAGCAATGTCGCCATAACTTTCATCTGATGGTACTTTAGCGGTGACTTAAAGGATCTCATTCGTTCAAACCATTCTTCGTATTCATCTACTCCCACATACTCCGTTTGGTAGGGTTCTAGATTAAACTCTATTTTGTTTCCTGGAGATAGGACTAGTTGTTTAACAGGGTAATCAATGCTATGCGCTTTTAAGATACTTTGTACGATTCGTGACGTTCTTTTCAGTGAAATTAAGGGACTCAAAAAACGAGTTCGAACATTACTTTCTTCTTTATACCATGAACGTTCATCTCCAGGGATCAATGTTGTGCTATCAGCCTCGTTAATGAGTTTCACACAATAAATACCTTGGGGATGGATTATGATTGAGTCTGTTTCAATAGGCGCTTTCTTAATAAGAAAAATTGGTTCATATAAGAGGAGAAATGTGTCAGGAAATCGTTGTAAAAAATAACGGAGCGTTTCATCCTCCTCGTAGCCCCTGTCTAAAAAAGACATCTCTGTTAACGATCGAGATGCCCACTTTAATTGGAATGGTAGTAACCCATCAAGAAAATATTGTTTAACTTCTTGCTCATTAGTGGGGACACTGCCGTTGTAAATGAAAGAACTTAAGGCTTCGTGATATTCCGTTTCTTCTAATTCAAACCGACGATCCCACAATGACTTTAACTTTTTCCAATTCCCTTGTTTGAGGCGTATAAATTGCCCGGGATATCGATAAGGATCCACCGAATACCTTGATACATAGTCCTGAAGCTTAATTAACTGTGCCACAATAAACTCTTAAGCCTCCTCTTCTAACATAAATTTCTCAACTTCTTCATACATGGGAGTAGTACCTGGATGAATTCGAAATAATGAAAAGTGATCTACAACGTATGTCTCTTCAAACTCTACTATTTCATCTAAAGGTTTACGAAGCTGCTGATCACCTTTCCATTTCTTCGCTAGTGTGATGTGCGGTGAATACGACCTTTTCTCTTTAGGGTACCCCGCCTTCTCGCACTCTTCGCTCACACCAGTATAGAGTTGGACCAGAGCATCCACTTTCTCTACTCCTGCCCATAATACTCTTGGTTGATCATGTTCACCAAACGTCCCCAATCCTGTTAAAGGGAGAGAGAAAGAAGCCCCAACTTTGCCCAGACGCCTCATTCGATCTCTCAATTCCTCTATTTTGTTTTCGGCTACACTTCCTAGAAATGTTAGGGTAATATGAAAATCTTGATGATTTGTCCATTTCTTATAAGAGACATATGGTGCAACCTTATCCTGTATAAAACCTAGTCTTTGTTGCAACGATGGTGATAAAGGAATGCCGATAAAATAATGAGCTTCTGACATTATAAATCATCTCCTTACGTACCTGCTTGTGCAGAATAAACCGTTTGATTAACCTCAGCTCGGACCAATAATATGATTATTAACCCAATCATAGTCATAAATGCAAAAAAACCATACATCCCATATACATTCCATCGATCAAGTAATACCCCACCTATAAAGGTAAAGAACGCGTTTCCCATTCCATTTCCGACAGCTGAATATAAGCCGACAGCTGTAGCTTGTACATCCTTTGGAGCCGTTTGACGAACATACAAAAGGGCTGCAGGAATGTAAAGACCAACTGATATACCCTGTACGATTGTAGTACTATAGACTAACATTGCCGAAGGTTCGAAGAAATAAAATAGCCACCTTGCTCCTGAAACTAAAGCACAAAGCATCATAACAGGAATAACCCCCATCTTGTTGATGACTTTTTGGGACAGGTTCATGAAAGGTGCTTCACTTCCGGCAGCTAGTAAAAAGGCAATCCCGACACCAGACAACGTACCACCTACGGTAAGAATGAACGTTCCGAAGTAATAATTATTAGCAAGTACTGGGCCAAATATTAAAAAGTTAGATAATAAAAATAAAAGAAACGTCTTTTGTTTCACTAACGTTTTAAATCCTGCCCTGAAACTTACACCTACATGTTGACCTCTCTTTGGAAAGGCACTAAGAGCAAATGCAGATAGTACTAAACCAAAGCTAAACGCATAAAACACCCAGGTTAAATCCTGAGTAATATCTGTAACCCGCCCTACAATAAAGACAGCAACGGCAAAGCCAACCGCTCCCCACAAGCGTATATTGCCATACTCCTTATCGTATTGTTGGACGAAGTGAAGAGATAAACTATCGGATAAAGGAACGACCGCTGATTGGAACAATGCAATTGCTACAATCCCTAAAAATAAGGTTAAGAAAGTATCCATTTGTGTATAAAGGAGTGACATTGCGCTTGCCATTAGGACAGCTATGAACAACAGCAATCTAGGACGTCTTGTAATGTCGCTGACCATCCCCCAAATCGGTTGAATGAAAATGGTGACAATAGGAATAGTAGCTACAATGAGCCCAATTTGGGTATGATCCAATCCCTGTTCATTTTCTAAGTAAACAGAGAGTAGAGGGAACAAGGATCCAAACCCAAAGAAAGCTAGTACATAGAATAGTTGAAAGAATCGATACGTCCGATTTGGTGAAGTAACATTCATAGTTGTTTCATTTCCCTTCTTTAATCTTAATCACTTGTAACAAGTTCATACAATGCTTCTGCATAAATCACAGCTGCTTGTAGTAAATCATCTATAAAAACATGTTCATCTGCATTATGTGCTGTATCTGGGCTATGAGAGAACATTGCCCCGTAAGCCACTCCTTGTGTCAATGCCCGCGCATAGGTCGCTCCACCAATTGCAAGTGGCTCAACACTTTCACCAGTATGCTTCTCATAGATTGCTAACAGTTGTTGGACAAACGGATGGTCTTTAGGTAGATAAATAGGTTCGAGGTGTTCTTTTATATCTACAGAAGCTTCATCTTTATCTAATGCTTTGGTAAACGCTTGGAACCATTCATCGAATGGAACGGCTACAGGATAGCGAGTGTTCACTCCCATCTCACAAATACCATCCTTATATGATAGAGTTCCTAAATTCATTGTTAGAGGCCCTGATATTTGATCACCGCAGTTTATTGAGAAGGCCGTTCCTCGTCCATCTTCATAGCAATTGTCGATCCACCCCATAAGCTCTCTTACTGGTTGTGAGAAAGGAAGTGTTGCTAGAAACTTAGCTAAACCCACAATCGCGTTTGTACCGTTCCTGGGCTCCATAGCGTGAGCGGATTTACCTGTGACGGTAACCGAATACCCGTTGTTCTCTTCCATGATCGAACCCTCATAATTAGATTGTAGAAGGAAGTCTTCAAATAAAGCATCAATTTCTTCTTCTGATTCCCCTTCAATTCGGGCCGTTGCTTTATAAGGAACCATATTTAAACGTTCTCCTCCATGAAAGTGGACGAGATCGAGAGAAGCGGAATGATCCGCGTCAACCTGCTTCGTGACGTCCATGTCTATTAATCCCTTCTCTGCATGAATAACAGGAAACATGGCGTCAGGCGAGAAACCTACAACAGGCATTTCCTCTTTACTAAAATAGTGATCCATACATGCCCAGCTTCTTTCTTCATCCGTACCAAGAATAAGACGAACACGCTTCCTAGGTTCAACCCCCATGTCTTTTAACCACTTCATAGCTAAGAAAGCAGCCATAACTGGCCCCTTATCGTCCTGAGTACCGCGTGCAAATAATTTCCCCTCTTTTACATAAGGATCAAATGGGTCATGAGACCACCCTTCCCCAGGTGGGACGACATCAAGGTGTCCAAGAACTCCTACGAGGTCTTCACCTTGCCCCCACTCAATATGACCTGCATATCCTCCTACATCTTTTGTGACAAACCCTTCTGACTCACCCAATTGAAGCATATACTGTAAGGCATCTTGAATGGATGCTCCAAATGGTGCGCCTGTTTGAATCGTATTGGGGTCATACATACTAGGGAATCTTAACAACTCTTGTAAGTGTTCAAGGAAAAAAGGTTGAAGCGTTTCTAATTGGTCTTTCTCAAAATGGATCGTCATTCTGTAACCTCCTTAAGAATCTGTTTATACGTCTCAGAATCACAAATAGCATACAATTCTGCATCCCCTGGAATCTGTTCATCCAACATCCGATTGATACTAAGGTTTTGACGGTCTGCAATTAATGTTGCGCCGTAGCTAAGCAAATCTTGGAATGCATCTCGATAAGTCTTCCAACTAGACTTAGTGGGGATATGAAATAAATCATCCCCTTGTGTTCTATGAAGCAACTGACTAAACACACCGGATATTCCTTTAATAAATGCCGATCGCACTGCTAAAGATGAGATCGTTTCATGAGAAAAAATAAACTCATTCACATTCACATGCTCGAAGTTTCGAATGTGATGTTCTTCCATCACTTCTACTACAGTGTGTACCTCTGGATTTAACGATTCAATTGTGGAAGAAATTAAGAGTGTCTTTCCATCTTTTAGTTGTGAATTATGTATCTCATCATCAGCAAATACAAGAACCGCTTTCGCTTCCATTATATTTGCTTGCTGCAACGTACTAGGTGAAGCAGCGTTTCCACGAACATAGTGAATCGTTTCTGCTAACAGAGGTGCCTTTTCCATCGTATCAATGATGACAACCTCGGTGTCAGGCTTTGTTGCTAAGATTTCTTTAACTGCAAATGAAGCTTTTTGAGACCAACCAATAATAATGTAATGACCTTTTTCCTTGTACACAATCGTTCCATCCTCTCTCATTTTTCTAAATATCGTTAAACCATCAACAACTTTTCCAATGACGACACCGATCAGACCAATACCTACTATGTACAGAAAGATCGCGATCAATCGCCCGCCGACAGTGACAGGTGATAAATCACCATAACCAACTGTTGTAACAGTTGTCATCACCCACCAAAATCCATCAAACAATGTCGGAAACGTTTCAGGCTCTACCCATCTAATCAGGAGAGATGAGAGAAAAACAAGTGAAACACTGCTAAAGAACAATAGCTGGTTATTAATCTTAATCATTTTCAAAATAATTCTTCTTATCAAAATCATGGAAACCTCCCTCTTTTTTACACCCTGGTTACACTTTATTAATAAAGTGAAGGTTCTGTAAATTTAAGTTGATACACTAGCTATTATATAACGAAATGTAGTAAAATTAACTCAACTTCCAAGATTCACAGGCACCACATCTAAAACAATCTCTAAGGAGTGGTTTTTTGAATCGTTCAACTACCCGTATGCTAAGTAGAGTAAAGGCTGTCTATTTATTTATTAGAGAGCACGGGACGGTATCAACAACAGACTTATCAGAAGAGTTTGGTATTACACACAGAACGGTCCAACGCGACCTGCACGTTTTGCAATACAATGGATTGGTTGAAAGTCCGAATCGAGGAAAGTGGACTATAACAAGAAAAAAAGTCAAGATATCATAGTCGGTAAACGGAAAACATAATTTCCTAAAGGAAGACCCGGATGAACGTATATCCGGGTCTCTTTTATCTATTATTCACTCTTTTGACCAGTTTGCTCATACAAGAAGTTAATCTCTTCATCATTTAATTCTCTGTATTCACCTGGCTCTAAATCCTCATCTAGTTCAAGGCCTGCCATACTCATCCGTTTAAGGTAGGTAACGGTTTTCCCCACACTTTCGAACATCCGCTTCACTTGATGAAATTTTCCTTCTGTAATAACAAGTTCAATTTCGGATTCTTCTCCTGATTGTAGAATCGTCAATTCCGCTGGTTTTGTTTTATAACCATCGTCTAGCGTAACACCAGCTTGGAAAGCCAACACATCGTCTTCTGTTACCTCTCCATCAATTAAAGCATAATACCTTTTCCCAACATCTTTCTTAGGAGAAAGAAGCTGATGAGTCAGTTTCCCATCATTTGTGATTAATAGAAGGCCTTCTGTGTCTTTATCCAATCTCCCCACAGGAAATGGTTCAAAGATAGAATCTTCTGGTTGTAAAATATCAATCACAGTAGTATCATTCTGGTCCTCAGTAGCTGAGATTAACCCTTGAGGCTTGTTCATCATCAGATAAATAAATTCCTTATACTCAACAGCTTCACCAAAAACGGTCACTTCCTGTTGCTCAGGATCAACATGCGTCTTAGCATCTTTCACCGGTTGGGCATCTATTCTCACAACACCGGATTTAAGGATTTTCTTTACTTCTTTACGGGTTCCATAACCCATATTCGCTAACAATTTATCAATTCTCACACTATTTCCTCCTTACTTCTTTTTCAAGAAGCGATCAAGCACTTTGACACGATTCCCTAATACTCTTTCTAATAACGTCGTCTGATAAGCTACCCATAGGTAGAATACTCCACCAACACCTGCACTTATAAGTAGTACAATAAGGCTTTGGAAACGACCATTTTCATAACTTAAACCAGTTAAACTTAACAACCATTTAACGATTAACACAATGACTGTCATCAAGATTGTTAAGATGATAATAAATAAACTTCTTTTGTAAATCTGTTTATAAGAAAAGTTTGCAGCTGACCGGATCTTCCATAAATTTAGAATAACAGCTGTGAACGCAGCGATCCCTGTGGTCAGAATGATCCCTTTAGCCCCAAACCAGTGGATAAAAGGAATGTTAAGGATTAATTTTAGTAAAACGCCTGCGCCTAAACTAATAACTGCAAAACGCTGTTTGTTCAACCCTTGCAATATGGAAGAGGTTACAGTAAATAAAGCATAAAACATAGCAACAGGTGCATACCAACGTAGTAAGTCCCCTTGTTGCTCTATACCAACCGTTCCACCATCACCTATAGTAACCCCGAAGAATGTTCCATATGCTTCGTAGGATAGTACCGATATCCCAACGACAGCCGGAAATATTAAAACAATAATAATTTGTAAAGCTTGATTCAATTGATTATTTAATTGCTGACGTCGGTCTTCTGTAAATGATTTTGTAATCGTTGGTAGTAAGGCGAGCGATAATCCTGTAGCAAGAGTTACTGGAATAATAACTAGTTTATGGCTGTATAAATTTACAACCCCAAATAACTTCTCTGCAATTTCTCCATTCCCTACTTCGGCCATTGCCCTGTTAAAGGTAAGACTGTCGATTTGCTGATAAAGTGGAGTAGCAAGACCAACTAAAACAAACGGACCTGCGTAAGTTAATAATTCTTTAAACAACGATTGCATCGAAATATCTACAGTTTCTTGTTGTTGCTCAATACGCTCATCTAACATTGGTTTTTGTTTGCGCCAGAAGTACCAGAGCACACCCACAGAAGCAATGGCTCCTATAAAGGCAGCAAATGAAGCAAAGTTTACAGCTGTAGGAATATCACCAGACCCAAATTCCATCACAACGTAAACAGAAACCAATAAGAAAGCAATACGAACGAGTTGTTCAACCACTTGCGAGAAAGCAGTTGGCTCCATGTATTCATAACCTTGGAAAAATCCACGAACAATGCTCATACCAGGTATAATAAGTAAAGCAAAGCTAATCATTTGAATAACCTGAGTAACATCTTCCTTCGTAATCCCTTTAGCGTCATCGGATATAGAAAGTTCCGCTAACAAGCCTGCGCTAGAGTACATAATAATAAAAGAAAGAACTCCAGTAATCGCCATTAAGCTCATTCCAGCTTTAAAAACCCGTCGGCCTGTATAATAATCACCGAGAGCATTATATTTTGAGACGAACTTTGAAACAGCTAATGGTACACCGATTGTTGATATACTGATAAAAATAGTATATGGAATATACGCGAAGCTTAAAAGTGTACCACCTGTATCACCTACAAGCGCTTCAAACGGAATGACATAGATCATTCCGAGAAGTTTCGATAAAAATGTGGCTGCTGTAAGAAGCATTGTGCCACGTAATAGTGTCGATCCTGACATAATTTCACCTGCATTTATTGTAGTTTGCAATGGATCTATTTTATCATAGATAGAGTGAACATCGATTTCATTCTGATTACAAAATCAGATTGTCTATAGAAAGGACGAACCTAAATGTATGATGTAACCGTACTAGGAGGAGGACCCTCCGGCTTAATGGCAGCCATTGCCGCTGCCGAAAACGGAGCCAATACCCTCTTAATTGATAAAGGAAAGAAGCTCGGAAAGAAGCTAGCTATTTCAGGTGGAGGACGTTGCAACGTAACCAATCGTTTACCCCAGGAAGAGGTTATTAAACACATTCCCGGTAATGGACGCTTCCTGTATAGCGCTTTTTCGACATTTAATAACTACGATATCATCGAGTTCTTCGAGAATCTAGGGGTCGAGTTAAAAGAAGAAGACCACGGCCGGATGTTTCCTGCGAGCAATAAAGCCAAAGATGTCGTAAATGCGCTTCTAACCCGCATGGATGAGCTAAATATTACCATTATGAAAAATACACCAGTGGAAACAGTAGATTATGGAAATGATCATCACACAATCCTCTTGGCTTCTAAAGAAGAGATCGAAACGAAGTCTCTAGTCATTGCGGTCGGAGGCAAGTCTGTGCCTCATACTGGCTCAACGGGAGATGGATACGCATGGGCAGAAAAAGCTGGTCATGTGATCACAGACCTATACCCAACAGAAGTTCCACTTCTTAGCCAAGAACCATTCATCCAAAGTAAAGAACTACAAGGCTTAGCCTTGCGTGACGTCGCTCTATCCGTCCTAAATCAAAAAGGAAAGACCATTGTAACACACAAAATGGACATGCTGTTTACACACTTTGGCATCAGTGGTCCGGCCGTGTTACGTTGTTCTCAGTATGTAGTTAAAGAATTTAAAAAAGGACACAGACCGGTTCCTATGCAGATTGATTGTTTTCCAGATAAGAAAGAACACGTAATCTTCGAGGAAGCAAGGAAGTTGATGGATGAAAACCCAAAGAAGAGTGTAAAAAACATATTCAAAGGATGGGTTCCAGAACGATACCTCGAGCTGCTATTAACTCAAAACGATATCGGCCTTGAAGACCGTGCAACGAACACGTCGAACGAGAAGCTGCAAGGTTTTGTTAAAGACCTTAAACAGTTCACCTTCCACGTACAAGATTCACAATCAATCGAAAAAGCCTTCGTCACAGGAGGAGGCGTCTCCGTAAAAGAAGTTGTTCCAAATACGATGGCTTCAAAGAAAATGGATCGTTTATACTTTAGTGGAGAGATTTTAGATATACACGGATATACAGGCGGATATAACATTACCTCAGCGCTTGTCACAGGTCGAATCGCCGGCACTTATGCAGCTTATGATTCTTACCAATAGTATTATTATAGACGAAGAGGGTGTCTCCGTGACAGCGAGACACCCTCTTTTCTTTTTGTCTTGCTATAGGGAATACTTATAACTCCTTAATAGCTGCTTCCGCCATACTCTGCATGACCATATCGTCCATGGGCGGATTATGCAGTCCTGCTCGAACATCTCGATAATACTGCTCAAACGGATAGGATTTTGATAATCCTCTGCCCCCTGCTATACGCATTGCTAAATCAACGACATCATTTGCAGCATTAGTCGCTACCGTCTTAACCGCCCCAAGAGAAGAAGCTAATACTTCTCTTCTTTCCGGGTATTGGTCCCATTGCTCTGCTACAGAATACATAAAGTTCCGAGCCTGAAGTAATTTCAATTCCATTTCTCCAATTTTATCCTGAATGTGAGGAACTTCTGAGATCGGGCGATCAAGACTATTTGGTTGAAATCCTTTGGCGAATTCAATCGCATCGTTTCGGGCCGCTATAGCAATACCTAGGTAAACAGCTGGAATGTGTAAAAGCCAGCCCTTAGGTCCACCTTTTTTATCCCCTTGTATTTCTACCAAATCCTCTGATGATACCCGCACTTCGTTCAGCACCAGGTCATGACTTCCTGTCCCTCTCATGCCAACAGTGTCCCATGTATAATCGACCTCAATACCTTCTTTGCTCGAATCAATTAAAAACCAGCCAACGGCGTCTCTGTCTTCTACATAAGCTGAAACGATATAGTAATCGAGGAGAGTTGCCATAGAAGTAAACGTCTTGCGACCCGTCAGTTTATATCCAGATTTTGTTGGCACAGCTTTTGTTTCAGGGACACCACCTCTTGTAGGGCTTCCTGTAGCTGGCTCAGAAGCTGCGCGATTCACAACTTTTTTCTCTGTCGATACTTCTTTCGCTAACTTGTCATATACATCTTCATCCCATAATGGTTCGTCATTTAGTTCCATCATAACGCCTAAATGCCAACCAATAGACAGCGCTGTTGCTCCGTCACCAATGGCTAATCGTTCCTGCGCAAGAAGAAGCTCATATAACGAAACCTCTTCACCTCCATACTCTTTAGATAAGGTTAAGGTTACATAATCATTCTCTTTTAAATCCTGAAGTGTGTCTATTTGAAAGTCTGCTTCCTCATCTCCTTGCTTTCGCCTGGACTTGGCAAGATCAGCTACCTTTTCTGCTTTTTGATAAATGTATTCATGTCGATCATTTTTTATAAACGGCTCATAGATTTTAAACACTCGAGATCCCTCCATGGTGTGATCTACTCAAATCATACTAAACCAATCAGAATTATGGAAACATATTGCATCTTATGCATTATAAAAAAAGATCGCCTCTGTCTTGAGACGATCTTTCTTTTCGTATGACTATATAGTTCCCTGCTTCTAACAAGCAAAACCTAGGAAGGAGAGTTCAGTTGATCATTCTTTTGATTGTACGTATTCTGTAATTCTTGAATACGTTGACGGCCCTGATCACGAAGTTGTTTGTTCTCATCTTCAATTGCTTTTGTATCTTCCATTCCTTTAAGGATCGTATTAAAGGACTCTTCAATGGTTTCGATCTTAATGCTCGGTGCTCCAGCAAGCTTGGCAATTTCCGTACTCTGTTGAGCCACATTTTGAGCATTTCGTTGTAACATTTCGTTCGTACGACGGTCAAGCTCGCTCATGCCGTCTGCCACAAGTTTCTGACGCTTAGCTGCAACTGCTTGAATGACGCTTGTCTTAAAGATTGGAATGGTTGTGACAAAGGCTGAGTTTATTTTGTTCACAAGCTTTGTATTCCCTCGTTGTAAAAGACGAATTTGCGGCGCTTGTTGAAACGCAACCATCTGAGCCATCTGTAAATCATAGATACGTTGGTCCAGAAGCTCTACACCATTTCGAACCGTTTCAAGTTCCATAGAAGCCCGCTGATTTCCTTCAGCTGCTTGCTGCTCAAGTTTAGGCATAACTTCATTCTTTAATTCTTCTGCTTTTAGCTGTCCCGCTACGATATATTTATCTAATTCAAGGTAAAATTCATAGTTTTTCTCATACATGTCTTCTAGGGTATGAGTATTATCAACCATTTCATCACGGTACTTGGAGATTTCAATATTGATCTTCTCAATTTCTCCACCTAATGTTTGATATTTGTCAAAGATCTTTTCAATCATCTTTTTACTACGATTAAAGAACTTTCCAATAAAGCCACCTTTGGAGTCTTCAAAGTCTTTCTTATCGAACTTGTCCATCACTTTACCAAGCTGCTTTAACATCTCAGATGAATCTTCCATGCTTGAATTCTTCATCGTACCTAGAATTTGGTCAGAGAACTTAGAGATTTCATCCGCAGGCTCTTTACCAAATGCTAATAGCTCAGTCTGTTGACGCTCATCAATGGATTCTTTTAATTGTAGAACTTGTGGATCATTTGATAACTCTTGCTTAATCTCATTCGCTTTATCTTCCGTTAACTTTTCTTCAACAGGCTGCAGGTCCTGTTCTGTTTGAGTTCCTTGTACCATCTGATCACTCTCCTAATAATTTTAGCAATCTTGATTTCAATTTATCTTTTATGCCAAAGCTTTGCTTAAACTCTAAATCAAACACAATATCATCAAGCATATGGAGGTCAAATACATCATCATCGACATACTGTTCTAAATCTTTGTTTCCTGTTGGACTGTAGAGAACAAGGTCTACTCCTAGCTCATGTAACAAAAGCAGGAGTACAGCATCGCTTCTAGTTAACTCTCCGTTATATTCGTTATTGTATAGGATAACTTTTGGAACATCTTGAGAATAATCGAACTTCTGCAAGAGACGCATAAACACATCTGGCATTTGGGTGCTTTGCTTAAACAAATAGAGGGATACATCCTCAGTCCTCTCTCCACTGTGTGAGAGAAGTTTGCTTTGTTCACATAAGCGAATAATCGCTTGTGCAATACCACGTTGCAATCCATCAGGCAAATGCTTGTATTGCCAAAAGTTCCCCTCCATTATTTTAGATGCATCTAACTTCCCTTCTCCATTTAACGAATTTCGATAGTGATAGAGATAGTTTCCTTTTATTTCATCTGTAAATGGGAACTGTTTAACAAGATGTGCGTTCTCTTCTTCTAGTAATTGTTGCACTCTAGACCAATATTCGTTTCGATTTTCCGTTACGCCCACTACCTTCGCAAAGATCGAAGGAATGTGGACTGTTTGATTTTCAATGTAGAAATCTGGACGAACAAATGCTTTTTCTTTAGATAGAATAAAGATTTCATCATATGTTGTCTTCATTGTAACAGAAGCAGGAATGTACTCTCTAAATTGCCATGGTTTGTAGATTTGAGAGTTATCATGATTAATCGCTCGCTCAATTTGCTTAGATGCCTTGTAAGCTACCGTCGAACTCCGTTTCTTACGCTCAGTTGGAAAAGGCAATGGATCTGCCGAGTAGGCATTCTCCACGACGATCGACCTTGAGACATCCAGGTCAAAGCGTTCAAAGATATTTAATTTAGCAGGATGATAGAGAACCAAGTCAAATCCGAGTCTATACAAATAATACAAGAAATACGTTTGACTCTTAGTTGCATCTCCGTACCATAATACTTTTGGTAAATTCCCTTCTCCAACACTTTCATCCATCCACGGCTGAACATGGTTGTTAGTCCATTTGATAAGATCAACAATCACACGCTGAAAGTCAGGGTCTTTTAGCTGCCCAGCATGTTTTTCCCCATAAAGAGACAAAACTTCCATCAGCATTTTTCGAATATGTTTATTATAAATAGCATTGTTTAACCTTGGGAGGATCTTCTTCCCATCAAGAAAGGCTACGAATCGATTTGGCGTTAATGGATCTTGCTGATGCATCTTAATTAACTCTTGTAAAGATTTTAACGTGTCAGACTCAATTTGTTTATTTAACTCTACGTTTAACGTATGCAGTCGAGAATAGGCTTCATCATAAGTGAGATCGTAAATTTCATTGTAATACTCATCTTCGTCTTCTGTAATCCCTAATACATGCGCTATATATTGCGGTATATATAGTGTTTTTTCTTCGATACCATATCCTTTTCGCTCTTCATTAAGTTGCGGTATGGTTTCTTTCCACTTATACTCTTTCACTCCTTCTACTAGTGTAGAGTGAACATTCTGAAACTGTGTCACAGGGTAACCCTCCTTTCGATTGAAGATGTGGACGGTAAGGGCGCACCGAAGACCGCTTTCATCCCACTCACGGTTACAGCATAGGATGATCCGAATTTTCGGATCGTACCAGGAGGAAAGTCATCTTTTCGCTTACGTAGAGTTGAAGAATCAATCCCCCACAGTGTACATGCAGCCTTCGAACTAAGAATTTCTGGTTTATCAAGATTAGATGAGCTAAGTAATAAAACTTCTAAAAGGAGACTCTCTGCAGATAAAATACCTTCCTTTTCAGTAACACGAAGAGCTGGAAGGTTCCCTTTACCATCAAGATCGCTTTTCTTTGCAGTATAGGCAATCGTCGTAGCCTTTAGCATGGGAAGGTCCAGTAAAGAATCACCAGCTGAAACAGAGAATGTTTGATCTTCTTTCTCTTGTATATAAGTCACAGCATCTCCTTTATTAATAGGAGTGGGGATTAAATAAAATTTTCTCCCATGTAAAGTCGCTTCCCATCCTTGTGTATGACACCATTTCTGAAAAGAAGGAAGAACCTCGTAATCTGTTTTATCCGGGTCAATAATGTAATAGAAAAACCAACCATCTGCATCTCGTTCTTCCTTTAACCATTCTTTTGAAAAGCTTTCTTTTAGTTTATCACGAACGGTCTCTCTGCTCACACATTCCTGACTACATCTTCTTAAGATATGATGATGCCATTCTTGATCTACTTCTCCATTTCTAAGAATCGTAGCACCGTTCCCGACCACAGCATAAGGTGGAGTCAGATTCCCTTGAAACAGTTGTATTCTTTCATATTGTTCCTTTGTTCGAGTTGTTACAGGAACAAACATGACAGAAGAACGAACTTTATTCAGAAGGTGAAGAGCTGTTTCAGTTATAAAAGAGCGGTGTTTCCCGTTTACCACTTCAACCACCTGATAACTTCTCTCTTCTTTTACAGATTGCATAAAGCGACTGGAAAAAATAATGGTTCTATCTAAATCACTTACAAATAACATCATAATCCCCTCATACTTTTTTAATTAAGCCACAACACGCATAAGACATTTCCTTATATTCCTCAATCGGTACATTATTCTCTTTGGCAAGCTGAAGAATATGTCCTAGTGCAGGGTCTTCCTGATCCTTAACGAGTACCTTCCAAGGAACTCTTCGAAGCAACACTCTTGTTGTCTCCCCTACTCCAGGTTTTATATGATTAATCTGCTCAATTCCCTGTTTGGCTTGAATACTTCTAACTTCCTCTAACCCCTGCCAAGATGGAGCTGATTCTTGATGATCCAAAAATTCACTTATTCCCTTAACCATGTCTAACTCTTTTGTGATCACATCAATATACTCATTTGAACGGTCATCACCTAATAATTCTGTATAATACTTCGCTCCATGAAAATCATGTTCGCTAATATAGTTTTTGTTCAAAACGGTTCTACTTACAAGGCCTGATACTGTAGAATTTAAGCATGCATTAGGGATCAAGAAGTCTTCTCTCGTTCCATAAAGAGGAGAACAATGTCCAGGATCAGCCAATACCGCTAAGGAGGGATCAATAGAGAGACCTTGTTCATTTAATTTTTTACAAGAGTGATATAATTCTTGTGTGATCGCACCTTTTCCAGTCCAACCATCTATAAATTGTATGTTCTCTTTAGGATGGCTTCGTTTAATATAATGAATTGCATTTTCATCAATCCCCCTCCCTCGAATGATCGACACACTGTAATGAGGAACATCTAGTCCATGAAATAACTTGAGGTAACGTTTTACTAGTATGCCAATTGGGGTTCCTGCACGAGCTAATGAAACAAGCACGAGATCATTTCCGTTCCGCTTCAATATTTGCTCAGCCACAACGCTAACCGCATGCGCAACTTTACCTTTATTATGGTCCAATGCTCGTTTGTATAAGTTTAAATAGGCTTTGGTTGGCTTATACTCTATAGGAAGCATCTCAGAGTAATGAACACCCGATTGTATAGCTTTCTCTCTGACTTCTAACCCTTCTTCTTCCACCTGACCATTTAAGTTTTTAAGTAGAAACTGTACATCTTCACGAGCATAACTTCCAAATGCTTCTGCGGTTTGATTATTGTATTGAGACATGTTTGTTGTTCCTCCTATGAACTGAAATCGACAAGGTAAATGACGGAAGCTCCCGTTCTCTTTAGTTGATCGATGAAAGCTTGGTCGTTCTTCCCACTTAATCCATGCTCTAGAAATACAAAGATCTCGTCATAGTGCTTGTAAGGAATATTATAAAAGTGGTGTGGAATGCTTTTGTCCTCAGGACTTGGGTAATGGTAAGCATTCTTGACACCGTATCCTTCACGTGGAAGCGCATGAATCGGACTTCTAGTGGTAGATTGATAACGAACATTTCCACCCATAAAAGAGGCTACCTTCATAGGAATGTACATAAACTCTCCTGTACCAAGACATAAGGTCGATGTTCCTTTGCTGACCATAGAGAGATAAGTTCCTAATCTCTTTAATGACTTCTCAAGCACGTATTGACCATCGCTACTTAAACCAAATCTTCCTGAATGAGTTAAGTAGGAACGTTCTGTTCTATCTCCTTCTTTGGATATAGCGTGTGTGTACTCATCAGATTGATAAGGAAAAGTTGGCTTCACTTTTAACGTTCGAACATCGGCTTCAGTTAAATGGTTAAACTCTTCTGAATTAGATGCTAGGTTGGGTACACCACTAACTTCAATCGTACCACTGACAAGACTTAAAACATGGATGGTAATCCCTAATCTTTCTTCTAAGTCAACAAATCGTTGTCTATGTTCTTTAGAACGCCAGTCTAAGATAGATAGAACCGTGTATTCTTTACGAGGAAAAGTCTTTTGAAGAGCTTCGATAATATTAAGAGCCGTTTTACCAGTGGTAATTTCGTCATCGACTAAAACAATCGGCTGATCATTTTGGAACAATTCTTGATTCCCGTAACATATTTGATCTGTGGCATGAGAATGTTCTTCTTGGAATTCAAAAGTAGATTCAACACCGTCTAACACTTCCCTTGTGGAATGGATATAATGAGCATTTTGAAAATTCTCAAATACCGACTGACCTAAAGCCGTAGCCGTTTCAGCAAATCCTATAAACAAATGAGGTTGCGGAAGTATCATTTGAGCTGAACGATCCCGATCTTGATTCTTTTTATGGTAAGCTACTGAATCAATCCATTCAGAACGTGAAGAATGTTCCACCCCAAGAACCCTTTCTTGATAAAGAACAGCTAGCAAGGCTCCAGTATCTAGAGCTCTTTGAGGTTCTACAGGAATGTGCTTGCCTAGAAGCTTACTAACAAAAAGAAAACTTCTATTCTTGTTTATTCGTGCCGCCATACAAAAAAGCTCATTCATATCCAAATCAAAAGGATTAGACTCTTCCTGTACCGTTACTAGAAGGTCATCCGTTATTTGAAATGGGAATACATTCTTTTTCGAGTAAGTTAACGTATGATTTGTCTTCATGGAACACCCCGTAAACATTTGATTTCATGATTATTTCTCTGGCCCAACGAAGATGCGGTTTGGCTTCGTTCATCTTGTTCGCATAAGGGCTAATCGACACCCCGTTTTCTCCGCCTTCTCCATTTTTATGTACAATTTCGAGCGCGTCTCTATAATCTTCTTTTGATACAACGTGCATGGCGTTAACAAGCTGAATATGAGAGGGGTGAATAATCGTTTTCCCACATAGTCCATTAAGCTGATCCTTTTGAACTTCTTCAATAAACCCATGAACATAAGGGGACCCTTCAGTAATCGCTGTATGTGTATCAGGGTATTTCCTATCAAAGAACTCCCAAACAGGTCCTGAAATCATATACTCTCCCCTATTTCTCCCAAAGAAATTGACCATATCTCCAATAAAATCATTTAATAGAGAAATATCGTATATGGTACTATCAAAATTCCTTCTCATACCATATATCCCACTCAAGTCAGTTCCACCGATTCTGATATTTAGGATAAGGTGTTGGTACTCATCAAATAACGTTCGAATCGAATTCATTTCTTGTAGACGCGTTTCTTTATACAAGAACTCTTCTGTTTCAATAATTGGCATCGCATAGAGCTGCAAGTTCAATTGTTTATTTATCGTCTGCAATTCTTGTAGATACGTAACACCGTTTCGAAAACAAAACTTTGGAAATACAAATCCCGTTATGATGTGTAGAACCTCTTTTAATTCTTGAGCAATTCGTTTCATCTGTTCAACGTTACGCACTCTAATGAACAAGAAAGGTAGGTCTTCTTTCTCTATACCCAACCCTCGAAGCGATCGTACTTCTTGAATAAGATGCGCTTCTGCTTCTTGAACATCTTCGTCATTAATCGAATCCTCTAAGCAGAGAACGGCTGAGGACAAGCCTGGTAATTGATACATAAGCCTGTGCCCAATTCGATCTTTAAGAGCAGGTATATACAACGTAGCCCCGAGCGCTCGTGCGATCTCTCTTTTAGGAGAAAAAGGACCAATGCTCTGGGGAACCTTGTAAAAAAGCTCTTCATGATCCGTTGAGGTTAACATATTAAAATGTTTCATAGTTCAAGTTCCTCTCAAATATCAAAATGAATGATACAAAAAAAGGAGGAATAGCTCCCCCTTTTATTGCTGATCTTCCGTAGCTGCCGTTTGAGCAGAGGAAGAACCTTTTCTCATATAGTGAACAATAAATGTAATCGCAAAAGCAGCAACAATAAAGCCAAAGAACCACCAATGTCCGATATGAACATGTACGATACTTAGACCCATCTTAACTGCGATAAATCCTATTAAAACGTGAGCCGTTACTTCTAACTCTGGCACATTGTGCAGAAGCTTTAAGAACACGCCAGCAATACCACGCATCATTAGAACGCCTAACATTCCGCCGACAAGCAAAACCCAAACTTGTTCACTTACTGCAAAGGCAGCTAAAATGCTATCTACCGAGAAAGCGACGTCCATAATTTCGACCCCGATAACCGTACCCCAGAACAAACCGAAAGTCCGGACTAGAATGCCATTTTTATTCATTCCAGTTGCTTCAGCATCATCATCAGATTGTTTTTGCTTATAATAATCAATAAAGAACTTAATACTTAACCAAGCAAGATAACCTGCTCCAAGTATCTTCACCCACCAAAGTTTGATAAGGAACATTCCTAAACCAATAGCTATAAACCTAAACACATATGCGCCTAATAAACCATAGAATAGAGCTTTCTTCTGCTGTTTATCTGGCAAATGTTTAACCATAACCGCCAACACTAATGCGTTATCAGCTGAAAGTAGGCCCTCAAGAATAATTAACGTCCCAATGTAGCCCCAGCTTACTGGATCTGATAACACCTCAGCCCACATGGACCAATTAAAAAACTGAGCATATGTGTCTAATATGCCTTGTAAGATCTCCATAATTCTCCTCCTAGATGATTAAACCTCTAAGCCGTAATTTCTGCACAATGCAGCCAGACCTCCGGAGAAGCCACTTCCTACAGCACTAAACTTCCATTCTCCATTATGACGGTACAACTCACACACAACAACAGCGGTTTCTATAGAAAAATCTTCTCCCAAGTCATAGCGAACCAGTTCTTGACCATCTTCTTCGTTAGCTACACGAACAAATGCATTATGGACTTGTCCGAAATTTTGACTGCGTGAATCGGCATCATGAATGGTTACCGTAATGGCAACCTTTTCTACTGTAGAAGGGACTTTTGAAAAGTCAACTGTGAGCTGCTCATCATCACCCTCACCTTCACCAGTGCGGTTGTCACCCGTGTGTGCCACAGCACCACTTGGGTCTTGTAAGTTATTATAAAATACGAACTCAGCATCATTTTGAACGTTACCATTAGCATCTGTTAAGAATGCTGAAGCATCTAAATCGAAACTAGCCCCACTATCATATTGGTTAATGTCCCAGCCAAGGCCAATAACGGCCTTAGTTAAACCGGGATTTGTTTTAGTTAGATCAATGCGTTGTCCTTTTGAAAGTGAAATAGACATAGATACGTCTCCCTTCGTTCTCTATGATTCTAAACGGTTTCTCATATGAAAGGGGCCTCCCTCCCATTCTAGACATAAGCGTACGTGTCCGTAACAGGAGGAACAGCCCCATGTAAACGCTAAGAATTTACGCTACAGTTAATCCGAAGTCAGTTGCTAAAGCAGCTAATCCACCTTCGTACCCACTGCCAATTGCGCTAAACTTCCATTCGCCATTATGGCGGTACAGTTCACCTACAACTACAGCTGTTTCAATAGAGAAGTCTTCTGCTAAGTCATAACGGATCAGCTCTTCTTGGTTATCTGAATTCAAGACACGCACAAAAGCATTTGATACTTGTCCGAAATTCTGCCCGCGTGCTTCTGCATCATGAATTGTAATGGTAAAAGCGATCTTTTGCACATCTTGTGGAACCGTGCTTAAATCAATTTGAACTTGCTCATCATCACCTTCACCTGCGCCTGTTAGGTTATCACCTGTATGCTCAACCGCTCCATCAGCACCAGTATTATTGTTGTAGAAGACAAAATCTTGGTCTGAACGAACTTTACCAGAATCATTTAATAAGAATACAGAGGCATCTAAATCAAAATCTTTTCCTGTATCAAATTTGTTAACATCCCAACCAAGTCCTACTGTTATCTTTTTAAGACCTGGATTTCCTTTTGTTAAATCAACTTTTTGTCCTTTTTGTAAACTTACAGCCATGTTTATTCTCTCCTTTTATAGGTTAATAGTTTATGAGTATTTCTGCACAATCTCACTTAGGGAAACGTCATTCGTTGCTTCTCCAACAGCAGCAAACTTCCACTCTTTACCGTCTCGGTATAACTCACCTGGTACAAGCGTTGTTTTCCCCGTATGATTGTCTGTCAAATTGAAACGGATAAGTTCTTCGTTATTCTGATCGTTCTGAATACGAATGAATGCATTTTCTATCATTCCGAAATCTTGATTGCGTCGTTTAGCATCATAAATGTTAACAACAAATACGAGCTTATTATATTCAGAAGACACTTGATCTAAGTTAATAAATACTTGTTCATCGTCGCCTTCGCCTGCTCCAGTTAAATTATCTCCAGTGTGAGTAATGCTTTGATCTGAGCTTTTTAGATTTCCAAAGTACACAAGGTCACCTTTATGTACGAATTTGTCATCTTTTAGCATGATAACGGATGCGTCACAGTCAATTTCAGGACCGCCACCGCCCCCACCAAATAGCGCACCTAATAGTCCGCCTTTTTTGCCAGAGTTCTGAACTGGGTCCCAACCAAGACCTACCATAACTTTCTTAAGTCCTGGGTTGCTTTTTGTTAAATCAACACGTTGACCTTTCTGTAATGAAATAGCCAAATTCTCACACTCCTTAATAATATACAACCATATGTCACGCTTGCGTGATCCACATACCGACCATACAGTTTATTGATAATTTTGTCAAATAAGCACACTTGTTTATGGCTTTTTGCGCTTCTATATGTAATACGATTTAAACCTCGATATCGTTTCATATTTTTAAGCTTTTTTAGATATGTATTTTCAAATACAAAATCGAGATAGGTATAGGAGACTAATTGGAAGCTCTGGAAGAGAAAGAAAAGCTTCACTTAAGCTTGTCCAAGTCTACCTTCCAAATCAAGAACAGCCTTATAACGTCTACAATCTAAGCGACTCCATAGCACGTATATACACCCTCGCACAGATGGCCTCAACTGATAAAATATGTTAATCTTTCTCTACCTATACTTACATAATTGGCTCTGTTAAAGTTTTAGGTTCATTCCAGAATAGGGCAGTATTGTTGAAGACTCGAAAATGAGAGAATGTTTCCGTTTGCGTTATTTGAGACTAAGGCGGTTGGGGAAATCACACGCTTTCCGCGGCGAGCTGGGGAGCCTCCTCAGTCGCATTCGCTCCCTCCGGGGTCTCCCCTAGATTGAAAAGTGCAGGCGTGGTACCTAGGACCGTACGGATAAGACAGCTTTTTGGAAAAGGCGTTTAGCCTTTGGAAAAAAGATGACTTATCACGCTAGGTCCTCCACGCCGGAACTAGACTCGCTCCTACTGCCGCAGGAGTCTCGCAATTTCCCCAACCACCTCTGCTATATATGGTGTAACGGAAACATGCCATATGAGGAAAACTCTCAACTCTCACCACACTTAGGATGTGGTTGGGCCGTTCGGAAAACTATAGCAGGGGTGTCTGGGGAACGGGGAGACTCCTGCGGGAGAAAGAGGTCGACGAGACCCCGCAGGGTGGGTTTCCCGAGGAGGCTCGACAGCTCGCCCGCGGAAAGCGAGTCGTTCCCCAGACAGCCCAACCACTTGACAAGCTTAACGGACCTATCTACACAAAAGTGTCTCAACTTATATGGAACAAATAAATCAACAATAAACAGAGCCACATCATTTGTAGTCATGGAAATATAATCAGTAAAGGAGAGGCTTAATGAATTATTTCGACATTACGATCGTGAATGCAGAGAATCGCGAAAATATGTTTTCGCTATTAAAACTAGCGGATGATAGTGAAGATAAAATTCGTGAATATATACATGAAGGGGAACTATATGAGGTTTCTCAAAATAATCACACAGTTGGAGCTATCCTTCTTACGTTCCCCGCAAAATATGAGGTAGAAATCAAAAATATGGCTCTTATTCACACAAAAAGGGGACAAGGAATCGGCAAGAAACTAATTCAAGATGTCTGCACCATCTATAGAAGGAAAGGGTATTTAAGTATGATTGTGGGTACGGCCAATTCTAGTATTGGTAATTTAGCTTTTTATCAAAAGGCAGGATTTCGATTCAACTCCATTAAGAAGGATTATTTTAATTCCTACAAAGAACCTATTATGGAATATGGGATACAGGCAGTAGATATGATCATACTAAAGAAAAGTTTATATAAATAAAAACACTGACTCTTAAGAGTCAGTGTTTTTTTATGCATGGCGGCGTCCTACTCTTGCGGGGGTGAAACCCCGACTACCATCGGCGCTGAAGAGCTTAACTTCTGTGTTCGGCATGGGAACAGGTGTGACCTCTTCGCCAAAACCGCCATACTATTGTTTT
>NZ_BMIN01000012.1 GCF_014642405.1 Pontibacillus salipaludis
TCTAGGGCTTCGTAGTTTATCTCATCGATATAAACTTTTACGTCAAACTTAAGGAAACCGCCGAGTACGGACCCGTACGCTCGGTGGTGTGAGAGGACGGAGGTTAGTCACCTCCTCCTACTCGATTATTCCTATCATATAAGCGCCCTTATATGGAAGAGTTGAAGCTGAGACCCTAGAGCTGAAACGGGGTCGTTACGTTTGATGAGTGCTTAGGGGTGTCTGGGGAACGAATCGCTTTCCGCGGGCGAGCTGTCGAGCCTCCTCGTTCGCTAGCGCTCTCTGTGGGGTCTCGTCGACCTCTTTCTCCCGCAGGAGTCTCCTCGTTCCCCAGACACCCCTCCCTATATTCTTGCGAACGTCCCCACTGCTTAAGCGTGGCGGACAATAACGAGGAATCAAAATGTGGTATGTTTTCGTTACTGTTAATACGGTAAAGGTGGTCCGAGAAATTGCGAGACTCCTGCGGCAAGAGGAGCCTAGGGGAGACCCCGGAAGAAGCGTGAGCGACTGAGGAGGCTCTCCAGCTCGCCGCGGAAAGCGAGTGATTTCTCGGACCACCTTTAAGCTCAATTCAAGCAAACGGAAACATTCTCCCGTCTTAGTCTTCCAATTTATCGCTAAGGCATAACATTAAGAATGGGCGCGATTCGTTGGTAATGATACTTTTAGTCGAAGGCTGATATAGGCCAATCCCATAAACAAAACTGCACAACTGATGAGCACGCCTTGGAAAGGGACAATGGCTGCTCCTAAGCTTCCGATGCTGGCGCCTGTTAGTAGTGTGAACGAGTAGATCGACACCGCACTAGCGCGTGCTTGTTTGCTGCATTGTCCAACAAGCAAGATCACCATGGGGATGGTTAGCGAGGTGGATGCAATCATGAAGATGGAAGCGGCTAGGAGTGTCCATGTATTGAGAATCAGTAATGGAAGGGAAAAGCCGATTGTAACAGCTAGAAGACTCATGCCTAAGACGAACGGTGCTCCGAATCGTTGTTGCAACGGGCCGGCGAAGAAGGCAGGGAGAATTCCGATTAGTCCTATTACCCGGAAACCTTGCAGGGAAAAGGGAATATTAATTTCTCCTCTGGCAATTAACCATTCAAAACTCCCGTAAAACAACATGACGGTAAAAAGAAGGAAAAAGGTAATTCCATATAGTTTTTGCAAGGGTCTGAACTGAAAAAATGATAAAATAGGAGATAATGAAAATAACGTTTGAAAGGTTTTAGGTTTTGAGGAAACAAGAAATTGTTTCAATAGCAAAAAGCAGATGCTATAAAGTAAGCAAAAGCCAAAAAAGACCGTACGATACGTTCCGTAACTAGCTAGTTCTACTGCAATCATTTGCCCAAAGATCCCGGCGAATAAGAAGCCCGTATTAATCATCGCGATGACGAAGGGTTGCTCTTTTCCTTTAAAGTGTTCGAAGGAATAGGCAAATGCAGTCGGTGCGAAACTTGCAGCAAGGACCCCTTGAGCAGCGCGTAGTATGATAAAAAGCCAAAAGGTCGGCATAAGTCCAACGAGTAAGGTGACGAGAGTAAGCGCCGCCATACCGCATAGCAGGACCTTTTTGTGTGGTAGTTTATCGGCTAGCATCCCGAAGAAGAACAATCCAACCGCATAAGGGAAAATAAACATTGAACTGGCTAGAGAGACTACGGAGTCGGATACACCGTACAACTGTGCGATTTCAGAATGGAGAGGAAGCATGGTGTAGAGGTTGCTTGCGATGAAGATACCGGTAAAGATCAACGCGCCTGCCATTAGCTTTGATTTTAGCAAGGGATCACTCCTCTATACTATCGTAGTCGTACTGTATGCAAAACACTAAAAAACGTTCATGGAGTGGAGGTAACGAATGAGTATACGATTTTTATTAGGAAGAGCTGGTGCTGGAAAGAGTACTCAGTGTCTTGAAGAAATAAGAGAAAGTTTGAAGGAATCTCCTCAAGGGTCTCCCATTCTCTATATGGTTCCTGATCAGATGACGTTCCAGCAAGAATATGCCCTTTTAAAGCAAGAAGGAATTGAAGGGAGTATTCGCGCTCAAGTATTTAGCTTCTCCCGTCTTGCCTGGCGTGTGCTTCAGGAAACAGGTGGCGGAACGAAGAAGATGATTAGCTCTACGGGCGTCCAGATGATGCTTCGTAAAATCACTGAAGAACGTAAATCAGATTGGAATGTGTTCCAAAAGGCGATCGAAAAGCAAGGGTTTATTGAACAATTAGAAACGATGATTACAGAATTTAAGCGGTATCGGATTACACCTGAGTCGTTAAATGAATACATCGGCTCGATGGGAGATTATAAACACCCATACCCTGGAGAAGAAGCTCTGCAGCATAAACTAGAAGACTTATCGTACATATATGAACAGCTTATGATCGCCCTTCGTGAGCAATATATTGATAGTGAGGATCAATTGCAACTTCTTGCTGAGAAGATTGAGGAAGCTGATTCATTAAATGGGGCTGAAATTTATTTAGATGGCTTCCATAGATTTACGCCTCAAGAACTTGTGGTCTTACAAGCTCTTATGAAGAAAGCGAAACGCGTAACAATTGCTCTTACGCTAGATCAGCCCCGCTACGGAGAGATTGATGAACTTGATCTCTTCCATCAGACCGCTCACACATTCCAAGATTTAGAGCGAACGGCACAGGAAGTAAATGTTCCGGTTGAAGAGGTGAAATATGTATATGGCGGCGAAGGGCGCTTTGAGCGTCGTCCGGCTTTTGAACACCTTGAGCATTACTTTACAACAAGACCGGCCCCAGGATATCAGGAGAAGGCTCCGGTTACAGTAGCCCAAGCGGTTCATCCCCGAGCTGAAGTGGAAGGGGTCGCGCAGGAGATTATAGAACTCGTACGCGATAAAGGGTATCGATATCAAGATATGGCCGTTTTAATACGTGAGCCTGACGTCTATCATGACTTGATTCAAACCGTGTTTGAGGATTACCGAATCCCGGTCTTTATTGATGAGAAGCGGACGATGTTGAATCATCCGCTCGTTGAATTTGTAAGGTCAGCTCTTGATGTTATTGAAGGGAACTGGCGGTATGAGGCTATATTCCGTTTGTTAAAAACAGATTTTTTCCCTTTAGGGGACAGAGAACATCCGCTTACTCAGGATGCGATTGATGAACTTGAAAATTATTGCCTCGAGTATGGTGTCCGGACGAAAAAACGCTGGATTAGTGAAGAGCCATGGAGGTTTCAGCGATTCAGGGGCTTTGACCATTTATCTCAAACCGATGAAGAGAAGAAGAAAGAAGAGCGTATTAATCGCCTTCGCGATCAGGTCGTTAAGATTCTTCTGCCTTTCGATGAGCAAATCCGGGAAGCGTCTACCGTTAAAGAACGCTCACAAGTCCTGTTTCAGTGGCTAGAAGAGCTGCGGGTACCAAGTACGTTAGATCATTGGCGCGATTGGTATGACGAACGTGGTCAAATTGAGAAGTCCCGCGAACAAGAACAAGTATGGGATGCGGTTATTGGACTATTCGATGAGATGGTTGAAATGATTGGGAACGATAAAATCTCATTACAGCTTTACAGAACAACGATGGAAACGGGTCTTGAATCGTTAGACTTCTCTCATGTCCCGCCTAGCATGGATCATGTTATTGTCGGAAGCGTGGATCGCTCGCGTATTACAGGGATTAAAAGTGCGTTTCTCCTTGGGGTGAACGAAGGATTGTGGCCGATGAAGCCGCAAGCAGAAGGGATGATCTCAGAACAAGAACGGGAATTGCTGTCTGAACATGGCGTCCAGCTTGCCGACAGCAGTAAACGTCAACTTCTCGACGACCATTTTTATGTGTATCTTGCCTTTACGGCAGCTTCTGACTACTTATGGGTTAGTTATCCCCTTAGTAACGAAGAGGGAAAAGCGAAGGTTCCGTCTTCCATGGTTAAACGAATGAAGGAATTATTCCCATACTGTGAGGAAAAATCGCTCCTTGAAGAAGGCGACGATCATGAGGAAACAGAGCGATTCATTACAACTCCTCAGAAGACACGCTCTGTTTTAACAGCACAGCTTTCTCGTTACCTGCGAGGGTATCCGATGAAGGATGTTTGGTGGGATGTACTTGATTGGTTTATCGCTCATGACACGAACGCAATCGATACAAAGCGTGTTCTATTGAGCTTATTCTATAAAAATAAACCGTCTAACCTAGGACGTAATACGACCGATCACTTGTATCCAAAACAAGTGAAAGCGAGTGTGTCTCGTTTAGAGACGTACTATCGCTGTTCGTATCAGCATTTTGCGAAATACGGGTTAGGTTTACAAGAACGGTCTGTTTATAAGCTTGATGCACCAGATATTGGACAGTTGTTCCACGAAGCTTTAAAACAAATTACCGAGTGGATTCAGGTTGAGGGACGTGAATGGAATAGCATTACGGAGAATGACACGAACCAGTATGCCAAACGAGCGGTTCATGAACTCTCGCCTATTCTGCAGCACCAGATTCTTTATAGCTCAAACCGTTATCAGTACATTCAGCAAAAGCTTCAAGACGTAGTAGCTCGAGCAGCATACATGCTGAGTGAACAGGCGAAACAAAGTCAGTTTGCCCCAGTAGGACTAGAAGTCGGCTTTGGACCTGATGATAAGATCCCGCCGATGACGTTAGATCTTGCGAATGGATTCGAGTTAATGCTAAGAGGGCGGATTGACCGAGTAGACCGTGCGCAAGGAGACGAAGGGCTTTTACTTCGAATTATTGATTATAAGTCTAGTGCGAAGGGGCTTGATCTTGTTGAAGTATATTACGGCTTGGCTCTGCAGATGCTCGCCTATTTAGACGTGGTGCTTTCTCATTCGGATACGTGGCTTGGTACACAGGCAACTCCGGCTGGGGTGTTGTATTTCCACGTGCACAATCCAATGATTTCAGGATCACAGCTTCTAAAAGACACAGAAATTCAAGACGAGCTCTTTAAGAAGTTTAAAATGCAAGGACTCCTTGTAGAAGATGAGCAAATCGTGAAAATGATGGATACGAATTTAGATACAGGGATGAGTAAAATCGTACCGGCTGGTTTGAAGAAGGCTGGAGGATTCCGGAAGGGCTCGCAGACGGCTGAAGAAGCAGCCTTCAAGCACTTGCAAAGTTATGTAAGGGATATGATGAAATCTGCAGGTGAATCGATTACAAACGGAAAAGTCGATTTAAATCCATTTCAGAAGAATCAGCAGGTCGCTTGTACATTCTGTGACTATCGCTCTGTTTGTCAATTCGACCCGACACTTGAAGAGAACCAGTACCGAACGATAAAACCGATGAAGGATGAAGATATATTGCAACAAATTGTGAAGCAAGAGGGGGATGATGAGTAATGCCATCCTGGACTCCAGAACAAGAACAAGCCATTTACACAAGCGGAAAGGACGTCCTCGTATCAGCGGCTGCCGGATCAGGGAAAACCGCTGTTCTCGTTGAACGTATTATTCAGAAACTCTTGAATCAGGACAATCCAACAGACATTGATACCTTGCTTGTCGTGACATTCACCAATGCCGCTGCACAGGAAATGAGAAACCGTGTTGGAGAAGCCTTAGAGAAAGCATTAGAAGAAAATCCGGGCTCCATGCATTTGAAGAAACAACTTTCACTGTTGCAGCGTGCCTCCATATCGACGCTTCACTCATTTTGTCTTGATGTTGTGCGTCGTTATGCTTACCAGCTTGATTTAGACCCTCAGTTTCGGATTGCTGATGAAGTAGAAGGAGACCTTATTCGTCAGGAAATTTTAGAGGATTTGTTTGAAGAATGGTATGGGAAAGAAGGAGAAGAACGGGATGCTTTCTTTGAAGTGGTCAATCGTTTCTCAGGGGACAGAAGTGACCAGGAAGTTGAATCACTCATGCTTTCCGTTTATAACTTCGCGATGCAAAATCCGTGGCCAGATACGTGGATGGAGAAAGTTTCTGCGATGTATCACGTTTCAGAAGATACACCTGAAGAGGAGATCGAGTGGCTCAATATTTTAAAACGGGAAGTGAAAAGTCAGCTTACAGCCATGTTTGCTGATTCAGAACAAGCCTTGAACCTGACTCGCGAGCCTGATGGTCCTTATCATTATGCTGAAGCTATTGATGACGACCGAGAGAAAATGCAAAATGCTCTAGGGCTTGTGGATATTTCTTGGCACGATCTTCAGCAGTTTATGGAGACTACTGGTGGCTTTAAAGCCCTGTCTCGAAAAAAGGTGGAGTGTTCTGAAGAATTAAAGGATCAGGTGAAGGCTCTTCGGGACCGTTATAAGAAACGCTTTGCTTCCCTTAAAGAGGATTGGTTTGCCCGTTCTCTTTCGGCACACCTAGGCGATATGCAGACACTTGCGCCTGTTGTCGACCAGCTTATGATCCTTGTGAAAGAGTTTCATGTACGTTTCCAAAAGAAGAAGAAAGAGCAAGCGCTTGTTGATTTCGCCGACCTTGAGCACTATTGCTTACAAGTGTTGATGGATGAGGCGTCAACGCCAGGGGATATAAAACCTTCAGAAGTAGCGAAAGGCTATCAGTCTCAGTTTACCGAGCTGTTGGTAGACGAATATCAGGATACAAACCTTGTTCAGGAAACCATTTTACGAATGGTGACAGATGGTGAGCATGCAGGAAATCTCTTCATGGTAGGAGACGTAAAGCAAAGTATTTATCGTTTCCGTCACGCTGAACCGACGCTTTTCTTACAAAAATATAAAGAATTCGCGGGAGAGGATCACCCTTCAGAGCGGATTGACTTAGCGCGTAACTTCCGAAGTCGAAAAGAAGTTCTCCACGGAACGAACTATATCTTCCGCCAGCTTCTTGATGAAGAAGTCGGAGAGATGACGTATGACAAAGATGCCGAGCTGATTTACAGCAATACGATCTACGACGAATTGACCTCAACCGATGCTGATGCAGAATTAATGATTATTGACCGGCAGGCGCCTGAAGATCCATCTGAACTAGAAGCAGGACAAGAAGGCTTTCAGGATCTTGAAAAAGCCCAAATTGAAGCCCGTGCCTATGCCCAAAAGATTAAACAGTGGCTTGGCCACGGCGATGAAGATGCGCTTCAGGTTGTGGATAAAGAAACAGGAATGAAGCGAAGTATCCAGTTCCGCGATATTGTAATCCTTATGCGTTCCATGACGTGGGCGCCGACCATTGTGGAAGAACTAAAGCAACAAGGGATACCGGTTTATGCGGAGCTGTCTTCGGGGTATTTTGAAGCGATTGAAATCAAAATCATGATCAGTCTCTTGAAAGTGATCGATAACCCAAGACAAGATATCCCACTTGCTTCTGTCCTTCGCTCTCCGATTGTTGGCTTGAACGAGGATGAGCTTACAAATGTTCGTTTAGCGAAGCGGAAAGCGTCTTATTATGAAGCTCTAAAAGCTTACAAGCGTGTAGGAGATGACGCTAGCTTAATAGAGAAGGTTGAGCACTTCCTAATGAGACTGGAAATATGGAGGGTACGGGCTAGACAAGGGTCTTTATCAGAGCTGATTTGGCAAGTATATAGGGAAACAGGCTATTATGACTTTGTTGGAGGCATTCCGGGCGGACGTCAACGTCAGGCTAACCTTCGTGCTCTCTATGACCGCTCGCGCAGTTATGAAGCTACATCGTTCAGAGGCTTGTTTCGCTTCCTTCGTTTTATTGAACGAATTGAAGAGCGAGGAGAAGACCTCGGTGCAGCGAAAGCTCTTGGTGAGCAAGAGGACGTGGTTCGTATTATGACCATACACAAGAGTAAAGGTCTTGAGTTCCCAGCCGTTCTGCTTGGAGGTATGGATAAACAGTTCAACCAGCAGGACTTAATGTCGAAGTACTTGTTACATAAGGATCACGGGTTCGGAAGTAAGTTTATAGATCCAGAGAAGCGGATTATGTACCCAACGCTTGCCTACCACGCTTTGAAAAAAGAGAAGCAGCGTGAGCTCCTTGCTGAGGAGATGCGCGTGTTGTATGTAGCGTTAACACGTGCGAAAGAAAAGCTCGTTATGATCGGGAACGTAGCTTCACTTGAGAAGAAGCTTGATAAATGGCGTGAATGGGTCGAACATCCACATTGGGTACTCCCGGCTCATTACAGGTTAGAATCGAAGTCTTATTTAGATTGGGTAGCTCCGGCCCTTATTCGTCACGAGCAAAATGAAGAATTGCGTGGTGCTGGTTCCATCATGCGTGTACCTGAAGCCATTGTGAACGATGAATCCTCGTGGCGCGTTAGTCTTCTTCACAGCAGTGCATATGCGAATCCAAATCGGGTGGAAGAGAAACAAAGTGAAGCCTTAGAAGAAGCGATTCGAGAGTGGAAGCAGGTAGGCGAAACAAAAGGCGAAGAGGAAGAAGTAAACAGGCGTCTGTCCTTTATGTATCCTCACCAAAATGCCATTCACCATCGTGCGAAGCAGTCTGTAACCGAACTGAAGAGGCAGAGAGAAGTACCTGATGAATATAGTGCTGACTCGTTAATTCGAGAATTCAAACGACCAATCGTTCAGCGGCCTCGCTTTATGCAAGAAAACCGCTCCTTAACAGCAGCAGAGGCGGGGAGTGCCATGCACACGGTCATGCAGCATCTACCGTTTACAAAGAAATTAACTGCTGCTGAAATTGAAGAGTATGTGGAGCAGTTCGTAGAGAAAGAACACCTCACAAGAGAGGAAGCGGATGCGATTAACGTGGAGGCCATTGAAGCGTTCTTTGAAAGTGAAATGGGCGAAATGATTATGAATTCTACAGAAGTATATCGCGAAGTTCCGTTCACCCTGACATTGCCAGCTCATGAAGTGTATGCCGACTGGAAAGAAGAAACCGACGAGAAAGTATTTGTCCAAGGTGTCATCGACTGTATCATCCCTGGAGAGAATGGCTGGATTATTCTTGATTATAAAACCGATAAAATTCAAGAAGGGCAAAATGAAGAGTCGTTAAAAGAGCGCTACAGAACCCAGCTCTCTCTTTATGCAGAAGCATTAAGTCGCATTTGGCGCAGGCCCATCACAGCCCAATACCTTTATTTCTTTGATGCATCGTTGTTAACACGAGTAGACGAGAGGTGATGAAATGGCCCAGCAAGAATCGTGTGAGTTATGCGGACGGGGTCCTATTGAAACAACCGAGCACCACTTAGTCCCGAGGCAATACGGAGGCGCAGAAGGTCCAACAGCTGAATTGTGCAAAGCCTGTCACAAGCAAATTCATGCGCTATTCACCAATGCAGAATTAGCCGGGTTTTACAACACAATCGAACGCCTACGTGACCATCCTGATATGGAGAAATATATTAAATGGGTAAAGAAACAAGATCCGCATAAGAAGATTACGATTAAGAAAGCCAACCGCAAAAAGTAACCAGTAAAACGGCCAAGGAGGAATCTCCTTGGCCGTTTTTGAATGACTAATTTGGGAATGCAATGGTCCTTTACTGTAAAAAGTGCTTGGGCAGGCTTGGGGACAACTCGCTTTCCTGCGGGGAGCTGGGAAGCCTCCTCGTTCGCTTTCGCTCTCTGTGGGGTCTCCCCTAGGCTCCTTACCCCGCGGGAGTCTCGCAGTCCCCAAGCCTGCCCTGGCATTAAGAAGTGAACGGACTAAACCTAGATCGTTTTTTATCCTCACTCACGTTATGGCGTGTTTCCAAGCTCTCCTTATTCTGGGTATAAGCTAGCAGAAACAATGGCATGCATGCCCCTGATTCTGTAGATTTCCTTCCATAGTTAAGCTGCGGGGCCGTTCGTAAAAACTCTAGCCAGGGGTGTCTGGGGAACGGGGAGACTCCTGCGGGAGAAAAAGGTCGACGAGACCCCGCAGGGCATGAACTTTGCCCGAGGAGGCTCGACAGCTCGCCCGCGGAAAGCGAGTCGTTCCCCAGACACCCCAAGAACTTATCAAACGTAACGGCCCCAGTCTATCTCCAATGTCTCAGCAGATAGATTATATTTAAAAAATAAAGACGAAATTACATGATGTAATTTCGTCTTTACCCATCTAGGTGGCAACTGTTGGCTGGTCAACGCCATCTGGGTCAAATGGGTTCGTTGAGCTAATGCCGTTGTTTGTATTGATAAAGTCACCCGTGTTGGCGCTTCCTGACCCAGTATTTGATTTAGAGGAGCTTTTTGGAGAAATGTAGAAGGAATCCCCAAAGTTAATAACGCCTCCGCCTACGCTGTTAATTTTAATAGGTCCGACAATGGATGGCATGCTGATCACCTTCCTTATAAGAGGTCTCTTTTCATAGGGTATGCATCCTTAGTCTTATTGTTCGTCATCCTTTTCTTTTAAAATGCGAAAATGTTTAATACGGACTTCGGATTCCAGGTGATTAAGGTTACCAATCTGAAAAACAGATGCAGAGGATACCCCTTCAATATGGACTGAGTCTACGTGGATATAGGGATCACACGGAACTCTTGTTTGATCAATGACGATTTGACGTTCAAAGCGGGGTAATTCGGCTGAATAGATGGGGAAGTCGCTGAATGGAAAGTCTCGATCTGTAAATAATGCGCCTTCCTTTTGAACAGCTAGGGCGCGAGAGCGAGGTGTTGCTTCTTCTGCATCCCCGATTTCAAAGATAGAACTTAGCGTTAGAGAATTGATTTTAACTTGATTGACACAGGAGGTTCTTTTATACATTTTTTCGATCCTTTTGTTCTTTACGTTTTCGTTCCGTCAGGGGTACAAGAGGTCCTACGATGACAGATTCAGGTGGTGTATCAAAGATAGAAGAGAGGGCGATCGTTTCATTGTCCCCAATTAAAAAAACAGAAGATGAGGAAACACCTTGGACTCGGATGTTCCCTACATTTAGTCCGCAGTTATGCACTTCAAACTTCACTAGGTTCATCTCCTTTGTGGCTTTGGTTTTGGATGAAATGATGGAGGGATTCATAGATTTCTTGTTTAACTTGTTGGGATATTGATTGGATCTGTGCATCGTCCATCATTCCGTTTGAGGCGTTTGACTGCTCAAGATAATGGGATACACGATCATCGAGCTGTTTCTGGATATCTTGTAGAATAAATTGCTGATAGGTTGAGTCATAATGGCGTCCGTACTGTCCGGCGATTTGTTGGAGATCACGTGGTCCTTGGTCGGTTAGGTAATTCTGTAAATCAGAAATAATTTTATCTTTCACAGCCTGACCTCCGCTGAGTTTAGGAGGAAAGGGCTTTTCATCTATAGCAAGGTCTTCAATACCAAAGTCTTTCCCGTTCTGGGGGGTTAAGCCAATATTAAGCGTCCCTTCCAGGGTTTCGATCTTTAGTTGGTCAAAGTTGTATTCGATTTTTTCGATGTTGGTTGAGGGGCGTTGGTTCTCTTCGGCCTTTTTCTCAAGCTCACCAACTCGCTTCTCTAATTCTTTCATTTTCTCAGTCTGCGATTCAACGAGCTTATGAAGTTTCTCTAAATACTGGGTCCATGAATCCATATACTGCACTTGATCTCCCCCTTTCTAGGCATTTACCTAGAATACTGTATGCATCATTCTGGGAAAGTGTGAAGGTTAGGAAATCGATAGAGGAACAAGGGGGCCTCCGTTTTCCTCTCCTGTTCCTTCTTCTCCAAGCGCCTCAGCTTCCTCAGCAGGTTCTGTGTAAGCGCCAGTATTGTAAAGGCTAGAACGCGCCTGAATAACGCCTGCACTACCAATTTGGAAAACCGAGGAGTTGGATACAGACCCCACTTTTAAAAAGTGGATATTGATAGACTGATGGATCGTGTAATTCATATGCCGTACCTCCCTATTGTTCAAAATCCTCGATTGTAGATTGATCAACGACATCTTGATCATAAACTGTCGTAGTAGATTGTGATAAATCAATTTGAATGCCGTCACCTGTGTTAAAGGACCCACCCCCAGCAAAGGTTTTCGCGGAACTCTGGGGAGCCATGGCGTAGACATCGCCGATATTAAATATAGCAGAGCCTGAAATGTTCACGACCTTAACGGCTCCCACCTGAGCTGGCATAGGCATACCTCCTTTATGATTAGCTTATGAGAGAGATGAGAGAACGTGTTAATCGTCTAAAAAAATTGCTTCTTCTGGTGAGATTAACGTAAAGTTAAGGTACATAGGTGATTAGGAGGTGAGGATTCGTGAAAAGTAAGCGATTGCCGTGGATTGACGCGGCAAGAGGATTGGCTATTTTTGGAATTTTTATGGTGAACATGCCTTCATTTAACGCGCCATACTTTATGTTTGGTGGGGAAGAGGCTTGGACCGGCGAACTGAACCGAGCTGTTCAGTCTGGTATTGATATGTTCTTTCAGGCAAGCTTTTATACGCTTTTTTCGTTCTTATTTGGATTTGGTTTGTATATGATGAAGGAAAGCTTAGAAGGTAAGGGGCTTCATTATTCAACAGTGCTTACACGTAGGTTGAGTGTCTTAATTGTTTTTGGACTCATCCATGGGATCTTGATCTGGTATGGTGATATTTTATTAACGTACGGTGTGTTGGGATTCTTGCTCCTTCCATTGTTGAAATGGTCTGTAAAAATGATGAGTTGGGTGGCTCTTACCATTTTGGTAGTATTCACGACGTATGTCACATTTGGGTATTACAGCTTCCGCGATCAGCTTGGGCAGGCAAATCAGTTTCTTATTGATAAAGCATTTACTGCTTATCAGTCAGACAGTTTGCTTTCCATATGGTCAGAAAACTGGGAAACGTGGCAACTCGTGTACGCTTCTGTGTACCAATGGGTATTCTTGGCGGCGTCGATATGGCCTGTTATGGTACTTGGTGTTATTGCTGCTAAGAAGCGATGGCTGCACGAGCCCATAACGCATGAAAAAACGATCAAGCAAATAGGAGGAATCAGTTTCGTTCTATTTGTTGTTTTTAAAATAGGACCATATTTGTATGGGAATCCCGAGTGGTTTAGTACTGCGCAGGATAACATCGGCGGAACAGCTTCAGCAATCTTCTACATGACGATGACGACACTACTTTGGAACAAAAAAGGGAAACTCTTACTCCCGTTTCAATATGTTGGGAAACTTTCATTAAGCAATTATATTTTCCAATCTGTTTTATGTTTCCTGCTCTTTTACGGTGTGGGGTTAGGTTTGTATGGAGATGTTTCTCCTGTGTGGAACGTCGTTCTTGTAATCGTCATCTACACACTTCAGGTCTTTGGAAGCTACTTATGGTTGAAAGTCTTTCAGTACGGGGGATTGGAGTGGATCTGGCGAGTATTTACATACAGACAGATCCAACCTCTTAAACGATCTAAAGAAAAGATGAGGTGAGTGAGTGTGAAACGGTCTTGGTTAGAGAAAGAAGGAAAAGCCTGGGTGGAAGAAGGGATTATTTCAAAGGAGCAGTATGACCAACTAGTCGCCAAATATCCAAATCGAAACTCGAAAGGGTTGTTAACGATTTTTGGTGGGTTGTTTATTGGGCTTGGATTCCTGACTTTTGTAGCTTCGAATTGGTCTTTAATGCCGAACATCTTAAAGATGGGGATTTTAATTGTGTCCCTGCTTGGGTTTTACTTCTTCGGGGACCGCGCTTACCAGAAAGGGTCTAGATCGCTAGGTACATCATTTTATGCCATAGGAGTCCTGCTGTTTGGTGCGGCAATGATCTTGACTGGTCAGATGTATCATTACATGGCTTATAGTGCGACAACCTTTTTCTTGTGGGGAGTGGCTGCCAGTTTAGTGTATGGAGTCAGAAGAGAACAACCTCTTCTTTATTTGACCTTAGCCATCTTAACGATGGGGCAACTTTATAGTTGGATGACTTACGGCGAATCCCATTTATGGATCTTCCTTTTATTCGTAATCGGGGGCGGTTTTGAATTGGTTCGGTTACGCCGTGATTTTCTTGCTTTATTATTTGGTTTTGGGTATATACTTCAGTCCCTTGTCTTTGTATTCGCAGGGGGACATGACTATGTTTGGTTGCTTTTCCTATGGTTATTGCTTTATGTTGCGACCACTCTCTCATTCTTCCGTTTCCCTTCATTGCAGATTACGAGTATTGGTGCTGCCTTTTTACTAAAGGCCATCGAGGTCTTCCTGCTTGATTCATGGGTGATGGAAAGATTGAACGTAAATGTAATCTTCCTCATTGCCCATATTATAGTAGCGGGACTACTAGTTTCGTTGGTAAAAGATCGTGCTATAGGTATTCTGAATCTCTTGCTGTTTCTTCCGGTCGTGTATGTAGGAGGGGATGGAGGAGTTATCGCGCTCATCCTATTATACGTAGTATCGATTGGATACCTAGTCATTGGGACGAAGCGGGAAGCTGTTGGTCTAGTCAATTTTGGCACGGGTGCCTTTTTAGTCAGCACGTTGATTGCATATGTTCAGTTAGCTTGGGATTTCCTTAACAAATCAGTCTTTTTCTTCATTGGAGGCGTTCTTTTGTTTGGATTAAGTTATGTGTTAAACCGGGAACGTCGCCGTTTATCTGGGAATGAAAAAGGGGGCGGAGGTAGATGAAGCGTTGGCTGTTTCCATTAATCGTAAGTCTACAAGTCTTGTATCTAGTTGGGATGGCTGGGGCGTACTACGCAATTGATCTTTTTGGAGAAACGATTGATTTAAAAACAGCTCCTGTTGATCCAAGAGACCTCTTTTACGGAGATTACGTAGTGGTGAACTATGAAATCTCTACAATTTCAGATGAAAAATGGGTCGGGAAAGAACCTCAGTACAACGAGAAGGTGTATGTGAAGTTGAAGAAAGACGGAGAGCTCTATGCAGCAGAAGCCGTGTCGCATCAAGCATTACGTACAGAGGGCGATGAAATTTTAATCACGGGCCAATATAAAGGTGGCAATGGAAATGAACTTCGTATTCGCTATGGAATTGAACGCTTTTATGTGGAAGAAAACACTGGCGAAGCATTAGAAGGGAACGAGTCTGAAAGGATTGCCAAAGTAGCTGTTGCTCCCTGGGGGCAGAAGAAAATTGTCAGTTTGAGTCATCCATAAACGCTCCTCTTGGAAAAACGCCCCTCTTTTTCAGTACAATAAAGGTACTAGTATGAAGGAGGGGTTATGGTGGACTTAGGTTTACAAGGGAAGCGGGTTGTTCTATTAGCATCGAGTAAAGGGATTGGAAAAGCGATCGCAACGGAATTTGTACGTGAAGGAGCTACTGTATTGATTTCGAGTCGCAATGCTGAACATCTTCTGCAGGCAGCTGAAGAGATTCACCAGGAAATAGGGGGCTTAGGCGCGGCTCCGCATACTGAAGTCTGTGACATTACAGATCCAGCCAGCTTAGAAGCTTTATTTGAATCGGCGGTTGATAAACTTGGTGGGGTGGATATCCTTGTGAATAATGCAGGGGGGCCTCCGGCAGGGAGTTTTATGGACATGTCTGATGAAGATTGGCAAAAGGCATTTGAGTTGAATTTGCTAAGTTTTATTCGCGCAAGCCGTTTAGCCATTCCTCATATGAAAGACGCGGGGAGAGGGCGCATCTTAAACATTGCTTCTTCCTCCATTAAACAGCCAATCGATGGACTGATTCTATCCAACACGTTCCGAACCGGGATCGTGGGTTTAGCGAAATCAATGGCTACGGAGTTTGCCGGTGAAGACATTCTAGTGAATACGCTTGGACCAGGGCGAATCGAAACGGAGCGCGTTGAGGAATTAGATGAGAAGATGGCAACAAAACAAGGGCTCTCCGTTCAGGAAGTGAAGGCCGAGATGGAAACGATGATTCCCGCAGGGCGATATGGTACGCCTGAAGAATTTGCTCGTACAGCTGTTTTCTTGGCCTCTTTTGCTAATACGTATGTTACAGGACAAGCGCTTGTTGTGGACGGAGGATACGTGAAGGCGTTGTGATATTGTAAAAGGTGAAACATCGTAGTACCCTGATTCGTAGGATAGGTATAGAAGTATACAGGAGGAACGCTTATGAAAAAACTTTATCGTTCCACGCAAGATGAACAAATATCAGGTGTTCTCGGTGGATTAAGTGAACTTTACAATATTGACGTAAGCCTTTTGCGAATCTTAACGGTGGTTTTGTGCTTCTTTACAAGCGGATTTGTGTTGTTGCTTTATATAGTCGCCGCAAGCGTCATGCCAACCGATGATGAGATCAAGAAGCTTTAATAATGGATATAAAAGAGCGCCCGGTGCATTGGACCGAGCGCTCTTTTTCGTTTTAGACTATATGTTTCGGTTCGCAAACGCTCACCGTGTTTCCTTGATCTTGCTGCGGTTCAGTCCAGTCTTTACGTTGCTGAACGGTTGCTTACGCTTTTGATGCTAATACGTCTTTAATCTGCTGGATTGCCCAGTCCAGGTCCTCTTTATCAATGACAAGAGGGGGAGCGAAGCGAATGACGCTCTCGTGGGTTTCTTTACATAGAAGCCCTTTCGCTTTCAATTCCTCGCAATATTTACGAGCAGGTTCTGTCATCTCAACACCAATGAAAAGCCCTTTTCCGCGCACTTCTTTAATCTTAGGATTGTCGATGGAACGAAGCTCGCTCATCATATATTCTCCAAGCTCAAGTGAACGGTTTGCAAGATTTTCTTCTTCTAAAACTTCAAGTGAAGCAACGGAAACAGCACATGCTAGAGGGTTTCCGCCAAAGGTTGAACCGTGTGAACCAGGGTTAAATACACCTAGTACTTCTTTATTCGCAACGATACAAGAGATCGGGAATACTCCTCCACCAAGAGCTTTACCTAGAATGAGCATATCAGGAGATACGTTTTCCCAATCACAAGCAAACATCTTCCCAGTACGTCCAAGGCCAGCTTGGATTTCGTCGGCAATATAAAGCACGTTGTTCTCTTTACAAATATCATAAGCTTCTTTTAAGAACCCTTCTGGAGGGATGACAATACCAGCTTCTCCCTGGATCGGTTCAAATAAGAAAGCGGCTGTATTCTCCGTAATGGCTTCACGCAACGCATCAGCGTCACCGTATGGAATCACTTTAATCCCTGGCAACATAGGCCCAAAACCACGTTTATACTCCGATTCAGAAGACAAGGAAACCGCAGTCATCGTACGACCATGGAAATTGCCTACACATGCAATAATTTCAGCTTGGTCTTCTGCTACACCTTTCACATCATAAGCCCAGCGGCGTGCAGCTTTTATAGCCGTCTCAACAGCTTCTGCTCCTGTATTCATAGGCAGAGCCATCTCTTTATTGGTTAGTTTACAAATCTTCTCATACCAAGGACCGAGCTGATCATTATGAAAAGCACGGGAAGTTAAGGTTACGCGGGATGCCTGTTCCGTTAACGCATCAATGATTTTAGGGTGACGGTGGCCCTGGTTAACCGCTGAATAAGCGCTTAACATATCCATATATCGATTACCCTCAGGATCTTCTACCCATACACCGTCTGCTTTAGCGATGACGATTGGAAGCGGGTGATAGTTCTTTGCCCCATACTCCTGTGTTTGTTCAATAATTTGTTCACTTGTATGTGTCATTGTATCCCTCCATCATTTAAAGAATCTATGAATAGTATAACAGTTTTTCAGAATTTTTTGTTATATAGGTTGGGAAAGAGTAAACATTCGCGAATCAGACGTTTTTTTGGTATGATATCGGTGGTAAGTTCTATGTAAAGGAGGAAAAAAGTATGGATGGACAAACGCACTTACATATTACGTCATGGGTATTAGCGCTAATTCTGCTAGGCCTGACGGTATGGTTTGATCGATTAGGAAAGCCAAAGATCGGTAAAGTCTTTCACATGATTCTACGTTTGGACTACTTATTAATCTTGTACTCTGGTGGTAGCCTTATTGCCGTGTATTTTGCAAACGCAGGAGGCGCAATGCTAGGAGAAGCGATTATTAAGAGCTTAGCTGGCTTATGGGTAATCTTCGCAGTTGAAATGATTGCCGTCCGCGCCAAAAAACGCGTTTCCGCAAAAAGCGCCTGGATCCAATTCTTCATCGCAATCATTATCGCACTAGTACTAGGATTCGGTCGTCTACCAATGGGAATTTTACCATTAAATTAATCATGTAATCTCGTTTTTAAAAGCGTTGAATTGTAAACCAATTCAACGCTTTTTTGTATGGATTGCAGTAAGTTTTGTGGAGAGGCTCAAGTTTGGGAGGTATTGGCTCAAGTTCGGGAAAAGCGGCTCAAGTGGAGAAAGTAAGTCACTAGGAAGAGGCGGTTTTCGTCTGATATTCGGGGAAGCGACTCAAGTCCGGCAAAAGTGGCTCAAGATCGAGTAAAGCGGCTCAAGTTCGAGTAAAGCGACTCAAGTTTCGGAAAAAGTGACTTAAGTGTTCAAAATACCGGCTCGAGTAGGAAGTGAAACGGCTCAAGATTGATGAAAGTAGCTCAAGTCTGGTGGTAGCTGGCTCAAGTTCAGCGGAAAGCGGCTCAAGTGGAGAAAGTAAGTCACTAGGAAGAGGCGGTTTTCGGCTGATATTCGGGGAAGCGACTCAAGTCCGGCAAAAGCGGCTCAAGTTCGAGTAAAGCGACTCAAGTTTCGGAAAAAGTGACTCAAGTGTTCAAAATACCGGCTCGAGTAGGAAGTGAAACAGCTCAAGTCTGGTGGCGGCTGGCTCAAGTCCGGCGAAAGCGGCTCAAGTTCGAGTGAAGCAACTCAGGTTCAGAATCCATACTCAATCCAGGGAGCCCTAGATTCATCCGATAGCGGAGAGGGTTGTTTATGTGCGCTCTCTAAATCACATCTTTTTCATCTGGGCATATGTTAGGGAAGGAAGACAATTGAATCGCAAGCTCTAGCATAGAAAGGATGAGTGTAGATGTGTGGCATTAGTGGATGGGTTGATTATAAAAAGGATCTGACGCAGCACGAACGCACCGTTGAAAAAATGGCGAAAACACTTCACTACCGCGGTCCTGATGAATCCAATGCCTGGATTAAGCCTCACGTTGCATTTGGTCATCAGCGCTTAATCGTAGTGGATCCTGAGGGTGGCAGACAGCCGATGACCTTTCAGAATGGTTCTCATGCGTATACCATTTGTTACAACGGAGAGTTATACAATACAGAAGATATCAGGAAAGAGCTGGCCAGTCTCGGGTGGAGCTTTCAGTCTCATTCTGATACAGAAGTTTTACTTAAGAGCTATATGCAGTGGAAAGAAGCGTGTGTGGATCGGTTAAATGGGATTTTTGCTTTTGGAATCTGGGATGGCGAAAGAGAAGCGCTCTTTATCGCTCGTGACCGTTTAGGAGTGAAGCCGTTCTTCTACACGGAGAACGCAGGGGGACTCGTGTTTGCTTCAGAGCTAAAAGCACTTCTTGCTCATCCGGATATTGCCCCTGTTCTTGATGAGGAAGGGCTGAGTGAAATTTTGGCGCTCGGGCCATCTCGTACTCCGGGGCATGGTGTCTTTAAAGGTGTAAAAGAACTTCGGCCAGGGCATGTAGGGGTCTATAGTCGTAATGGACTCAAGATCACCCGGTATTGGAACGTAGAGAGTCATGAACATACGGATTCAGTAGAGAAAACGGCCGCAACGATTCGTGAATTGTTTGAAGATGCTGTAACCCGTCAGCTCGTGTCTGACGTGCCAGTCGGAACGTTTTTATCAGGCGGAGTGGATTCAAGTGCGATTACAGCCATTGCCGCGAACCATATGAAAGCAGCTGGAAAAGATCCACTTCAAACCTTCTCGATTGATTTTGACGGCAATCAGAAGTATTTCAAAGCAAATACGTTCCAACCCAATAGCGACGGGGATTTTATTCAATTGATGTCAGACACGTTCGGCACGAAGCATTCATCTTCTGTCATGAATAACGATGTGTTGGCGGGGCTTTTAAAAGAAGCCGTCAATATGCGTGATCTACCAGGTATGGCTGACGTGGATTCTTCGTTATTATGGTTTTGCCGTGAGATTAAAAAGGATGTAACCGTGGCGTTATCTGGAGAATGTGCGGATGAAATTTTCGGAGGATATCCGTGGTTTTATCGTCAGGAAGACTTGTCTCGAGAAGGGTTCCCTTGGATTCGCTCTTCTGGTGTCCGAAATGAACTTCTAACTGATGAGTGGAGCCAGAAGCTTGATTTGCATGGGTATATGATGGGGCGTTATCAGGATACGATCGCTGAGACGCCAACGTTTAGCGGTGACTCGAAAGAAGAAGCACAGCGACGCCAACTCTTTTATTTAAATCAGCTCTGGTTTATGACAACGCTATTAGATCGTAAGGATCGCATGAGTATGGGGGCAAGTCTTGAAGTTCGTGTTCCATTTAGTGATCATCGCTTGGTCGAGTACGTGTGGAACGTGCCGTGGGAAATGAAGCGATACGGGGACAGAGAGAAGGGAATCTTGCGGAAGGCCTTAGAAGGCTTATTGCCTAATGACGTCTTGTACCGGAAGAAGAGTCCATATCCGAAGACGCACAATCCTGTTTACACAAAAGCTGTAGTAAGCTGGCTCGGAGAAATACTCGATGATCCCAATGCACCGTTGTTTAACCTCTTTAAGAAAGAACGCATCCAACAACTTGTTGACAGTGAAGGGAAGGCAATCGATGCACCATGGTTTGGTCAACTCATGACAGGACCACAGCTCCTCGCTCACCTCGGCCAGATCAACCACTGGCTCAAAGCATACAACGTAAAAATTGAAGTTTAAATGATACTTTAGTGCTGTAAAGAAGGTCAGGGTGCCAGACACCCTTTGGTGCGGTAGAGCGTGAAAGAAGCTACTCCAAATAGTTGGAGTAGCTTTTTTGTATTTCTTATAGGCTTATGCCTGCCGGGCCTAGACGGGGCATTTCCGCTTTTGCTATCATCCAGCTGCAATGCCCCAGGCCCTCGGGACATAAGCGGTTGATCTGCATGAAGGAAGGGCACTTCATTCCGATCCTCCGCTTATGCCTGCCGGGCCTAAGCGGGGCATTTTCGCTTTTGCTATCATCCAGCTGCAATGCCCCAGGCCCTCGGGACATAAGCGGTTGATCTGCATGAAGGAAGGGCACTTCATTCCGATCCTCCGCTTATGCCTGCCGGGCCTATACGGGGCATTTCCGCTTTTGTTATCATCCAGCTGCAATGCCCCAGGCCCTCGGGACATAAGCGGTTGATCTGCATGAAGGAAGGGCACTTCATTCCGATCCCCCGCTTATGCCTGCCGGGCCTAAACGAGGCATTTCCGCTTTTGCTATACAAAAGCTTTTTGTCTCCATTTCTTCTTATACCAACGCCTTGTCATGAGGAGGCCGCGGAGCCATTCGTCGGTTATGAATCCGATCCAAATTCCTGCGAGCCCCATGTTTAAGTACAAGCCGAAGAACCAGCCGAATGTTACGCTAATGCCCCACATGGATAGGATTCCGACGAATACAGGGAATTGTACATCGCCTGCTGCTCGTAGGGAGCTGATAACAGTGAGGTTAATGGCTCGTCCTGGTTCTAATAGAATCGTTAGCAATAATAGAAAGGTTCCTTGTTCAATAATAGAATCATTGGATGTAAAGATTCCAAGGAGGGGGTCACTAAAGAAATAGACAATAACAGACATTCCAACAGAAATACCAATGGCTAGTTTAGCACTGCTGAAGCCTTGCTTATAAGCATCGTCCAACCTTTTGGCTCCGATGTAGTGACCAATTAGAATTTGAGTGCCTTGCCCAATGGCAATGGCAGCGAGAAAAATAAACATCATAATATTCTGAGCATACACTTTCGTTGTAATCGCCGTTGTCCCCATCTGAGCAATAAAGTAGGTAATAGCTATTTGACTGGCATTGTAAGAAAGTTGTTCTCCTGCAGATGGGACACCGATGCGGAGAAGTCCCAGAACATGTTTTTTCTGATATCGGAAAAACGAAGTCATTGGGAGTTCACCGTTGCTTCGTTTAATAAGCAACCCTAATAAAACAAGAAAACCAATAAAGCGGCTAATCGCAGTCGAGTAGGCGACTCCTTCAACACCAAGGACCGGAAATCCAAGCGGACCGAAAATGACAAAATAGTTGCCGATTACGTTAATGATGTTCATTCCAATCGTGACGTACATGGCGTCTTTGGTGAAACCATAGTTTCTAAGCACTGCTCCTGTTGTCATAATAAGCGCCTGTACAAAGATCAGCCCCCCAACAATGTTTAGATAGAGATTAGCTTCATCCATGAGTTCAGGGGGAAGATCCATGAGGTTGAGGATCGGTTCAGAGAACATGTACAAGCTCACACTCAGAATTAAGGAGAACCACAAGTTTAAACTTAAGGAACTGATTGCAATGGAGCCTGCTTCTTCTTCCTTATCGGCTCCTAAGTGCTGGGCAACTAAAATGCCGGCTCCTGTGGCCACAAAACCAAACATCACGACAACAACAGACAGAATCTGATTTGAGACTCCAACTGCAGCAACAGAGTGATCGGAATATTGACTGAGCATAAGCGTATCTGCATTCCCCATTAACATGTGCAACATGATTTCAATGAAGATCGGCCACGTTAAGGAGAAAAGCGTCATTTTAGTTTTAGATTGTGCCTTCATGATAGGTGCTCCTTATAAGCAGAAGCAAAGAGGCACCCTTAGGGATACCTCTTTGTCTAACTTAGTATTGAATGATCTGAAACTGGTAAGGTTCTAGAGTACAAGAAGCAGAAGGGTCTAGTGTTTCTCCGCTCCATAAGTCAGTACCTTTTTGTCCTTGATACGCTTGTGGAAGCGGAATGGACTGAGATGACTCTGTCGGGTTCAAAATAAATAAAAGCGTGGTTGTCGCGTCTGATTTTTTATAAATAAGTGTATTCTCATCCGGGTCTGCATGCAGTACGCGGAACTCTCCATGATTACCAAAAGCCGGAATGTCTTTGCGTAATTGGATCAGCTTTTGAACAAAGGAAAACATCTCGCGGTCCTGGTCTTCTTCATCCCAAATCATACATTTACGACAGCCTGGATCATGCTCACCTGTCATCGCAATTTCATCTCCATAGTAAATACAAGGAGTGCCAATGAAGGAGAGCTGGAAAAGGAAGAGTTGCTTTACTTTTTCCTTATCTTCTTTACTCTCTGTTAAAATCCGCGGTGTGTCATGACTTCCAAGCAAGTTAAACTGAACTTCGTTTACGTTGTCTGGGTACATATGGAGCACTTTCGTTAATTCGTCAGAGAATTCACGTGCGTTCATTTTGCCTCGTGCAAAGTAATTTAAGGATGCTTCTGTGAATGGATAATTCATAACAGCATCAAATTGATCTCCTAGCAGCCAGGGCATGGAATCGTGCCAGATTTCGCCTAAAATGTACGTATCTTCTTTAGCTGCTTTGACGACTGAACGGAATTCACGCCAGAACTGATGATCCACCTCATTGGCAACATCTAAGCGCCATCCATCAATGTTGAATTCTTCTACCCAGTAGCGAGCTACACCGAGAAGGTAATCTTTTACCTCTGGATTCTCCGTATTTAACTTAGGCATAGACTTCTCGAATGCAAACGTATCATAATTCGGATAAGGCTTTTCTTGAAGAGGGAACTCACGCGTATGAAACCAGTCTTGATAGATTGAGTTTTCACCATTCTCTAAGACATCTTGAAAAGCAGGGAAGTAGTAGCCACTATGGTTGAAAACGGCATCAAGCATCACTCGAATTCCTTTTTCGTGGCATGTATCTACTAATCTCTTAAACGTATCTTTATCTCCAAACTGAGGGTCGATTTCATAGTAATCAATCGTATCGTATTTATGATTGGAGTAGGCTTTGAAAATGGGCGTCATGTAAATGCCTGTGATTCCTAATTCGACTAAATAATCGAGGTGTTCAATAATCCCTTCGAAATCCCCGCCGAAGAAATTATCAACTTTCGGTTCTTCACTCCGCCATGGAACAGTGCCTTTAGGATTAAGGGATGCATCACCATTCCCGAATCGTTCAGGGAAGATTTGGTACCAGACTGTATCTTTCACCCATTCAGGTGGACTGAAAACATCGATGCCATTTAGGAATGGGAAAGCAAAATAGAAACCCATATCTTCTGAAGTGGGTTCATCACGAAAGCCCTTTTCTCCATAAATAATCGTTTCGTTTCCATCTGTAAGCTCAAATCCATAACGAAGACGACGGAACGGAGGTTTTAAGGATGTAAACCAGTAATCATAAAGCGCATCTGTTCCTGATAAACGCATAGGAGCTTTTTCATATTGCCACCCACTCTTCTTTTCAAAGTGATAAGGATCTCCATGAATCAATTGGACTTCTTTCGCGTCTCCTTTTTTCGTGCGGACGTAAAGATGAAGTTCTTCTTTTGTATAAGCGTATGCGAAGTTGTTTTTTGGACGATGGTAAATTGCTTCCAGCAGCATAAAGCCACCCCTCTCCAGTGATTTGCTCGCTATAAGCAAGCGCTTGCATAAAGCTGTGATACTTAAAGGCTATTTTACTCGGATAAAGTTGTCAATTAGAAAGTAAGGTGGGACCAGAATGTTTTATAAGAGTGTAAATATTGGGAAGGGCTGTAGTTCATAGGTTTGACACAAAAATTATGAAAAAATTAAAAAAATGTTTGTGTCTTTTAAAATTATATGTATAATAAAGGTAAGACAAGTGCAACCGCTTACATAAATAATCAATTAAACTTAGAATCTATATTTTTTTGAAATTAATGCAAACGGTTGCAATTAGATCATAAGGGGAGGTCAATTGTTATGAAAAAGTTTCTGATGCTTTTACTTACTATGATACTAGCCGTTGGAGTTCTTGCTGCATGTAGCGGTGACAACAGTTCTGAAAGCGGGGGTTCAACAGACGAAACAGCTGAGGGAGGATCCGGTGATGGCGAGGAGTCATCTGATGGAGAATCTGGCAAGCCTGACACACTGACGCTTTGGGTTAATGATGATGACAAACAGGTTGAAGCTATTAAGACAATTACAGATAAATACACAGAAGAAACAGGTATTAACATTGAAATGACTCGTATTAATATGACAGACCAAGTAGAGAAGCTGGATTTAGATGGTCCTACTGGTAACGGTCCGGATTTATTCTTCCAACCTCATGACCGCTTAGGGAATCTAGTTGTACGTGGCCTTGCTGAGCCAGTTGATCTTGGCGATGCGAAAGACGGTTACACGGATACTGCAATTAGTGCTATGACATATGATGGCGACATTTGGGGTGCACCGGCCGTAATCGAAACATATGGTCTTTTCTACAATAAATCCCTAGTGGACAAAGCTCCTGAAACAATGGACGAGCTTATGGCTATTGCAAAAGAGCAAACTAGTGGTGGAAGTTATGGTTTCTTAGGTGAGTTAAACAACTTCTACTTTGCGTATCCATTCTTCGCAGGTCCTGGTGGATATGTGTTTGGTAAAGAAGATGGTACGTATGATACAAGTGATCTTGGTTTAGCAAATGAAGGTGCTGTTAAAGGCGCTGAAAACATTCAAACATTCTTCACAGAAGGTTATATTCCTAAAGAAGTTAGCCCTGATATCATGAACGGTTTGTTTAACGACGGGAAAGCAGCTGTTGTTATGACAGGTCCTTGGGCACGTCCTGGTTATGAAGAAGCTCTTGGCGATGACTTAGGCGCAGCTCCACTTCCAAAAGTTGATGGAGAGCACATGCAATCATTCGTAGGAGTTAAAGCGTGGATGCTTTCTTCTTTCTCTGAAAACAAAGAGTGGGCAACAGACCTTATGACATTTATGACAAACGAAGAAAATGCAATGACTTACTATGAAATGGCAGGAGAAATTCCTCCACGTACAGCTTTACTTGAAGATTCTGCAATCGTAGAGGACCCAATCACAGCTGCATTCGCTGAGCAAACAAACTATGGTGAGCCAATGCCATCTGTACCAGCTATGCAACAAGTTTGGGAGCCTGCAGGTAACGCTCTTCAATTCCTAGCACAAGGCGACAATCCTAAAGATGTTATGGAAGAAACAGTACAAATTATTAAAGACCAGATCGCAGCGAGCGGTCAGTAATAGTATGGGTGGATAGGAGGGGGCTCCTATCCACTTATTATTCAAAATTTGAGCAAACGCTTGCACAGCAATAAGCCATTTATCTCCAGTTATAAGGGGACCATGAAGCAATAAAGGGGGAAACGAGTATGCCACAAACATCACCAGCTACTAAAGATGTGAAGCAAAAGTATCACAACGTCAAACTGGCTACAATCCTCTCACTTGTATTTGCGGGTTTAGGGCAAATCTATAATAAGAGACTACTAAAGGGAATCATCTTCCTTATTATTGAATCAGCTTTCCTGATCACAATGTTGAATTTTATTATTCACGGTGTTTGGGGGTTCATCACGCTAGGTGAGGTTAAAGGTGAAGACCACTCTATTATCTTATTAATAGAAGGGCTCGTTAGTTTAATCGTAATTGCATTTGCGGCGACACTTTATGTGTACAACGTCATTGATGCAAAACGCGATGCACGCCTGTTAGCTCAAGGAGAGTCAGTTCCATCTGTTCGTAAACAAGTTAAAGATGCCTATGATGCAGGTTTCCCATACATGATGGTTGGACCTGGTTTGGTTATGCTTGTATTTATTGTTGTTTTACCACTTGCTTTTATGATTTCATTAGCTTTTACCGACTACAATTTATACAATTCACCGCCAAGAAATTTACTTAGTTGGGTAGGATTCCAGAACTTCGTTGATCTCGTAACGCTCTCGATTTGGAAGAAATCCTTCTTAAACGTATTGAGCTGGACACTTGTATGGACAGTCGTTGCGACGACATTACAGATTGCACTTGGGCTATTCTTAGCACTTCTTGTAAACGATGAGCGAGTAAAGTTTAAGAGAACGATTCGTACGGTCCTAATCTTACCTTGGGCAGTACCAGCATTCGTAACAATCTTAATCTTCTCTGCGATGTTTAACGATACGTTCGGTGCAATTAACAAAGACATCCTAAGTCAGTTCGGCATGATGATTCCATGGTTAACAGATCCAACTTGGACGAAAGTTGCTCTTATTATGATTCAAACGTGGCTTGGATTCCCGTTTGTATTCGCCTTATTCACGGGGGTTCTGCAAAGTATTCCAAGAGATATGTACGAAGCGGCTGATGTTGATGGAGGAACGCGCTTACAGAAGTTCCGTTTCATCACATTCCCACACATTATGTTTGCGACCGCACCACTACTTATTATGCAATACGCGCAGAACTTTAATAACTTTAACATTATCTATCTATTTAACGAAGGCGGCCCAGCTGTTCGTGGTCAAAACGCAGGTGGTACCGACATTCTAATTTCATGGGTTTACAAATTAACGTTCGACACGAACAACTACAACATGGCAGCGGCCATTACAATTATTATGGGACTTGTTGTTTCCATCTTTGCATTCTATCAGTTCAGAAAAACAGCAGCCTATAAAGAGGAAGGTGAGATGTAATGAATAAAAAGACAAAATCTCGCATTGAGATGGGATTCATATACGCATTTATTTTGTTCATGTTCATCATAATCGCCTATCCACTATTATGGACAATCGGAATTTCCCTAAATCCAGGTACAAACATGTTCTCATCCTCCATGATTCCTGAGAATATTACATTTGAACATTACAAATGGTTGTTCACCGATCCAAGCAGTGATTACTTGATTTGGTATAAAAATAGTGTGTTTGTAGCCGTAGTAAACTCTGTAGCATCGGTTATTATCACATCTTTTGTAGCGTATGCATTCTCTCGTTACAAGTTCGTTGGACGAAAAAATGGCTTATACGCATTTCTGCTTCTTCAAATGTTCCCAGCATTAATGGGGATGGTTGCCCTTTACATTCTTTTAAACCTAATTGGCTTATTAGATAACCTATGGGGCTTAATCTTGATCTACGTAGGTGGACAAATTCCATTTAACGCATGGCTAGTTAAAGGCTACTTTGACACGATTCCTCGTGAATTAGATGAAGCAGCACGCATGGATGGCGCTGGCCACTTCCAAGTGTTCTTTAAAATCATGCTTCCACTTGCGAAGCCGATTTTAGCAGTGGTTGCCTTGTTTAACTTCATGGCACCATTTACAGACTTCCTCTTACCACGTATCGTTCTTTCAAGTCCTGAGAACTTTACGCTAGCTCTTGGATTATTTAACTTTATCAACAACCAGTTTGCCAATAACTTTACTCGATTTGCGGCTGGTTCAATCTTAATTGCCATCCCAATTGCGCTTGTATTCTTATTCTTACAGCGTTACCTCATCTCCGGATTAACATCTGGAGCAACAAAAGGGTAATGGCAGAAGGCTACTATTTCATGTATTCTAGAGTTTAGGAGAATACGATTATTTAAAGGAGGAGCGGAAAATGAAAAAGCGCGTGTTGACTACGCTCGTCATGATTCCGTTTCTTCTTTTTTACGCCTTCGGAGCCGAAGCTGCGGAAAAAGAAGAAGGAAGCTGGCAAGATGAGTTAATGTATTTTATTATGGTAGACCGATTTAACAATGGGGACGCTTCAAACGATTACAATGTAAATCCAGAAGACCCTAAAGCGTATCACGGTGGTGATCTTGAGGGGATTATTGAAAAGCTTGATTACATTAAAGACATGGGGTTTACCTCAATCTGGATTACACCAATTATGGAGAACGAACCAAAAGGGTACCACGGGTATTGGATTAGTGATTTTAAAGAAGTTGAAGAACACTTCGGAACGATGGAAGATGCAAAGCGACTTGTAGATGAAGCGCACAAACGTGACATGAAAGTCGTCTTTGATTTCGTTGTGAATCATACAGGATACCAACATGAATGGTTAACGGATCCTTCTAAGGAAGATTGGTTCCATGAAGAGTCGCGTATGGTTGGCAATTCAAAGGAACAGCTAGAGAAAGGTTGGCTTGCTGGGCTTCCTGATTTAAACACAGAAAACCCACAAGTAAAAGAATACTTATTTGATGCAGCGGAATATTGGATGACCGAAACCGGTGTAGATGGCTTTCGGCTAGATACAGTCAAGCATGTACCGAAAGAGTTTTGGAGTGAATTTAGCAATCACGTCAAAAGCATTGACCCAGATTTCTTCTTGATGGGGGAAGTGTGGAGCGAAGACCCAAGATACATTGCAGGATATGAAGAAGTAGGTATTGATTCGTTTGTTGATTATCCTTTCTTTGAAACCGCTACTCAAGTCTTTAAACAACCAGGACAATCTGTAGCTGAACTTAGGAAAGTGTGGCAGCGTAATGAAGCCTTCTACGATGATCCTCATTCGCTTGGAACGTTTTTAGATAATCACGATAATAAACGTTTTACAAGGCTTGCGAATGAAGCGAAGCAAAACCCGATTACACGCTGGAAATTAGCTTTAACGTATATGTATACAGCTCCAGGTATGCCTATTGTGTATTATGGATCTGAAGTTCCGCTTGATGGCGGCGAAGATCCCGATAACCGCCGGATTATGAATTTTAAAGCAGGTGACGAAGAGCTTAAGCAACACATTGAGCAACTCGCAGCGATTCGTAAGAAATTCCCTGTGCTTACTCAGGGAAGCTTTGAGCAAGTCATTGATGATGGTCCATTTGGGGTGTTTAAGCGAACCTATAAGGATGAAGTCGCCTATATTGCAATTAACAATAGTAAAGAAACAAAGTCGGCTGTACTAGGTGAAGTAGTTGAAGGAGAGCAGCTTAGAGGGCTCATTCATGATTCAATTGTTCGAGACAATGGAGAGGGCGAATACGAAATTGGACTCGACCGCGAAACAGCTGATGTGTATATCGTTGAAGAAGATACTGGCTTGAACTGGATTTTCTTTGGCGTATTAGCTCTAGTCATGGGAAGCTTCGTTGCTTTCGTTATTCTTGTAAGCCGTAAGAATAAGAAATCTTAAACCAAAGTAATGGTGCAAAGGAGGGAATGGAGTGCTTGAAGATACAAGTTTTGCGATACATCCTGGTCAGAATCAGGCAATGGAGAATGGTTCGTACCGTGATGTCGGAACAGTGAAATCCATTCAGAAAAGGGATGGAGGCCTGACGTTCATTTGCGATGAAGCGGACATTCACCTTCAGTTCTATCGTTCGGATATCGTTCGGGTGGTTATGAACCAGAGGGACATTCCTGATTTAGAATCAACCCCCGCGGTTGTGGCTGCTCTTGAATCAGTGAACGTTGGTATTGAGGAAACGGATAGTAGGGTTCTTTTAACAACCAATCGCCTTGTAGTTTCCGTCTCTAAACAGCCGTTCCGTTTGTCTGTATTAACACCTGATGGGCAAGTTATTGTGTCTGAAGGAGACAGGGGGATCGGGTTTAAGGAAAACGGTGAAGTGATTTGCTACAAGAAAATGGAGCCAGAGGATCGCTTTTATGGGTTTGGTGAGAAATCTGGGTTCTTGGATAAGCGCGGAGAGACTTACACCATGTGGAATACAGATGTGTATGCCCCTCATAATCCAGAAACAGACCCCTTGTATCAGTCCATTCCTTACTTTATGGCATTACGAAACGGGCGCGCTTATGGGATTTATTTTGATAACCCGTCTAAGACAACGTTTGATATGAAAACAGAACAAGAGGTTTACTCCTTTAAAGGGGATAGCGGGAAACTCGATTATTATGTGTTCGCTGGTGAGGGTCCAAAAGACGTGATCGAACAATACACCCATATTACAGGAAGAATGCCTCTGCCTCCGAAGTGGGCGATTGGCTATCATCAATCCCGTTATAGCTATGAGAGTGAAGAAGAGGTGCGAGCATTAGCGAATACGTTTAAGGAAAAAGGGATTCCTCTTGATGTGATCTATCTCGATATTCATTATATGGATGAATACCGAGTTTTCACATTTGATAAAGATCGATTTCCTAATCCGAAGAAATTGGTACAAGACCTAAGAGAAGAGGGGATCCGCGTTGTTCCTATTGTGGATCCGGGCGTTAAGAAAGATCCGGAATATCCGGCTTATCAAGAGGGCGTAAGGAATGATCACTTCTGTAAGTACCTTGAAGGAGACATTTACTTTGGAGATGTTTGGCCAGGGACGAGTGCTTTCCCTGATTTCACAGATGAACGGACACAAGAGTGGTGGGGAAATTGGCATCAGTTCTATACGGAGCTAGGGATAGAAGGCATTTGGAATGATATGAATGAACCGGCTGTATTTAATGAGACAAAAACGATGGATACAAGCGTCATTCACAAAAATGATGGAGATCCTAAAACGCATAGACAGCTTCATAATTTATATGGTCTTCTAATGGGGAAAGCGACCTATGAAGGGATGGAAAGAAACCTAAATGGCAAACGACCATTCCTTTTAACAAGAGCTGGATTTGCAGGCGTGCAGCGGTATGCGTCAGTATGGACGGGTGATAATCGAAGTTTCTGGGAGCATCTGCAGATGTCGCTACCGATGTGTATGAATCTGGGCTTATCGGGAGTTGCTTTTACAGGCCCAGATGTAGGTGGGTTCGCGCATGATACAAATGGTGAATTACTCACTCGCTGGACGCAAGTAGGAGCATTTACCCCTTATTTCCGTAATCACTCTGCGATCGGCACGTTGTATCAGGAGCCTTGGCAATTCGGGGAAGAATATGAAGCGATCATGAAGCGTTATATTGAACTTCGATATGAGTGGCTTCCTCAGCTTTATTCTTTATTCCATGAAGCTCATACGAAAGGTCTCCCCATTATGAGGCCGCTCATGCTAGAATATCCAAGGGATGCGAAAACGTATGCTATACATGATCAATTTATGATTGGAGATAATACGTTAATTGCACCGATTATGCAGCCTGAAGTTACAGACCGTGCTGTTTATTTTCCTGAAGGAGAATGGATTGACTACTTTAGTGGCAAGGTTTATGAAGGTGGCACAACTCATTTAGTTCATGCAGAGCTAGATACATTGCCACTATTTATTAAAAGAGGCACTCTAATTGCTCAGAGTCCAATAAGGACGAAGACAGAGCAAAAAGAATTAGAGCTTCATGTTTATGCTCATACAAAAGGGAGTTATAACACAAGCGTTTACGATGATGATGGAGAGACGACGAATTATTACTCAGGTGAAGCGATGAAGCTTAATCTATCCATACAATGTAAAGATCATCAAATAGCCATATCCTATCGTAATGATAATGAAATGGAGTGGCCTTTACCCTATAAAAAATGCTCCTTTATCCTACATGGTCTAGTAGACGATCAACAAGTGTGGGTGAACGGAGAAAGACAATCAGGAGTTTGGACCGAGCAGGGTTTGAAAGTAGAGGTTACGATCTAATCCTGAATCGATGTTAAGAAGGTGAGAATAATGGGAATTACAATTAAAGATGTAGCAAAAGCAGCAAATGTTGCTCCTTCGACTGTTTCGAGAGTCATAGCCGATCATCCAAGAATAAGCTTGGATACAAAGAAGCGTGTGCGAAGAGCGATGAAAGATTTAGGGTATCATCCAAATGTGAACGCGAGAAGTTTAGCCAATCGCTCAACACAGGCGCTTGGAATTGTAATGAAGTCATCAGCAGATAAAGCGCTTCAAAACCCATTCTTTCCGGAAGTGTTACGAGGGATTAGTGCCGTTGCGCATGAATTAGATTATTCGTTATACATCTCGACTGGCGAAACGGAAGAAGAAGTTTATGAAGGCGTACAACGTATGGTTTATGGCAATCGTGTAGATGGTATTATTCTGCTATATTCTAGAGTCAACGACGATGTGATTAACTTTTTACTAGAGAAGAATTTCCCGTTTGTGCTTGTTGGGAAACCTTGTGAGCATATTGACCGAATCACACATGTGGATAACGATAATGTGAACGCATCCATTGATATTACGAATGAACTTATTAACCAAGGGCATGAACGGATTGCATTTATCGGCGGGGAAACAGATTTAGTTGTAACACAGGATCGGATGCGCGGTTATGAAATGGCCTTAGAGAAGGCAGGTCTTCCGGTTCGTGAAGATTATCAAATTCATAAGGAATTTTTGAAGTCAGGTGGGCGTGAAGCGGTTCATCAATTATTCAAGCTTGATGAACCTCCTACTGGGCTTGTCATTGTCGATGATTTAATGAGTATCGGGGTTGTTACGATGCTAGAAGAAAACGGCATCAGCGTACCTGATGATGTATCGATCGTTAGCTTTAACAATCTGTATATTTCAGAAATCACGCGACCTTCCCTAACTACGGTAGATATACAAATCTATAATCTAGGGAACCAGGCAGCCAAATGTTTAATTGAAAAAGTGAACAATCAAGATGAACCAGCGAAACGGATTATCGTTCCTTACGAGCTAGTTCGTCGTCAATCAAGCCAACATGTAAATCTTAATGGAGCTTCTACCTCATAGAGATTCTATCGCTACAAGAAATACCGTTCCATATATACTAAGAAGGGCAGAGGTGAGCCAATATGAAACGTATTATTGAAGTAGATCCATGGAAAGTCGTTGAAACAAGTCTCCATCCAGAAGAAAATCGTTTAGCTGAAAGTTTAATGAGTATCGGGAATGGCCACATGGGCATGCGCGGCAATTTTGAAGAAACGTACACTGGTGAAACGCACGAAGGCACCTACATCGGAGGCGTGTACTATCCTGATAAAACTCGAGTAGGCTGGTGGAAGAATGGATATCCTGAGTATTTCGCAAAAGTATTGAATGCTCCTAATGTGACAGGTATTCGGGTTGTCGTTCAGAATGAAGAACTTGATTTAAACACTTGGAACGTAATGGAATTTAAGAGAGAGCTTGATATGCGTCATGGCCTTTTACGCCGTTCTTTTACAGCTGAAAATGGAAACGGACAACATGTTCAAGTGAACGTTACACGTTTCTTCTCTATTGCTCAGCCTGAACTTGTAGCGATTCGATATGAAGTTACCCCGATTAACTTTAGTGGTACGATCTCTTTCCAACCATTCTTAAACGGGGATGTACGAAACGAAGACGCGAACTATGATGAAGATTTCTGGGAGCCTGTTCATCATGAGGTCAGAGAACATGCGGGTGTGTTAACGATGAAAACCCGTAAGACGGAATTTGAAGTTTCAGCTGCTATGCGAACAGCGGTTGAAGGGGCGGACGTTACCATTCAGGCGATGGATGACCAGGAAGAATACATCGATAATGTCATGGATGTAGCGGCAACAGAAGGAGAATCAGTTACGTTTTATAAATATGTAGCGGTTACTCAAAGCAGAGACTATGATTCTGCTGAGCTAGCTGATAAAGCTCAAACGTTTGTAACAGAAGCCTTTGAAAAAGGATTCGACCGATTGCTTCAAGAACATCAAGGAGCCTGGGAGAAGCGCTGGAAAAAAGCTGATGTAACAGTAGGTGGCGACGCGGAAGCACAGCAAGGCATTCGCTATAACATCTTCCAACTGTATAACACCTACACAGGTGACGATCCGCGTTTAAATATCGGTCCGAAAGGGTTTACAGGTGAAAAGTATGGCGGAAGTACCTACTGGGATACAGAGGCGTACTGCTTACCATTCTATTTGGGCACGGCTGATCCGGCTATTGCAAGAAACCTTTTAATCTATCGGTATAACCATTTAGATCAAGCCCGCGCCAATGCTCGTAAGCTTGGTTTAGAAGGCGCTCTATATCCGATGGTCACGATGAACGGAGAAGAGTCTCATAATGAGTGGGAAATCACGTTTGAAGAGATCCATCGTAACGGAGCCATCGCTCATGCGATTTGGAACTATACGAATTACACCGGGGACACGGCTTATTTGGCTGATTATGGATTTGAAGTGCTGGCTGAGCTTAGTCGTTTCTGGGCGAGCCGCGTAAACTATAACCCTCGCAAAGGTCGTTATATGATCCTTGGTGTGACAGGGCCGAATGAATATGAGAACAACGTGAATAACAACTGGTATACCAATCGCATTGCAGCGTGGACACTGGAGTATACACTTGGTGTGGCTCTATTTATCGAACGCCAACACGGTGCTCGCTACTATGAACTTTTGGATCAGTTAGGATTATCTTCTAGTGAATTCGATCAATGGAAAGATATCATTTCAAAAATGTATTATCCATATGATGAGGAGGCAGGTGTCTTCCTGCAGCAGGATGGCTTCTTAGATAAAGAGATCATGCCCGTTGCAGACCTTGAAGAGAAGCACCTTCCGTTAAACCAGAATTGGTCCTGGGACCGCATTCTTCGCTCTTGCTTTATTAAGCAGGCGGATGTTCTTCAAGGACTATACTTCTTAAATCATAAATTCTCTAGAGAAGAGAAGAAACGCAACTATAATTTCTATGAACCTATGACGGTTCATGAGTCCAGTCTCTCACCTTGCGTGCACTCAATCTTAGCTGCAGAACTTGGATACGAGGATAAAGCGTATGAAATGTATGTGCGCACAGCTCGTCTGGATCTGGATAACTACAACAACGATACAGAGGACGGCCTTCATATTACGAGTATGGCCGGATCCTGGTTATCCATCGTACACGGCTTCGCAGGCATGCGTGTCGTTGACGGCATCCTTCACTTTAACCCAATGATTCCAGAAGCATGGAAGGATTACTCGTTCAAGATTAACTTCCGTGGTCACCTTCTTAAAATCACGGTTAATCACGATGAAACACTCATCGAACAAGAAGAAGGAACACCACTTCAACTCGTTCTAAACGAAGAAACACGCACCATCGAAGCACCAAAAGTCGCTACCCCCTAATTACCTATACATGCAAAAGCCCCCTCATTCGTGAGGGGGGCTTTTGTGCTTTAGTGAGGTGCAGGGTGCCAGGTGCGGTTTAGTGCTTTAGTGAGGTGCAGGGTGCCTGACACCCTTTAGTGCTTTAGAGAGTGTGTGGTGGAAGCGCCTCAAGTTCGGGGGGGAGCGGCTCAAGTTTGGGAGAAGCAGCTCAAGTTCGGACGGAGCAGCTCAAGATCCAGAAAAAGTGACTCAAGTGGTCTAAATTACGGCTCAAGATGAGGGGAAGCGGCTCAAGATCGAAGAGAATGGCTCAAACTTGATAAGGACTGGCTCAAGATTTTCGGAAAGTGACTCAAGATAAATAGGGTGTTCTTTGGGAAGTGGATGGGAGAGAGGTTTTGAAAAGTGGAATCGGCTCAATCGGCTCAAGTAGAGCAAAAAGCAACTCAAGAAAAAACGCTCAGATTAGAGGTCTGAGCGTTTTGTTCTATCATTAAAATGCATCAATTACTTTTTTGGTTGAATATCTAGAGATAGCTCGTGGTCTTTAATATAAGCCTCTGGGAACAAAGTGGCTTCGGCATCAAATTCTCGTAGGTCTTTACCGCTCGAGACAAGGTTTGGAGTGTCAGGGTTAGCAAGCGCCCCTGTTCCAAGGGTCACAAAGTCTGCTTTCTCATCTGTGACAGCTTTTAGAGCTTGGTCTGGGTGACCTAGCTTACCGTTGGCCATAACAGGAAGGTTCGATTCTTCGCTAGCTGCTTTTGCCATGGAACGAGTCCCTTCACCGAATCCGGGAGCAGTACCGTTTCCATCTGTAACGTGTATATAATCAAGAGGTAGATCACCTAGTGTTGAAAAGATGTGTTTCGCATCTTTTTCACCGTCTGGCCAGCGATATTCTTGGTCCGCAACCTTTCCTTGTGATAAGCGGATACCTACCATAAAGTCTGGTCCAACTGCATCGCGCACAGCATTTACGATTTCTTGAATAAATGTTATTCCACCCTCTAGACCACCATAACGATCGGTGCGCTGATTCATGTAAGTGGTTAAGAATTCATCAAGTAGGTAGCCGTTAGCACCATGGATTTCGACACCGTCGAAACCGGCTTTTTTTGCCTGGGTTGCTGTTAGAGCAAATGCTTCTTGAACTTGTGCGAAATCATGGTCTGTCATCTCTTTAGGAGTCTTAAACGGACCTGACCCACCATAAAACCCTAGCTGTTCTCCTTTTGGAGCGACTGCTGAAGGAGCAATAGTTTCATCTGTATAAGCATTGCCTTGAGTTTGAGCTCCAGCGTGCATGAGCTGAGCAATAAAGGCTGTTCCGTGGTTATGCAATGTATCTACAATCGGTTTCCAGGCGTCCACATGGGCATCTGTAGCTAAGCCAGGTTGATTAAAGTATCCTTGGCTATGCTTCTCATCAATATAGATGCCTTCAGATATAATCGCACCAAAACCACCTTTGGCATAGCGCTCATAATAGTCACGCATACGATCATTGGCGCGACCATCACTTTCTGCTGAGACGCGGGTCATGGGAGCAACGATATATCGGTTTGAAGTTGCCGCATTTCCTAGCTTCCCTGATTCAAATAATGGACTGTATTGGTTCATGTAATCATCCCTCGCTTTAACAAAATTATGATGTCTCTAACCTAAGTTTACAACGTTACCATTATTGACTTTAACCGCCATCACTCAAAACCAAACCCATCAGTCGGTTATACCTTTTAACACTGCATAGAAAGAAAGCGTGCCAGACACGCTTTCGTACTTTAGAGCAAAGAAGGGTGCCTGGCACGCTTTAGTGTGGTGAAGTTTTATCCATTGATGATTATGCCGCCGTTTATGTGAATCATTTGGCCGCTGATGTAAGAGGCGTCTTGGCTTGCTAAATAAACATAGGCGGGTGCGACTTCTCTTGGTTGACCAGCGCGTTTCATAGGGGTATTGGATCCGAATTGAGAGACCTTCTGAGCATCAAACGAGGCAGGGATTAAAGGTGTCCAGATTGGGCCTGGTGCTACTCCGTTTACCCGGATTCCTTTTCCAACGAGTTGCTCAGATAACGAACGCGTAAGAGCTGTGATAGCCCCTTTTGTTGCTGAGTAATCCACTAGATCTTTTGATCCTTGATACGCTGTAATAGAAGAGGTATTAATGATTGTACTTCCTTTTTTCATATGGGGAAGGGCAGCTTTCGTCATATGAAAATAACCAAATACGTTTGTACGGAACGTTTTTTCTAATTGCTCAGCTGTGATGTCTTCAAAGTTTTGCTGAGGGTGTTGTTCGGCAGCGTTATTCACAAGGATATCAATTTGGTTGTAAGATTGCATAACTTCATTTATAGCTGTTTGGCAAAAGGATTCGTTTCCGATATCCCCACCGATTAAGAGACAACGTCTGCCTTCACGTTCAATGATGGTTTTCGTGTCATTTGCGTCTTGCTTTTCGTCTAGAAAGATGATCGCTACGTCTGCGCCTTCTTTCGCATAATGAACAGCTACGGATCTGCCTATCCCACTGTCTCCGCCCGTAATAACGGCTACTTTTCCTTTTAGCTTTTCGCTTGGTTTATATTCGGGGTCAATAAATTCAGGTAGAGGCTGCATTTCATATTCATAACCTGGCTGATGATTTTGATGTTGCGGGGGCTGTTGCTGAGCTTGTTGATTTTGTTGTTGTTGTGACATCGTCATTCCTCCTAGTGTGCATTTACTTTTATCATGTCCAGAGGTTCCTTAATGAATGATAAGCAGTAGGAGATATCATGTTGGAAGTATGTGGTGAAACGCGGTGAGGGGGGGGGGAGGCAATAAAAAAACCGATGCAAAGGCATCGGTTAGACCGTTTCGATTTCATTGTGTGAGGATGTAGCACCTTCTTCGTGTAAGTGTTGAAACAATTGACGATACGAGTGAAAGTCCAGTTCTCCATTTACATACATGCGTTGACAATAATCCAATAATTCATTGGGTGAATCAGGCTGTTGGTTGAACTCCTTAACATACGATTGAAGCAGTTCTTCCAGGTGCATATCATATTCCTCCTCATGTGTTGTTACAGTATATGGTAACACACATTTTAGGAGATAAAAGAGGTCTCAACAAAGTATAAATATTCAGAAAAATACCTTTACTACACTGCAGAACTGAAGGGTGCCAGACACGCTTCAGTTCTGCAGTGCAATAAAGAGGGACAGGCACGCTTCAGTTCACTAGTGTGATGAAGGGTGTTTGTCCCTTTTGGTTTAGATTTTTGTGTTTTTGGTTTTGGCTCTTTGTTGTAGTTCTGTTTTAGGTTGTTGGTCCGCTTTGTCTTCTGTATAGCCTTGCGGGTTAATGTTAGCTCCGCCAGCTTTGCCTCGGTTGTTGTTTTTTCGTTTGCTCATGCGATCCACCTCCACTTATAGGATGTGAAGATGAAACATTTCTTATGCTTGTTCTGTTTGCAGTTCCTTGAGATCACTCATAACGGAAGAATAAGTTTTGTAGCCACCTTCTAGATTTTTAACACGGAAGCCGTGCTGTTCAAGTAACTTCGTCGCTACGTATCCGCGTAATCCCGCCTGGCAATAGACCGTAATGGATTCATCATTTGGTAATTCATTTAGGCGGTTCCTGAGGTCATCAAGAGGGATGTTCACAGCATTACGAATCGCGCCGTTATTAAATTCTTTAGAAGTTCGAACGTCTAGAATCATACCTGCCCCATTCGCAATTTCGTCCATTTCATCCCAGTGAACCACCTTGACCTCTCCTTCTACGATGTTTGACGCAACATAGCCAAGGAGGTTAACGGGATCTTTGGCAGAAGAATAGGGAGGAGCATAGGCTAATTCAAGATCAGGTAGGTCCATAACCGTTAATCCACCTTTAATCGCTGTAGCCAACACATCGATTCGTTTATCAGCACCCTCTTTTCCGATGATTTGTGCCCCATAAATGGTTCCCTCAACAGGGTGGAACAATAGCTTCATGGAAAGTGGTGACGCATTTGGATAATAGCCGGCATGGGAGCCTGGGTGGATGTGAATGGCCTCATATGGTAGTCCCATCGCTTTTAGTTGTTTTTCATTCTTACCTGTAGCGGCAACAGTAAGGTCAAAGATCTTGGCAATCGATGTTCCGAGCGTTCCGTTATAGCGGACATCTTTCCCGTAAATATGGTCAGCTACAAGGCGGCCTTGACGGTTTGCAGGCCAGGCAAGAGGGATCATGGTTGGTTGCCCAAATTGATAATCTTTTACTTGAACGGCATCTCCGACTGCATAGATGAATGGATCGTTTGTTTTCAAATGATCATCGACGATAATACCGCCTCGCTCATTTGTCTCAAGACCTGCCAGTGTAGCTAGTGTATTCTCAGGTGTAACACCGATTGAAAGAACAACAAGGTCTGTAGAAATGGATGTACCACTTTCAAGTATCATTTGTTTTCCTTGTTCCTCAAAAGCTTTCACACCATCATTTAAATAGAGGGTTATCCCTTTTCGTTTTAACTCTTTATGGACAAGGGCTGCCATTTCTCTGTCGATAGGGGCCATCACTTGAGGAGATTTCTCAACAAGAGTGACATTGAGTCCTCGATCAACAAGATTCTCGGCTAGTTCTAAACCGATAAAACCACCACCGATAATCGTGGCATTCTGAGGTTGGTGATCTTCTAAAAATGTATAAATTTTATCCGTATCTGGTATATTTCTTAACGTGAAATAGGTGGACTCTGCTAGGCCTGGAATTGGAGGGACGATTGGTTTTGAACCTGGAGAGAGGATAAGTGTGTCATAACTCTCTTCGTATTCATCTCCAGATGGTAGGTGGCGAACAGTTACGGTCTTCTGTTCGCGATTAATACGGACAACTTCTGTTAAGGTTCGGATGTCTAAACCAAAGCGCGCTGTCATGCCTTCTACTGTCTGAACAAGTAATTTGCTTCGATCCTTTATTGTACCGCCGATATAGTAAGGGAGCCCGCAATTGGCATAAGAAATGTAAGCTCCGCGTTCGAACATTACGATATGACTGTGTTCATCTATACGACGCAGGCGCGCTGCAGCTGTAGCGCCTCCTGCAACTCCACCAACAATGACTATTTTACGATTCATCATGAACTCATCCTCTCTTTGTATACCCTTACCCGTATTTTATTCCTAGAAGCAATGAAAGTAAATACGGTTTTGACGAAGATTGTGACAATTTAGAGGATGATAATAGTTACTCTAATCAATGCCCTTTTTTTTGAGTTTCATGGAACAAAAAAGCCCCGAGATTACTCGGAGCTTAAACATCCTTATTCATTTATTTGTTGTTTCGGGAAGGTGATGGTTTTCACTTCTTCCATGGTATTTAAATCAATGCCCTTTAATTCTTCCTGAGAAAGAGTAAATAAAGTGTCGTTAATGGAAATCATACGAGTAATATGGGACTCCCAGCTACGTTCTGCACGATCATCTTCCTCGTTTGTAATCGCCTTTTGAAGCTTAAATCCATTTTCTGGTGTGATTTTATAAAGGTAAGCTCCCTGACCCTTTCGTTCATGTTCTTCTGAGACTTGAACCGGGAGACCAAATAAGTTTTCTTCTGGGTGGATGTAAAGGGCTTTGTGATCGTGGCTGACATCTGTGTAGCTGCCTTTTCCTCCGATAATCGCTACATCTTTTTCTGTTGGATTTGAGACGTCACTCACATCAAATAGCGAAAGTTTTACCCCTTTTGTCACAACCCGTTCTGTCCCATTTGATTTAACAACTTCAGTATTTTGACCAATACCGATTAAATGATCGTCTCCAAGGGGATGGAGGTAATCGCTGAAGCCTGGGATTTTTAGTTCTCCGAGTACTTCAGGGGAAGAAGGTTCTTTAAGGTCAATCACAAACAGTGGATCCACTTGTTTAAATGTAACCATATAAGCTCGATCTTGCATAAAGCGGACGCTATAGATTCGTTCTCCTTTTGCTAATCCTTCAACTTTACCGATTGGAGTCATCGATAAATCAAACGTATACAAGTTATTAAACGACGGATTCTCATCTCCCCCAAATTGTCCAGTGGTTGTAGCGACGCGGAAGGAGTCATCGCGCTCATCCATAGCAAATTGATTGATTAAGTGGCCTGGTACATCAGCTTCACCGTTGTAGATAAGGTCGCCATTTTTTACGTTGAATTGATAAATCCTCGTGCTTTGTTCAGGGTCTTGTGGGGATGAAGATGTTGTAAAAAATGGCTCGACTCGAAAGCTCCTAGAGTTTGTGGCTACGTACAAATTATCTTTAGACATATAAACGCTATCGCCAGCACCGAGGTAGGTCTTTACATTCGCGGGTGTACCGTTGTCTGTAACATCAAAGCTTGCAATCGTTAGGAACGACGAGTCTTTACTCCCTGGAAGCTGATGCATCTTCCCATAAGGGATCGGTTGGAAGTCGTCGCTCACGACAGAATCTTTAAAGAGTGGGCGGACTTCTTGATCGTTTTGTTTCTTTTCCTCTAAATGGTGGATGGATGTGTAATTGTTGGATAGGACATAAACTTGACCGTCAATCATTCTAGAAGTCATATAGTATCCCTCAACGTTAAGATCCCTCACCTTTTCTGGAGAGGCAGGGTCCGAAACATCATAAACACGGACCGCCGTAAGACCTCTAAAGTTCGGCATAATCATAGACTCTGCTGTTGATGCTTCCTCTTTTGGATCTCGTGGAGATGATTGCTGTTGATGTCCAAGTGCGACGAGTCGATCGTTGTATAGAAAGAGTTGATTTGGTATAAAGTCTTCATCATCAATTTTGGAGAGGACTTTGGCTTCCTCAATAGGAGAGCCTTTTGCAATGACAATGTCATCGTTTCTGGCATAGTAAATGTGTTCACCGTCATTCTTAACAAGATCTGCTTCGTCGACACCATTGACTTGAACATTCGTCTCAGATGAACTGCTCGCAGAATCCTCTGAAGAAGCACTAACATCCGCGCTTTCTTCAACAGTTTCCAATTGCATAGATGATCGTTCATTTTGGAACTTCTTTAAAATCGCCTTTAATTCTTTTTCAGAACCGATCGTAGGTAGTCCTTTTGAAGTGGTGAAAGTGTACGTGAAGTCTTTAGACAATTCAACGTCTCGAACAGAGGTTACGCCTTTTGAGATCATTAGGGTATAGTCCTGATTCACTTCGTACCCACCTTTGGGTGCAAAGATATTTAACGATTCCCCGTTCCCGCTGATTTCGAAGGTGGTAGGTACTTTTTCTCCTGTCTTCTTATTAATCACTTGAATCGTTTCATCTGTGAAGCTTTCTTTGTTCATTTCTTTAGAAAAAACGATCGTCCAGTCTTTGTGTACCGGAACGACTTCACCTTCATCTTTTACTTCTGCAGAAACGCCCCAGTTTGCGACACCGTATAGGATGATAAATAGAGACACCACCAAAGCAATCCCTGTTATAACCATTCGTTTCATCATCATTCACCCTCTTTACTTTGTTTCTTATTTAGTCGTCATAAGGAGGAAAAAGTTTCGTGTAAGGAGTGAAATTGGGCAAAAAAACGCCTGAGGAGCTTTTCCTCAGGCGTTTTTGTTCATTACTTATGATCGGTTTTCTTTGAAAATTGACGCTCGCCGTTTTGACGAGCGGCTTCTCGTTGTTCGTTTTTGTGGGCTCTCTTTGCATTATTATCTAATGCTTTCTTATTGTTGTCGCCAGTATTTCTCGTTGCCATATCAGACACCTCTTTTATCTAATGGTAAGAACACATCATTAGATTGTGTGAAAAGAGGGTAGATTATTTATAAGGCGCATTTAAGAAAAATAAAGCAATCGTGCCAGGACCAGCATGTGCGCCAACAGAGGCTCCTACTTGATGAATATGAATATCTTTCGTTCCGAACTGTGCACGAATCAATTCGGCTAGTTGTTCAGCTCGTTCTAGATCATCTCCATGACTTATGGCAATGGGTTGATCCGCCAAATCGACGCCTCTCTCTTCCATAACTTCAGTCATTCGCTTGAGTACTTTCTTAGAGCCACGTATTTTTTCAAGTGGAATGAGTTGACCATTTTCAACGTGAAGAAGTGGCTTGATCTTTAACATAGAACCAAAGAATGCTGCTGCCTTACTGACGCGGCCTCCGCGTTTTAAGTATTCTAAATCATCAACAGTGAAGATGTGTTCCATATGTTCTAAATGATAGGTGGAGAGCTCTTTAACTTCATCAAGTGATTTGCCTTCTTTGGCAAGTTCTGCAGCACGGAGAACAACAAGTCCATACCCAAGAGAAGCACAATGTGTATCAACGACTTGAAGATTGAAATCTGGGTACGTTTCTTGTACTTCTTGTTGCATCATCTTAGCTGTTTGATACGTACCTGACAACGCTTGAGAAAACGCAAGGTAAAGGCAGTCCTGTCCTTCTCTAGCAAAGTGCTCGAACAGTTCTTTGAAACTTTGAGGGGAGACTTGGGACGTTTTAGGAGCTTTCCCGTTCCGCATCGCGTCATAGACTTCTTTAGGCTGAATCGTTTCACCGTCTTTATAGTCTTGACCGTCTAAGTGTACCGTTAGGGAAAGGCGTGTTATACCATGTTCCTCCAAAACAGATGTAGGCAAGTCGCAAGCAGAATCAGCAATAATTCGTACAGACATACTTTCACCCTTTTCTATAATATATAATGAATACTAGATTAATGTGGTTTAGACCGTGGTCCTATTGTCATAAGTGTAATCGTAGCAGAGAGGATAGTCAAAGCATTTAGCAAAAAGTGGTTTAAAGGGTGGGGGTTTTATGATATACAGAGAAGAGAGACTCATCATAGTATAGATCTTTACACGTACAGAACAGAAATTTAGAGCTTAGGAGGGCGTCATGTTTCTTCCAGAAATCAAACGAATTATTATTGTTATACTAGGGGCTATATTAAATTCCATCTCACTAAACTTCTTCCTTATTAAGGCAAATGTTTATGCAAGTGGGTTTACTGGAGTTGCCCAGCTGCTCTCAAGTGCTATGCAGGATTATATAGGTTTTGGGATTACGACCGGTGTTCTACTCTTTATTTTAAATATACCGGTTATTATTTTAGGATGGTATAAAGTAGGAAAAGGGTTTACAATTTATAGTATCATTTCAGTTGTATTTACCACATTCTTCCTTGAAGTGATTCCTGTTAAACAACTATCAACTGATATTTTGTTAAATTCAGTATTTGGTGGTGTGATTGGAGCATTAGGTGTCGGTCTTACATTGAAGTGGGGTGCTTCAACAGGTGGTATGGATATTGTGGCGATGGTGTTATCCCGTATAAAAGATCGTCCGATAGGAACTTATTTCTTTCTTTTAAATGGATTGATTATCATACTAGCAGGCTTGCTATATGATGAAGAAAAAGCTCTTTATACCATTGTGACACTTTATGTATCGACCCGTGTTATTGATGCCGTTCATACGAGACATGAGAAATTGACAGCGATGATTATTACAACCGAGGCAGAAGCCTTGCAACGAGCTATTCATTCAAAAATGGTTCGTGGGATTACAAAAGTTCCAGCACGAGGTGCTTTTACCAATCAAGAAAAGGACATGTTGATTATGGTTATCACGCGTTATGAATTGTATGATCTTGAACATACGATTAAAGATGTTGACCCACATGCCTTCACGAATATCGTGCAAACAACAGGTATATTCGGGTTCTTCAGAAGAGATGGATAAAAGTGTAACGAAATGAATGGGTAGAACGACAAATGAACAGGGTGGAATTTAATAGAAAGGGAAGTGACAAGGATGAAGAAATTTCTTGTTATCATCATGGCAATGTTGTTTGTTGCTGCTGGTTGTGCTAGCTCCGGTGAGTCAAAAGCAAATGGCAACGAGGAGACAGAAAACGTGAGTAGCGAGGAAGCAACCGAGGAAACGAATGAGGAAACAAAAGAAAAAACAGAATCAGAAGAGTCAGAAGAACCAAAAGAGGACACCAAGCAAGACTCTGCTGAAGAGGTCGACTTACAGACACTACTAGAACAAGTCGAAATGACAGCTACAGTAAACCCAGAAACGGAGAAAGTGGCCTTTGACTTTAGTTTGAAGAACAATGGTGAAAAAGGTGTTAACCTTAATTTCTCTTCTGGTCAACAGTACGAGATCATCGTTAAAAATGAAAAAGGTGGAGAAGTTTACCGTTATTCTGAAGGCAAGTCCTTTACAGAAGCAGTGGTTTCAGAAGAGATCAAACCTTCTAAAGAATTAACATTTACATCATCATGGAACTATGACCAAGCTGGTGAGCGCGTACAACCTGGTACATATAGTGCTGAGATTACGTTATTGCCAATGAAGATGAATGGTCAAACCATTGAAGCGAAGCCGTTTCAAGTACAAAAAGCCTTTGAGATTCCTTCAGAAAACCAAGCCTTCCGTAATGTGAAGGTAGAGGGAGAAAAAGGTCAATATACGGTTTCTGGTGAAGCTCGTGTGTTCGAAGGAAGCTTTATGTATAATGTCGAGGATGGACATCAAGTGTTAGTGATGGACACACCTGTACAAGTAAGTGAAGGAGCTCCAGGTTGGGGTGAATTTGAATTTAACGTCGAGATTTCTGAAGATCAACTTCCAACGAGTGGTACATTAACGCTTATGTTGTATGAGATCAGCGCTAAAGATGGGTCAGTAACGAATCAAAAATTTGTTAAACTTGAAACATTTAAATAATCTATACTTAAAAAAGGCTGTCCCGTTAAGGGACAGCCTTTTTCGTATTTCATCATGCAGGATAAGATTTAATACCCATGGTTTTCAATTGTATCAATGACTTGTTGTTTAAGTTCATCCCATGATGCATCATTTTTCTTGTTCACTGTGATAAAGTTTTGGAATCCAAATACGTTATCAACACCATTTAGTGACATTAGGTCATTTAGAATACTGTGGTCACTCGTTTGACCAGGCATAACCGATACACTTCCATTTCCTTCGAAGATCATTCGGTCACTGTCAAATTTAATCGCATTTGGGTTAGGGGTTTCTTTTGCCTGTACAGTCATAAGGAATACCTCCTCTTGTATAGTATCCATACTCATATTAGCACGAAACATTCTGTTCGCACAAAAGGAAGACCTATTCGTCATGGAACGCTCACAACTATCGTGAAAATATAGGGGAGGGTTTTGCTACAATAAAGGTAGTTGAATAGGCTGTCTGAACCGATTGTTTGAAGTGGAAAGGGTATATTTCTCATATAATGAACGTATTCAATTAATAGAGAAATGGGTGGATAGAAATGATTAAGAAGGGACTATGGCTCGGGACGGCAACGGGATTTATTTTAGGTTTTGTGTTATGGATCTTTGAGTATGCTACAGGAAAGAACGTGTATACATTACTTTTAAATGTGGATTTTATACCAATTATGGGGGACATTGATTGGCCAATTTATATGGAGTGGTTCTTTCATCTGATCATTGCCTGGTCGATCGCTATTGTCTATTTAGCTTGGATCAAGTATCAAACGGATGGAAGAGCTACTTCTAGATGGGCAACAGCTTTAGTGTTAACCGCTTTGGCAGCGTTAACGTATTTTCCCCTTACAGATCTTGCGATTAAAGAAACGCCAGCCTTTGATGATTTGACTGCTATATCTTATTGGTTAGTCGGACATCTTGCTTTTGGAGTATCACTTGTTAAACTAGATGAGTGGACAAAACGAAAAAAGTAGGTGCAAGATGAATCAAAAAAATATAGTGGTATGGGATTTGATTTGTTATATCGTATTCCCCCTTGTCGTTTGGAACTTTATACGTGATGACATTGGAGACTACTATGCGATGCTCTTGTCTTCAGTTCCAGGGATTGTTTACACCTTTATTCGATTTAAAGCGGTGAAGAAGGTTCAGTTCTTTGGGATTTTCATGCTGGCTAATTTGGTAGTGGGAACGTTATTCGATGTATTAGCCGGTTCAGCCATACAGCTCTTATGGAATCGGGTATATTTTGCTTTATTAGGGGGCGGAATTTTCTTAGGGAGTATGCTGATCCGAAAGCCAATAGCTCTTTATTTGATGTTAGATGTTATGGAAATGCAGGGGCAGAACCGAAAAGCTTTAAAAGCGAAATTTATGAAGAAGAAAGTGTTCTTAGTGTTTCAGCTAATCACGTTTGTTTTTGTCTTTCGTGAGCTCGTTTTCGCTGGATGGAAGGCTTGGCTAGTTATGCAATATGGTGTCGAAGCTTTTGATCAAGCACTTATATTACGACAAGTGATGAGTTGGGTATTAACAGGAGTGACCGTAATCGGCTACGTATATGTCTTTAAGCTCCTTCAGATGACACCACCCACCAATGACACCACAAAATACTCCACCTAAAAAGGAGCGTGCCAGACACGCTTCTGTGCTTTAGTGAATTGCAGGGTGTCTGGCACGCATCTTTTCTTTAGAGCGCTGAAGGGTGTCTGGCACTCTGTAATACTTCTCCGCGTTAAAGAGCCTGCCTTCTGATTAGAGGGCAGGCTCTTTTTGAGCTGTGTTATTTTAATCCTTGGTGACGCTCGATTTCTGATTCGAGCTGCTGAAGCTGAGCTTGTTCTTCTTGGGAAGCGTTAGCGCGAGCTGAGTTAATACAGTTCTTCGCTGTTTGGATGTTTTTCTCCTTCGCTTCACCATTGCGGTTAGTGATGTTATTTACGGCACTTTTTGCTTGCTGGAATAAGTTATTCTGCATCATTAAAGACCTCCCACAGAGTTATGATCGTCTTCTTCACTGTCGCGTTCTACATCGGCAAATGTTTGTCGATATGGAAAACGCTCATCGTGCTTTTTAACAGAATCTTTTCCTTGCTGAACAAATCGTTTCGATTTACTTTTTTTGCTCACCTTTCATCACCTCGCGGATTAAAAAAGCTCGAACACAACGTGTTGCTGTGTTCAAGCTTAGTATGAGCAAATGCCTTCTGTACATGTATTGAAAAATTTGGAGAAATCCTTATTTTAAATTCAAATAGTGTTCTAAAAAGACCGCAACGCCATCTTGCTCATTTGAACTTGTGACCTCATTAGAGACGTCCTTAAGTTCGCTTAAGGCGTTATCCATGGCTACCCCAACTCCAGCATATTCAAGCATTTCTAAATCGTTATCCTCATCTCCAAACGCAATTATGCGCTCTTTAGGGACGTGATAATAGTGAGCAATCTTATTGAGACCTACAGCCTTATTTAGTCCTGCACGTACGATTTCAATAACATGCCAAGGCGCTCCCCATTTGCGATGTTCAATCATCGTAGCATGCTTTTCGTCGAGGTGATCCCGAATGTGTTTAACCTGTTCCACACTTGGATGAATCAGTATAGAGGTAGGATCTTCTTTTAAATGATTCTTAATGCTTCCGATTGTGATAGGTGTATCTGTTGTATGGAAGATATCCAAAATTTCCTGATCATATTGATCCAAGTACACTTCATCTCGTACTTCAGCAAGAATATTTCGAACCCCAACCTCATGACACGTATGTATAATTTCCCGAGCCGTTCGAATGGACATTGGCGAATGAATCGAGTCCCAATTATGGTTTAAGGGATGGTGAATTAAGGCACCGTTAAAGTTCACCATTGGTGTGTCGAGTTCCATCTCATGATAATAATTAATACTGGCTCTGTGTGGACGTCCTGTTGCAATACACACGACATGACCTGCATCTCGAGCTTTTTGGATCGCTTGTTTGTTTCGTTCACTAATTGTCTTCTGATCGCTTAGCAGTGTTCCGTCTAAGTCTAGAGCGATTAAATGTTTTTCCATTGCTTTCACCACCTCATCCTGAATTTAAGTGTATATCTTGATTCTACCATCTGTAAAGAACTATAGGGGCCGTTTTTCTTTTCAATCAAAAAGGAAAGTGTTACGATAAACCATATAAATTAGTAAAATACGGAAAGAAATGCTATACATATTTTATGCACAAAGGAAGGGAAATACATCGTGATTGGCATATACAGAAAGAAATTTGAACACATACCCGCATTAGTCGTTGTTGATTCTGAGAAAGAAAACAAGCCATTACCTGTCGTAACCTATATTCATGGCATTACGAGTCGGAAAGAACAGAACCTATCCTTCGCGTACTTCTTAGCTGAAAAAGGCTTCCGCGTTGTACTTCCGGACTGTATGCTACATGGAGAGCGAGAAGAAGGGTTGAGCAATCAACAAATCAAGTATCGTTTATGGGAAGTGGTGGCAGAAAACCTTAAAGAACTTCCTCTTATTAAAGAAACACTTGATCAAGAAGGGCTACTTCTCGATGGACGCTTTGGTTTAGCTGGTACAAGTATGGGAGGCATCACAACAAGTGCTGCCCTTACTCAGTACGATTGGATTAAGGTGGCTGCAGTATTGATGGGTTCTCCACAGCCTGTTCGATTTGCAGAAGAGCAAGTGGCAACGTTAAAAGAAATGAATATAGACTTACCATTCTCTGAGGAAGACCAACATAAGCTAATAAGGGATCTCGCTTCTATTGACTTAAGCAAACAAGTTGATAAGTTATTTGGTCGTCCTTTATTCTTCTGGCACGGAGAAGAAGATAACGTTGTTCCATTTGACCATTCCTATAGTTTTTATAACAACGCGATTGCTCATTATAAGAATCCAGAAAACATTCGTTTTCGTAGGGAAATGGGCCGCGATCATAAAGTTTCTATTTATGCCATTACAGAAGCCGTGAATTGGTTCGACATGCATCTGTAAACGGTCCTGTTTCAAAATGGTTAGTTTTTCGTTATAATAAGAATAGATTAGATGAAAGGGGAACGAGTATTCATGGATCAGACTTTGCACGATAACATGATGGGTGCACTTGAGAATGTAATTGACCCCGAGCTTGGCATTGATATTGTCAACCTTGGCTTGATATATGGCGTTGATATTGACGACGAAGGCGTTGGACAAGTTACGATGACACTAACAGCTATGGGGTGCCCGCTTGCTGGAACAATTGAAGCTGACGTTAAACGCGTATTAGCAGACCTTCCAGAACTTAAAGACGTAAACGTTAATATTGTATGGAGTCCACCGTGGACGAAAGATAAAATGTCCCGCTACGCGAAAATCGCGCTAGGCATTCCAGATTGATTTTTAAACAAGAAGAACCTTCTGCCATCGAAGCAGAAGGTTCTTTTTTTTATGGTTCAGTCCAGTCTATACGTTGCTAAACGGGCGCATGCGCTTTTGATGGTTTACGTGTTGGAACAAAGTGGTACATAGAATTGTAAGTTACCCTTTCACTTAAAGGTGATGGGAAATACACAATTAAAGCCATTCAATAAAAATAAGTGGAGAATCAATCTCCCTTTTAAGGAGGACTCATCATGGTAAAAGTATTACTATTCGCTCAATTCCAAGAAGCGGCAGGTCGTGAAAGTGTAGAGATTGAAGCAGGTGGGCAAACGGTGTCTCACGTAAAATCCACATTAAAAGAAAACTACAACGTGCTTGATTTGGATCACGCACAAGTAACGGTAAATGATGAATACAAAGACATGGATACACAACTTAGCGACGGTGACACGGTCGCATTCATCCCGCCACAATCGTAAGTGTAAAAAAGTCTCCCTCTAAAACTAGAGGGAGACTTTTTAATATGAATAAAAAGGGTGAACCCCTAATGGAGTTCACCCTCGTTGTGTATATTCGTTGTAATGTTAAGGTTTTCGCCCTTTAATTAATCGATAGATCAGTACAACCAGAGCGACAACTAACAGAATATGAATGATACCGCCTGCGATTTCGAATAAGAAACCAAATAACCAAAGTATTAGCAAGATTACTAAGATCGTCCAGAGCATGTGTCATCCCTCCTTTTGATTGTAATTTGCCCTGAAATCCTATATTTCAAACGCTTAACCACAGTTTCAATTGGGTTGTAAGGTGAGAACATGTTACGTATCATGAACGGTAAACAGTGAAGGAGGGAGTTTTATGAAGAAGGGACGAGTCATTGTCATAGGTGGAGGTCCAGCTGGGATCGAAGCTGCCCTTACCGCAAGTTCTCGCTTTGAAGAAGTTTATCTTGTATCAGAACAGCCAGCTGGTGCTTGGAAAATGAACGATGCTGCGGTGTGGCAATCCCTATTAGGAAAGACTAGAGATGTAACTCCTCAAGAGTTAAATGCTTATGCACAGTCTGTACATACGAAGTGGATGTCGGAGCAAATCGATCTCTTACAGCATTCAGGTGTTCGAACGAAGCTAGGCAAGGTGGCGTTCCTTTCACCCTATAAGATCAATATAGAGAACGGGGAAAAGAGTGAAACCATTGAAGGGGATTATTTCATCATAGCTGTTGGATCTCGTCCAGCTTTTCCACAATCCCTTCATCCATACGGAGACAAACTGATGTCTTTTCATTCGATGCATCAATTGAAAAGATGGCCAGAATCAATCGTTGTCATAGGTGATGGACCGATTGGGTTTGAAGCGGTTAATGTATTCAGCTTGGCTCAAGTAAAGGTGGATTGGATTGTGCCAGAAGATGGACCAAACGCGAGGATCTTTGAAGAAGATCTCTCTGACTACTTATTGAGCCATTATGAAAAGAGGGGCGTCCATATTTATCGAGGACCGGTTGCAACAGGCGTTAAGGAAGAGAGAGGCCGAATACACATCTCAAGAGAAGATGGCTCCCATGTTACAGCTCAATGTGCTTATATCGTCCCATCCTTCCTCTCTAATCTAGATCGGTTGACATTAGCCAATGCAGAGGTGGACGAACATTCTATAGATGGATCAACAGGCCAAACCAATCAAAGTCATATCTATGTTGTTGGGGATGCGGATCTAAGTGTAGCGGCTGTTTATGCACAAGCTAAAGCAAGGCAGGCAGTATTACATATTGATGGAAAACAAGAAGCACCTCTATTATTGGAAGATTTACCGTTGTCTTTTCATCAATGGCCAGAAGTAGCGAGTATTGGATTAAGTAAGTCGGAAAGCTCTAAGTTAAAGGTGCGAACTTTTTCCATAAAAAGCCGAAATTACGTCCATATGATTGAAGGAGGGAGCGACGGTTGGATTAAAGTTGTCTACAATGAGCAGGGAATCCTATTTGGAGCTTCTGCAGTTGGAGAAGGGGCTAAAGATATTATTTCCATGCTAGCCATTCCCGTCAAGCTGAAGCAGTCGGTAAGCAATTTGCAATCACTATTCGCGGCTCATCCTTCTCAGAATGAAATGGCCGCTCATATTATACGAACCATTGCGGATGAGGTATAAATGGTTGAAATATAACAAATGAAAAAGAGACCGTCTCACACTTGAGACGGTCTCTTTTTCTCGGGGTCATTGGATTCCGTTAGGGGGGTAACGGAAAATGATAATCATTATCATTGAGAATTATTTTCAGTATATCTTTAAAGTCCGCAAGCGTCAACTCTTTTTATAATTTAGCATAGAAAAAAGCAATCCCGTTCCTGTGAAACGGGACTGCTTTACTCTGTCTTATAAGAATAGAATCGCTAGCGCTCCTACAATGAAGCAATAGAACGCAAAATATTTAAGATTGTTGTTCTTCATAACGTTAATAAACCATTTCAGGGCAAAATAAGACGCTACAATAGAACCTAAGAAAGCAAGGACGTAAGGAATGTAAAGGTTAGACGGTGTATTCATAATCGCCTCTCCTTTTAGAATAACGGTCCCTAGACTAACAGGCACATAAAGTAAAAAGGAAAAGCGAAGTGCTGTCGTTTGCTTTAAACCAAGTAGCATAGCAGCGACAACTGTTGCTCCAGAGCGGCTAATGCCTGGTATTAAAGCAACAGACTGAGCTAGTCCAATAATAAGCGCATCTTTAATGGTCATATCCCCATCACCGCGACTACCACGCAAGTTACGAATGACCCAAAGAGCTATACCAGTTACGATTAGTGTAATTCCAACCATACTAGCACTTTCTCCAAATGTACCTTCAATCGCATCTCCGTATAAGACCCCAATGACACCAGCAGGAATGGTTCCGATTATTAAATAAATGATAAATCGAAAATCACGTGTGGTTGCGTCATCTCGTTTCTTTTGAAACAAAAAGCCAAATCCGCTTACAATTAACCGAGCTAAATCGTTTCTGTAAACAATAAAAACAGCAAGAAGAGAGCCGAAGTTAACAAGCACCTCAAACGTTAAACCTTGTCCTATAATGTTAAATAAATCTTTGACCATAATAAGGTGGCCACTTGATGAGATCGGAATAGGTTCCGTGAACCCTTGGAAAATCCCTAAAAATAAGTATTGAATAAGCGTCCATAATTGATCGAGCATGTTCATAATCCTCCCTAAAGGAAATACATAAATCTATTCTCGCTCTTCACACTTTTTATGTGGGTGAATATCCTACTAGTAAAGAGGAGGTGGCCCGGGTGAAGAAGCGAAATAAAAAAAATCCATCCACGAATTATCACCATATGTATTCACTATGCAATCAACATATGAATCAATATGTCTTAGCAGAGCTGGTGGATGGTCAGAATATTGATGGAATTGTGACAGGTGTTGATGGAGATTACGTTTATATAGCTGTCCCTTTGTCAGACAGTGACACCTTAGAGGATGGATCTCCACAACAATTATCAGCGCCTAATCAGCGACAGTATGGGTATGGTCCTCCATACGCAGGTGGTTATGGTACTGGTGCGCCATATGGATATGGTTACACGCCACCTCCGAGATTTCGTCGCCTCATTCTTCCTCTTGCAGCTCTTGTTGCGATCAGTGCGTTGCCGTGGTATTAGATGTATAAAACCATCTCTCTGTGCCAAACTATCCTTATCACTCGTGTAAAGGAGTTAAGCACATGGGACAAAGACATCAATTTAAACACGGTGACAAAGCACCGAATAATGGAATCTATGTAGAAATTGGAGAAACAGGCAGCATGGTAAAAGAACCTAAACAAATTCGTTTGAATGCTGGCGATAAGTTTCCGTCCAATTCAAACCAGGACCGCGTTTGGTCTCCAAAACGTAAACCGTAAAATAAACGTGAAAATCCCCCTTCCTTAACTTGGAAGGAGGATTTTTTTTATTCCTTATCTTCGGCTAATGCACCTTCGCCTAATAAAACAACAGCTACGGTGAATACGATCGTAAGGACAATGGCTTGAGTCATGTTAAAAGCTAGTCCGTCCATACTGTTTACAACGTATACAGTCATGCAACTCAGTAGGAACGCCCAGAAAATAGACCAAATTAAACGCATGTTCTTCACCTCAACTTTGACATTCTGATCTTAGTTTATCAAACGTTTACAATAAAATAAATATAAAACGCAATCTTCCTGAAAGAACTTGTAAAATGAAGGCATCTAACTATACAAATTAAATGTTCTTACATACATTATAGTGGATATGACCCTGAAATAAAGGATGAGAACACATGCAAAATGCAATTACGCGTTCTTTCCAACTAGATCGAGAACATTGTTTACTGCACATACCAGAACAGCCTAATGGCTATCTAATACTGTATTTAGGGGATGCGGGACATTACGTGGAGGAAGATCGTTCTTTTTGGGGGGAGCATAAAGGGAGAGCAACCTTGATGCAAGCGTTACTAGACAAAGGATACACCTTATATACAAGTAGGATTTACGGGAATCACTGGGGAAGTGAGCCGGCTGTTAACTTATTAAACCGGGTTTATCATCACGTCATTCGCCAAGAGATTTTAAACCCCCATATTCACGTCGTAGCAGAAGGAATGGGCGCCCTCGCTGCGCTAAGGTGGCAAGAGAAATATGAAGTCCCAATACGTTCATTTGTTCTCGTTACACCTTGCGTAGATTTAAAAGCCTTATATGCTCAAGAACGCACAAATCAGCTATATTTTAAACGATTAAAAAAAGAGATTTCCAAAGCATACACCTGTGGGGAGAATGAAGTAGATCAAATCATTACGAATGATCTCCCTACTATTCAAGCACCGATTCTTGTTTTTCATGATATGGCCAACCCACATTATAGCGTTCATGAACATTCAAGACGCTTAGAGGAAAAACAACAGTCACACAACCGTCATTTGGAATTAAAGCTAGTCATACAGCCGATTTTTCCTAGGATCAACCAGAGTATCATTAAATTCATGAACAACTACGAAAAAAGCCTTACAGATTCTTTTTAAATGTAAGGCTCCCCTATATTGGATGAAGCCGAAACATCCTAAATATAGATTCGAGGCATCGCAACGGTTAACAGCGACCTCATTTACACTGAAGGGGTTCAGTTTCGAGTCTTCAAGAGCACTGTCATCACGTACATTTATAAGCGAAGTATTTTAAAGTCACATGAACCCCTTACCTCTTCATAAACTGTAATAGAGGAGGGGGATGAAGATGACTTATATTATTTCGGGGTGCTTTGAATGGATTGGTTTTCATTTAACAGAGAAGTGGCTGAACGACGGTCATACTGTAATAGGGATCGACAATGATTGGAACGAACAAAAGGAGTGGTTATCCCTATATGTGGGGAGAAATTCTTCCTTTCATTTTGTTGACTCCATCGATCAAGTAAAGGAGGAAGCAGAAGGGGAGGATCTGTTTCTTATTAACATAGCAGACCGGTTAACTAAAGGAGAGTCTAAGATACCTATAAAGGGTCAGTGGACGATAAAAATTGGAGATAATAAACCCGTCAAAGGCTCGGTTATTTATGCCTCTGAAGTCTACGGTCCATGGATGTCTAAACTTGTTGAACCTACCACTGAACAAGCGCTGTATATTGATGATTTTGTGAAGGGGGTTCATGAGATCATCGATCACAACGTTAAGAAAGAATGGATTGAAATTAAACCTTCATCAGGGGAACAAAGGGGCTACCACCAAGATACGTGGTACGTAAAAGAAAGCGTGGATGTAAATAAGGGATGGAAAGAAGTCATGGATCATGAAGAGAAATTTTCAACTTATTATAAATTATAGAGTTTTAATGAACAATGAGCCCCTGTCGTTTACGGATTAGAGGATTAACGGTACAATATCACTAAATATAAAATGGAATGGTAAGCAGATGTAAATGAGGTGCTCGATGTGAAGTTACGGTGGTTGTTCTTTATGGGTATCCTTGTCCTTGCGCTAACTGGTTGTACCCAAACATTTGGGCAGGGGAAGGTCCAAAAAGTAGGTATGCTAGTTGAAAGCACAGTTCATGACCAAGCCTGGGGGCAGAAGGGTTATGAAGGACTTCTGAAGATCAAGGAAGAACTGAATGTAGACGTTTATTTTAAAGAAAGTGTACAGTCTCAATTAGAAACCCAGCAAGCCATTGAAGAGTTTGCAGACAAAGGGGTTAATTTGATATTCGGACATGGGAGTCGTTACGGACAATATTTTCAAGAGTTACGTCAGGAGTATCCGGATATTCGGTTTGTTTATTTTAATGGAAGCGTAAAAGGAAAGAATATAACGAGTTTAAACTTTAATGCTCATGCGATGGGGTTCTTTGGAGGGATGCTGTCTGCTAAGATGACGGAATCGAACCAAGTCGGAATCATAGCTGCGTTCGAATGGCAGCCTGAGATAGAAGGCTTTTATGAAGGCGTTAATTACGTAAAACCAGAAGCTGAGGTAAACATTCAATATGTAAATAGCTGGAATGATACAGACCGTGCTCTCTACTATTATGAACGTATGCAAAGGATGGGCGTCGACGTATTCTATCCGGCTGGTGATGGGTTTAGTGTGCCCATTATTGAAGAGGCCAAATCGAATAATGTAAATGCGATTGGATATGTGTCAGACCAATCGAACATAGGATCTTCCACTGTTCTTACAAGTACAGTGCAACATGTGGACAAGTTATACGTATTAGCTGCTGAGAAATATAACAAAGGGAAATTACCAGACGGTATTTTAAACTTTGATTTCCAAGATAACGTAATCACACTTGGTGAATTTGGTGATCAAGTCCCTGAGAACATTAAGGACCTTATTACATCTGCAGTAGAAGAGTATAAGGAAACGGGTCTATTGCCAAATGAAGTCAGTAATCCAGATGAATCTTAAAAAAGCTATCATTCATAGGGGGCTCGAGCATAGCCCTCTCATGTAGATAGCTTTTTTTATGTCCATTATTTTGTTTTTTTGAATAAGGCGGATAGTTCCTTGATATATGGTGAAAGCTGTCGATAGGTTTGCATAAGAGTTTCGGTTGTATTGATGAAGTCAAATGATGTGTCTGCTTGCTTCTCTTCTGATGTTTCTTCTTTCTGCTTTGCCCGGGGCTGCCTTCCAAACATAAACGCCTCGAAGTCTCCTTGTTCCTGTGAAGTTTTCTTCGTCATAGGTCAATCACCTCCTATTCCTACCATATGGAATTGAGGGTTGTTTTGGGAGGGCTTCTGTCTAAATGTGACGAGGGGTTGTGCTTGCATGTGGAGTTGAGATGTCTTATTATTAGTACCAAGTCATAAGAATAGATATTATTACTACCTTTAAGGGGATGAATATATGAAGAGTGCAGGTATTCTAGGGATTGGACACTACGTCCCTGAGCGCGTACTAACCAACTTTGATATGGAGAAGATCGTTGATACGAATGACGAATGGATTCGTACTCGAACTGGTATTGAAGAACGTCGTATTGCCTCAGATGATATGGACACAACTGATCTTGCGTATGAAGCCGCTGTGAACGCATTAGAGGATGCTAATGTGAGTGCGGAGGACCTTGATTTAATTCTAATCGCTACGGTAACAGGAGAAACGTTGTTCCCTTCTGTAGGAAACCGTCTGCAGAATCGTTTAGGAGCTACAAATGCAGCATCGATGGACTTAGCTGCAGCTTGTGCTGGCTTCATGTATGGCATGATTAGTGCTTCACAGTTCATTCAAACAGGTGCCTATAAAAATATACTTATTGTTGGAGTAGAGAAACTATCTAAGATCACCGACTGGGAAGACCGTAACACATGTGTGTTATTCGGTGACGGTGCAGGGGCAGCTGTTATGGGGCCTGTAAGTGAAGGGAAAGGGGTTCTTTCCTTTGAACTTGGTTCTGACGGTTCTGGCGCATCTTACCTTTACCAAAACCAGGGTGAGTTCTTGCAAATGAACGGACGTGAAGTATTTAAATTTGCGGTTCGTCAAATGCCTGAATCTTCTATGAAGGTGCTTGAGAAAGCAGGGCTGACGAAAGAGGAAGTTGATTTCTTAGTTCCTCACCAGGCGAATATTCGCATAATGGAAGCAGCGCGCCAACGATTAGAGATTCCCGAAGAAAAGATGGCGACTTCTGTGAAGCGTTACGGAAATACTTCCTCAGCTTCTATTCCAATTGCCTTATCAGAGAACGTAAAAAACGGTAAAATAAAAGATAATGATGTAGTTGTACTTGTCGGATTTGGTGGCGGCCTTACATGGGGCGCTGTTGCACTAAGATACGGAGTTTAATTCAAGGAGGACATGTTTATGGATTCAAGACGAGTTGTCATTACAGGGATGGGAGTCGTCTCCCCTGTAGGAAATGATGTAGAAACGATGTGGAATAATATTGTCGAAGGGAATTCGGGTATTGCACCGATTACAAAGGTAGACGCTAGCGAATTTAGCGCAAATGTTGCAGGAGAACTGAAAGATTTCGAACCTGGTAACTACTTTGACAAGAAAGAAGCAAAACGGATGGACCCATTCACGCAATATGCGTTAGCTGCTTCACTAATGGCCGTGAAAGATGCTGGCTTAGACATTAACGAAGAGATCGCTCATCGTACAGGTGTATGGATCGGTTCTGGTATTGGTGGTATGACCACATATGATGAACAGTTCCGTAAGTATATGGACAAAGGGGCACGCCGCGTGAGTCCATTCTTCGTTCCTATGTTAATTCCGGATATGGCAGCTGGCCAGGTTTCCATTGCGACTGGAGCGAAAGGGATTAACTCTTGTACAGTAACAGCTTGTGCATCTGGTGCTAACTCAATTGGTGATGCCTTTAAAGTGATCCAACGCGGAGATGCTGATTACATGATAGCAGGTGGGGCAGAAGCACCTCTAACTCCAATGTCATTTGCAGGATTCTCTTCAATGAAAGCACTATCTCCAGTTGAAGACCCGAACAAAGCAAGCCGACCGTTTGATAAAGAACGCTCTGGCTTTGTAATGGGTGAAGGTTCTGGAATACTAGTGATGGAAACATTAGAATCAGCGAAGAAACGTGGAGCGAAAATCTATGCAGAAATCGTGGGTTATGGATCTACTGGAGATGCACACCATATCACAGCACCTGCTCCAAATGGAGAAGGCGCTACTCGTGCGATGAACCAGGCATTAGAAGATGCGGGTCTTACTCCGGACGCTGTTGATTACGTCAACGCTCACGGTACTGGGACAGCTCTCAATGATAAGTTTGAAACAGAAGCGGTTAAAAATGTATTTGGAGATCATGCGTATAAGCTAGCAATGAGTTCTACCAAATCCATGACTGGTCACCTACTTGGAGCAGCAGGAGCTATTGAAGCGGTTATTTCAATCAAGAGTATCTTGAATAATATCTTGCCTCCAACAACGAACTATGAGAATGAAGATCCAGATTGTGATCTTGATATCGTGCCTAACCAATCACGTAAGAGTGATGTGAATACGGTAGTAAGTAACTCTCTAGGTTTTGGTGGCCATAACGCTACGCTAATCTTTAAACAATACCAGGATTAATAAAAAGAAAGCCTGCCTCTCTATTGTAGAGAGACAGGCTTTTTGTATGCCTAAAACCATTAAGAAGGTTCTTCGGTATTCGTATTCTCAGCTGTCTGTGAGGAATCTTGTTCACTATTGAAGAATTCCTGAACAGTCTCACGTGTTTGTTTTTCATTATGACCTAATACTTCAGCACCCGCACTTGTTGTCATCGGCCACCACTCATCATCGGCTGGAATTCTTGTCGTTTCGATGTTCTCAGGTGTATCAAGTAAGAACTTCCGTCCGTAATTAAGAACCAATTCGTTCGTGGACATGCTTGTATTGACGTATTGGGTGAGGGCACCTACTGTTTTAGGTAGCTTCGTTACGCTTGTCATGGATACAAGCTCTTCTTTTAGTGCAGAGATAACCTTTTGTTGCCTTAATACACGGTTAAAGTCGCCTTTAGCATCGTTTCTAAAACGAGCATAACCTAAAAGTTCTTCGCCATTTAGTTTCTGAACTCCTGGATTTATATTGATATCGGCATCGCTAGACTGATAATACAATTGTTTCTCTACATCGATTTCAATTCCATCAGGGGCAATAATATCAACAATTTCTTTAAAGCCATTAAAATTTACGACTGCATAATCGTCAATATGCAATCCGAAATTCTTTTCAATGGTTTCTGTTAATAGAGCGATTCCTCCCTCTGAATAAGAAGCATTAATTCGGTTATATCCAACCTCAGGGATGTCTACCCATAAGTCACGCATAAAAGAGGCAAGTTTTACTGTACCTTCCCCTGTGTCATATTGAGCAACCATAATCGTATCGGTACGAGCGGTATCCCCTTCTCCTCTTGAATCACTTCCAACAAGAAGTACATTTACTTTTTCATCTTTTTGTTTAACTTCGCTGTTTTCAGGTTGATCACGTTCTTCGAATTCTTCTTTTGTTTTTTCTGCTTCATCTTTATCGAACCCACCTCCAGATTCACTGCCAATGTCTTGCCCTGCAATGAACTGAGAAGTTGTGTAGGCAACCGTACTTAAGAAAAGTATAACAACGATGGAAGACAGAATTCTTCTTTTGCGTTTTTTCTTTTTACGTCTTCTGATAATTCGACGAGTTTCTGCCATCCTCGTACCTCCTCTCCAAAAACCACTTATTTATTAATGTACTCTTTCTTTAATGTGAAGTAAAGAGCGTATTTTATGCCACAATATTCGACAGGACAAGCTGGTATGAGGGGGTAGGTGACTGCATATATATAGTAGAAAAAGATGGGGACGGGCTGTGGAGGCGATGAGATGGTACCGTTATTTCTGTTTTTAGTTGGCTTCGGATTTGCTGTGTCTGGTGGTGTAACCATCATTGCATATTTGAATTTCTTACCCGCAGGTTTTAGTTGGATGGATTATTTAATTTTCATTAAAGAACGCCCTGAATGTTATCTTTTACCCTTTGGTATTCTCTTCATCACGATAGCAGTTTACCTATTCCCACAAGATTCTTGTTAAATGTTGGGGTTTTTCGAATAAAACGGTGGTGCTTGGTTCATACTGATTTCTACAGAAGAAAACGTTAATAAAGTGAGGGTTTCGTATGCTATATCTACACGATGTATGGGTTAATTGGTTTGAAGGTGAAGAGAATGGGTATAACGTTTGTCCATTCCATGAATGGCGTAAAGAAGACGGAATCGAGCTCTTGGACCAGGTACCTTTGTTGTATGTACATCAAGCACTATACCACTATGTAGAAAACGACCTCCAAGACCTACCTAAAGACTTGCTAGACGCGGTATACAAACGAGCGTACCTACGAAAAAACCAAGAACGAATTTCCGTAGAATATGCCTTCGTGGTTACAGATGGTTCATCAGTACTTGCTGTTGATACAATGGGATACAACCTACCTGTTCGTAAAAGTAGACTGATTCCACGCCAAGAACGTCTTGTTTATGACATGATTGATCAGCAAAAGCCAGAATCCTTTAACTTTGCTTGTAATGACGATAAAGAATATCACATTCTTTCCCCGCATCCGGTTACAATGGTTGGGCTTACTCGGAAAGAACGTCAACTAAAGCAATTGTTAATGATGGCCCTTGATCAATTGCAAACGACACAGAATTTATCAGAAGTTCGTTACTGGTTAACAGAATGGGACCCAGGTCAATACGGTATCATGCAAAATCTTAGCTTTGACCAGACATGGCAACTCCTTTATAACGGCTTAAGTGAAGGATGGTCGAAGAATCATGAAGACATTTGCCGTAAGCTTGTTAAAGGACAACCATTCTTTGAGAAGTTATGGGAACTAGAACAGAACCAAGAAGTGAATAAAGGCGTCTAATGAAAGTATCCGGTCCTATTAGTAGGAACGGATACTTTTTTGTGTGGAGGGGATTTAACTGAGCTGACGGCTAGAAAGAGGTTGCAGATGGCCAGAAAGGGTGGTGGCACGTCCAGAAAGAGAAGCCGCACGGCCAGAAAGCCACACCGCACGTCCAGAAAGAGCCGCCGCACGTCCAGAAAGCATGCATAAAAATAGAGGGCTCATCAAAATGAGCCCTCTCCCATCTTATTTCTTCTTTTTAACTCTTCCTAATCCCATCGCCTTCTTCGCTTTACGAATCATCTTAGATGCTTCGTAATTCGCTTTGTCAGCACCGTGGTCTAAGATTTCGTCTAATTCGTCTGATTCAATTAATTCATAATAACGTGCTTGGATCGGGCGCATGCCTTCAATTACGGCGTTTGCGCATCCTTGTTTGAAGTCACCGTAGCCTTTCCCATCATATTTAGCTTCTAGAGCTTCAATACTTTCTCCGCTGAAGCTTGAGTAAATGGTCAGAAGATTTGAGATGCCAGGTTTGTTCTCTTTGTCATATTTAACGATACCTTCTGAGTCTGTAACAGCACTTTTAATTTTCTTTTCCATTTGTTTCTCTGTATCAAGCATAGAGATAAATCCTTTTGTATTCTCATCGGATTTACTCATTTTTTTCGTTGGGTCTTGAAGAGACATAATACGAGCGCCTACTTCTGAAATGCTTACTTCAGGAACCGTAAAGATATCATTGTATTTATTGTTAAAGCGCTGGGCTAAATTACGTGTTAGCTCAAGGTGTTGCTTTTGATCTTCTCCGACAGGTACGATATCTGTTCCATAAAGCAAGATGTCTGAAGCCATAAGAGGTGGGTACGTAAGAAGACCTGCAGATACACCTTCACGGCTTGCCTTTTGAGACTTGTCTTTAAATTGAGTCATACGCTCTAACTCACCAATATAAGCAACGCATTGTAACATCCAGCCTAGCTGAGTATGCGCTGGTACTTCGGATTGAATAAATAAAGTAGACTTCTCTGGATCAATTCCGACTGCAATGTAAATCGCAGCAAGGGATCGGATGTTTTCACGTAGTTTTAAGCGATCCTGAGGTACTGTAATTGCATGTTCATCAACGATACAAAAGTATGCGTTATTTTCTTCCTGAAGTGCTGGGAAGTGTTTTAAAGCACCCAGGTAGTTTCCGATAGTAAGTGTGCCGCTTGGCTGAATTCCTGAAAAGATTGTTTTCATCATTGTTCACCTCATCTAATTTTTTCTGACAATAAAAAAAGGTCCATTCGTCTACGTCTAATCACGTAGGGACGAATGAACCGTGGTGCCACCCTAATGATCTTAAAGATATTCTTTAAGACCTCTTAAACCTGTTATCGCCAAGGCTACGGTGTTTCATACTAGTGTTCTGAAACACAGCTCGAAAGTCCACTTCCAATTCAACGTGCTGCCTGCTCTCACCGTTACAGACTCTCTGTATGCAGAGGGAGAATTGTACTCTCTTTCTCATCGCTTCATATACATTGTGTAAGAATTATAGTTAAAAATCGTACGAAATGCAAGTTTCTTTATGAAATTTGATAATAAACAGCTAAAGAAATAGCCATTGCAAAACCTAATAGGGCTCCTTGAAATAGGAAGGAACGAATAAAGATGGCAGATGTAAACGATGGTGTTGAAGCGTTGTCTGTAGAATGATTCTCTTCCTTATTTCTTCTAAAGATACCATCTAATAATCGACCGCGAACCACAATAAGGATCGTGGCTATTACGATGTAAATAAAAGAAAGGTAGAACAAGACATTAATGTAATAAAAAAGGTTTGGTATAGGGGAAAGAAATAGCCATAGAAAAAAGCTGAGTGAGACGTTAAGAGCTAAGAATAACCATTTGTTTCTTAAAAATGAAAGCATATCGTTCATCCTCTTCATAAGTTAATCATAGTATAGCAGAAAGAAAAAGAGTGGTGAATCTGAAAAAAATAGGTTTCATGGATTAAAAAAATGGGAAAATTTTCTTTGTTGTTAGCGAAATGGAGGGAAGTTCCATGACAAAAAAGGAAAAATTTAAAAAAGGCTCCCAAAAGATGCGAGATCTCTTTTATAATAGGGATAACTACACATTTAGGAGTCGATGTTGATGGAGAACAAACAACTTAAGATTTTATTCCTCATTGGTATTCTCCTGCTCAGTTTCATTCCAACTGCCAAGGCGCATGCTGAAGGCGAAGAGGAAAGCGGACAACAAGCTAAGTTCCATACCGAGCGAGAAATGACCATGAAGACACTAGAATTACCAGAAAGATTGCCACGTTTTGTATATGATTCAGGTTTAGATTTTACATACCCAGATGCTGTTCGCGGCATATATGTAACGGGACCAAGTGCTGGAGGAGCTCGTTTTGATAATCTAGTTAACCTAATTCAAACGACGGACTTAAACAGTATGGTTATTGATATTAAGGAGGATGCTGGTATTATTACGTATCAGCCAGAAGAAGGATCTCCTTATGAAGATGTAGGGACGAATTACATTGATGATCCCCGTAAACTCTTAGAAACATTAGAAGAAGAAGAGATTTACCCAATTGCACGTATTGTGGTTTTCAAAGATTCAAAGCTAGCTAAGAAGCGACCTGATTTATCCTTTACAGAAAATGGTCAGGTGTGGAAGAACGGAAAAGGGGAATCTTTCGTAAATCCATTTATGAAAGAAGTATGGGATTATAATGTTGAGCTTGCGAAGAAAGCAGCAGAGATGGGCTTTCAGGAAATCCAGTTTGACTATGTACGATTCCCTGAAGGATTTGAACGTAGAGATGACATTCTCTCCTATAATGAAGGAGACTATGCTGACATTGAAGGAGACAATGTTCAAAAGCGTGTAACAGCTGTTACTGACTTTGTTGAATATGCGCGTGAAGAATTGAGTGGTTATGATGTTGACGTATCCGTCGATATCTTCGGTTATTCTGCTACCATTAAAGAAGCTCCTGGAATTGGTCAGAACTTCTCTAAGATCGCATCGAATGTTGACGTGATCTCATCTATGATTTATCCGTCACACTGGACATCTTATTTCGGAATTTCCTTCCCGGACAAAGAACCGTATAAGTTGGTATCAGAGTATGCGAAAGTAGAAAATGAAGTATTAGGAAAACTTGAAGACCCGCCAACTTCACGCCCTTGGATTCAAGACTTTGAAGCACCATGGTTGTATAGTGGTCCTACGAAGCAATATGGAAAAGCGGAAGTGGAAGCACAAATCAGAGCATTAAATGAAAATGGCATTAATGAGTTCCTTCTATGGAACGCAGGTAATTCCTATACAGAAAATGTAGACTATACGCCATAAAAAGCTAAAGCGACCCAACTCATAGTTGGGTCGCTTTTTCTGTTCCATATAAGTCCAGCGTACATGCAGAACTGGGTGTTTGTTCTGAGAAATTATTCGCTGTGGAAAGTGAGGACACCCCTATTACTCCATAAATGCAACGGCCCCCACACAAAAAGATCTGCTGAAGCTTCGAGTTTTTAACGAACCTAATCTATACTTGAACAGTCGCATAGAAACAAACGATGTGAAGAGAAGGTGATCGTAAAATGCTCATTTCGCATAATTTTTTGCGAATTTCGAAAGCGCAATTTTCTACAAATTACGACATTGGTAGCGCTTACATTAATTCGCGAGGTGATGAAAGGATCAAAAAATCTATTGAAACTATCAGAAAAATGTGTGTATAATGAAAACAGTCAAAATTGTTAACAAATCGTAAACAAATTGTTAACTTCTTACGTAAATCGCAGGGGAATGATCGGATTGCTCAAACTAGACCAAACAGATTTGCGAATTTTGCAATCATTGCAAGCAGACGGCCGCAGACCATACACAGAGATTGCTAAACAATACGGTATTAGTGAAGGGAAGGTTCGCTTTCGCATTAACCGTATGATGGAAAGTGGAGTGTTTGAATTTGTGATCCACACGAATCCAAGTAAAATTGGTCTTCATGTACAAGCAATCATCGGGATTGTGACAAAGGTTGGTTACAGGGACAAAGTTGCAATGGAATTAGCAGATTGTAAAGAGGTGCGATTCGTCGGCGCCTTCGCTGGAAAGTACGAAATTATGATTCAAGCCTATTTTCCTAGTAATGAAAGGTTAATAGAGTTCACAGATTTGTACTTATCAAAGGTGGATGGAATTGAAGCCACAGACGTGTTTCTTGAACTAAAAGACTATAAGGATTCGTTCTCTTACATAGACCTGGCAGACGAACACTTTTAATTTTCTTGCAATTCAAATTGTCAGAAGATTTACTATTATCGGGTGATTGTGAATGTGAGAAAACGTAGAAATTTAAGGAGGTGGTTCTTCAACTGCGGATCCGACCTAGCGGATCTAAAAATCTGGAATGAAATTTAAAACGCAATAGGGGGAGAAAACATTATGAAGAAAAAGCTATTATTGTTTAGTATCTTGCTTGTCTTCTCAGTAATCCTTGCTGCATGTGGCGGCGATGATGACAGCGGTGAAGAAGGTACAAGCGACAACTCCGGAGATAACGGTGAATCAACAAGTGATAACGGTGGCGAAAGCTCCGCAGAACAAGTGTTTAAAGCAAACATCGCGAGTGAGCCATTCTCACTTAACCCAAGTTTAGCAAATGATGCAACTTCTTCAGCTGTCCTACTTCAAACATTTGAAGGTTTAACTCGTATCGGACCTGAAGGTGAACCACAAGAAGCAATGGCTTCTGAAATCGAAACTTCTGATGACCTTAAAAAATACACATTCACAATTCGTGAAGATGCGAAATGGTCAAACGGGGACCCTGTAACAGCACAAGACTTCGAATATGCTTGGAAATGGGCTCTTGATCCAAATAATAACTCTCAATATGCATACCAGCTTTACTATGTTAAAAACGCTGAAGCAGCGAACACTGGTGAAGGTAATCTAGAAGATGTTGGAGTTACTGCAGTTGACGAACAAACTCTAGAGGTTGAGCTTGAAAACCCAACTCCATACTTCCTAGAGCTAACAGCTTTCTATACTTACTTCCCGGTAAACAGCAAAATTGCTAAAGAAAATGAAGAATGGTACGCAGATGCTGGTGAGAACTACGTATCAAACGGACCTTTCAAAATGACTGAGTGGAGTCATAATGACTCAATCACACTTGAACCAAACGAAGAGTATTGGGACAAGGATGCAGTTAAGTTAGATCGTATTGAATTTGCAATGATTAACGACTTCAACACAGAGCTAAACAGCTTTAAACAAGGTGAGTTTGACTGGGCTGGTTCTCCATTTGGTTCTCTACCAACAGAGGCAATCCCTTCTCTTAAAGAAGATGGAAGCCTAAACGTTGAACCAATTGCTGGTACTTATTGGTATAAGTTCCACACTGAAAAAGAACCATTTAACAATGTAAACATCCGTAAAGCATTCGCTTATGCGATTGACCGTCAAGGTATCGTAGAGAACATCACGAAAGCAGGTCAGGTTCCAGCAATGGCAGCTGTACCTCCAACAATGTTCTCTGATAACGAAGAAGGTTACTTCGATGCTGTTAACATTGAAAAAGCTAAAGAACACCTTCAAAAAGGTATTGAAGAGCTTGGTTACGACAGCGTAGAAGACATGCCTGCAGTAACACTTTCTTACAACACAAGTGAATCTCACGCTAAAATTGCACAAGCAATTCAAGACATGTGGAAAGAGAACTTAGGTGTTGAGGTTGAACTTAGCAACGCTGAGTGGGCAGTTTACATCGACCAACTTCACCAAGGTGACTACCAGATCGGCCGTATGGGTTGGTTAGGTGACTTTAACGATCCAATCAACTTCCTTGAGCTTTACAAAGAAAAAGGCGGTAACAACGATACGCGCTGGCACAGTGAAGAATTCGCTTCTCTTCTAGAAGAGTCTCAAACAGAAACGGATTCTGAGAAACGTACTGAAATGCTTAAAGAAGCTGAAGGCATCCTAATGGATGAAATGCCAATTGCACCGATTTACTTCTACACAAACGCATGGGTTCAAGACGAGAACCTTAAAGATGTAGTTATGTCTGGTCTTGGTGATGTTCAGCTGAAATGGGCTCACTTCGAGTAATTTTTTTGAAAGATTTGTAAGGTATATGAGGGTTCTCCCTCATATACCTTCTCTTCTTATAAGAGGTTTTATGTAATATTTTGGAGGTGTATCCAACGTGTTAAAGTATATCGGCAAGCGGCTCCTTTACATGGTGCTTACGCTATGGGTAATTGTTACCGTAACATTCTTCCTTATGAGGGCAGCCCCTGGTTCACCATTTTCAGGTGAGAAGGAATTACCGCCAGCCATTCAAGCAAACTTAGAGGCATACTACGGGCTGGATAAATCATTATTTATGCAGTATGTCGATTATCTTATTTCCGTTGTTAAATGGGACTTCGGTCCATCTTTGAAGTATAAAGGACAGTCCGTAAATGATTTAATTAGTGAAGGCTTCCCAGTATCATTTGCACTGGGTATGGAAGCCATTTTCTTAGCTCTAGCTTTAGGTGTTCTATTAGGTGCTGTTGCAGCATTACGACATAACAAATGGCAAGACTATACAGCAATGATTATTGCGGTATTAGGAATCTCTGTACCAAGCTTTATTATGGCTTCAGGCCTACAATATGTTTTAGCGATTAAGTGGAGTGTATTACCGGTTGCTCGTTGGGAGTCTTTCGCCCACACGATCCTACCTGCTCTTGCACTTGCATCCACTCCAATGGCATTTATCGCTCGGTTAACCCGATCAAGTATGTTAGAAGTAATAGGTAACGACTACATTAAGACTGCAAAATCGAAAGGATTAAATTCGACTGAAATTACAGTGCGACACACGATTCGAAACGCTATGATGCCTGTTGTGTCCTACATGGGGCCATTAATCTCCGCGATCTTAACAGGAAGTTTCGTAATTGAGAAGATCTTCGGTATTCCGGGACTTGGAATGCACTTTGTAACTAGTATTACAAACCGTGACTACTCCGTTATTATGGGAGTTACTGTATTCTTTAGTGTGCTTTTACTAGTATCCATCCTTCTTGTCGATATTGCATACAGCTTAATTGATCCGCGCATCAAGTTAGCGGATAAGAAGGGAGAGTAATCGATGCAACAACAAAAGATACCAAAGGAACTCTTTGAGCAAGTTGGTGGAAATACTACTGATTCTGAAAAGATATCGCGCCCAAGTATTTCATTTTGGAAAGACGTTTGGATGCGATTTAAGAAAAATAAATTAGCGATGACTGGCGTTGTGCTTCTGGTTATTTTGGCTATTATGTCACTCGTTGGACCACATTTAACTCCATATAATTATTATGAGAATGATTTGATGAGTGCCAACCAGCCGCCGTCTGGTGAACACTGGTTTGGAACCGATGAACTTGGACGTGATGTGTTCACGCGTATATGGAACGGAGCACAAATCTCCTTATTCATTGGTATAGCAGCAGCATTGATTGACTTAGCTATTGGTGTAATCTGGGGTGGACTTAGTGGTTACATCGGTGGACGTACAGATGAGTATATGATGCGTTTTGCAGATATTCTTTGGGCAATCCCTTACCTACTAATGGTTATCTTACTGATGGTTGTATTTGAGCCAGGTCTTGGTACGATGATTGCAGCTATGACGATTACAGGTTGGATTAACATGGCACGTATTGTACGTGGACAAGTTCTCCAATTGAAGAGTCAAGAATATGTAATGGCAGCCCAGACTCTTGGAGCAAACACATCCCGAATTATGGCGAAACACTTAATCCCGAACACAATGGGACCAATCTTAATTACCATGACACTAACAGTTCCAAACGCAATCTTTACAGAGGCGTTCTTGAGCTACCTTGGTCTTGGTGTACCTCAGCCACTAGCAAGTTGGGGAACAATGGCGAGTGATGGTGTAGCAGCGCTTCAATATTATCCATGGCGCTTATTCTTCCCAGCCTTGTTTATCAGTTTAACTATTTTTGCATTTAACGTTATTGGAGACGGTTTGCGTGATGCGCTAGATCCGCGACTTCGTAAGTAGAAGGAGTGAAAAATAATCAATGGAAAATATCCTAGAAGTAAACGACTTGAAAGTTTCATTTAATACGTTCGCAGGAGAAGTGCAGGCGGTTCGCGGAGTGAACTTTCATGTGAAAAAAGGTGAGACACTTGCTATCGTAGGAGAGTCGGGTTCTGGTAAAAGTGTAACGACTCAATCGATTATGCGTCTTATACCGATGCCACCAGGAGAAATTAAGGGTGGAGAAATCTTGTTTGAAGGAACAGATCTCGTGAAAAAGTCTGACAAACAAATGGAGAAAGTTCGCGGTAAAGATATTGCGATGATCTTCCAAGATCCAATGACTTCTCTAAACCCAACGATGAAAATCGGGCGTCAGATCATGGAGAGCATGATTAAGCACCGTAAAATTGCGAAAACCGATGCAAAAAAACGTGCAATTGAGCTTCTTGATCTTGTTGGAATTCCAAAGCCTGAACAACGTGTCGATCAATACCCACATGAATTCTCAGGTGGTATGAGACAGCGTGCTATGATTGCTGTTGCTCTAGCATCTGATCCGAAATTATTGATTGCCGATGAACCAACAACAGCTCTTGATGTAACAATTCAAGCTCAAATATTAGAATTATTGAAAGATATCCAAAAGAAGACCAATACGTCAATTATCTTTATTACACACGATCTTGGTGTTGTAGCAAACGTAGCTGATCGTGTTGCTGTAATGTATGGTGGAAAAATTGTTGAAACAGGTTCTGTTGATGAAGTGTTCTACAATCCTCAACACCCTTATACATGGGGACTTCTTGCTTCTATGCCAAGCTTAGATGCTGAAGAAGGGGAGCTTCAAGCGATCCCTGGTTCTCCACCTGATTTGACGAACCCTCCTAAAGGAGATGCATTTGCTGCTCGTAACAGCTATGCAATGAAGGTCGACTTTGAAATGGAGCCCCCGATGTTTAAAGTAAGTGATACGCACTATGCTGCAACATGGCTTCTTCACGAAGATGCACCTAAAGTTGAGCCACCTGCCGTGGTTAGAAAGCGTATTGAGCATTTTAAGGAAAAGGCTGGTGAACGTTAATGGCCAATAACCAAGAAGTATTAGTAGACATTAAAAATCTAAAACAACACTTCGGTAGAGGAAGTCATAAGGTCAAAGCTGTTGATGGACTAAATTTCCAAATTTATCGTGGTGAAACATTTGGACTTGTTGGCGAGTCCGGTTGTGGTAAGTCTACGACTGGTAGAACGATTATTCGCCTTTATGATGCTACAGATGGTGAAGTTCTTTTCGATGGTGAGAACGTTCATGGTAAGAAATCGAAAGCTGACTTGAAGAAGTTCAACCGTAAAATGCAGATGATTTTCCAGGACCCTTACGCATCGCTAAACCCGCGTATGACTGTATCTGATATCATTGCAGAAGGAATTGATATCCATGGACTATCAAAGGATAAGAAAGAGCGTAAAGAGCGTGTTGTAGAACTTCTTGAAACGGTGGGTCTAAACCGTGAACACGCAAACCGTTATCCGCACGAGTTCTCTGGAGGACAGCGTCAGCGTATCGGAATTGCCAGGGCCCTTGCAGTAGACCCTGACTTTATCATCGCGGATGAGCCAATTTCTGCACTAGACGTTTCCATTCAAGCGCAGGTTGTAAACTTGTTGAAAGAACTTCAAGAGGAAAAGAATTTAACGTATTTATTTATCGCACACGACTTATCGATGGTTAAATACATCAGTGACCGAATTGGAGTTATGTATTTCGGTAAGCTAGTGGAAGTAGCTAGCAGTGACGATTTATACCGAAATGCATTCCATCCTTACACGAAATCACTCATGTCTGCAATTCCTCACCCTGATCCAGATTATGAACGTAACCGGAAGCGTGTTACGTACGATTTACAAGAGCATCTTAGAGAGATGGACGGGGAGGAACCAGAATGGCGTGAAGTAAGTCCGGGCCACTGGGTCTCTTGTACTAAGAAAGAATTTGAAGCCTACCAACAACAACTTCAAACACAATAATGTGGGAGCTCATCTTTTGAGGAGATGGGCTTTTTTGCGGTTTTTAACTTAGTGCATTAAAGTGAAAAAGGATTAAAACAAAGAAAAGCGACATTCGATAAGCAGACGAACATCGTACCAATTAACCTTGTTCACTTAATTGTTAGAAAATTAAATCATTTGAGCATTATACTAGCACAAAATTCTGATAAAATAAAGCGAATCTTTTACCTTTTTAGAGTCGAATCCTGTTGGGTGTCCAAATAGTACCTACCCTAATCAAGTCGAGTTTGTTTTTGTCTTTTGATTCACTTAGGCCAAAATATCTACACCCTTTATGCGCATGTTTCAAACATCATGTTTCATAATAACAAGCAAAGGGTACTCAAATTTCGTGGGGCATGACCAAGATAAATTTAACAAATTGGAGAATATTCGTTATAATAAAGAAGACTACAAAATAAGGAGTAGATCAATGAATTGGTATGAAAAGCTTAATAAGTATTTTCCTATCGAAGAAATGAAGTCAAGAGAGCACATGGAAAGACTTTTGAAAGAACAAGGCGAAGTGTACAAAAAGGACGAGAGTGATGAACATGTCCTCATGTATGCAGAGTTCAATTCTTTCATCTTTATTGATTATGTCTGGGTTTCCGCAAAAACGCGCGGGAAAGGAATTGGGCATAAATTAATTCAGAAACTGAAAGACAAAGGTAAACCGATCATCCTTGAGGTTGAACCGGTCGATTATGAAGACACTGACACCGAAAAACGCCTCCGCTTTTATCAAAAAGAAGGATTCGAACACGCAAAATCCATCGGTTATGCTCGTCGTTCCCTAGCGACAAATGAGTTAAACGAAATGGAAATCCTCTTCTGGTCCCCTGAGCACGAATCCGAAGCTTCCATTTACGAAAAAATGAGAGAAATGTACCAAAAAATCCACACGTATAAAGATAAAGAATTGTATGGTAAGTCTTATCAGCATGTAGACGAGGTACTAACGCTCGATGAAGACCGAGATATGGACAACATTCTTAATGCTTTGAAAAAGCCTGAAAACGCTTAACTTTAAAAATGAAGCAAGCAGAGAATGATTGAATCTGCTTGCTTTATTTTTATATGAGTAAGATGGATTCTTTTATTATGCGCTCCTATATAAAACCCAAATCGCTATACTTGAAATGCAGTCTAATTAAAAAATATCCACGAACTTTAATATTTTTGAAACTTTTCTGCTTCTAAAACGTTTAATACTATTAAAGAGGTGGAATATCTCCTATAGAAGAGGACATTGTATAAGTTTTGTGGAATTTAAAAAACATTTCTATATAGCATCTATCCAATTTAAAACATCTATAGTATACTTAGCCTAGATACTTATTTAAACTAATTTTAATTTAATAAACGATTAAAAGTACTTTTTTCGTAATAAATCTATTGAGGAGTGAAGCTTGTATGGTAACACTTTATACTTCTCCAAGCTGTACATCATGTCGTAAAGCGAAAGCATGGTTAGAGGAGCATGAAATCCCGTTTCAAGAACGTAACATTTTCTCAGAGCCTTTGACAATTGATGAGATTAAAGAAGTTTTACGAATGACTGAAGATGGCACGGATGAAATTATCTCAACTCGCTCTAAGGTTTTCCAAAAAATGAATGTAGATCTAGATCAGCTTCCAATGAAAGAGCTGTTTGACATGATTGCAGATCATCCCGGATTACTTAGAAGACCTATTATTGTAGATGAGAAACGTCTCCAAGTTGGATACAATGAAGATGAAATCCGCCGTTTCCTTCCTAGAAAAGTACGTACATTTCAATTACAAGAAGCTCAGCGCTTAGTTAATTAAACAAAAACCTGCAGTCCTCATAAATAGGGAATGCAGGTTTATTTTTTTATGAAGAACGTTCTTTTAAGAGGTTGTACCAAACCCCGGTAGCCATAACAATCCCAATGGTAAGGGGAGGTATGATCCAATGAAGGATTGGTAAGCCGCTGTAGAAGTACTGTAAAGTCGCTTCACCTAATATCATTTCAGCTGCTGTATAGGCCAGTACAGCTGCCCCTATGTATATAAGGAAAGGGAATTTTTCCATTAGGGCGAGAATCAATTTACTTCCCCATATAATAATGGGTACCGAAATTAGTAAGCCAAATACAACTAGGTAGACTTCTCCTCTGGCAGCTCCGGCAATTGCCAATACATTATCAAATCCCATGACGAGATCAGCGAATACAATGGTTTTGACAGCTGCCATGAGACTTGTATGAGCTTGAATTTCAGGGCCATCTTCCTGGTCCGTGACTAGGGTCATAGCGATATAAACGAGTAGGACACCACCGACAAATTGTAGGAATGGAATTTGAAGCAGGAAGACTGCTATTCCTGTCATGATAACCCTTAACCCTACAGCAAGGCCTGTACCAAGTAAGATTGCTTTGTTGCGCTGGCTAGTTGGTAAATTTCGGCTGGCAAGGGCAATGACAATGGCGTTATCGCCACCCAGAACCAAATCAATTCCAACGATAATAAGAATAGATTGAATGATCTCAAAATCCACAAAAAAACCTCCCGCTTCTAGTGACAAAGATGGCCAAATAAGCTACAATGTTAAATTAACTAACCCTCTACTAGTACTTATATGTACAACCATGGGAGTTCATGAATAAGGATCTCGTCTAGGTCATTCGTTTGTTTTTAATTTTATGAGCAATTCTGTTTTCAATTAGCAGGGTAGTATCATAAAATGGTATTAAACGTAGCAAGAGCACATCAAATGGTTGAGAATAGTCATATGAGGGTAAGGTAAAGTAATAGCAATATTGAAAGGGTGAAGTTTTCCCTTCCACCTTTAACTAATCAACAGAAGGGAGCGAGTTCCATGGAAATCGAACGCATTAATGAAAACACAGTTAAGTTCTATGTTTCCTACATTGATATTGAAGATCGAGGTTTTGACCGCGAAGAGATTTGGTACAATAGAGATAGAAGTGAACAGCTCTTCTGGCAAATGATGGACGAAGTAAACGATGAAGCAGACTTTAATATAGACGGTCCGTTGTGGATTCAAGTACAGGCCATGGATAAAGGGCTGGAGATTGTTGTAACGAAAGCTCAAGTATCAAAAGATGGTCACAAACTTGAATTGCCAACTGAGGACGGTAAGACATTAGATATGCCTGTCGACGAGAAGCTTGAATCACTTCTTGATCAAGAAGTAAACGCTAACCAAGAAGGGGACCAGGATGGAGAAGACGAAGCAGTGGAATCCGACAATTTATCATTTGTCATTGGCTTCCGTGACTTTGAAGATGTCATCCAGTTAAGTCATTACTTCTTAAATGAACAATATGTAGAAGATCAATTGTATCATTTTGATGGATCTTATTATCTATACGTTCAATTTGCGGATGGACAGTTAAGTGACGAATCTCAAGAGAATATTTTGAGTCAACTACTAGAGTTTGGCCATGAATCGCCACTTACCGTTCATCGCTTAGAAGAATACGGTAAAACGATCTTCAGTGAAAATGCACTAGAGCATATTAGTAGTTACTTTCCTGCAAAGTAAACCATGAGCGGCACCTTTTATAAGGAGCCGCTCTTTTATACGTTATACAGCATTCTTTTGGATGAAGGTTTGCTCTTTCGTAAAAAATAAAAGGAAGACCTTCATTTTATGTACATATAATTGAAACAAGAGAAGAAGAACCTACGTATATAAAGGGCAAAAGGGATTTCAGTTGGAGAAAGGAATCGAAGCTTATGTTCAAACGGATTCAGGTTCTCGTATTTATGGGGATATTAATTGGAGTATTCTATGTAACGAAAGAATTGTGGCAAGGGTGGCTTATTGGAGCCGTTTCTATCCTTTTTACGATTTCAGCTATCTTTATTGGTTTACTTATTTTCTTTGAAAATCGTCATCCCACACAGACTCTAACCTGGCTGCTCGTCTTAGCAGCCCTGCCCATTGTCGGGTTTTTCTTTTACATCCTATTTGGGCAAAATTATCGAAAGAAGAAGATGTTTCGTAAAAAGGGAGCTTTGGATGAGGAAGCCTTTCGCAAGATTGAAGGCGAAAGTGACATTATGCCTTATCAGGTTGAGCAGATGGGGGATCACCAGAAACTGTTGGTTCGTCTTGCCCAAAGATTGGGACATTCACCGATTACATTTAGAACGGAAACGAAAGTATTAACAAATGGAGATGAAACCTTTGGAGAGATTCTTAAAGAATTAAAGAAGGCTACTCACCATATACACATCGAGTATTACATTGTCAGGCATGATCACATTGGGAATGAAATCAAACAGATTCTTATGGATAAGGCTCGAAGTGGCGTGAAAGTCCGGTTCTTATACGATGCTGTAGGGAGCTGGAAACTTTCGAGTCAGTATAAAGAGGAGTTAAAAGAAGCGGGGGTTGAAATGAAGCCGTTTCTTCCTGTTAAATTACCGTTTTTAAACAATAAGATTAATTTCCGTAATCATCGTAAGATTATTGTGGTAGATGGCAACACCGCTTTTGTAGGTGGTTTGAATATTGGTGATGAATATTTAGGCCGTCATGAATACTATGGCTTTTGGCGCGATACCCACTTATTCGTTCAAGGGGAATCAGTACGAAGTTTGCAGTTGATCTTCCTGCAAGATTGGTACTACATGACGGATGAAGCGCTTCTTACGAATGAGTACTTATCACCGCAACTGGTGGAGCGTGATAATTTAGGTGGCGTGCAAATGCTCGCCAGTGGACCAGATAATGAGTGGGAAGTGATTAAGCACGTATTCTTTTCGATGATCGTCTCGGCTAAGCATTCCATCTGGATCGCTTCACCTTACTTTATACCGGATGAAGATATTCTCACAGCACTAAAAGCTGCCGCATTAAGTGGTATAGATGTAAAGATTCTAATGCCAAGCCGACCGGATAAGCGGATTGTCTTCCACGCTTCCCGTTCCTATTTCCCTGAACTACTTGAAGCTGGGGTGAATATATACGAGTACCATAAAGGCTTCATGCACAGTAAAATTATGATAATTGACCAGGAGCTTGCCTCAATTGGTACATCAAACATGGATATGAGAAGTTTCCATTTGAATTTTGAGGTAAATGCGTTCTTATATCGCACCAAGAGTACAAAGACCTTAGTGGATGATTACGAGCTAGATATTCAATCATCCAATCAAATTATCCTAGAGGATTTCCGTAAGCGAGCCTTAGCCAAACGCTTTATGGAATCCACAGCAAGACTCCTGTCGCCACTCCTATAACCGTTATAACCCTGATTCTCATTGAGGATCAGGGTTTCTTTGTACTAGTTATGGAAGACTTGGAGCTGAGATATTTTAGTATGGAAAGGGCCGTTACGATTATGAGTGCTTGGGCTTGCTCGGGGACAACTCGCTTTCCTGCGGGGAGCTGGGAAGCGAGTGGTTTCCAGGCCCACCTTATGTTCAATTGAAGTTAACGAAAACATTCTCTCAGCTTCGAGTCTAACGCCGAACGATTCACGTCGTGTGGGGGCGCGGGAACCGAGTGATTTCCCGAAACACCTTACACTCAATTAAAGCTAACTGAAACACCCTCTCTTTTGGAGTATCCAGCTTTTTAGAAGGATTCTGAGAATAAATGAAGAATAGAATAACCTGGAGGTGATTTATGTTAAGTGCCATTACGAAAAGTGGTGTAGCACATGTATTAGCAAAATATACAAGGGAGGAGATTCATGAATTAAGGCGCCAGCCGTTTTATTGCCCAGCTTGTTCTGAAGAAGTTATTCTGAAGGCTGGTTCTAAAATGATACCCCATTATGCACACAAACCTCGCTCGGAATGTAATGTTCATGATATAGGAGAGGGGGCTTATCATGAAGCGGGGAAGTGGCAATTGTATGAGTGGCTTCGCTTGCAGGGTTATCATGTAGAGCTCGAGTCTTATCTCCCCTCTATACAACAGCGGCCTGATCTTTTGTTAACGATTGGGAAGAAACGTGTCGCAATTGAGTATCAATGTTGTCGTATTTCCCCGGAAATGATCAAATTCCGAACGGAGGGTTATAAATCGGAAGGAATTATACCTCTTTGGATCTTAGGTGGAAACCGCCTCAAACGTATACACACTAATATGCTTTCGTTAACCTCTTTTGAAAAAAACTTCTTCCAGCAGTTTAAAAACATTCCACAGCCACTGCTTTTATTTTATTGCTCTTCTACCAATCAGTTTGCGCGTTTCTCGCATCCAATATTATTAACTAATCGAAAAACGATTGGAAGGCTTTCTTTCTTCTCTAAAACCTCGAGTACACTATCTTCAATCCTTTCTCCTCATAAATCCGTTCCACCCTCCTATGTTTATCAAGCCTGGTTAAAAGAAAAGAAGAAGTTCAGAAAACAAATACCAGGAAAGATAAAAAACAGCACGGACTTTTCTTGGAGACAATGGCTTTATCTCAGACGCTTACACCCAAGCATATTACCCTCTCTTATCCATTTACCTGTCCCTTATGCCTTCTTATATGACCTCCCAACCTATCAGTGGCAAGCGAAGATAATAATTGATGAGATCGAGCCTCAAGCCATCGGACAACCTTTCTCATTACCAGTTTACCCTTTCAACCAACCCCCAGATCTAAAAGCCCCCTTACTACGAACAAAACCCAACCCAATCCAACACTATCTAGGCGTATTATGCGAAATAGGATACTTGAAAAAACTAAAGAATGGACAGTATATGAAGCTAATGAACCTTCCAACTCCCAAGAACGCACACGAAGCCATGCAACAAGACGAGTGGGTTTTAAAAGAACTCTTAAATCGATCACTACTATAAAAGGATTATCAACAGTTCAAGGACATTAGAAGGATGAAACCAAAACTTATTTTGTCCTTCTCTTTTTTATTCACAGCCCTTCCATTGTTTAAGCGTATTGTATCGTTAAAACTACATGCGTCAGTTTCCGTTCGTCCCAATATGGAAAAGGAGGTCCTAGAAACTGCGAGACTCCCGTGGGCAGAAGAGCCTAGGTGAGGCCCCGGAGGCCGGCGTGCCGGCTGAGGAGGCTCACCAGCTCCCCACAGGAAAGCGAGTGGTTTCCAGGACCTCCTTACACTAGACTAAAATAAACGGAAACATTCTCTTAGCTTCGGGCAATCCATATACTGTGGATGTGGATACTCTACGCAACATCTTGGCATGATCAAAAAGGTTTCGGGTATAATGGTAGTAGGAAAAACAATAATTTTTCTGAATATTTAAAGGTTTTTCGAGACACGAAAAAGAAATATATGATAGACCAATAATTGAAGGAGGAATACCATTGGCTAAAGAACTACCAAAAAGAGATGAAATACCAGAAGAACGGACCTGGAAACTCGAAGATATCTTCTCAACAGATGAAGTGTGGAATGAAGAATTTGAGGCGGTTAAACAATTAACACCACAAATTAAAGAATATAAAGGAAAATTACATGAGTCTGCGGACACATTATATAACTTACTAAAGCTGCAGGATGAAGTGGCTAATCGTGTAGGAAAATTATTTACATATGCGCACATGCGTTATGATCAAGACACGACGAACTCTCATTATCAAGATATGAATACCCGTGCAGAGAGTCTGCTCACACAAGTAGGCAGTGCGATGAGTTATATTGACCCTGAGATCCTTGCAATGGAAGAGGGCACTGTAGAGAAATTCCTTAATGAAAAAGAAGAACTAAAGCTGTATGAGCACGCGTTAAATGAAATTACGCGTTCTCGTCCGCACACACTCTCTGAGAAAGAAGAAGAGTTGCTTGCTCAAGCATCTGAGGTTATGTCTAACCCTCAACAAACATTTGGGATGCTTAACAATGCTGACCTTACATTCCCAACTCTTACGGACGAGGAAGGAAATGAAGTAGATCTTACACAAGGTCGCTATCTTCGTTTCTTAAAGTCTAAAGATCGTTCTGTGCGTAAGCAGGCTTTTGAAGCCATGTACGATACGTATGGCAATTTTAAGAATACATTCTCCTCAACGTTAAGTGGTGTAGTTAAGAAGCATAATTTCAATGCTAAAGTTCGTAACTACGACTCTGCACGTCAGGCTGCATTAGATTCCAACAATATCCCTGAGAAGGTGTATGATAACTTGGTGGAAGCTGTTAACGATCGTTTACCAGCATTGCACCGCTATGTGGAGCTTCGTAAAGAAGTATTAGATCTTGAAGATGTTCATATGTATGACCTTTATGCTGATCTTGTCCAGGATGTTGATATGGATATCCCATATGAAGAAGCGCAAGAAACGGTGTTAAAAGGATTAGCTCCTCTCGGTGAAGAGTATACCACTATCATTCAAGAAGGCTACAAGAATCGTTGGATCGATGTGGATGAAAACAAAGGGAAGCGAAGTGGTGCTTATTCTTCCGGCACTTATGGAACAAATCCATACATCCTCATGAACTGGCAAAATAATTTAAATAACCTATTTACTCTTGCTCACGAGTTAGGCCACTCTATGCATAGTTACTATACAACAAGTACTCAGCCGTACCGATATGGAAACTATTCCATTTTCGTCGCTGAAGTGGCTTCAACAGCGAATGAAGCGTTGTTAAATGATTATTTACTCCAAAACACAAATGACGAGAAGCGTAAGCTATACTTACTGAATCACTTCCTAGAAGGATTCCGTGGTACAGTCTTCAGACAAACGCAATTTGCTGAGTTTGAACATGACATTCATGAACGTGCACAGAACGGTGAGGCCCTAACGGCTGATCGTTTAACAGAACTGTATCATGATTTAAATGAAAAGTACTTCGGCAAGAACGTAGTCGTAGACGATGAAATCGGGTTAGAATGGGCCCGTATCCCTCACTTCTACTACAACTACTACGTGTATCAATATGCCACAGGCTACTCAGCAGCCACAGCCCTAGCCTCTCAAATCCAAAAAGAAGGCGAACCAGCTGTTGAGCGTTTCAAAGGCTTCCTAAAAGCCGGAAGCAGCGACTTCCCAATCGAAGTCCTAAAACAAGCCGGCGTAGACATGACTTCAAAAGAACCAATCGAAGCAGCGCTAGATGTTTTCGAAGAAAAACTTGACGAGTTCGAAAAACTAATCAAGCAAAAATAACAAACAAAGGCGACTCCCCAAAGGAGTCGCCTTTTGTTTTTATATAATTGCTATTGGTCCAGGGAAGCCCTCTTAATAAAGATAGCTTGCTCCAAAATATATTAGATAGGGGAGGGTCCGATGCTGTGAAAGGCGCTTGGGCTGGCTGGAGGACCACTCGCTTTCCTGCGGGAGAGCTGGGAAGCCTCCACGCCGGAACTGGATGGGCTCCTTTTCCCGCGGGAGTCTCGCAGTCCTCCAGCCATCCCTGTCGTAAATAGGGGAAAGGACCAACTTAGGGAACACCGAAAGCCCTCTAACGTAACATGATTCCGTTTCTCTATATATGGCAAAGGTGGGCCGGGAAACTGCGAGACTCCCGTGGGCAGAAGAGCCTAGGAGAGACCCCGGAAGCCGGCTTTGCCGGCTGAGGAGGCTCACCAGCTCCCCACAGGAAAGCGAGTTGTTTCCCGGCCCACCTTACACTCAATCCCAGTTAACGGTAATAGTTAATCCCTAAAAATTATTTAAACCCTCTAAAAGAACGTCGGTGGGTAAAGCTGAAGATGGTGAAGTAGATCGCTATAAACAACAAAGGCATAGATATAAGTATAGGAACGAGGCGCATGAGGCCTAATAAATTGAACCCAAAAGCAAGTAGAGTAACGACGATCCAAAATAAAGGGAATAAGTTCACGAGTGCACCTCCAGTTACGTATTATTCTAGTCTATGTAAGGAATGTCCCATACTTTCCAAACAATAGGTGATAGATGTGACGTTTTTGTGAAGGTGATAAAAAAATATTGATATCGAGAGAAATACTTGATATATTTATATGTGAAAAGGATCACATTCAGACAATAACCCCTTTGTTTGACCGTGAAACTTTCTCCCATCCCCCTTTGTCTTAAAGATAAAGACATAGATCAAGCCAGGCCTACCCCGCCTGGCTTATTTTTTTGAGGGGAAGGAAAACCGTGGGTTTATTGTGATAATTTATCTTTTAGTTAAAGATTTTAATATAAATAGATTTTGAGACGCATCAAGTACATAAAAAAACCTTCTTTCTATCAATAGAAAGAAGGTTTTTTATTTATTTTACGTAGCGCCAAAACGTACCGTATTTCACGGGATGTTTTTCAACTTTTTGTTTGAGTTGGAGCTTCTTCATTTCGCACTCGGTTTTCGACTCGCTCCAGTCGAAGACAACGGATATTTCGTGTGTACCTACGAAACGATAAAGCTGTAAGAAATCTTCAAGAGCTGGTTTTACAGCGGCAGGAGGTTCCTTTTGCATCATTTCTTGGAGTACATTCACGTACACGTTGTAAGGGTATAGGCCTGTGATTTTAATGCCTTCTTCTTCTTCTTCCTGGTTGAAGAGGACAATGGCCGGAATCTCCTCCACTTCCATCTCGCGCGTTAGTTTAAGATCACATTGAAGAGCGCGCTTGGCAGAGTCAGAGTGAAGGTCCTGCTTAAATTCTTCAACGTCAAGGTTGCTTTCCTCAGCGCAACGAAGCAGCACGTCTTCGTTTGAAATGTTTTGTTTATTTAAGAACAAGTTCTCTTGTATTTTGCGTAAGAAACGCATGCCTGCTTTCTTGCCTTGGAGCTCTGCGGCTTTGATAGATAAAGCGGCCATCCAAGGAGAGGAGACAGGGTTTTCGAACCATAAATCACCGTCGCAGCTCATCCCAGTTCTAGAAGCGACCTTTTCCCAAACTTTTGCTAGGTCTTCAGGTTTTTGAAAGGCTTCTGCATTAAGAGAAGTTAGCTTACCACTAATAATAGGTCGAATGGTAAAGTATCTCCCATATTCAAGCGTAAGTTTTTTCAGAAATGGCTCTAAAGACCAGCATTGAGGGCATAGTGGATCAATGAAAACATAGATCTCAACTGGCTTCTTTAAAAGGTCGACAAAACCATACTGGGATTGTGGTGTTTGGTTCGTGTTGTTGCGTTCCCCAGTTGCCTTAAAACTCACGTCGATTCTCCTTTCCTTGTTTCTGGTGTGTTCATCATATGATTTGCTGTGTGTGATAAGCGTTCAAAGATAACACTTCTATAAGGTTCTTCGATCTCAGCTTCTTCTAGCGCACCATCCATACAATACAACCACGCATCTTTTCTTGTTGGTGTAATTTCAAAAGGTAGGTGGCGGGCTCTTAACATAGGGTGCCCGTGTTCTTCCGTATAGTATGCAGGTCCACCGAGAAACTGGGATAAAAATTGTTCCTGTTTGCGGATTGTTTCTGTGAAGTCATCAGGAAAAATGGGTTGTAAATCTGGATGTTTGGCAACTCTACTGTAAAAGGCTTCTACAAGCTTACTAATTGCAGAAGGGCCACCAATTGCTTCATAAAGCGTACCAGGATTATCATTCATAAGAATGCCTCATTTACTTTTATTTTAGCGGCATCATTCGCCACTTTCATAACGTAGGCGATCCGTCCCCCTTAAATAAGGGGGACCGCCTATTTGTTTGATTTTATTGTAGCAACGGGATGTTTAAACAATCAACAAATCTGTTTATAGTAGAGATTGGAAAAAACGTTGAATTTTGTTAGGAGTCTCTCGTGATGGGATGTCGTGCTGTTGTAACAGTTGTTCAAATGTAGCTTTACCGTGGCCAGCTTCTTTTGCCTCAAGCTCTAATTCGTAGTCCGTAACATTATTGAAATGACTCCGGTCAAGGACGACTAGCGTATCGTTGTACTCTTTCTCCATACGTTCAGTCGTTAATGCTCCCTTGAAGCTTAAGTTGCTGAATGGGATACCAAGTGATGCTAATTGCTTCTCTATATTAGGAGCGGTTGTCGGCTGCTCATTCATCCACTTATAAGCTTCCTCTTCAGTCAGCGTATCGTGCGTTTCAAGAAGACCGTCAACATGTGGTTCCTTTAAAGTTGCCGTCCAGGTATCGCCTTTTTTACGAATGCGAAGGGCAGCAAGTTTTTCTCTAAGATCAAACTGATCAGTTTCAAAATAATAGTTCGTTTGGGTAAAGCGATCTTCAGTGGAAAAGGCTAAAGCATGAACAAGTGCTTCATATTCCTCTTCTGTAAGCAAATTCTTAAATTCGATTTCGATTTCTTGTGACATACAAATTCCTCCATTAATGCGGCTTATTTGCCATTTCTATTATTGATGAATGGGATAAAGATTGCAAATATTAATCATGAAATCATTTATGATACAATAGATCACAGGCCAATATCGTGACCCATTTACATAGACGATGATTGGATAAAAGGTGGTGCAAGAATTGAATTGGGAAACGTTTTTAGCTCCGTACAGGCAGGCAGTTGATGAGCTGAAGGTAAAATTAAAGGGAATGAGAGCACAGTATGAATATGGTGCTATGCATTCCCCGATTGAGTTCGTCACAGGTAGGGTAAAACCTATAACAAGTATCCTTGATAAAGCTAGGAAAAAGGATATCCCCTACTCTAATCTTGAAGATGAAATTCAAGATATAGCTGGCATTCGTGTCGTTTGTCAGTTTGTAGATGACATTTACACGGTTGTGAATATGATTCGAATGCGCAATGATTTTGGTATTTTAGAGGAAAAAGACTATATTACGAAGAAAAAAGAAAGTGGCTACAGATCCTACCATATTATTATCGAATACCCTGTTGAAACCATTGAGGGAGAGAAGAAACTGCTTGCTGAGATTCAAATTCGCACGCTGGCTATGAATTTTTGGGCGACAAATGAACATTCTTTAAACTATAAATATAGCGGCCAAATTCCGGCTGAAGTGAAGAGTCGTTTAAAGAACGCTTCCGAGGCCGCATTTCGTTTAGATGAAGAAATGTCAAAAATAAAAAGTGAGATTCAAGAAGCACAAGCAATCTTCCGTCAGAAGCATGATCAAAAGGATACAGATGATGATTCCTAATTTTAAAGGGGGAGAACTCAAATGAAATTCGCGATTTTGTCAAAAGGGGACAGTGCTTCAGATGAATTTCTGTCCAAGATGAAAAATTACTTAACGGAATTTAACCTGGAATTGGACCATGATGAGCCAGATCTTGTTATATCAATAGGGGGAGACGGTACTCTACTCGAGGCATTCCATACATATATACACCGTTTAGAGGAGACGGCCTTTATTGGAGTTCACACTGGCCATTTAGGATTCTATGCAGACTGGATGCCTAAAGAGTTAGAGAAGTTAATCATTGAAATTGCGAGAACGCCGTTTCAAGTTGTGGAATACCCTTTACTAGAGATTATCATTCGACCAAAAGGCGATGAGCCAGAAGATAAGTACCTTGCGTTAAATGAATGTTCAGTTAAGACGGCTGAAGGTTCCGTGGTGCTTGATGTGGAAATTAAAGGAGAGCATTTTGAAACCTTCCGAGGCGATGGGTTGTGTATCTCCACGCCATCTGGAAGTACAGCATACAACAAAGCACTTGGGGGAGCGATTATTCACCCTTCACTTGAGGCCATTCAAATTGCCGAGATGGCGTCGATCAACAATCGCGTTTTCCGTACAGTGGGCTCTCCGCTCATTTTGCCAAAGCATCATACAGCCATGCTTAAGCCGCAGAATGACAAAAGCTTTATGATTACACTTGATCACATTACGCGGAAATATTCAGACGTGAAATCCATACAGTGCCGTGTGGCGAAAGAGAAAGTACGTTTCGCTCGTTTCCGTCCGTTCCCATTCTGGAAGAGGGTTCATGATTCCTTCATAGCAGACGAACGATAAAAATAGAGGTGTTATGAAATGAAATTCAAAATCGACCCGAAACACGACGGAATGCTCGTACGAGATTATTTATATCACGTACGAGCTTTTTCACGTCGTATGGTGAAAGTGATTAAGTACGATGAAGGGATTTTAATCAACGGTTCCCCTGTTACAGTAAGGGCTAAGGTGGAAGCGGGGGACGAGTTACGTATTCAATTCCCTGCTGAAGAGCGCGGGCGGCACTTGGCATCGGTTCATAAGCCGGTTTCTGTTCTTTACGAAGATGATGAAGTCATTATCCTGAATAAGCCCCCTTTCCTTGCAACAATCCCTTCTGTGCATCATTTGGATGACACATTGGGCAATAGGCTTATGGGGTATTACGATCACCATGGTATTCCTTTCACATTACATGTCGTAACACGCCTTGATGCAGATACTTCAGGGGTTGTTCTTGTAGCAAAAAATCGGTATGTTCACTCCTTATTAGCAAAGAAGCAAGAGGAAGGGGAGATCCACCAGACCTATCAAGCCGTAGTAGAAGGTCATCTGGAGACGAAGAAGGGGACAATCAATGCTCCCATTGACCGAGCACCTGGTTCGATTATTGAACGACGTGTTGACCCAAAAGGTAAGAGTGCGGTTACTCATTATGAAGTGATAGAAGAAACAGAAGAAACAAGTCTGGTTCATATACGCTTAGAAACGGGCAGGACACATCAGATTAGAGTTCACTTTAACGATGTAGGCCACAGCTTATGTGGTGATTCTTTATATGGCGGGATTAAAAAAGGAATCAATAGACAGGCGCTCCATTGCAACTCAATACGCTTTTCTCATCCGATTAGCGGACATGAGGTTTATGTGGAGGCTCCTTTACCTGAAGATATGGAAAACCTAATTATAAATTAGGAAGATGTTAAGTAAGAGGTTGAGAGCACGAATAGCCTCAACCTCTTTTTTACTCATCAAACGTACGGAATTTTTCAGGTACTTCTGGTTGTTTAGAAGGGACGCTTACGATCTCTTCTTCTGGTAAACGGAAGCACGTTAAAGCACCGCCAAAAATACACCCTGTATCAATATTAACGGTCTTATGTTTGAAACGAGGCTCTCTAACAGGTGTATGACCATACACAATCCACCGATCTCCCTCGTAATCATAAGCCCAGTCACGTCTCACCGGTCGTCCTAATTCATCGAACTCACCTGTTACATCACCATATAAGACAAAGGTATGCACCTTTTTATTCTTAAACGACTTCCCGATCATATCTTCACGAATCCCAGCATGAGCCACAACCGCATTAGCTTCAGGCTCCTGGAGGTACAAAGGTGCTTCCTGATAAAGAGTTATGAACTGATCCTTAATATCTTTTTGCTCGTGTTCAGATAAAGCCTCATATTCCGCCACCGTTGTCTCTAAACCATGCTTCTGTTTAACAGGATTTCCCTGAAAGAAGCGGTACAACTTATTGCAATGATTTCCTGGGACATATTTCGCCATCTTGTTCTCTACAACCATCTTATACACAAGGCGAATCACATCCAATGAAGCAGGTCCTCTGTCAGTGAGGTCTCCAACAAAAACAGGAATACGCCCCTCAGGATGACGAGGGATGTCACCTGTGGTGCTATATCCTAGTTTCTCAAACAGTTCGATTAGTTCATCATAACAACCGTGCACATCTCCAATACAATCGATCTTTTTCATGTAGTAACCCCTCCTGTATGATTAAATTTTTAAGGATAATGATGAATGGATAGCCGAGCTGGTAGAATAGAAATGAAGAGATGTTTCCATTAGCTTTGGTTGAGGTTAAGGTGGGCCTGGAAACCACTCGCTTTCCTGTGGGGAGCTGGTGAGCCTCCTCAGCCGGCAAAGCCGGCCTGCGGGGTCTCACCTAGGCTCTTTATCCCACGGGAGTCTCGCAGTTTCCAGGCCCACCTTTTCCGTATTGTGAGAAATGGAAACATAGTTTATGTGGAATCATTAATTTATATATCTCAAGGCTAGGGATACGGGGCCGTTAGTGCAATATACAGCAAGGGGTGTCTGGGGAACGGGGAGACTCCTGCAGGAGAAAGAGGTCGACGAGACCCTACAGAGAGCGTAGCGAACGAGGAGGCTCTGAAAAGAAAGAGGAAGTTCGACTAACACCGTCACGTCCTGTGACAACGTCGAACGACCCCACGTCGTGTGGGGCCGCCCGCGGAAAGCGAGTCGTTCCCCAGACACCCCAAGCACTTTTAAATGTATCGGCCCCATTTTTATTCATCGTCTCAGCTACCCCTTCACTTAACTCCTTATATTCCCAGATCGAAAAAAGGTGGGAACGCTTGTTTAGCGTTTCCACCTTTTTTACGAATCAAACATATAGGTTCTTGTACGAGAGCGAATGTTTAGCACAAGCCCGATGGCGAGCATATAAGTGATCAATGAACTACCACCGTAGCTAATGAACGGAAGTGGCAAGCCTGTGATTGGTAAAAGCTGAATCGACATGCCGATGTTCTGGAAGATTTGGAACGTGAACATTCCAATTAGTCCAACGGTTAAATAGCTTCCGAAAGGTTCGTTGCTCTCCAGGGCTGTTGTAATCATACGATAAATTAATAGGAAGAAAAGCGTAACAACGATGCTTGATCCAATGAATCCAAATTGTTCGGCAATCGCTGTGAAAATCATATCCGTGTGGCGCTCTGGGATATAAACTTGCATTTCGTTGATCCCTTTACCCATCAATTGTCCGGAGCCAATGGCCATCATAGCACGGACGAGTTGATAGCCGTAGTCCTCGTATTCTTCAGGTTGAAGCCAACCATAGAAGCGTCCGGTTACGTGACCGAAGTCAGATTCCACAAGTAATTTTTCCATCGCCACGGGGAAGAATTGAAACAATCCTACTAGGACAAGGGCGACCATACTAATGATGCCGATGATACTTAATAAAATCCTCCATCGGATTCCTGAAACAAGAATGAGTGCGGCTGTAATCGCAGCTAACACAAGGAACGTTCCTAAGTCAGGTTGTTTAGCGATTAGGGCCATCGGCGGAAGAGCCACTCCGACGATCTTGACAAGAAGCCAGAGGTCGTACTTTAGGCTTCTTTCATTTGGGCGTTTTTCATTGTGTCGAACAATAAGATGACTTTGTAAAATAATAAGAAACACTTTCATGAATTCACCAGGTTGGATCGTGTTCCCCGCAATTTTAAACCAACTGCGCGCCCCGTTATTTTCGTGAACAAGGCTTGAAGGAACATTGAATTCAAGCATAAGTAACATCATAATGCCAATCCCATAGAAAACCCATGCAAGCTGTCGGAAACGGTCGTAATCAAATAACATCACTACTCCAATAACAATGGTTCCTAGTGCATACCATTGAAGTTGTTTCGTAAAGAAATTGGTGTAGTCATACTTAGAAGGAAGCGTCGGCTGTATGGTGTAGAGTGTGAAACAACTTACAGCAGCGATCGCGACTAAAATCATGATGAGTGTAAAGTCTATTTTAAGACCTTGATTGTTGTTCATGAAGGATCCCTTTCTTCTTTCCATAGATTCCGAATTAATATATGTTCCCATATGAAAGTTTACACTATTCTGAGCTGTTTTTTAAGAACTTCTTCCATCGGATTGGTTTTGTGTCTTTAGAGGGATACTAGTGGGACATTGACAAAAAAAGATGTGGACCTTACGATAAAACGGTCAAATGACTAGGTAACGTGGAAAAGACTGTATAATAGTAACTATTGAACCACTTCTGGTTAAGGCGAAAAGGAGGGTTTATCCATGGAATATCTTGAGGACCATGAACGACGCGAACTATGGGACAACATTCAAGATGCATTATTTAATGATCAAATTGACCAATTCCGAGCTGAATTCCTTGAAATTCACCCTTATGACCAGGCGAAGATCTTCGAAGAGCAAACGCAAGATGTGCGTATGCAGATCTATACGTATTTATCGCCTGAAGAGATTGCTGAAGTCATGGAGCATATTGATGTGGATGATATTGAAGAATACTTCACAGAGATGGACCCACGATTCGCCGCTCAAATCTTGGCTGAGATTTCAACGGATGATGCTGCTGACATTTTAAATGAGCTTGATAAAAACCAAGTGGCTAGCTTCCTGACCATAATGGATAAGGAATCGGCTTCTGATATTAAAGAACTTCTGTACTACGAAGAGAAAACAGCCGGTAGTATTATGACCACAGAATTCGTTGTGGTCCGCGCGAATCAAACCGTACGGGAAGCGATGCTTCATTTAAAAAGTGAAGCACCTGATGCTGAGACGATCTACTATGTGTTCGTTATAGATGAGGACAAGCATTTAGTTGGAGTTATATCCTTACGAGACCTTATTATTGCAGAAGAAGATTGGTATATTTCTGAAGTGATGAGTGACCGAGTTGTATCGGTGCAAGTTGGCGAAGACCAGGAAGATGTTGCTCAATTAATGCGTGACTATGACTTCCTAGCGCTTCCTGTAGTAGATTTTCAGGATCACATGCTTGGTATTATCACGGTGGATGACATCATGGACGTTATGGAAGAAGAAGCAAGTGATGACTATTCTAAACTTGCTGGTGTGTCTGATCTGGATCGCCCGGATGAGAATGCATTCGCAGCAGCGAAGAAAAGGTTGCCCTGGCTTGTGATCTTACTGTTCTTAGGGATGATGACCGCAAGCTTGATCGGTCGATTTGAAGAGACACTGAATCAAGTCGCCATACTTGCTGTCTTTATTCCGCTTATTGCCGGCATGGCTGGTAATACAGGAACGCAAGCGTTGGCGGTAGCCGTACGAGGTCTTGCAACAGGTGAACATGAGAAAGAGGGGATTATTAAGCTTGTCTTCCGAGAAGCGGGAACTGGTGTAATCACCGGTCTTACATGTGGTGTCCTTGTTACGTTCATTGTGTATTTCTGGCAAGGTGATTTTTACCTCGGGTTACTCGTTGGGATTTCCATTATGTCGACCCTCATTGTGGCGACACTTGCGGGCGCATTAGTCCCTTTACTCATGCACAAATTAAATGTAGACCCAGCTGTAGCCTCAGGTCCATTTATTACGACCATTAACGATATTATTTCAATCTTAATCTATTTCGGTATGGCAACGACGTTTTTACGTTTGCACCTATTGATTTCCTAGAAGTAAGGAGGGCGAGTGGAATGGAGCACGGTTCTGCATCTGTTACATCACTTGTGATTGTTGTCATCGCAGCATTCTTGACGCCCATCATCCTTCATCGTTTTCGTTTAAAGACCATCCCTGTTGTGGTGGCGGAAATTATCGTTGGACTGATTATTGGTCAGAGTGGCTTTGACTTAGTAAACGAAGGCATGTGGCTTGAAACCTTGTCTACTTTAGGTTTTATTTTCTTAATGTTCCTTAGTGGACTTGAGATTGATTTCTCTGCCTTCGCAGGAAAGAAGAAGAAAGAAACCCTCCCAAGCGGTGGAGAAGCACCGAACACATTAGTTGTGGCTTCGAGTATGTTCTTATTCATTCTTGTGTTGTCACTTGGACTATCCTATTTATTTGTTCTGGCTGGTTTTATCGACAATGTCTTTCTTATGACATTGATTATCTCGACGATTTCCTTAGGAGTCGTTGTACCAACGCTAAAAGATGCGCAAATGCTACGGAGTAACATTGGACAAATTGTGTTACTCGTAACGGTAATTGCTGACTTAACGACGATGATTTTGCTCGCAGTTTTTGTATCGATCTATGGAGGAGAGGAAAGCTCTAGTATGTGGCTTCTTCTCATTCTGTTCGGAGCTGGTGTAGCGATTTACTTTGTCGGAAAATACTTTCAGAATCGCTCTTTCGTGGAGACGATGTCGAAAGGGACCATTCAAATTGATACCCGCGCCGTGTTCACGATCATTCTTATTTTGGTCGGAATTTCAGAAACGGTCGGTGCTGAGAATATTCTTGGTGCTTTCTTAGCGGGCGTTGTTGTCGCTTTATTATCTCCAAATCAGGAAATGGTCAAGCGGCTCGACAGTTTCGGTTATGGTTTCTTAATTCCGATCTTCTTCGTGATGGTCGGTGTAGGAATCAATATCCCGAAACTGTTCCAAGATCCTAAGATTCTACTGCTTATGCCATTGCTGTTCGTGGCGCTCGTGATTGCTAAAATGATTCCAGCGCTTATCCTAAGAAAGTGGTATTCGTGGAAAGAAGTGTTTGCAACGGGATCCATTCTAACTGCGAAACTTTCACTCGTCATTGCTGCTGCTACCATCGGAGAGAAGATGGGGCTCATCAGTACGAGAATGGAAGGAGCGCTTATCCTTGTCTCTGTTGTATCTTGTCTAGTAGCACCTGTTATCTTCAAGAAGCTTTATTCTCATGAAGAGGAAACAGAGCATGTCCAGCAAGTGGCTTTTATCGGCTCGAACCGAATGACATTACCGGTTGTGCGTGAGCTTGATCCAAAGCTATACAAAACGTATCTATATCATACGAAAGTAGATAAGATCGATGAAAAGGTAAGCCGGTCTTGTTTTGATATTAATGAAGTAGAAGCATACGACAAAGAGGTGTTGGAGGGTCAAGGGGTATTCAATGTGGACCTTCTTGTTGCTTCAATTGGGGATGAGCAACTAAACACTGATATTGCCCTTTATGCAAAAGAAAAGGGAGTTGAACGTGTCATCGCACGAGCTGAATCCCCTGAGCTTGATCAGAAGCTTCGCGAAAATGGCGTCGAAGTATTCTCTGTATTCTTATCTTCGAAAGCATTATTAAAAGCGTTAATTATCGCGCCAAACGTCGTTGACATTTTAACCAATCAAGAAAGTTATTTGTATCAGATTGAGATGAATAACAATGAATATGACGGCATGTACATCCGAAACTTCCCGTTCACAGGAGATGTCATCATGGTCCGCATATTCCGCGATAATGAATCCATCATTCCTCACGGTGATACAGAGCTGAAGACCGGTGACCAACTCGTTGTTACAGGATCTTCAGAGTACGTTGAAGAACTTCGCTTTGACCTTGAATTCTGTGAACTCTGCTAACCAAATCAAAAAGGCTTCGGTCCCAAACGGACCGAAGCCTTTTTTGCTTTGGTTTTTAGTTCAGTGAAGGGGGGGAGAGTGTCGGGACGCTCGGTGGAAGTGTCGAGACGAGCGCCGGAAGCGTCGGGATGGGCAGTGAGAGTGTCGTGACGAGTGTGGGAAGTGTCCGGACGAGTTCGAAAGTGTCCCGACGCCCAGCGAAAGTGTCCGGACGAACAGCAAAAGCGTCGGCATGAGCGTCGTAAGTGTCGAGACGCGTGCAGGAAGTTTCAGGATAGGCAGTAAGAGTGTCGAGAAGTAAGGTGGAAGTGTCCGGACGCACAGCGAAAGCGCCGGGACGAGCGACAAAAGTGTCGCAATGAGCGTCGAGAGCGTCAGGATGATCCTCTGAAGTGTCGAGACGCCCAGCAAAAGCATCAAAACGATTTTGCGCTTTAGCGAAGTAACGGGTGTCTGGCACGCGTCACTTCTTTAATGCGTAAAAGCGGTGCGAGACTTTTTTTCATTTTTTTATTTTGGCTTTATGTAAGCGGTTAACGTGTTGGGGATGTTCGTTTTTTGAGGCTTATTAGGTGCGGTGGATATTCATAGTTAATTATGAATTTTCCGATAACGGTTGTGTTTAGTGGGGAGCCTCTTTATAATGTCTTTAATAGAAGTACATATGTACGTTTTGTATAGACAATAAGGAGGGGAAAGCGATGCAAGATAAGAAATTAAACGTAGGATTATGTGGACTAGGAACAGTAGGAACAGGGGTTGTAGAGATTTTACAAAACCACCAGGAAGACATTGTACACCAGGTGGGATGCTCGATTGATGTAAAGCGCATTCTTGTAAGTAATCTTAGCAAACCACGTGGGGCATCGGTTGATCCTTCTTTGTTAACCGATCAAGTAGATGAACTGGTAAATGACCCTGAGATCGACATTATTGTAGAGGTTATGGGTGGAATAGAAGATACGTATCACGTTCTTGAGCGTGCTGTTCAGAACGGAAAACATATTGTTACAGCGAATAAAGATATGATGGCTGTGCACGGTGGCAAGCTAATGGAACTTGCCAGGGAGAAACATTGCGATATTCGCTACGAAGCGAGTGTAGCAGGTGGGATTCCGATTATTGGCTCTCTTACAAACGGGCTTGCTTCAGACCGCATCAATAAAATGATGGGGATTGTGAATGGCACAACGAACTATATTCTAACGAAGATGGTAGACGAGAAGCGCACGTTCGATGATGTATTGAAGGAAGCCCAGGATCTTGGGTTCGCAGAAGCAGACCCCACTTCAGATGTAGACGGGTTAGATGCTGCGCGTAAAATCAGTCTCTTATCAACGCTCGCATTTAAGATGCAAACGGTTCTCGATGATGTTGAAGTAAGTGGTATCCGTGGTATTTCTTCTGAAGATCTTGCTTACGCAGAACAACTTGGCTATACGATGAAGCTTTTAGGCATTGCAAGCCGTGAGAATGGAAAAGTAGAAATGAGTGTGCAGCCAACACTTGTTCCAAATACCCATCCTCTTGCAGGTATTAAAGATGAATATAACGCAGTATATGTTTACGGGGATGCTGTTGGAGAGACGATGTTCTATGGACCTGGTGCCGGTAAACTGCCAACTGCAACAGCTGTTGTGTCTGATTTAATGGATGTCGTGAAAAACGTTCGCCTTGGTGTAACGGGTGAGTCATCTGTTTCTCCGCATTATGAGAAGCAAATGAAAACGAAGGATGAGATTTTCTCGAAATTCTTCGTTCGTTTAGAAGGGGAAGATGAAGCTGGTACATTCCTCGCCATTACGCAAGAGTTCGCGAAAAGTGGCGTTTCCCTAGATAAAATTCTGCAAATGCCTGTAGAGGGACATGACGCAGCTGACATTATTTTAATTACACATAATGCAAGTCGATTCCAGATGGATGCTATCCTTCATGCCTTAGAAGAAATTGAAGCGGTTCGGTCCATCCATAGCGTGTATCGAGTTGAAGGAGAGGGGAATTAACTATGGCTTGGAAAGGTCTTCTATCACATTATGAATCTCTATTACCTGTAACAGAAGAAACACCAAAGCTTACGTTACTAGAGGGGAATACACCTTTACTTCCACTTGAAAAGCTCTCAAAAGAATATGGCATTGAGGCCTATGTTAAGATCGAAGGCGCTAATCCTACTGGTTCTTTTAAAGATCGTGGCATGGTTATGGCCATGGCAAAAGCTGTTGAAGAAGGAGCTGAAGCGGTTATCTGCGCCTCAACAGGAAACACGTCAGCAGCGGCTGCTGCCTACGCAGCACGAGCTGGATTACGTTGTATCATTGTCATCCCAGACGGCAAGATAGCACAAGGCAAACTTGCTCAAGCCGTGATGTATGGGGCTGAAGTGTACGCCATTGAAGGGAATTTCGACGAAGCTCTGAAAATCGTAAAGCACCTGGCTGAAACCGATAACTTCACACTGGTGAACTCGATTAATCCGTACCGTATTGAAGGACAAAAGACAGCCGCTTTTGAAGTGTGCGATGTGTTAGGGAAGGCACCAGACCATCTGCTTATCCCAGTCGGCAACGCTGGTAATATTACAGCATATTGGAAAGGGTTCAAGGAGTACCATGAAGCCTATCATACAGGTTTACCGAACATGCGAGGATTTGAAGCGAGTGGCTCTGCTGCCATTGTTCGTGGGGAGGTCATTGAACAGCCAGAAACCCTTGCCACAGCTATTCGAATTGGAAATCCGGCTAGCTGGGATCATGCTTTAAAAGCAACGAGTGAATCCCATGGTGTTATAAGCGAAGTTACCGACGAAGAAATCGTAGAAGCTTATCAATGGTTGGCTGAAAACGAAGGGGTTTTTGCTGAACCGGCATCCTGTGCGTCCATCGCTGGATTATTTAAATCTCTTAAGCGAGGGGACGTTAAAAAAGGTTCACAAGTCGTGTGCGTGTTAACTGGGAATGGACTGAAGGATCCGACAACCGCAATCGAGAAAAGTACCATCCAGCCAACCGTTCTCCCTAATGATCTCGAAAAAGTGACGGATGCTATCCAAAACGGAGTGTTATCATGATACACATTCGCGTGCCGGCCAGTTGTGCGAATCTAGGGCCTGGCTTTGACTCCATTGGCGTTGCCTTAAATCTGTACCTTGAAGTACAGGCAGAGCCTTCAGAAGCGTGGTATTTTGAAGCGACTTCTGATTCTGTAAAAGGGATGCCTAAGGATCACGAAAACGTCATTTATCAAGCGGCTCAATTTGTCGCTACTAAACAAGGGCATGAACACTTGCCTCCTTATAGGGTTGAAGTAGCAAGCGAAATCCCTGTAGCCAGAGGGCTTGGGAGTAGTGCCTCTGCGATTGTGGCGGGTATTGAATTAGCTGATCATATACTAGATTTACATCTTTCTGAAACAGAAAAGGTCTCGTACGCTTCTCAGATAGAAGGGCATCCGGATAACGTAGTGCCCTCTGTTACAGGTAGTGGGGTCATCGCCTATCAAGAAGGAGAAGATGTCAGTTGGACGACTGTTCCATTTCAAGACGTATGCTTTCTAGCTGCTATTCCTTCATTTGATCTGAAAACAAGTGAAGCAAGGGACGTTCTGCCATCAAAACTTTCGTATAAAGAAGCTGTAGATGGAAGTGCTGTCGCTAATGTTCTAGTCGCCGCTTTAGCGAAGGGAGACTGGGCACTTGCTGGGAAGATGATGGAGAAAGATCGCTATCATCAGCCATATCGTGGGGCGTTGATGCCACATTATGACGAACTGCGAAACTACTTAAATCGTCAAGGTGTTTACGGTACGTTTATGAGTGGAGCAGGGCCAACGATTATGAGTCTGATTCCAACTGAGCAAGGGGCATTCATTACAGAAAGCTCTCAAAGAGCTTATCCAAACTTTGAGTGGAAGCGGCTCTCTGTGGATTATAGCGGCTCCGTTGTAACGGCAGAAAAGATTGAGACAAAATCATAAATAAGGTGCTCCGATTAAAGGAGCACCTTTTTTCGTGAAAAGGTTTTGAATGGGTCTAAGGATGGGGATACTAGAAAGGAATTGTGTTTTTGTTTGATTTTGTTTAGAATAGTAGCAGGTACTAATAACAAGTAATAACTATAGACACATTTTCTCCGAGGAGGACGAAAGAATGAATATGTCATTACAAGGTCGTACATATGTTGTGATGGGAGTAGCCAACAAGCGAAGCATCGCCTGGGGTATTGCTCAGTCACTTCACAATGCAGGAGCACGCTTGATCTTCACATACGCTGCAGAGCGTTTCGAGAAATCAGTACGTGACCTGGCTGCAACTCTAGAAGGTGGAGAAGAATCTCTTTTCTATCAGTGTGATGTAACAGATGATGAGAACATTATGGAAACGTTCCAACAGATTCAAAACGATGTTGGTGTCATCCACGGATTAGCTCACTGTATCGCTTTTGCAAACAAAGAGGAACTAAAAGGTGACTTCTTAAATACAAGCCGTGATGGCTTCTTGACAGCTCACAATATCAGCTCTTACTCATTAACAGCTGTATCCCGTGCTGTACAACCCCTTATGTCAGAAGGTGGCGGAATTGTAACCTTAACCTACCTGGGCGGCGAGCGCGTTGTACCGAACTACAACGTTATGGGTGTTGCCAAAGCAAGCCTTGATGCAAGCGTGAAATACCTTGCTGAAAGTCTTGGTAAACACGGCATTCGCGTAAACGCGATTTCTGCTGGACCAATTCGTACGCTATCTGCTAAAGGTGTAGGCGACTTCAATTCGATCCTAAAAGACATTGAAGAACGCGCGCCACTACGTCGTCCAACGACTCAAGAAGAAGTTGGCGACACAGCTTACTTCCTACTAAGTGACTTCTCCCGTGGTGTAACAGGAGAGATGATCCACGTAGACTCTGGCTTCCACATTATCGGACGCTAAACTGTTTAAAAGCCCAAGGCGCTGCCTTGGGCTTTTTTGTATATCTGGCACTGGTAGAAGTTGCGAAAGCAAGCATAATACTTACCAAAAGAGTCTAGGAAGTTACCAAAGGAAGCAAGTAGTTGCTAAAACAAAAGTGAATTTACCAAAAACAGAGGAGAAGTTACGAAAAAAAGCCGAGCAGTTACTAAAAGAACCTTGGAAGTTACGAAAGCAGGTCCGTCAGTTACTAAAATGAAAACAAATTTACTAAAACAGAGGAGAATTTACGAAAAAAAACACAGCAGGTATTGATTCTAGAAGACTGATCATCAAATCTTCCTTCCCACACAAAAAATGAGTCTTAAAAACTAGGCACATCCCCCATGTCTTTTGCATAGGCTATAGTGTAGATTGATGATTATATAGGGGGAGTGTGTATATATGGCTAAGAAGAAAAAGGAACGTGTGAAGCAACCGATGTTGTATATTACACAGCCTGATTTCGAGAAGGCATCGCCGAATATGCAGTCTGTGTATCGTACGGAGAGGAAGCCATTAACAAAGAAAAGTGAAGACACACAAGAATCAGAGAAGCAACTTGAGGCGAAAGCTGAAGCAGCAGAAACAGAAAACGCGGCTAACTCAAATGAGACCCCTACTCAAGAGAGAACGAAGCGGGGGCAACAGCGTCGTAAACGTTATTCGCTGGGGCTCGGGGAACCTGACCGCTCTAGACCAGCAGGATATGATCCATTTTTAGGGCGTTCGGATCCTTTTAAAGTAGCTAATGATGACCATGTTGAGAGGCAGCAAGAAAACGAGATTGATCTTCAAGAGCCTCAGAATGATCAGGAGTCAGAAGGGGAATCGCCAGAAAAAGTGGAAGAAAAACTGGCTAAGGAGTTAGAAGATTTCTCAGAGCCTGAATCACACAATGAAGAAGAAACTCAACCTATGGAAACAAATGAACGCGAGGAGAAGCGCCGCGTTTCTTTTACGAACAGGAATCGTCGTAGCAGGTTTAAAGATATGAGTCTAGAAGATAAAGTCGATTATTTCGTTAATTTGCCCTCACAAGTTCCGAGAATGAAGTGCGAGGTCATTACAGAAGAAGAACGTTATAAGGGATGGATTGAGGATTATGAAGAAGGAATTGTATATATGAAAATTCTTCAGAGACCGTTCCGGGTAGAAGTTCCGTTTGATGACATTCATGACATTGTATTAAGAGGGTTTTAGAGGGCTGCTTAATGCAGCTCTTTTTTATTATTTAGAAATAGATATGTAACCGGGGTAATTGAACGATGGTTTCTGCCTTTGTACACAAAAAGTCAGGCTCCAATATAGGAACCTGACTTTTGTTCACATCTAGCTTCAGCCCTTAGCAACTAACTCCGGTTCAGCCCAGTCTGTACGTTGCTTAGTGGGGCCTTCCGCTTTTGTTCACTAAGCTCTTGCGTTGATCGCAGGAAGGCAAGTGATGTGGCAGAAGCAGTTTAGGTCAACTGTGATGCAGATACCAGTTGCGCGTAAGTTACTTGTGTCTTGGTCGCTTGGTGATTTGATGTGGCATTCTTCAGAAGAATGAGGTGTAGCAAGTAGTTCAAGTAGTGCGCATTCGCAATCTTCGTCTACCTCTTTAACGCGGAAGATGAAGCTTTCGCGAATCTTATCGATTTCATTGCGACGAGCGCCGAAACCTTTGAATGGTTTGCAATCTTTGCAATAAAGAATAACAGGTACCGTATCTTTATTTGTCCCACGGTCCCCCATTAATTCGTTAATTGACTCTTCGCAGCTGGAATTGCAATCATCTGTTACGTCGTTTTGTGCGTCAACGATTTCTTTAAGGATGTCGCATACACAACCTTCAGAAGCTGACTCGACTCTGTTTTTTCCACAACCCATGTGTCATTTCCCCTTTCTGGACGTTTTGACTTATTGTCTTTAATAGAATATGTCGGGAGCCTCTATGTGTGTGGGCAGAAGCCTGTATTTTTCTGAAAGGGTGGATGAAAAAATCCAGGGCGCTTTTCTTAAGAAACAGGGCAAAAGCCCAAACACACCCATTCACTCATACATAGGATACTAGCGAGTAAAGATTTATAAAGGAGTGGACCAACTGTGTCAGAGAAGCGAAAAAAAGTCATCCATGTAGATGAAGTGATCATTAAAGCAGAAAACGTGGTTATTGAACCACAACGTCCTCGTCGTAGAGACCGTCACGATGAGGATCGTTTCGACCCGTTCTTCGGCCCTCGCCGTGCGCAGGTTGAAAGCGAAACAGAAGAAGAGCATGTGGAGTTAGAAGAAGAAGTGGAAGAAGTCCATGAAGAGGGAGAAGAAAACGAAGATCGTCGCCCGCCGTTTTCTTGGATCTAACTTTTTATAGAACGTCCTTTGCCTTTCACGGGGCAAAGGGCTTTTTATTTTTGGTATACAAATGGACAACCCTTATTTCATATACTTCATTAAAGGACGTGATGCATATGGGGTTAACGTGGATGGAATTAATCATTCTCGTACTAGCCAGCTTTCGGGTGACAAGGTTACTTGTCTATGACACGATTACAGATTGGATCAGGAAGCCATTTCATAAGGAAGTCGAACAAGTAAATGAAAATGGAGAGACTGAGGTTTTTATTGAAGTGAAAGGAAAAGGATTACAACGGTTTGTTGGCGAATTACTTAGTTGTCACTGGTGTACAGGTGTCTGGGCGTCTGCACTCGTGTATGGCACTTTTTTATTTTTCCCTATACTGAATCCTTTATGGATACTATTTGCCATTAGTGGCGGAACGGCGCTATTATTTAAACTTTTTGACTAGAGAGAGGTACCTACCCATACGAATGAATGGCTTCTTTCATATACTAAAGACAAGGGCATAGTTTATCTGAAAGGGTGGTGGAGAAGTTGAAGAGTAAAAAAACAGCTTCACAAAATGCCTCATTGAAACCAAAACCCGTATCCCCGAAGAAAAAGAAAGGCTGCGGTTGTGGAAAGAAGAAGTCGAAGTAAATGCCTCGAATTCGAATTTTTGAACCTCATTGGATGAAACCTTTCCACGATCTTAATAAGCATATGGATCTAAAGGAGTCGTGGTTTCAGTTTCCAGAGAAGAAAAAAACAAAATTTGATCAACAATTTCAGTCTTTTCATACATCCCATGATGAATGGCATAAGTCGTTTCAAGAAGGAATTGGCGAGATTGAAAAGGCGATGAACGAATTAGAGAAAAAGATGGAAGGCTAGGTCTCTGGAAAGGGGCCTTTTTTAATGTTGAATATTCGGAAACCGAGACATTAAAGTAAGGAGGCGTCCGTTACCATATGGAGATCAGGGCTTGCTGTGGGACAACTCGCTTTCCTGCGGGGAGCTGGTAAGCCTCCTCCTTCGCTGACGCTCCGTCCGGGGTCTTACCTAGGCTCCTTACCCCGCGGGAGTCTCGTCGTCCCACAGCAAGCCCCGGCGCTTATTAGATGAACGGGCCGCGGCGTATAATATAGCTTGTAATTCCCGAGCGACTCCTATTGGGGCAAGTTTCCGTCTTCCCCTAATTCGGCAAAGGTGGGCCTGGAAACTGCGAGACTCCCGTGGGCAGAAGAGCCTAGGTGAGACCCCGGAGGCCGGCTATGCCGGTTGAGGAGGCTAACCAGCTCCCCACAGGAAAGCGAGTGGTTTCCAGGCACGCCTTATGCTCATTATAGCTGACGGAAACATCTCTATCTATCGCAAAACAGGCATATTATATGGAAGAAACGGGTAGAGTAACGTAAGGATCTAAAAAGGAGTGATAGGAAATGGGATACATTTTACCAATACCGCACTACCAATATAGCGATTATCGTGAGCGAGTCGAACGCACGAAGCGTGATCCATTCCCGATTGAACGTGTCTTTAAATTAGATTTAGAGCAACAATTAGATAACCCTGAACCAAGAGAAGAGGATCGGAAAGATTACCAGTTTTATAATGAACAAATCACTAAGCAGCATAAGCCTGATTTATATGCGCCGGGTTCTGTACATGTAGGGAAGACGCACAGAATTTACTCTGATTTAACAGGAATTGGGCGGCATTTTAACGAAAGTATTTAGAAATGCCGAAGGAGTCGAAATTATGCAGCTGATTCAAATCAATTCAAACTGCTATTATTTTAGCGGATCTGTCAATATAGGGTACATTTATCAAGGGGAGTCAGGAATGATTGTGGATGCCGGGATTGACTCCCAAACGATGAAGAAAGTTTTGAAGAAACTTGATCACGAAGAGTTGCCTGTTACGCATCTTTTTATTACCCATGCGCACTCCGATCATTATGGAGGGGGTTCGTATTTGCAACAGGACCGTGCCATTTATACGTTTGCTCCTTACTATGAGGAAGCCATTTTACGTAACCCTTCTCTTGAACCTTTATACTTGTTTGGAGGGAATGATCCTCTACCGGAACTACGAAATAAATTTTTAGAGGGAAACTCCATTTTTGTAGATGAGGTATTGCAAGAAGGCGTTTATGAGCGAGATGGCTTCAATTTTACAACGTATTTGCTGCCGGGTCATAGCTATTATCAGCTTGGTATTAAAATTTATGATTGTTTATATGCAGGAGACGCGTACTTTAGCGAAGAGCAACTGCATAAGCATAAAATTCCTTTCCTAACGGATGCTCACCTTGCTATTCAAACGTTGTACAAGCTTAAGGAGATACAGACAAAAGGGGCAGTCCCTGGCCATGGGGAATATGAAGAAGATTTTCATGATACAGTTGATGCCAACATTGCTTATCATCATGAACTCATTCATATGTTATGGGCTTATATTGAATCTGAGAAGCTTGTCTCTCATGAAGAACTTATTACCTATATGTGTAATACGTATCAAGTGAAGGTAGATCAGCTTCCTCAATGGCTCTTATTCCGTACAGCTGTTACGGCATACTTAATTGCTTTATTGAAGCAAGACCAAGTTGGTTACAAGATTCAAGATTATCGATGGGTCTTCTATATAAAAGAAGGAGAAGCTTAGTATGGGACCACATACAATGCTTCTCCTTCTTTATATTCTACATACATCAATTCCTTAGGCGACTGAATGTTTTGTTTTTGTAGTTCTTGATTCAACCAATCTTCTGTCAAACCAGCTTCCTGTAGGTTATCCCATAGTATTTCTCCGTCGCTGACGAGTGTACGTGGCAAGTACACGCTTTGCGGTTTTAAATTGAGATCTCTGCGGCTTGGAGATTGGTCAAGAGATTTCTTTAGTACGGATACTGTTCCATCTGTTTCAAGTATGGCGTATTCCACTTCTTGCATAGAGAAAACATCTTTTGAACGGAGTAAATGCTGTAGTTGATTAATATCAAGCTTTCCTTTGTTCATAAGATCTTTCTGAATTTTTCCTTCATATATAATAATCGTAGGTCGCCCTTCAAGCAAGGCGCGCGAGCCTTTGAATTTCTCGGTAATCCATTCTGTCACATAAATAAGGATTCCCCAGCAGAAAACAGCGAATAGGACTTGAGATATGCCGACCTCTTTATCATAGAGTGCGTTTCCGACAAGTTCTCCGAGCACAAGTGCAGCGATGAAATCGAAAGCAGTAATCTGAGTAATTTGAGATTTTCCTAGAACCTTAGTTAAGACGAATAAGCACAAAAATCCAATGATGGTTTCTACTAGTATGGAACTATACATCAATCTCCCCTCATCCTTTCTTTATTCCTCTAACCATTTTTGCCAAAAGAGGGGGAGGGTATACAAAGAACTCGACTCCCGTTAAGATGAACTTGAACACTTGAAAGAGGGGAGAAGCCTCATTGATACCTAAACTATTATTTGTAATTAGCATAGCAGCGCTCGCCCTTTATGCTTGGACAGGAAACCAATTGGTAGATGAAGATGTGTTGCTTACCATTACAATCGGGGGATTTGTAGCTTCCATCTTACTTACATTCCTAATTAAAGTAGGGAAGTTTCTCCTTACGGTAACTGTTGTGCTATTGCTTGGAGTGCTTGCCTTTCAATATGTACTGCCAGCACTCTAAATGAACGATAAAAAAAGCTCAAAAGGCATATCCCTTTGAGCTTTTTACATTCTTATCACTTATAAATCTTTAATCATAGTGACATGGGGAATACCAGCGTCCATAAATTCCTCTGAAACCACTTTGTAACCAAGTGATTCATAGAACCCGAGGGCTTGAATTTGAGCGTTTAGCTTACTCTTCAAGTACCCCATGTCTTTCGCATGATCTTCCATATGAAGAATCATCTGTTTGCCAAGTCCTTGTCCTCTAGAAGATTTGATCATACAGATGCGCTCGAGTTTTGCATACTCATCGACAAAGCGTAGGCGACTTGCAGATATAGGTTGATCCCCTTCGTACCCAACAAAGTGAGTCGCTACTCCATCAAATTCATCCATTTCCTCTTCCATAGACACGTTTTGTTCTTCTACGAAAACAATTTTTCGGACAGAATAGGCGTCTTCTAATTGCTGATCCGTTGTAACTTCTTCAATTCTCATGTACGACTTATCCTTTCCCAAGGCGGAACGTCTCATAAACGGTCCAAGATCCATTTTCTAACTGATAGAGTAATTGGAAACGATCGATCGTCTCCTCGAATTCATGACTAATCATACGTAAGCTCCCATACACATCTGAATGTTCATCATCTGAAAGCTTCTGGGCAATAGTGATATGAGGAACAAAGGAGAACGTCTGTCCATTTGGGATATCGCTTTGGTGTAACTTCTGATGAAGCTCCATTAGCCCATCTGCCGGTTCTACCTTCATATAGATGGTGTTCGTTACTGGTGAGAAGGTGCTTAATTTGTTGATATTGAGTGAAAAAGGTTGAGTGTTTTTGGCAACGTTAGAAAGTTTTTGGACAACTTCTTCGATATGATCTTCGTCTGCTTCAAAAGCTTCTTTCAATGTTACGTGCGGTGGAATCAACGCGTAATGTGGGTCGTAACGTTTTCTGTAAGAATTAGCAATGTCTTGAACTTGCTTAGATGGAAATAAAGCAATACCGTACTTCATGATTGAACCTCCCATTTCATATTTAATAAAAAAGATGAATCGTTTCATCTTGATAGAATGATCGTGTTATTCATTATATCAAATTTTCTGAAATTCTTCTTGAGGTAGTTTAAGGATTTTCGCTTCCGAACATAGTAGGAAGCACCCGTTTTAAATCTTTTTGCCAATATTTCCACGTATGTTCACCGTCAAGTTCGTAATAGGTGTACGAATGGCAATTCTTTTCTAAAATGTCATGAAGCTTCCGATTTGGTGTAAGGAAATCTTGAACTTTCCCGTCTGTTGTGGAAACTTCAGTCTCCTGTGTTCCAATCGTATGATAGATTTCCATAGTTGCTAAGGCATCATGATCCTCGGCTTCTTGTAGGACTGTTTCATCAACATAAGGAGACTGCATAATCACTTTCCCGAACGTATGAGGATATCGAAGTGCTGTCATGAGTGCCATCGTGCCACCTAGTGAATCCCCCATAAGAGCGCGGCTACCACCCATGTGATATGTAGGAAGTTCTACATCTAGAAGAGGTACGACTTCCATCGCGAGAAACTTCATATAAGATGTGAATTTCTTGCCTTCTGGATGATACTTCTCCCGGCGATCATATTTGTCGTTGTAATGGATTCCAACGAAAATGGTGTTCTCAATCGTTTGGTCACCGTGGAACCGATCGCTCAATGTTGCGACCCTGCCAAGCTGCATATAATCATCTCCGTCTTGCATTATACAAATGTTGTATTTATATAAAGGAGAGAACGTTTCTGGTTTGTAGATCTTTACAGTTAATGTTTCATTCAAATATTCGCTATCAATGGTTTGATCTGTCATGGTTCCTTTTCTGCCCATTTAAACACCTCCTATAATGATGAAAGAGGAAACTATCCTCATGAATTCCCCCGTGAAGGAAGAAATAAACAACAATGCATTAAGTGTATCATATTTGTTGAAAAAAGCGGATTGATCAAATTGGTATCGGGGAAAAGGAGAAAATAGATTAATGGCTATTGAGACTAAAGAACTATTTTAATTAATGGAAGAAAACACTATTTCGAAATACAGTAAAAAAGATGATATAATGATGTAAGGAAAGCTAACTTATAACGTAAAGATCGTAATTCTTTACATAAAATTATTGTCAAAAAATTAGTGATTGTCTTTCCAATCAAATCCTGCTAAAATACAATTAGCAAATTATATTCATTTTTAGGGGGTAAATAAAAATGACAAAGAAAAGAAGTTTATTAGCTTTCATCCTTATGTTAGCGCTTTCTATGGTGTTAGCTGCTTGTGGTGGCGGAAGTGCTGACGGCGACTCTGGAGACGAAGGTAGCGAAGGTGATGATGGCGGTAAGAAGTTCATTTCCTTACTAACTGGTGGAACAACTGGTACATACTACCCGTTAGGTGGTACGTTCGCGAATGTTATGAACGAAAATATTGATGGCGTAGAAGTTTCTGCTCAATCAGCCGGTGCTTCTGTTGAAAACATGAAGTCCTTGTCTAAAGGTGATGCAGAGCTAGCTTTTGTACAAACAGATATCGCAGCTTATGCAGCTGAAGGAAAGCTAATGTTTGAAGACAACCAAGTAGATAACGTTCAAGCAATCGGAACACTTTATCCAGAAACGATTCAAATCGTTACAACGAAAGATTCTGGTATTGAATCAGTAGAAGACTTAAAAGGGAAAACCGTTTCAATCGGTGCTCTTGGTTCTGGTACTGCAGCAAATGCTGAGAATATCCTAGATATTCACGGAATTACTCTAGAAGATATTAAGAAACGTGACCTTGCATTCGGTGAATCTACAAGCGGGATCCAAGATGGTTCAATCGATGCAGCATTCATCACTTCTGGAACACCAACAGGTGCAGTTGAGAGCTTAGCGGCTACAGCAGACGTTAAGATTGTACCTATTGCAGAAGATAAGATTGAAGAGTTGATTAGCGAGTATCCTTACTACGCTAAAGACGAAATTAAAGCAGAAACATACAGCAAAGTAGACGAAGCTGTTACAACAGTAGCCGTTCAAGCGATGCTTGTTGCTTCTAAAGATCTAAGTGAAGATGTTGTATATGATATGACGAAAGCATTATTCGAAAATACGGATGCCATTTCTCATGCTAAAGGTGAATTCATCACAGCTGAAAGTGCTCTAGATGGTGTTGGAATTGACGTTCATCCAGGTGCTCAGAAGTACTTTGATGAAAAAGGTGTTAGCAAGTAAGTAACCATAGTCACCACGGAGATAAGATAGACCGGCTTTCTCGGTCTATCTTTCTTCATGAAAAGAAGGGATAGACTTGAAGAATCGACGATTTCAACTCGTAGTAGGCATTTCCCTCATCGCGGTTGCGGCACTGGCCGTTCTTATCTTTTATCCAAACCGCACGGTTATCACCTTCCAACATATAAGATCGGGAGAAGAGTTAGCTTATCTTCCGATTCATCAGCAAAAACACTTTCAGATCAGATACATTCATTCTGTTCACCTTTCAGAGGTTATTGAAGAATTTGAGCTTCAGGAGGACCATTCGATTCAACCAAAGAAGCTCATTTATGAAGACACGGCTATTGGCATGCCTTCAAATGCCTATGGGGAAGATACGTTTGAAATGAAAGACGAAAAGTATATCATCACTAAGGGCCCAAACACGAAAACATTACCTTCTATCAATTTGTCTGTCGGGCAAGTCCGATCGGAGCATACAATTGTTTACGGTGGAGAATCGTACTTATTGAAGGAGTTTGTGGGTGCCGGGACGAGTATTAAGATCGAAGCCCGTGACATGAGTATTTGGCAGATGTGGAAAGGAGTGAAGATGAGTGAGTGATAAGAACAACCAAGATCATACACTCTCAAAGGAAGACCAGGACGCGCTTGTTAAGAAGTACGATGTTGAGTCAAGCGTCCGAGATTTATCAGGATTTGTAGGAAAATTTGTATTTTTTACCTTATTAGCTTTTTCTCTTTATCAAGTTTATTTTACTGTCATCTATCAAATACCAGCACAGATGCACCGATCAATCCACTTAGGATTTGCGTTAATGCTTATCTTCTTGCTGTTTCCGGCAAGAAAGAAGAACTTAGAACGAGGGAAGCTCGGTTGGTATGATTATGTATTAGCCATATTGAGTGTTGGCATGGGAGCCTATTGGCCTCTTAATTACGACCAAATTATTGCTCGTGCCGGGGAAATGACCCAAATTGATTTCTATGTAGGTGGCCTTGCGATTTTGCTTGTTCTTGAAGCGACAAGACGTGCCGTGGGACTTCCGATTACGATTATCGCAACATTATTCCTCGCTTATGCGTATTGGGGACGTCAGATGCCTGATTTCCTAATTCACCGCGGGTTGGATGTAGATACAATCGTACAAACGATGTTCTTTACAACAGAAGGAATTTTTGGAACGCCGCTTGCGGTATCATCCACTTTTATCTTCTTATTCTTACTATTTGGTGCCTTCCTTGTTAAAACGGGCGTAGGTCAGTACTTTAATGACCTGGCAGTAGCCTTAGCTGGTAAACGTACAGGTGGTCCGGCGAAGGTAGCGATCTTCTCCAGTGCTCTTCAAGGAACAATTAGCGGAAGCTCTGTTGCGAACGTTGTAACATCAGGTTCATTTACGATTCCGATGATGAAACGTCTTGGTTATCGTAAAGAGTTCTCTGGTGCTGTAGAGGCAGCGGCTTCAACGGGTGGGCAACTTATGCCGCCAATTATGGGTGCAGCAGCTTTCTTAATGATTGAGTTTATCGGAATTGATTACTGGTCTATTGCGAAAGCAGCAGCTATTCCAGCTGTCCTTTACTTTACAGGAATCTGGATTATGACACACTTTGAGGCAAAACGAATTGGACTTCGTGGCCTGGATGATGAAGAGATTCCAGATAAGAAAGAAGTTCTGAAGAAACTTTATCTTCTACTTCCTATTGTAGCGATTGTCTTCTTCTTAGCTTCTGGTTTAAGTATTATTTTATCTGCCCTTTATGGAATCTTTACAACGATATTAGTTGGTCTTTTGCGAGAAGAGAAGTTCCGCAAGATCTATCCAATCGCCTTTGTGGTTGGTGGAATTGCTTATATCATTTATAAAGCGATCGTAAATGGCGGACTGGCAGACGGCTGGTTCGTTGGTGGTCTTATTGCGGGTACGATTGCTACGATTGTAGTGAGTTACTTCTTTGATGGTAACTTTGCTGATACAATTGATGCCCTTGTGCAAGGTGCTAGAACAGCCCTTGGCGTTGTAGCTGCTACAGCTGCTGCGGGTATGATTGTAGGAGTCGTAACGAAAACAGGTCTTGGCCTTAAACTGGCTAACAGCTTAGTATCCCTTGCAAACGAGCAAATTCTATTAACCTTGTTCTTTACAATGGTGGCAGCAATCATATTAGGAATGGGTTCTCCGACAACGGCGAACTACGTTATTACGTCAACGATTGCAGCACCAGCGATTATAGCCTTAGGTGTTATGGAATTACCTGCTCACTTGTTTGTATTCTACTTCGGTATTATTGCAGACATCACACCTCCAGTTGCACTTGCAGCCTTTGCAGCATCCGGGGTGTCAGGGGGCGAACCGATACGAACCGGGGTCAACGCGGCCAAACTTGCCATTGCGGCCTTTATTATTCCGTATATGTTCGTCCTGCAACCTGAACTATTAATGATCGACGCCACGTTCTGGGGTCTGATCTGGATCTTGTTCACAGCGATTGCGGGTATGATTGCAATTGGTGCTGGCATGATTGGATATTGGTTCCGTAAAGTGTATTGGGTAGAGCGGGTTCTTGCTGTCGGTGGCGGACTTGCGCTTATCTATCCAGGAGGCTACTCGGATACGATTGGACTTGTCGTTTTCGGTGGCATTTTAGCGGCTCAGTTCTTAATCAAGCGTGAGTTAATTGGTAAGCCAATGCCGCAAAGAAGTCGTGCATAATAGAATAGCTAGAGAACATGAGGGCGAAATCATCTAATGATTTCGCTCTTTTTTTTGTGAGATTAAATGGGGGTTATACTTATGCCATCCCCCCTATAAAAATAGTCGATCTATTCTTATGAAAAATGTAAAGATTTGTGACTTTTGACCGATATAAAAACTGTATATGTGAAAGGGTTTACATAGTTGGTGAAGTTCTAATTAGGGGTGGTTGAGGGTGTTTAAATGGAGAGATATGAGTATTGGTCGAAAATATATGTCCGCTTTTTTAGCTAGTGTGGTACTGTTTATTATTTCGGGAGTGATCATTTTACAAGAGATGCAACAGGCTCAGGAAAACGTGTCAGCTCTTGAGAGAAGAGGGGATCGGGCGCTTGATATTGCCGAGATGGGATCTCTTATCCGTTCTATGGACATTAGCATTACAGATTACATTGAATTGCCAAACGGAAAGTCTTTAGAAGAATTCGAAGAGAGTCGAAAAAAATTCGATGCGTTAAAAGAAGAAGTAGAGCCTAAGATGGGGACGGTCTTCCAAGAAAAATTATTTAAACGAATTGTCGAAGACCAAGCAGATATGGAAGAGCGATTATTAAATGAAATTGTTCCTGCGGTTGAAGCAGAGGACTTGAATGTGGCGAATCGGTCGAGAAGGTATGTAAGTAATTCTCGATTATCTGCTGTTGAATCCATTGTGCAACTAGAAGAGGTGGTGAATGAGGAACGGGCCCAGGCAGTGAAGAGTGCCAAAGAGAATTTAGCGCGCAGTGTAATCGTCTTATTTGCATCGATTATTGGAGCGGGTATTCTTGGGACTGTTCTCATTTCCCTTGTTAATAGAAAAATTCGTAAAGGATTGGCCAGGGTCGTTCAAACAGCAGACGAAATTTCAGAAGGGAACTTAAACGTTCAAGACCTTTCCTTTAAACGAAATGATGAGGTAGGAAAACTCGCAACTTCCGTAAATAATATGAAGCATCATTTGCGTCACGTCATTCAAAACGTTACGACGGCAACGGAGTCAGTTTCGAGTAAGAGTGATGAATTGCAACAAGCATCTAATGAAGTTCAAGAAGGAAGTAAACAGATCGCTTCAACGATGCAGGATCTTTCTTACGGTTCAGAAACGCAAGCTCATAGCTCTCAGGCGTTAGCGGAGATGACAGAATCCTTTACTGCAAAAGTGCAAGAAGCAAGCGCTAGCGCTGAAGTGATATCCTCTACCTCAGGAGAAGTTCTTTCGATGACCGAAGAAGGAGCGCGTTTAATGAAAGAGTCCGTCGATCAAATGGGAAGGATTGACGCGATCGTCAAAGGCTCTGTAGAAAAGGTACGAGGGCTAGATGCCCAATCTAAAGAAATCTCTGAATTGGTACACGTAATTAGAGACATTGCAGATCAAACCAATCTTCTCTCTTTAAACGCAGCCATTGAAGCGGCAAGGGCTGGTGAACATGGGAAAGGGTTTGCCGTTGTGGCTGATGAAGTAAGAAAACTGGCAGATCAAGTTTCTAAATCAGTCGGGGATATCACCACGATTGTTAGCAGCATTCAAACAGAGTCAGGATCAGTAGTAGCATCTTTAGAGAAAGGGTACAAGCAAGTGGGTGAAGGATCCAAGCAAATTCAAGTCACTGGTGAAACATTCGATACCATTAATGCATGGGTATCTGATATGGTTACGAAGGTTCAGGGTATATCCGGCAACATGAGAGAGGTCGCTAACCAAAACAATCAAATGAACGAGTCGATTGAGGAAATTGCCTCGGTGTCAGAAGAATCCGCAGCAGGTGTAGAGCAGGCAGCTGCCTCTTCTCAACAATCCAGTAGTGCGATGGAAGAAGTGTCTAGAAGTGCTGGTGAATTGGCTCATTTAGCAGAGGAGTTGTCTGAGGAGGTTAGGAAGTTTAGGTTGTGAGAACAAATCTGGCTTGACAATCTACGAGTACATTAGGCAACAATTAACTTATAAAAATCGTCTACTTAGACGATTTTTTTCTTTTGAAGAAAGATTAATATAATTTAAGCCAAATGAGATATTGATTCGTCTAATGAGTGTAAAACAATAAAGAAAGAGAGGGTGAATAACAATTATTCGCTTAGTGAAAAAAGCTCAAAAGGGTAATGAAAAAGCTTTTGTTGAACTCTTTAGTCAGTATCAAGAAGACATATACCGGATTTCTTATACTTATGTAAAGAACCAAAATGATGCTTTGGATGTGGTTCAAGAGGTAGCGTATCGTTCGTTTAAGAAAATGGACACATTAAAGCATCCTGAATATTTCAAGACATGGCTAATCAAAATGGCTATTACATGTTCAATTGACCTAATACGAAAAAATAAAAAAGTCATTACGATAGACACAAACTATGAAAACTATATAGGGACTGAGGATCAAGATACGGCCTTATCAATCACCCTGCATGAATTACTAGATAAGTTAAATGAAGAGGAAAAAAGTATTATTATCTTAAAATTTTATCAAGGTTATACCTTTAAAGAAATTGCAGATATATTGGAGATTCCTTTAGGGACGGCAAAATCTAATATGTATCGGGCTTTGCAGAAACTACGAAATGATTTAGGGGAGGTTGGTAGGTGTGAATAACATTCGTGAGGAATTTGAAAAGATTGAGATCCCTGATGAACTAAACAGCAGGGTAGCTTCAGGAGTTCAACAAGCTAAGAGGGAGAAGAAGAGAAAGAGTAAATATCCGAATTGGGTTCTGGGGGCCGTGGCTTCCATTATGATTGTTGGGATAGGTTCCGCAATGGGTGGTTCATATATTGTGGATGCGGCAGAGTCTTTGCTCAATCAACTCTTTGGTTCCAAAGAAAAATTGATGGAAGCATATCCTGACGAAAGTTCTGGAGAGATTAGCTTCATGGAACAACACTTAGAATTCGCAGAAGAGAATTTAACAGAAGAAGAGTTCACCAACCTAAGTGACTTATATAAAGAACAGGCTGAGATATGGAGGGAAGTACGAGCGGAGGATAGGAGTCCTGATGTAGAAGAAGCCGCTAGGTTACACGAGATTAAAGAATTACAGTTATCTTATGAAAATCAATTTGCATTGAAGGAGGCTCAGCACTTATCTAGTTACACAGTTACACAACCAACATATGTTCCGGAGGGATACAAACAAACGAAGGAAAACTTCTTTATTACAGGAGAAGGCGATGAACCAGTGGTTACTTTCGACTATAGTAAGGGGGATGTTGGATATACGACATATCAACAGGAAATCAATCAAACAGATGATTTTGAGTATATTTGGGGCAATTTCGAAAATACAAAGTCCTATTCTTTGAGCGGGCATGAATTTATCTTTAAATACTCAGAAGAAAATCAGGCAACGGGTTTGAGGGTGAAGGTTCCGGATCAGGGATTTAAAATCACATTATTAGCTGACACATTATCAAAAGAAGAAGCGGAAAAGGTAGTGCTATCTATGCTTGAGTAGGAATATGGACTTCCAAATGAGCGGCATGGACTTGAAGAGTAAACAGCAAAGTACACTAGAAAGACCCTGCTCTTGTATATGATTGCAAAAAGATAGAAGCTCAAGGTATAGTAGCTACCTTGAGCTTCTATTAGTATCTTGCGACTAGATTTCATACAAGTGCTCGTGATTCTTTCCTACCTAATGAAGCAATCGATGGAGTGATTCTACATGTGCCCGATCTTCATCAATAACTTGTTCAATAAGTTCCTTTGTTTCTGGATCAAGATCCCCTTTTACGATCTCTTCAGAAAGTTCAACAGCATAGTAACTCTCAGCCCGTGCGGCACTATCGATAATTTTATGGGTCTCATCTGGCATCATAAATTTACCGATAAATCCTTGGACAGAACCTATTAAGCCTTCATCGTCAACTGGTGTACCGTTGAGGTCTTGAATTCGTGTAGCTACTTGTTGAGCGTGTTGTTTATGATCTTGCTGGATTTTTTGGAATTCCTTTTTAATCATGGGGTCATCTAGTTTCTTTATATACTGTTCGTAGGCGTGCACCCCCATGTATTGTCCCTTTAAAAAGGTGTTTAGAGTCTTGATTACATCATTTTCATGCATTTGGTTCAATCCTTTTTAGCTTAGTTTCTCTTTAAGATACTGTAGGTATGTATTCTGATTTCTTCTGTTCAACCTTTGGATTATAAAATTTCATATCATTTACATCTAGTCCTCCGAAAGTTCTCATTTATGTAAAGAATAGATTAATTTGGAAAACAAGAAGGAGTTGATGTGATACGTTTACATTGTATTCTAAACAATGTAAGAGGGGTTGAGAGAGTTGAAGAGACAAAGGAGTTTCATGATCACAGTAATCTGCACGTTGCTTATCGCATGTGTACCGATGGGGGATGTCGATGCAGTTACGGAGAAGGATGTTGTCATTAGTGAAGTCGCTTGGATGGGAACGACGACGAGTTACAATGATGAATGGCTGGAGCTTTCCAATAATACAGGCTCTAATATTAGTGTAGATGGCTGGACTCTAGAGGCTCAAGATGGATCACCAAGTATAGCGTTAACAGGAAGTATCTCAAGCGGAGGGACGTTTATCCTTGAGCGGACGGATGATACTACTGTTACTGAGGTGACAGCCGATGTTATTTACGCGGGCTCCCTAAGTAATAGTGGGGAAGTGCTAGAGCTGCGTGATTCTTCAGGAACTTTAATTGATTCAGTTGATAGCTGGTATGGTGGGGACAATACGTCTAAATCGACGATGGAACGGATCAATCTTACTGGGAATGGAACAGATGCGACCAACTGGGCAGATGCTACAGCTACATATAGCGGAGGATACGGTACTCCTTCAGGTAGTAAAGAAGAACCTCTTTGCGACTCGAAAGAGCACTTAAACCAAGTATCGAATACAGCTGGTTCCATTAATGTGTACTTCAATAAATGTGCATATGGCCAGTATGCAACAAGTGGAAACGAAGCGAACTATAATGTGAATCTTGAGGACCGATTGATTCAGCGTATAGAAGGCGCAACAGAATCGATTGACCTGGCTACATATGAAATTAACTTGCCAAGAGTCATTGATGCCCTTACGCAGAAAGCAGCTCAGGGCGTGGATGTGCGTGTCATTGCAGATGCAAAAGACGGCAGTGACCCACATTACACAGAACGTTACCAGACAATGCGCCTTTATATGGAACAGCTTGTAAGAGGAGAGGACGGAACGATTGGTACAGCCGATGATGTGGAAGTTTTCTCGGATTCGATTATGCTAGCGGTAGAAGATCAATCGTTACGTGATCAATATGGCTTGCCGAGTACAGTAAGCGGAATGGATTATGTGACGGTTGAAGTAGGTTCAGGCACAGAATCTGGCTACATGCTAGCAGATGCTGAAGAGAAGGAGCCAGGAAGCTACTATTCCCCTGGAAATCAAATGCACAATAAATTTGCTGTTATTGATGGGAAATGGGTCTTCACAGGAAGCTGGAACTTTACGAAAACGGGATTATATGGTTCAGATGAAAATTATCAAAATGATGTGTTAGGCGGAAACACGCAGCATGTCGTTGAGCTTCATTCAAGTGAATTAGCAGGGGTTTATAAGACTGAATTTGATGAAATGTGGGGAGCAAGCGGTATGACACCAGACCCGGCAGCTTCCAACTATCATGGGAGAAAGACCGACAACACACCACACACCGTCACGGTTGGAGGAAAAGAAGTTGAAGTCTATTTCTCTGCAGGTGACGATGCAGTAGGACATATGGCGAATGTCGTGAAGAACGAAGCGGATTACGGAGCTTACTTCACCATCTTTGCCTGGTCAGATCAAGCGCTAGTGAATGAGTTAAAGAACAAGTGGGAAGGTAGTTACGCAGATTTAGAAGGATCTTTAACTGGCTTTGATGTTAAAGGCGTTTACGATGAAGGCTTCTGGAATCAGTGGTGGTCGGCTTCGATTGAAATGACAGGTCGAACAGCTTCTCAAACGTCTGAAAATAATCCAAACATACGCTGGAATAATGCAGCTCCTGTCTATGAGGACAATGAAGATCGAAAGCTTCATAGTAAAACGATGCTCATCGACCCGACTCATCCAGAAAGTGACCCGACAGCGATCGTTGGATCAACGAACTGGAGTACGAACGGGAATGAGATCAATGATGAAAATATGCTGTTCATTCATGATGCAGCGATTACGAATCAGTTCTTGCAAGAGTTCTATGCACGGTATGATGCGGCTGGGGGAACTATTCCGGCTCAGTAGTAAAAGAAGAAAAGGTGGCGCTTAGAGTCAGAGAACTCTAAGCGCTTTTTTGTTCATTGTGATGTATTTCTTTAAAAGGTATTTATTCATTTTTATTGAAGTGTAGAGAGTAGATGTTTTTATTTTCCATTACATAGTTTTGTATAGTTTCATAAATAAAGAGGAGGGGTTAGATGAATATACGAAGAGCTGTAGATGGGGATGCTGAAGGAATTTCCAGGGTGCATGTGGATAGTTGGAGAACGACCTACAAGAACATCATACCTGAAGAAGTCTTAAAGAAATTATCATACGACAAGAGAACAGAATTATGGAAAAAGAATATCTCAAAGGACGGAAACTTTGTTTTTGTTGCAGAAAACGAGAATGGTGAGATTGTTGGGTTTGCCGATTGTGGAAAGAGAGAGAATAACAACGCTGAGAATGCTGGGGACTTAACTTCAATTTATCTTCTTGAAGAATACCAGGGTAAAGGTATAGGGAAACAGCTGATGAAGCGACTTTTTCATCAATTTAAAGAGTTAAACTATACTAAAGTCTTTGTGGAAGTATTAGATGATAACAAAACTCGTTACTTTTATGAATATTACGGAGCCGAATTTTTAAGAAAAGAGACAATCAAGATGGGCGGCGCTGAATTATCACTTTTAATCTATCACTGGGAAAGTATTGAAGGAGTACCTAATTAGAGTTTAGGGAAGAAATACATAGTATTTAAACCACCGTTTGTATGGGGTTGGGACGTTAAACGAAATAGGTTATAGGAAGGAGGATATCCATGGGATTGATACTAGCGATAGTAGGGGTTGTATCGTCGGTAGGAGTTTTATTTTATATGGGGAAGTCCGGGTTTGAATGGGGTAAGACTGCTGATGAGGATGATAATAAGTAACCTTTAACATCAATATAAACAATGAATAAGCGCTTATACTCCAATTACTGTGGAAGATTATGTTAAGATCATTACGTACACAGTCGAAAAGGAGTGGGGCAGTATGGTCTTTGAAACAGAGCGGATCAGGTTTAGAAAGCTTGAGAAGGATGATATGGAATTACTTCATCGTTGGCAGAATGATACGACGGTTCATACGAATATGAGCACGTCGATTGATTTATATAGCATGGAAGACATGGAGAAGTTCTATGAAAGAATGAAGGAATCGAGGAGCTACATCATCATAGAGAAAAATGGGGGCAAAGAAGTTGGTAGCATCACGCTCGTCCGAGAAAACAACCAACAACAAAATGCGGAATTCCTACTGATGATTGGAGAAAAAGATTATTGGGGCGAAGGGTACGGAAAAGAGGCCCTCCTATTATTCTTAAACTTTGTCTTTATGGAACTGAATTTACACAAAATCAGTCTTAAAGTATTTTCCTTTAACCAAAAAGCGAAGAGCATGTACGAGCGCATGGGCTTTAAAGTAGAAGGGCAGTTGCGTGAGGTCTTCTTCCGAAATGGCGAGTGGCAAGACATGTTTATTATGGGGATGCTTCAGGATGAATATAGGGCACTGTACACGTAACATTCTTTGCACTTTCGTTTTATAGAACGGAGGTGCTTTTTCTTTATGGAAAATTGAAGGAATAGTTGGATATTTATGCTAAACTAATGAGACACATCACGCTCCACCGGGGTACACCACGAGCGTGTCTGCAAGGAAGATTAGAAATTCATTTCAACTATACAGGAGATGAAGGATATGAGGACAGATCGATTATCACCAATGAAAGCAGCACAATTGTTTGTCGACGCATTTTTTCCACAATGTAGTGGGGCTTTGCTAGCTGGAAGTACGGTTCGCGGAGAGGAGACAGAGAAGTCAGATTTAGACATCGTCATCTTTGATCAGAATCGTTGCTCCTCATATAGAGAGTCGCTTATAGCTTACGAGTGGCCTGTAGAGGTCTTTGTTCACAGTCTGGAATCATACCGAGCGTTCTTTAAGAGTGATGTGGAACGAGCGCGTCCTTCTTTACCTCGTATGGTCTCAGAAGGAAAGATTATAAGTGGATGGGACGTTGTCATGCCAATTAAAGCAGAAGCGGATCATGTGCTAAATCGGGGGCCGGAGAATTGGTCCGACGACACGACCCAGATGAAGCGATATTTCCTTACCGATACGCTTGAAGATTTCATCGGAAGTGATAACAGGTCTGAAACGCTATGTATCACTTATACGCTGGCGGATCAGATTAGTGAATTTGTTTTGCGGACAAACAGAAGATGGGTGGGATCTTCTAAGTGGGTCATTCGGGCCTTGAAGGAGTATGATCCTGAGTTTGCCACGCGCTACAGTGATGCGTTTGATCATTTTTATACATATGGAAGTAAAGACAGAGTCGTTCACCTCACTGACGAAGTGTTGGAGCCCTTTGGAGGACGGTTGTTTGATGGATTTGTATTAGGGGAGAAATAGAGGAGGTATTGTGAATGTTTTATAAGGAATATCGTGAAGAGAGTGAGAGTGAACGTCATTTACCCATTCGTCATCGAAAGGCAGTGCGGGCGGTGATCTGGGATGCTGGGAAAATCTTATTGGTCTACACGAATCAAGGTATTTATACGTTCCCAGGTGGAGGCGTAGAAGCGGGTGAGAGCGATGAGGAAGGTGTCATTCGTGAAGTAGCTGAAGAGACCGGGTATGTGAATGGTCTGGTCAATGAGAAGATTGGTGAAGTTGTTGAGAGCAATCCGGACCATAAGAATCCAGGTATGGTCTTTGAAATGATATCCCATTACTACAACTGTGAGTTGAAAAATAATGAACAGATTCCGTTGCAGTTGGAAGGGTATGAACGTGCAGAAGAATACGAGCCGCGCTGGGTAACGCTTGAAGAAGCGATTGAGCAAAATGAGGCGGCAAGAGGGTACGGAGAAGCACGTTGGTTGCGGCGTGAAACGTATGTGCTAAGGGAATTACAGAAGCAATTGCAGCAGGAGGGGAGTCGGTGAGAAGTTACGAAGAGATGATGGAGCTCATTTTAGGGAGAGCACGACAGGATGAGAATATTCGGATCGTCGAGCTTAATGGCTCAAGAGCGAATCCTCGTGCGGTGGAAGACCGATTCCAAGATTACGACATTATCTACTATGTAGAAGATCTCAAACTTTATTTAGAAGATCACTCTTGGATTGATGTTTTCGGTGATCGGCTCATTATGCAAATGCCTGATGTAAATGATGGGCTTCCAGAAGACGGGGAATGGAAGAGGTTCGCGTATTTAATGTTGTTTGAAGACGGCAATCGAATTGACTTAACGCTCGTTCCTCTCAAATACCTTGAAGAGTCCCTTCAAGCCCGAGATTATCGAAAAGTTTTATTGGATAAAGATGATCGGATTAAAAGGTCAGTGGATCCAGTTGAGGACCCTTTTCTCATACAGAAACCTACAGCGAGAGATTATGAGAGGTGTGTGAATGAATTCTGGTGGGTGAGTACATATGTGGCAAAGGCTTTATGGAGAGAAGAACTCACGCTTGCGAAATCTATTATGGAAGAACCGGTTCGTGACATGTTAATCCGCATGTTGTCGTGGGAAGTAGGGATTCGAACGAACTTTGCCGTCAGTGTTGGCAAGGGTGGTAAGGATCTTGAGAAGTACTTGAAACAGGAAGAGTGGAAGCAAGTAGTGGAAACGTATCCTGACGGAGAATACGAACACATGTGGAGAAGCTTGTTTACGATGTGTGATTTGTTCGAGGAAGTTTCTGAGCATGTAGCTGGTTTCTTTGGCTATGAAAAGTCAGACGAAGGAAAACGGGTCAGACCCTACTTACACCACGTAAAACGTTTACCCGTTAGGTAGTCAGCATGGAGCTGGCTACCTTTTTTGTTGAGGTTATTTAATCTCTGTTGTGACTTTATATAAGTTGTTCTTATAAAGGTAACGAGCACCGTCCATAGGTTCCGAGTAATATCCGACCGTTAGGACTACCTCTTCATCATGGATGAAATCAAGATAGAAGTCAGGGCTGGCCATATCAACGTTTGAAACATCGTTCGTGCGAGCCCTTCTTAAGTCGGCAAGTAGGTCATTAATGGTGTCTTGATCCTTAATGGTGAACTGCAACTTTCCTGTTCCGGATCCAAGTTGGTTTTCATAAACGTTAATCGATGTCGCTTCAATATCGAAAGCCTCATTTTGGCAAGCGCTCAGCACAATCAAGCAAAGCATGAGCGGAAGCATAGCAAATCTTCTCATAACAAACTCCCCTTCTTCTCTCTCTTAGTACAGACGAATAGAAGGGGAGAAACGTTACACCTTAATGGAATCTATTGCTTAATCAGGTGAAATAATCGGGGCCTGCTTTACCACGCTAGAGCAATAAACGGTGCCAGACACGCTTTCGTTCGCTAAAGCGTGTCTGGCGCCGATTTACTGTTTTTGAGCATCTTGTATGATCCATTGGGCCGCGTCGTAAAGGGTGGGGAAGGTAGCGTTAGCAAGTCCGTAGTCTTCACCTAGGAAGACGGTTTTTGTGCCAGCATTTTGTCCAGCTTCAATATCCGGCTCTCGGTCCCCAACCATATAAGAAGTAGACAGGTCAATATCATGTTCTTTTGCTATGTCTTCGATCATTTTACTACCAGGCTTCCGGCAATCACAGCCTTCTTTTGGTTTGTGAGGGCAATAGCATACCTCATCAATTACTGCACCTAGTTTCTTTAGTTCGTCTACCATGTACTGATGGATATCCTGCAGCTGTTCTTCTTTCATATACCCTAACCCAACGCCGCCCTGGTTCGTGATCACAGCGATTAAGTCAAAAAGGCCTGACTCATTCAGCATTTGAATAGCCTCAGGGACGCGAGGGAGAAAGAACAAGTCCTCGCGTTTATTTACGAATTTCACACGGTCTGTTAGAACTTCGTTGATGACCCCGTCCCGGTCTAGAAATACAGCTCGCTTTGTCATTGGGCATCCCTCCATCGATCTTCTAACAGGTAGTATACCCAAGAAATCTGTATATATGGTGAGGTTTCCGTTACGTTATTGGAGCGAAAGGTGGTTCGGGAAATCACTCGCTTTCCGCGGCGAGCTGGGGAGCCTCCTCAATCGCTACGCGCTTTGCGGGGTCTCCCCTAGGCTCTTTCTGCCGCAGGAGTCTCGCAATTTCCCGAACCACCTTTACCGTATTAGGGGGAACGGAAACATATAGCACGTGGACACCTCGCGCTTAACTACCTCAACGAGAAAGTTTTCATAAAAAAAGCAAAGCCAGTAAGGCTTTGCTTAAGGGGTGGAGATTGCTGATGGGTATTGTTCTTTCAGACGTTCTCCTAGGTAGGTAGCGAGTTGGAGCATACCATATATGCCTGATACGGCTTCGGCGTCTGAGTTGTAGTTGGTGTTTGTGTTCACATCGTACGTGTATACATTGCCATTGTGGTCCTGAATCGCTTCGATTCCGGCTACTTTAATGTTATTAGCAGAAAGGAAAGCTTGGTAGGACTCAATGAGTGGATCTGAGTAGCCTTCTAGAATTTCAAATTTCGCACCGCCTGTTTCTTCTGTGCCGGTTGGGCAGTGTAGATCTTCGATGGTGCAGGCGTCTGCGGGGCATAGTTCAAAGCCTTCAGATGTATCGACTTTTACGGCGTATAGGAACTTGCCGCCGACGAATTCGTGACGAACGATATACGGTTTTGGTGCTTCGATATATTGCTGAACGAGGGTGATGCCGTCTACGGGTTCTTCGAACGAGTCTCCATACACATATTCTTCAAGTGCTTTAATGGAGTGGAAGAGCTGTACGCCTTGCCCTTTGCCGGCGCGGTTGTGTTTCGTAATAAATGGAGCAAGGTCAAGCTTTTTAGCTGCTTCAATAATTTGATCTTTCCCGACGGCTGTAATCGTCTTTGGTGTGGTGATGCCTTCTTGATTTAACGCCATATACTGATTTACTTTACTTAGCTCAAGGCGCAGGGCGCGGCTGCCATTCACAACTGTTCGACCGTGGCGTTCGAGCCAAGCTAGTACGGCTTCTGTGAATTCAGGTGCGAAGCGGTGATCTCTCGTGTGAGAAGAGGCGCTCATTCGGTTATAAAAAATTCCTTCTGGTGGCTCTTCTGTTAGATCGACCGTTCCCTGGTCTAAGTGCCATAACTCAAACGGCAAGCCGAGCTCTTTTAGGCGCCCTGTTAAGTGATCGGTCCATTCATCATTTTCATGTAATACGTAAATCTTTGTCATTGTGGTACCTCCTTGAAGTGTATGCGTTTTTCTTCTACGAGTGGCATAACGTCCCGGCTGAAGCGCTCCATCTCTTCTAGCTGCGGTGAGCATTGAAGGAGGAGTAGGTCGAGCCCAGCTTGTTCGTATTGTAAAATGCGATCAGCAATTTGCTCGGGTGTGCCAATCAGTTTTGGACGAAGTCCTCTATTTGAAACGGAATAATCCTGTAGGTCGACTTGTTGTTCAAGCTGTGACTTGCTTGTGAAATCACTGTATCCCGCGTAAGCTCCAGAATCTTTTACATCTGTAATCCGGTTTAATTCCTGAAGTGCTTCTTCTTCTGTATTGCGGCAAATGACGTAAGCGGCCATTCCGAAAGATTGGAACGGGGCGTGACCGGCTTCCTTGCGTCTCTCTTTCATATCATCGATCTTTGTTTTAATTTCATCGACCGTTCCGCCATGCATGACATAGGCGTCACAGTGATTGACGATTGTTTCTTTTCCTCGTGGACTTTCACCACCTGCGTAAAGCTTCGGATAAGGCTTTTGCACAGGTTTTGGGTGAAGGTGGGTATTCTCAATGGAATAAAACTTCCCGTCGTAGCTAACGGGTTCTTCTTTTGTCCAAAGAGATTTTAACACTCTTAGAAATTCATCGGTTCGATCATAGCGTTCATCGTGTGCAGTGAACGATCCTCCGTATTGTTTGGCTTCTTCTTGCCACCAGGCGGATACGACATTTAAGGTGAAGCGGCCTCCTGAGATTTGATCAATATTCGCGGCCATTTTAGCTGTTACTGCTGCATTATGAAAATTAGGTCTGACTGCGGCCATGATTTCTGTAGTTTCACTCACAGCTGCAAGGCCTGCTGCTGTTGTCCAGGCTTCTAAGGAATCCTGATCGGTTCCTTTTATATCATTTAAATACAACTCCGCAATAAGGGTTGTATCAAATCCTAACTGTTCCCCTCGTTGAATGACTTTCTTGGCATAGTCGAATGTTGGAGGCATGCTTTCATCCTCAACATTCCTAAGCCACCCTCCGAAAATCGGTAACCAATATCCGTACCTCACCTGACTCAGCTCCTCTTTATAATAGTATATCAGATTAAACAACCCAAGTTACTTGGAATTAAACGTTACGCGTCCAATTTCCTTCTATATATATGAAGGAAGGTACTAAAAAACCCCCTCAACTTGTCCTTGAGACGAGATGAGAGGGTTCTGAATACGAGTCCCGCTCTCTCATCTTTCAGGCTTTCACCTGATTGGAATTGGCACGGTATTCACATCAGAACCCGTTGCCGAGGTTTCAAAGGGCCAGTCCCTCCACCTCTCTTGATAAGAAGAGTTAATTTTCGAACTTTTTTGTTGATGATTATATTACGCTCTTATGAGTGAGTTGTCAATGAAATGTAAGTCAAAACTTTCACCTAAAAATTACGTGCTCTTTTTTGTTGGATAAAGGGAATGGTTCTAATGACCCACGGCAAAAGGGGTCTTCCGTCCTGATTCGGGGAGACGAAATGTTTGCTAAACTAATACTAAGGAAATATTTTTGAATTTTCAGCATCTTTGTTGAACACATACAACGAGTCCACTATGGTATGGGGGAATCTTTGGTGCACATTGGGAGAAGAATTAAATACGTAAGGCAATTACGTGGTTTATCGCAGAGTGAGCTTAGTGTTGGGGTGGTTTCATCTACTCATCTCAGCAATATTGAATCTGGTAAGTACATTCCGTCTAAAGATATTCTTGTGCTTTTTGCGGACAAGCTTGAGGTAGATCAGGACTACTTGTGTGAGTACGAGAAGAAAGATCAGACTTTAATCGATCAAGTTATAGAACTGAAAGATGCGGTCATTATTGGTGACGGCCCTAGAGTAGAGAAACTGTTAAATCATTTGGAATCTCAGGAGGACGAAGTTGTTCAAGGTATGTATAGTGAACTCTTATATACGCTCATTAAAGGTGCCCATTTCATGAAAACAGGGAGCCATTCAGAAGAACTGACTTCGATTCAACTACTAGTAAACCTTTATATAAAAGAAGGGGAGAAGCTAGACGATCCGGTACTTTTGTCGTTCTATGACTACTATTATGGTTTGTATCACTTTCAACACAACCATATTCAAAAGAGCTTAAAGCACTATTATAGACTCGTCGCGAATACACAGGATGAATTAGAGAAGGGCTTGTTCTTCTATAATATCTCTTTGCTCCATAAGCAAAACAGAGAGTACTATAAAGCGATCGAAGCAGCCAAAGAGTGTCTTCATGTGTTCCAACAAAAGCTCGAATGGGATCGGTTAGGCGAAACGTATAATATGATAGGGGTCATACATTGGGAGATGGGTGAGTGTGAAACGGCAATGGAGTACCTTCTCAAGGGAGAGAAGATTGTCTCCATGACGAATAATGAGAAGTTAAAGAGCCGCATCCATCATAATTGTGGACTCATTAATAAACAACTTGGTGACTATGGGGCGGCCATCTATTATTTCAGGAAGTCTATAGAAGAAAAGTCTACTATTTGCGACGTGGATAGTATCATTCTTCCTTATCATTCGTTAATTGGTTGTTTAATCGATCGAAATAAAATCGATGAAGCGAAAACCGTTCTTTCACATGCAAGACAACAATGCCAATTGGAGAAAGATCAATATTATTTAAGAGAATTAGAGGCATTTATTCTTGAAAAAGAAGACAGGTTTGAAGATTTCGAACGATGTATGAATCAATTAATAAGGGAATTAGAAGAAATGAAATATCATAATAAGTTAAAAGGTCTCTATGAACGCCTTGGAGATTATTACTATAAGAACAGGAAATATAAATTAGCTGCCGTATATATGAAAAAAGAAATTCAGTTAAATTCTGTCTAGTGAATGCTGCTTGTGTCTATGCGCGTGTGTGAATTAAGAAGCTTTGCAAAACTTTTTGTTAATGCGATCAATTTTCCCTGATGTTTTTGTAATGTTTTGTATTACCCCTTAATTATTCAAAATAATCTAAAAAATAGGTATAATGAGTATAGATTAATCAAGGAGGGCTAACACGTGAAAAAGTTAACGACTGTAGTAGCAGCTATTCTACTAACACTAGGTTTTAGCATGTTTCAAGGCGGTTTCGATCTAGCTGGAGACGAAGGAGACGTTGCTGGGTTGAATGATGAAGAGGTTGTTAGCTAAGAAATCTTTCCGATATAGACCATCATATAATTTGAGTTAGCAAAAAGGGCAATGGCTCATAATCAGAGTGAAATCTCTGATAGGGGGCCAGGCCCTTTTTTTATACGTAAACCTAGAGTCTATCATTGCTGGTTTTCCAGTTGTGGTAGACTCTTCTGTTTTCTTGAGAAAATAAGGGTGTTAGAAGCGTAAATTTAGTGATCATTTTACGTCTGAATCTTTGTCTGGGAACAAAAGTTTTAAATATAAAGAGTAATTACTAGTCTTAAATCTGTAATATTTCGTTAAGTAGTAAAACTATTCAAAAAAGTATGAATATTTTGTATGATTAACTCAGATCAAAAGTACAGCCCATTACATAAGAGGTTGCTACTTGAAAGGAGGAGTACTCATGAAGATTGAAGTGAAAAAGACTGAAAAACTTAAGCCGACATACGTACCATACGCTGGCTAAGTTTTATACTTAGTTGATCTCAAACAAATCTGTCATAAAGGAGGTTCTCTTCATGAAAATCGAAGTGAAAAAGACTGAGAAGCTTAAACCAACAGTTATCCCTTACGGTGGCTAAGTTCTATACTTAGTTAATCTCAACTCAAATCTCAGATAAAGGAGGAATACTCATGAAAATTGAAGTGAAAAAGACTGAGAAGCTTAAACCAACAGTTATCCCTTACGGTGGCTAAATTCTTACTTAATTATCACTCAATCCCAGCTGGCGAAAGGAGGTTTTCTTTATGAAAATCAAAGTCAAAAAGACTGAAAAACTTAAGCCAACATACTACCCTTATATCTCCTAGTCTTCCCTTCTTAGATCAATTGAAGTTGGTCTAGGAATCTACAAATAAAGTCGAAACAAGAGGAGGTTTCTTTCATGAAAATTAAAGTGAAAAAGACTGAAAAGCTTAAGCCGACTTACTATCCTTACATTTCTTAGTATCAAGTTCTTGTACATTCTAAAACGATACCATAATGGGGCCGTACTCGATACGGTCCTATTTTAATACTTGGAGGGATTTGAATGAACGCTGTATTTAAACGAACGTTACGACCAGTTGTACAGATGGGGAACGAACTTCAGATTGGTATGAATGAGAATCACACAACGTTAGATGATCCGGATGGTCTGGTGTTTCAACTTACAGAACTACTAGATGGCACACATTCTAATGAAGAGGTGGCTGTGAAACTTGGAATTTCGATGGAAGAAGTCGAAGGGGCAATCGCTGCTCTTGATGGTCTTGGATTTATTGAATCTTCAGAGGTTCCTGGAACGTTTAAGGATTCTGAGTTGGAGCGTTATGAGGCGAATTTAAACTATTATTCCAGCTACTCCAATCTAGAAACAAGCAAATATTCATTTCAGGAAAAGTTAAAAGGCGCTAAAGTAGCTGTAATCGGACTTGGTGGTGGTTGTTTAACAACGGCTTACTTAGCTGGGTTAGGCGTGGGAGAAATTCGAGGACTTGATTTCGATACGGTTGGCAGAAGCAATCTGAACCGCCAATTTATCTTTAATGAGAACGATATTGGAAGGTTAAAGTCGGAAGTGGCTCAGGAGAAAGTGGAGGCTATTAACCCAGATATAAGTGTGACCATGTACAATCGTGAAATTACCTCACACCACGATCTATTAGATATTATTGATGGATGCGATATTGTGTTAAGTATGATTGATAGCCCGACAATCGTCTGCAGCCGTTGGGTAAATGCAGCCTGCTACATAAAAGGAATTCCGTATATTCAAGGTGGCTTTATGAACAAGATCGTTGTGTGGGAACGTTTTGATCCTGCTCATGGAAGTTGTTATGACTGTCGCTTAATCGATAGTATTGTGAAAGATCCTTCTGAAGAATACCGATTACGAACGGTCTACAATTTAATCTTCTCTCGCCGAAACACTGGGTTTGCCCCGCACGTATCGATGCTAACCGGCTTCTTTGCATCTGAGGTGGTCAAGTATATTACAGACTATGCAAACGTGTCGAAAGCTTATTCTCAACTCAATACAGAAACGATGGAACTTGTTCAACAAGATCACCAGTTTGAAAGGGTTCCAACCTGTCCGACATGTGGTGAGAAAGCGTTCGAAGAGATCTCAAGTCTTGATGAATTAATCGAAAGCGCGAAAGAAATGAGGGTTCCTCATGGATAATTTAACAACAGATACGGTCCTTGATTGTACGCACCTTTCCGTTCAACAGGACGGGGAAGAATTTACGGTAGGGGATCCAGCTACTGGAGAATTTATACGTGTACCTGAAGTGGCAGTAGATGTGGTACGTGGATTCGATGGGGAAAAGACAATTGCAGAGGTGAAACAAGAAGTAGAAGCAAAGTATGGGGAAGATGTAGATGTTCTCGATTTCGCAGAGACGCTAATTGAAATGGAGCTCGTCTTGAAAATAAACGGTGAAGTTATCAACGAGGAGATCGAGCGAGAGGTAAATCCTAAGCTCCAGAAGCTCGGCTCCTTCTTCTACAACCCGGTAGCTGTTGGTTTTTACGGACTTGCAACAGTCTCAGCAATTATTCTCTTCCTTGTGCAGCCACAGTTATTCCCAACATTTAGAGACGTTTTTCTATTTGAGTCAGTCGGTTTAAGCTCCCTTATTATTCTATTCACTATGGCTGTGTTAACGATCGTCCACGAAATTGGGCACGCGTTAGCAGCTTCAAGATTAGGTATTAAAACAAAGATCCAATTAAATTTAAGAATGGTCTTCCTTGTAGCTGAAACAGACATGTCAGGGTTATGGTCCCGTGAGAGGAAGGAACGTTACTTGCCGTATTTCGCAGGTATGGCTTGGGATGGTGCGATTCTATTTTTCTGCCTGATCATTCAGATCTTATTCCCAGTCGCATCCGTTATGGCTATTGGACAAATGATTACATTCTTTATTCTATACAACATATTAGGCCAGTTCATTTTCTTCTTAAGAACCGATGTCTATTTCATCATTACAAATTGGGTCAACACATCAGCCCTTCACCAACATAGCATCATCTTCTTGCAAAACCTCTTCTTAAAGCGTAACCAGGATGAGTGGAGCCGGTTAGCTGCTCATGAGCAGAAGCATGCTAAGTGGTTCTCTGGGCTATATACGGTTGGCGGCGCGCTTGCGATCTTCTTATTTGGTTACTTTCAAATTCCGCCGGTTGTGTATATGATTCAGCAGGCTTATGGGCATTTGACGACAGAGGCGGTTACGAATGCTTACTTTTGGGATGGGGTTATTGTGATTGGGGTTCTGGCAATTCAGGTGCTTCTGTGGTTGTTCGGGCTACGAACGGCTATGCGTGAACGCCAGGCTAGTCAGGCTGTGAGTGCTTAATGTTTCCGATTGCTTGGGTGGAGTGTAAGGTGGGCCTGGAAACCACCCGCTTTCCTGTGGGGAGCTGGTGAGCCTCCTCAACCGGCAAGGTGCACTGAACCCACAATTTTGGTCATATGTATTTAAGCTGCAGTCTGGCCTTGTTCTCTATAGGTAACAGGGCTCTTTCCGCCAAGCTTCATTTTAATTCGCTTATGATTGTAATAATAGATATAC